>CAVTPF010000010.1:0-363638 GCA_963736525.1 uncultured Acidimicrobiaceae bacterium
CACACCGTCCGACTCTGTCGGATAGCGGTCGGGCTCGTCAGGCTGTGAAGCGTTATCCCCGAAGTGGCGAAGTGTCCCACCGTCCCGGCAGCGAGGATTGAAGCGGCCGCTGAATGATCCACCACTTCGGTGAATGGATTGGTCAGCGTGTGGGTGGGTGCCCAGGCCAGGTCTGACTCCAGCAAACCGGCTGACGTCCTTTGGGACTGTCTTTAGTTCGATCCGTCGGCCTGGCCCGGTCACCCACTCGACACCTGCCGGTCGGACGGAGTGACCTAATAGGAGCCTGCCTGACACAGGCCCGTCGCTGTCCTGTCCGTCGTCCCACTCGGTGCGGTGTCACCCCAACCCAATCCAACGAAGGGATGACAGTGACCACTCTGGCACGGAGCATCACCGGCGGCGTCGATACGCACCTCGATGTCCATGTAGCTGCGGCTTTGGACGAACGAGGGGTTCTCCTCGGCGTCGAGAGCTTCGCCACCACCGAGCAGGGCTACAAGAAACTGCTGGGGTGGCTGAGCGACTTCGGCCCGGTCGACCTCGTCGGCGTCGAAGGGACCGGGTCCTATGGGGCCGGGCTCACTCGACACCTCCAAGCCGAGCGGATCCGCGTCGTCGAAGTCGACCGTCCCAATCGCCAACGCCGCCGGCTCAAGGGCAAGTCCGATCCCCAAGACGCCATCTCGGCCGCCCGTGCCGCCCTCTCGGGCGACGCCGCCGGTGAGGCCAAGACGAGGGACGGAAACGTCGAATCCATGCGGGTTTTGCGTGTCACGAGGTCCTCGGCGCGCAAAGGACGGACCCAGGCGCTCAACCAGATGCGCAACCTGGTCTCGACGGCCCCCGATCCCATCCGCGCCGAGCTCCGGGGCCTCAACGTCTTCCACCTCCTCGAGCGGGCATCGGCCTATCGACCCGGAGCCAAGCGCGACATCGTCTCGCTCACCAAGTTCAGCCTGCGCATGCTGGCCCGGCGGGCCATCACCCTCGAAGAGGAGATCAGCGAGATCGACGCCATCCTCAAACCCTTGGTCAAAGAGACCGCGCCCGAGCTGATCTCCACGCTCGGCATCGGGACCGACGCCGCGTCGGCGCTCCTCGTCGCTGCGGGCGACAATCCCGAAGTGGCGAAGTGTCCCACCGTCCCGGCGAACTGGGATACACGATGGAGCGATAGAGCCGGTCGGCAACGATGCAACAATGGTGCCCGGTGAGCGACCAAGTATCCGTGCGGCGAGTCCGCTATCGAGAAGCTCCGCGGTGGGTGCGGGTTTGGAGAAGAGTGCATCTCGCAATCCCTGTCTTGCCCGATCCCCGGCACTGGATGCAGCGGAACGGGTATGTAGATCAGTGGCCTTGGTGATCGCTTCGTCGGTTTAGGTCGCCGGACCTCCCACGTACCGGAATTGCCACCTCGTCCCGGCATCCGGGGACACCGACAATGCATCCGACCTCAGTGACTTGCCGGCCCCACTGGAGCGAGCGCGATCCATGACCGCTTGTGCTCTCCGGGGGTCAGACAGCCTGCTGTTCCCACGAAGCCAGTCTCGACTGGCGCCACGCTGAGGGAGGCCCTTGAAGAGATGGCGACGTGGACACTGAGCGGACCCGGGTCTGAGCCACACCAGTCCCACCACTGGAAAAGGAAGCTGGCGCTCTGTGACACGCCAGGGGCCAATGACACGGAGCGCGGATGGAGGACGGGCTTTGGTAGCAAGGTTGCTCCGGCGTGCCGGACAGACACCGACAGCGCCCTGCCACTGTGAGTCCGAAGCGTGATGGGCAAGTAGCCCCGCAACGAACATGAACTCGCCCCTCTGTTTGTGAGCCAGATGGTCCCGGCCATGGAGGTGGTTGCTCCCTCCCAGAAGCCGGTCGCAACGAGATTGCGGGCGGCGCATGTCGGGAAAGCTGTCGAGCGGGCCGATGGGACCCCGGCGCCTGCGCCAGCCGGAGCAAGGCCGAGACCCACCACAACCGCGACCAAAGCGCCAAGCCACCGCGCCATCAAAGCTGAATCTACTTCGGGCGTTCCGAACGTGCACTGATCCGGCGGTGGGTCATACCCTGGCCGGTACGCGTCAGGACCCCGCTGACTTCGTGCAAGCCCCCGCGACATCCATTCGGGTCGCATTCGCTTGCCCACGGGGCAGAGCGGCGACCACGGCAGACTGCAGAACACACTCGTCCTTCACATCGGTCGTGAGCTTGCCGACCGTGACCATCACATATTGGCCGTCGCAGGTGTCAACAGCCCTGGCAACAATGGTGGCACGCGCTCCTCGGCGCGGCAGCACACTGATGAGGAAGGGATTGAGGCTCTCCAGACAGACTTGCCGTGGCGGGGTCCACGGTGGTGCACTTTCCAGTGCAGCTCGCAGCACCCTCGCGCTCTGTCCGTTGACGACCACGGTGACTGGGCCGCGACTTCCGGCATCACCGACCACCTGGTACCCGGTGACCTCGATCACACCAGCCTTGGGCACAACGACGGCGCCCGCCGGGTGTGGTCCCGAGGCCATGGGCATCGCCAGCAAGACAGGGGCAGCGACCGTCGTGACGCGGCCCAGGAGCTTCACGCCACAGTATGACGCTGCGCACACGGGATTGGTTCGCAAGGCTGAGCCACTTGCCGGTCGATCCACCCCGAATGGACCATTGAACCGGCAGCGATCAGGGACCGATCCGGCCATTCAGGCGACCCGAAGGACTGCCCGCATGGTGCCGTACTGGGGCAGAGTCGTGATGGCGAAAACGGTCGTATTTGACCCGTCCCCGTACGCCGATCACGGCTACACCCAAACCAGGCGAGGGGGCCGGGCGCCGGGGCGTTGCCAGTGACCAAGGAGTCGGCTTCAGGAGCCCTGCGAGCAGCGACCGGCCATTGGGCCGCAGTACTGGGCGAGCCACCGGGAGGTTATGACGTCGCTTGAGGGGAATTGGGTCCACGTTCGGATCGAGTGGCCCGATCGAGATCTTGGTGCCTTTCAGCTATCTCGTCCGTGAGAGCATCGGCCCACTTCATGATGGCATCGGCTGTGCTCTGATCGAAGATCACGCGCAGATGCCCGACGTTCGGCACCTCTAGGAGAGTGTGCGGCCTGTTCGGTCGAGCGGCGCTCTTGGATACGAGCCGATCATTCGCCGCTATCACTGCAAGGATTGGAGGGCGCTCGCCAGGGATAGCTGCCACACCCCTTAGATAGGCGCTGTTCGTCCCCATCTCCCTCATGACCGGTAATGGGCCGAAGCGTGACAGATTGTGGCCCTGGTGCGGTGTGCCGATAGTTACGAGTCCGTCGATCGGTGCTCCCAGCGCTGCGGCGTGCTCTGCGACCAGACCTCCCATCGAATGTCCGATCACCACGATGGTGTCGTGGGCCTGATCCAGTTTGTCGATCAGCTTGACGAGGCGCTCCGCTGAGGTAGCGAGTGGCCCGAAAGCCAACCGCTCGTCGAAGTACTTGGTTCGCCAGCCCTGTTCACGAGCGCTGCGCCGAATCGGGGTGAGCGGCCATTCATTACCGGGAGCAGCGAAGCCTCCCACGAAGACGAGAACCTTACTCATCGTTCAGCACTCGGAACATTAGGTGGCATGCTCATCGCTTGGGCCTTCTTCAAGTCCCGAGCGAGAGCCGCAATGACTTCGTTAAGTCCGAAGGCGGTGACCGTCTCGGCATCAGGTTCCTTCGTCGTGGTCATCTCTGGATGCTTACATCGAGGCCCGACGCCGGAGTAGAGCCGACCGGACTCAACCGGCACAACGTTCCGACAAAGCCGACATTTGAAGGAAACGCCCCCAGGTCCGGAACCAACACGGTTGGCCGAATCTGTTGTTCGTCTGTTGTAAAAGCCCCCACCAGATGCACCAGTTGCAACTCGACAATCGGTCGCAGTGGTGGATTGCAGCCGTCGTTCTGGCGACTACGGAAAGGCGCTAAGCAGCGAGAGATGCGGCGCCCACCTTGTGGCGTAGTACTCCAACTAGGACACGATAACTAGGACACAGATCTCGGCCCGCAAACGGGCTGAGCTTCGTCCCAAATCCTCTCTTGCCCCACTCGTGCCGGACTGGGCGCAGCAACTGTCGCGAGCACCGACCCGAGTCCTCATCGTCGATCGCGAAAGGAAAAACAACCTTCGGGCACTCTTTCAAACCCTCGTCTGACCTGGGGCGACGTTGTGATATCCACAACACCGGTGGGCCTTATGGGACGGCTTTCAAACCCGCCAGACACTCTGGAAACGGTCGCTCAACAGGGGTCTCGTGATGCACCAGCAACTGGCGGGAAGTCCCCGAGCACGGCAATACGGTCGTCGAATCCTTCAGAAGACCGCGGTTCGAACAATAAGGGACAGCTTTCAAACCCTGCCTCGATGGCGCTCTGTGGAGACGACGACGGAGCCAATCCCCCCACCGCGGGCCGGTCCACTCGACGTCCAGGGCCACCTGTCCAGCGCCGACTGACCCCGTCTCAACTCGAAGCCGTAGCAGCGCGGTACCAATCTGGCCGTTCATTGAATGACCTCGCTCGGGAATTCGGTGTCCACCATCGAACCCTGGCAGACCATCTTGAGCGTCTCGGCATTGCTCGGAGGGTGAACCTCCCCAAGCTGAGTGCAGCTGATGTCAAACGGGCCGCCACCCGATATCGAGCTGGCGAGTCGCTTGCCATCGTGGGCAAGGCGTTGAATGTCGATGCGTCAACCGTTCAGCGAGCTCTCAAGCGTGCCGGCATCAAGATCCGACCACGGCATGGGTACTGAACGCCATTGAAGACCGAACCGCTGGGCCTACCCGCGGCTGCGAAAGCCTTTGTATGGAAACGAACGCTGACCTCGCGCCCCAGCGCTAACTGTTGCAAGCAGCACATCGGCTTCGGATAACGCGCCACCGAGCCGGCGTACCGGGAACTCACCCAGCGCCAATGCCGGCAAGATCGTCCTTGACCTACGCCTCCACGTGCGACAACACGCCGCACGCGGGACGGGACCTTGCAGAACCTCGAGCGGAGTCCTCTGAAGTCGCCTCGGGGACCAACCTGGAACGGACGTTCACGAGATGCCCCGGCCCGGCGGCACAGGTGGACGTGCTCACTGCGCTGCGCGTCGCGGCCTTAGCGTTGAGGTCATGGTCGGTAACGACAGCGGGAGACACAAAGGTCCTGCCCACGCCCGAAAGCGGGCACTGCCTCGGGAAAACGAAGAACGCCTCGCCGAAATTGGCAGACAGCTCCCTCCGCCGAGCGAAGACGAGCTCGACATCATTGCCGGGCTGCGCGCCTCGCGACGGCGCCGGCGTCTCCTCACGTGGGGCACTGCGCTCATCGTCGCGGCGCTCTGCGCGGGTGCCATCGCACAGTGGGTCCGACCGCTCCCCCACGCCACCCTCAAGACCCGAGAAGTCCGTCTCCCAGGGACGGCACCGTCCTTCGCGTGGCCAAGCAGCGGAGAGGCAGCGGCGACGGTCGTGGGTGTTGGAACAGTGGGCCAGGTACGTGGGTCCCAGTCCGTCCCGGTCGCCGGTCTGGCCGAGCTCCTCGCCGCCTACGTGGTCCTGTCAGATCACCGGTTGGCGCCGGGGGACGATGGCCCGGCGATCCCCGTCACCGCCGACGCGCTCGCGGCGTATCAGGCCGGGCAGGCGAGACAGGAGTCCGAAGTCCCGGTCGCAGCCGGAGAGTCACTCACCGAGCTCCAAGCCCTCGAAGGGCTGTTGGTCGACTCGGGAGCCGACATGGCGACGGTCCTCGCCGACTGGGACGCGGGAAGCGTCAGCGCGTTCGTGGCCAAGATGAATGCCGCAGCAAGCAGGCTCGGCCTCACCTCGACACACATCACCGATCCGAGCGGCGTGGACCCGGCCACGACGAGCACGGCAGAGGACCTGGTCCGCCTGGGCGAGGCATCGCTGTCCATCCCGGTCCTCCGACAGATCGTCTCGCTGGCCCAAGCGAGCGTGCCGATGACCACCGTCGTCTACAACCTCAATTTCGAGCTGGGGCACGACGGGATCATCGGCATCAAGACGGCGTCCGACTCGAGTGCACAGGGCTGCTATCTCTTCGCGGCGCAGCAGAATATCGGCGGGAAAGACGTCACGCTCATCGGTGGCGTCCTGGGTCAGCCGGGCGGGGCGCTTGGCCCGAACACTGCCGCAGTCGATGCGGGAGACGCGCTGGTGAGGAGTGTCTTCGTTGCCCTGCACAGCTTCACCATCTTCGCTCCCGGCCAGAAAGTCGCCGAGGTCGATGCAGCCTGGGGTTCGATGGCACCCGTAACCGTGGCACAGCCGGTCAACGTGATCGGGTGGCCCGGTCTCGTTGCCACCCTGGAAGTTCGACAGCGCCCTTTGGATGGTCCCTTACCGAGCGGGTCCACGGTCGGGATGTTGCGAGCGGGAGTGGGACGCATTTCAGCACAAGTAGAGCTGCGGACAGCGAGTGCGCTCTCGGGCCCCGAGGTGTGGTGGCGTCTGACGCGTTGAGCAGGGTCACATCAGGACACCGCTTCCGGTCGGATGAGGGATCTGGTTGAACCGCGCAGAGTTGTCAATGCGGTCTCACTCAAGCGAAAGCTGCTTTCTTGTCCTGAGACGTGAGGCGACGCCATGCGCCCCTCCATGGTGTCGCCGAGCCGGCGAACTGGGATAGTCCCATATCTGCATTAGGTGGACCCGTAAACTTGAGTCACCCGGTGCGCCGCCTGCGGGGGTCGGTCACGCACGTCGCTTCAGGCATGATAACCCGATGCGTGACCCATTTCGGAGGGTGCGGATTGGCCTCGTGGCCCTGGCGCTCGTGCTTGTGGCCGGCACCACGGGATACCTGGTGCTCGGATTCGACTTCCTCGATTCCGTCTACCAGACCGTCACTACCGTCACCACGGTGGGGTTTACTTCCCCGCACACGTTGGGGACGGGCAGCAAGACCTTCACCATCGTCCTGATCCTGGTGGGTGTGGGTACTGCCCTGTACACATTCTCGGCCGTGTTAGAGGTGCTGATCGAGGGCCACATGCGAGAACTCGTAAGGAGGCGCAAGATGGAGCGCGACATCGCCCGAATGTCTGATCACGTGATCGTCTGCGGCTGGGGACGGGTCGGGCGTGAGGTGGCCCGATTCCTGGTGAGCGCAGGTCGGCAAGTCGTGGTGATCGATCGTGACCCGGCGCGGCTAGGTGAGGTGCCATATGCGTCGGTACACGGTGACGTGACCGACGACGAAACGCTTCGCCAGGCTGGCATCGAACGGGCGGCCACGCTGGTGGCCGCCCTCGACACCGACGCCGACAACCTCTATGTCACAGTGGCCGCCAAGTCGATGCGACCCGATCTGCAGATCATCGCCCGCGCCCGCAATGAGTCGTCGGAGCCCAAGCTCTTGCGCGCCGGCGCCGACCGGGTGGTGAACCCCCAGCAGCTCGGTGGCGACCGCATGGCGTCATTCGTGACCCAGCCCCTCGTGGTGGACTTCGTCGACGTCGTCATGCACGACGGCACCCTCGAGTTCCGCTTGGAAGAGTTGGCCGTTTCGGCCGCATCGTCGCTCTCGGGTAACACCCTGCGCTCGGCGCAACTGCGCGACCGCACCGGGGCCCTAGTGCTGGCCATCCGCCGCCCCGATGGCGTCTTCGTCACCAATCCATCGCCCGAAGACGTGATCGAGGCGGGCGACGTCTTGATCAGTGTGGGTACGGCCAAGCAGCTCGCGGCCCTGGCGGAGTTTGCGGCCCGCCCCTAAGTCCGGGCCTTCCAGGCTGGACCTGCTGGTTCCTCAGATGGTCTTTGCGAGAACATGGAATGCTGCACAGGTGACGATGATCAGCTCGTCGCACTCCGCAGAACCTTCGTCCAGTACCGCAATCCCCAAGGGAAGTGGTGGCCAAACCCGGCGACTGGGGTTCTCGAAGCTCGCAGAAACGACGTGCCGGCCCTGGTGATCGAACACATCGATCAAAGGACCAAGTGGCCACGGAGTGATGAAGAAGGACAATCGCTTCTCCGGCAGGGCAATAGCACCTTCACTTCGACCGCAATCAACCAACATCACTTGCTCATCGCTCTGAGAGTTTCGAACTTCGAGTTGCAATGACCCGTGCCGGCGACATCGATAGGACAGAGATTCGATCTCGATTTGCTTCAGAAGGCCTAACCACGAGTACTTAGATGTCGCCAGGCGGTTGCCAGTCGCATCCTCCAACACATACTTGTATCCGGAGGCGAAGGACCCGCCACTCATCCGACGAACCCACTCAGTCCCCGATGTGGGGGTCCGTTCGCTCACCCGCGTCACCGTAGCTCTGCACACTGGGTGAAGGAGCGGGCTCCCTTCGACACGCATTGCCTCACATCTCGGACGGTTTCCCACGGGTGGTCGATTGTCCCGAAAGTGATGGCGGACTGGGGCAGTGCGATTTCCCCCAAAAACCCGGTCCGGGACGAGAAACGACCGCCTCGAACGGTGGCCCCAACGCCCCGACGGGTTGACGATGATCGGCTCGGCTACCGTGCCAGACGCGATTCGGCCGGCGCCCACCGGGGGGTTCGGGGGAAAGAGGGCGCCGGCCGTCTCGCTTGGGCACAAGCCTAAATGGGCGACCTGTGCTCCAGCTGCGAGCCGCGTTACGAACCTATGGCGGGTTCCGAGGCGTCTGTGAACCATCAGTGAGCTCGGCAAGCCGTGCGTGACCGATACGCGAAACGACCCCTCTGAAGCGGGGCCGCAAATGCTCGCCGGGTGGCGCCCACCCCCGGCGTAGGGGGCAGGTGCGATTGGCGAGGGACCCCAGCCCTCTCGCCATTGGTGGATTGCTGCATGGACCTGACGCGCCGGCAGCAGGGTCGCCTGGGTAGGTTCTGGGCATGGCCCATATAGGCGACGATCCGCCGCCGTGCTCCTCGACGCCGGCGGCGTGTTCGTCCTCCCCGACCCCGAGCGGATCCTGGGGGCTTTCACACGAGTGCTCCGTCCCTCGAGAGGTGCTGGCCAACGCGCACTACCGGGCCGCAGCAAAGTTCGGCACGCACCTCGACGTCGAGGCAAACTGGACCGAGGCCTGGCTTGACCACCTCCAGACGTATGTCGACGAGTGCGGCGTACCACAGGACCGGCGTGACGAGGCCCATCGCCACCTCGACAGCGAGTTCGCTGATGCGGCGCTGTGGGTCGAACCGGTGCCGGGCAGCCGCGAAGGACTGCAGGCCCTCGCCGACACCGGGGTCCGGCTCGGTATCGTTTCTAACGCCGATGGGATGATCGGTCCTCGGCTCGCCCAACTCGAGCTGTGCCAAGTGGGTCCCGGCATCGGCGTGGACATAGAGTGCGTCGTCGATTCCGGAAACGTCGGCGTCATGAAGCCCGACCCACGGATCTTCGAGGTGGTCATCGACCTCCTCAGCCTCGACGCGGATCGGATTTGGTACGTCGGTGACATGCCTGCCATCGACGTAGTCGGCGCCCGCCGAGCCGGGATCCGACCGATTCTCATGGATCCACTCGGCCTCCACTGCGACGCCAGTTACGAACGGATCGCCTCGTTGGTATGGCTCGCCGAGCTGATCGCGACGGCGTCTGGGTGACCGACGACGAGAAATTCTCACTCGCCTCGGCCCAGCACGCCGCGGACGAGGGCGATTCACACGCCCTTCCACGCCGGCGCCTGGCGGCAGTAGTCGGCCTGTAGCTGGAAGGACTGCACCATGCGGAAGCAGCGCCCCGGCTGCGGGCTGAAGGCGGCGATGAGGTCGCCGGGCTCTGGCATCGGGTCCACGGGCACCGAGGGTAGACCGAAGGTGAGGTCACTCCTTTGAGTTCCTCTGCAACGTTCGAACCCTCGGCCCCGGAGGTCGCGGGTTTGGTTGTACCAGCACCGGAACTCGTGGCAGAGCCGTGCGGTCTCGGCGGGCGGGCTCTAGGCCAAATGGGCGCCTGCGACCCACTGCCATTCTTGTTGGATGGCGATGTGCATCACGTCAGCAGGCGAATTCCACTCCTCGTCCTCGCCCATTGGGATGCCGCCTTGGTCAAGCGCGTAGGAGACCGCCCCCGAACAAATTTGCTGGCCAGCGAACCCGAAGCGCAACTTCGTTTGGGTGAGGAAGGCGAGGGCCTCGCTCGCGATTTCCAAGTAGCCGTACCTGTCCTTGTCGTTCAGCAGTTTCGTCATCGTCGTGACAGCCCGATCCGCTCCTCCGCATGGGTACGGGGGTCGCAACACGATGAAATCGCCGTGTGCGTACTCCTTCTCCATCGTGTTGCTCTGCATGCCCCTGCCCGCAGCTTCGATCAGTCCGCCAGCTGCGTTGGTGATCATGAACGCGTGATTCCATCGGGCCTCTTGGCTCTTCTTGCCGTATCGCCGAGTCTCGGCGAACCGGATGGCCCAATCGACTAATCCGGGCCCATGAGCCAAGCCGACGTCTCCGGGTTGGAAGGTGACGCCCTCCACATGACCGGGTTCGAACCGCCGGGGCGCCTCACTCATCGCTGGCCCAATAGCCGCTGACATGTAAAAGCTGCTCCGACCACTTCTCGTCAGTGCCCTCGAAGCCTGGCTCCGGAGTGTGGTAATCGCTGCTGTAGACCTTCGCTTCGAGTTCGGTGAGCGTGCCCCCGCATGCCTGGCAGCGATGGATTGTTACTAGGTCCTCCGCAGACCGCGAAGTGCTCCAGACTAAGAAGACAGCGAGTAGTTGGCGATTGATCGCCGGTCGAAAGGCACGGTCACAGCTACGGCAAGGAAGGAAGCGGTTGTGCTCAATGCGACGACGGCGATTGCCATCGCCGATTTGAAGCTCTTCCATGGCGTCGATCCACACTTGCCTACCTTTTGGACCTCGTGGCGACAGTCGCAGTCCTCTGACCTCTTGAGCGACGAGTTCCATCACCACCACCAGAGGATCGAAGTCACTGAGAACTGAATCGTCGAACTCCTTTGTTAAAGCGAGTTGGTCAAGAACGACTTCAACGGGTCTCTCCGGTTCGCGGTACGCACCGAGGTAGGGCAAGATCATGGCGGGTACTTGTCGGTCCGGCACGTGAGCCCTCCGGCGCGGGTCGGGGCGTGATCAGTGGAGGATTCTACGCGAGCCTCAGAAGCTGCCGCCCCTCAAAATACGGCGCATAATGATGCCCCCGAACCGACGAAGGACCTGATCCTGGCCAGATCGACGGTTCTCGCGCACTCCTGAGGGTTGGACTAATGCCGTTTGGATGCTTGAGCGACCGGACACGCGAAAGTGCATCTGACTAGGGAGAACGTTGTCGAAATGACAACGCTGTGGGCTTCCGCCTCTCTTTCAAACCCGGCCTTGACCTGGGAAGATGTTGTGTTATGCACAACGGCCGTGGGCGCTGCGGGACTCGAACCCACGACCTCAGCCGTGTGAAGGCTGCGCTCTAACCAGCTGAGCTAAGCGCCCTTGGGCATTGCTGGGCCACAACCGTAGCCTCCACGGGCTCGAGCCCCTGCGGCGGCGGGTGATTTGGGGGGTCCGGGTTGCGCCGGTACCCTGAGTTCCGCATGACGTGGACCTCCCCCGATGGCTCCGACCGGCCTCAGACGTTGAGCGCCCGGCTCCTCGGCCTCTTCTCCGGCCCGAAGACGCCCCGTTCGAGTGGATCCAACGAGACGCCGGACCCTGTTGAGATCCTGCCTCCCGAAGAGCGCAAGGCGGCCATGTCCGCCCTCGATCCCATGGAGAGCAAATGGGCCCTCGGAGCCCTCGTGCTGGCCACCGTCGGGGCCATCGCCATTCCCGCCTACATCATCGCGGCCAACAAGGTCACCAAGAGAGGGAAGGACACGATCGCCGTCGCCCCCGACGCCAAGCTGCTCGGAGGTCTCCTCCTGCTGCTGTGCGCCCTCGGCTTCGTCGCGCTCTGGAAGAAGAAGCGGACCCTGATCGCGTTCGACTTGTTCCTGATCGGCTTCGGCTTCACCCTGTTCATCGGCCTGGCCGGGTTCGCGTTCATCCTCCTCGGGGGCTGGCTCATGTTGCGAGCCTGGCGAATCAGCAAGTACGGCACCACCAATTCCCGCGCCATCGCCCGCGAGGCGGCGGCACGTCCCCGGGGTCGAGAACGCAAGGACGCAGCCCAGGCCAGGCCCACCAAGGCCTCGAGCCCCGGCGCACGCAAGCCGCCGGCGGCGAGCAAGCGCTACACGCCGAAGGCTCCGCCCCGCAAGAAGATTCCGAAGCCGACCGAGTAGGACTCCGAGCCCGTCCGTCAGCCGGCGGGTTCGACGAGGAGTGCCGAGCGGAGCAGCTGCAGGACGTCCGCCCGCCGCCGTACCAACGAGCGCGCCGTCGGCTCCTCACCCAGTGCGCGCAGCACTTCGACCTCGGTGACCATCCCGATCACGGTGGAGTAGATCGCGAGCAGCAGGAGCCGGGGGTCATGGCGGCGCATCGTGCCGGCGCCCATCTCGGCCTCCAGGAACGACGACGCCCTTTGCACCAACGGCTCGAGTGCCAGCGTCATCTGCGTCGCCGCGGGTGGCCCCAGTCGCCCCACCTCGCGCAGCAAACCCAGCAACTCGGGCTGTCGCGCGGCCAGGCGGAACACCGAGCGCACCACCGCCTCCACCCGGACCCACCCCTCCCCCGCACCCGCCAATGCGGTCTCGAGCGCGGTCGAGAGGTCGTCGGCGCTGCGGGCGATCACCGCCTCGAGCAAGGCGTCCTTGGACGGGAACCAGTACAGGATCGACTGCTTGGTGAGGTCCAGCCCCTTGGCCATGGCGTCGAGTGACGTGGCCTCGTACCCACGGCCGGCGAACGAGGCCAGGGCGGCGTCGAGGATGCGGTCGCTGGTGGAGGCGCTCGAGGGCGTGCTGGCGGTGGAAGCGGCTGGTGAGTTTCCGGAGGAGCTGGTCACTTACCAAATGGTAGACAGAATCGGCCCGCGGTGGTAGAAAATCCCGATGCCCATTGAGCGGGACCTGCGCGGCAAGCGGTTCTTCGTCACCGGGGCCACCGGCTTCCTGGGCACGGCCCTGGTCGAGCGGATCCTGCGCTGCATTCCCGAGGCCGAGGTCACGGTCTTGGTGCGGCCGGGGCGCCGGGCCGATGCCGCCGCCCGGTTGGCCCGTGAAGTGATCAAGAACGACTGCTTCGACCGCCTGCGCGCCGAGCTGGGCGACCGCTTCGGCGAGGAGGTGGCGCGCCGGGTCCGGGCCGTGGCCGGCGACGTCGGACGGGACGGGCTCGGACTCGACGACGAGGGGCGGGAGGCGCTGGCCGGGGCCGGCGTGGTCATCCACTCGGCGGCCACCGTGTCCTTCGACGCGCCCCTCACCCAGGCCGTGGAGATCAACCTCCTGGGGCCGGCGCGCGTGGCCGCCGCCATGGCCGAGAACGGTTCGGGCGCACATCTCATCGCGGTGTCGACCGCGTACGTGGCCAGCACGCACCAGGGAGAGGCCAAGGAGGAGTTGCTCAGCGAGAACCGCTTCTCCCTCGACGTCCCCTGGGAGGAGGAGGTGACGTCCGCCCGACGGTTGCGCGACGACCTCCAGGCCGCATCGCGCCGGCCGGAGAAACTGCGCGAGCTCACCAAGACGGCGCGCTCCGAAATCGGCGCCGCCGGCGACCATCTCATCGCCGCCCGCGCCGAGAAGCTTCGCGATGAGTGGGTGAGCGACGAGCTGGTGCAGGCGGGCACGGCACGGGCCCTGTCGCTCGGCTGGCCCGACGCCTACCCCTTCACGAAGGCGCTCGGCGAGCGGGCGCTGGTCGAACAGTGGGAGGGCCGGGTGCCCATCACGTTCGTCCGACCGTCGATCATCGAGTCCGCGCTCGCCGAGCCCAGACCCGGGTGGATCCGCGGCTTCCGCATGGCCGAGCCGATCATCGTCTCCTACGCCCGCGGCCTGCTGCGTGAGTTCCCGGGCGTGCCCGAGGGCATCGTCGACGTCATCCCCGTCGACCTGGTGGTGGCCGCCATCCTGGCCGTGGCGGCGCGCGGGCCCGAACCGGGCCGGCCGAAGGTGTACCACGTCGCGTCGGGGGTGCGGAACCCGCTGCGTTACGGGCGCCTGGTCGAGCTGTCCGAGGACTTCTTCAGCCGCAATCCCCTCTACGACGACCGGGGGCAGCCCATCAACGTGCCGGCGTGGTCCTTTCCGGGCCGGGGGCGGGTGCAGCGCCAGCTGAAGCGGGCGGATGCAGCCATGTCATTCGTGGAGAGGGTGATCACTGCCTTGCCGATCCGAGGCAAGCAGGCGCAGTTGGCCGCCCGGATGGAGGACAGGCACGCAATGGTCTCGCGTGCGCTCGGCTACGTCGAGCTGTACGGCGCCTACACCGAGACCGACGCGCGGTACCGGGTCGACAACCTGTTGGAGCTGTGGGACGCGTGCGACGGCGAGGATCACGAACGGTTCGAGTTCGACCCCGCCGCCATCGACTGGGACCGCTACGTGCACGAGATCCACCTGCCGTCGGTGCTCGAGCACACGCGGGTGCGGACGAAGCCCGGCAAGTCCGTCGTGGACAAGCGTCCCGACCGCCAGCGGCGGGCCATCCTGTCGCCGGACCGTCATCTCGCCGTCTTCGACCTCGAGCACACGTTGATGTCCTCCAACGTCGTCGACACCTACGCCTGGTTGGCCAGCCGGCACCTGTCGCCGTCGCGGCGTGCCCGCTTCGTGGCGGATCTGGTGCGCCAGGGTCCCTCCCTGCTGGCGCTGGACCGGCGCGACCGCGGCGACTTCCTGCGTGCGTTCTACCGTCGCTTCGAGGGTGCGCCCGTCGACCAACTCCGCGAGGACTCGTGGGAGCTCTTCCACCGCCAGCTCCTGACCAGGTCGTTCCCCGACGGCTTCGCGCGGGTGCGCGCACATCGGGCCCTCGGTCATCGGACGCTGCTGATCACCGGGGCGCTGGACTTCATCATCGAGCCGATCCGGCCGCTGTTCGACGACATCGTCTGCGCGTCCATGGAGTCGCGCGACGGCCGCCTCACGGGTCACCTGACGACCCTGCCGCCGATCGGCGAGGCGCGCGCGCTGCTGCTGGCGGACTACGCGGACCTGCATGCGCGCTCGCTCGAGGAGTCGGTCGCCTACGCGGACTCCGCCAGCGACCTGGCCATGCTCGAGGCGGTCGGCTTCCCGGTGGCCGTCAACCCCGAGTCGCGGCTCGCGGCCATCGCCCGCCGGCGGGGCTGGCACGTGGAGCACTGGGCCAAGGCGAAGGGTGGGTCGCACCGTCCGCTGCCACTCGGACCCTTCGACGTGAAAGCGCCCAAGGCGGTGATGGGCCGGTGAGCACCTTGCTCTTCGAACGCTCACTGCCGCGCTTCGCCGCCGCTCGGGTCGTCTCGTCCTTCGGTTCGGGGCGCGGGGCGGGAGTCGGGCCGCTGCGCCTGGTCGAGCGCGACGCGCCGTCGGCACCGGGAGCGGGGTGGTTCCGCGTCGACCCCGTGCTGGCCGGTATCTGCGGGTCGGACCTCGCCACCCTGGACGGGCGCAGCTCCCGCTACTTCGAGGACATCGTCTCCTTCCCCTTCGTCCCGGGTCACGAGGTGGTCGGGACCGTCGCCGAGGACGCCGTCGGCGCGGACGGCGCGGCGCTGGCCGCGGGCGACCGGGTGGTCCTGCAGCCGGTCCTCGGGTGCGCGGCCCGGGGGATCGAGCCGCCCTGCCCCGCCTGCCAGTCCGGGCACGTCGGGAACTGCGGTCGCATCGCCTACGGCCACATCCGGCCGGGGCTGCAGACCGGCTTCTGCGCCGACACGGGTGGAGGCTGGTCGACCTCCGGACTGGTCGCGCACTCGAGCCAGCTGTACGGCGTGCCCGAGGACTTGAGCGACTCGGACGCGGTGACCGTCGAGCCGGTGGCCTGCGCGGTCCACGCCGTCCTCGGCGCACCCATCGCCGAGGGCGACGTCGTCGCGGTGCTCGGCGCGGGCACGCTCGGCCTGCTGGTGACGGGGGCGTTGAGCCATCTGGCCGCGGTGGGACTCCGCCCCTCGCCGGCCGTGGTGCTGGTGGGCGCGCGCTACGCGCACCAGCAGCGCCTGGCCCGGGAGCTGGGCTGCACCGAGGCCCTCCCGCCCGATCAGCTGCCGCGCGCCGTGCGCCGGCACTCGCGCTCGTTGTCCTACGGCGGGGCACCCGGCATGACGGCGACGTTGTCCGACGGCGCGGACGTGGTCATCGACTGCGTGGGCAGCCCGGAGTCGATCACCCAGTCGCTGGCGATGGTGCGGCCGCGGGGGACCGTTTCGCTCGTCGGCATGCCCGGCAAGGTCACGGTGGACCTGGCGCCGCTGTGGCACCGCGAGGTCCGCCTGGCCGGGGCGTACGCCTACGGCACCGAGGGGGCGCGGGGGTCCACCCCCCCACCTCCACCTTCGCGCTGGCCTTCGACGTGGCCGCCGCCCAACGGACCGGGCGCCTGGTGTCGGCCACCTATCCGCTGACGCGCTTCGAGGACGCCGTGGCGCACGCCGGCGCCGCCGGACGCCGCGGTGCCGTCAAGATCGCCTTCGACGTACGGAAAGGACCTGTCCGATGAGCCGCCGACCAGGCTTCGTCCTCGAGGTGGACAAGTCGACCCCACCCACCCTGTTCTGGAGCGGAGAGGGCTTCTCACTGGAGACGCTGCCCGAAGGCAGCCGGGTGATCTACGCACCCGAGCCGGTGAAGGCGATCGAGGACCCCTACCGCGCCATCCGCCACGCGCTGTTGCACCCCGTCGGCGACCGCGACCCGTTGCCGGCGCTCCTCCGCCCCGGCATGAAGCTGACCGTCTGCTTCGACGACATCTCGCTGCCGCTGCCGCCCATGGAGTCCCCCGACATCCGCCAAATGGTCATTGAGACCGTGCTCGACATGGCCGCGGAGGCAGGGGTCGACGACGTGGTGCTGGTCGCCGCGCTCGCCCTGCACCGGCGGATGACCGAGGAAGAGCTCAGGCATGCCCTGGGCGACCGGGTCTACGACGCCTTCGCACCCCACGGCCTGCTGACCCAGCACGACGCCGAGGACCCGGACAACCTCCTGTTCATCGGTGAGACCGATCAGGGGGAAGAGGTCGAGATCAACAAGCGGGCCGCGACTTCGGACCTCCTCGTCTACGTCAACATCAACCTCGTCGCCATGGACGGCGGGCACAAGAGCGTGGCCACCGGCCTGGCCAGCTACCGCAGCCTGCGCCACCACCACAACCCCCAGACCATGCGTCACTCGAAGTCGTTCATGGACCAGCCGGCATCCGAGCTCCACTCGTCGAATTGGCGGATGGGCCGGCTCATCGCAGAGTCCGGCGTCCAGGTTTTCCAGATCGAAACGACCCTCAACAACGACACCTTCCCTTCGAATTTCCAGTTCCTGCAGAAGCGCGAGTGGGAATGGGGCGTGCGTGACCGCGCCACCTACGCCGCAACCTCGTCGGCGTTGTCGAAGACGCCGCCGCGGATCGCCCGGCAGATCTTCCACTCCATCCGTTCCCCCCACGCCCTGACGTCGGTGCAGGCGGGCGAGGTCGAGGCCGTCCACGCGGTGACGACAACGAACGTGTGGGCCCAGCAGGGCGTCGACGTCGAGGGGCAGACCGACATCCTCACCATGGGGCTGCCCTACATCTGCCCGTACAACGTGAACTCCATCATGAACCCGATCCTCGTGGCCTGCCTGGGCCTCGGCTACTTCTTCAACATGTACCGGGGCAGGCCGTTGGTCCGCGAGGGCGGCGTCGTGATCATGCGGCACCCCACCCGGCCCGAGTTCCACCCCGGCCATCATCCGAGCTATATCGACTTCTACGAGCAGGTGCTCACGCAGACCATCGATCCGGTGCAGATGCACAAGGAGTTCGAGGAGTCCTTCGCCACCGACCCGTGGTACGTGCACCTCTACCGCACCGGTCACGCCTACCACGGCGTCCACCCCTTCTACATGTGGTACTGGTGCGCCCACGCGCTGGCGCACGTCGGTCGGGTCATCGTCGTCGGCGGCGACCCCAAGGCGGTGCGCCGTCTCGGCTTCTCGCCGGCCAGCTCGCTCGACGACGCGCTCGAGATCGCCTCCGACGTCGTTGGCCCCTCCCCCACGCTGACCCACGTGCACAACCCACCGATCTTCATGTCGGACGTGCACTGATGGCCCGCTCCGGGCTCCTCGGCCGCGTGCGCACGGCCCGCTTCCCCCTCGCCGCGCCCTCGTGGCCGACCACGGTGGAGCGGCCCGACCCGGCGCGCAAGGTCGGTCTGGACTACGACCACGAATGGTCGCGCCGCTACCCGGTCCGGCTGGCCCGTGCCGTCGTGATGGACAACGTCGCCCGGCCGGCCGCCCGCCTCCTGGCGCCGGCGACCGTGCGTGGGCTCGAGCACCTGCAGCATGTCGAGGGACCGCTGATCTTCGCCGCCAACCACGCCAGCCACATCGACACGCCGTTGCTCCTCACGACGCTGCCCACGGAGTTCCGTCACCGCACGGTCGTGGCGGCCGCCTCCGACTACTTCTTCGACCGAACCTGGAAGTCCGTGCTGTGGTCGTTCGCACTGGCCACCATCCCGATCGAACGGCGCAAGGTGAACCGCAAGTCGGCCGACACGGCCGCCGCGCTCGTCGAGGACGGCTGGAACCTGGTCATCTTCCCCGAGGGCGGGCGCTCGCCCGACGGCTGGACGCAGCCCTTCACCGGGGGGGCGGCCTACCTGGCCCGGCGCACCGGGCGCCCCGTGGTACCGGTCTACCTGCACGGCACGCGCCACGTGCTCCCGAAGACGGCAGAGCCGGGCGCCCGGGCGTCGGGCGGGTCCGGCACGGAGGCACGTCGGGGGGGCCGACTGCGCCGCTCCCCCATCGCCGTCCTGTTCGGGGCACCCATGACGCCCGACGAGGGGGAGAGCTCCCATCGCTTCTCGGACCGGGTGGAGGCAGCCGTCGCCACGCTCACCCGCGAGGTCCACTCGGACTGGTGGCAGGCCCGGCGCTCGGTCAGCGCAGTGGCGCCCATCGAAGGAGCCGAGACGGCGCACCGTGGACCGGTGGCCTCGCCGTGGCGCCGGGCCTGGGCGCTCGACGAACCCCCGTCGCGCCGGGGCAGCAAGGAGTGGCCCCGCTAGGGCTCGCTGCCGCGACAGACCCCCGTTCCGGTGGCGACGTGCCGCTACGTTGTCGGCGATGCTCGTCGAACGCGTGGGTACCTTCACCCTCGGTTGGGACGAGAGCCTGGTGTGAGACGACCGGGCGGCGCGGCTGTACTTCGTCGACTGTGCCGCGCGCACCCTCCACTGGCTGGACAGGGGCGAGGGACCGCTCCACACGATGGAATTGCCGTCCATGGCGGCCGGCATCGTCCCGACCGAGGACAGCAGGCTCGTCGGCGCCCTCGACGGCGGCTGGAAGCTGCTCGACGCCGACGTGTCCAGCACCAACGGGCCGAACGTGCGGGTGGTCGGCGACACCGTGACGCTGATCATCGGCGACTCCTCGGGCGACTACTACTCCTATCCCTACGACCCGGAACACGGAACGGTCGGCGCGCGCACCGTCTTCGGCGACGTCTCACGCCTGGCCGGTGCCCCCGACGGAGCCACGTTCGACGCCGACGGAGGGTTGTGGTGCGCGCTCATCGGCGGCGCCCAGCTCGTCCGCTTCACCCCGGACGAGCCGTACCGCGTCCTGGCGCTCCCCGTCGCCAACCCGGCGGACGTGGCGTTCGGCGGTTCGGGGCTCGACCGCCTGTACGTGGTCAGCGTCCGGATGGGCAGCGGCGGGGGGACCTCGACGGCGCCCTCCTGGTCGTCGACGGGCTCGGTGTACGAGGGCGCGCCGAGCCCCGGTTCCGAGTGACGCCTCGCCACGCGACGGGCGCACGCCAGGGTGACCCGGTGAGCGCCGAACACACTGCCGCCGGGCGGCGTGCCGGGTCCCGCTGGCTCCTCGCGGGCTATGCCGGCGTGGCTGGTTTCCTCGTGCTGGAGGCCACGGTGCACCGACGAGGCACCGCCTCGGACCTGCGCGCCTCCGAGGACGACGACGGGAGCACTCGGCGGATCGTCGCGGCCTACGCCCTCGCCGGGCTGAGCGCGCCGCTGCTGCGCAGGATGTCACTGCGGCCCCTCCCCGCCGCCTGCCCACCCCTGGGCCTGGGCACCCTGGTGGCAGGACTGGCGCTGCGCATGTGGTCGATGCGCGCGCTCTCCGAGAACTACACGCGCACCTTGCGTGTGACGAACGAGCAGACCCTGACCGAGCACGGCCCCTACCGCCACATCCGCCACCCCGGGTACCTCGGTTCGCTGCTGGTGTGGGCGGGGTTCGCGCTGTCCTCCGGAAGTGCCGCAGTGCTCGGTACCGTGGCGGCCCTGCTCGCCCCGGCCTACGCCCGCCGGATGGACGCCGAGGAGCGCCTGCTCGACCGCGACCTTCCCGGCTATACGGCCTACCGGAGTCGCACGAAGAAGCTCATCCCGAGTCTCTGGTAGCAGTCAGGCGGACAACAGCGACCGGGTCACCAGGATCACCGTCTGGGCGAGCCCGGCGTCGCGGTGCACGAGGCCGGCCTGGTAGTCGGGATCGCGGAGCATGTCGACGAAGGCCTCGGTGCCGGGGTACTGCATCACGGCGATCTGGTCCCAGGGGGCATCCGGCCCGATCAACACCTGGTGCACGTCGTTGTACAGGGACAGCGCGCCGCCGCGGCGCACCACGTGGTCGAGCGCGATCGCTCCGTAGCGGCCGTACGCCTCGGCCCCCGACAGGCCCGACTCCGCCAGCTCGTGTCCCTCCGGGTAGGCCGCATGGGCGCGGTAGGCCAGGAGGTTCACGAATTGCAGCGGACCTTCGTGGCCCGACGCGAGCAGGCCGCGCAACTGTGATTCGTCCGGGTTGGTGCCGCCCTGACCATGCACGCTCAATTCACGCACGAGGTCCTCGACATCGTCGGCGTTCCATGGTGGCATCGGGTACCTCCCTCGAGCGGTCGGAGCGGCATGGTAGCAACGGTGCCATGCTGCTCCCGAACCCGAGCGAGAGGAGCATCATGCAGACCATCGTCCTCGGCAGCGGCAGCCCGCTTCCGGACCCCGAGCGCGCCGGACCGGCCACCCTGGTGCGCACGAGTCTGGGCGACCTGCTGTTCGACTGCGGTCGCGGCGTCCTCATGCGTGCCGCGGCGGCGGGTTCCGGCGCCGGGGCCCTGCGGGGACTGTTCCTGACGCACCTCCACAGCGACCACATCACCGATCTCAACGATGTGTTCACCTCACGCTGGATCACGTCGTTCCAGCCGACCCCGCTGCCTGTCTTCGGGCCGCCCGGGACCGCGGCGGTGCTGCGGGCGACCGAGGCCACGCTCGAGCTGGACATCGGGTACCGCATGACCCATCACGCCGACCTGAACTGGCGGCCGTCCGCCGACGTCGTCGAGGTGGACGGCGGTCCCGTGCTCGAGGACGGGACCGTGCGGATTACGGCCGCCCCGACCGACCACGCGCCGGTGCGCCCAACCGTGGGTTACCGCGTCGAAGACGGCGGGACATCGGTCGTGATCGCGGGTGACACGGTGCCCTGCCCGGGACTCGACGAGCTCTGCGCCGGCGCAGACATGCTCGTCCACACCGTCGTACGCCGGGATCTCATCGAGCCGATCGGCCTGCCCAGACTGACAGACGTCCTCGACTACCACTCCTCCGTCGAGGATGCCGCCCGCACGGCAGAGCGCAACGGCGTCGGCACACTCGTCCTCACGCATCTGGTGCCCGCCCCGCAGCCCGGCTCCGAGAACGAGTGGGCGGCGCTGGCCCGGCAGCACTTCGCCGGCACGGTCGTCGTGGCGCGGGACCTGCTCTCGCTCGACGTCGGCCGGCCCGCGTGACTCGGCCTGCATGACCACGCCGGCATGAGGCAGGACGCCGGCGCGTTCCGCGAGGCCGCCGCGTACTACACGGCAGGCCGGCCGGCGTACTCCCGCCAGCTCCTCGCCACGCTGGCGCACGAGCTCGGGCTCGACGGGCGTGGACGCCTGCTCGACGTCGGTTGCGGTCCCGGCGTCCTCACGGTGGAGCTGGCCCCCGCCTTCGAGGAGACGGTGGCGCTCGACCCGACGCCGGCATGCTCGCCGAGGGACGGCGACGGGGCGCAGTGGCCGGACTGACGCGCGCGAGCTGGGTCCGCGGCGCCGCCGAGGAGTTGCCGTTGCTCGCGACCGCCCGCTGCCGGCTGGTCACCTTCGGCCAGTCGTACCACTGGACGAGGCGCGTGCCGGTGCTGGACGGCGTGCACGAGCTTCTCGAACCCGGAGGGGCGGTGGCCCTGATCGGCCACTGCGCTCATGGCCGCCCCGAACCCCCGGGCCCAGGCCTGCCATTGATACCGGAGGACGAGATCGCGGCGCTGCTGGCGGAGTTCGTCGACGACGAGACCCCTCCTCCCTCTGCGGGCAGGCGGTCCACGCCCCACCTCTACGAGGCGGATCTGCTGGTCTCGCGGTTCGGTCATTGCCGCATCGTCCACGCACCGGGCCGGTCCGACATCGTGCGCGATGTCGACTCCGTGGTGGCGGGCTACTACTCCACGTCGTATGCGGCACCCCGCCGCTTCGGCGCCCGGAGGGTCGCGATCGAGGGCACCCTGCGCGAGCTCCTGTACCGACGTTCACCCGCGGGGCTCTTCTGGGACTGGCCGGGCGACACGGAGATCGTGCTGGCCACCCGCTCACGGTGACGGGTCAGAACGCGATGGCGCCCTGCTGCGCCCGAGGGTCGTTCACCGACACGATCTCCTTGCCCAGCGGGGCGATGGCCACCGCCGCCAGCTTGAAGTTCCCGAGTCCGAGCGGGATCCCGATGATGGTGAGGCAGAGCACGACGCCCAGGACGACGTGCGCCAGCGCCATCCACGCCCCGGCCAGCACGAACCAGATGACGTTGGCCACGGCCGAGGGTGCGCCGGCCCCGGGACGGCGCACCACCGCCCGGCCGAACGGCCACAGCACGTTGAGCACCGTCCGCATCCGCGTCCCCGATCCCTAACGGCGCCGGCGCAGCCGGCGGCGTTGCACCGCGCCGAGCCGCTCCTCACGCAACGCCTCGGCCTCCGAGTCGTCGATCGGCTCGAACGGGGTTTCACCGAGCGCCCAGCCCAGGAGGAGGTCGGCCAGCGCGGGGTTGCGAGCCAGCACCGGCCCGTGCAGGTAGGTCCCGACCACCCGGCCCTGCACCGCCCCCTCAGTGCCGTCGCCGTTGCCGACACCGGCGGTGACACGGGCCAGGGGGGCCGTACCCTCCCCCAACGACGTCCGGCCGCCGTGGTTCTCGAAGCCGCTCAGCACGGGAAGCTCCGCCAGGCCCTCCACCTCCGCGACCACCTCGCCCACGGCGCGTGGACCGGTCCCCTTCACCGTCTCGATGTCCAGGAGCCCCACGCCCTCGTGGGGTTCGCCCCCGGCACCCGGGAAGCTGCGGCCCACCACCTGGAAGCCGGCGCACACGGCGAGGACGACCGCGCCCGCCGACACCCGCGCGGCCAGCATGCCGTCGTCGATGAGGGTGCGGGCGGCGCGGACCTGGGGACCGTCCTCGCCTCCGCCGAGGCAGTAGATGTCGGCCTCGGGAAGCGGCCGATTGGACGCGGCCTGGAGGAGCTCGACGTCCCGGCCGCGCCATTCGGCGCGCCGGGCGAGGATCAACCCGTTGCCGCCGTCGCCGTAGGTGCCGAGGAGGTCGGGGTACACCACCGCCACGCGCAGCGCTCCGCTCATCCGTGTGCCTCCAGGAGGTCGTGGAACGCCGTGTAGTTCCCGATGACGTCCACGACCGCGCCGGTCCCGCCGGCCGCCCGCACCACGGCCTGCGCCGGGTCGGGCTCCGTGGTGTGCGCGACACCGGCATAGCGAAGCCGGACCGACAGGTCCCGGAAGCGGTCACCGGTCGCCACAACGGTGCGACCCGTGAGGCGCTCGAACGGCACGTCCCACAACCAGCTGGGGTCGGCGCCGTCCGCCACCCGCGCGTTGATACTGACGACGAGTGGCGCAACCGATTCCGCCACCAGGTCGAGCAGCTCGTCCCACCCAGCCGGGTTCTTGGCCAGCATCAGCCGGGCCCGGACGTCACCGAAGTCACGCACGGTGAAGCGGCCCGCCACCTGGTCCACCTGCTCCATCGCCCCCAGCGCCGTGAACGCGTCGACGCCGCAGGCCTCGGCCGCCACCGCCGCCATGAGCGCGTTGGCCTGGTTGAACCGGCCGGGCAGCGCGAGCCGCAGGGACCGCCGCCGCCCGTCGGCCCAGATGACCTCCGGCTCGCCCACGGCCGAAGGCGCGAGCGTTGCCTCGGGGGCGGGCCGGGCGAAGCCACACGCCGCACACGACCAGGAGCCCTCGCCGAACTCGATGCGTCCTTCGCAGCAGGGACAGCCGACGGCATCGAGCTGCCAGCGCAGCCCGGCTCCGACCCAGTGCACGTCGCGCGCCGCGCCGGCACCCCAGGCCACCAACGGATCGTCGGCGTTGGCGACGACCCCGGTGTGCGGTGCCGCGGCGAGTGCAGCCCGCCAGCGACCGGCCACCATCCGCACCTCGTTCGTGCGGTCGAGCTGGTCACGTGACAGGTTCAGCAGGACCACAGCCGAGGCCCCCGTCGCCGTGAGCACGCGTGGGAGGTAGACCTCGTCCACCTCGAGGACGGCGCGCGGGGCGTCCGTCCCGGCGAGGGCGGCCACATGGCCCGGTGGCATGTTCGAACCCGTCTCGTTGCTCACGACGGGATCGCCCGTGGCGCCCAGGCCCACCGTGAGCAAGCGCGTCGTCGTCGTCTTGCCGTTGGTGCCGGTGACGAGCACGACCTGGCGCCCGGCACTCAGATGCTCGAGCAGCTTGGGATCGAGCCGGAGCCCGGCCCGCCCCCCGGCGACGGTGCCGTGGCCGCGGCCGAGACGGCGCGACGCGGCGTTGACGGCACGGGTCGCCGCGCTGGCGAGCTGTGCCCTCACCGAGGGGGCTTGGTGCGCGCCAGTTCCTCCGCCGTCGGCTCGTGGCGCACGCGCGACTCCGCCGGGAGCAGCGCGCTGATGGCCCGCATGATCGCCTCGGTGTCCGCCTTGGCGTCGCCGAGCGACAACGGCACGGGCCTCCCCACCCGCACCGTGACCTTGGGAGGGTTGCGCACGAGGGTGAAGTCGGGCACCCGTGCCGACCGGGGCCACACCCTCTCCGTACCCCACAGTCCCACCGGGATGACCGTCGCACCCGTGGTGGCGGCAAGGCGGGCCGTCCCCGTTTTTCCGTGCAGCACCGGGTCGAAGAAATCGTGACCGCGTGGGATCGTCCCCTGCGGGAGCACGACGACCACTTCCCCCGCCTTGAGCGCGGACTCCGCGCTGCGCAACGACTGGCCCGATGCGCTCTCGCGGTCGACCGAGATACCGCCGATCGCCCGCGCGATCATGCCGACGACCGGGGCGTCAAAGATCTCCTTCTTGCCGAGAAAGCGGACGGGTCGCCCGATCTCCCGGGCGACGAGGGCGAGGGCGGCGACGTCGAAATAGCTCCGGTGGTTCGCAGCCAGGAGGACCGGGCCCCGCACGGGAACGTTCTCGATGCCCGAGATGTCGAAGCGCGCGTAGGGAAAGGACAGCTTGCGCACGAACGGGCGGAGCATGTGGTACGGCTCGAGCCCTACGACGTTCGGGACACCCGGGGGCCGGTCCCAATGCTCGACGGGCCAGCGCCGCGCGGTCGCCACGACGGTGAGCGAGGGGTCCGGGTTGACCGCATGCGGCATGCCCACGCTCGACAGCAACGGCACGTCGAAGACACTGTCGCTGCAGGCGTGGCAGTCGGCGAGGTCGATGCTCTGGTCGTCGGCCCACTGGCGCACGGCCCGCAGCTTGCCCGTCCCCCACACGAATCCCTCATAGAGGCGCCCGGTGTAGCGACCCTCGCTGATCTCGTAGGCGGTGGCGATGAGATCGTCGAAGCCGAAGGCCTCCGCAAACGGGGCGATCATGTCGACGGGCGTCGTCGTCGTGAGAACGAGGCGGTGCCCCTCGGCGCGGAACTCAGCCAGGCGCTGCGGGGCGAACGGGGCGACCAGCTCGCTCAGTGCCACCACGGCCCTGCGCCCGGCCGCCTGTACCTGGTCCTGGCGCCAGCCGCGGGCAACCCGGGCGGCGGCCCGCACGAGGCCCATGGAGAGCAGGTTCTCGCCGAAGCGGTCGTTGACGGCATAGAGGACCTTGTCCCCCGGCAGGGCGCGACCCTCCGGGAGGACGCCCTCTTTCACCAGGGCCTGGTTCAGGACCTGCCCCGAAGCACGGCACAGCAGAGTGCGGTCGAGATCGATGAAGACAGCGCTGGTCGCCACGGCTACGCAGCCTAAAGCAGTTCGTTCGCCCCACCGGGGCTGCCCGGCGGGCCTCCGACCGGGGCCCGGAATTAGGAGAAGGGATCGCCGGGGGGGGAGGGCGATCCCTTCTCAAGACTCACCAGGGCAGGAGGGGGGGCTTCCAATTCCCTGTGGTCTGGCAACCATTGTGGCGGCACATCGGCAATCAGTCAAGCAGCTTTAGGAGATACTTGCTATCAGTTATACTGATGATAGTTGCAACTCCGGCAAGCACTTCTGGAAGGGGCCAGCGCGTGGAGCTGAAACATCTGCAAGCGCTCTTGGGCATCGCCGACACCGGGAGCTTCTCGGCCGCAGCCGCCTCCATCGGCACGGTGCAGTCCAACGTCTCGGCCCATGTGGCCCGACTGGAGCGGGAACTCGATGTCCAGCTGGTCGACCGGGCGTCGGGGCGTCTCACCGAAGAGGGCGACGTCGTGATCGCGCGCGCACGCCGAGTGATGAACGAGCTGGAGGCGATGGTGGCCGACGTGACGGCGCTGCGCACAGAGGTCGTCGGTACGGTGCGCCTCGGCATGATCGGCACGACGGGTCGGTGGCTGGTACCCCAGCTCTTCGACCTGCTGCGGGTGCGACACCCCCACGTCCACCTGAACGTGGCCGAGGGCTCGAGCATGCAACTGGAGCAGCAGCTGGCCTCCGGCCAGCTCGATCTCGCCGTGGTCACCTTCCCGCTCAGCGGGGACGAGATTCTGGCGGCCCAGCTGTTCGACGAGGACCTCGTGGCCGTCCTGCCGCCGGACCACCCCTGGCGGGACCAACCCGCCCTCCCGCTGGAACGGCTTTCCGAGCTGGAGCTCCTGCTGCCCGCCCCCGGCACGGCGTTGCGAGCCGAGATCGACAGCGCCACTGGTCCAGCCCGGGTCACCCTGCGACCGGCCATGGAGCTCGACGGCGTCCGCCTGATCGCGTCGCTGGCCTTCGACGGCTACGGGGCGGCGATCCTGCCCGCCACGGCGGTGCCGGGCAACCTGCGCGGCCGCTTCTCGGTGCTGCCGGTCGAGGGCCTCCCGCGGCGGCGCGTCGGCGTGGCACAGCGTCGCCGCAGCCTGCCCTCCGCACCGGCGCGCGCCGTCATCGACGTGCTGGGTCTCGTCGTCAACGACGCGCTCTCCATGCCGGAGGGGATCCACCCCACCTGAGCACGGACCGGCAGGGCCGGCTCATGGCGCCGGCTGGGGCTCTCGCCACATGGTCCAGATGGGCGGCCCGCTGCCCGGTAGTTCCACCTCCTTGACGACCTCGAAGCCGTGGCGCCGGTAGAAGGGCACGTTGCGCTCCTTGGACGACTCGAGATAGCAGGGAAGTCCCTCCCGGTCGCAGTGCTCGAGGACCGGCCGCATGAGCGCCCCTCCGATGCCCCTCCCCTGCTGGCCGACGGCGGTACCCAGGCTGGCCAGGTACCAGTGGGGCTCGTGCGGGTGCATGGCCTCCATGGTGCTCAACAAGCGCAACGTGGTGGTCAGGTTGGCGGCGACGTAGGGAAGCACCGGCATCAGGGTGACCATCCCCCGGACCCCGCTCAGCAGTGGTTTCCCCGCGGGAGCCCAGATGGCACTGCCCGCATAGCCGTCGGTCGTGTAGCAACCGCCGAACGGGAGGTAGTCGGCCCGCATCTGGGTACGGAAGAAGGCGCGCAGACCGGTCTCGCGGCGCGCGTCGTTCCGGAAGATGTGGGTCGCCACGGGGTCATCCAGGAAGGTCGTGGCCAGCTGCGCCGCCATGGCGTCGACGTCTTGCGACCTGGCTCGACGGATGACGGGCAGGGCAGGTTCGGGAACCATGGCGGCGTCGATGGTGGCAGAGGTCCCGGCCCCGGCGCCACCCCCCGATGCCGTTTAGACCCCGGATGTGCCCTGCGTCGGGCGCGCCCCGCGTGCGTTAGCGTCCGTGCTCATCATGCGCCACGTTCCTCGCTGCCCGCTCCCGGCTCGCCCCGCCCCCGTGACCGCGTGGTGAGGATCGGCATCCTGGGAGCGGCCCGGATCGCACCCACCGCGTTGGTCAAGCCCGCCCGTCGGACGGGGCGCGCGGAGGTGGTGGCGGTGGCCGCCCGCGACCGCACCAAGGCGGAGGAATTCGCACGCAAGCAGGGAATTCCGCGGGTGCTCGGCGGCTATGCCGAATTGGTCAACGACCCCGACATCGATGCCGTCTACAACCCCCTCCCCAACGGGCTCCACGGGCACTGGACGATCGCCGCGTTGAAGGCAGGGAAACACGTCCTGTGCGAGAAGCCCTTCACCGCCAATGCGGACGAGGCGCGGGCGGTGGCCGAGGCGAACAACGGCAACCAAGGTGTGGTGGTGATGGAGGCCTTCCACTACCAGTACCACCCGTTCGCCAAGCGCCTGGTGGAGATCGTGCGCTCCGGTGAGCTCGGCATCGTCAGGAACATCGACGT
Source organism: uncultured Acidimicrobiaceae bacterium (assembly GCA_963736525.1). Lineage (GTDB taxonomy): Bacteria > Actinomycetota > Acidimicrobiia > Acidimicrobiales > RAAP-2 > Bog-473. The sequence continues at coordinate 28,777 of CAVTPF010000010.1, forward strand.
GTCCTTCTCGGCCCCGCTGTGGAAGAGGGGTGACATCCGGTACCAGCTGGCGCTCGCCGGTGGGGCGACGATGGACATGGGTTGCTACCCCATCAGCCTCCTGCGTCTCCTCGCGCCCGGGCCCCGGGTCACGAGCGCCGAGGCCAAGCTGTCCTCCCCGGGCGTCGACCGGGCAATGGACGCCCATTTCTCCCTGCCCGACGGCGGAAGGGCGCACATCGGGTGCTCCATGTTCTCGTCGTCGGTGTTGCGCCTCCACGCCGAGGTGACCGGGGACAACGGCAAGATCTCGGCCTTCAACCCCTTCAGCCCCCAGCACGGCCACCGCATGAAGGTCACCACGTCCCTCGGCACCCGCAAGGAGCGTTTCAGCCGCAAGCCCACCTACGACTTCCAACTCGAGGCGTTCGCGGCGGCCATCGAAGACGGCGCGTCCTTCCCGACGACGGCGACCGACGCCATCCGTACGATGGAGCTCATCGACGCCATCTACGCCGCCGCCGGGCTCCCGTTGCGCCAACCGACCCCCGTCGACTGATGCCGCTCGCCGCCGACGAACTCTCGGCGCTGACCGACGCCGCGCTCGGGGCGGCCACGGGTTGTGCAGCGGCAGAGGTCCGGGTCGAGCGCATCCGCAGTCAGACCGTCCGCCTTCACGACGCGCGCCCCGAGACGACCGCGGACGACACCGAGTTCGGCATGGGCGTTCGCGTGGTCCTCGACGGCGCGGTCGGATTCGCCGCAACGGTCGACGTCCGGCCAGAGGAGGCGGCCAGCCTCGTGCGGCGGGCCATGGACATGGCCAGGGTCACCAGCAGGGCGGGTGGCGGGCGCGTCGAGCTCGCACCCGAACCGCCCCACGGCGACGTGACGTGGTCGAGTGCGTTCGACATCGATCCCTCGACCGTGCCGATGGCCGACAAGATCGCCCTCCTGGCCGAGTGGAGCACGCGGCTGGGCGACCATGGCGCCGTGTCACACACCAGCGCCGCGCTGCTGGCCGTGTCCGAGCACACCTACCTGGCGGACCTGAACGGGACGCGGGCCACGCAGCACCGGGTCCGCCTGCAGACGCAGTTGGAGGCGCTGGCGCTCTCCGACGGGGGCTTCGAGACGATGCGCACGCTGGCGCCGCCGGTGGGGCGAGGCTGGGAGTTCCTCACCGGTCCGACCTCGGCCGGCAACTGGGACTGGGATGCCGAGTTGGAGCAGCTGCCCGAACTGCTGGCGGAGAAGCTGCAGGCGCCCTCGGTAGAGGCCGGGACGTACGACCTCGTGGTCGACCCGTCGAACCTGTGGCTGACGATCCACGAGTCGATCGGGCACGCCACCGAGCTCGACCGGGCCGTCGGTTACGAGGCTGCCTACGCGGGTACCTCGTTCGCGACGTTCGACCAGCTGGGCACCCTCGTCTACGGCTCCCCGGTCATGGACGTCACCGGGGACCGCACCGTGGAGCACGGCCTGGCCACCACCGGCGTCGACAGCGAGGGCGTGGCGAGCCAGTCGTTCGACCTCGTGCGCGACGGGATACTCGTGGGCTACCAGCTCGACCGCTCCATCGCCGCCGCCATGGGCTTCGAACGATCCAACGGCTGCGCGTTTGCCGACTCGCCGATGCACGTGCCGATGCAGCGCATGGCCAACGTCTCGTTGGGCCATGCGGGCGACGACGGTCCCAGCACCGAGGAGCTGATCGGCGCGGTGGACGAGGGGGTGTACGTCGTGGGCGACAAGAGCTGGTCGATCGACATGCAGCGCTACAACTTCCAGTTCACCGGTCAGCGCTTCTACCGGATACAGAACGGTCGGTTGGCCGGTCAGCTCAGGGACGTCGCGTACCAGGCGACCACCACGGACTTCTGGGGCGCCATGGAGGCCGTGGGTGGCGCGTCCACCTGGGTGCTGGGCGGTGCGTTCAACTGCGGCAAGGGCCAGCCCGGGCAGGTGGCACCGGTCTCGCACGGATGCCCGTCGGTGCTCGTGCGCGGGGTGCGGGTGCTCAACGCCCGCGCGGAGTCAGGACGCTGAGCGTGGCCGGGACGCCGCGGTGATTCCCGCCCAGGAGCTCGTGGACGGAGGTCTGGCCGCAGCCGCGGCAGGCGGGGCGGACGGCTGCATCGTGCTGGTCGAGGAAAAGAGCCACGCCGACGTGCGCTTCGCGCTGAACACGACCACCACCAACGGTGTGCAGCGGGGGCGCTCGGTCAGCGTGATCGCGGTGGTGGGCGAATCGACGGGCAGCGCGCGACGGACCGGCGTCGTGGGCACCGACGGGGTGGCGGACATGGCGAAGGCGGCGCTCGCCGACGCACGCAGTGCGCCGCCCGCGGAGGACGCCGACGCCCTCGTCACGCCGGTGGAGGCGGAACAAGGGCGCGAGTTCGGGCTGCCCCCGGTGGAGACGGACGCCGCGGTGCTGGAGGAGGTGCTGTCGTCGCTGTCGGGCGCCTTCGGCCGCGCCCGCGCCCGCGACGCGGTCCTGGCGGGATTCGCGGAATTCGACGTGGCGACGCTCTACCTCGGGAGCTCCACCGGGCTGCGGCTGTCGTACGTGCAGCCGCAGGGGTCCGTGAACCTGGTCGGCCGCACCGCGGACGGATCAGGCTCGGCGTGGGTCGGGGTGCCCTCGATCGAGCCGTCCTTCGACGACATGGAGGAGGAGATCTGGCGCCGGTTGGACTGGGGGAAGCGTCAGATCTCGCTCGACCCGGGCCGCTACGAAGTCATCCTGCCGCCGTCGGGCGTCAGCGACATGATGGCGATGCTCGCGTTCTACGGCCTCGGTGGCCAGGACGCCGAGGACGGCCGCACCGTCTTCTCCCGGGAGGGTGGCGGGACCCGGCTCGGGGAGCCCATCGCGACCTTGCCCTTCACGCTCTACAGCGACCCGGCCGAAGCCGGCGTCGAGTGCACCCCGTTCGTGGCGACGCAGGCGAGCAGCTCGGAGGTCTCGGTCTTCGACAACGGGCTACCCCTCGGTCGCCTCGACTGGCTGCGCGAAGGGGTCCTGGCCCACCTCCGCTTCCACCGGGCCGGTGCCCGGAAGTCCGGCGTGGAGGTGGCGCCCTACGAGGACAACCTGCTGCTCGGGTGCGGCGGAGCCAGCGGAGGATCGGTCGACGACATGGTGGCCCGCACCGAACGTGGGCTCCTGCTCACGTGCCTCTGGTACATCCGCGAGGTCGACCCCGCCACGCTCCTGGTCACGGGGCTCACGCGCGACGGCGTCTACGTGATTGAGGACGGCACTGTGGTGGGCGCCGCCAACAACTTCCGCTTCAACGAGAGCCCGGTCGACCTGCTGACCCGGGCCACCGAGGTCGGGACACCGGTGCGCTCGCTGGGACGTGAGTTCGGCGAGTACCTGAACCGGACCGTCATGCCGCCACTGCGCATCCCCGACTACAACATGAGCTCGGTGAGCCAGGCGAGCTGAGCCCGCGTCCGACAAGCGCCGTGTCCGGAAGAGCGCCGTGTCCTGATGGCGCTGTGACCTGATGGGCCCGCCGCCGTCAACAGGGGCGGCGGGCCTCGACCAGAAGCCGTTGGGCGGTCGAGACGAACACGCCGTCGTGCTCGATGATCTCGTGCATGGCGCGGAGACGGTCACCATAGGCCTCGGACGTGAACCCCGGCACCGTCCAGTGCACCTTTCTCAAGAAGTGGACCACCGCCCCGACGTCGAAGAACTCGACACGCAGCGCGGACGTCCGCAGGTCGACGACATCGAGCCCGGCCGCCGTTGCCGCCGCCTGCACGCGCTCCGGGCGTCGGTCCGCGTTCACCGGCTGCGGCCCCATCATGAAGTCCGTGAGCTCACGGTTGGACCCGGCACCGATCTGCTGCGACAGGTAGGTCCCGCCCGGTGCGAGGACCCTCGAGATCTCGTCCCACAGGACGACCACCGGGTGCCGGCTGACCACGAGATCGAATGACGTCACGGCAAAGGGCAGTACGGGAGCGTCGGCCACCGCCACCACGTGGGCGCCGAGCGCGCGCAGCCGAGCCCGGGCGAGGGCGACGTTGGGTGGCCACGACTCGGTTGCCACGAGCAGCCGGGGCGGCGACACCGCGCCGGCGGCGAGGACCTCTCCCCCACCGGTCTCGATGTCGAGGGCGGCGCGCGTGGCGGCCATCCGCCCACCCATCAGTCGGGCGTAGCCCCAGGGCGGCCGCTCCTCGGTCGCACGCCCCTCGAACCAGGAGAAGTCCCACCCCTCGACCGGGACGGCGTCCCCCTCCGCCACCAGCTCTTCGAAGGTCACCGCCTCACGGCCTCCGTCTGGGTGTGGCCGCCGGGAAGACGCGGGCTCTCAACCGAGGTTGGCGTTGATCGCGTTGAGCAGGTTCTGCGTGTCGGCCGGATAGGAGTTGATGAGGGCGCCGATGTTGCTGTTCTGCGCGTCGGCACGGTACGTGGCGCAGTCGGGGCTGCTGGACAGCCGGGTCAGGATGGCCGACAGCTGGGTCGTATCGCTCTCCACCTGCTGCGCGGATGCGCCGGCGTTCGAGGGCAGGTTCATGCCGCGCAGGTCGGTGTCGAACTGCGCCAGCCTCGTGGCGGCCGCCAACGAGTCCTGCCTGATCAACGGGACCGTCGTGCAATTGGCCTGACCGAGGACCTTCTCGATGGGCCCCCGCGTGGAGCTGAAGTCCGAGTACACGGCGTTGTACTGCTGCACGGTCGACGACTGCCGATGCGCGGTCAGGACGTTCTGGGTGATGTTCTGGCCCAGGAACAGGACGGAACCCCAGACGATGGCGAAGATCATCCAGCCCCTTGCTGCACCGGTGAGGACGAGGATCCCCCACGAGGGCGTCTCGTTCCCCGAACTCGGCGCGGCTGCGGTCCGCTCCCAGGACGACGGCGGGGGCATGGCGCCGAGTCCCGCCGGCGGCGGTGCGGCCGGTGGGGGCATGGGCGGGGGCCACTGCGGAGGTGGGGGCGGAGCCGCACCTGGCGTACCGACGACCGGCTCGGCGTCGGATCCCGCAGGAGCCGGCGCGGCCGTCCCTGCGGTCTCGGCGGGGACCGGCGGGTACGAGAAGGGTTGCGCCGCCGGCTGCGGCGGGGGCGCGGGCGCCGGCGCGGCCGGCGGGGGGGCGGTGGGGGCCGGCGCGGCCGGCGGGGGGGCGGTGGGGGCCGGCGCGGCCGGCGGGGGCGACGGAACGTTGGGCGGGGCGCCGGTCGTCGTGGGAGGTGGAGGAGGAGGCGGGGGCGGTGCCGAAGGTGCGGCTGCGACGGTGTCGCCGAGCATGCCCCAGGGGTACTCCGCGGTGAGCATCGTGAAGTACGAGTGGAGCCTGGCCACGTAGCGCAGCAGTGCCGAGTAGGGAGCGTAGAGCGCCGGCGGCATGCGGCCGCTGAACAGGACGATGAGCCACGCCACGAAGAGCAGGGGGAAAGTCAGGCCGTACTCCACGATCTGGGAGAACACGGCCGCTGGGATCACCAAGATGATGCGGAAGAGCACGGCCCACCGGTTCAGCCGGCCCGGCGCGGGAAGGATGGGGCGAGCGGGGTATTCCTCGTCGTCGAGCGAGAAGGGTGGGTACCGGTCCGTCAGGAGGAACATGTACGCGGCCACCCGTATGTACCAGCGCACCACACCGCTGATGAACGAGTGCGCCCAACCGGGCAGGCGACCCGTGAACAGGGCGGCGAACCACCCGATGATCAGGACGACGAGGGCCGCCAGCGCGAGGAAGTACAGCACGACGAACTGCGGGATGGCCAAGATGATGCGGAAGGCGACGGTCAGCCGCCGCTGCGGAGCGCTGCCGGAGTACCACATGTCGATCCGCCGGGTCGGCATCGTCATCGCTGCGTCCATGATGCCCCCTTCGTGAGCCGCCGGTCGCGGGCGACCGATGCAACGCGAACGTTAGAGCATGGGCATTCCACACGGTGCCACCCGCCGGGCGACGGTGACGATCCCGTGACCACACACACCTGTCAGTGCATCACAACGATGCGTACACGGCATCGATCAACGCCCGGTTGCGCGTGCTCTGCCACCGGGGGATGACGTGGTTCATGACGTATCCGAACGCGACCCCAGCGTCCGGGTCGGCGAATCCGACGGCACCCCCCGTTCCGAAGTGGCCGAAGCTCGATGGGTTGGGCCCGAAGGGACGCCGCGGCACCGTCGGCTTGAATCCGAGGCCGAACGTCACCTCCTCGTGGAGGATCGGGCAATAGCCCGTCGACTGCGCGGACGTCGCCTCGGTCAACAGGTCACCCGAGAGCACGCGACCGGGTTCGAGGAGCGCGGCGTAGAGGCGCGCCACGCCCCGGGCCGTTCCGTGCCCGTTGGTCGAGGGCACCGCCGCCCCGCGCCAGGGCGCGGAGTTCACCACGCCCATCGACGAATAGCCCGGAGGGTTGAAGTAGCTCAACGTCTCCATCAGGACGTCCCCCTCGAGCCCGCTGAAGTCCGGCGGCCCGTCGCCGGTGGGCACCTCGAACACCACCTCGGCACAGCGGTGGCGCTCCCGCGGCGGGACGCCCACGTGGACGTCGGCGCCGAGTGGGCCCGCGACGACCGCCAACCTGGCGCGGCACGTGTCGCCACTCACCCGGCGCACCACCTCTCCGATCAGATGCCCGTACGTATTGGTGTGGTAGGCGTGGCGCGTGCCCGGCTCCCACCACGTCTCCGTGGCCGCCAACGCGGCGGTCATCCGGTCCCAGCGCCACAGGTCCTCGTTCGTGAGGCGCTCGCGGATGGCCGGCACGCCAGCCCGGTGACACAGAGCGTGCCGCAACGTCGCCGTCTCCTTGCCGCCCACGGCGAATTCGGGCCACACGGCGACGAGCGGCTCGTCGAGAGCGACCTCCCCGGCGTCCACCAGCTGCAAGGCGAGCAGTGCCAGGAATGCCTTCCCGACGGAGTAGAAGTCGACCAAGGTGTCGTGCTCCCAGGGCTCGCGCCGGCCGGCGTCCCTCCACCCACCGGCCAGGTCGATCACGGTCGTACCGTCGAGCACGACGCACACCGCCGCGCCCATCTCGCCGCGCTCGGAGAAGTTGCGCACGAACTCCTGCTCGACGAGGGCGAAGCGGGTGTCGCACCTGCCGGTCACGGGAGCCGGCGATCCTTCCAGGCCACGTGTTCGCATGTCTCAGCTCCTGGCGGCAGCGGCTCGCTCGGCCCATTGGCGCAGGCGGTGCGCCCAGTGGTCGAGATCCTGGACCGCCAGCGCCTCGAGCTTGCCTCCGTCGTCGGCCCGGCGCAGCCTGACCGCGTCCTCGGCCAGCGGCAGCGCGGCGAAACGGGACGCCTCCGCGTCGGACAGGGGTCCGCCCTGCACGGCAAGAGAATCCACGCTGTCTGCCGCCAGTACGCCGCCGTAACCGGGATCCGTTGCCACCAGGTACCGCTTGGCCGTCACGTGGAGCGCGACGAGCCCGGCCACCCGTTCCCCCAGCGTCGCCCGCACCGCGTCGGCCGCCGCCTGCGCGTGCTCCTCGTCACCCACGCCGGGCATGAGATGGCCGATGTCGTGCACGAGCCCGGCCACCGCCAGCGCCGGGTCGTCGGACACCGCGTGCTCGAGGGACGACGCCGTCTGCAGCGCGTGGTCCAGCTGGGTCACCGCCGTGCCGGGTCGCAGCGGCCTGCGCGCGCCGGAGGCCAACAGGGTGAGGATCCCCTCCACGTCGAGTTCGTCGGTCGGCACACGCACCCCGTCATCTTTGCCGATCGATCCGTCGTCTTCCGCCGGGGCTGCTGTCGCCACCCGTCGCGCCCTTTCGTCACCCGTCACTCCCCTGTTGGGGGTACGGTGATCCGCCGTGCCCTGGGTCCCACCACCGCGCAGCCCGTGGGCGGACAAGATGGTCGCGCTCGGACGGGGCCTCGGCGACGACGGGCGCTCGCTGATTTCGCTGCACCCCGAGGACCTCCGTGCCGCGGCGCAGGCCACCACCGGCCTCGACGACTTCGGTGACACGTGGTGGGAGGAACCGTTCCAGCGCCTCTGCGCGTCGCTCGACAACGAGGCCCGCCTCCACCTGCCCGGCCGGTTGCGGACCCGGGGCGAGCTGCAGCTGATTCTCCAGAACCGGCTCCGCATGGTCGACCTCTGGACGCGGGAGCCCGCCGTCCTGCGCGAGCCGGTGCCCGCACCCATCGTCGTGACCGGCCTCGGGCGCTCGGGCACGACCCTGCTGCACGAATTGCTCGCCTGCGACCCCGACAACCGCCCGCCGCTTCTGTGGGAGCTCCTGCACACCGTCCCGTACGACGACACCTCGGGCGACCTCTGCGACGACGAGATCACGCTCATGGACGAGATGGTCCCCGCGTTCACCGCAATGCACGAGAACGGTGGCCGCCTGCCCACCGAGTGCATCTTCGCCTTCGCCCACCAGTTCTCGAGCGACATGTACACCGGCCTGTACAACGTGGCCGAGTACACGATGTGGCGCAGCGGAGCGGACCAGTCCCCGATTTACGACTGGCACAAGCGCCAACTGCAGACGCTGCAGTGGGTGACCCAGCGGCCCACCACGCGATGGGTCGTGAAGGCGCCCTCCCATCTCTCCGCCCTTCCCCTCGTCTTCTCGACCTACCCCGACGCACGCGTCGTCATCACACACCGCGATCCGCTGCGCGTCATCGGGTCGCTCGCCGACCTGATGGCCACCCTGCACTACATGCACTCGGACCATGTCGACCATTCGGTGCTGGTCCAGTTCATGGCGTTGGGGCTCGAGATGCAGATGGACCACGTCACCGCCGAACGCGACGCCGGCGACATCCCTGACGATCAGATCGCCGACGTCGTCTACGGCGACCTGGTGGCGGACCCACTCGGCGTCATCGAGGGCCTCTACGCCGGATGGGACCTCCCGGTCAGCGACGAGTATCGGGCCGGTCTCACGGACTACCTGGCTGCCCGGCACTCGGGCCGGGCCTCCTCCCACGACTACTCCTTCGCCGACACCGGGCTCGACCTGGCCACCCACCGGGCCCTCGTCGCGCCCTACCAGGAGCGCTTCGCCGTGCCGTCCGAGGTCTGACGGCAGGGCGCCGTCAGCGCAGGCTCGCGGCCGGCACCACCTCGGCCGTCGGGTGGGGCGGCCCGTCGGCCAGCACCCAGCGCACCAGCATGTAGCCCTCCAGCCGGCCACCGGTGTCGAGCCAGTTCTCGACCCCGGGTCCGGGGTCCGAGGGGGCGATCACCATGCGCCACGAGCCGTCGGCGGAGCGGGTCGCCGTCTTGTTGTTGAGCGCCGTGGTCGTGTAGCGGTAGTCGAAGCTCTCCATCCACGGCGACGTCAGCGTGAGGCCCCAGTAGAGGAACGGCTTGTCCGGCTCGTGGACGGTCACCACCAGCGCCTCCCCCGGCTCGAGCCGGAAACGGCCACCGTGGTAGGTCATCTCCGCGTTGGAGTGTGAGCGCACCTCGTCCTCCTGCGATTCCACGTGCGCCGATCCGGCCTGCCCGCCGAACGTGTTCATGTTGGTGGCGGCGTCGTGCCACATCTGCAGGGCGGTGTCCCCGACGAAGGTGAGGAACATGGCGGCGAACTCGAGTTTGGGGGCGAGCTCCTCGGACGAGAGGATCGGCGCGGGCACGGACTTACCGGGCTCGGGCACCAGCTCGACCCGGAGCCGCGACAGGCGCTCGGGCGTCTTCTCGAAGTGGGTCTCGCGGATGGCCAGCTGCGCCGTGCCGGGCTCGAGCACAATGGCGTTGCGCGGTCGCGGGTCGGGCATGGCCGACGCCGGCGCGATCAGGATGTCAACCTCGCCGTCGGGGCCGATCTCGTACTCGTCGATGTGCGTCTGGGTCTGGGTGCCCGTGCGGCCCCCCACCTGGCCCTGCCCGAACGGCGTGCCGAAGGTCATACCGAGGTAGGCGCACCCACCCCGGTATCCGACGAGCCGGTAGGAGCGAGAGTCGTCGAGCACGCAGAACAGATAGTTGACGTCAGGGTTGTCGACCAGGAGCTTGCGGTACTCGTCCTGGAGGGTGAAGAGCTGCGGGTGCAGCGGGTCGGACCTCTCGACGAACCAATCCAGAGCCAGACGGGAGAGGCGGGTGACCCACCGGTAGCCCTCGGCCATGTCCACGTCGGTCTCGGGGACACCGGTCGCCTGGCGCACGACGTCGAGCGCCGCCGTCTGCGCCCGCACCCAGGCTTCGAAGGCCGTATTCAGTCGTTCTTCTTGCATCCGGTCGACGCTACTCATGTGTGCGCCATTCATGTTTGGGCAGGGTCGCCCGGTATGCGCCGAGTCGCCCGCTCGGGTCGCGCCCGGTAACTTCGGGTCGTGACCGATACCGCGACCGAGACGACGACAGGCACCGAGGAGCAGCTCAGCGAGCTCCGGGCCTGGCTGGGAGACAACTGGGACCCCGACCTGACGGTCGCCCAGTGGTGGGAGCGGCTGGGGCTGGCCGGTTGGGCCGCCCCGGGACTGCCCACGAACGCCTACGGGCGGGGCATGGCCCGGTCCGACGTGATCCTCGTGCAACAGGAGGTCGCGAAGTTCGGGGCACTGGGCGCCCCCGCCGGTCTGGGTCTCCTGCTGGCCGCACCGACCATCGCCGCGCACGGCAGCCAGGAGCAGATCGACCTCTACGTGCGGGACATCGTCACCGGCCAGAAGGCGTGGTGCCAGCTCTTCAGTGAGCCCCAGGCGGGCTCGGACCTCGCCGGCCTGCAGACGCGGGCGGTCAAGGACGGCGACGAGTGGGTGGTCAACGGGCAGAAGGTGTGGACCTCCGGGGGCCAGTACGCCGACCTGGGCATGCTGCTCGCCCGCACCGACCCCGAGGTGCCCAAGCACCAGGGCATCTCCTATTTCGCCTTCGACATGCTCCAGGACGGCGTCGACGTGCGCCCGCTGAAGGAGATGACCGGCCATGCGCTGTTCAACGAGGTGTTCATCACGGACGCCCGGGTGCCGGACGCCGCGCTGATCGGCGGCGTGAACAAAGGGTGGGCCGCGGCCAACACCACGCTCATGAACGAGCGGGCCGGCCTCGGCTCGGGCGGTGGCAACGCGGTGGGCGGCGGGCTGGCGCAGCCCGGCACCGTCATGGGCTTCCTGTCCCGACGCGTCGGTGACCTGGTCGCCGACGCCTCGAGCTCGGGAGCCACGCCCAAGAAGTCCTCGCAGCCGAGCGGCGCGCTGGGCGCCATGCGCGGCGGCGCCGGCCTCCTCATCGGCCTGGCGCAGTCCCGCGGTGTCAACACCGACGCCGGGATCCGCCAGGACCTGGCCCGGCTCTACACGTTGGGAGAGCTGGGCCGCTACAACGGTCTGCGGCTGAAGGCGGTCAAGGAGCAGGGAGGCGACATCCCTGGCATGCCCAACGTGGCCAAGCTGTCCATGAGCCAGATCGTGCGCCTCACGCGCGACCTCGGCCTGCGCATCGCGGGGCCGGCCGGGATGCTGCACGCCTACGACAGCGACGACAAGGCTGCCCTCAAGCACGCGACCGGCGACCCCTTCGCCGGCGGCATCACCGAGATGGCACTCTTCGCCCAGGCGCCGCCCATCTACGGCGGGACCGACCAGGTGCAGCGCAACATCATCGGCGAACGCGTCCTCGGCCTGCCCAAGGAGCCCAGCAACGACCGGGTCACGCCCTTCTCGCAGCTGCCCAAGAACGCCTGATCGCCCGTACGCCAGGTTCGGGTCAGGACCGGGGGGTCGTCGGGAGTGAAGCGGGTGGACCGGACTCTGCGCGGTGCCGCCGCCATCGTGGGCGTGGCCGACGATGTCTCGCCCACCGGCGAGCTCGACCGGACGGGGCGCGAGCTCGAGGTCGCCATGGTGCTCGACGCCCTGGCCGACGCCGGCCTCACCCTGGCCGATGTCGACGGCGTCTGCCACGCGGAGTCGGCCGTCGCCTTCGCCGAATACCTCGGCATCCACCCCACCTACACGGAGTCGACCATGACGGGCGGCTCCAGTTACGAGGTCCACCTCGAGCACGCGGCCGCGGCCATTGCCGCCGGGGAATGCGACGTGGTGGTGAGCGTCTACGCGTCGACGCCGCGTGGCGACCGGGCCCGCCGCCGGTCGCGGCCACGCCGCGGGCCGGACGGCCCCAATCCCATGGCCGAGTGGGACCTCCCGTACGGGCTGCGCACGCCCATGGGCCCGTACGCGCTCGCCGCCGCCCGGCACATGCACGAGTTCGGCACCACCTCCGAGCAACTGGCCAGCATCGCCGTGAGCACACGAGCGTGGGCGTCGCTGAACCCACGCGCCCGCTACCGCGACCCCATCGCCGTCGACGACGTCTTGGCCTCGCCGCTGCAGGTCAGCCCGCTGCACCTCCTCGACTGCTGCCTCGTGACCGACGGCGCCGGGGCCTTCGTGATGACCAGTGCGGCGCGCGCCCGATCCTTGCGCAGAGCGCCCGTGTACGTGCTGGGCGCGGCCACCTGCACGGACCACATGGGGATCACCCAGATGCCCGACCTCACCACGACACCGGGTGCCGTCTCCGGCGCCAACGCGTTCGCCATGGCCGGCCTGTCTCCCTCCGACGTCGACGTGCTGATGGGCTACGACAGCTTCACCATCACGGCGCTGCTGCACCTGGAGGACCTCGGCTTCTGCGAGAAGGGTGAGGGCGGCCCGTTCGCCGCCGGCGGTCGCCTCGGCCCCGGCGGGGGTCCGCTGGCCATGAACACGAACGGGGGCGGGCTGTCCTTCACCCATCCCGGCATGTACGGGATGTTCCTCATCACCGAAGCAGTGCGCCAGCTGCGCGGCGAGTGTGCCGAGCGCCAGGTCGCCGGGGCCGACGTCGCAGTCGCCCACGGGTCGGGCATCTTCCTCTCGGTGATGTCCACGGCCGTGCTCGGGACGGAGGCGACGCTGTGACCGGGCCGGCCCGCCGTCCGGCCCGCCGTCCGGACAGCGGACAACGGGACAGCGGGCCGGACGGCGGACAACGGGACAGCGGGCCGGACAGCGGACAACGGGAGAGCGGGCCGCGGATCCGGTTCGAGCCACCGATCGGCGTCGAGAGCGGACCGTTCTGGGAGGCCACCCGCGAGGGCCGCCTGCTCGTGCAGTGGTGCACGGCCTGCGACCGGGGCATCTTCTACCCGCGCGCGTTCTGCCCCCACTGCGCCGCGCCCGGTTCCGTCCTGGTCTGGCGTACCGCCAGCGGGCGGGCCACGGTCCACGCCGCCGTCGTGGAGCACAGGCCGGAGGCGGCGGGCGCAGCGTTCTCCGGGGGCGAGCCCTACTGTGTGGCTCTGGTCGACCTGGAGGAGGGGGTGCGCATGATGACCAACGTCGTCGGCTGCCCGCCCGACGAAGTACGCAGCGGCATGCCCGTGGAGGTGACCTGGGAGCCGCTCAGCGACGGCCGGCAGCTGGCGCTCTTCCGCCCTGCCGCGACGGCACCGTCGTGACCCTCCCCGAGGAGAAGCGCGCCGCCGCGGCCCAGGGCATGCTGCACGCGTGGTGGGCGGCGCGGATCCCGGATCGCCTGGCCGTGTCCAGCCCGCACGGCGACCGCACCTACGAGGACCTCAACACCGACATCAACCGGCTCGGCCGGGCGCTGCGGTCCCGGGGCCTGCAGCCGGGCGACTCCATCGCGCTCATGTGCACCAACCGGCCCGAGTTCATCGAGACCCTCTATGCCGCCCAGCGCATCGGCTTGCGCCTGACACCCATCAACTGGCACCTGACCGGGGACGAGGCGGCCTACATCGTCGAGAATTGCGAGGCCAAGGCCTTCGTGTGCTCGGGCGAGCTCGGCGAGAGAGTCATCGGTGCCGCAGCTGCCGGCGGGCCGGCGCTGGTCAAGATCAACACCGGCGGCTACCTGCCGGGCTTCGAGATGTACCACACGGTGGTCGCGGCCGAGGACGGCTCGGACATAGAGGATCCGGTGCTCGGCACCCAGATGCTCTACACGTCGGGCACCACGGGCCGGCCGAAGGGCGTCCACCGTGACGCCGTCGCCGCGAGCGCGCTGGCCGCCGTCAACTTCTGCGGATACGACGAGGACTGGGCGACGAGCACCGACGCCCACCTCCTGACCGGGCCGCTCTACCATGCTGCGCCGCTGGCCTTCTCGGTGGCGGTGCCCTTCCTCTACGGCGTGCCCCTCGTCATGATGGACCACTGGGAGCCGGTGGAGGCGCTGCGACTGGTGCAACAGCACGGGATCACGCACACCCACATGGTGCCGACCATGTTCCACCGGCTGCTCGCGCTGCCCGAAGAGACGAGGGCGCGCTTCGACACCTCATCGCTGCGCTTCGTGATCCACGGCGCGGCGCCGTGCCCGGTGCCCGTCAAGCAGCGACTCATCGAGTGGCTGGGGCCCGTCGTCGTCGAGTACTACGCCGCCACGGAGGGCCTGGGCACGCTGGTCGACTCCGCCACGTGGCTGGACCATCCCGGCACCGTCGGCCGGCCCATGGCGCCCGGACTGGTGAAGGTCGCCGACGACGCCGGGCAGGAGCTGCCCCCCGGGGAGGTCGGCCTGGTCTTCCTGAAAGCGCCGGGCCCCGCCAAGTTCGACTACTACGGCGACGCCGAGAAGACGGCCGGGGCGTTCCGCGGCGACTACTTCACGCTGGGCGACGTGGGCTACATGGACGCCGAAGGGTTCCTCCACCTGACCGACCGCACCGCCAACCTCATCATCTCCGGCGGGGTCAACATCTACCCGGCCGAGGTCGACGCCGTCCTGCTGGAGCACCCCGCGGTGGGCGACGTGGCCACCATCGGCGTGCCCGACGAGGAGTGGGGCGAGGTCGTGAAGGCCGTGGTCCAGCCGGCCGAGGGGATCGAAGGGGACGACGAGCTGGCCGCCGAGCTCATGGCCTTCTGCCGCGAGCGCCTGGCCCACTTCAAGTGCCCCCGCAGCGTCGACTTCGTATCGGAGCTCCCGCGGGAGGATACTGGGAAGATCTACAAGAGGAAGCTGCGCGAAGAGTACCGGCGAGCGGCACCGGACGGCGCCGCGCCGGCGTGACCACAAGCAAAGGAGCAGACAACGTGGGTATCTGTGACGGACGGGTCGTCGTCATCACCGGGGCGGGCCGGGGCATCGGGCGCGAGCACGCCCTCGAGTTCGCCAGCCAGGGGGCGAAGCTGGTGATCAACGACCTCGGTGCCGAGGTGGACGGCACCGGCTCCTCGGAGGGGCCGGCCGGGCAGGTGGTCGACGAGATCAGGGGCATGGGCGGCGAGGCCGTGGCCAACGGCGACGACGTCTCGGACTACGAGGGGGCGGGCCGCCTGATTCAGACCGCCATCGACACCTACGGGACCATCGACGTACTGGTCAACAACGCCGGCATCCTGCGGGACCGGATGCTGGTCAACATGACCATCGACGAGTGGGACGCCGTGATCAAGGTGCACCTGCGTGGCACCTTCGCGCCGACGCGTCACGCCGTCGAGTACTGGCGCAACCGCACCAAGGCCGGCGAGACGAACGACGCCCGCATCATCAACACGACCTCGCCGTCAGGCATCTACGGCAACGTCGGGCAGACGAACTACGGCGCAGCCAAGGCCGGCATCGCCTCGTTCACCGTGATCGCCGCCATGGAGCTCGGGCGCTACGGCATCACCGTGAACGCCATCGCGCCGGCCGCGCTCACCCGAATGACCGAGAACCTGGGCGGGGGTTTCACCCCGACCGAGAAGAAGCCCGAGGAGTTCGACCCCTTCGACCCGGCCAACATCGCGCCGATCGTGGTGTGGCTCGGCAGCCCGGAGTCCAAGGACATCACCGGTCGCGTCTTCAACGTGCAGGGTGACCACATCAGCGTGGCCGAGGGCTGGGTGGCCGGGCCGGGTGCCGACAAGGGCGACCGCTGGGACCCGGCCGAGCTGGGCAAGGTCGTTCCCGACCTGGTGGCCAAGGCGGCCCCCAACGCCAACATGGGTGGCCGCCGGCCGTGAGTGGGGGCGGAGGAAGCGTCGGGGGTGCCGAGGCGACCCCTCCGGTGCCGGGCCGGCGGGACATGGAGGCGGCCGTCCAGGTCATCCACGACAACGCGGACCGGCTCTTCCTGTGGGACTACGAGCGGGACCGGGGCCAGCTCGTCACGCTGTACAACAAGGCGATGGGGTCGCAGTGGAACAGCGTCACCGACCTCGACTGGTCCATCGACGTCGACCCGGAGCGCCTGGTGGCCGAACAGGACGGCCCGTTGCTGGCGGTGGCCCGGGTCGCCGGCACGCTGCCCGGGTCACCCATGGCGAGGTGGACCGAGAAGGAGTACAGCCAGCTCGGGATCGAGTTCTTCAAGGCGAACCTCAGCCAGTTCATGCACGGCGAGCAGGGCGCCATGATGACGGCGGCCAAGATCGTCGAGACCGTGCCGTGGATCGACGCCAAGTACTACGCGTCGACCCAGACGATGGACGAGGCGAGGCACACGGAGGTGTTCGCCACGTATCTCCGCACCAAGCTCGGCGAGGCCTACCCGATGAGCCCCTTCCTCAAGTCGCAGATCTGGTCGCTGCTGGAGGACTCCCGTTGGGACATCGCCTACCTCGGGATGCAGATCGTGATCGAGTCGCTGGCGCTGGCCGCCTTCGGCGACATGCTGCGGCGGACGCAGGAGCCGCTGCTCACCAAGCTGCTGCGCTACGTGATGTCCGACGAGGCCCGGCACGTCGCCTTCGGCGTGCTCACGCTCTCGGAGCTCTACCGCGACCTCAGCGAGGCGGAGTTGAAGGAACGCCAGGAGTTCCTCGTCGATGCCACCCTGAACTCGCGCTCGCGGGCGACCACCCCCGAGGTGTGGGAGCACATGGGCACGACGGCCGAAGAGGTCTTCCCGTTCATCATGGAGGCGGCGCAGAAGGCGAAGCTGAACCCGATGCGGGGCTTCGCGCGGGGCTTCTTCGCCAAGCTCGTCCCCAACGTGCGCAAGCTCGGTCTGCTCGACGCCAACAACGGGTTCCTGCGCGACAGGTGGGGTGAGGCCGGGCTGCTGGAGTTCGAGTTCGCCGACGACACCGGGTCCGACTACGAGACGTACGACGCCGTGGCCCAGGACCGGGCGGCGCAGGCGGCCGCCGCGCCCTGAGGCAGCAGCTCAGCGGGCGGGGTCGAGCCCCGTCAGGGTGGCGTCCATCTCCTCGCTGTAGTGGACGCCACCCTGGGTCACGCCGACCGTCTCCCGCTCGCGCACGATCAGACCGGTGCTCGGGACGATCCAGAAGTCCGTCGGGTTGGTCCCGTGCTCGGTGCCGTCGAACGTCAGGACGAAGCGAGTGTGCTCGACGGACACGGTGTGCCCGTGCACCGTCATGGTGGAGGCGCCGAGCGCCTCACCCGCCAGGTCCACCTTCTCCGCCGGGTTGGCGAGCGAACAGGTGACGCCCCAGCGCTCACCGGGCTGGGGTGCCGGCGGCAGCAGGTAGGCGGTCGCCGGGCACTGGACGGTCGACGTCGTCGTCGTGCCGGCGATCGACTCGTCGGTGACGAGCTTCGGCACGGTGAGCGCGCCGCCGGGCGCGGCGCAGACGGTGGTCGCCTCGGTGTGCTGGGTGATGGGGACCCAGCTCACGGTCGCACAGCGCCCGTCGGCGACGATCATGGAGGTGGTGCTCGGGAACGAGCGCTGGACGCCCACGAGGTTGAGGCCCTCGGACCCGATCGTGCGGTACATGTAGACCCCGGGCGCCGGCAGCCGGTTGCGCAGGGACGCCAACACCCTTTCGGTCTGCTCGCGCCGGTAGATGCGGAGCGCTTCGCGCAGACCCACCGGCGACCCCACCGTGCGGAACACGAGCGCCCAGGCCGTCCCGCCCGCCGAGCTGAGGATCACGAAGGCGAGCACCAGGACCGACAGCAACCGATGTTGCTGGACCCATTGCCAGACGAACACGATGAAACTGTACCCCGCCCCGTGGCGCCCAATCGAGACCGTCCAGAAGGGACCGGATCAGGCGGGGTCGGGCACCCAGTTCCCGTGGAAGCCCGCCGGCACCCGCTGCGGCAGCTGCACCACGGCTTGCGGCTCGCCGTCGAGGTCGTCGGCGTTCAGGACGTGCAGTGCGGACGTGCCGGTCTCCGCCGAGTGCGCCAACGTCATGAGCCAGCCGTCGTTCTCTGCGGCGTCGGCCGTGCGTGGGACGAAGACCGCTTCCCCCAGGCTGGCGCCACGCCCGAAGGAGCGGGACTGACTGGTGCCCCGCTCGAAGTCGTGGCGGAGCAGGACCGACTCGGTGCCGACGATGTCGTCGGACTGGCCGACGGCAACGGCGTAGCCGTACCGGTGCGGCAACCCCACCCGGCGCTCGTCGACGCGTGGGAACTCCTGGCCGCGCTCATGGAGCCGCTCCTCCTTGACCGGGCCCCCGTGCCCGTCGAGATGCCAGCGCTCCAGCGTGGGTGATCCCTCGGAGGGCCCGAGCAGCTGTGTGCGGAACATCGACGGGTGGCGCACGACGTCCAGCACGATGCCGTCGCCACTGGGCTCGTCGTAGGCGTTCATGGGGTGGAACACGTAGCACGGTTCGACGTCGTGCCAGACCACGTCCGTCGACGTGCCGTCGCGCGGCAGCAGTCCTACGCGCGCGTGGTACCCCTCCTGCCAGCGATAGGGGAATTGCGCGCCGGACGCGACCGCTTCCATGCTGAACGTCACCGGCAAGTCGAGCAGCACGATGGAGCGCTGGGTGATGGCGCTGTCGTGGACGCTCACCGGCCCGCCCATCGTCACTCGCCGCGACGAACGTACGCGCCCCTGGGCATCGAGGACGGTGACCTCCACGTCGTCGCCCCACCCGAAGAAGTACGAGACGGCGTAGAGCTCGCCCGTCAGCGGGTCTCGCTTCGGGTGCGCGGTGTAGCCCCCGTCGAGGGTGCCGCCGAAGTCACACGGGCCGACCGTGTCGAGCTCCTCGCTCAGCTCGTAGGGGAGGGCGCCGGCCTCGACGATGGCGAAGGTGCGGCCCGCGTGCCCGATCACGTTCGTGTTGGCGGCGAAGTCCATGTCGGCGTGCACGGGCCCGGGTCGGGGCTCCTCGCCGAGGGCTCGTGCCACCGCGGCGGAACGCACCCAGCGGTTGCGGTACCACTCGGCCCGACCGTCGCGCAGGCGGATCCCGTGCACCATGCCGTCCCCGGTGAACCAGTGGTAGGCGGACGGTTCGGGCACCGACACGGGATTGGGACCGTTGCGCAGATAGCGCCCGTTGAGCTCCGTCGGCAGATGACCGACGACGGGCAGCCCGGTCACCGTCACCTCCTCGTGGACCGGAGCGAAGTTGCCTTGCAGGTACGGGTTGGCGATCGTGCTCACGGGGACCTCCTCGATCGGGCCCAACCTAGGCCCGGGCGATCGTGTGAACAATCGGTGACCGATTCGTGCGTGCGGACGGATAAACCCGCACTTCCGACGCCGGAGCGCGCTAAGGTTCTCTGTTGAGGGCACCACCAGCACAGATTTGGAAATCCCTCTGGCTCGCAAGAGCCACCGGCCATGGCCCCCGAAACGGGCCAAATCTGGCCAGGAGAGGAGTGGATTTTCAATGGCAACTGGTTCCGTGAAGTGGTTTAACGGTGAGAAGGGCTTCGGCTTCATCACCCAGGACGGTGGCGGCCCCGACGTGTTCGTGCATTTCAGCGCGATTGCAGGAACGGGCTACCGCAATCTCGAGGAAGGCCAGAAGGTCGAGTTCGAGACCAACCAAGGCCCCAAGGGGCTGCAGGCTGCGAACGTGCGCGCCATCTAGCGCACGCCATGCCGCCGGCCTCGGCCGGCGGCAGAGGACCTGATCAGGACCCCGCCTCCCGCGTGAGGCGGGGTCCTGTCGCGTGGTGGCGGTGCACCTCGTGCCGGCGGTGGGGTCGTGCCGGCGGTGGGTCGTGCCGGTCGTCGTGGTCGCTCCCGGCGCACCCCTCGCTCACCAGTAGGGCCTGCGCTGGCGGGTCGTGACCTCCAAAACGGCCGGCGCGTACTCGCGGCGGCACACGACGAGATCGGGAAGCCACGCGTCGGGATCGCCGTAGCGCAGCGGTTCGCCGTCGAGCCGGCTGGCATGGAGCCCGCTCGCCGTGGCGACGGCGACGGGTGCGCAGGAGTCCCATTCGTACTGGCCACCCGCATGCACGTAGACCTCGGCTGCGCCGAGGATCACGGCGGCGATCTTGGCCCCGGCCGAGCCCATCGGGATCATGACACCACCGATCGCCTCGGTGACGTCGTACGCCACGTCCGGCGGCCGGCTCCGCGACACGACGACCCGCGGTCGTTCCTCCGCGGGCAGCGGGGGCAGCACGGGAGGATCGCCGGTGGAGAGCACAAGGTCGAGCGCCGGGAGCGCCACCGCGCCGACGACGGCGATGCCGCCCACCGCCAGGGCCACGTGTACCGCCCAGTCGCTGCGTCCCGGCTGGCGGAACTCGCGGGTGCCGTCCAGGGGATCGACGATCCACAGGCGACCCTCGCCCGACACGTGCTCGAGCCCCTCCTCGGACCGGACGTCGTCATCGGGATAGAGCCGATTGAGCTCCCGCACGAGCAGTTGGTGCGCCATGCGGTCGCCCGCCGCCCCGATATCACGCAGCGCGGGCGGGGCGGCGCGCAGTTCCATGAGGGCGCGCCCGGCAACACCCGCCAGCACGGCCGCGTCGCGGTGCTCGGCGGCCAGGTCGTCGGGCATGGCTCTTGTTCTAGACCAAGCGCCGGTCGGTGGCCCACCTCGTGAGCTCGTGGCGCGTCGAGAGCTGGAGCTTGCGCAAGACCGACGAGACGTGCGATTCGACGGTCTTGGCCGAGATGCTCAGGTCGCGCCCCACTTCCTTGTAGGTATAGCCGCGTGCGATCAGCCGCAGCACTTCGCGCTCGCGCGGCGACAGCTGATCGAGCTCGGGATCGAGACCCGCCGCCGGCGCGCCGCCTTGGGCGAACGCGTCCAGGACGAACCCGGCCAAGCGGGGGGAGAACACGGCGTCGCCGGCGGCGACCCGGTACACGGCCTGGAGGAGCTCCGGC
Source organism: uncultured Acidimicrobiaceae bacterium (assembly GCA_963736525.1). Classification (GTDB taxonomy): domain Bacteria; phylum Actinomycetota; class Acidimicrobiia; order Acidimicrobiales; family RAAP-2; genus Bog-473. Next base: position 49,751 of record CAVTPF010000010.1, read on the forward strand.
CCCGAAATCGTCTTCGTGACGTAGCCGCGGGCGCCGGCTCGGATGACGTCGATCACGTCCTCGGGCGCGTCCGACACCGAGAGCGCCAGGAACTGCACGTCGCGATGGTGCGGGAGGACACCCCGCAGCACCGCGTGGCCACCGCCCCCGGGCAGGTGCACGTCCAGCAGGACGACGTCAGGGACGCGTTCGTTGATCAGCTCTATAGCGGCTCCCGCCTCGTCCGCCTCGCCCACCAATTCGACCGCGTCACCGAGCTCCGCCCGCACGCCGGCCCGGAACACCGCATGGTCCTCGACGAGGAAGATGCGAGGGCGACCGGTGAGCTCGCCGTCCCTCACTTGACCCGCTCCCGGCGCGGCATGGAGAGCTGCACCTCTGCCCCCTCCCCCGGCGCGGAACGGACGATGGCCGTCCCGCCGAAGCGCGTCATGCGGGCGCGGATGGACCGCGCGATGCCCTGGCGGTCCTCGGGCACCGCATCGGGATCGAAGCCGCGGCCACGGTCGCGCACGTACAGCATGACGGTGTCCGGCTCGACCTCGGCGTAGACCGAGACCTGATCGGCTCCGGACCACTTCGCGGCGTTCACCGTGGCCTCGCGGGCCGCATCGAGCAGCGCGCGGAGGGCCTCGTCGAGCTCGCAGTCCCCAACCATGACCACCTGCACCGTCATGCCGTGGTCGGCCTCCACCTGGCGCTGCAACAGCCCGACGCCTTCGGCCAGCATGGTGGCGTCCTCGCCGATCGCCCCGGGGGCCCGCCCCTCGAACAGCCAGGCCCGGAGCTCACGCTCCTGGGCGCGGGCGAGGCGCACCACGTTCTGGGGATCGTCGGCGGAGCGCTGGATCAGGGCCAGCGTCTGGAGCACCGAGTCGTGGACGTGCGCGGCCATTTGGGCCCGCTCCTCGGCCAGGGCGCGGGCCTGGCGCTCGGCGATGAGATCCCGCACGAGGCTCAGCCACCAGGGGCCGAAGATGATCACACTCGCCGCGATGACCAGCGCGGCACCGCCGACGGGCCGCAGCGCCGCCACCGTCGTGTGCCCCTCGACGAGCAGCACGATCCCGCCTGCACCAACGAGGACGCCGGCCACGACGCGGACGATGAGCCAACGGCGACCACGCCCGTGGGTGTCCGCGCCGAGGAGCGGAACCAGGTCGTTGTCGATGAAGGCCTTCTCGGACTCGTTGGCATTGCGCCAGATGAGGATGACCACACCGACGGCCAGGAAGGTGGGCCATCCGAGGAACCCGACGAACGCGACGTGGAGGGTGCTCGTGATGAGCTGTACGGCGATCACCAACGGGATGAGGATGGCGGCGACCAGGCGGATGCCCCGGCGGTCGTTGACGGCCCGGGAGTAGATGTTCGAGGCCTCCCCCTCCATCGGGATCAGGAGCCAGGCCATGGCATAGACGAACACCAGCCCGACCCCGCTCATGACCGCCAGCAGCACGAAGCCGATCCGCACCCACGTGGCGTCGATGCCGGTGGCCCTCGAGATGGCACCGCACACCCCGCCGAGCACCCGGTTGTCCGGGCTCCGGCGGAGGCTGCGCAGCTTCCGGCCCAGATGGTGGTCGTGATGGCGGTGGCGCATGTCCGACCAGGTCCCGTCGCCGTCCGACCAGGGCCCGGCGCGGTGTGACCAGTGCCCGTTGGCACCGTGCGACCAGTGCCCGTTGGCACCGTGCGACCAGTGTCCGTTGGCACCGTGCGACCACTGCCCGTTCGACCAGTGCTCGTTGGTCCCGTTGGCCCCGTTGGCCCCGTTGGCCTCCTCGTCGGGAGGAACTCCCTCTCCGGGCGCGGCGGGCGACGGCTCCGTCGGGCGGCCACCCTCGGTGACCGGACGCGTACCGGGATCGGGTGCCTCTGCGATACCTCGATGATCGCGCGGCCAGACGGTTGTGGCTATCAGGGACATCCCTGAAGCCTGGGGGATCCCCTCAGGGTCCGACCAGGGTGGTGCCGGATTCACGCACGCGCCGGGGCGGCTCAGGCTGTGACCCATGGACAACTCACCCACCGCACCAGACGCAGCAGACGAGACACAGCGGGCCGAGGCTCAGGGGGCATCGGGCGCGGAGCGTGCAGCGACGCCGCCTCCGCACCAGGAGCCCGAATGGGGCGGCGAACAGCGCCTCCACCGCGGCGGCCGCGGCCGCATGCTGGCTGGCGTGGCCGTGGGCCTCGCTGACTACTTCGACGTCGACCCCACGATCGTCCGCATCGGCTTCGTGGCCCTGGCCTTCTTGGGGGGCCTGGCCGTTCCCCTGTACCTGGCCGGTTGGCTCCTCATCCCCGACGAGAACAGCGACACCTCGGTCGCCGAGGAGCTGCTCGCCCGCGAGCGGACCCCTAGCGCCTACTGACGGCGCCGCCCCGTGGCCCCTGACGGCGACCACCGCACCGCTCACTGCACCTGCCACCGACCACCGACCACCGACCACCGACCACGACCGACCGAGAGGAGACCCCGATGCGCTACCGATGGGACCCTGCCTACCCGATGGGCCGCCGCGACGCGCAGCCCTACGACGCCACCCTGCGGGCATCGGACGACGAGCGCAATGCGGTCGCCGACAAGCTCTCGCGCCACTACGCCGAGGGGCGACTCGACGAGTCGGAGTTCAAGAGCCGGCTCGACACCGCCATGTCAGCGACGACGCGCGGCGACCTCAACGGGCTGTTCCACGACCTCCCCCGTTTCCCGAGCGAGCCGCCACCCCCGCCGCCGCGGCACCGGCGCATCCTGCCCTGGGTCTTCCTCGTCGCGTTCGTCGCCCTCGCCGCCGGCGCCACGCTGCCCTTCTACCCGCTGTACCACGTGCCGTGGCTGCTCTTCGCCGTGATCGGGTTCGTGCTGTGGCGTAGGGCGGTCGGCGGATCCCCCTGGCACCATCACATCCACCACGACGGCGGTGGCCGGCCGAGCTCGGTCATGGACCACTGAGCCGTGCCCTTTGGAGCCGTGCGATCAGAAGCCGTGCGACCGGACTCCCCCGCTGCCGTGACCGACGACGATCCCGCCGCCGCCCTCCGCTCCATGGAGCTCTTCGCCGACCTCCCCGACGCCGAGCTCGAGGAGATGGCGGCGTTGTGCGACCACTGCACCGCCCACCCCGGGCAGGTCATTCAGGCCCAGGGCGTCCCGGTCCGCCGCTGGCACGTCATCGCCGGCGGTCACGCGCTGGTCCAGCGCGACGACACCCCCATCGGGCTGCTCAGTCGGGGGGACTCCTGGTCGGAGCACTCCCTGCTCAACCAGCTTCCCTCCCCCATCGCCGTCGTGGCCCTGTCGCCACTCACCCTGCTGACCCTCAGCCTGCGCCGATTCTTCGAGATCCCCGAGCAACATCCGGTGCTGGCCGGACGCCTGGTGGCCCGTTCGGCCACCTCGGCGGACCGCCTGGCGCTGCCGGTATTCAATGCGCTGCTCCACCGTGCCGACACCAGAGACATGACGAGCGGCCCTTCGGGCTGCCAGTACGATTGAGGTCACCCCTTGGCGCCGATGGTGGCGGCGCCGAACATCCGTCTTGAGGAGATCCCCCTAATGCGTACCCTGGCCGGATGGTGTGTCCGTCACCGGCGCATCGTCGTCTTGCTGTGGTTGGCCGTGCTGTTGAGCTCGATCGCCATTGTGAGTTCGGTCGGTACCCAATACTCGAACAACTTCAACTTCCCGAACACGCAGTCCTTCGACGCGATCAATCTCCTGAAATCGGTGGCCCCCGCTCACTCCGGGGACACCGAGGAGGTCGTGTTCGGGACGTCAGGGAACGCCCGCCTGACCGAGACCGAGATCGGCCAGCGCGTCAACGGGCTCGTCGACGAGATCAATGCGCTGCCCAATGTGACGCCCGTCACGAGCCCTTATGACGCCGCCGGCAACCTGGTCACCACGACCAACATCAACGCCGATCGTACCGTCGGCTTCTTCCAAGTGCCCTTCGACAAGCAGCCCAACGACATCCCCAACACCGAGGCCACGAAGTTCGTCAAGACCGTCACCGGAACGTCGAGCGGGGATCTCACCGTGGCCGTCACCGGGCAGCTCGCCGAGAACGCCAACAACCCGTCGTTCAGCAGCACCGGGCTCGGCGTGCTTCTGGCCCTGATCGTCCTGCTGGTCGTCTTCGGCTCCGTTTTTGCCGCCCTGCTCCCGATCCTCTCGGCTCTCTTCGCCCTGGGCACGGCCGTCGGCGTGATCGGGATGGTCAGCCATGCGATCGGCATGCCATCGATCTCGCCGGAGCTGATGCTCCTGATCGGACTGGGCGTCGGGGTGGACTATGCCTTGTTCATCGTGACCCGGCACCGCCAGGGGCTCGTGGCCGGGCATAACGTCGAAGCATCCATCGTCAATGCGGTCAACACCTCGGGCCGCGCCGTCATGTTCGCGGGCATCATCGTGTGCATCGCCTTGCTCGGGATGTTCGCCCTGGGCGTCAGCTTCCTGTACGGGCTCGCCCTGGCTGCAGCCATCGGTGTCGCCTTCACGATGGTGGCGGCCCTGACGTTGTTGCCCGCCATGCTCGGCTTCATCGGGCCCAAGGTCATGAGCCGCACGCAGAAGAAGAACCTGGCCGAGAACGGGCCGCGCATCGTCGGAGCCGACCGCAAGGGCTTCTGGCCCAAGTGGGCCGACCGGGTGCAGCGTGCCCCGTGGCTCTCCGCCGGCGTGGCATTCCTGGTGATCGTGATCCTGGCCCTACCGTTCTTCTCGCTCCGGTTGGGATCGGCGGACCAGGGAACGGATCCTGCCGGTACCCCGACCAGAGTGGCCTTCGACATGCTGTCCAAGGGGTTCGGACCCGGCTACAACGGGCCGCTCATGCTGGTGGCGGTGGTGCAACCGGACCAGCGCACGGTCATCGACGACGTGGTGCAGGACGTGTCGCGCCAGTCCGACGTCGCCCGCGTGGCACAGCCGCTCTACATCCCGAGCAAGACCGGCAACGGTGACGTGGTGCTGGTCAACGTCTATCCGGACTCGGCCCCCCAGGACGCCGCCACCACGGACCTGGTGAACCACCTACGCGGCGAAACCATCCCCCAGGCCGTCGGCACCTCGGGCGTGAACATACTGGTGGGCGGCTCGACCGCCATCTACATCGACTTTTCCAACGTGCTCAGTGCCAAACTGCCGCTCTTCATCGGACTGGTCGTGGTGTTGTCATTCCTCCTCCTGATGACCGTCTTCCGGAGCTTCGTCATTCCCGTGACCGCTGCCTGTATGAACCTGCTCTCCATCGGTGCCGCCTTTGGAATCCTGGTGGCCGTTTTCCAGTGGGGCGACCTCGGCTCGCTGATCGGCCTCAACGGCACGAGCCCGGTGGAAGCGTTCCTCCCGGTGATGCTGTTCGCCATCCTCTTCGGGTTGTCGATGGACTACCAGGTCTTCTTGGTGTCGCGGATGCACGAGGAGTACATCAAGTCAGGTGGCAACAACCGGGTGGCCGTCCGTAACGGCCTGGCCGCCACCGGCAAGACGATTACCGCGGCCGCGCTGATCATGATCCTCGTGTTCGGGTCGTTCATCCTCGGCGGCGAACGCGTCATAAAGGAGTTCGGCATCGGACTGGCCGGCGGCATCCTCGTGGACGCGATCTTCATCCGGATGGCGATCGTCCCCTCGGTGATGATGCTCTTCGGCAAGGCCAACTGGTGGTTCCCGAGCTGGCTCGACCGCGCCCTCCCCAAGCTCTCGGTCGACGCCGACGATCTGGCAGCGCACGAAGGCGACGACTCCGAACCCGTGCCCGAGCTGGCCGGTTCGGTGAGGCCTTGATCGCCACCGCTCGCGCAGCGGGTGTGATCCGCCTCCCTGTGTGATGCACGTGTCTTCCTGAGCAACCTATTGGCAACGTCCCAATAGAGGGAATAGCCGGCGGACGCCACTTCCGGACCTTCGACCCTGGTCGAGCACGGGTTCATTCATCATGATCGGGTCACTTGCCGTGATTGCACCCGATGCATGAGGAGACCCTACGTGCGCGCAGTGATGTTCCCGTTGTGGGCACGGTTCCCTTGAGCGACGCCGAGCTCGCAACCCGGCTGCGTCGTGAGATTGCCGCCTACGCCGCGCGCCATCCCGAGCTGCACGTGCACTCCGTCGAGGTCACACGCGGCTGGGGCGACGTCCTCTTCGTGAGGATCTCAGTCGTCCTGCGCGACGGCAGCGCAGGTGAGGAGGAGCTCGAACAGCAGATCCGCGCCGTGGCCGACGACGTCCTCGCGTCGGAGCGGCACACGGTGGCGGTCAGGTGGCGCGACTGACTGCCTGTGACGAGGCCCACGTCACGCTCGTCACACGTGGTAGCTGCGTCACCCCTGTCACGTGACCCCTGTCACGTGACCCCTGTCACCAGGCGTAGTCCTCTGGCGCCGTCTTGTGGCCCGGGAAGATCTCGTCGAGGCGCGCCAGGGCCTTGTCGTCGAGCGTCACCTCCACGGACCGCAGCGCCGATTCGAGGTGCTCGGGCGTGCGCGGCCCGACGATGGGACCGGTCACCGCGGGCCGGGTCAGCAGCCACGCCAAGCCGACGGTGCCCGGGTCCTCGCCCAGCTCTGCACAGAGATCCTCGTATGCCTCGAGCTGAGACCGTCGCGCCTCGATCGTCTCGGCGGCACGGCCGGCGTAGCGGCGGCTGCCATCACGCTCCTTGCGCACGACGCCTCCGAGGAGGCCACCTTGGAGGGGCGACCAGGGGATGACGCCGAGCCCGTAGGTCTCGGCGGCCGGCAGCACCTCGACCTCGACATTGCGCACGATGAGGTTGTAGATCGACTGCTCGCTGACCAGACCCAAGAAGTTGCGGCGAACCGCCGCCTCCTGCGCGCGGGCGATGTGCCAGCCGGCGAAATTGGAGGACCCGACGTACAGGATCTTGCCCTGGGCCCGCAGGACCTCCATGGCCTCCCAGATCTCGTCCCAGCCTGTTCCGCGGTCGATGTGGTGCATCTGGTAGAGGTCGATGTAGTCGGTCTGGAGCCGCCGCAGGCTGGCCTCGCAGGCCCGGCGGATGTTGAGAGCGGAGAGCCTGCCCTCGTTCGGCCACTCCCCCATGTCGCCGTAGAGCTTGGTGGCGATGACCGTCCGCTCGCGGCGCTCGCCCCCCTGGGCAAACCAGCGACCGACGATCTCCTCGGTCGCGCCCCGACCCTTGGACCGGCCGTACACGTTGGCCGTGTCGAAGAAGTTGATCCCGGCCTCCAAGGCCGAGTCCATGATGGCAAAGGAGGTCGGCTCGTCCGTCTCGGGACCGAAGTTCATGGTGCCGAGACAGATGCGGCTGACCCGGAGTCCGGTGCGGCCCAGGTGTGTGTAGCGCATGGGCGCGAACCTAATGGTCCGTTCGGCCTGGCGCGTCAGCCTGCGACGACGGTTCCCGCGGCCCCTGGCCGCCGTGCTCGTGTCCGCTTCCTTTCGGGTCCTTGGCGCCGCGTACGCCGGACGCCCCGAATTCGGAGGGTGCCGCCCGAGGGAGACCCTCCCAAGGGAGAGGACGCCCTTGGTCGAGACGATCTGGTAGTCCGGTCAATCCTCCGGACAACCGGGGCTCGAGGGGCGATTGGTTGCTCTTCGGCCCTGCACGGTAGTTTGAGAACACCCTTTTCGGACCCGAGCTTGGGGGCTTTGATGGCGCAACAGATTCCGCTGGTCGACTACCTGGTGCTGGGGGACCACCCACACCTGGAGGCCAACGAATGCACCTCGTGCGGCGCCCGGTTCTTCGACCGTCGCAACGCCTGCGCATCCTGCGAGGGCATCGAGTTCAAGAAGGCGCCCGTGGCCACCAGCGGTGAGGTCCGAGCCTTCACGATCGTCACGTTCGCCGCACCTGGCATCCCGGTGCCGTACGTGGCCGCCCTCGTCGACTGCGAGGGGACGAGCGTGCGGGCGAACCTGATCAACGTGCCACCCGATCCCGAGCACGTGACCCTGGGCATGAAGGTGCGCCTGGCCACCGAGGTGATCGGCACGGACGACAACGGCACCGAGGCCGTCGGCTTCGGCTTCGAACCCCTGGGAGGTTGAGCGCGATGGCATCGGCATCGGAAGAACTGTGGATCCTCGGCATCAATATGACGAAGTTCGGCAAGCACCCCGACAAGGACATCGTCGACCTGGCCTCAGAGGCCGTGCGCGGCGCGCTGTCCGACGGAGGGGTGACCATGAAGGACATGGGCATCATCGGGGCCGGGAACCTCATGATGGCGATGGCGCCCACAGGGCAGATGGTGCAGAAGCAGCTGGGTCAGACCGGCATCCCCGTGTACAACGTCTCCAACGCCTGCGCCACCGGCGCGACCGCGCTCCGCGTGGCCTGCATGGCGATCAAGGCCGGCGAGACCGACATGGGCCTGGCCTTCGGAGTCGAGAAGCTGTCCGGTGCCGGCCTGCTGGCCGGCGGCGCCCGCAAGAGCGACGACAACACCTGGACACCGTCGGGGCGTTACGGCTCCGTCGCCGCGATCGACGGGCGCATCGGCACCGAGATCATGCCCGGCGTCTTCGCCCAGATCGGCATGGAGTACGGGCACAAGTACGGCGGCACCAGCTTCGAGCTCTTCGCCAAGATCAGCGAGAAGAACCACTCGCACTCCACGCTCAACCCGCTGGCGGCCTACACCAAGAAGATGACGCTGGAGGAGATCATGAACGACGTCATGATCGCCTACCCCAACACGCGGCCCATGTGCTCGGCCAACTGTGACGGCGCCGCGGCGGCCGTGGTGGTGTCGGGGTCCAAGCTCAAGACGCTCTCGCTCGAACAGCAGAAGCGGGCCGTGAAGATCTCCGCCTCGGTCCTCACCACGGACCCGTGGGAGGAGGCCTGCCAGGTCCTGCCGGACGTGAACACGCTGACCCGCAATGCGGCCGCGCAGGCCTACGAGCAGGCCGGCGTCGGGCCCGAGGACCTGAACCTGGTGGAGCTCCACGACTGCTTCGCCACGGCCGAGCTCGTGCACTACGACAACCTCGGCCTGTGTGAGCGTGGCGGGGCGGTGGACTTCTTCAATTCGGGTGCCACGTGGCGCGACGGCACGACGCCGGTCAACGTCTCGGGCGGCCTCGAGTCCAAGGGTCACCCCATCGCGGCCACCGGCATCGCCAACGTCTGGGAGGTCGCCACCCACCTCCGCGGCGAGGCCGGCGACCGGCAGATTCAGGGGGCCAAGGTCGGCTTGACCCATGTCATCGGGCTCGGCTCGGCGTGTGGCGTGCACATCCTGGAGAAGTCGGCCGCCTAGGTCCTCGGGGATGTCGGCGCTCACGGCGTCGCGCCGGATGGCACGGGGGGCCGTGGCTCGTCTCGCCCGCGGCTTCGGCCGCCGCTTCGGCTCCGGCTTCGCCGGGCGACGATGAGCACCTCTCCCGTCTACGACACCATCGGGCAGGGCTACGTCACCCATCGCCGGCCGGACCGGCGTTGGGCCGCCGCCGTGGCCGAACGGGTGAGTGCCGGCCTCGACGCGGGCAGTCTCGTGGTCAACGTCGGCGCCGGCAGCGGTTCTTACGAGCCGACGCGCTGCGGCGTGATCGCCATCGAACCCTCCGGTGTCATGGTGGCGCAGCGACCGGTGGGAGCGGCACCCGCGGTGCGCGCCAGCGGGTCGGCACTGCCACTGCCCTCGGGCTGCGCCGATGTGGCGATGGCCATCCTGACCGTCCACCACTGGGACGACGCCGGGGCGGGACTGGCCGAGCTGTGCCGGGTGGCGCCGCGGCGCGTCGTCCTCGCCATTGACTTCGAGCTTCACGCGCACTTCTGGCTCCTCGACGAGTACCTCCCAGAGGTGGGTGACCACACGAGGCGGTGCGCCCCGGGGTCAGACGAGATCGCCACGGCCATCGGGGCGACCACCTGTCTTCCACTCCTCGTGCCTCGCGATATGGAGGACGGCGTCCTGGGTGCCTACTGGTGCCGCCCGGAGGCGTACCTCGACCCCGGCGTGCGAGCCAACGCGTCGGGTCTCGCGTTGGCCGATCCGGCGGTCATCACACGCGGCGTTCGTCGCCTGGAGGCCGACCTTACGAGCGGCGCCTGGGATCGGCGTCACGCCGACCTGGCAACGCTCGACTCGGTCGACCTGGGGTACCGGCTGCTCGTCGCCGACAAGTCCTGAAGGGGGTCCGTGCCGGAACGCTGCGAGGGAGCGCCGTCGCGCCGGCCGCATTGCCGCGTCGAGGCACCCGGCTGCCTACTCACGCAGCCCGGACCACACATCACGGGTTCCTTGGTCTCTGGCCCCTCAGGCCGCGGTGACCGACCCCGGCGGGGGGCGCTCGCGGCGTTCGTTCTGATTGCGAAGCCGGTTGTGGAAGCCGCAGAGCAGCCGGCCGTTCTCCTGGGTCGTCTCTCCCCCCTCGCTGTACGGCAATATGTGATCGGCCTCGCAGTCCTCGGCCGGCTCGTAGCAATAGGGGTGGGTGCAGATGCGGTCGCGCAGCTCGATGGCCCGGCGGGTCCCGCCGGTGAAGAGCCGGGCCCGCACCGAGACGTCGATGCGGTTCCCGAGCGAGAAGATGGCCCGTTCGAAGTAGGCCGAGTCCATCCAGGGCAGCACTGAGGTGGGCGAGAGGACGGTTCCGTTCTCGAGCTCGCAGATGCGCCCATGGAGAGTCTCGTAGCCGACGAAGACACTGAAGAGGGGGGCTGGGCGGATCCCGTCTTCGGGGGCGGTGCGACTGCGCGTCGCCATCTCGACGAGGGCGTCGGCCCGACGCTGCGCCGAAGTGCGGACCAGCTCGTCGAGGCGGGGTCGGCGCCCCAGGCGCTCGGTGGCCTCGGCGCAGTCGGCCGCGAAGAGGTCGGCTTCCAGGCGCTCGAGCTCGGCCGAGACGATGGAGCCCGAGACCGGGTCCAGGGTCATCTGGCCGAGCCACAGGCCCGAGATGCTCGCCTCGAGGTAGACGCTGCGCGCCGTCTTTCGTTCCTCGTCGGCCTCGTCGGCCCCCTCCGGGTCGGCCAGCTGCTTCCAGTAGCTCAGCGCCCGGTAGAAGTCCTCGAAGCCCATCTGGGCACCCTGTCCCACCAGCATGGCCTCGTCGCGTGCCATGGCCGCCTCGGTTCGGTGCCGACGTGCCCCGGCGATGGCCTTGGCCTGATCGGCCCCGATGGCACCCTCGCGCCAGGCCCGAGAGCACTCGGGCAGCTGGCGTAACGCCCGAGCGAGGCGAACCCGGCGCCTCGCCGCCGCGCGCGGGAGGCGGCAGCGCGTGGCGATCCACGCCGCCGCCGTCTTGGCGCCATCGGCCGCCCACTCACCGTTCGCCTCGAAGGCGGCGCTCGCCTCGGTGACGAAGGCCTCGAGACGAGAGGCCAGCCGGTGCAGCTCCTCGATGGAAGCGCCGTCGCCGTAGTTGGACGGGCCCGAGGCCACTAACGCCTCGAGTGACTGCGCGAAAGCTTCCAACTCCACGGAGCCAGCCAAGCACAAGGGTGTGACACTTCACGTTGCGACAAATCCTCGAGATATACGCGCCACGCGCCCTCGCTCCCGACCGTTCTCCCGCGAGAGCATCCGCCGGTGAAGGAGCGGTTCGCTTGCATCGCCGGGACCGGTCCGGCGAGACCAGGGCGGCGGCCAGAGCCGCCGGCGTAGACGCGCGGGTGCAGAGCGCGGGTGTAGAGACGCGCGGGTGTAGAGACGCGCGGGTGCAGAGACGCGCGGGTTAGGAGGCTCGTGCCGACGCCAGCGGGACCGGGCGAGCCAGGCTCCAGCTGAAGGTGTCCTCGATGTCGGCCAGCTCCAGGGGCGTCGCCAGATCCTCGACGGTCGGGCCGACCCGGTCGGCCACGCCTTGCAGCAGGTCGCCGTCGAAGCCCCACAGGTCGACGGCATTGGCGCCCAGGATGCGCCGTACGTCCGCCTCGGGCAGCCCGCCGAAGATGTAGCGCAGCGTCTCGCGGTGGACGGGCGCCGCGCCCTCAAGGTGAGGGTAGTCCGCTCCCCACATCAGCTTGTCGATGCCGATCTCGTGGCGCATCTCGGCCTCGTAGCGCTTCATGAGCGAGCCCCCCATCCACACGTGCCGCTCGAAGTAGTCGCGTGGCCGCATCTTGAGGTACGAGCGCACCGGTGCACCGCCGTGCGTGTCGAAGAACGACTCCATGTCCCTGATGAGGGAGGGCAGCCACTGCACCCCGTTCTCCGTGACCACGACCCTGAGGTCGGGATGGCGGTCGAACACCCCGCCGAAGATCATGAACCACAACGGGCGGCGGGTGAAGACGAACACCTCGTAGAGGCCCAGCATGCCGCCGTGCAGCGGGTCGTAGAGGAACTTCGTGTCGGTCGCCGACCCCGAAGCGCCCGTGTGCAGGTTGACCACCATCTGGTGCTCCTCGCACGCACTCCAGAACGGCTCGTAGTACTCGTCGGCATAGCCGGGCAGCTTGGACGTCACCGACATGGCCGGCAGCATGACGCCGCCGAAGATCCCGTTGGCGCGGGCCCACGCCACCTCCTCGACGGCACGGTCCATGTCGTGGAAGTCGATCGGCATGCAACCCGCCCGGCGTCCCGGCGCGGCCGCGCAGAACTCGGCCAGCCAGCGCATGTAGGCGTGCAGCGCCGGCCACACGACCTCCAGCCCCTTGTCGGTGTGGCCGCCGAGATACATGGCGGGCGACAACCCGCCGGCCAGCACCGGTCCGGGCAGCGTCACCTCGGCGTGGATGCCCTGCTCCTCCAGGACCTCCAGGCGCCGGCCGCCCCCGTCGCCCGGAACCACCCAGTCGGTGCCGTAGTGGGCCAGCCACCCCTCGGCCGCGTCGACATCGACGCCCATGCCGGCCAGGCGGCGGGCCGCTGTCGCCCGCACGGCGTCGGACTCGTCCACCTCGCCGGGGTCGAAGCCGCCGAACATGGAGATGGCCAGCGACGACATGTCCCCGAAGGCCGCCACCGCGTCGCGGCTGGCCGGGTCGACGTAGGAGAGGAAATCATCGAGGCTCTCCGGTGACGCGTGGGTGTCGGCCGACACCACGACGTAGTTCCGACCCGTCATGTCCCCCCGGCCCGAACGTGGCGACCCGGTCGCTTCCTCACCCATCGCAGCCGTCTCCCTTCCAGAGTCCCTGGTCAGTGCTCCGCACACTATCCCTCGTCCCGCCCGTCCGGCGGCGGGACCGGCAGCGGATAATTTGGCGGCCGATCCCGCATGCACACGTCCTCCACCCTCGTGCTGGTGCTCGCCGTCTTCGGAGCCAGCCTCGTCGAGATGGTCGAGGCGCTGACCATCGTCGTGGCGGCCGGAGTGAGCCGGGGGTGGCGCTCGGCCCTGGAGGGCGCCGCGGTGGCCGCGGCCGTCCTGGCCGTGCTCGTGCTCGCCGTCGGGTTGCCCCTCATCCACTACGTCCCGATCAATGCCCTGCGGGTGGTCGTCGGCGCCCTGCTCCTGGTGCTCGGCCTGTCGTGGCTGCGCAAGGCGATCCTGCGCTCCAGCGGCCACAAGGCCATGCACGACGAGGACGAGATCTACGCGGAGACGGTGGCCGAGCTCAGCCCCGGTGACGACGGGGAGCTGGCGCGGCCGGGCAGGGGGCGCGACGGCGTCGCCTTCACCGTGGCGTTCAAGGGGGTGTTCCTCGAGGGCATGGAGGTCGTGCTGATCGTGATCAGCCTGGGCGCGGCGCAGAACCGTCTGGGCCTGGCCGCCCTGGCGGCAGGGGCCGCGGTCGTCCTGGTGGGTGTCGTCGGCCTCCTGGTGGCCCGCCAGCTCAGCGAGGTCCCCGAGAACACCATCAAGACGCTGGTCGGCGTCATGCTGACCAGCTTCGGCGTGTTCTGGGTCGGCGAGGGCGCCGGGGTGAACTGGCCGGGCAGCGACCTGGCCATCCCGGTTCTCGCGGGCTTCTTCGTCGTCGTCTACTTCGCGCTGACGGCGTTCATGCGGACGCAACTCCCCGCCCCCGTGGCCGAGGTCGAAGGGGCGTCGTCGTGATGGCCGCCGTCGGGAGGGCGCTACGGGCCTTCGGGCACTTCTGGTGGGACTTCCTGATCGGCGACACCCCCGAGCTGGCGTTGGCGACCGGAGTGATAGTCGCCGTCGCGTTCCTGCTCGACGGCAGCCGCCTCGTCGGGGCGATCCTCCTCCCGCTACTGGCGACGGGGTTCCTCCTCCTGAGCGCGCTGCGGGGCCGGCGCCGCGCGCCCGAAGGGTAGCCGCTCACCGGAGCGGGGCCGTTGCGCGCCGGACGTCACGTCACGGTGCCCACCGCACTGGTGAGCCCGGACGCCGCGGAGGGGCTCTCCAGCGTCCGCTCGGGCAGCAGCAGCACCGCACCGATCAGGAAGCAGACGGCACCGACGAACGTGCCGAGGTTGGTCAGGGCCAGGCTGAGCAGCTGGCCGCTCGGCGTGACGTAGGAGGCCACCGCCGAGACGCCGAAGGCGACGGAACCCACCAGGTTCAAGAACGTGATCCACCAGGGGAGGCGCGACGGGTGCCACGCGAACGGCCCGTGGCACTCCTCCGCCCAGGCCAGCCAGCTCGAGACGAGAAAGCAGACGGAACCCAGTGCATCGGGGCGCCAGACGGGGTGATGGCCGGGCGACGCACCCATCCCGACCACGAGGGCACTGAAGGTGGTGCGGTTGAACCACAGGGTGCCGGCGAATTGGATGATGCCCGCCCACCAGTCGATCCGGTGGTGCTGGACTTCGAACAGCGACCGGGGACCCCTGCGGCGCGTGCCCTCGAGTGAGACCGGTGTCGACGCGACCTCGTAGTACTGCAGGAAGGAAGCCGTGGTGAAGAAGATCGAGCCGATGAAGAAGGTGAGGTTGTCCGGGTCGGTGCCCACCGAGGTGGCGTAGAGAGGGAACGAACCCAGCGCGAAGCAGACCGACCCGACGGCGAACAGCACGCCGATCCACCACGCCATCGCCCGGGGCGCCCACCACGTGGAACCGCTCGAGACGCCTGGGTGTTTGCGATGCCAACGAGACTCCCACGTGACCAGCCTCCCGTCGGGGCGCCGGAACATCTCGCGGGTGACGAACGGACCGAGGCCGCGGCCGCCCACGCGCGCCCAACCCGGGGGGACCTCGACGTACCCCGCTGCCATGGCCGGTCACCATAGGGCGGCCCGGTCCACCGCACGGGCAGGACGCCGGCCCCGCCCGCCGCGTTCAACCCGCGGCGACAGCCGCCGCCAGCTCCCGCGCGGCGTGGGCACCGATCAGGCCGCCGGAGACCTCGGTCAGCCCCTCGAAAGAGCTGAACGAGCGCGCCGTCCGGCCACCCCCGGCTCGGACGCGAGGCGGATCGGGCATCATGTGGTCTCGCCGACGGGAGGAGGACGCATGGCATCCGAGGTGCGCGGGGTGGTCTCGAGGGAGAAGGGCGCGCCGGTCTCGCTGGAGACGATCGTCGTGCCGGAGGCCGGGCCGGGCGAGGCGGTGGTTGCCATCAAGGCCTGCGGCGTGTGCCACACGGACCTGCACTACCGCGAGGGCGGCATCAACGACGACTTCCCCTTCCTGCTGGGCCACGAGGCCGCCGGCATCGTCGAAGCGGTCGGCCCCGGGGTGACGGACCTGGCGGCAGGCGATTTCGTGGTGCTCAACTGGCGCGCCGTCTGCGGCGAGTGCCGGTCGTGCCGGCGCGGCCGGCCCTGGTACTGCTTCTCCACCCACAACGCCACGCAGACGATGACGCTGGCCGACGGCACCCCGCTGTCCCCCGCGCTCGGTATCGGCGCCTTTGCCGAGAAGACGCTCGTGGCCGCCGGGCAGTGCACGAAGGTCGACCCGGCGGCGCGGCCCGAGGCGGTGGGGCTGCTCGGTTGCGGCGTCATGGCGGGGCTCGGCGCCGCCATGTTCACGGGGCAGGTCGGGCTGGGCGACTCGGTGGCGGTGTTCGGCTGCGGCGGTGTCGGGTGCGCCGCCGTCGCCGGGTCGAAGCTCTCCGGGGCGGCCATCATCGTCGGCGTCGACCTCGACCCGGGGAAGCTCGAGCTCGCCCGCTCCTTCGGCGCGACGCACACCGTGGACGCCGGGGCCGGCGATCCGGTCGAGGCGATCCGCTCCATCACCGGCGGCAACGGGGCCGACGTGTGCATCGAGGCGGTCGGGCACCCCGAGGTCATGGAACAGGCCTTCCTGGCCCGGGACCTCGCCGGGACCCTCGTCCAGGTCGGCGTCCCGACGCCCGACATGCGCATCGACCTGCCGATGATCGAGTTCTTCGGCCGCGGCGGCGCGCTCAAGCCCAGCTGGTACGGCGACTGCCTGCCGTCGCGCGACTTCCCGATGCTCGTCGACCTCTACCTCGACGGGCGGCTCGACCTCGACCGCTTCGTCAGCGAGACCATCGGCATCGACGAGGTGGAGTCCGCCTTCGCGCGCATGCAGCGCGGTGAGGTCCTGCGGTCGGTCGTCGTCCTGTAGGCCTCGCTGAGTCCCGATCTCTCAGCGCTTCTTCCTCGCCTTCCCCCTGGCGAAGAGCTCCCGCCAGGTCTGCTCCGAGACCTCGACACCAAAGCGCTTCGCCGCGCGCAGGATCCTCCGCCACGCCTCGTCGCGCTCCTTGTCGGTGACACCTTCGACCTGGCTGAAGCGCGCGATGGCGGTGCGGACGTGGCGGGCGTCCACCAGCGGTTCCTTCCGCTCCTTGGGGAACGCGAAATCCTTGGCGGCGAGCCGGTCCTTCTCGGCGGTGCTCAGACCGGCCGAACGGGGGATCGTCGCCCCGTGTGCTCTCTCGCTCTGCACCTGACGGGCCTTCGCAATGTTGCGGCGGGCCGCTTCCTTCTGCTTGGTCGTGGCCATGTGCACCTCCTCGCCCATTGGATCGAGTGTGTCCATACCCCGACCACGCACGGGCGAATCGGACGCACGGGCGAATCGGGCACACAGGGGGGCCGGTCAGCTCCGGTGGCGTGGTATGCCTGACCCGATGACCCTGCCGCTCGCGCCCTTCGGACCCCGCTCCGGGCTGCGCGGCATGGTGGCGGCGGCCGACCAGCTGGCGGCGTCCGCCGGTTTGGTCATGCTCGAACGCGGCGGCTCGGCCGCCGACGCCGCCGTGGCCGCCGGCACGGTCATGGCCGTCGTCGGCCCCCACCTGTGCGGCCTGGGCGGCGACGTCCTCGCCATGGTCGCCCCGCCCGGGTCGCCTCCCCAGGCGCTGCTCTCCATCGGGCGCGCCGGTGCGGGATCCGACGCGGCACGCATGCGCGCCGAGGGCATGACGGTGATGCCGCTGCGCGGCGACACCCGCAGCGTGCAGGTGCCAGGAGCCGTCGACGGGTGGCTCGCCCTGCACGAGCGCTACGGGCGGCTGCCGCTGGAGGACGTCCTGGCGCCGGCCACGGAGCTGGCCTCCGAGGGGTTCGCGGCCTCCGTCATGCTGTCCCTGGCGAGCCATCTGGTCCACGCCCTCCCCGGGGCGGGCGAGCTGTGCCCCGGCGGGCCGCTCCGGGTCGGTCAGCGCGTCCGGGTCCCGGGCCTGGCGCGCACGCTGCGCGCCGTCGCCCGGGGCGGGCGCGACGCCTTCTACGGAGGCGAGTTCGGACGCGGCCTCCTCGAGCTGGGCGGCGGCGTCTTCGCACCCGCGGACTTCACCACCAGCGTGGCCGAGTGGTGCGAACCGATCCGCCTCCACGCGTGGGGCCGCGACCTGTGGACCGTTCCGCCACCCTCGCAGGGATACCTGACGCTGGCCGGCGCGTCGGTGGCCGAGGCGGCCGGGCTCGGCGCCGAGCCCGACGACCCCCGCTGGGCGCACCTGCTCGTCGAGACCTGGCGGGCCGTCGGCCATGACCGTCCCGACGTGCTCTTCGACGGGGCCGACGGGACCGCGCTGCTGGATCCCGCCCGGCTGGAGGCCGCCGCCTCCCGCGTGGCCCCCGACGGGGCGGCGGCACCCGACGTCGCGCCGGGCCACGGCACGACCGCAGCCGCGGTGCCCCGGATCGCCGACGGCGACACGACGCATCTGTGCGCCGTGGACGCCGAAGGCCTCGGGATCTCCCTGACGCAGTCCAACGCGCTCGACTTCGGCGCGCACCTGGTCGAGCCGGCGACGGGCATCTTCCTGCACAACCGGGGCGTGGGGTTCTCGTTGGTGGCGGGCCACCCCGCCGAGGTCGGACCGGGTCGCCGGCCACCGCACACCCTCTCCCCCATGCTCGCCACCACCCCGGACGGCGCGCTCAGCCACGTCATCGGCGCCATGGGTGGCGACGCGCAGCCCCAGATCATCGTGCAGCTGCTGGCGCGCCTGCTCCGTTCCCGTCAGGACCCGGCCACCGCCGTGGCGGCGCCGCGCCTGACGCTCGACGCACCCCGGGCGGGCCCGTTCCGGCTGTGGTGGGGCGACGACCTCACCGTGGTGGTCGAGTCGGACGCGCCACCGGGGTGGCAGGAGGGGCTGGCGCAGCGTGGTCACCGCGTGCGCGCCATCGGCGCCTTCGACCCCGTCGCGGTGGGCTGTGCCCAGATCATCGTCGTGGACCAGGTCACCGCCATGGAAGGGTCAGGCGACGACGGCCGACGCCTCGTCGCGGCGTCCGACCCGCGCAGCCCGGAGGGCGCCGCGTTGGGTCGTTGAAAGGCCCCGGGGCGGGCCGGGGGTGCCGGTGGCGGCCGGTAGCCTGGGCGTCATCGAACGCCCTGCTCCGCCGCCCCTGCACGCCCCGACACCCGCCGACCTGACCGTACGCGGGCACGGGGGCCGGGACGGCAGCGGCGTCCAGGCCCCTCGCTGGCTCAGCCGCCCGGACCCGCTGGCGCCGTTGCCGGATGGCTACAAGTGGACGGCGCTGTTCATCTCGACGCTCGGCATGCTGATGGCGACGATCGACGGGTCCATCGTCCTCATCTCGCTGCCCGACATCTTCCGAGGCATCGGCCTGGACCCCTTGCTGCCGGGGAACAGCTTCTACCTGCTGTGGATGATCCTGGGCTTCCTGGTCACGACCAGCGTCCTCGTCGTGACCCTCGGCCGGCTGGGCGACATGTACGGGCGGGTGCGGATCTACAACCTCGGCTTCGCCGTCTTCACCTTCTTCTCGCTCGCCCTCAGCATCACGTGGCTGACCGGCCCCGCCGCCGGCATGTACCTGATCGTGATGCGCATCTTCCAGGGGATCGGCGCCGCCATGCTGATGGCCAACTCGGCCGCCATCCTCACCGACGCCTTCTCCGAGGACGAGCGCGGCATGGCGCTCGGGGTGAACCAGGCCGCGGCGTTCAGCGGCTCGTTCATCGGCCTCATCCTGGGGGGGATCCTGGCCCCCATCAACTGGCGGCTCATCTTCCTGGTGTCGGTGCCGGTCGGCCTCTTCGGCACGCTGTGGGGCTACCTGAAACTGCGAGAGCTGGGGCAACGGCGCTCCGCCCACATCGACTGGCCCGGCAACGCCACCTTCGCCCTGGGCCTGGTGGCGATCATGGTGGGCATCACCTACGGGATCGAGCCCTACGGCGGCCACACCATGGGCTGGAGCAACCCGCTGGTCGTGGGTGCCCTGGTGGGCGGTACCGCGCTCCTCGTCGCCTTCTGCTTCGTCGAGCTGCACGTGCGCGAGCCGATGTTCCGCCTGCAACTGTTCAAGATACGCGCCTTCACCAGCGGCGTCATCGCCAGCTTCCTGGCCGCCATGAGCCGCGGCGGGCTGATGTTCATGCTCATCATCTGGCTCCAGGGCATTTGGCTGCCGCTCCACGGCTACTCGTTCGCCGACACCCCGCTGTGGGCCGGCATCGCCATGATCCCCCTCACCGTCGGGATGCTGATCGCCGGGCCGGTCTCGGGCATCCTGTCGGACCGCTACGGCGCGCGCCCCTTTGCGACCGGCGGCATGATCGGAGCGGCCGTCTGCTTCGCGTTGCTCGAGGCGCTGCCCATCGACTTCTCCTACTGGGTGTTCGGCACCATCCTGTTCTTCACCGGCCTGACCATGGCGTCGTTCGGATCGCCCAACCGCACCGGCATCATGAACAGCCTGCCGCCCGAGCACCGCGGTGCCGGCTCGGGCATGAACACGACGTTCCAGAACTCGGCTCAGGTGGTCAGCATCGGGATCTTCTTCACGTTGATGATCGTCGGACTCGCCTCCGCCCTGCCGCACAACGTGTCGGCGGGCCTGCTGAGCCACGGGGTGCCGCCGGCGGCAGCCGAACGGGCCTCGCACCTACCTGCGATCTCGACCCTCTTCGCCGCCTTCCTGGGCTACGACCCAGTGGCGCACCTGGTCGGAGCCGGCACCCTGGCGCACCTCAGCGCCGCCCAGCAGGCGGCCCTGGCCAAGCACAGCTTCTTCCCCGGCCTCATCGCCCAGCCGTTCGAGGCCGGCCTGCACGCCGCCTTCGACTTCGCGATCGTCATGAGCCTCGTGGCCGCCGCGGCATCGTGGACACGGGGCGGCCGCTACGTCTACACCCCGGCCACGGAGGAGCGCGACGACGAGCTCGTCCTCAGCCACGCGGGTCATCCGTCGTGAGCACGACGAGATGACGCGCGCGGCAGGCGAACCGTTGCGCGTCGCGGCGCTGGTCAAGCAGGTGCCGCTCGCCGAGGGCCTGCACCTCGACGACGGGCGGCTCGTCCGGCGCGGCGTGGCAGTCGAGATGAACCCGTACTGCCGCCGGGCCGTGGCCGCGGGGGTCACGCTCGCCGGCGACACCGGGGGCTCGTGCACCGTCGTGACCCTGGGGCCCGCGGGCGCCGAGGACGTGCTGCGCGAAGCGGTGGCCTGGGGGGCCGACGCCGGGGTGCACGTCTGCGACGAGGCGTTCGCGGGGTCCGACACACTGGCCACGGCCCGGGCCCTGGCGGCGGCGCTGCGGGCGGCGGGTCCCTTCGACCTCGTGCTGCTCGGCCGCAACTCCATCGACGGGGAGACCGGGCAGGTGGGGCCCGAGGTGGCCGAGCTGCTCGACCTCCCCTTCGCCAGCGGGGTCCGCCGGCTCGATGACCTCGGTGCCGTCCTGCGCCTGGAGCTCGAGCACGACGACGGGTCCCGGGACATCGAGATCGAGCTGCCCGCGGTGCTGTCGGTCGCCGAACGCCTGTGCGACCCGTGCAAGGTGCACCCCGACGGGCGGGCGGCCGTCCCGGCGTCGCGCCTGACGCTGCTGACGGCGAGCCAGTTGGACCAGTTGGACCCGGGGCCCTGGGGCGAGGCGGGGAGCCCGACCGTCGTCGGCGAGACGCGGCTCATGGAGCACGAGCGGGCCAACCGGGTGCTGTCGGGCCCGATCGAGGAGCAGGTGGAGGCGGCGGTGCGCGAGCTGGCCCGACGCGGCGCGTTGCGCGCCGGCGCGCCGGCGGCACGAGCGGCGGCACGAGCGGCGGCGGCACGAGCGGCGGCGGATACGGCGCCCGTCTCGACGAACGGCGGGGCGCACGGGACCTCGCTCTCGCGTGTCATCGCCGTCGTCGCGGAGCCCGACCGGCCCGACGTCACGGCCGAGCTGCTCGGCGCGGGCGTCCGGTTGGGCGCGGAGGTGGGCGCCTCGCTCCATGCGTTGTGCCCCGGTGGAGATCCGGGCGACGCTCCCGCTGCGGCCGGCGCCGATCTCGTGGTGGCGCTCTCCGGGTCACCC
Organism: uncultured Acidimicrobiaceae bacterium; assembly: GCA_963736525.1. Classification (GTDB taxonomy): domain Bacteria; phylum Actinomycetota; class Acidimicrobiia; order Acidimicrobiales; family RAAP-2; genus Bog-473. The sequence goes on from CAVTPF010000010.1 coordinate 71,330, forward strand.
GTCGCCGAGGACGTGGCCGATGCGGTGGCCGCCTACGTGCGCGAGACCATCCCCTGGGCGGTGCTCGCGCCCAGCACGGCCTTCGGCCGCGAGGTGGCGGGCCGTGCCGCGGCGGCGACCGGGTCCGGCCTGGTGGGCGACGCCATCGCACTCTCCGTGCACGATGGAGCCCTGGTGGCCGCGAAACCCGCCTTCGCCGGCGCGCTGGTCGCCGACGTCACCTGCCGCAGCACGACGCAGATGGTGACGGTGCGGCCCGGCGTCCTGCCCACACCGGCCCGCACGCACCGCGAGGTGCCGGTGCTCGAGCACCCGGTCGGCACGCGTGGGCGCGTGCGCGTGCTCGCCCAGCACCGCAACGACGACCTCGAGGCGCTGGCCCGGGCCGAGGTGGTGATCGGGGTGGGGACCGGCGTCACCCCGGAGGAGTACGAGCAGCTCAGCCCGCTGGCCGCCCTGCTGGGCGCGGAGCTGGCCGCCACGCGGAAGGTCACCGACCGCGGCTGGGCGCCCCGGTCCCGCCAGGTCGGGATCACCGGCCGCTCCATCGCGCCCCGGCTCTACATCGCATTGGGGCTCGGCGGGAAGTTCAACCACATGGTGGGTGTGCGGGCGGCGGGAACGATCCTCGCCGTCAACGTCGACCCCGACGCCCCGGTCTTCGGGCACTGCGACGTCGGGATCGTGGGCGACTGGCACGAGGTCCTGCCGCTCCTGCACGCTGCCCTGCGCCGCGGCGCACCCGAGGCGGATCCCGCAGCCGTCAGCTGACACGGGTTTTCTCAGCCGGACAGCGTTTCCCTCAGGGGTCCCAGGTCCAGTGGCGGATCCCCGCCGCCACGCACCAGGCCTTCGAACGCGGATGCCGGGAGCGGTCGGGCGAAGTAGAAGCCCTGCGCCCTGTCGCAGCCGAGGCCCTCGACCTGCTCCACCTCGAGCCGGGTCTCGACCCCCTCCGCGACGGTCGTCGAACCCATCGCCTGGGACAGGGCCACGACCGCCGAGACGATGGCCGACTTCACCGGATCCTGGTCGATGCCGCGTACGAAGCTCTGGTCGATCTTTATGACGTCGATGGGGAACCGAGCCAGGTAACCCAGGGAAGAGTGCCCGGTGCCGAAGTCGTCGATGCCGAGCCGTACCCCCATGGCGTGCAACGTGGACAGGATGGAGGACGTCAACTCGACGTCCTCCATGGCCAGGTTCTCGGTGATCTCGAGGCAGAGCAGCGAGGGCTTGAGGCCGGTGGATGCGAGCACGGCCGCGACCTGCTCCTCCAGTCCGGCTTGGAGGAACTGCCGGGACGACAGGTTCACCGCGACCTCCAATTCGAGACCGAGCGCGTCGTGCCAGGTCTTCGCCTGCCGGCAGGCCAGCTCGAGCACCGTCTTCCCGATGAGCAGGATGGTCCCGTTGTCCTCGGCCAGCTCCATGAACCGTGCCGGCGACAGGAACCCGTGTTCGGGGTGATCCCACCGGACCAGTGCCTCGGCCCCGACGATCTGCTCGTCGGCCAGCGAGACCAGGGGCTGGAAATAGACCTCGACCTCGTTGCGCTCGACCGCATGGTGCAGGGCCTTATCGAGTTCGAGGCGTCCGGCGGAGCGCCCGCCCGTACGGCCCACGTCCGCCATGGTGGCCTGTCCATCACGCCGGCGTTCCTTGGCCCGGTACATCGCCGCGTCGGCGTCGCGCAGCAGATCGTCGCGCGACATACCGGTCGTGCTCAACGCCATGCCGACGCTCATGGTTGCGACCACCTCGTGCCCGCCACTGAGCATCACCGGCTCACGGAGCGTATCGAGGACCCGGTCCGCCACCTGGTCGGCGTCGTCCGGTGACGTGACACCTTCGAGGATGATCACGAACTCGTCGCCGCCGAAACGGGACAGCGTGTCCCCGGGGCGGACGGCGCGCCGCAGGCGCTCTGCTACGACGCGGAGCAGCTCGTCGCCCAGCTGGTGACCGAGGTTGTCGTTGACCGCCTTGAGCCGGTCGATGTCGCCGAAGAGCACGGCCACCCTCGTCTGCGCGCGCTCGGCTTGCAGCAGCGCGTGATCGAGGTGGTCGAGGAGGAGACGCCGGTTGGCGAGCCCGGTCAAGGGGTCCTGGAACGCGTGCCGCGCCAGTTGTTCCTCGAACGCCATGCGCTCCGACGTGTCCCGGAACACGATGACGGCAGCCGTCGGCTGCCCGTCCTCCGTCACGGGGGACGCGGTCAAGGTCACCGTGAGATGCGACCCGTCCGCCCGCTCGAACCTCGTGTCGTCGCTCGTCACCTTCTGGCCCAGCGCCATGGCCCGCATGGCCGGGTCGAGCAGGAAGCGCGGCGCCTCGGGTGGGACCGGCGGGTGATCGGGTCCGACCACTCCGCCGGGCCAGCCGAGCATGGTCACCCCGGCTGGGTTCATGAAGGTGATCCGGCCGCCGTCGTCGATGGCGCACAGGCCTTCACCGATGCTCGTCGCGATCACCGAGAGGCTGTCCCGCTGCTGCTGGACCTCCGCGTCGAGGTCGGCATTGGCCAGCGCGATCGCGCTCACCGACGCCAGCGCTTCGAGCAGGGTCCGGTCATCGTCCTCGAAGGGATCGGTCCGCGCCCGGCCTGACACGGACAGCCAGAGCCGCCGGCCCGGCAGGTCCAGCGGAGCAATCAGGACCCCGCCTTCCTCGACCGCGTCGGGCCGGGCGGCCGTCAACGTGACGTCGGGCGAACGCAGCAGCGCCGACGCCGAGCGCAGCACGGCGACACGGGTCGCGTCGCCTCCCCGGGAGCGCTGCACGTCGAGCGTGGCGTCGAACAGCTCGCGCCACCTCATGTGGTCGTGACGGGTGTCCAGGTGTCACGCGCCCGGGCACCGGAGCACGACGCGATGAGACATCGCCTTGATCCGCGCACCCTCATCAATCCTCTTCCCGTTACCAGTGCGACGCTTCGACAACTCCAGCTCAACCGCTGTTTCCGTCGCTCCCCACCAGTTTCGGCGCGAGTGATGCCGCCCTTGACCGTGAACCGGACACCCGGGTTGCGATCGGGTTGCCCGGTGGCCCTCACCGGTCGGCGATCACCGACCCGAACCGGTCCGGCCCATGTCGCGCTGGCTGCGGTACTCCCGCAACCGATGCCAGAAGACGAAGACGACCGCGATGACGGCGAGGGCGCCCAGCACGTACCCGGCGTCACTGAACGCCTTGAGCACGTGGTTGTAGCTGCTGCCGAGACTGTAGCCGAGCGAGCACAGGGCGGTGCACCAGATGGCACAGGCGACCGCGGTGAAGACCACGAATTTGCCGACCGCCATTTCGCCCAGGCCGGCCGCGAACGAGACGAAGGATCGCAGGAGAGGGATGAAGCGTCCGAAGAACACCACGGGCTCACCCCGGCGCGCAAACCACGCGTCGGCACGATCGAGATCCTTGTGCGTGAGGAGCACGTACTTGCCGACCTTGTCGACCAGCGCCCGACCGCCGTAGCGCCCGATGCTGTAGCCGGCCGCCGAGCCGAGCAGCTCACCGAGGGTCGCCACGACGATCACCACGGCCAGCTGGAGCGGCTTCCCCTCGCCCGGCACCTGCCCGCTGGCGAGGACGCCCCCGAAAATGAGGGCCACTTCGGCGCCGACGGGCAGCCCCATCGCCGAGACGAAGCTCAGCGCGAAGATCGCGCCGTAGCCGGCTGATTTGAGAAACTCCTCCACGTCCGTCCTACCCTGCTTCCGCCGTCGGTTCGGCGGTCATCATTGGCGCGCCGGACCTCCGGCGCAACTCACAGCACGACGGCAACCCCGAGGCGCTATCTCGACGTGCCCCCCGACGTCACGACCGGCCGGGTCGGTGTCGTCGTGGGTGGCACCGTCGTGGTGGTCGTCGGCGGCACCGCGGTGGTCGTCGGCGCCGGGGTCGCGGGGGTCGCCGGGGTCGCCGGGGTCGCCGGGGTCGACGATCCACCGGCCGGAATCGTGGTGGTGGTCGTCGTGGTGGTCGTCGAGGTCGTGGTGGTCGACGAGGTGGTCGGCACGGACGAGGTCGGTGGCGGGGTCGCGCTGCCCGACGATCCCGGGTGCTCCCTGGCGACGGTGACCCCGATGAAGGCCGTCGCACCGCCGGCGACGAGAATGGCCGCCCGGGTCAGGCGCGTGATGCGGGCTTGTGCCCGAGCGCGTGCCATCGCCGTATACCGGTCGCGGCTGTGCCTCATGGCGCCTGGCGATGGCGGGGCCCGCGTGCCCGCGCGCGGTCGGTCGCGTTTTTCACGATGGCGGTGAGGGTACGAGTCGAACCTGAAGAAGACATGACAACCGACCGAGCGCCGCCTGCGAGCCGCGCCCCGTAGCCTTGTACGGATGTCACACGTCAGTTGGGAGTGCCGATGAGGGTCCTCGTCGCCGAGGACGACGCCGCCCTCAGGTCGGTGCTCGAGCGCGGCCTCAGGGAGAAGGGCTACGTCGTCGACGCGGTCGTCGACGGGGCCGCGGCACTCCGGCACCTTCGCAGCTACGAGTACGACGCGGCGGTGCTGGACTGGCGCATGCCCGAACGTTCCGGGATCGACGTGGTCCGGGAAGCGAGGGGTCTCGGTGACCGGACACCCATCCTCATGCTGACCGCACGGGACGCCCCGTCGGACCGGGTCACGGGCCTCGACGAAGGTGCGGACGACTACCTCGTGAAGCCCTTCGACTTCTCCGAGCTCGTCGCTCGGCTCCACGCACTGCAACGCCGGCCGCCGCTGGCGATGGATCCGGTGTTGGAGTGCGGCGACCTGCGATTCGACCCCGCCACGAGAGAGGCCAGCGCGGGGGGCCAGCTGCTGGCCCTGACGGCCATCGAATCCGCACTCGTCGAGCTCCTCCTGCGCCGGTCCCCGAACGTCCTGACGCGGCGAATGATCGCCACCCAGGTCTGGGACGACGAAGCCGACGCGGTCGGGTCCAACACCATCGACGTCCATGTCGCACGCGTGCGCTCGAAGCTCGCCCACAGCCGGGCCCAGATCGAGACGGTGCGCGGCATGGGCTACCGGATGGTGGAGAAGTGAACGTCACCCGGGCGCACCGCCGGCACGCGGTGCGGGTCGCGGCGGTGGCGACCCTGGTCGTCATGATCTGCTATGTGGTCGCCGCCATCGTGCTCAACCTCGTCGTGACCGACCACCTCGTGGGCGCAACGGATGCCAGGCTGGCTGACCGACTCGAGGACGCGAGCCACGAGACGCTCACGATTCCGGGTTCGACGACCTCCAACGAGGACGCTGACGTCGACGATGCGCCCGTGTTCTTGTGGTCCATCGGGCCTTCCGGGTTCGTGACGGCCTTGACCTCGACGGCCCCCCCGCTCCCCGCGGCGCGCTGGGGCGAGGGACCGGTGACGACGCACGTGGGCACGTCGACCTTCCGGTTCGACTCCCTGCGCACGCACGGCACCGTGCTCGTGGCGGGCCAGAGCTTGGCCAGCACCGGGAACGTCCAGTCGACGCTGCTGGTGGCGGAGCTCGTCTTCGGGGCGATCCTGGCCATCGCCGTCTTCGGGGGCGCCACCGTCGTCGGCCTGCGCGCGTCGGCGCCGTCCGAGTTGGTGCGTCGCCGTCAGGCGGACTTCACCGCAGATGCCTCGCACGAGCTGCGCACGCCGATTTCGGTCATCGAGGCCGAGGTGGACCTCGCTCTCGACCGACCGCGTGACCCGGCCGCATACCGGGAGGTCCTCCAGCGGGTCGCACGGGAGAGCACGCGCCTGCGCAAGATCGTCGAGGACCTGCTCTGGCTGGCCCGGGCCGACAACGAGCCCACGCGCCCCGACGGCACCGACATCACCGACGTGGCCGACGTCGTCGAGTGCTGCGTCCAGCGCTTCACGGCGATCGCGGCAACCCACGAGGTGCAGTTGTCCCTGCAACGGGTGGGCGGAGGCCCCTACACCGTGCACGGCCGGCCCGAGCTCATCGACCGACTGGCCGGGGTCCTCATCGACAATGCGTGCAAGTTCGCCGGAGACGACGGGCGGGTGGAGGTGAGCGTGCGCAATTGGGGAAACCGCGTGGACCTGCGCGTCGACGACTCTGGCCCCGGCATCCCCGAGGACGAACGGGATGCGGTGTTCGACCGGTTCCATCGCGCCTCCGACGCCGTGGCGGGGACCGGACTCGGGCTCGCCATCGCCGACTCGGTGGTGCGGGCCACCCAGGGCACCTGGGGGCTCAGCGCGGCCGATCTGGGCGGGGCCCGCATGGAGGTGTCGTGGCGGAAGGTGCTCCCGCGCAAGGGCAAGTCCTCACCGGCGGACGAGACTCTTACCGAATCCTTAGCGTGACCACGGCATTCTTCATGTAGGCGTCAGGGTCGCTCCGTACCCTGCGATGCATGGCGCGACGTGTGCGACAGAGCGGTGCGGCCCAGCGGCACCACGCGGCGATCATGCGCCGCGACGGCGCGCTCGCTCGCCTCTCGAGCATCACCGGTGCGATCGCCGTCGCCACGATTGCCGCCGTCGGGGTCCTCGGCGTCTACATCGAAAAGGCGCTGCCGGGTCATCACACCACCACGTCGAACACGGCGGGCTCGGCGACGTCGGGCAACAGCGGCACGGGCACCGGCACCGGCACCGGAAACAGCGGCGCGAACTCGGGCACCAACGGCCAGGGCTCGCTGACTCCACCCTCGACCCCGACGCAGAAGGCACCCGCCCCGGCGCCGGTGACCAGCGGAGCGAGCTGATGGCCCCGGCGTCCGTGCACGCCGACCTGCCGCGCGCCTACCGGACCCGGGCACTCGGCACGACGGCCGAACTCGTCGTCACGGACGGCGGCGCCGTGATGGAGGCCTCCCGACTCCTGCACCAGGAACTGGCGCGCATCGACCGGGTGGCCAACCGCTTCCGGAGTGACTCCGAGCTCAGCCGCCTCAATGCGTCGGCCGGCGCGGCGACGGAGGTCAGCACGGACCTGCTGGAGGCGATAGACGTTGCCTTGGAGATCGCCGCAGCCACGGACGGGCTCGTCGACCCGACCGTCGGGCACGTCATGGACCGGCTCGGCTACGACCGCGACTTTGCGGACGTGTCACCGGGGGTCGAGGGGGATCTCCCGCCGGCACGGGCGGTACCCGGGTGGCAGTCGGTCGCGGTGGACCGAGATCGGCGCATGGTCCGCCTGGTGCATGGGAGTGCCCTGGATCTCGGCGCGACCGCCAAGGCGCTGGCGGCCGACCGGGCGGCCACGATCGTCCACGGCCGCCTCGGCTGCGGTGCCCTCGTCTCCCTGGGTGGGGACGCGGCAGTTGCCGGCACGGCCCCACCCGGCGGCTTCGCCATCGGCATCGCGGACATGTGCACCTCGCCGACAGCCGCCGAGGCGGTGGGCATCTCCTCGGGCGGTCTCGCGTCGTCGGGCGTCGGCGTGCGCCGGTGGCGGCTGGGGGCACACCAGGTGCACCACATCGTGGACCCGGCCACCGGCCTGTCCGCCCAGCCGTGTTGGCGCACCGTCTCGGTGACCGCGGCCAGCTGCGTGCAGGCCAACGCGGCGTCGACGGCCGCGATCGTCCTGGGCGCGCGCGCCGTGGGCTGGCTGGAGGGCCTCGGGCTTCCCGCACGGCTCGTCCGGCTCGACGGGACCACCGCGTACACATCGGGGTGGCCGGTCCCGGACACGGGACGCCTGCACCAGGCGGTCGGCGCACGATGACAGCCGCCCTGGTGCCCACGACGCTCGTGTTGACGGTGGGTCATGGCTCGACCGCCCTGTGGTACCTGACCCGGGCCACCGGCCTGGTCTCGCTCATCCTGCTGTCGGCGACGGTCGTCCTCGGGACGGTGGCGTCGGTGGGCTGGACCACCGACCGCTGGCCGCGGTTCCTGTCCCAGTCGGTGCACCGGAACCTGTCCCTGTTCTGCCTCGCCCTCGTCGCGGTCCATGTCGTCTCCACCGTGGGCGACGGCTACGTGCCCATCGGCCTGGCCGATGCCGTGATCCCGTTCCGGTCGCCCTACCGCCCCCTCTGGGTCGGCTTCGGCGCACTGGCCTTCGACATGCTCCTCGCGGTGGCGATCACCAGCGCGCTCCGCCGGCGCATCGGCGCGGCCGCCTGGCGCGGCGTGCACTGGCTGGCCTACGCCTGCTGGCCCATCGCCGTGGTGCACGGACTCGGCTCGGGTTCCGATGCCCGGCTGCCGGGGGCGGGTCTCGTGTTCGTCCTCTGCACCGGGTCGGTGGCCGCGGCGGTGGCCTGGCGCCTCGCCGTCGGGCGGGCGCCGTCGATCGGGTGGCGCCTCGGGGGCGCACTCGCCGGCGCGCTGGTCCTGCTGCTCATCGCGGCCTTCGCCTTCGCCGGCCCCCTGCGCCCGGGCTGGTCCCACCGCGCGGGGACCTCCTCGGCCTTGCTCGCGCAACTCTCGGGATCCGCCGTCGCGTCGTTCGCGGGCGGTGGCGCCACCACCCCCACGACCGCCGGCGCGGTGACCGCGGCGTTGCCCTCCACCCCGTTCCAGACCTCGGTCACCGGGACGGTGGCCCAGTCCCCACCCAACGCCGACGGTGACGCCACCGTCACCCTCACCATGCACCTGGACGACACCTCGGCGGCCCTGCAGGTCCAGATCGTCGGCCCGTCGGTGAACGGCGGCGTCGCCATGCGTCGCAGCGCCGTCTCGTTCGGCACCTTCACCGGCCAGGTCACCGCGCTCGACGGATCGAACGTCGGTGCGACCGTGCAGGGACCCTCCGGCTCCATCGACCTGACCATGAACCTTTCGCTGGATGCGGCCGCCGGCACCCTCACCGGCCAGGTGTCCGGGAGCACGGCGCAATGAGTCTGACGATGCGCGACGGCCGGCGAGCCGCTCCCGAGACCGGCCGCCGCCTGCTGCACGGGCTCTCGGATGGCGCGGCGGACCCGTCGCTGGGGACCCACCTCGAGCGCTGGGGCGACCTGCGGCGCGGGGAGCCCGGGCTCATCGACGAGCTCGATGCCAGTGGCCTGGTCGGCCGCGGGGGCGCGTGGTTCCCGGTCGGCGTGAAGTGGCGGGCGGTGACCGGCTCGCGGCGGCGTCCGGTGGTCGTCGCCAACGGCGCCGAGGGCGAGCCGGCCAGCCGCAAGGATGCCGTGCTGCTGCGGCATGCGCCACACCTGGTGCTCGACGGGCTCGTCCTGGCCGCGACCACGCTGGGGGCGCAACAGGCGATCGCGTACGTACCCGCATCGGCGCGACCGGTCGTCGACGCGGCCATCGCCGAACGCCGGGCCCGCCGTCTCGACCCGGTCGCCGTCGAAGTCGCCGAAGCGCCGGACACGTTCATCGCCGGCCAGGAGTCCGCCGCCGTGAGCGCGCTCGACGGGCGCCGGGGTGCCGTTCCCACGTTCGTGCGGCTGTACTCCGTCCGGGAGCGCGGCGTCGGCGGACGGCCGACCCTGGTGCAGAACGTCGAGACACTCGCCCACGTCGCCCTCGTCGCCCGGTTCGGCGCAGCCTGGTTCCGGACGGTCGGCACCCCGGACAGCCCCGGCACCATGCTGCTGACCGTCAACCGCCCGGACGGCGCCGTGGTCGTCGAGGCGGTGCTGGGCTCCCCGCTCGCGCCGGCCGCCGGCCTCGGACCCGACGAGCTCACCCGGGCCCAGGGCGTGCTCCTGGGTGGCTACGGGGGTGCCTGGGTCGCACCGCACGCGTGCACGGAGCTGCCCGTGTCCGAGAAAGCGGCCCGGCGAGCCGGTGCGACGCTCGGGGCAGGCGTCGTCGCGCTCCTCCCCCACGACGTCTGCCCCCTGGCCGAGATGGCGGACGTCGTGCGGTACATGGAAGGCCAGGGTGCGGGCCAGTGCGGCCCATGCGTCCACGGACTGGCCGACCTGGCGGACGCCATGGAGCGCCTGGCGTACGGCGGCGGCGCGACCGCGCCCGAACGCATCCTGGAGATCTGCACCCTGATCGAGGGACGGGGCGCCTGCCGCCACCCCGACGGCGTGGCCCGCTTCGTGCGGACAGGGCTGCGCGTCTTCTCCGACGAGGTGACGTCGCACCGACGTCGAGGGCAGTGCCCCCGCACGCGCGCGCCGAGGGTGCTGCCCATCGCCGATCGAGCCGCCAGGAGAAGGTTGGTGAGCAGGGGATGAGCCGCTGGAGGTTGGAACTGGTGCTCGATCCGATCGCCTGCGACGGGCACGGCGTCTGTGCCGAGATGCTGCCCGAGCGCATTGAGCTCGATCGATGGGGCTATCCCATCGTGGACGACAAGGAGATCGCACCTGCGCTGGTCGACCACGCCGTCCGCGCGGCGCGCGCCTGCCCGAAGCAGGCGCTCCACCTGGTGGAGCGTGCGTGCTGAGCCCACCGCTCGACGACCTCGAGACCGAGGCCCCATCGTCGCAGTCCGAACCGCGCCGTCGGGTGCGGTGGTCGCGGTCGCCGGTGCACCGCAGGCGGCGCCGTCTGGTCGCCGTCGTCGCCGGCATCTTGAGCGTCGCCCTGCTCTGGCTCGCCGTGTCGCTCGGGGGCGCCCTGACCAACCCGGCTCTGGGCAGCTCCGTGGGCGCGCGGGCAGCCGAATGGTTCCGCGAGCACGGCGGCGCGTCCATCGTGGTGTGGGCCGAGAACGAGTGGTACTCCCACCACCAGCCGAAGGTCGGCGGTGTCCTCGCTCCCGGCACCATCCACGCACCCAAGACGATCCGGGCCGCGCCGGTCGTCGCGACGGTGTCGCACCTTCCCGCCCCCGCGCCCATCGCGCCCATCGTCAGTCCACCCGTGGCCGGCGAGGGCCAGTGGTCGCCGGCGGGCCGAACGGTGGACGGGCTCCCGGCGGTGTACGAGACCATGCTGCGCCCGAGCGCGATCCATACGAGCTACGTGGTCGGGGTGGCGTGGATGGACACGAAGCTGCTCAAGGCCACGCTCTACTCCGGAAGTCAGATCCCCGGCGGGGGCCCGTACAGCCACACCGCCCCCATTGCACCCGGGGACGCCTCCACGCTGGTGGCGGCATTCAACGCAGGCTTTCTCATGTCCGACGCCAACGGCGGCTACTACACGGACGGCAAGACCATCATCCCCCTGCGGACCGGCGCCGCCTCCTTCGTGGTCGACAAGAACGGCACGGCGACGGTGGCTCAGTGGGGGCGTGACGCCACCATGTCGCCCAACGTCGTGTCGGTGCGCCAGAACCTGGACCTGCTGGTGGACGGCGGCCAGGTGGTACCGGGCGTCTACGGCGCAAACCCCACACAATGGGGCGCGACCCTCGGAGGCGGCCTCTACGTGTGGCGATCGGGCCTCGGCGTGACGGCCGACGGGGCGCTCGTCTACGTCGGCGGCCCCGGCCTCGACATAGCCGACCTGGCGAACATCCTCGTGCGGGCGGGCGCCGTGCGCGCCATGGAGCTCGACATCAACACGGACTGGGTCAACTACAGCACGTACCAGCCGTCCGCGCCGAACGGCGCCGCCACCCCCGACAACGGCACCGAGTTGCTGGCGGGGATGACGGGAACACCCGGCCGTTACTTCGAGCCCTGGTGGGCCCGTGACTTCATCACGATGTCAGCGGCCGCGGAACCATGACGTCGCCGGATTGGGTGCCCGTGGGCGCCCCCTCGGCGCCGCCCGAGCTCATGCCGCGGCGGGACCGCTCCGCCGTCGGCACGCGCTCGACGCTCCGTCTGATCGCCCGCGGGATGCGCCCCCGCCAGTGGACGAAGAACCTCCTCGTGTTCATGGCACCCGCCGCAGCCGGTGTGCTCGGCAACTGGCAGACCACGGCGCGGGTCATCGCCACCTTCCTGGTGTTCTGTCTCGTCGCTTCGGGAACGTACTTGGTCAACGACGTCATCGACGCCGAGTCCGACCGCCATCACCCCGGCAAGCGTCAGCGTCCCGTCGCCAGCGGTGCCCTGCGGCCCGGCCTCGCCGCCGGCGCCGGGGGCGGCCTCATCGCCGTCGCCGTCGCCGTCGCTCTCTTCATCGGCCCTTGGGGCCTGGCCGTTGTCGTCGGCTCCTACGCCGGCGTGAGCCTGGCCTACAGCCTGCGCCTGAAGAGAGAACCGGTGATGGAACTGGCCGTCGTCGCTTCGTGCTTCGTCCTCCGCGCCGTGGCCGGGGGTGTCGTGGCGGACGTGCGGCTCTCGGCCTGGTTCCTGGTGTTCACCTCGTTCGCAGCCCTCTTCGTCGTGACGGGAAAGCGCTGCGCGGAGCATGCGCGCCTCGGCAGCGGCCGAGGGGTGCACCGCGTCGTGCTCGACCACTACACCGAGTCCTTCTTGAAGTCGGTGTTGACGATCGCGGCGACAGTGACGGTGGCCGCCTACTGCCTGTGGGCGTTCGAACGCACCGGCCTGCTCGCCCACGCGGGCCATCACATCGTGTGGATCGAATTGACGGTCATCCCCCTTGTCCTCGCCGTCCTCCACATCTTGCGAGTGCTCGACGCGGGGCGGGGTGGGGAGCCCGAGCAGCTCGCGCTGCGCGACCACATACTCCAGGGCTACGGGGTGCTCTGGCTGGTCCTCATGGGCATCGGCCTCTACGCATGAGCATCGCCGTGGCCTCCGGCACCGTCCCCCTCCCCCCGGCGGCCCTGCAGCGGCTCAGCGGCTGGGGTCGCACCACCCCCACCACCGCCGTGGTCGGCCACCCGTCCGACGCGGCAGCCGTCGCCATGGCTCTGCGCACCCGGACCGTCGGCGTCATCGCCCGAGGCCTGGGGCGGAGCTACGGGGATGCCGCGCAGTGCAGCGGAGGGCTCGCCGTCGACACGGCCGGCCTGTCCTCCCTGGGTGCGGTCGACGAGCCGTCGGCCACCATCGAGGTCGGTGGCGGGGTCAGCCTGCACGACCTCATGCGGGCCATCATCCCGTCGGGATGGTTCGTGGCGGTCACGCCGGGCACCCGCTACGTGTCGGTCGGCGGCGCGATCGCGGCGGACGTGCACGGGAAGAACCACCACCGCGACGGCAGCTTCGCCCGGCACGTCGTGGACGTGACCCTCGTCACGCCGACGGGCACGGTGACGGTCTCGCCCCGCAACGACCCGGAGCTGTTCTGGGCGACCGCCGGCGGCATGGGCCTGACGGGCATCGTGACCCGAGCCACCCTGCGGCTGATCCCGATCGAGACGTCGTGGATGCACGTCGACACCCAGCGGTTCACCCGCCTGGACGACCTCATGACGGAGATGGAGCGCACCGACGACCGCTTTCGCTACAGCGTGGCCTGGCTCGACTGTCTCGACCACCGCGGCGGTGCACGGCGTGCCGTCCTCACGCGCGGTGACCACGCCCCCTCCGGTGCCGTCCCGGATCGATTACGCGGAGCCAGCCGCGCCGTCCCGGGTGACCCGAGGGTTCGCATCCCGCGGCCGATGCCACGTCGCCTGGTGAACCGGCTGTCGGTCCGTGCGCTGAACGAGGCGTGGTTCCGCGCCTCCTCGGCGTCGGAGGGAGCCCTTCGCCCCCTGGCCGGCTTCTTCCACCCGCTCGACGGCGTGGCGCACTGGAACCTCCTGTACGGCCGCGACGGGTTCGTCCAGTATCAGTTCGCAGTCCCCCCGCACCGGGGCGACGTGGTCGCGCAGGCCGTCGAATCGATCGCCTCGTCGCAGGTCCCCTCGTTCCTCGCCGTGCTCAAGCGCTTCGGCCCTGGCACGCCCGGGCCGCTGTCGTTCAGCCAGGAGGGCTGGACCCTCGCCCTGGACTTCCCTCTCGGGCCCCCCGGCCTCCCCGCGCTGCTGGACCGGCTCGACGAGTCCGTCGCCGAGGCCGGGGGCCGCATCTACCTGGCCAAGGACGCGCGCCTGCGGCCCGAATTGCTCCCCGTGATGTACCCGCGGCTCCGGGAGATGGAGGAGATCTGCCGGCGGGTCGACCCCGACGGCGTCTTCGCATCCGATCTGTCTCGCCGTCTGGGGATCGGCCGGTGAACGACGCCTTCGGTCATCCCCAGTCGTTCGTCGTCCTGGGTGGCACCTCCGACATCGCGCGCGAGCTGGTCACGAAGCTGGCCGCAGCGCGCGGCCGATCGGTCGTGCTCGCCGGGCGTGACGCCGATGCGCTTGGGCGTGCCGCGGCCGCGCTGCACGGTTCCGTCCCTCATGTGCAGACCGTGGCGTTCGATGCGACCGCGACCTCCACCGTCGACACGACCGTGGCACGGTGTCTCGAGGCCGCGGCGGAGCCGGTCGACGTGGTCATCGTGGCGATCGGCGAGCTCGGTGAGCAGGACGCGGACGAGGCCGATCCGGACCGGATCGACCGCATGGTGACCGTGAACTTCACCTGGCCGGCTGCGGCCATCGCGGCGGTCGCGGCGCACCTGAAGAACCAGGGTCACGGCCGCATCGTCGTCCTGTCCTCCGTGGCCGGCTGTCGCATCCGGCGGTCCAACTTCCTCTACGGCTCCGCCAAAGCCGGGCTCGACGGCTTCGCGCGGGGCCTGGGCGAGTCCCTGCGCGGCACCGGCGTCACCGTGCACACCGTGCGGCCCGGGTTCGTCCGCACGAAGATGACAGCGGGCAGGTCGCCCGCACCGTTCGCCGTGGGGCCGGAGCAGGTGGCGTCGGACGTCGTGCGGGGTCTTCGGCGCGGCGACGCGGTGATCTGGTCACCGGGCGTGCTGCGGTGGATCTTCGGGATCCTCGGGCTCCTCCCGCAGTCCGTGTGGCGCCGCGTTCCCGGCTGAGGCCCGCACCCGCCGCACACGCGCCCACCCGGAGGGACACCCGGTGCCGTATCCTGATCCCGGTCCGTCCCGGCCCCGCGGAGAAGGAGACCCCTTGCTCGTCATCGAGTACGACGTCAACCCCGGCGGTGAGATCGAGCTGGTGGCGCTGATCAACGCCGTCGACGAGGACGGTCACGACCCCGGCGGCCAGGAGTGGATGGCCTGGCGCTCCACCGCGTTCGACGACCGGGGCATGGGCTGCGTTGCCGTCCCGGGCGACGACGTCACACGCCTGGAGGCGACGGAGGACCCCGCAGAGGTCCGCGCCATGGTCGAACGCATCATTCTGGCGGACCGGGCCCACAAGGAAGAGGTGCCGTCGTGAGCACCACCCGCTCGCAGCTGTACCGGCTGGCGCGGGACCTCGGGAACATCGACGCCGTGGAGCACGGCTATCGCCGCGGTGGGCTGTCGGGCGCCGCGGGCGGTGCCGCCCAGCGGGAAGCGCGCCGCGTCATCTACCGGGAGGGCAACCGCCAGATCAACCATTTCGTGCGCGCCATCGGTCTCGGGCCGACCCGCCGCCGGTAGGATCCGGCCGTGTCCTCCGAGTGGCCGCTGGTCTCTTACGAGGAATGGAGCGAGACGTGCGACACGCTGCACGCGCACACCCAGGTCCTCGGCAAGCTGGCGGTGGCCCTGGCGCCGCCCGAGCCCCAACTGCAGCACGCGGCGCTCCGACTGACCGCCCGGGGTTGGGAGACGGCCCCGCTCCGCGCACCCGACGGCTCGGGCGCGCTCGTCGTCGCCCTCGATCTGCGGTCGCACGAGGCGGTCGTCGAGCACAGCGACGGCCGGACCCGTCGAGTCGCGCTGACACCGGACCGGCCGGTTGGCGATGTCACCGGCAACGTCCTGGAGGACGTCCGCAACCTCGGAGGTCCGGTGGAGGTCAATCTGAATCCGCAGGAGGTGTCGTGGACCACTCCGCTCGACGAGGACGACGAGCACGCCACCTACGATCCGAGCCAGGTCCAGTCGTACTTTGCCGCCGCGACGCAGGCTGCACTTGTCCTCGTCGCGTTCCGCGCCCCGTACCGCGGGCGCTCCACGCCGGTCAACGCGTGGTGGGGATCGTTCGACCTGGCGACGAGCCTCTTCTCCGGCGTGCCCGCCCAGCCGCCCTCGAACGACTTCATCATGCGCAATGCCATGGACTCCCAAGAGGTCGCCGTGGGCTGGTGGCCGGGCGACGCTCGCCACGGGCAGCCCGCCTTCTACGCGTACGCCTACCCCGCACCCGAGGGCTTCGCGACGGCGACCCTCGCGCCGCCGGCCGCGCACTGGGACGAGGCCCTCGGGGAGTACATCTTGGACTGGGAGGACGCTGGTTCCAGCCCCGACCCGCACGACAGCGCGCTCACGTTCGCGCGCTCGGCCTTCCAACACGCGTGCATCGTCTGCGGCTGGGACGCCGACCTGGCCGCGAGTGCAGAGGGGCGGCCCCCACCCGTCAGGTGAGGCGAGACCCTACGCGAAGCCGAGGAGGCCGTACGTGTTGCACAGGCCCATGGCGTCGATCAGCAGAAAGGCGGAGACGACCGCGATCACGAAGGGCACCTTCCACCGTCTCCCGCCCATCCGCATGACCGGCGGCATGTACCACAGGGGAAGCGGCGGCGCGTACAGGGCCAGGTGCACGTCGATCGGCAGCGCATCGTCAGGGAGCGGCGCATGGGGATCGGCCGCCAGGGCCAGCGCGGTCAGCTCCTCGTCGGACAGCTCGCCCCCCGGGGCGCCATCGCCGTTGGTCACCCCCGCCAAGCTACCGGGTCACCCGTGGTCGAGGTGCACCGCCGCCTCGGGAGTGTTGATGCGGAAGGTGAGGCTCTCCTCGAGATAGAACCGGACCAGGGTCTCGTCGCTGCTGCGGTACCCGATGGAGAAGTCCTGGCCCACCGTCAGCTCGAAGTCACCGGTGCGCTGGCTGAGCACCACGGCACCGTCCACGGCCGGGGCCCAGACGATGTCCCCGCCGAGGATGTGACGAAGGTGCTCGAAGACCGGGTACCCGCCGTGCTCAGTCGTCTCCGTGACACCGGTGAAGCACCGTGACCCCATGGCGACCGCATACGGTCCCGCGATGTCGGCGGCGCGCAGGAGGGCGACGGCCTTGGCAACCCTCTCCGGGTACTCGGCGTAATTGTCGTCGATGGCGATCGGTTCGTGCGGTGAGGAGGCCACGATGCCGGAGATCCCACCCGTGTCGTACCCGTGGAAGATGGCCGTGTCCTCCGCGATGGCGGCGGACCGACTGGCGCCGATGACGGCGCTGAGATCGAGATCGGTCGCCCCCCGCTCCGCCGCGTCGAGCTCGGAGCGCAGGAGCGAGAACGGGGCCCGCAGCTCGACCAACGGCAGCACCGTCCGCCGCGCCGCCTCGATCTCCCCGACCGGTCCCGACGACAGCTCCTCCACGCGTCCCACCGCGACCGAGGACTGCTCCCAACCGAGGGGTCCGCTGAAGTCCACCAGGCGACGCGCCGCCAGGTGGTGCTTCAAGGAGCGCCGGGCCTCGTCGTCGATCTGCATCCAGGCCTCGTCTGGGACGGGAGCGAGGTCCCGCAACAGGTGGTTCATATGAGGTTCCCACTTTCGTGTCGAAGGTTTCCGATGCCGAGACTCGCGTCCACCACCGTCGCCGCCGCCATCTGTGCCAACGGGTTCGGCGTGGGAGCAGCGATCCTACTGAGCGTGTTGCGGTCGATGTGACGGAAGGGTTCGTCGTTGCCCGGGATGTCGAGCACTCCTTCCTCCTCGTAGGACCAGGTGCCGTCGTCGTTGACGGTGACATGGATGCGGTAGCTCAGGGTGCGGAAGGCCCGATCGAGGAAGGGGTTCGACAAGATGCCGTAGACCTCGGAGCCCACCGTCGCCGTCAGCTCGAACTCCGTCGCGTCGGCCTCGGCCGGACCCGAGGCGAGCAGGACCTGGCCGCGCGGGATGCCGAGTGTGAATGTCACCGCGGCCGCGGCCGGTTCCCAGAGCCAGTAGCCCACCTGATCGTGGAAGGTGGGCGCTTCCTTGGGGTTCAGGATGTGCGTGTGATAGCGCAGGCCGTAGAACAGCTGGGGTCCGTTCGTCTGGGCGTCAATGGGCTGGAGGTCGTAGTGCTCCGTGAACACATCGTGCTCGACTCCTTCGGCCACCGGGTGCTGGTCGGCCCCCTTGACCCCCTCCCACGTCCCGGCCATGGGACGGAGTGGACCCAGGTTCGCCAACGTGTCGTCCTCGGAGGGTGCCTCCGTGTAGATGTCGGCTCCGTAGACATCGGCTGCCGATGGATCCATCACCGTTCTCCTGACGTGCGGACCAGACGAGTGCGGCCAACGAGGCCAACGAAAGGTTCAGTGCGGCCAATTAAAGGATGAATGGGGCACGAATGAAATTCCACCACGGCCGGGCCCCGGGAACCGCCTCTACCAGGAGCTTTCACCCGGATCGGTTCGCAGCGGACCGCTCCACGACCAGGCCCTCCCACGGACCGATGCACAGATCGCCGGTGATCGTCTCGCCGTCGCGGCGGCGATCGGCACTGAGGCGGACGATGCCGTCCACTCCGGGCAGGCGGGCCGTCGCCCCGGTGAGGTTCAGCACGACGACGGCCCGTTCGCCCCGGCTCCAGGCCCACACCCCCTCGGGGGCGTCCAGGCTCCGGTAGCGACCGAGGCGCAGATCGGCCATCTGGCGGCGCAGGGCAATCAGGTCCCGGGCCAGGTGCAGCACGGAGCCGGGATCCGATCGTTGGCTCCCGACGTTGGTGGCCTCCACGTCGCCCATCGGCAACCAGGGCCGGACCCCCGCTGTGGTGAAGCCGCCGCCGGGCCCGGAAGTCCACTGCATGGGCGTGCGCCCGGCGTCGCGCCCGGCGTAGTACGGCCAGTAGCGGACACCCAGGGGGTCGCGCAGGTCCTCCCGGTCGAGGGTCACGTCGCCCATCCCGATTTCGTCACCCTGATAGAGCACCGGCGTGCCCCGCAGGCAGAGCAGCATGAGCAGCGCGATCCGGGCGCGCTGCGGGTCGTCGCCGGCCCAGCGGGTCGGGAAGCGGAACATGTCGTGGTTTGAGCCGGTCCACGCCGGCCAGGCGTCGGCGGGCAGGGCCGCCTCGGTGGCCTCCACGACGCTGCGCAGCGCGGTGGCCTCGAAGGGCGCCGAAATGAAGTTGAAGTTGAAGGCGAGGTGCAACTCGTCGCCAGTCCCGTAGTAGGTGGCCAGGTCGTCGACGGGCACGGGTGTCTCGCCCAGCAGCACCCGGTGGCCGCGAGAGGTCTCGGTCAGGGCGCGCCAGCGCCTGATGACCTCATGCACCTCGGGTCGGTTGGCGTTGTAGACCGGTCGCTGCCCGAACATCTGCGTCTCGAAGTCGTCGTCCTCGGTGGCCGGCGGGTTGTCGCGCAGCTCGGCGTCCTTGACGATGACGTTGCACACGTCGATGCGGAACCCGGCGACGCCGCGGTCCAGCCAGAAGCGCATGATCCCGTCGAAGGTGTCGCGCACGTCGTCGTTCCACCAATTGAGGTCAGGCTGCTCCCTGAGGTGGTTGTGGAGGTAGTACTGGTCCGTTGCCGGGTGGAGCGTCCAGGCCGGTCCCCCGAAGCTGCTGACCCAGTTGTTGGGGGGCGATCCGTCGGGCTTGGGATCGGCCCAGACGTACCAGTCGCGCCGGTCGGCCGACCGGGAGGACGCCGCCTCGACGAACCACGGGTGCTCGTCGCTGGTGTGGTTGGGCACGAGGTCCAGCAGGACCCGGATCCCCCGGCGGGCCGCCTCGGCCACCAGGCGGTCGAGGTCGTCGAGCGTCCCGTAGTCCGGGTCCACGGCACAGAAGTCCGAGACGTCGTAGCCCCAGTCGGCGTTGGGCGACGGGGTGACCGGGGACAACCAGAGACCGTCGACGCCGAGCCACTCGAGATGGTCGAGATGCGCCACCAGACCCGGGAGGTCGCCGATGCCGTCACCGTTGGCATCGGCGAAGGACCGCGGGTACACCTGGTAGAGGACCGCCGACCGCCACCACGGCTCGTCGGCGTCGATCATGCCTCCCGCCACGGCGCCAGATCGAGCAGTGGGTAGCGGGCCGCCACGCCGGCCAGGGTCTCGGCGTTCCAGTAGGGATGGCCGGGGGGTGGAAACCCCAACATGGACAGCTGCCGGACGTTGGCGCGGTTGGCGAACCGGTGCCACGCCAATCCCTCGGCCGCTCCCGGCCAGGATTGCGAGCCCAGCCAGTCCGTGTTGGCGGGCTTGAACGACACGTGGAGCATGAAGCGGGCCGTAGCGGGATCGGTCATGCGCACGCCCCGGTGGTACACGTCGGGCCGGTAGGCCAGGACCGAGCCCGCCGGGCCCTCGGCCGGCACCTCGGCGTCATAGAGGTGGCCGTAGTCCGTCATGCTCAGGTAGGTCCGCTCGACCGGGATGCCGCCCGTCAGCCGCCGTGAGACCACGCGGGTCGCACCCGTCCCCGCCGTGACGTCGCTCAGATAGACGAAGAGCTCCAGATGCTGGTAGCCCACCTCGGGGCGTGGCACCACCAATGTGTGGTTCCCGTAGTCGACGTGGAGCAGCTGCTCGTCGGACTCGGCGCCCCCGGCATACTTGGCACTCAGCCCGCCCTGGTAGAGGCGGAGGTCGACGAGCTCCAGGAACTCCTCCGCCAGGTCCATCAGGCGGTCGTGCAGGACCAGGTCGTTGAACGCGCCGCTCTCGAAGGGGAACCTCGGCATCACGGAGTGCGAGTCGGTGCGGAAGGGTGCGTTGCGCTCGGGCTCCCGGTCCGCCGCGAAGTCCTCGGCGCTCGGGAACTCCGTCGGGAGAGCTTCCTGGGCCCTCCGCACCGCGTCGGCGGGCAGGAAGCGCTCCAAGAGGCACCATCCGTCGGTCTCCCACTGCGCCTTGGCGCCGGCGCCGGCCCCGGCAGGGCTCATCCCGCTGCGGGGAGTGGCTTCCAGGGCTGCACGGGCGTCCAGCAGACACCCGCAGGTGGCATATTGCCCTCGGGAAGCCGGCACTGGGCGCTCGGAGGAGAGTTCACGTGCAGTCGGACCACCTGGTACTGGGTCGGTCCGTAGAACTTGTCGGGGCCGTAGGTCAGGATCGGCGAATAGCCGCCGGGGAAGTCGGTGATCTTCGCCATGGCGGTGACGAAGGTGCGCCGGTTCAGGTTCTTGCCGGCGAGGGTCGCCGCCTTGGCGAAGAGGTGGATCTCCTGGCACCAGCCCTGCACCGGACCCTGCTCCTCTATGTCGTCGTTCATGTTCCCCTTGGGAATCTGCGGATAGGCCTTGTGCCAGACGGTCCAGCACGCCCGCACCCCCGGGTCATAGCCCCCTTGTGCCTCCGGCCGCGGGTCGTCGACGCCGCCCAGCGTCTCCGTGGTTACTCCCTCCTGCCCGTTGAGGGCCTTCGCGAAGGGGACCGGGATGAGGCCGAGGGACGATTCGATCGAGTCTTCGTAGTCCGAGAGCAGGAGTCTCGGGAAGTACTGCTGCTGGGTCTGCGCCACCAGCACCGGGAGGAAGGCGTTGAAGGGGATGAGGGGGATCACCGAGGTGACCCCGGCGGCGCGCAGCTTCTCGATCACCAGGGTGGAGTCGCTCCCGGTCGCGGCGCCCTCCGATGTCTGGGCCGGGATGACCTCGACGAGGGGGCTGACACCTATCCGCCTGAGGTCGGGCAGGAGGTACTGGTGCAACGCCGTCTGATCGCTGGCCCGGTCCCCGGCGATGATCCCCAGCTTCGCCTTGCCACCGATCGTGCCCTGGCTCTTGCCCCAGGTAACCAGGGCCTGGAGGACCGCCGCGTCGTCGGGCCCCGTCCACCACAGGTACGGCGATCCCGCCCTCGTGAAGTTGGACACGGTCGTCCACTGGCTGAGGAAGGGGGTGTGACCCTGCTGCGTCACGCAGAGCTGGTCGGGACCTTCGAACGTTCCCACGCCGTCCAGCACGGCAAAGATGCCAGGGCTCCCCTGCGTCCATTGGTCGCACAGAGCCTGCATCGCGGTGTCGTTGGCCGGGTTGTAGTTGTCGATGATCGCGTTGATCTTGCGGCCGTTGATCCCGCCGCTGTTGTTGATCTGGTCGACGAAGAGGTTGATCGCCTTGGACTGCTCCGTGTACTCGACGTCCCCGGCGAACCCGTAGGTGGAGGCGAGCGCGTCCAGGTTGGCCACGGGGAAGGCCACGTTGATGGTGGTGCTGGAAACCCCCCGCGTGCTGGTGCTGGCCTGGGACACGGGAACGGTGGCCGCGCCGGCGACTCCCGGCGAGCCCAGGGCGGCCGCCGTGGCCACCAATGCGGCCACGGCGGCGAGAGCCGACGTTCTCCGGCGGGCCCCTTGTCGTCGCCCCAGGACCGTCGTGACCACCCGTGTGCCGTTCACCTGACGCATGCACTCCCCGATACTCCCCCGCACACCGGGTCCATGACCGCGGTGCGCTCCCTACGCCACCCCGGTCATCCTCGCCGCAAGCTCCGGGCGCCGCAAGAGCGCCCCTCGCGGGGATCGGTGCCTCAGTCCCGGTCGGTCACCGTCGGAGGCCTCCGGCGACGAGGTGGTCCTCGCCCGTCACGAACGAAGAGGCGTCACTGGCCAGATACACGACCGGTCCGACGATCTCGTGCGTCTCCCCGACCCGTTTCTGCAGCGCGGCCTCGGCCATCGTGTCGTAGAACCCGGGGGACGTCCGGTTCGCGCCCTCCGTCATTTCGCTCTTGATGGCCCCGGGCGCGATGACGTTCACCCGGATGCCGTATGGCGCCCACTCCACCGCCATCGTCCTGGTGAGGTTGACGAGGGCGGCCTTCGACGCGCCGTACGCTGCGTTGCCCCAACCGGCTTGATAGGCCGCGTACGACGCGATGTTGATGATGCTGCCCGCGCCCTGGAGGCGCATGACCGCCGCAACCTGCTGCGCCATCCGCAGTGGACCAGCGAGGTTGACCGACAGGACCTTCTGCCAGTACCCGAGCGTCATGTCGGCGATCGGTACGTGTGCCGGATTGATCCCGGCGTTGTTGACCAGCACGTCGATCCGCCCGAAATGACCTCTGACCTCGTCGACGAAGTGCGGCACCCGCTCCCAGTCGCCCACGTGACAGGCGAGGCCGAGAGCACGGCGGCCGGTGCGCGCTGCGACGTCGGCGGCGACCGACTCGCAGAGATCTTGCTTCCGGCTCGAGATCACGACGTCGGCTCCCGCCTGGGCGAGACCCTCCGCCATCGCCCGCCCGAGTCCCTTTGTCGACCCGGTCACGATGGCAACCTTGCCGGTCAGGTCAAACGATTCCAGCATCCGGTCCTTCGGCTGCCTCCTCGACGGTCAGCTCTGCCGTGGGATCGACCTCCAGGCGATCGTCCGGGATCGGCAGGCCGGACCGCACGGAGTACCCGTAGGTACCGAGATCGACACGGCTCTCCGCCCGGTCGATGGCTTCCAGGTGGCGCCGCAACTCGGTGATCACGGCATCGTCGGACTCCTGTTGGGTCAGGGGTTCGGCGGAGTCGAACATGGCACCGGGTTGATCGGCGGCGACCCGGTCGGCCCGACCCTCGCCGAGCAACTGGCCGAGACGTCGTTGCGTCCGTTGCCGCTCCGCCTCGAGCAGCTGCCGCGCCCTCTCGCCATCCATGCCTCGTCCTCCCGCCTCGCCGACGGCGCGACCGTATGCGCTACTGGGTGACCGTGTCGGCGCGGTGCGGGAGTTTCCAGCCCGGGCGTACGAAGTGGCAGGTGTAGCCGTTGGGGTACTTCTGCAGGTAGTCCTGGTGCTCGGGCTCGGCCTCCCAGAAGGGCCCCGCCGGTGCGACCTCGGTGACGACCAGGCCGGGCCACAGACCCGAGGCCTCGACGTCGGCGATGGTGTCCAAGGCGACCCTCTTCTGCTCGTCGCTCGTGTAGAAGATGGCCGAGCGGTAGCTCGCCCCGACGTCGTTGCCCTGGCGGTCGCGCGTGGTGGGATCGTGGATCTGGAAGAAGAACTCGAGGATGTCCCGGTACGAGGTCTGCGTCGGGTCGAAGGTGATCTCGACGGCCTCGGCGTGGGTGCCGTGGTTACGGTAGGTGGCGTTGGGCACGTCACCACCCGAGTAGCCGACGCGGGTCGAGATCACGCCCGGCTGGCGGCGGATGAGGTCTTGGACCCCCCAGAAGCAGCCGCCGGCCAAAATGGCCTTCTCGAGGTTCTCGCTCATTTCAACGCTCCCTTCTCGGCCGGGCTGGCTCGAAGAGCTGGCGTAGGCACTGTACCCGCGGCGCGGCCTCCGGGAACCGGGACGGGTCCTCGAGTGGCGTGCGCCAGCCTCCTGGCCAGGTTGGGCGCGTCGCCGGCATAATCCCCAGCTGGCCGACATCTCAAACCGGCCAACGGTCGTGCTCCGTCTGCCATCCTTGAGACAATGCCCGTCCACATCGGCACGTCAGGATGGCAGTACGCCGATTGGAGCGGGCGGCTGTACCCCCGGGGACTCCGCCAGGCCGAGTGGCTGCGCTACTACGCCGCCCGGTTCCAGACCGTCGAGGTCAACAACACCTTCTACCGGCTGCCCGAGAAGGCCACCTTCGAGCGCTGGCGCGACGGCACGCCCGACGACTTCATCGTCAGCATCAAGGCAAGCCGCTATCTCACCCATGTGCGGCGCCTGCGCGGTCCGAGCGAGCCCGTGCACCGCCTGCTGAAACGGGCTGCCCCACTCGGCCCCAAGCTCGGCCCCGTCCTGCTCCAGCTCCCGGAAAGCCTCCAGCTCGATCTGCCCGCCCTTCGCCGTGTGCTCCAGGCCTTTCCACCGGGCATCAAAGTTGCCTTCGAACCCCGCCATGCGTCGTGGCACGTCGACCACGTGCGCGAGACGCTGCAGGAGCACGGCGCAGCCTTCTGCCTGAGCGACACGCCGCAGCGCAAGGCGCCGGTATGGCGCACCACAGACTGGGGCTACCTGCGGCTCCACGAGGGTCGCGCGCACCCTGCTCCTTGCTACGGTCGGACCGCTCTCCGTTCGTGGGCCGATCGCCTGGCCGGGCTCTGGACGCCGGACGACGACGTCTTCGTCTACTTCAACAACGACCACGGTGGGTGTGCGGTCAGGGACGCACACCGCTTCGCGCTCGCCGTGCGGCGCACGGACCTGACCCCCACACGGGTCCCCAGTGCCCGGGAGTCAACGCTGAGGGAGCAGCCAGTCCCCTCGTGAAGGGCTTCGACGCCGCGGCGGGCGCGCAGGAGCCGCGCCGACTTGGACACGTGACCGATCCACGCATCCCACAAGGGCAGGGACAAGGAACCCCTTGCAACCTTCGGGTGACACCGCTGGACTCGTCCAAGCCCTTCTTCGAAGTCTCGTCGGTCGCGACGTCGGCGGCATCGACGTCGCCGGCCCGCGTCGTCGGATCGGCCCCGGCGAGCCGAATCGCACGAGCACTCTCCGTTCTGGAGTGCTAGAACACCTGGCTAGAGTCCCACAATCGCTCAGACGGCTGCACCGAGATGGAGGTGATGCCTCTTGTACGTGGGTATTCAGAACGAGAACGGTAGCGGTCCCCGGCGGGGACCCCGCCGGGCCCAGGAACCAGCCATTCCGGCGTCCCCCACTCCGCCTGCCGCGGCGCGGTGCCGCCCGGCTCTGGCACCGGCGCGGCAATGTCGGTTGAATGGAGCCAGTCATGACGATCAATTCCCGGCAATTGGAAGTGCGCGTCGAAGCGGACGAGCGATGCACGCGGCTCTTCCTCAAAGGTGAGCTCGACGTCGCCACGGCGCCTGAGGTCCTCGGTCACCTGCAACACGCGGCGACAGAGCGAGTGCCGGAAGTCGTCGTCGACGTCTCCGAGCTCGTCTACGTCGACTCGACGGGGCTCTCGCTCTTCGTGACGGAGCACAAGCGGGCGTTGGTGGACGGCACAACGTTCGTGCTGTCCTGCCCGACCCCGGAAATCAAAAGGTTGCTCGCGGTCACAGGCCTGACTGGCTACTTGACCATCCATTTTCCTCAGGAGGAGGGGGCATGAAGTGGCTCGGAAGGGCCAGCCATCGACTCGGTTCGCACGTCTCGCTGGACCTCTTCGACCTCCTGCATGAAATCCCTGGGCGCCTCTTCCAGCATGATGAGCTTCTCCGAAGCCCCGGGTAACGCGCGGATCAACTCGTCAAGTTTGCGTTGCGTCACCGCTTGTTCCCTTGCCTGCGTGTGTTGAATGGCAAAGACCATGAGCAGCGTGATGGCTGATGCAGCCGCTTCGAACGCCGTCAACCACGTGCTCGGAAACCCGACCACCACGCGGACGCCGACCGAGCCGAGGACGATGGCGATGACCGCCAGGGCCGCGCTGGGTAACGAGGTCAGATGGTCGATTCGGAACAGGAGACGGCTGGAGGCAGAGAGCTGTGCCGTCCGATGCGCGATGCGAGACTGGCGCGCACCAGGCTCCTCGTCATCCGCTGCCTTCGTCACCGGGACGTCCAGCCTCGGTGATGTCCCTTCAGCCAGCCGAGCGCCACGCTCCCGGTCAGCCCGGCATCGCCGCCTGTCAGATGATGCGTCTGATCCACCGACTTACCATCGGTCGAAGTGGTGACGACCGGCGCCCTCACCGCGGCCAAGAGCGAAGCCGACGATCCACACGACGGCGAAGACGACCGCCGCGATCCACAGCACATGCAGTGCGAATCCGGCTCCGAAGAGAACGAGGACGAGGAGCAATGCGAGTATGAGCAGCATGGCCCATGCACTTCCCAACGGTGATTGACGGCAAACGCCCCGGGCGACAAGACGCAACGCCCTTGCGCGGCAGCACTGAAGCGGCGCGAACGAGCCGGACGAGTGGGGGTCGGGCAGACGCCATGCGCGCCCTTGATACCCCGAACCTCGTCGTGACACTCCGGCGACCACAGGAGCACTGTCCTTAGAGGTGGTCCGATCGAACGGCGAGTCGATAGAAGAGAAATCCGTCCTCCTCGAGGAGATGGACGATCCCAAGGTCGAGCGGGTGCAGCAGCTCAGGCCCGGCCAGCACTCTCGGGCCGTTGCCAGCGACCAGGCGAGGAGCGAGCGTGAGACAGAGCTCAGTGAGGAGTCCCGCATGCACGACGTCAGCGTTCAGCCCCGGTCCGCCCTCCAGGAGCACCGATCGATAACCGCTGCGATGGAAATGGTCGAGCACTCGGCGTGGGTCCACGTTGGTATCGCCAGCCACGACGAAGTCGGCGACCTTCTCGCCACGGCGCCGTTCTCCGTCGTCGCAGTCGTTCGTCGTGAAGACGATCGGGCGTTGCTCGGCCTCGGTGAACAACGGAGAGGACCAGTCGAGGTTGCCGGAACGAGTGACCACGGCGATGGGCGGCACCGGCGATTGCCCTCGCCGCTGACGCTGCTTCCGTACATCGTCATCGAGGCGAGCCGGGCCGTAGGACTCGGCCCGGACGGTGCCGGCACCGACCAGGATGACGTCTGCGTGAGCCCGTAGAGCCAGAAAGACCCGGCGATCGGCCGGCCCCCCGAGCATGCCGGAGCGGCCGTTCACCGTGATGGCACCGTCGAGCGAGCTGATCATGTTGCAACGCACGAACGGCCGGTCGCCACCAACCCCGTCGGGAACGGTGTAGACGGCGTTCGGGTCGACCTCGTCGGCATGCCCTGGGAGAAGTGCCCTCACTGCTCGGGCCCGGCCACGACGTGGTCCATGTGGTTCACCCCATCACTCCCGCGCCACCCGGTCAAGCCACGTCGATCCACCGACGTCTGCTGACGCCCGGCCGACGTCAGGATCCTTTGCTTGTGTCGAACGCGTGCTGGGCGCGGGCAACGGCATGGTGGAGACCTATACTGCTTACGTGCCGAAAGCAAATATTGCGCCGAGGCGGGGGCCGGCCACCGGTCATGTCGACCAGTTCGAAGAGGCGCTCCTGACGGTGGCCCGGTCGATCACGCAGGTCCGCCTGCACGAAAGGCTGCTCCGCGCGGCCGGCGTCCGGCTCGATCGGGCCGGCGGCGCTCTCCTCAACAAGCTCTCGGCCGGGGGCGACTCGCTCCGGGTGACCGACCTCGCCGAGATGCTCGGGGTCGACACCCCGACCGTGACCCGCAAGGTCCAACAGCTCGAGCGCGACGGTTTGGTGGACCGCCATCCGGACCCCGACGATCGGCGGGCCACACGGATCCACCTCACCCCGGCTGGGCGCCGGACGCTCGAGCGGGTACGGCGAGCCCGGCGTGCCTGGCTGGACCAGCTCCTTGCGGGTTGGGACGACGAAGACCTCTCGACCCTGGCGAGCCTGCTCGGCCGGTTTGCCGACGACCTCGAGCAGGACCTGGAAGAAGCCCGTGTCTGAGTTGACCACGACACCCATCGACGACGTCGCCGCGGGCGCCGAGCACCGTCGCATCATGGTGATCCTGGCTGCCCTGATGCTGGGCATGGCCCTGGCGGCGCTCGACCAGACCATTGTGGCGACGGCGCTCCCGACCATCGCCGGCGACCTGCACGGCCTGAACCACCTGTCGTGGGTGGTGACGGCCTACCTGCTCACCACCTGCATCTCGACACCCCTGTGGGGCAAGCTCGGTGACCAGTACGGGCGCAAGAGCCTGTTCCAGCTGGCGATCGTGATCTTCTTGGCCGGATCCATACTGTCCGGCCTGTCCCAGAACATGGTCGAGCTCATCGCCTTCCGGGCCATTCAGGGTGTCGGGGCCGGCGGGCTGATGGTCGGGGCCCAGGCCATCATGGGCGACGTCGTGCCGGCGCGGCAACGAGGGCGGTACATGGGGTACTTCGGCGTCGTCTTCGGCGTGACCAACGTGGCGGGCCCGCTGCTCGGCGGGTTCTTCACCGAGCACCTGTCGTGGCGCTGGATCTTCTACATCAACCTGCCGCTCGGGATCGTGGCCCTGTTCGTCGTCGCCACCGTCTTGCACATCCCGGTCAAGCGGGTGCCCCACAAGATCGATTGGGCGGGGACCGCCTTCCTCTCGGTCGGCGTCACGTGCATCATCCTGCTCACCACGTGGGCCGGCTCCGAGTACGCCTGGGGCTCGGCCGTCATCATCGGCCTCGCGCTGGTCGCGTTGGCGACCCTGGGTATCTTCTGCTGGATCGAGACAAGGGCCCCCGAACCCGTCATCCCGCTCTGGCTCTTCAAGAACCGGACCTTCACGGCCACGTCGGCCGTCGGATTCATCATCGGCTTCGCCATGTTCGGGGCCATCATCTACCTGCCCCTCTATCTCCAGATCGTCCACGGAGCCTCGCCGACCCTGTCGGGCCTCGAGCTCCTGCCGATGATCGGCGGGATGCTGCTCACCTTCATCACGAGCGGGCGGCTCGTGACCCGCACCGGCCGTTACAAGGTGTTCCCCATCGTCGGTACGGCTGTCTTGTCGGTGGGCCTTCTCCTGCTCACGCAGCTCGGCCCGCACACCCCGTATGGCGAGGTGGCCGTCTTCATGTTCATCACCGGGCTCGGCATCGGTCTCGTCATGCAGGTCCTAGTCGTCGCCGTGCAGAACGCGGTGCCGTACTCCGCTCTGGGTGTCGCCACGGCAACCTCGACGTTCTTCCGGACCATTGGGGGAGCCTTCGGGGTGGCCGTCCTCGGTGCGGTGTTCGCCAATCGGCTGATCTCACAATTGAAGCTGCACGCCACATCGGCGGAGCTGAAATTGGTGAGTGGCTCGAGCGTGACCGCCAATCCCGCCCAGATCGCGCACCTCCCCCCGACCCAGCGCACATTCGTCATCAGTGCCTTTAGCCGCTCCGTTGAGGAAGCCTTCCTGGTTGCCGTTCCCTTCGTCGTGTTCGGCTTCGTCGTCAGCTGGCTCATCAAGGAGATCCCGCTGCGTACCACGGCCTTCGTTGCGACCAAGCGAACCGACGGCGAGCAGGTGCAGGACGGCGGCGAGAGGGCGAAGGGGGCCGGGGACGAGCCACTGCCGGCGCCAGTTCTGGGCCCGGGGTAGATCGCGCTCGACTCGGAGCGTTCGACCGGCTGCAATGCATGCCTGTCGAACCCAGTTCCCGCTGTGTGACGGCTACGCAACCTCGAATCGGTTCTTGCGCCCATTGCGCCCTCGCGTGCGGGCCTGTCGAGATCCGACCTCCTCGATGAGCTGCTTCGAGCGCTCGACATCGAACTCGTGACCGTTCGCGCGCAGTTCCGCCAGGAGATCCACGAGTTGGTTCCGCTTCTGCTCGGACAGGCCGATACGTTCGTACACGCTCGAGTTCAGGTCCCGCGTCGCCTCAGTGGCGACTCTCCGCCCGCGTGGAGTGATCACGGCGAGGGTGGTGCGGGCATCCGACGGATGTGGCACACGTCGAACGAGCTTCTCGGCCTCGAGCCGGTCGATGATGTTCGTGACGGTGGCGGGCGGGATGCGAAGGGTCTTGCTGATCCAGCTGAGGGTCAGAGAGGATTCCGGGTCGGTGGCGAGCCAGGTGAGGACCTCGTATCGGGCGAACGTGAGGTCATGGCTCCTCATCACGTTGTGCACCTGGTCGTTGAGGAGCTCGTAGGAGCGGAGGATCGCGCTGAACACGGCCATCCCGGACGCCGCCTCCGGATCCCAGCGCTCCAGCCACACGCGACGTGACGCTTCGACGACGTCGAACGGAGCCGCCTGGAAATCCATCCCGGAAGGATACGACGCCCGCGACCGGTTGTTAGGTGTCCTGGCGGAGCGAGCCACCGATGATCCCATCTGCTTCGAGCGCGTCGATCTCCGACCGGGTGAGGCCGAGCTCGCCCAGGAGCTCCTCGTTGTGCTCACCGAGGAGCGGGGCGTGCCGCTCGTGGAGCCGTTCCGGGCCTCGCGAGAACCTCATCGGAAGCGTGCTGTACCGAGAGCGTCCGATCACCGGATGCTGCACCTCCTCGAAGAAGCTGCGGAACTCGAGCTGCGACAGCTCGGGCTGGCGGTGCGGTTGCACGACCTTGCCGACGGGCACACCGGCATCCCACAGACGTTCGACGACTTCATCGGCCGACCGGGCGCGGCACCACTCCTGCAGGAACGCGTCGATCCGGTCGTGTTCGCGTGCCCGCCCCGCCGCGGTCGCGAGCGCGGGGTCAGCGGCCCAGTCCGGTTCACCCAGCACGCGACGGAGCGAGACCCATTGCTCGTCGGTCGCGACCGCGATCGCGACCCAACAGTCGTCGCGGCCATACTCGTCGGGGCCGGCCACCTGATAGAGGTTCTGGGGCGCCGCACACGGCCCGCGGTTGCCGTCACGGGCGAGGACCGCTCCGTAGGCGGAGAACTCAATCGGCTGCTCCGCAGCGACGCTGACCGCCGCATCGACCATCGCGGCCTCGACAAGGCCACCCTCGCCCGTCCTCTCGCGGTGCTGCAGCGCGAGCATCAACCCGAACAGTGCGTGGAGCCCGGCGTTGGGGTCACCGACGCAGTACGGCTCGAACGGGAGGAGATCGGGATGTCCCGTGAGCCCGGTCAGTCCCGAGGCGTCCTCGATCACGAACGCGAACGCCGACAGCTCGCGCCACGGTCCGTCGAGCCCGAAACCCGGCATGCGCAGCATGACCAGATCAGGTCGATCGGCTCGGAGCGTCTCGTAGTCGAGACCGAGATGATCCAGCACACGCGGCGTGTAGTTCTCCACAAGCACATCGCACGTTGCGATGAATCGGCGCAGGAGATCGATGCCGCGCCGGTCGCTGAAGTCGATCGTCAAGCTCTTCTTATTGGTATTGAGCGCAGCAAAGATCGGTCCGCGCTCCCAGAACCGATCCTCCGTCTGCGGCACACCGCCGACCAGACGTGCTCCGTCCGGCCGGGTCGCCGATTCGAGGTGGATCACCTCCGCCCCCAGGAGCGCAAGCAGGTGGCCCGTGAGCGGACCCGCCCAATAGGACGTCATGTCCAAGACGCGCAACCCCTCGAAAGGCAGCGCACGCGGCGTCGCTGTCATCCCGACGCCGCCGCGGGCCTCGCCTTCGAAGGCGGCGTCGATCGAATGTTCTCCGAGCCGAGGGGCTGGTGCGGGCGGCCGCAGACGCGCCGCCCCCAGCCGGAAGGGTGGTCGCGGATTCGCTGCGCCGTCCCGTGCATTCGCGACGAATGTCCCTCGCTCGCGGAAGTGCTCGAACGTGGTGATGTTCGAACCGTCCGCGATCGGAGCGTTGGGGATCCGAAAGGCTGATGCAAGGTCGAGCACCTCTGTGACGGTGTGCCCCGCGATCCATGCATCGATCGTCGGCGCCAGTGCCGTGCGATTCAGAAAGAGCGAAGGGTCGTCCATCCATTCCGGATGCCCGACCATGACGCAGAAGTCAAGCCACTGCTGTCCCGTCCCGCACCCGAGCCCGACCAGTCCGTCGCGTGCCGCGCCGACGCCCGGAGACGGAACGAATCGGCGTTTCCGCATCGGTCGCCCGAGCTGATCGTGGAACGTCACCGGGTAGTACGTGAGGCACATCGCCAGCGCCTCGAGCATCGACACGTCGACGAGCTCACCGTCGGGGCCGTCGCGTCGACCGGCCGCCAGGCACCCGATTGCGCCGTAGACGCCGGCGAGCCACTCCCCGATTTGGCCGCCGACGAACACGGGTGCGCGGTCGGGCCTGCCGCGGGCGAGCCCGACGATTGCTCCCGACCACGCTTGCAGCGTGAACTCGGTGGCGGCCTTGTCGGACCAGGGGCCCTCGAGTCCGAACGGGGTGATCGACGTGACGGTCAGGTGCGGATATGTGCGAAGGATCTCGTGGGGCTCCAGCGACGCGTGCTCGGCCACCCGAGAACCACGGGACCATACGACCGCGTCCGCCGATGCAAGCAGCGCGTGGAGCCGTGCGAGATCGTCCGCTCTCTCGTCATCGATGACGACGCTCTGCTTCGATGCATTGAGGAAGTTGAAGAGCGCGCCGTCGGCGTCGGGTGGCAGCTCCGCGCCGGAGGCCGACCATCGGCGCAGCGGATCGCCGGCGAGCGATTCGACCTTGACCACCGCCGCGCCGCCGTCGGCGAGGAGCTTCGAGCAGTACGCGCCTCCGATCCAGCTCGAAAGATCCACCACCCGGAGCCCGTCGAGAGGTGGCACGCCGGGCGTGCCGCTCGGCGTGCCCGCGTGAGGCTGCGTCACCGTCAATCGGATTCGGGACGCCGACGACCGGAGCGGCTCAATCGCCACTCAGGAGGGAACGCGCTGTCGTTGTCCTTCACCGCGAGGTTCAGTCCGGCGTCCATGGTCTCCTTGCTGAGCGTCGCCCGCTTGCCGTCGTCGTCATCTCGCAGCATCCCGCCCATCGACTCGAGCCACGCACTGAGAAGGCTCCCCATGTACTCGCCCTGGTGCTGCTTCATCACCTCGAAGAACACCTTCTGCATGAACACGGTGTCGGTCGGCCGTGTGCGCGCACATGCACGCGCGTACTTCTCCACCTCTGCTTCGAGCTCATCGCGCGGCACCACGCTGTTCACGAAGTTGCAGTCATACATCTGCTGTGCGGTGAACGGCCGTCCCGTGAACACCATCTCCTGAAACTTGCGCAACCCCATCATCATCGCCCACTGCCACATGCGTGGCGCGTAGCCGACGTAGCGGAACGCGGGATGCCCAAAGAGCGCGTCGTCGGACGAGATCACGAGGTCGGCGTCGGCTGCCTGGTAGAAGTGCCAGCCGTAGCAGTAGCCCTTGACCTCGAGGATGCTGATCTTCTTGAAGTCCTGGAGGCTGCGGCACCCGGATCTGGTGTTGCCGTACCAGTGAAGGAGCGACGCGCCGGCACGGTACGAACGCGAGGCCGGCATGGTGACGTCGTCCCCTTCCTCGATCCCGAATTCCTCTTCGAGGGCAACGCCGGCGGCCCGCTTTGCCATCAGCTCGTCGAGATCAGCACCCGATCCGAGATGGTCACCGACCCCGCGCACGACGAGGACCTTGACGTCGTCATCGATGCTCGCTTTGAACAACAGATCCGCGTACCGTTTGCGTGCAGCGATCGTGGGGATGTTGAGTTGGTCGGGACGGTTGAGGGTGATCGTTGCGATCCGCGTGCTCGGGTCCTTCTCGTAGACGATGATCTCCTCCGGCGGTGGGACATCGACGTCGATCACGTCAGGGGTCTCCTTACCTCACGGAACGGTGTCGTCAAAAGCAGCTCCGGCCCGTTCGCCGTCACCACGACGGGCTCCTGGCCGTACAGGGCACCGATACCTTCCTTCCACACGTAGGCAGCAAGCGCCAGCACCATACCTGCCTCCATGCGCTGCTCGCCGGCGGTGCGCGGAAGCGCGTGCGTCACCAGGGGTAGGTCGAAACCGAGACCCAGACCCCGCGCGACCGGCATGGGGGGTGGTCCGATGCCGAAGTCGTCGTACGCGTCGAGGAGGTCGGTCAGCGGCGCACCGACCCGGCATGCCGCCAGGAGCCGATCCCACAGCTCGTCCCAGTACTGCGTCAACTCACGGTCGACGGCGACGTCGGCGCCCACCGAAGATGTCCGGCCGAGCTCTCCGACGTATCCGGCGAGGATCACCCCGGCATCGAAGGCCACCAGGTCGCCTGGTCCTACCGGTGCATCCCGACTGGCGCGATGCCATGGGTGATGGCGCGACGTGACCCATGCCACGTCCTGCGTTGCGGGGGTCGTGACACCCGCCGACGCCATGGACTCCATGAACACGCCCGTGAGCTGGCGCTCCGTGACGCCCGGCGTGAGCGCCCCCGCCGCCTCACCCAGCGCGCGCTCCGCGACGCGGACCGACGCACGGATGGCTTCGACTTCCAGGGGCGTCTTGACCCGGCGGACCCGCCGCAGCAGCGGCTCACCGTCGATGAGCTCAGCCGACGGGAACGCCTTCGGCAGAAGGTTCGCGGAAGACGGTGTCAGGGCGTCCGTGGCGACGGTCCGGGCGGTCGCGGCACCCTCGATCCCCTGCAGCACCTTCACGAAGTTCATGGCATTGAACGAGATGCCGTACAAATTCTCGTGGGGGATGTCGTCCGGGATCCCTTCGTCCCACGTGCTCAACAGATGGACCGAGCCGGTCGCGCGCACGAGCACGCATCCGGGACCGAACGCACGGGAGCCGGCGGTCCAGAGTCGCGGCGCGCCCGACACATAACGGGCATTGGCCTCACGACCGACCACGAGGACGTCGATGTCCTCCGCCTCCATCTCGGCGAGCACGCGCGCTCGACGAGCGAGGCGCAGGGCTGCATCGTCGGGACGAACTTCGGTGACGCTCACGGGATGCTCAAAACGGATCGTAGGGGTAGTCGGTCATGGGCTCCCACCCGTCTTCCGTGATGAGCAGCACCTCCTCGGAGCGGTAGCCGGCTGCTCCGTCCTCCCAGACGATCGGTTCGAGCACCAGCACCATCCCCGCTGCGAGGACGAGTGTTGCGTCAAACGCCTCACCGATGTCACTTCCGACATACGGCATCTCGGCGCTGTCGATGCCCAAACCATGACCGAGGTAGAAATGGGGCATCCACGGCTTCACGCCACCGGCGGCGTCGATTGCGGCCGCGGTCAGGTCGGCCGCCGTCGCCCCGGCTCGGGTGACCTGGAGGACGGCTTCCATGATCGCTCGCCACCGCTCGAACTGCCCGCGCTGCCGAGCATCCGGTTCACGCCCCACGATCCAGGTGCGTCCGAAGTCGGAGTGGAACCCCGCGTAGCTGACACCGGTGTCGACCCACAGGACATCGCCTTCGGCGAGCTCGCGTTCGGTCGAGAGGAGCGGGCAGGCCAAGTCACCAGTCGTCGTCCATGGCCCGTCCGCGATCCGGGAGGGCATCACTTGCCAAATCGGGTCGAGGATGTTCGCGTCCGCACCGGCGTCGAAGATGGTGCGCAGAAACGTCGCCGTCAGATCCGTCTGACGGACGCCCGGCGCGACGCGCGCCTGCACGTCGGCGATGGCACGCTCGGTGATCCGCAGGCCCTCTCGCATACACGACAGCTCATCCGGCGTCTTGACCGCCTTGACTCTGCTGATCACTCGTCCGCCGTCGACCGGTGCGTCGGGCGCGAAGAAGATCGACCGCTCGCGGCGCAGCGCGTTGGTCCATTCGTCGATCGCGATCGCGGCATTGTCCGGGACGAGACCACTGAGTTGGGACGCGAACAGCTGCACACCCTCGTCGAAGTCGAGGTACACCGGGCTGTGGATGTGATCGGGGGGCAGCGCCACGCGGAGCCGGCCGTCCTCCCGCACGGGAGAGAAGAGGTGCGGCGACTCGTCATCAGCGAGGACCACGGCGACGGGCTGCTCGAAATTGGCCCGGCCCGAGTCGGCGAGTGGCCAGATCGCGCCGGTCGCGTAGACCACGTTGGTGTTACCGAGCAGGACGAGTGCGTCAAGTCCCTGTTCGACGAGCACGGCACGAATTCGCTCCACTCGCTCGTGCTGCATGCGGGCAACATCCGCCTTCGGCGGAATCCGCGTCGGTGGTGCCGATGCCATCAGCCCTGCGTGCATCAGCTGTCCAGCCCGAGGTAGTGCTTGATGTTTCCGCCGACAATGGCGCCTGCGGCCTCGGCTCCCACGGCGTCCACGACGGCTGCCAGCGACTCACCGCTGTACCCGTACGTGCTCTCGTTGTGCGGGAAGTCGGTGGACCACATCACCCGATCGAGGCCGATGCGGGCAACGAGCGCCAGGCCGAGTGGATCGACCATGAACGACGCATACATGTGATTGTCCCAGTAGTACTGCGGATCGTGCTGCACCTTGAGGTTGCCAAGATGCTGGAACGACGCGGCAATGTGTTCCGCGTCCTGGATGGCCGATGGCACCCAGTTGATCCCGCCCTCGAACCACCCGACGCGGAGCCCGGGGTGACGGTCGAGGATCCCGCCGAAGACGTATTTGGCGAAGGTGTCGCGGAACGGCGCTACGGACTGCAGCATCCCGATGGCCACGGCGTTGAACTCGTTTGGCGTCGCCGGCGGGCTCTCACCGATGTGGTGCGACACCGGGACCTGCGCCTCCTCGATCGCCTCCCACACGCCGTCCATCGCGGTGCTCGCGTAATCGATAGGGCGCTTGTCGAGGTCCTTGCCCGGCGAAAGCGGCATGAGAAACGTCTTCAACCTCAGCGCCTTGAGCTCGTTCACCGTCCGCCGTGCACCCTCGGGGTCCCACCAGTTGATCAGGCCGACCCCGAAGATGCGATTGTTCGACCGCTCCTGCACCTCGGCGATGTGCTCGTTGTAGATCCGGAAGCAGAGCTCTCGGACCTCCCTGTCCGGCCATCCGAAGAGGGCCAGAACGGAGTTCGGGAAGGCGAGCTCCTTCGAGACACCCTCCGACTCCAGCGCCGCCAGCCTGGCCTCGATGTCACCCGTGTGGGACCCGGCAACGGGGTCGTACTGCGTGAGCACCTCGATGAACTCGGGCACGAGGATGGACTTCCCGTCCATTCCGATCACCCACCCGCCATCCACGTTCATGACACGGGGCGCTCGTTCCTTCATACTCTCGGGAAACCGCTCGTAGAAGATGTCCCCGGCCAGCGAGATGTGGTCGTCGGCCGAGAACACCTCGGCCCCGGCAGGGAGCCCGAGGTCGACGAGGGGGCCCGGACGGCGATCCTTGGGTGCGCCCAGACCCTCGGGTGGGTACGTCAGTGTCCTTGCGTTACCGGTCATCTCCCCCGCTTCACTGTTCTACGATGATGCCAGATTACTTCGGCTTCGTAGCAATCGTCAACGGACCCTGCTAGCTTGCTCCGAGGGCGAGTTGGACGCCGGGGAGGTCAGAGAGGGCGTGACATGACGACGTGGGACTCCACCGTCGACCTCGTGATCGTCGGATCCGGGGGTGGTGGCATGGTCGCCGCGCTCACCGCAGCCAACGCTGGAGCGAGCGTGCTCGTGCTCGAGAAGCAGGAGCGGGTCGGCGGCTCGACCGCGATGTCCGGGGGGATCGTCTGGGTCCCGGACAATCCAGTGATGCGAGCAGATGGCGTTCCGGACTCGTACGAGGACGCCATGGCCCACTTCGAAGCGGTCGTGGGTGACGTCGGGCCCGCCTCCTCGTTCGAACGTCGACACGCATTCCTGACGGCGGGACCGGAGATGGTCTCGTTCCTCCAGGCTCGCGGCATGCACTTCGTCCACTGCCCCGGCTACAGCGACTACTACTCGAGCGCCAAGGGCGGCCACGACATCGGACGCGGGATCGAGCCCGTTCCATTCGATGGTCGAGTGCTCGGTCAGTGGCTCGGAAAGCTGCAGCCAGGACTTGCCCAGAGCCTCGGCCTCGCGGTGATGACCAACGAGGCGCGTTCCCTCTCTCACTACAACCGCAGCATCGGGGCGTTCGCCGTCTCCGCCCGCGTCGTGCTCCGAACCTATGCGGCTCGGCTTCGGCGTCAGGCTCTGCTCACGAACGGCGCATCACTGATCGCACAGATGATGCACATCGCGATTCCGCGCGGGATCCCAATCTGGACGGAGGCACCGCTCGAGGACCTGATCGTCGAGGACGGCCGCGTCGCCGGCGTTCGCACGGTGCGAGCGGGACATCCGGTGCTGATCCGAGCCCGTCAGGGGGTCCTGCTGGCTGCCGGGGGCTTCGCCCACAATGCCGAGATGCGCGAGCAGTACGGAGGCGATCAACCGAACCGGGCGAAATGGTCGATCTCGAACCCGGGCGATACCGGCGAGGCCATCCAGGCGGCCATGCGACTCGGTGCAAAGACCGACTTCATGGACGAAGCGTGGTGGCTGCCGTCGCCGCGGACGGGGCGATTCGGGCAATCGACGCTCGACCAGGCGCGTCAGCGTCCACGCACGATATACGTCGACGCGGCAGGGCAGCGCTTCGTCAACGAGTCGAACTCGTACATGGAAGTGGGCAAGGCCATGTACGCCCGCGACAAGACGAGCCGGGCGGTCCCATGCTGGTTGATCTTCGACGATCGCTACCGCAAGCGCTATGCGCACCAGCGCTCCCGCCCCGGTCGGTTCCCGCGCAAGCTGCTTCAAAGCGGGATGCTGAAGCAGGCGTGGACACTGCACGACCTGGCCC
Organism: uncultured Acidimicrobiaceae bacterium; assembly: GCA_963736525.1. Lineage (GTDB taxonomy): Bacteria > Actinomycetota > Acidimicrobiia > Acidimicrobiales > RAAP-2 > Bog-473. The sequence goes on from CAVTPF010000010.1 coordinate 110,031, forward strand.
GCATGTGCAACATCGACCCTGCCGGACTGGCCCACACCGTCGAACGATTCAACGAGAACGCCGCGCGGGGCGTCGACCCCGACTACGGGCGAGGTCAGTCCGCCTACAACCGGGCCTTGGGCGATCCCAACCACAGGGTGCATCCTTGCCTCGGCCCGATCGACGAACCCCCCTACTACGGGGTCCAGGTGGTGCCGGGTGACATCGGCACCTGCGGTGGCCTGCTGACGAACGAGCATGCCCAGGTCATCGGTCAAGACGATCGGCCGATCGAGGGCCTGTACGCCACCGGCAACGGCACCGCCACCGTGATGGGCCGCCACTACCTCGGACCTGGGGCGAGCATCGCCAACACCATGGTCTTCGGCTTCATCGCAGCGCGTCACGCAACGCGTGAGCACCGCACTGTCTCATGATGGTACTCAGACCAGGTTTACGCCTTCCCGTCGGACCGTGATGGCTTGGGTTGGACACTTCCGCGCTGCGGCAATGACCTTGTCCTCGGGCGAGACGGCGAGGTCGACGACGAACGCGATGGAGTCGTCATCGAGGTCGAACGCGCCCGGCGCCTCATACACACAGTTACCCGAACCCATGCACACTTCGCGGTCGATCTCGACTTCGAGGCCCATGAAGCAATCGTAGGCTCTAGAGATGTGGATCGAGGATGCACATGAGTGATTTCGAGAACGTCAACTTCTTCACCGACCGATCGACCCAAGACGACCCCTATCCCTACTTCGACTGGGTACGGCAGCAAAGCCCGGTGTGGCAGGAGCCTCGCTACGGCATGTTCGTCGTCACCGGCCACCCCGAGGCGATGGCGATCTACAGCGATCCCGCGTCGTTTCCACCGAACGACACGCCATCGGGGACGTACTCGTCGTGCAACGTGGTGTGCGGGTCGTTCATGAAATTCTCCGCGCCTATGGAAGGCGACGACATCAGCGACATCATCGTCAAGTACCGGCACGAGCTGCCCTTCAGCGACCAGCTTCCTTCGTTCGACCCGCCGAACCACACGGCGCATCGCCACCTCCTGATGCGGCTCATCACACCAAAGCGGCTCAAGGAGAACGAAGACTTCATGTGGAAGTACGCCGACCGCCTCATCGACGGATTCATCGACGAGGGTTCGTGTGAGATGGTCAGCGCCTACGCGGAGCCGTTCACCCTCACTGTGATTGCCGACCTCGAGGGCGTACCAGAATCCGATCACTCCCTCTTTCGCGAGCGGCTGTCGACGGTACATCAGGACGTCGCCCACAAGCCGCTGGAATTCCTCTACGAGCGGTTCAACCAGTACATAGAGGATCGCCGTCAGAACCCCCGGCGCGACGTCCTGACCGGCCTGGCCACCGCGACGTTCCCGGACGGCTCGACGCCCGAGGCGAAGGACGCCGCTCTCATCGCCGCCAACCTTTTCGCCGGCGGTCAAGAGACCACGGTGCGGCTGCTCTCCTTCGCCCTCCGGATGCTCGGCGAGCAGCCTGACCTGCAGACACTCGTTCGTGACGAGCGTGACCGCATCCCCAACTTCATTGAGGAGACACTTCGGATGGAGAGCCCGCTCCGGACGCAGTTCCGGATGGCGCGCGTGCGCACCCAACTCGCCGGCGTCGACCTGCCCGCTGGAGCCTCGGTCATGCTCGTACCGGGCGCCTGCAACCGTGACCCTCGAGTGTTCGAGAACCCGTACGAGTTCGACATCGACCGACCGAACGCCCGGCAGCACATCGCCTTCGGGCACGGCATCCACACGTGTGCAGGGGCGCCTCTCGCCCGCGCCGAGGGTCGGGTCACGATCAACCGGTTCCTCGATCGCACAGCGGACATCACGATCTCCGAGGAGCACCACGGTCCGGCCGACGCCAGGCGGTACGACTACCTGCCGACCTTCTTCCTCCGTGGCCTCGAACGCCTCCACCTCGACCTCTCGCCCTTGGGCTGACGGCGCCAGGCCGTACGCTTCACGACGTCGTGGTCGAGTCCTCCTGGGCCGGCCTCGCCGTCGACATGATCAGCTTCGTCTGCGCGTACGGTGGGCCGGCGGTCGTCCCACCGTCGATCGGGAACACGATGCCGGTCACCTGCGCCGCGCGCTCGCTGGAGAGGAACACCACTGCATTCGCGACGTCTTCGGGCTGCGCCTCGCGTTCGAGGGGCTGCATGTAGCGCAGCACCGGGCCCATCTCGTAGGTCGTGATGCCGGTGCGGATGTGGGCGGGCGTCAGGCAGTTGACCCGGATGCGGTATGGCGCGAGGTCGATGGCCATGCACTTGCTGGCGTGGGCAATGGCCGCCTTCGACGCCCGGTAGGAGATCATGCCGGTGCCGGCGTTCACGGCTGCGATGGAAGCGTTGTTGATGATGGAACCGCCGCCATTGTCCTTCATGTACCGTGCGGCGCGCTGGGAGCCGACGAGCACCCCGAACAGATTCACGTTCATGATGCGGGTGAAGTCCTCGAGGTCGTCCGGCAGGAACCGCTTGAGCGGACTGCCGATCCCCGCGTTGTTGAACATGATGTCCAGACCGCCAAAGCGCTCGACGGTGAAGTCGACCAAAGCCTGGATCTGATCCGCGTCGCTCACATCGGTCTGCTTGAAGGCGGCCGCCTCACCGATTCGCCCAGCGACCTCTTGACCCTGGTCCACGTCGACATCCGCGATCACGACACGCGCTCCCTCGCCGACGAGCAGTTCGGCCGTCGCCCGACCGATACCGCCGGCACCACCGGTCACGATCGCCACCTTCCCCTCGAGCTCATGTTGCCGCATGCCACGACAATACGGTCTCGTCGCCCGCGCTGCAGCGATGGCGGACGGCCTCACCTGCCGGCACCGAGGGTCACTCGCGCGATTCGAGCAGTCGGAGCCAGACCTCACTGATGGTCGGGTAGGACGGCACGACATGCCACAGCGTGTCGAGCGTGACCTTGCCAACGATGGCGGTTGTGGCGGAGTGCAGCAACTCGGCCACGTCCGCACCGACGAAAGTTGCCCCGACCGGCGTGTCGCTGGCTCGGTCCACGACGATCTTCGCCCGACCCTTGTAGTTGTCTCGCACCAAAGAAGCTCCCGCCACCGATCCCAGGTCGTATTCTGTGGCTTCCACCTCAATTCCTCGGTCACGGGCGGCGGACTCGGTGAGTCCGACCGACGCCACCTGAGGGTCCGTGAACACGACTGCCGGAACCTGGTCGTGATCGGCGACATCCCGGTAGCGGGAGCCCGTGTGCGCTGACATCCAGCCCCACGGTCTCGAGTCCGATGTCCCCGGAGGCGGGCGTGCGGCCGGCGGCAACGACGATCTCGTCGATCTCAATGCTGCGGCCCCCGGCGCTGATCTGCGCCGGGCCCCCGTGCACCCGACCGGTACCGGTGTCCATGGCACCGGGGCGGGACACCTCATCAACTGGGGTACCGACCATCACCGTCACGCCGAGGTCGGCAAACTGTTTCGCGAGCATTTCACCGGCGAAGGGCTCTTGCCTGGCCAGCAGGGCCGGACCCGGCTCAATGACCGTCAGCTGTTCGGCCCCGAGCCCGTGCAACCAGGTGGTCGCCTCACACCCCACTACGCCACCGCCGACGACGGCAACCCGGCGCGGCACCTCACGGAGATTCGTGACATCACGAAACCATTCGACCTGAGACTCGTCGTTGTGGTCGTGGGTGAACGAGTCGCGGCGGGCCAGCACCGCGGCGATGTCCCACCCGCCTGTCACCGCCTGGGCGGCTCCGGCGACATTCTGGGCGGCGGCCAGGACCTCAACGGGACGAAGGAGCGCCTTGCTCGGCATGCACGCCCACTAGGAGCATTCACCACCGCCGAGCTCTGCCTCCACGATTACCACGGTGGGGTCGCTGCCGGCCACGGCGTACTGCCCGACGTTCTCGGCGGGAGGCCCGCCGCCGATGATGACGACGTCCCACGTGTCGATCGATTCGACTGTCACCCATAGACAATAACGGCCTGGCGGCGGTGAGCCGAGAAGAGTCAGCCCGACAAGGTTGAGTTGCGTCCTCGACGTCGGTACCGTCGCGACCGGAGAACGGGACAACTCACCCAAGGAGGAAATTGTGACTGACTCCTTCATCCGTCCGAGCGTGCCTCCCAGCGGAACCGGTTGCGCCGAATGCCTCGAGGAGGGAGGGTGGTGGCTCCATCTGCGACGGTGCGCTGACTGCGGTCACATCGGTTGCTGCGACAACTCTCCGAGCCAACACGCCACCGCCCACGCTCGCTCCTCGGACCATCCCGTCATTTGCAGCTTCGAGCCGGGTGAGGACTGGTTCTGGGACTATCGCTCGAACGACTTCATGAGCGGTCCCAGGCTGGCACCACCGGAACATCACCCTCTTGACCAACCGGTGCCCGGACCAGCCGGACGAGTACCGCCAGATTGGCAAAGCCGGCTCAACTGAACGAATCAGATCGGCGCGCTACCGTGAAGCAGTGATTCGCACCTCCTGATCCAGACGTTCCTCGACGACCCAGCCCACACGCGGTGCTGGCCGGCCACACGAGAGGAGTCCCACCATGACGACCACGAACGACGGCTCCCCGCTCCTGCGCCACGCCGACCGATTCTTCATCGGCGGCGAATGGGTTTCTCCGGCGTCAGATGCCAGGATCGACGTCATCGATTCGGGCACCGAGGAGTACTTCTTCAGCGTCGCCGAGGCGCAGGAGGCGGACATGGCAAGGGCGGTCACCGCGGCGCGCGCGGCATTCGACGACGGTCCGTGGCCGCGCATGACACATGCCGAGCGGGCGGCGTATCTCCGCGACCTGGGCGCGGGCCTCGCCGCCAGAGCCGAGGACATCGGGCAGATCTGGCCCAGGGAGTCCGGTGTGCTGCACAGGATCGCGTACGGGGCCGCCACCGGAGCCGCCGGCACGTTCGACTTCTATGCCGGCCTGGCCGACTCCTTCGAGTGGGAACAGGTGGCGCAGCCCAGTTCTCCCGGTTTCGGGCTGCTGGTTCGAGAACCGGTGGGCGTGGTCGGAGCCATCATTCCGTGGAACGGACCACTGGGGCTCATCAGCTACAAGATCGCCCCGGCCCTCATCGCCGGCTGCACGGTGATCCTGAAGTCGTCGCCCGAGGCGCCCGGCGAGGGGTACCTGGTGGCCGAGGTCGCGGAGGAAATCGGCCTGCCGCCAGGAGTGCTCAACGTGGTGACTGCTGATCGCCAGGTGTCGGAGCTGCTGGTGCGTGATCCGCGCGTGGACAAGATCACCTTCACCGGGTCGACGGCAGCTGGCCGCCGCATCGCCTCGCTCTGTGGTGAGCGCATTGCCCGATGCACCCTCGAACTCGGGGGAAAGTCGGCCGCGGTCGTCCTCGACGACATCGATCTCGAGATGACCGCGCGGAGACTGGCGCAGGCGGAGTGCATGCTGTCCGGCCAGGTCTGTTCGTCGCTCACGAGGATCGTCGTGTCGCAGCATCGTCACGACGAATTGGTGGAAGCGCTGGTCGACTCGTTCTCCCAGGTCAAGGTAGGGAACCAGTTCGATCCCGATTCGCAGATGGGACCCCTGGCCGTCAGCCGGCAGCGCGACCGGGTGCTGGGATACATCGAGAGGGGTGTGGCCGAGGGTGCGACGCTGGCCACTGGCGGTGGGCGACCCAAGCACCTCGAGAAGGGTTGGTTCGTGGAGCCGACGGTCTTCAGCAATGTCGAGAACTCCCAGACGATCGCCCGGGAAGAGATCTTCGGCCCGGTGGTGAGCGTGATCCCGGCCCGGGACGAGCGGGACGCAGTGGCCATCGCCAACGACACGATCTACGGATTGAACGCCTCCGTGTTCACGAACGACGCGGACCGAGCTCGGGCGGTCGCCGGCCAGCTTCGCTCCGGGACCGTCGGACATAACTCGTTCCGCACCGACTTCTCCATCGCTTTCGGCGGGTTCAAGCAATCGGGCATCGGGCGCGAGGGGGGAACGGAGGGCTTGCTGCCGTTCCTGGAGAGCAAGACGGTCATACTCGAACAGCCCCCGGCGGAGCACAGCCCGCCTGCGTGACCACGATGTGCGGGCGACCTGTGGGACTGCTCAGGACAAGCGCTGCCGCTCCCGGGGCCGGATGATCGGATGGCCGGCCCCGATCGGCGGGGATCTCGGTCTACGAGTGCGTGATGTCGAGGCCGTGTTGCTCGGCGGCAGCGGTGAGCGCCTTCTCGTCTCGCGCTCGCAGGTCGGGTGGCGGCAGCGTCAAGTCGGTGGCGGGCCAACCGCAGGCTCGGGTGAAGTCCTCGAAACCCGCAGGGGTGACAAGGAGGAGGAAGTGAGCCCCCTCTGAGTCCACCCGAAACTGGTGCTCCACCCCTCGAGGGCCGAAGACGAAGTCTCCGCTCGTCGCGGTCCGCGTGTCGTCCCCCAACCAGAACGTGAGATTCCCGTCCAGGATGTACCAGGCTTCGTCTTCGTGGCGGTGACGGTGGCGTGGAGACCCCGAGCCTCTCGGAGCTCGTACCTCGGCCAGCGCCAAGTGCCCATTGGACTGGTCACCGGTGATCTTGTAGCTGAGCAGACTCCCCGCGAACCAGAGTGGCTCGCCCTCATCGGCCTCGAGCACGTAACCGCCGGGGCCCACCTCGAGTGTCACGACGGTCCGCCAGGCCTACGCGCGGCCTCGGCCGCAGCCTTCAGCCGGGCAAGGGTGTGCCCCATGTGCTCGCGCAACTCTCCGGCCCTGTTCGTGGGGACGTCGACGATCCGGGCCCACACCGGGAGCTTCTTGACCTCGTAGGACTCGATGACGCGGGTTGCGCCCTCAGCGGGTTCGAAGCGATAGCGCCACACGGTCGACTCGTGACCACCCTCCTCAGTCGCGAAGGCAAACTCCCGACCGGGATCCGCAGCCACAATGCGACCGCGGCGCGACCACTTCATGAGCTTTCGCGGTCCGCCCTCGTTGTGCCCGATGAAGCGCGCGCCGATTGCCGGCCCCGTGGCGCCCTCCTCCCACTCCACGCGCTGGCACTCGGGACTCCACTCGCCCATCCGCGGCAGATCCGCCACCAGGGCGTAGATCTGCTCGGGCTCCGCATCCACGATGGTCTCGCAGCTGTCCTGCGTCAGCCACCACCTTCCGCTCTTCTCTCCCATGGCGTGCTCCTGTCGTCAGTTCCGTGTTGCCCGGAATGTCTGCGTGTGTGCCACACAAAAGCTAATGCCATTAGCTCTTGTTGTCAACCATAACTTCAGCTATGCTTCGTCCATGATGATGCAGGCCCAGGAGGCCGGCGAACCGCCACGGACGGACCGGCGCGCCCGGAAGCGCCTGGAGACCATTGAGGAGATCCTCGACATTGCAGTCGACGTGATGGACGAGGAAGGAGTCAACGGTCTGAGCCTGGCCGAGGTGGCACGCCGCCTCGGCGTCCAGCCCCCCTCCCTCTACAAGTACTTCCCCTCGCTCATGGCCGTTTACGACGCACTCTTCTTGCGTGGCCAGCGCGAGCACCTCGACATCATGCGCAGGGCGATGGCAGATGCCGAACCCGGTCTCGGGTCGCTGATCACCGGGCTCGAGGCCAGCGGGCGCTGGGCATTGGCCAATCGCTCCGTCGCTCAGTTGTTGTTCTGGCGCCCTGTTCCGAGCTTCGAACCCTCGCCGGAAGCCATGGAGCCAAGCAGGGAGATGGTCGAGATGCAGCGGCACGCTCTCGCTGATGCCGTCGAAGCCGGGCAACTCGGCCCCGGGGCCACGTCCGAGGAGGCGGTGTATCTCGTTTCCGTCCTCATTGTCGGAGTCCTCAGCCAGGCCATCGCCAACGAACCTGATCTCGAATGGGGCGAGGGTCGCTTCACTCCCCTGTTTCCGAAACTCATGAGGCTCCTGGTCGCTGCGTTCCCACTTTCCGCACAGTCATGGGCATAGTGAACGACAAGAGGTGACGATGAAAATCGATGTCATGCTGGCCAACTCGGTGGTCGATGCGGCCCAGCGGGCATCAGCGTTGGAGCGCACCGGGGTCGACGGAGTCTTCACTTTTGAGAATGCCCATGACACGTTCTTCCCGCTGGTCGCGGCTGCCCCGGTGTGTTCACTGGATCTGATGACCAATGTGGCGATCGCCTTCCCCCGCAGCCCGATTCACCTGGCGCACGCGGCCTACGACCTTCAGCTGCTCTCCGGCGGTCGCTTCAGATTGGGTTTGGGATCCCAGGTGCGGGCACACGTCGAGAAGCGCTACGGAGCGACCTGGGGTAAGCCGGTCGCACACATGCGGGAGTACGTGCTCGCCATCAAGGCCGTGCTGCAGCACTGGCAGGACGGTCAGCCGCTCGACTTCAGAGGTGACTACACGACCCACACCCTGATGACGCCGGTCTTCGATCCGGGACCCAACCCGTTCGGGATACCGAAAATCCTGGTTGGAGCGCTCGGTCCGCGTATGAACCAAATGGCCGCCGAAGTGGCAGATGGAGTTCTCGTGATGCCTTTCAACTCCGCACGTCACATGCGTGAACGTACGCGACCGGCGATCGATGCTGGGCTGGCGAGCGCCGGTCGCCAGCGCCACGACATCGAATTGACCGCCGAGGTCATCGTGGGTGTGGGTCGAACCACTGACGAGTTGGAAGCCGCCACACGCATACGCACTCTGATCGCGTTCTATGCGTCGACTCCCGCATACAAGCCCGTCCTGGATGTCGAGGGTTGGGGGGACCTACAACCTGAATTGAACGCACTGTCGAAGCGCGGAAAGTGGCTCGAGATGACAGGGTTGATCGACGACGACGTTCTGAACACGCTCGCCGTACACGGCACCCCGGCGCAGTGTGCGACGGAGATCGTACGCCGGTTTCCGGACTGTGACCGGGTCTGCGCTTACTTTCCAGGCTACGACGCGCCCGATGACCTCATTGGCGAATTCGTCGACGCGATGAAAGCAGTCTCATGACGACCGACCTCTCGTCGTCACACGCGTGGCGGCGGGCATCTGAGATCGACGGCTCACCCCGCGGGGCCTGCCAGCAGAACCTCAGCGATGCTCCAAGCCGAGGGTCTGGCCCAGGGATGGTCTCTGTTCCGCACACGATGCCGATATACCATCCATCAGAGGTCGTACCGATGCGTTCCCAGACGGACCGCGACATCTGATGTCGCGGTCCCGCGAAAGGCTCTTGACTTTCGCGTACCCGAGGGGAAGAGTGAGCCCATACGCAACGCGGCGTCACCGGCCGACGAACGTCTGAGGCACCAACCAACACCCTTCAGCGCCCAGCGTCCTTGCTTGGAGTTGCGCACGTCGGCCACCTCGCATCGCCATGTCACGGCGCCACAAACGGATGGAGACGGAGATGAGCAGCGTCCAGGCGAGCAGTAAGGGCACGACCGTCGCCGAGCCGGTCAAGGCCGGTGAGGCAAGGCTCGAGGTCGTGGTCGTATCAGTCTCGGACGTCGATCGCGCGAAGCGTTTCTACGAATCGCTGGGGTGGCGGCTGGACGCCGATCTCGCCATCGATGATGGCTACAGAGTCGTGCAGCTGACACCTCCGGGATCCGCCTGCTCCATCATCTTCGGCAAGGGAGTCACATCCGTCCCACCCGGCTCGTCCCAGGGCCTACAGCTCACCGTCTATGACATCGACGACGCCCGTGCCGACCTGATTGCGCGCGGGGTCGACGTCAGCGAGACGTTCCACGACGTGACGGGTGTCTTCCACCACGCCGGGAACGAGGGACGACTGAGCGGTCCGGCACCCGAACATGCCGATTACGGCTCGTTCGCCGCATTCGGCGATCCGGACGGCAACGGCTGGCTGCTCCAAGAGATCAAGACGCGACTTCCTGGCCGCTGAAAGAAGGGGCAAATGAACACGACGTTCGAGTCCGTGGGCGGTCTCGCAGGCGCCCTCAGAAGGGCGGCCGACGGACACGGCCAGCACGGGCGGCTGAGGGGTGAAGAGGACCCGACATGAGCACCGAGTACGACGTCATCGTGCTCGGTGGGGGCTCGCCCGGCGAGCACTGTGCTGGTGCTTTGGCCGAGGGAGGCTTACGCGTCGCCATCGTCGAGCGGGAACTCGTGGGAGGCGAGTGTTCGTACTGGGCGTGCATTCCGTCGAAGACGCTGCTCCGCCCAGGCGAGGCGGTCCACGGGGCGCGGGAGGCGGCTGCGAGTGCCGAGGTCGATGTCGAGGCGGCTCTTGCGTACCGCGACTTCATGGTCTCGGACTACTCCGATGCCGGACAGGAGCGCTGGCTGGCCGATCATCACATCGATCTGTTGCGGGGCACTGGGCGGCTCGCGGGCCCGGGAGTCGTCGAGGTCGACGGCGTGCGCCACACCGCCAATGACGTGGTGCTCGCCAACGGCGCGGATCCGGTCGTGCCACCCGTCCCGGGTCTGCGCGAGCTCGATGGCATCTGGACCAACCGCGAGGCGACGTCCATGAAGGTCGTGCCGCGCCGACTGCTCATCCTGGGTGGAGGGCCGGTCGGGGTGGAGATGGCGCAGGCTGTGCGTCGGCTCGGCGGGGAGGTGGTGGTCATCGACATGGCCGAGCATGTACTCCCAAGAGAGCCGGCTCCGCTCGGTGAAGCGCTCGGTCAGGTCCTCAGCGGAGAGGGCATCGAGCTCGCTCTGTCCGCCAACGCGACGTCGGCGCGACGTGATGGCGAGGACTATGTCCTCGGATTCGACGATGGACGAGAGCTGCGCGGCGATCGGCTGCTCGTCGCAACGGGCCGGCGCCCGCGGGTGGCAGGGCTGGGCCTCGAAACTGTCGGCGTCGAACCGGACACTCGTGGAGTTCCGGTCGATGCACACCTACGCGCGGCGGATCACCTCTGGGCGATCGGCGACGTCAACGGCATCTGGCCGCTGACCCATGTCGGGAAGTACCAAGGCGAGGTCGTCGCCGCAAACATTCTCAGGAAGCCACGGAAGGCCAACTACGAGGCTGTTCCGCGGGTCGTCTACACGGACCCGCAAGCCGCTGCCGTGGGCGCTTCAGCCGGCCGATTCAGCGCCACGGTCCCTCTGTCAGGTGTCGCGAAGACCGCCACCTACACGCACGCGTACGCCGAGGACAAGGGTTTCCTGACGCTGCTCAGCGACGGCGAGCGGCTGACTGGCGCCCATGCGCTCGGTCCTGAAGCGGGCGAGTGGCTGCAGCAGGCCACGCTGGCGATCCATGCCCACCTCTCACTCGACGTTCTGACCGACATAATCCAGCCGTTCCCGACGTTCTCCGAGATCTACGTTGCCGCGCTCAAAGCACTCTGCGACGAGATCGCTGCAGCGCCAAAGCCGGCCGCCGCGGTACCCGTACCGGCCAACTGAGGGAAAGAGGGACGCTGGACGACGTTCGCGTCGCATTCTGAAAGGCTCCCACGATGTGTTCCGAAATTGCACCCGGCGGCACGTTCCCGGCGTACGAGCTGACGGGAGAGGGATGAGCGGACAGGATCGCAAGGTGGCAATCATCACAGGGGGGTCCCAAGGCATCGGCGCCGGGCTCGTCGCCGGGTACCGACAGAACGAGTGGGCCGTGGTGGCCACGTCTCGAACCATCACACCCACCGCGGACCCAGCGCTGCTCACCATTGCTGGGGACGTGTCGGATCCTGCCACCGCAGACCGGACGGTGGGCGAGGCACTGAAGGCATTCGGACGTATCGACACCCTCGTCGACAACGCCGGGGTATATATCTCGAAGCCGTTCATCGACTACACCTCCGAGGGCTGGGGAGGGGAAGTGGCCGCCATGTCGTCAACATCACCACCACCCTTGTCGACTTTGCCGAATCCGAGGCGCCCTCTGCTCTCACCTCACTGACCAACGGCGGTCTCGCCGCAGTGACCAAATCGCTCGCCATCGAGTACGCCTCTCGGGGCATCCGGGTGAACGCCGTCTCGCCGGGCGTAATTCAGACGCCACTTCACCCTCCAGAGAGTTACACCACTCTCGGGGAGCGACTCCCACCAGTCGGGCACGTCGGCCAGGTCAGTGACATCGTCGATACCGTCCTCTACCTCGAGTCATCGCCCTTCGTAACAGGCGAGACCCTGCACGTCGACGGCGGTCAGATCGCGGGTCGCTGACGGACATCGGTCAGCTTTCCTTCAGATCCCGGTCCGCTCGGTGCGGACCGGCGCCGGGTCGGGAACGTGGGGCATGAGCGCGTTGGGCGGGACCCGACCGAGCCGACCGGCCTGGAAGTCCTCAACTGCCTGCCCGATCTCGGCCTTGGTGTTCATCACGAACGGGCCGTAGTGCTCGACGTGCTCCCTGATCGGCTCGCCCCCGAGGAGCAGCACTTCGAGGTCCTGCGAGCGGGCGTCCCGCTTCTCGGCCGCCCGCAGCCTCAACCGGTCGCCCGGCCCGAAAGCCACGAGTTGTCCCAGCTGGGCCGGACGGCGCTCCGCACCGAACTCGCCGAAACCCGCGAGCACGTACGCCAAGGCGTTGAAGCTGGGGTTCCATGGCACCTCGAGCACGGCACCGGGACTGACCGAGGCGTGCATCAACGAGATCGGGGTGTGCGTCGACCCCGGGCCGGCCAGGGCGCCGAGATGGCCTGCAATGAGGCGCACCAAGGCACCGCCGTCCTCAGACGCCAGCAGCGTGACCTGGTCTGCTTCGAGCGGCTGGTACGCCGGAGGGAACCATTTCATCTTCGCCGGCAGGTTGACCCAGAGCTGGATGCCGTGGAAGAGCCCCCCGGAGACCACGAGCTCCTCTGGGGGCGTCTCGATGTGGAGGATGCCACTGCCCGCCGTCATCCACTGAGTGGCTCCGTCCGTGATGAGGCCGCCGCCACCGTTGGAGTCCTGGTGCGCGAAGGTCCCGTCGATCATGTAGGTGACCGTCTCGAAGCCCCGGTGCGGGTGCCACGGCGTCCCCTTCGGCTCACCGGGGGCGTAGTCGACCTCCCCCATCTGATCCATGTGGACAAACGGGTCAAGCTCGGCGAACGTCCTACCCCCGAAGGCTCGGCGAACCGGAAACCCTTCGCCTTCGAGACCGCTCGGCGCAGTCGAGATGGACGCGATGGGGCGCGCCGTCGAGGGAGCGGCGGCAGCGGGAATCTTGGGCAGCGTCGTCCAGTCGGCGACTGTCACAGCAGGCATGGAGGCTCCTCGTGGTGATGGGAAGGGCGCGCGGCGACGCCGAGCTGGCGGCGGACGAGGCCCTGGACCCCCCCGAAGCAGGCCCCGGCCAAAATGGCCTGCTCGAGGTTCTCACTCATTTCAGCCCTCCCCTCTCGGCCCGGCCTGGCTCGAAGAGCTTGAGGAACTTGCCGTAGCCCTCACGTTCGAGATCCTTCACAGGCACGAAGCGGAGGGCGGCGGAGTTGATGCAATAGCGCAGCCCTCCAGCCTCGGGCGGCCCGTCGTCGAAGACGTGGCCGAGGTGGCTCTCGCCGTGCGTCGAGCGGACCTCGATCCTGGTCATGCCGTGGCTCAAGTCCGGCATCTCCGCGATGTTGTCGGGGTCTATGGGCTCGGAAAAGCTCGGCCAGCCACACCCACTGTCGAACTTCGTGGTCGAGGCGAACAGCGGCTCACCCGAGACGACGTCGACGTAGATGCCTGCGTCCTCGTTGTCCCAGAACTCGTTATGGAACGCCGGCTCGGTGGCCCGCTCTTGCGTCACCCGATATTGCTCCTCCGTGAGCCGGGCGACCTTGTCTGGATCCTTCCGGTACGTGGCTGTCATCTGAATCCTCCTGGTGTCACGGTCGCGGCGTCACCGCTCGGCTGAGGCCGGCGGGCGCATCCCGTTCCTCTTCCAGCCACGCCCCGCATGACGAGACAACGGCTCAGGGCCCCGACGGCTGATTCGATGACGGTGCCGGGATGTCCAGCGCCGGGCATGTCGAGCTCTTCGCTGCGTCCCGCTCTCACCACGGCGCACCCCAACGCGGGCACTCCGTGGCGCCACCCGATGCGAACGATCCGGTTCGGAGCTGCCGTGACCATGGCGCCTCACGATTCAAAAGCCGACTGTGTCTACCTCTAGCGCATCGGCATCCGGGTTGCAAGGGCCGTGCGCCAGGCAGCGACAAGGACCGTCACTCATCTGCTGCCATCGGCCTTCTCCGGAGCGCCGGGGCCCTCCCTCCCCCGGGCCGGTAGGCCCTGTCACTCGTAAGAGTGCGGGTCAGAGACGGTCCGCTCAAAGATCGGGAAGACGAACCAGAAGCACACGAACGTTCCCGTGACGATCGCGGCCAGGAACGAAAAGAACCAGCCGATTCCGACGAATCTCAAGACCAGCCATACCGCCGCAATGACAGCCAGAGCGACGCTCGCCATTCCGAACAACACGACGACATTGGCAATCCGGAGGAGCTCCCCTTCTCGTGCTGACGGAAAACCCATCGAGCGTAGGCAACGGGGCTCACGAGCAATGCGGTCGACAGGGCAGCACACAGCAAGCTGACTCGATACAGATCCCTCTGGGCCTCGTTGAGATGCGTAAAGCGCACCGTGAAGGGGAGGGACAAAGGAATCCGAACAGAACCTGAATGCTCAGCGGCGGCCACGTAGAGTAGCGGCGTGGCCAAATCGATCCGGGTCACACTCGTCAACGATTACATGATCGTCCTGGAGGGACTCCGCTCCCTCCTCAAGTCCAGCGAGCCGGAGATCCAGGTCATTGAGCTCGACGTCAAGAAGAGCCCGAGGCGAGGGGTCCACGTCACGCTCCTGGATACTTACGGAGAACTCCAAACCCTCAGCGAGCGAGTGCGCTCTCTTGGTGCCGACCCCGACAACGGAGCCATCGTGGTGTTCAGCGTTTCCGACCAACCACAGGCGGTACGTCGTGCGTCGTGCCATTCGTGCCGGTGCACAAGGGTTCATCTCCAAGGCCGCACCTCGGCAACAGATCATCGATGGCATCAAGGCCGCCGCAAGCGGTGAGCGTGTTGTTTTGACGCAGAGATCGCAACACGCACAGATCGATGAAGCTCTGCGTTGGCCGGGACGCGAGATTGGCCTCACCGAGCGCGAAAGCGAACTCTTATCGTTGCTTTCGACGGGCATGACGAACCGCGAACTCGGAGACCACCTTTACATCAGTGAGAATGCGGTCAAGACTCAGCTGCGCCACCTGTACGCCAAGCTCGGTGTTCGCAACCGCGCGCAAGCCGCGTCCGTAGCCGGGAACAGCATCCTCGGGGAGCATCACCGCGAAACCACGCGCGTCGACTGATAGCCCGGTGCTCAATCTTCAATGGTGCAAGGACATCCGATTGGGCCCCCCACCTCAACGGGTCGATGTTCACCGCGATCGGGTTCTAGGGCGTCTCTCGTGTGCAGTTGCGTCCGACATGCCCGACACCGCGCCTTCCTGGATCTCTCGTCTTTCACTGACTCCCCATTCACACATAGCGTGCTGACCCGAAAGTGGACCGCGCCCGGAATGGCTGCGCTCCGGTTGTCGCGGTTGCCGGGTCGCCACGATCCCGGTCGAGAAAGATCCACAACCTGGATAGAGCCGTCCCTGGCCGGTGCCGGTCACGAAGACGGAGAGGCGGTGTTCGTCCCTGGAATGTAGGTGCCACACTGGGGCTGGGACGAGAGCGGAAGAAAACCAGCCTTGACGGCCTTGAGGAGCCAGGCGCAATACTCAGGCGTATCGTGCCCGAAGATCGTCGAGTAGTTGATCGTCACCGGCAATAGTCCGTTCGCGCTGTACGCCTTGATGCTCCTGAGAGATTTGATCACCGCCGATCGGGACGGGTTCCTGCCTGCCATCTGCAGGCCCTTCAGCATGAGATCTGTGCCGATCCACGCCTCGTATTGGCCGAAGTTGGGAAACTGATTCTTGGAGAAGTGCGCGTACTTCTCCATCGCGGCGGCCATCTGCTCGGTCCCTTCATTGGGCACGGAGAACGGCCGGAAGAACGACTCGAAGTAGGCCCCTTGGACGCTTTGCCAGGAGGGTGTGCCGATCACGTCTTGTTCGTATCCGCTGGAGAACAGAACGACCTTCGTCTTGACGCCCTCCTGTCGATAGGCGGCCGCCAGGGCGAAATTCGACTGGTTGCCCATCTGCGGGTCCAGCGCGTTCACGTTCTTCTGTTTGGCGATGATCGCATCGGCCGTGAAGTTGACCGAGCCGATGGGCACGCTCGTGTTCAACACGCCTACCTTGCCACCGGCGTGTTGCATCGAGATCGCGGTGACGGTGGCGCCACGGACGGAAGTGACCGCCCCCCCGTACCCGTAGGTGGCCAGTACCGTTCCACCGTACTTCCTGATGATTGATCCGAACAACGTGTTGGATGGATATGCAGGATTGACGCTCCCTGTGTCGGCCGCAAACATGTTCGTGTACGGCTGCTCTCCCCATTCCGGTCCGTCGAAGGACCCACCCGTCACGGGCACACCCTGCTGTTGGGGATATTTTGCCGCGAGATAGAAGAGAGGACTCTCGGACACGATCCCGAACGCGCCCCTTGAGAGAGCTTCCTGGACCGCCGTCGAAACCTGAAGCGTCTGGTCGTCGATCACAATGCCCTTGATCTTGCGGCCGTTGACTCCGCCGGCTGCGTTCTGCTCCGCGATGCGCGCATAGAACGCCGACGGCGTCTGGGTGAACATGGCCGCTCCTGGCCCCGTGAGTGATGTCACGAGCGCGATGGTGATCGGGGCTGGAGCCGCCGATGCAGTGACGGGCACCAGGACTGACGTCGCGACGGACACCAGAACCGCAAACGAGACTCGGAACTGCAGGCGTTTCGTCATCGTTGGTCCCTCTCTCATCATGGACCTCCTGCTGCCGGGCCTCCCGATTATCGACGCATGCAGGATGTGCTCCGACACGGTTGCCCCCAGAGAACGAGCCGCTGTGACTATACGGCCGCGGCCGGGGACAATGTCAAGTACCTTGATGTCCATCTGGAGTCGTGATGGCAGTGAGACCGTGCGAGGAGAGGAGACACATGCGCGTCTGCGGACCGGTGGCCGGTGGCTGCAAGGACGAGGTGGCGATCGCGCCACTGGCGCTCCACTCGCACGCCGTCCGTGCGGCCAAGACGGCGTCTGTGATCCTCTCCCGCGACGTCGACCAAGTGATCGCCGGGGCCGTTGCGAATGCTCCGCTGTGACGCGCTGGTCCAGAGGGCACCCTCGAGCACGACCGGTAGGTTTGCGACGTGAAACCAGAACCCTCACGGAAGAAGCGCGTCAAGGAGCCCCGCCTCACCTACACGGTCAAGCAGCTGGAGCTGGCGATCCGAGCCTTCATGGACTCGCATGTGCGTGAACACGGGCTGACCACCCTTCAGTACACCGCGCTGACAGTTCTGCAGCGCCAGCCTGGTATGTCCGGGGCCCAGCTGTCGCGTCGTTCGTTCGTGTCACCACAGGCGGGCAGCGAGATGATCGCCCATCTCGAGCGCAAAGGGCTGATCGTGCGGGAACCGGATCCCAAGAACCGTCGGATCCTTCGCATCAGCCTGACCGAAGAAGGAGACCAGGCAGTGCGGGCGTGCGAAGGCTGGATGCGCCAGTTGGAAACAACGATGCTGACCGGCGTATCGACCCCTGAGGCCGAGAAGTTGCACAGCCTGCTGAACACGTGCGTGCACAATCTGGTTCATGGCGGCATCGCGGACCATTCGTAGCCCGAGGACACGGACCATGTCGATCTTCTCCCATCCCGCCAGCGCCAACGCCATGGCCCGGTTCATGCAACTCGGAACCGTGCTCGCCTCTCGTCGTATGGCCCGTTCGGCGACCACGAGACTGCCGGAGTTCACGAGCGACACTGAGCACGTCACGATCCCTTCGTCGATCGGCCCCGTGCGGGCGACGCTCTACCGACCTGAGCCCGCTGACCAGATCCCCGCGGCCCATGTGAACCTCCACGGAGGGGGGTTCGTCTTGCCCATCACCGACTTCGATGACCCGATTTGCCGTGCCCTCGCTGCGCAAACCGGCGCGGTCGTCGTCAACGTCGACTACGCCGTCGCGCCACAGCACCCATTCCCTGCCGCGGCACATCAGGTCCACGAAGTCCTGTGCTGGGTCGCCCAGAACGGAGACACACACGACTGGGACGGGAGCCACCTAACGGTCGGGGGACAGAGTGCCGGCGGAGGCCTCGCCGCGGCCGGCGCTCGGCTCGCCCTTGAACGGCAAGGGCCCGCGATCGCTCTCCAAGTGCTCCACTATCCACCGCTCGACCTGTCGGTGCCGGGTTCGGCCAAGCATTCGACCATCCCCAGACCGATGCTTCGACCATGGATGGCCGACGTCTTCGACACGGCGTATGTGCCTGATCGCGCAGACAGGGCGGATCGACTGGTCTCACCTGCCGGTGATGCAGATACGGCAGACATAGCAGGCATTGCGCCTGCCGTCGTCATCGCCGCCGCGCATGACATCCTCCGTGACGAGGCTCGACGCTATGCAGACCGACTTGACCGAGTGAGTGCGCTCGTCGAGTACATCGAGATTCCCGAAGCCGACCACGGGTATGACCTCAAGGACGATCAGCTCGCCCGCAAATTCTACGCGCTGATCGCTGATCACATCCGGCGCGCTTCGTCCCAATAGACAAGACATTGAGTATGCATCGCCATTGCGCCGTCATCATGAAGCGTTGGTAGCCCCGACGCACTCGATCCCCCTGAGAAAGGAAGTCCAACGCTATGCGGCCGATCGAACTGCGACGAGCTTCTTACGATTGCGATCGACGTTCGGCCGCCCGTCGATCTCGGCGGCGGACGCCGGTTCATCGCGTTCGGCGGGGGAAGATGCAAGGGCCGGGATGGCCTTACGGGCAGGGTCGTCTCGGGAGGCGTCGACCGGCAGAACGCCCGTGACGGTGTGCTCGAGATCGACGCTCACTACGCCCTCCTTACCGACTCGGGAGAACCGGTCGAAGTGCGCTCCCTGGGCCCACGCAAGGCAACCGATTCCGTGACGGCGCTCATTGCTCGGGGGATGCGGTGGGCCCGATGGGTACTACTTCAGGACCCACGTTCGATTCGCGACGGCGACGCCGCGAATCGATTGGCTCAACAACATCATCGCAATCTCGACCGGTCACGGGACCAGGCGGTCGTGCGAATTGACGTCCACGAGGTCTTGTGAACACGGATGACACGGGCTTGAGGTACGCCGTCATCGGAGCCGGGATCGGCGGCCTGGCGACGGCGCTCAGCCTTCATGAGATCGGCGCCCCGGTCGACGTGTTCGATTCGGCCACATCGCTGCGCCCCCTGGGGGTCGGGATAAATCTGCTGCCCCACGCGGTGCGTGAGCTCGACGCCCTCGGCCTGCTCGAGGAGCTCAGTGCTCGGTCACTCGCTCCATCGCTCCTGATCTACTGCACGCGGCGAGGGCAGGAGATCTGGCGGGAATCACGCGGCATTGCCGCCGGCTATCCCTGGCCCCAGCTCTCCATCCACCGCGGTGTGCTCCAAGAAATCCTCCTCACCGCCCTGTTCGATCGTGTCGGGCGAAGCGCTCTCCACCTCGGGCACTGTTTGGTTCACATTGATGAGCGTGGCGGCTCCCCAACCGCCGTATTCGAGGACACGCGGATCGATGCTGACGTGGTCATTGCTGCAGACGGGATCCACAGCGTCGCTCGCCGCCAGCGCTATCCAGAGGAGGGACCACTTCTGTGGAACGGGTCCCTCCTCTGGCGCGGCGTCGCGGAGATCGACCCTGTGCTCGACGGTCGCACCATGATCTGGGCCGGGCACCCGGAGCAGAAGTTCGTGGGTTACCCGATTGGCGACCTCCCGAGAGGTAAGCAGCTGTTCAACTTCGTGGCAGAGCTCCGGCGACCCGAGTCAGATCTCGCCGCGAAGGAGGACTGGGACCGTACGGGTTCGCTGAGTGATTTCCTCTGGGCGTTCGAGGACTGGGACTTCGGATGGCTTGACGTGCCGTCCATCATCCGGGCCGCGCCTGAGACCTACCTCTTTCCAATGGTTGATCGAGATCCTCTCCCCCGCTGGACCTTCGGAAGGACCACGCTTCTCGGTGACGCTGCTCACCCCATGTACCCCATCGGCTCGAACGGCGCATCTCAAGCCATTCTCGATGCGAGGGTCCTGGCTGGCTGCGTGCGGCGAGACCCGAGGAATATCGATGGAGCCTTGGGCCAATATGAAAGGATCCGTCGTCCCCAGACCGCCTCGATCGTCAGTGCAAACCGAGGCCTCGGCCCCGAACTTCCGATGCTGCTCGTCGAACAGCGGGCGCCGAACGGTTTCGTCGACATCGCAGACGTGATCACGCCTCAAGAGATCGCCCGCGTCACCGAGGAGTACCGGAGAACGGCCGGATTCTCCCTCGCTGGGCTGCAACAGGGAACGTCGCTGCTGGACGAGCCGTACGCCTGAACTACTGACGAGGACGGGCCGTATGTCAGCCGCCAATGGTCAAGTCCTGCTCGACGCGATCCTGCAGTCGAGCGTCCTACTCCGCTGCGCCACTACCGCTCAATGTCCTTTCTTGGCGTTCGCACCCGCTCGAGGATTTCGGTAAGCGCACGGAGGTCGTTTGGCGTCAAGTCCTGGAGCGCTGCTGGGGGGCGATCCAGGATGCGTTGGGCCCGTTTGGCCAGCCTGGTGCCTGTGGGCGTGGGAACCACCAGCTTGCTCCGCCGGTCGGTGGGGTGGGGTCGTCGCTCAACCAGGCCCCGCTCCTCCAGGTCGTCCACCACGGGGGTGCAGTTCGGTGGGTCGATGCCAAGTGCGGCGGCCAATTCGCCCAAGGTCATCGGCGAAGCGGCGATGCGCCGCAAGGCCCTCACGCGGTAGAAGGGCAGGCCAACAGACTCACTCACCTCTTGGCGCCGTACGTTGTCCAGCACCAGGTCGCACATGGCGGCCCATGCGGCTCTCGCCGCCCCCTCGGTACTGGTCCCTGTCACGGCGCCGAGCTGACCAGGAATTCGGGGTTCAGCTCGTGAGCCGTTCGCACCGCCGTGGCCCGGGCCGAGGCCGACGTGACCACGAGGCCGAGCACCAGCACCGCCATCCCACAGCCGCAGAGCACCCACCACCCGACATGGCTGGCTGCGGCGAGGTGTACGAAGCCGTAACCGGTCTCCGCGCCGGTCGACATCAACACTCCTGCCGACGCGGCAACCAGTGCACCGACGACAGCGACACCGAGGGTCTGGCCCACCTGACGCGAAGTGGAGGCGATCGCCGCGGCCACTCCAGCCTGGGCCCGCGGCATGCCCGAGACCGCCGCGCTGGTGATCGGCGCATTGACGAAGCCGAAACCGGTCCCGAAGAGCACGTAGGCGGTGAAAAGCCACCAGAATGGCGTCGTCTCGTTCACCTGGGCCAGCATCGCACAGCTGGCCGTCAGACCTAGGCCGGCGACGACCAGGGGGATGCGGGCGCCCCGAGTGCCAACGATGCGACCGGAGATCGGAGGGAGCACCATCGCCATGGCCGCCATGGGCAACGTGTCCAGCCCGGCCCGTAGCGCCGACAGCCCGCGCACCTCCTGAAGGTACAGGGTGTTCAAGAACAGGAAGCCGCCCAAAGTGGCAAAGGCGGCGACGGCGATCGCAGCTGCGCCCGAGAAGGGTATGGAGCGGAAGAACCGAAAGTCGATGAGAGGCTCCTCCCGATGGCGTTCCCAAAGCAGCAGGCCGATGAACGAGACGCCTGCCACCATGAACGAGCCGACAATCAACGGCGATGCCCAACCGCGATCGGGCGCCTCGATGATCCCAAAGGTCAGCGACGCAAAGAGCGAGATCACCAGGAGTTGCCCTACGGCGTCGGGCCGTCGGGCCTTGGCGGCACGGGATTCAGGGACAAACCAGACGGTGAGCACGATTGCGGCCAGGCCGACCGGGATATTGATCCAGAAGATGGAACGCCACCCGAGTCCGGTCACCAACAGCCCCCCGATCACCGGCCCGATGGCCATGCTGACACCGACCACCGCCGCCCAGACGCCGATCGCCTGCGCCCGTTCTCGGGCATCGGTGAAGGTGTTGGTGATGATGGACATGGCGACCGGGTTCAGCATCGAGGCACCCACACCCTGAACCATGCGGAAAGCGACCAATGCCCCCAGGCTCGGCGCCAGACTGCAGAGCAGCGATCCGCTGGCGAAGACGACCAAGCCCACCAGGAACGTCCGCTTTCGCCCGAATCGGTCGGCGGTCGAACCCGAGAGCATGAGGAGGCTGGCCAGGACCAACGTGTAGGCATCGACCGCCCATTGCAGCCCAGAGACCGACGCGTCGAAGTGCCGCCCGATTGAAGGCAGGGCCACATTGACAATGGTGACGTCCAACCCGACGATGAGCAGGCTCATGGAGCAGATCAGCAGGATGCCGATTCGCCGCTGCCTGCTCAGCACCTCGTCACCTGCGTGTAGTCGGCTCCGCCCTCCTACTTGTGCTCTCATAATAGTTATGTCACTATAACTATCTTTTCGCACCTGTCAAGCATCGGCCGCTGCAAGATCGGGGTTCCCTGCGCGAGGCATCCGCGGGCAGGAACCAGCCTGCGCGGTCGGAGCCGAGAGTGAACACAGTGGACCGAGCGGCGCCTCCGTCCACACAATCACCATCGGGGCGACCGGATTCGACCCTGAGCCGAGCCGTCTACCACTCACGACCCGGGGCGTGGAGGGGTGGACATCTCGCAGATGGCGGATCATTCTGATGACATGCGGCCGTCAGTATCACGTACCCGGAGACAATGGCGTCGCGGGGTGCAGCTGGGGACACTTCTGGCCACGTCCGCCGTGCTCGGGATCGTCGTGACCGCTTTCTCCCTCGACGCGCAGGCGGAGGGCGCGCACCACGCCCGACTCGACAGGTCATCCCACCACCGGCGCCAGCCGAAGCATCACAGGGGCCAGACCCAGCAGAGCAGTAGCTTGCCGTGCCTGGAGGGCACCTGGAACGTGACGAGCATCACGTTGAGTACGACCGGCCTTAGCTTCACCGGCGGTTCCGGAACGACCGTGGACATCATGTCCAATGGGAACGCACTAGGGAATTTCACTCCGGGTGCACCACTCGTGGGCAGCGAAGGCTCAGCCAAGTTCAACGGCACCGTGACCGACCACTACGGCTTCTCGCCGAAGACGACTGCGCAGTCCGGTACATTCCCGGTCACGACGGTCACCGACGATGCCACCATTACCGTCGCCGGCGTGACCAAGCCAGTCACGCCGTCACCCGAGCAGGGCTCGTACAGCTGCACCGGGAAGGACCTATCGCTGACGTTTACCAGCGGTGGCAACACGCTGACGTACCAAATGGCCCCTGCTGGCTGACCCTCTTCGAGGGCGCGCCGGCCGCGTCCGCCCCTGTCGCAGAGCGGTCCACTGTTCCAAGCATTTGAGAGGAGCACCCAGAGCAACCGACGCTTCCGAACCGCACAGAAGGAGAGGTGCGCTCTCTGCTGTCGTGGAAGGGATCGCAAGGCAAAGCCCGCCCCGGGCGTTGACTACGACAGAGGAAACGTGAGCAAGGGGGACGTGCTCAGCCACGCCGGGTCGAGCGTGTACGCCTCGACCAACCACCGCGCGCCGCGTCGGGGCGCGGCGGTCCGTGCCGGCGGGTACAACGTGATCGTCTCGGAGTCGTGAGGCCCGAGGGCTGCGAGACCTCGCTCCGACGGCCTCCAGAATCCTTCGTAATTCTGACTCGTTGCGGTGTTCACGAGGAAGTGTGGCACGAGTGTATCGGACGTCCGGTTGACCACCGATACCGTCACGGCGTTCAGTTCCGTGCCGGCATCGGATGTGATGACACTGCGAACCGACAACTGCAGAGGTGGGCCGCTAAAGGCCAAAACCGACGCGATGACGACGCCAACGCACGATACCGCGACCACCAGCACCGCCGGCCGCGCAAGCAGTCCTCGCGACGCCGGACCGCCGGCGGACGCGACCCGGGGCACACCGTCGACAGAGAGTGCTGCCACGAGAGCAACAGGAATCAGGTCGACGAGATAGCTCGAAAGGCTGCGTGGCGAAAAGAAGAAAGGGATTGTCAGGAGCAAGGACCAGATCCGCTTCAGCTGTGGGTACCATGCGACGAACGCAGCGACGGCGCCGATCAGAGCCAGGACTCCTGCCAGGCTGAGCATGTTCAGATTCACGCCACCTGTCAGACCGTGGGTTGCGAGCGTGACGAGGCCCTGGCCATCAGCGACCAGCCCCCCGGTCAGGGGGAGGAGCGTGCCGTGCCACCATGCCCCGGGGTGCCAGACGAGAAAGGGGAGGTTCACCACAGCGAAAACCGCCAGAACGGTGAGCAGGTAGCGCAGACACAGACCAATTGGCGCACTCCCCCTTCGGCGCGCTTCGAGGAAGATACCGATGACCAACATGGGGACCGCGAACCACGGAGTCTGCTTGATGGCGCATGCGGCTCCCAGCGCAATCGGTCCGATCCATCGCGCCAGCCCTGGCTCGCTGGAGCGGCCGTACCTGTCCCAACGCCAAACGGCTATCACAAGGAACGGCAGGAACATCGCATCGGTGCCGCCCGAGGTGAACGAACCCAAGAAGAACGGCGTCAAGCCGAGCAACGCCGCGAGCCACCGCAGCGATGCGGGGAAGAGCACGAACGAGAGCACGATCGTGACAAGCCAGGCGGCTAGGTCAGTCCAGTCGACGGCCATGTGAACGCCCAGTGCCGTCGCCGGGAGGCTCAGCAGGAACGATCCAGCGGGGTAGGAGAAGCGAGTGACGTGACCGCCATCGACGGCATAGGTCCAGTAGCGAGACGGAACACTCAGAAGATGAGCGACACCTGACATTGAGGCCACGTAAGGATCGGCGCCGTGCAGCAATGCACGCGCCGCCACCTGGTCAAACGCCGCGGCGTCGGTGGAATAGAACGAGCGCGTGCTGATCTCGATCGATTGCGGAAACAGTGCAGTCATGATCACTGCTCCGAGCGTGACTCGCTGGAAGAGACGTGAGCGAGGGCTCCCGACCAGCCAGCAGGACGCGAGACCGAGGAGGCCCCCGGCGATCATCAGCGGAGCTAGGGCAATAACCGGGGGTGACCACCACCAAAAGCCCCAGAGGTTGACACCGCCGGTGACAACGGCCAACCACACGAGACTCCACGCTCCTCGCTCGGCGAGGAGCGTGGAGTCCTGGAATGGCGCAGGAAGCCGTGCAAGGTCCGGATCGAGGCAGGGTGCCTCGGCCGGGCCGGCGCCCGGAGCGGTCAGCATTCGTCAAGTATGGCCAGACAGGGGAAGTAGCACTAGAGCGCGTTGGGTAGCTTTGGAGCCATGGTCTGTGACTGCGATCTGCGCGAACGGCAGCTCACTGCTCCGTCGCCGTGAGCGTCACCGGGACGAGGGGCGCGTCGACCAGCCGTTCGCACAGTCTTGGAGACCAGACGACCTCCTCGGCGAATGGCCCGGTTCGCGAGCACCATGGAGCTCGCGTGTTCGCTCCGGCGGCCGCCATGGGCGCCTTTCTCGTCCTCGTGGTGATCTTGTACGTGTCGGCGCGCCACGCGTTCGCCGGAGACTCGGACGGAGCCACCGTGGTGCTACAGGGACAGGCCATGGGTCGCGGCAATTTCACGCTCAATGGCTGGGCGCTCTCGCTCGACTCCTTCTGGACGGTGGATGCCGTCGTTTACATGCTCGTCGAGCTCGTGACCGGTGTGCGGGACATGCTCCTGTTCCTCGTTCCGGCGATGATCGCCGCCTCTGTCGTCGTCGTGGGCGTACTGCTGGCCCGCGACGGTCGTCGTGGGATCGCTGGCGTCGCGGCAGCGACGACGGTCGTGGTCGTCCTGGGGCTTCCCAGCCACGTGCTGGCCTACGTTTTCCTTCGTGGCCCGCTGCACATTGGTACCGCGCTGCTGTGCCTGTGCGCATTTGCAGGGCTGCGCTCGGGGCGCTTGGGATCGGGATGGGTCATGGCGGTCCTGTGCCTGGCGGCCGGCCTCCTCGGCGATTTCCAGACGGCGGTGCTCGGCGTCGGGTCGGCATGTGCAGCCGGCGTGGTTGCCATGCTGCGAATGCGGAATTGGCGTTCTGGAGTCCCCGAGGTGGGCGCGGCCATCGCCGGGCTGACCCTTGCTGCGGTGGTTCGGTCGGCGGCCGACGCGGTCGGCACATTCTCGGTGAACACCGGCCACCCCCGAGCCTCGTGGTCGCAGATGGTCACCAATCTCCGCCACATCCCTTCATGGGGCGCCAATATGCTCGGTGTCGGAGGTGGGCAGCTAGGCAACGGTGGTGTGCCGGTGGCGCTGGAGGCGGTGCATCTGATCAGCCTGTTCGTTGTGACCGGGGCAATCATGGCGGGCACCGTGGCGATGGTCAGAGGGGCGATCCGTGGGCGGCCGTCGCCGGCGGAGTCGAGCGCGGCGTGGAGGCTCGACGATCTTCTCATCCTGGCGGTGTTCGCCGATCTCGTCATCTTCCTCGTGCTCACGACTTCGGACGACCCCGGGTTCCTTCGCTATCTGACGGCAGCGGTCATCTTTGGCACTGTCCTCGCGGGACGTTGGGTAGGGCGCCTCGCCGAGTCGCTACCGTCGGCGTCGTTCGTGAGAAGGGGGACGGCAGCCGTCTGCCTCGCCGTCGTCGCCGCGTTCGCCGCCGCCTTCGGGTTCACCCTGGCCGCCCCGATGCCCGCGCAACCATATGCCCAGCTCGACAGGTTCCTCGAAGCTCGCCACCTGGTTGTGGGGATTGGCGACTACTGGAGTGCCTCCATCACCACTGTGGCCACCGGTGGCGTCGTGACCGTGCGGCCGGTCATCAGCACCCCCTCCGGGCGCGTGGTGCGCTACGAGCGACAGTCCACCGTGACCTGGTACAGGAATCAGCCGTTCGAGTTCCTCGTCTACGACACCGCCAGGCCGTGGGGAGGTATCGACGCCACCACGGCCTCCCTGACGTTCGGCCGCGTCGCCCGAACCTACGTGTTCGGCTCCTACCGGCTGCTCGTGTGGCACCATCCGCTCTTCGTGCCGGGCACCAGCTCCCCTCCCATACGGGTCCATTTCACGAACCCGAGTCGCGCTGCTGAATACCTTCGCCGGGTTGTCAGAGCCGGAGGTGCGGCCGATCGTGGGAGCAAACGAAGTAGTCTGGGTCCTTCGACTGGACACGGGGTCTGAGCGGTCGGCGGTGCCCGTTGCACCACAGCTCGGGGCATGAGGGGCATGATGAGCCGGTGGATGAGGTCGAGACCCCGTTGCACATCGTCAATGCCGTGGCTCCGATCAGGATCTGCGACAACGGCGGATGGACCGACACGTGGTTCGCCGGCCACGGCAAGGTGTTCAACATCGGCGTACACCCATGTGTCGAAGTACAGGTCCGAGTTCACCCCCTCGGCGCGCTGCCGCAGCGGATCGTGCTCGACGCCGAGAATTATGGTGAGCGCTTCACTTTCGATCCGGGCGACCTGCCCGATCGTCATCCCTTGCTGGAGACGACCATCGACGAGATTGGCGTACCAGACGACGCCTCGATCGAAATCAGCATCTTTTCGGCGGCTCCAGCCGGTGGCTCGACGGGCACATCGGCCTCCGTCACGGTTGCGCTGGTCGGCGCCCTGGACTCGCTCACCTCCGGACGGATGACACCACAGCAGATCGCGTCGACCGCCCACCGCATCGAAGTCGATCGTCTCGGGCTCCAGTCGGGGATACAGGACCAACTGTGCGCGGCATTCGGGGGCATCAACTACATCGAGATGCCCGCCTATCCGGTCGCGTCGGTGTCGCAGCTGCAGGTGCCAGACACCGTCTGGTGGGAACTCGATCGGCGGCTGGTGCTGGTGTTCCTCGGGCACTCCCACGACTCGTCGCAGATTCACGACCGGGTTATCGCCAGGCTCGAACAAGAGGGCGAGAGTTCGCCGCATCTGGAGATGCTGCGCCGCACGGCCGACGACGCGAGAGACGCCGTGCTTGCGGCCGACCTCCCGGCACTGGGCCGAGCGATGGCCCAGAACACCGACGCCCAAGACAACTTGCACCCGAGTCTGGTCGGCAAGCAGGCACAGATTGCAATCGAGATAGCGGCGGCCCACGGCGCCTTGGGATGGAAGGTCAACGGCGCCGGTGGCGAGGGCGGGAGCATCACGCTTCTGTGCGGGCCCGACATGAGCGTCAAGCGACGGATGCTCGATGCGTTCCGTGATGCCGACGCTCGCTTCGAGGTGATCCCAACTCACCTCAGCCGCCACGGCGTGCGAGTGTGGCAGACCTGATCCGAGCGGCTGCCCTCGGGGTGGCGCCGGCTACCACCAGCACTCCCAGCATCAAGTCCGAGGAGATCGACTCGATCGAGTTCGAATGAATTCCAACTCAGAGGTCGAGCACGTCGGCCTCGAGCTGGAAATCAATCGTGGCATCCAAAAGGTCTTCATCTGTCTTCGTTGAGCGCCGCCGAGGCAAAACAATTCAACCGAGGTCGAAGGCCAGCGTGACCAGCTCGAAGGGTCGGAGCTCGAGCTCGACGGTGCCGTCCTGGCCGGTCAGCGGGGACACTGCGCGCTCGAGCAGATCAGTGCGGGTCACCGACACGAAGGGACGGTGCAGCGTCACGCGCACGGGACCTCGAGAGCCCCACACCTCGCACAGGCGGACCACCACGGCATCGGAACGGTCGGCCCACTTGACGGCCTCCACGCTCACCCCCGGCCGATCGACGGAGACCACCCGGCCGTCACCCCGGCCGGCGAGCAGCGAGAGGGGGACGTTGAAGTGCTCGGCCTCGGCGATGACCCCGGCGTCCCGCAGGTCACCTTCGTGGGGGACCAGCGCGTAGGCGAAGTGGTGGGAGCCCTGGTCCGCCTCGGGGTCGGGAAAGCCCGGGGCGCGGAGCAGCGAGAGCCTCATGGTGTGCCCGAGGATGTCGTAGCCGTATTTGGACTCGTTGAGCAGGGCCACCCCGTAGCCGGGCTCACTCAGATCCGCCCACCGGTGGCCGCACACCTCGAAGCGCGCCTCGTCCCAGCTGGTGTTGGCGACGGTCGGCCGTTCGAGATGGCCGTGTTGGATCTCGTAGGTGGCGCGCGTGGAGCGGACGGAGACTGGGAAGGCTACCTTCAGGAACCGATGCCGCTCGTGCCACTCCACGTCGGTATGGAATTCGATTCGCCGCGTCCCGGCGGCCAGGCGCATGGTCTGGGTGATGGTCGAGGCCCCGAAGGAACGGATGAACCTGACCCCGCCCCGAAGCGGATGGCGCTCCACCACCTCGATCGAGTCCACGGCTACGAGGTCGGTGACCTGGTCGAGATAGGTGCGGTCGACGTCCCAGGCGTCGAAAGCCCGCGGATGGTCGTCATGGAGCTGGAAAAGGTTGCCGCGCTCTTCGTCGGCCAGCACCTGACGCCCAGCAACGAGATCCCGCACCGAGGTCAGCAGGCCGTCTCCGTCCCACTCCACCCGAAGGAGTCCGTTGTCCAGCCAGCCCTCGCCGATCGTCACCCGTTCTCTGCCGCCGAGCGACCGGTCGGGTGACACCGTCGACCAGCCGCACGCTGGTGCCGACACGATGGCCAGCGAACCGTCGGGCAGTTCGACCACCTCGGTCCGGTCGGTGGACGACGGGTTGAACGCCACCACGCCCACTGCTCCGTCACCCCCGGCGACGGCAGTCTGGGTCTCAGTGATGACCGAGCGAGCGATGGCGAGCACCTCGGCCTGCTCGCGCGCGGTGTCCTCGTAGACCCAGTGGATGCTGGACCCGGGGAGGATGTCGTGGAACTGGTGCAGCAGGAGAAGCTTCCAGGCCCGGTCGAGGTCGGGGCGCCGGTCGAGGGACGCCGCCACCGACCAGAGCTCGGCGGCCCGGAGGGCCTCCTCGGCGCGGCGGTTGGCCAGCTTGACCTCGGCGTGCGTGGTCAGCGTGGCCCGGTGGGTTTCGAGGTAGAGCTCACCGACCCAAACGGGGAGGTCGTCGGCCTCCTGGCCCAACCGATCGAGGAAACCCGCCACGGTGCCGATCTCCGCCTGAGGCAGGCCATCGAGATCGGTCATGCGGCGGAAGCGCTCGACCATGGTGTGGTTCGGGCCACCCCCCCCGTCGCCGTAGCCGAAGGGATAGAGATTGAGGGCGGCGCCATTAGGCAGGCCTCGGTCCTGTCCTGCGACCACCTCACCGACGGAGAAGTCGCCGTTGTAGGTGTTGGCTGGGGGGAAGTGGGCCAGCAGGCGGCTGCCGTCATGGCCCTCCCACCAGAAGGAGGTGTGCGGAAAGGAGTTGGTGTCGTTCCAGCTCATTTTCTGGGTGATGAGCGAGGTGACGCCGGCCTCGCGGGCGATCTGGGGCAGGGCGGCCGAGTAGCCGAAGACGTCCGGAATCCACAGTTCGTGCGTCTCGACCCCGAACTCCTCAGCGAAGAATCGTTTGCCGTGCACCAACTGGCGCACCAGGGACTCGCCCGACGGGACGTTGGTGTCTGGCTCGACCCACATGCCTCCGACCGGCTCCCACCTCGCCGATCTGACGTGTTCCCCGATCTGCTCGTACAGGTCGGGGTATCCGTCCTTCATCCACTGGTACTGCACGGCCTGGCTGCACACGAAACGGTGCTCGGGGTAGCGTTCGAGCAAGCGCAGCTGGTTGGAGAAAGTCCTTGCGCATTTGCGCCTGGTCTCGCGTAGCGGCCACAGCCAGGCGCAGTCGATGTGGGCGTGACCCACCGCGACGACGATGTTGGCCGAAGAGGTGGGCCGCTCGAGGAGCGGAGCCAGCACGTCCCGGGCCGGGACCACCC
This sequence comes from uncultured Acidimicrobiaceae bacterium, assembly GCA_963736525.1. Lineage (GTDB taxonomy): Bacteria > Actinomycetota > Acidimicrobiia > Acidimicrobiales > RAAP-2 > Bog-473. The sequence continues at coordinate 140,747 of CAVTPF010000010.1, forward strand.
AGGCGGAGACGTTCTCGGGGTCGATGATGCCCCGTGCCTTGTCCAGCACCGAGATGATCTCCTCGGATCGGTCGGGGTCCAGTGCGGCCAGTTCGGCCAGGATCCGCATGTCGAGGAAGAGACCTTCGACGGACCGGTCGGCGACCGCCAGCTCGGCTGTCTCGAGGGTATAGAGCGGTGCCCCCAGGTAGTCGGGCAGGAGCAGGGGCCAGTCGGCCAGGTGCCACGGCGGGATCGGATTCGCAGCCGCCTCGACGAAGAAGTCCACCGGCTCGTCCCCGTGAGCCTCGCGAGTGAGCACAAACTCGCGGTGGTGGTGGTGCAGTCCCTGGACGGGTCGGAGCCCGGTGTCCCAGATCTGGCCCTCGGCCGTGAAGCCGACCAACTGGTCGCCGCCGAGGTGGATGAGGGCCACCACTTCGGCCCCGGCCCACGAGTCCGGGATCGATCCGCGAAACCGGAACCACGTGGTATCCCACATGCCTCCCCACGCGTCGCCCACTCCGAACGGGGTGAACGGTCGCCGAACGGCCTCCATGGCCGGAATTGGCTCGCCGCGCAGATGGTGGGCCGACACCTCCAGCGGGGCACGCCGCCCGTAGATCGCGGGGCGGACCACTGTCTTCAAGAATTGCCGGAGCGAGCGGGTGTCGTCAGCCATCGGCCCCAAGTCTGGCAGCCGTGACGGGATCCCACCCTACGATCAGCATGGGGTTGCTGTTGCCCGGTTTGCTCGAAGCGCTGCTGTTCCACGACCTGCGCCGCAGCGAGGCCGTCGTCCTGATTGCGGCCGGTCGCGACATGGAGGAGTCGCGACAAGGAAGAGGTGAACAACCACCTCGGCATGGGTCGATTCGCGCTACGCCGGATCGCTGCAGTCACGTGTTCCCCGCGACCGAGAATCGTTCGCGGACGCCTGGATGCCAGGTTCTCCGGAGCATCGCGATCGATCAAAGTCGCACATGCTGCGGACTCGTTGCGGACACGGGGGCGACCAGGTGGTTCGCGTCGGGAGCGCCGAGGAAGGACCCGTCGCCGAACGCGAACATGCCGCCGTTCCGCGCCGTGAGCACGGTGCCCTGGCTCGACGCCGCTCGCTGGCGTCGGCGAATGGTCCTCGTTGAAATCGATGCCACTCACTGCGACACGGACTGAGTGAAGCAGCTGCGGCAATCGGCGACTCAGAAACGGTGGACTGAACGAAAACCAGGCTTGGCGGGACTCGCGCCGATTCTGTTCCCCCGGCGACGACGATTCGACTCGCTCCTGGTCGAACCTGGGCACCAGCCTTGTCCACCCCAGACGGGTTCGTCCTGATCTACAACGGCGCCGCTCAGCCCCTTTATGTCCTATTCGGTACGGGAGAGCCCCCTGTGGGCTAGTACGAAGAAGACGACTGCAAAGACGACCACGATCGCCAGCTCGAGCCACATCGGCAGTGGCCAGCCGAACCAGGTCACGCTGGTCGAGAAGTGCGCCTTCGCGACGGCCGACATGTGCTGAGCGTTGAAGATGACCTGTCGGAACGGGGCGATGGCGTAGGTCAGCGGGTTGAGCCGGGTGATGAAGGCCAACCAGGTGGGCAGGCCATTGAGCGGGAAGAGCGCACCCGAAAGGAACAACATGGGCATGAGCAGCATCTGCATGACCACCTGGAACGACTCCATCTTGGAGATCCGGCTGGCCACGAAGACCCCGAAGGTCGTCATGGCAACGGCCATCAGCAGCTCGAGGCAGATCATCTGCACCACTAGCAACGGCGTGAGGTGGATGCCAACCAGCGGCGCGAGCACCAGCATGATCGTCCCCTGCACCGCGGCTACGGATGCACCGCCAGCCGTCTTGCCCAGCACCAGGGTGGCGCGATTGACCGGGGCGATGAGCATCTCGCGCAGGAATCCGAACTCGCGGTCCCACACGATGGAGAGCGCGGAGAACATCGCCGTCATGACCACGCTCATGGCCACCACGCCGGGGTAGACGAACTGGTGGAAGTTGAAGCCTCCGACGGTGCCAACGAGGCCGCTCATGCCGTAGCCGAGCACGAAGAGGAACAAGACCGGCTGAATCAGGCCGCTCATGATCCTCGTCCGGGTGCGCACGTAGCGGATCAGTTCGCGCTCCCAGACCATGGCGATGACGCGTAGCTCGCCCGTGGTGCCGGTGTGCAGCTCCATCGGTGGAGCCGGGATGGTACCGGGAGCTGCGATCACGCTCATGTCGGTGCCACCTCCTTCAACTCCTTCACCGCCGGTTGGCGCCGTGCGCCCGGGCGAACATCGAGACCGAACCCTCACCGTGCTGGTCGCGGATCTCGCGGCCCGTGTAATGCAAGAAGACGTCATCGAGCGTCGGGCGGTGCGCCCGGACCATCCGGACGGGCACGCCCACGGCGGCCACAACGGCGCCGACGGCCGCCTCCTCGTCCGCGACGTAGGCGGTCAGACCCTCCTCGGTGCGCTCCACCTTGTAGCCCGCGGCGCGCAGGGCGGCGAGGGCAGCGTCGTCGTCGGTGGTCTCCAGCGCAATGGTGTCGCTCCCCACCGAAGCTTTGAGGGCATCAGGCATGTCGAGGGCGATGATCTTCCCGTGGTCGATGATGGCGATCCTCTCGGCGTTCTCCGCCTCGTCCATGTAGTGGGTAGTGAGGAAGATGGTGACCCCTTCTTCGCGGCGCAGGCGGTGGATGTCCTCCCAGATCAGGGCCCGGGTCTGGGGATCGAGGCCGACCGTGGGCTCGTCGAGAAAGAGGACGCGCGGCGTGTGGAGCATGCCCCTGGCGATCTCGAGGCGACGTGCCATACCACCCGAGTAGGTCGAGACCAGATCCTTGCGCCGGTCCGAGAGGGCAACCAGCTCGAACACCCGGGCAATACGCGACTCGACCTGGTCGGAGGGCACGCCGTAGAGGACAGCGTGGAAGCGCAGGTTCTCCTCGGCGGTCAGCTGGTCGTCAAGGGTCTGCTCCTGGAAGACGAGCCCGATGTGCCGGCGCACTCGTTTGGCGTCGGCAACGACGTCGAAGCCGGCCACGCGTGCGGATCCGGCGGTTGGTCGGGCCAAGGTGCAGAGCATCTTGATGGTGGTGGATTTCCCCGCTCCGTTGGGCCCCAAGAAGGCGAAGATCTCGCCCTGGGCAACGTCGAAAGTGATGCCCTCGACCGCGGTGAGGTCGCCGTAGGACTTGGTCAGTCCCAGGACCTCGACGGCAGGCGGCGTCCGCTCCGGCTCATGGAGTGTCGGCTGTTCGGTGGCGACCGTCATCTCGGTTCTATCCCGAAATATCGGCTCCAGACGTCGCGCTCCGTTCCGTGATCTTCCCAACTGGACTTCACCAGCTCATTGTTGCGGCCCTCATGGCGTGGCTGGTAGAGGCGATGGTCCTGATGCGTCGAGCTGGGAGCCAGGCACTCCTCCCCGCTGAAGAGGCCGAAGCCATCTTGGCGCCATCGTGAGCCCGGGGAGATCGGATGACAAGGGCAGTGCACAGGACAGATCATCCCGTGTTCAACCGGCCAGGGCTGCCTCTTCTTCGTCACTGAAGAGCCGAGACCGGATCACGAAATGGGCATCGTCCCCGGCGGGCAACGAGAACCCCTCGGGGGCACCCGACGCGACGTCGAGGACGAGCTGGGTATGGCGTACCACCTCGTATTGCCGGTGGTCGATGTAGAAGCGGGATCCCCCGGGCTCGCCGAGCAGCACGTCGCGGGGAGCGATAGTGAACTGACCCTCGACGAAGCACATGGGCAGGCTCCCGTCGCAACACCCGCCCGATTGGAAGAAGATGACGGACCCCCGCGCAGCCTGCAGGCGAGCGATCGCCTGCAGGGCTGCAACGGTGGCGACGACGCGAGGTGGGGGGCAGACCGTCACGTCGTAGGGGTATGACCTAGAAGAAACCGAGCGGCTGATCGCTGTAGCTCACGAGTAGGTTCTTCGTCTGGCTGTAGTGCTCGAGCATCATCCGGTGGTTCTCGCGTCCCACGCCGGAGATCTTGTAACCACCGAAGGCGGCTCCGGCCGGGTAGAGGTGGTAGCAGTTGGTCCACACGCGCCCTGCCTTGATCGCACGACCCATCCGGTACGCCTTGTTCCCGTCGCGAGTCCAGACGCCGGCTCCGAGCCCGTAGAGGGTGTCATTGGCGATGCGCACGGCCTCGGCCTCATCCCGGAAGGTGGTGACCGCCAGGACCGGCCCAAAGATCTCCTCCTGGAAGACCCGCATGTCGTTGGTGCCCTTCAACACGGTTGGTTGGTAGTAGTAGCCCCCGGACAAGTCACCCTCCATGTGGGCCCCGCCGCCACCAATCAGCACCTCGGCACCTTCCTGGCGGCCGATGTCCACGTAGGAGGCGATCTTGTCCAACTGCTGAGTGGAAACCTGCGCACCGATCATCGTGGAGGTGTCGAGCGGGTTCCCCTGCTTTATCCTCCCGATGCGGTCAAGGCAGCGCTCCATGAACCTGTCGTACATCGACTCCTGAATGAGCGCGCGGCTCGGGCAGGTGCACACCTCACCCTTGTTGAAGGCGTAAAGGACGAGGCCCTCGATGGCCTTGTCCAGAAAGCTGTCGTCATCAGCCATGACGTCGTCGAAGAAGATGTTGGGCGACTTGCCCCCGAGCTCCAGTGTGACCGGGATGATGTTCTGGGCCGCGTACTGCATGATCAGTCGCCCCGTCACCGTCTCACCGGTGAAGGCGATCTTGGCAATCCGAGGATTCGAGGCCAGGGCCATGCCCACTTCGGCGCCGGGACCGTTGACCACGTTCATGACCCCGGGCGGAATCACGTCCTGGAGCAGCTCGGCCAGCTTGAGGAGTGACCAGGGCGTCGGCGAGGCGGGCTTGATCACGGTGCAGTTGCCAGCGGCCAGAGCCGGGGCAAGCTTCCACGCCGCCATGAGCAGCGGGAAGTTGAAGGGGATGATCTGGCCCACCACTCCGAGAGGCTCGTGGAAGTGATAGGCGACCGTGTCCTTGTCGATCTCGGTGGCCGAGCCCTCCAGGGACCTCGTCGCACCGGCGAAGTAGCGGAAGTGATCAGCAGCCAGGGGAATGTCGGCCGCGAGGGTCTCGCGAACTGGCTTTCCGTTCTCCCAGGATTCCGCCACCGCCAGCATCTCGCAGTTGGCGTCGATGACGTCGGCGATGCGGTTCAGCACGGCGGCCCGCTCAGTCAGCGAGGCCTCCCCCCAGGCGTCCTTGGCGGCGTGGGCTGCATCGAGGGCCAGCTCGATGTCGTCCGGCCCCGACTTCGGGACCGCCGTGAAGGGTTGGCCAGTGGCCGGGCTCTTGTTCTCCGAGTACTGGCCCGTGACGGGGGCGATCCAGTGTCCCCCGATGAAGTTCTCGTAGCGGGCCTTGACCTCCACAATGCTGGCGGGACTGCCCGGAGCCTCGTAGACGCTTGTTCCTTGGCTCTCCTGGGATTCCTGCTCTGAAACCTGAGTCATTTCGGCAACTCCTCTTTGGGCGGCGCCGCCACGGCACTCGACTTCCTCTCATGTTGGACCTGGAGGTCACGCCGCAATAGAGGCGATGGTCCCATCCAAATGATGAGCGCTCTCGCCTCAGGTTGATCCCGGTCGCAGCGGGACTAGATCGTCCCTTCACACCCCTGACCGTGGGTGTTTGTGACATTCGTCCCTGTCGCCTCGCCCGGGAGCGGATGAAACTGGGCAGATGGTCGACACGTCGGTCCCCACGACCCTGGAAGGCCATCTTCACTCGATCACGGGCCACCAGAACGATTACGACTCGCTCTTCGATCTCGTGGGCGATCGAAAGCTCGTCCTCATCGGCGAGGCCTCTCACGGGACTCATGACTTCTACGCGGAGCGGGCTCGCATCACTCGTCATCTCATCGACGTATGTGGATTCAATGCCGTGGCGGTGGAGGCGGACTGGCCCGACGCCTACCGGGTCAACCGCTACGTCATGGGGCTCTCGAATGACACCGACGCTGACACGGCACTCTCGGATTTCCAGCGCTTCCCGGCCTGGATGTGGCGAAACCGTGATGTCCTGGCCTTCGTGGAATGGTTGCGGGCTCGGAACGATGCCCACGGCAATCCGTCGCTCAAGGCGCGCTTCTATGGTTTGGACCTTTACAGCCTCCGTGCGTCGATGGAGGCCGTGGTGAGGTATCTCGACCAAGTCGATCCGGACGAGGCCAGGCGGGCGCGGGCACGCTACTCATGCTTCGACCATGTCGGTGGCGAGGGACAGGCCTATGGCTATGCCCTGGCCTACTCGGGTGCCATCCCATGCGAGAATGAAGTCGTCAGGCAGCTGGTCGAGCTGCGACGCCGAGCGGCGGGATACCTGCGGCGCGACGGCTGGGTGGCCGACGACGAGTTCTTCTACGCTGAGCAGAATGCGCTTCTGGTGCGCGACGCCGAGGAGTACTACCAGCAGATGTACCGGGCCGACGTGTCCTCCTGGAACCTCCGTGACCGCCATATGGCCGCGACGCTCGACTCGCTCGCTGATCACCTCAATCACCAACTTGGCCGTGCCAAGGTGGTGGTATGGGAGCACAACTCGCACGTGGGCGACGCGCGCTCCACTGAGATGGGGGCTCATGGTGAGCTCAACGTCGGCCAGTTGGCCCGGCAACGGTACGCGGGCGAGTGTGCTCTGATTGGGTTCACCACCTACGACGGCACCGTGACGGCCTCCACCGAGTGGGGCGGCCCATCTGAACGCAAGCGAGTGCGTCCGGCCATGACCGAGAGCCATGAGTCGTATCTCCACGACGCCAGAGCCGGTCGCTTCTGGGTGAACTTGGCCGATCCGACCGTACACGACGCGATGGTGGTCCCGCGCCTGGAGCGGGCAATCGGGGTCATCTATCGTCCCGAGACCGAACGTCGGAGTCACTACTTCCACGCGCGCCTCGGCGAGCAGTTCGATGCAGTGATCCACTTCGATCACACCCGAGCAGTTGAACCCCTTGAGCGCACGTCGCTCTGGGACGCGGGGGAGCCTCCGGAAACCTATCCAACCGGTCTCTGAGAAACCGGCCGGCAGTGAGTCCAACGGGCGGTCGCCGTCGACGCAGGCTCTCAGGCACCGAACGCCTAAACAACAACCATTTCCCTACGCGCGGTCTGGCTCTCCACACTCACGAAGGATAAAGGCACGAGCCTCGCGCTCGAGTTGCATGGCACCCAACCAACCGGACTCGACCGGATGAACCGGGTCCCCGATGACAACGGTCACCGAGCCGCGCCGAAGGAACTTGTGTCCCGGACGCAGCATCGATCGCGTGCCCCGGATGGCCACCGGAAGAATCGGGCGGTTGGCTTCCGCAGCTGCGACGAACGCCCCGAGGTGGAACTGACGCAGACCCGGCGCTCGGGCCAGGCCACCTTCAGGGAAGAACACCAGCGAGGTGGTCTCGGCCAAATGGCCGAGACGGGCTGTGTCCGCGACGCCTTGGTCTGCGTCGTACCGCTCGACGAACTCGGTGCCGATCCGCCGCAGCAGAAACCCGGCGACATGTTGGCGGCCCATGACCTCCCCAGCCACGAACGCAAAGCTGGAGGGCAGCGTTGCAGCCATGACGAGGGAGTCCAGCCAACTGGCATGATTCGATACGACCACCAGTGTTCTGTCGGTCGGAGCGGGAATGGCACCTTGAATGTGCAGTTGGCTTCCCGAAAGCCTGAGAAGGGCGTGCGTGGCGGATTGGACCACCCGGCGACGCGGGTCACGTCCTGGCACCATTGCCACAAGCACAAGTGTGGGCAGCCCTATGGCGATGAACAGAACCCAGGCGTACACGGCATAGGCGAGGGCGGACAGTGTACGGCGACGTCGTCGGAAACCAGGCCGGGCGCCGCGCCAGCTGAAGCGGATCACCTGCCACCACACGGAGCGCGGATGCACACCGATTGCGTCCTTCTTGTACAGGTCGGCGCATGCCGCCCGCCGGATCTTGCCGCTCGAAGTCTTGAGGACCGTTCCCTTGGGGGCCAGGACCACTTCATCGGGCGGGGTCCCGAGTAGATCGACGGTGGTCGACGCGATCTGGGCGCGCATCGCCTCCCTCTCGGTCCCAGCTGTCTCTGTGGTTTCGGCGACCACGACCAATCTCTCGGTCCCCGTTTCGGCATCCTGAACGGCGAACGCAGCCACACAGCCCTTGCGGACGCCGGGCAGCTGCCCAACGGCGGTCTCGAGATCCTCAGGGTGGAGGTTTCGTCCCGCCCGGATGATGAGGTCCTTCGATCGGCCGGTGATGAACACATCCCCCCCGGCCACGTAACCGAGGTCGCCGGTTCTGAGCCACCCGTTGTGGAAGAGGGCGGCTGTAGCCCTGGAATTTCGTTGGTAACCCGCTGTCGCCGATGGGCCACGGAACTCGATTTGACCCTCGGTGCGGTCCGGCAACTCCCGACCCGAGTCGTCAACGACTCGGAGCTCATAGCCGGGCAGGGGTTGGCCGGACGCCACGATGCGGAGTGCGTCGAGGCCATCGGGGGGCGCCGGAACGGCCTGCCCGTCGCGGCGCAAGCGCTCGGCATCGACTGCGTCGATGAGCAGCCCACGACCGGCGGGCGGGAACGCCAGACCGACGGCGGCCTCTGCCAGTCCGTAGACAGGGGCAAGTGCATCGGGGCGGAGTCCGCAACGGGCAAACCGCTGAGCGAAACACTCCATTGTGTGTGCGACGACGGGCTCGGCACCGTTCAACGCCATCCGGAGCGTGGACAGGTCCAACGTCTGCAGCTCGGGGTCCGTGACCTTTCGCAGGCACAACTCGTAGGCGAAGTTGGGAGCGGCGGTGATCGTGCCGCGGTACGCATCGATTGCGGCAAGCCAGCGCGCGGGGCGGGCCAGGAACTCCAGCGGGGACATGATGACAACCGGCATGCCGAGGCACATGCTTCCGAGCCACGCGCCGATCAGCCCCATGTCGTGGTACAGCGGAAGCCAGCTCACAAAGACGTCTCTGGGTGTCACCTGGGCCGCCTGACCCATGGCCCGGATGTTTGCCAGCACGTTGGCGTGAGAGAGAACGACGCCCTTCGGGTCGCCCGTCGACCCCGACGTGTACTGAATGAGCGCGGTGTCGTCGGGTCTGGCTCGCGGCATCGATTCGTGTCCGTCGGAGCGGGCCAGGTCGGTCGCGGTGGTGACGTGCCGCATGGTCTCGACGGAGGAGCGCAGGAGTCGTGCCACTCCTCGCGCTTCGGGCACCGTCACGAGCATCGTCGCCCGCGCGTTCGAGAGAATCTGCGCATGGCGGCGCAGGTGCTCCTCAATTTGCGAGGGCCGCCCCGGCGGGTAGATGGGAACCGGCACCCCACCCGCGAGCAGTGTGCCCAGAAATGCCTCGAAATAATTTCGGCCCGTCGGAAGCATGAGCGCGACGGACTCTCCGGGGATGAGATCGGCCGCCACGAGGCCCTGCGCCACCGCCTCTCCGCCGCGCTTGAGATCGGCGTAGGTGAGCGCCTCGTCAGGACCATCCTCACCGAGGAGGTGGATGTGGACTTGATCCGGATGACTGTCACAGTGCCACTCCAGGACATCGAGAAGCGTCCCGGCTCCCACGGGCATCGTTTCGCTCGCGGTCTGGGGATGGTCGTACGTCCGTAGTGGCGTCGGCATCGCCTTTGTCGCGCCGATACCCACCGCGCGGAGCAGGTCCTCGGGTGTCTCGGCCGTACCGAGGAGACTCGAGGGGAGGCTGGTGCCGAACGCGTTCTCCAGGCGGACCAGGAGTTCGGCCATGGCGAGGCTGTCGAGACCGAAATCGCGTTCAAGGTGGGTGCGCAGCGTCGCAGCAGGAAGTGTGCGACGCGGGTGGAGCTCGGCGGCGAGTTCATCGATGATCCGCAGTACCGTCGCGGGTGCATCCTCGGGTCGCTCCGTGTCCACGTGAAGGCTCATGCACCGACGGCGGGAAGCCGCCTCACGGTGCCGCTCTCCGCCTCGTTGACGATCGAACAGATCTGGTCCCCGTCGAGGCTCTCTTGAGTCACCAGGGCCGTGGCGAGTGCGTCGAGCGCGACGCGGTGCTCGGCGAGGATCCGCCCTGCCCGCTGCGCCTGCACGTCGAGGATCCGCGAGACCTCCTCATCGATGAGCCGCGCCGTCTCGTCGGAGTAGTCACGGGTGTGGATGAGGTCCTCGCCCAGGAAGACGGGCCCCCTCGGTCCCCAGGCCATCTTGCCGATCACACCGGACATGCCCCACTCGCGCACCATGCGCCCGGCCAGATCCGTCGCAGCGGTGAGGTCGTCCTGGGCGCCGGTCGACGGCACGCCGAACACCAGCTCCTCGGCGGCGCGACCCCCCAGTCGCACCGCCAGGGCGTCGTCGAGGAAGGGCCGCTGCTGGAGCTGGCGCTCCTCGTCGGGCAGCTGCTGGGTGGCACCGAGCGCCATCCCGGTGGGGAGGATCGTCACCTTGTGGACGGGGTCGGCATTGGGCAGGAGGTGTGCCAGCAGGGCGTGACCCGATTCGTGGTACGCCACGATCCGCTTCTCCGCGGCGGTCAATACGAGCGACGTGCGCTTGAGGCCGAGCAGCACCCGGTCGAGGGCGGCCTCGAGATCGGACTTCTCGACCTGGACGCTTTCCCGCCGCACGGCGATCAGGGCGGCCTCGTTCACCAGATTCTCCAGATCGGCCCCACTCATGCCCGGCGTCCCCTTGGCGATCGTCTCGAGGTCGGCGTCGGCCGCCACCCGCTTGCCCTTGCAGTGCACCTTCAGGATGGCCAGGCGCTCGTCCAGAGTGGGCAGCGGCACCACGATCTGGCGGTCAAAACGCCCGGCCCGGAGCAATGCCGGGTCGAGGACGTCCGGGCGATTGGTGGCGGCCATGACAATGATGCCCTCGGCGGCCTCGAAGCCGTCCATCTCGGAGAGAATCTGGTTGAGTGTCTGCTCGCGCTCGTCGTGGCCGCCCCCCAGACCCGTGCCGCGCTTGCGGCCGATGGCGTCGATCTCGTCGATGAAGATGATCGAGGGTCTGTCCTGACGCGCCGTCTGGAAGAGGTCACGCACCCGCGCCGCACCGACCCCGACGAACATCTCCATGAACTCCGAGCCCGTGATATTGATGAACGGCACCTCCGCTTCACCCGCGATCGCACGGGCCACCAGGGTCTTCCCCGTTCCGGGCGGGCCGACGAGGAGCACGCCCTTGGGGATGCGTGCGCCGATTTCCTCGAACCGCTCCGGCTTCTTCAGGAACTCCACCAGCTCGGTGATCTCCTGCTTCACGCCGTCGTAGCCGGCAATGTCCGCGAAGGTCGTCGACGGTCGTTCCGTGACGTGCACCTTGGCACCGCTCTTGCCCCAGCTGGTCAGGCCAGCCATCTGGGCGCGGCTTCGCCTTGCGATCCAGACCCAGAACACGACCAAAAGCCCGATCAGGATCCCCCAGGTGATGATCGTGGGCCAAATGCTCGATGCGGTCGAGACGTAGTTGCGGGACACGTGGTGCTGATCCAGGAGCGCGATGTCGGCGCCGGGCAGCCCCCCGGGGGGACCTTGTGCGGTGAACGACTTGCCGTCCTTGAACGTGCCGTCGATCACGCCGCTGCTCTGGTTGATCTGGACGCTCTTGACGGAGTTCGCCGAGACCTTGGACAGCATGGTCGAATAGGAGATCGACTCCGGGGCGGAGGTCGTCGTCGAGTGGGAGCTCATCAGCAGGGCGATGAACACCAGGAGGGCGCCGACCCAGAGCACGATCAGGATGGCTCGAGACCGGTTCGAGCGAGCCGGCTGCTGAGGTGAGCCTGGCGGGCTCGGAGTGTTCCAGCGCGACTGGTCACCTGGTGGCAGCGAGCTCATGTTGCCCCCTTGAGCAACCGGCCCACCGGACGCAGCGCTTCCCTTGGCCTGGACGCCAGCCCGAGGGTTTCGGCTGTTCCCAGGCGTCTCTTCGCGGCGACCCAGCAGCGACTGGAGTGCAGACTTGAAACCCATACGACGATCTTTGAGCACAGCCGCCCGGTGTACCAGGGACTTCTGTCACTCCCGTGGAAGGACCGGCTTCCCGTCGCAGGGCCGAAGGTCCCTGTTTCGCGTGCCTTCCGACGTCTTCTGGCGTCAGAGAGAGCCGTTGGTCAGCCGGGCCCTGACCGCCCCAGCTCCTTCGGCGGTGTGACGTTGGGCCCTGGCTGCCCGGCCGCCACCCGGCGCACCCTGGAGCCATGGCCGGTTCGGGAGTGAAGACCCAGAGGAAGACCGCCGGACACGAGGGCCTCGAGGGGCCCGACGAGCACGCCGGCACCCATTGGTCACCCATCTATTCATGGGGAACTCCACACCTTGCGCAGGACGAAGCACCCCGGCAGCCACGCCAGCGGCTCTACGTGACCCTGGTGCTGGCGTGCGCCGTCGTAGTGGCGGCCGCGGTGACGCTGGGCGCCACGCTGGGGCACACGTCACCGCCCCTCCCCGTTCCGTCTTCCACGTCGACGTCGACTGCAGCCGGCACACCTGCAGCGGGCGCACCTGCCAATGCGGCGGCTCTTGCCAAGTCGGCCGAGGGCGCTCTTGTCGACATCAACGTGGTCGACTCGTATCAGGCCGTCGAAGGGGCGGGAACGGGGATGGTGCTCACCTCCACGGGCGTTGTCCTGACCAACAACCACGTGATCGAGGGCGAGACGTCGTTGAGCGTGCGGGATGTGGGAAACGGAACCACGTATCATGCAAACGTTGTCGGCTACGACCGCTCACAGGATGTCGCCGTGTTGCATTTGGTCGGCGCATCGCATCTCCAGACGGTCAAGATCGGCAACTCGTCGAAGGTCGCGGTGGGCGACGGCGTGGTCGCCGTGGGCAACGGTGAGGGGGCGGGCGGCACGCCCAGCCATGTCGGCGGTGCCATCACCGGCGTCGATCAGTCGATCACGGCGCAGGACGAGATCGGCGGGAGCACCGAGCAACTGAGTGGGCTCTTCGAGACCAACGCCGACATCGTTCCCGGGTACTCGGGCGGATCCCTCGTCAACGAGGCCGCCAGGGTCGTCGGCATGGTGACGGCGGCCTCGGAGGGGTACCAATTCGGGGCATCCCAGACGCCCGCGGGCTACGCCATTCCCATCACCACGGCGCGCAGCGTCGCTGGGGAAATCGTCAGCGATGAGTCGTCCAGCACCGTCCATATCGGGTCGACCGCCTTCTTGGGTGTTGAAGTCGGAAGCTCCTTCTCGGGGACGGGTGCCGTGATCTTCGGCGTGACCGCGGGCAGCCCGGCGGCCAACGCCGGCCTCAGCCAGGGCGACACAATCACGGCGGTCGACGGCACCACGATCACCTCACCCGAGGACCTCACCGGGGCTCTGCTCGGACTGAAGCCGGGTGCGAGGGTGACCATCGACTACCTCGATCCGTCCGGTCAGCAGATGACCGCGAGTGTGACCTTGGCCAGCGGTCCCCCGCAGTAGAGCGGCCCGCCTGCGCCCGTGCGCAGCCGACATCGTTCTAGGGGGCTCCAAGCCCGGCACATCGGTCCAATGTGACCTCGGACCCTGGGCAGGTGCTCGTCTCGACGTCAGGGTCGGACCATGACTCGAGCCCGGGCGCTGTCGGCGCTCCGAAGGCGCCGTTCCACAGGCGGAACAAGGCGCAGCGTGCTGGCCCTGGCAACGGTGACGTTGGGATCGTTGCTGATGGTCGGGTGCGCGCGCACCTCGAGCACCACCAGCCCCCCTCCTCCGGCCAGTCTCTCTCGCCCGACGACGACGACCTCGAGCACGTCGGTCTCCACCGTGCCGGCGTCGACAGCACCGGTGAACAGGTCGACGACCACCACGACGACGACCTCTGCCAATCTCGGACCGGGAGCACAGGGGCCGGCTGTCCTGGCCCTCCAGCAACACTTGAGCTCGCTCGGCTATTGGCTCGGCACACCTGACGGGACGTTCGGCGATGCGACCGAACAGGCGGTCTACGCGCTCCAGAAGGCCGCCGGGATCACCCGGGACGGCATCGTCGGGCCAGTGACCGAGCACGCCCTGGCCGAGGGAGTCGTCCCGCATCCTCGCAGCACGTCCGGAACCGTGATCGAAGTCGATCTGGACGATGACCTTCTGATGTTCGTTCAGAACGGTCATCTCTCCTACACCCTCAACACCTCCACGGGCGGCGGTTACGCCTATACCGAAGACGGCGTGACGGCCATCGCCGACACTCCGGTGGGCCTGTTCCAGGTCTATCGCGAGGTCTACGGCATGGTGGTGGACTCGCTCGGTCAGCTGTGGTTGCCGAAGTTCTTCGATGCGGGATTCGCGATCCACGGCGACGGCGATGTCCCGCCGTACCCGGTCTCCCACGGATGTGTGAGGGTCAGCAACGAGGCGATCGAGTGGATATGGTCGAGCAACCTCGCGCCGATTGGCACGTCTGTCTGGGTCTACTGAATGAACATCGTCCATTGCCGGTGTCATCGGCAGTAAGGAGAGGGCTATGGAGCTGAGTGCATATCCCATCGAGAAACCGGATGGCATGAACGTGATCGTCGGTCAAGCGCATTTCGTGAAGACGATCGAGGACCTCCATGAGACTCTGGCAGGAGCGAGCCCACAGCTGCGCTTCGGGATTGCGTTCTGCGAGGCTTCCGGTCCCTGCCTCATTCGCTGCTCCGGCAACGAAGAAGAGCTCATCGACCTGGCCGCCCGTAACGCCGAAGGAATCGGCGCTGGGCACTCGTTCATCATCTTCCTTCGTGAGGGGTTTCCGGTCAATGTCTTGAACGCGGTCAAGATGGTCTCGGAGGTGTGCACAATCTTCTGCGCGACTGCAAACACGGTTGAAGTACTCGTCGCGCAGACCGAGTTCGGCCGAGGGATCATCGGTGTCATCGACGGCCTCCCGCCCGCCGGTATCGAGACCGACGCAGACGTGGCCCACCGCAAGGATCTCTTGCGGAAGCTGGGCTACAAGCTCTGAGCGGGAGGTTGACCATCTGAGCCTCTGGCATGGGCCGAAAGGCCGGCCGTCACCTGATCCGTAAGGGCTCGCAGTCGCTCGGAAATCACAACCGAAGGGCTGGTCGGTGCATGCAAGTCTTGGGCGCTCGGGTGCAGCCCGCCGAGGTCGCGTTCGAGCCGCTGCCGGGCGGCCGCGATGGTGTCAGCAGGCCCCTCCCGCACCCCGCCGCGCATCACCGGAACCAGCAATGGCTCCATGTCGGCCGGACCGGGTTCGTCTCGCGTGGCCAGGAGATCCTCTCGTATCGGGAGACGTCGCCACACCTGCTTGGCGCCCGGCAACGTGGCTTTCCCGGTGGAGAGCTTGAGCACCGGTCGCTCACCGAACGCGACCAGCTTGTAGGCGCTGTCGAGCGAGGGGGCGTCAGCCGACACGCCCATCTGGGTGCCGACGCCGGCCGCGTCTATGGGGATCTTGTCGACCCGGAACCTCTCCAGATCGTACTCGTCCAGACCGCCGCTCACGAAGATCCGCACGTCGGGCAGACCGGCGCCGTCGAGCTGTGCGCGGGTCTCGCGGGCGAGCCGAGCGAGGTCGCCGCTGTCGAGACGGACTCCGAGGGAGCCAGTCAGGCCGAGCTGGCGAATCACCCCGATGGCGGCCTCCACGCCGGCTCGGGTGTCGTAGGTGTCGACGAGGAACGTGGTGCGCTCCGGGAGATCCTCGGCAAAGGCCCGGAACGCTCCTGTCTCCGTGGCGAACGCCTCGATGTACGAGTGGGCCATCGTCCCCGCGGCCTTGAGCCCGAAACGCCGGGCAGCTTCTACGTTGCTCGTCGCCCCGAAGCCGGCGATCGCCGAGACCCTGGCGACGGCCATGCCGGCCTCTGTACCATGGGTCCGCCGCAAGGCGAAGTCGACGAGCTCGATGTCCCCGGCCGCCAGCCGGCACCGGGTGGCCTTGGTGGCCAGCGCCGTCTGGTAGGTGAGCTGGTTCAGCAGATAGGTCTCGACCAGCTGAGCCTCGGCGATCGGAGCGGTGACTTCGAGGAGGGGTTCGTCGGCGAAGACAAGGCGCCCCTCGGGCACCGCATGCACGTCCCCGCTGAAGCGCATGGAGGCGAACATCTCGACGACGTCTGGGGGAAAGCCTGCGGTCCCGAGCCAGGCCAGGTCTTCTGGGCCAAAAGCGAACGACTCGAGGTAGCCGAGGGAGTCCTCGAGCCCGGCGGCAACGAGAAACCCCCGACTGGGAGGAAGGCGACGTACGAACAGACTGAAGGTGGCCGGCCCCACCATGCCACGACGCAGGTAGCTGGCCGCCATGTTGAGCTCGTAGAGGTCGGTGATAAGGGCACTACCCATCGGCGATTCTCGCTCAGATGCCGTCGACCCGAGGGGGAGCAACGCCTTTCGGTGTGGTGAGCGGTCGGGTGGACGATCGATCCTGTTTATGTGATCGCTGGGTCAACATGTGAACGTCCTTGCCCGCAGATGCCCGTATGCCTCGGCTGTCTGACATCGTGCGATAGAGACCACTGGTCAGCCGGCGGGAGTGACGCCTGCATGGGAACCTCCCGTCGTACTGACCCACCTGACCTACATGAGTACGGCGAAGTCTGAGGGGAGCACCGAGATCAGGTGGCCCATCGTGCCCTCACCCAGCTCGGCCCAGCACACGGTCATGACGGCCCGGGTGGCCTCCTCGGCTTCGCTCGTGCCCTTGAGCCCAGCCTCCTTCTCCACCCGAGCTAGGAAATCGGCGAGCGACATCCGCATCGGTGTCTTCGCCGGGTCCCAGCCCTCGTAGAAGATCCCCCGGACGAGCAATGGGAGCTGGGCTGCCACATGCGCCGCGACATTTGGCTCCACCCGGTCGCGCAAGGCATGGAGAACAGCCCGCAAAACCTGATAGGCCCGGTGCACGTCATCGAACTCGTCTCGCTCGGCCACCATGTGGAGCCACTCGTAGGTCTTGGCAACCGTGCGATCGATGACGTCGAGCTGATGTTCCATGCTGCCAGTCTCACGGTGGGTCCCGACTCTCGCCAGGGGCGAAGGTCCCATGGCAGCTCCAACCGCGATATTGACGTCGAGATCCGCGTCGCACCGCCACACGCGGGACGGTGCGCTCAACCAACCGTCTCCGCTGTGGGCGCCAGGCGGGAAAGGAGCCAGTCACTGGCCAGGCGAGACACCTCCTCCAGGGCTCCAGGCTCCTCGAAGAGATGGGTGGCGCCAGGCACCACCGCCAACTGGCTCTCGCAGCGCAGTTGCATCTGCGCCTGACGGTTGAGCTCGAGCACGACCTCGTCGTGGCCACCCACGATGAGCAACGTCGGCGCTCGCACCTGGCCGAGCATCGAACCGGCAAGGTCAGGCCGTCCGCCCCGCGAGACGACTGCGGCGATTGACGCAGTGGGCTGGGCGGCTGCCCACAGGGCGGCGCCGGCCCCGGTGCTGGCGCCGAAGTAGCCGATGCGCAGTCCCGTCGCTTCGGGCTGTGCCTCGAGCCATTGGGTGACCACTGCCAGCCGCTCCGCCAAAAGCTCGATGTCGAAGACCGCTGTACGGTCAAACTCCTCTTCGGGGGTGAGCAGGTCAAAGAGGAGGGTGCCGAGCCCGGCTGAGTTCAAGACGGCCGCCACGAAGCGGTTGCGCGGGCTGTGGCGACTGCTTCCGCTGCCGTGGGCGAAGACGACCAGTCCGGTGCACTTCTCCGGAATCGTGAGGTGCCCGACGAGGCGGGCAGCGCCGGCCTGAACGACCACGTCTTCGTCACGAACCGGTGGATCGGCGCTCACCGCCACGGGTGGAGCGGCCCTCCGGTTGGCTGCCCGCTCGAGGAGCTCCACCACCTCATCGTCAGAGGTCTGCGAAAAGTCACGATAGAACTGGCCGACGGCGTAGAACGGCTCGGGGGTCGCGAGGCAGACCAGCTCGTCGGCTACCTCCGCCAACAAACCGAGTGACGACCGCGGAGCCACAGGCACCGCCAGGATCACCCGTGACGCGCCGTGAGCCCGTGCGACCTGACAGGCGGCCCTGGCCGTCGACCCTGTCGCGATGCCGTCGTCGACGACGACCGCGGTCCGACCGGCGAGAGGTGTACGTGGGCAGCTACCCCGAAAACGTGTGGCCCGCCGCTCGAGCTCGGCCCGCTCCGATCGCTCCACGGCTGCTATCTCGTCCTCGCCGACCCTGGCCATGGCGAGCACGTCACGGTTCAGGATGCGCACGCCGTCCTCGCCGATCGCGCCCATACCGAGCTCCGGCTGATAGGGCACGCCGAGCTTGCGAACGACGATCACGTCGAGCGGCGCATCGAGCTCTCGGGCCACCTCGAAGGCAACCGGAACCCCGCCCCTCGGCAACCCGAGCACCACCACGTCCTGGTCGTCGAGGCTCCGCTTCAGCTTCTTGACCAGCTCCCGTCCTGCCTCTCCCCTGTCTCGAAACATGACCACCCGCTCACTATCCACCCATGCTGGCCAGGCCGCTAGGGCCAATGGTCCCCTGGGGGTCTGGGTGGCGTGTTCGAGCAAGACTCACTCGAGGGGACCGAGATCTCGACCGGCTCCTCTCGGTGCAAACGGCCGATCCCGTCGCTCAGCGGGCTGCCACCGGACACACTCCAACACCGCCGGGGCGCCGATGGAACCCGAACCGTGTCGATCACGAATCGATGCCAACCCGCGAAGTGGGACCTTGGACTCTGCACAAGATCGGTGTGATCGGCGTAACTTCGGCCTCATGGAGAGGTCTTCATTGAACCCAGACGTGCTCGCCACTGCGCTGCGAGTCTGGGTCGGCTTCGAATTGCCGGACGACGAGGAAACAGCGGACCAGACCGTTGAGCTTGCCCTCGATCTGTACTCGCGTGGCGCCTCTATCGAGGAGACCTGTGCATGGGCCCGTTCATTCAGCACCAGGTGGGCGAGCACGGCGCCGATCTCGAGGGGGGCGTAAGTGTCGCCGTGGAAGAGACGTCGCCAAGGTGACGCTTCCGACCCTCTCTGTCGGGAGCTCGTGGAGGACTGCGTGGCCTTTCTCGATGGTCGTTTGGTTGAAGTCCTCGAAGACCGAAAGGCCACGGTGCCCACGTGGGCCTGGACCAACCTGTTGGCTCATGGCTCCATGGAGGACTTGAGGCTCGCCAGCCTCGAAGAGCATGTCCACCGTGGGGACAAGTACTGGGAGTGGCGGGAGAGTCGCTCCCAGCTGGCGGCCCTCATGCTTGCGTCTGCCCGGTCCTTCGGCCCGCTGCTGGCACTCCAACAAGAAGCGGCCCTCATCCCGCTCGAGCTGATGCTGGCCGCTCGACCCGAGCGGAACCTCTGCAACCCCACTGACTGGGTGGCACAGGTCGATGCGGTGCTGCGGCGCCACCGAGACAATCTGCGCGCAATGAACCTCGATATTGACCCCAATTCACAGAACGGAGAGCGGCCATGAGGGTGCGATTCCATCGAGACCATGCATCGGTACGAGAGTTTTGCGCAACAGTGCCTCCGTCGGTCCATGTCCTGCCAAGCGAGAAGGAGCTTCGTGAAGCCGTCGAACGAGCGGCGGAGTTTCACCAGCGAAGGGCCACGCTTCAGCGCGCACGCTCCGAGCGCTACGAAGCCCTCCTGGCCGTTCCAGTCGATCATCCCGTTCTGGACTAGATCGCATGTGAGGTGGTCCGGGGAGGACGAAAGCCTCTAGCGGGTTTCCACAGGCTCGTTCACGCTTGAGTACACCAGTTGGACAAGGAGGAGCCATGGCACTGACACGATGGGAGCCGTTTGCGCTGGATCTACCGGATCGCTGGAAGAGGTTGTTCGATCTCGTTCCAGACGGCGAGCGTTGGATGAGGGTCGAGGAGATCCACGAAGACGACACGCTGGTGATACGAGCTGAGCTGCCCGGCGTCGACCCCGACAAGGACGTCGAGATCTCAGTTTCGGACGGTGTCTTGCACATCGAAGGTCGACGTGAAGAGCGCAAGGAGAACAAGGACGAACGCTCGTATCGATCCGAGTTCCACTACGGGACCTTCAGCCGGGACCTGGCCTTGCCCAAGGGAGTGGACGGCAAGCAGGTCAAGGCGTCCTACCGCGACGGCATTCTCGAAGTGCG
Organism: uncultured Acidimicrobiaceae bacterium; assembly: GCA_963736525.1. Lineage (GTDB taxonomy): Bacteria > Actinomycetota > Acidimicrobiia > Acidimicrobiales > RAAP-2 > Bog-473. The sequence continues at coordinate 160,781 of CAVTPF010000010.1, forward strand.
CATTCCCTGGCCCGCACCAAAGGCCGAGACTCCCGAGCGGGTCGCCATCAGTCGTACCTGAGTCGATTGCCTGAGGTTTTACGCCCACGCCTCTCATACAGCCCGGTCGCCCCACCCCCACCCCCACCCCCACCCCCCGGGGGAGGGGGTGGGGCGACATAGGTGTTTGATTCACATGCCGGCTTGGCTGGAGGCGTTCCGTAGAGCTCGCTCGGTGTGTGCAGTGCTGGACGGGTGACGTATCTACTGACGAGTCGGGGCTGTCGAAAAGCGACGACCACTTACCACGTCGGCACGGATGCGGACGACTCGTGCACCTGGTTCGATGATCTCGGGGTGGGGCACATGGGCCATCGGCACGTTCTCGGCGTCCTCGAGTGCCAGACCCTGGATGAGGACGCTCCATGCCTTGGACTCAGCGCCCTCGGCGCCACCCATGGGGGTCACCCCGTCCACCTGAAACGCCACGAGTCGAGCATCGACCTGGCGGAACAGCCCTTCACCGATCCGAAGGACGACATCTGGCCCATGCACGCCGTAATCGACCGGTATGACCAGCGGTGCACCGTCTTGGGGAACTCCCAGGTGCCCATGCCGGTGTTCTTTGGCGCCGACCGCAAGAAGGCGGCGACACTCGGGCAGCGTCAGAACCTCGGAGCCCCGGTCATCGATCCACACGGCTCCATGATCAACGGATTGCGCGGCTGGCCACAAGGGTCAAAGGTCCACAGCCGATGACCCGAAGGAGTCGCACCGTCAAGGGTCCTACGACCCTTGGAACTGGTCGACCTCCCTGCCACCATGGACGCCATGACCCAACGCCTCGATTGCGAGACCCCGAGCCAGGCCCTCACCCGGAGCCCGCTGCGCGTGGGCATCATCGCCCCTCCGTGGCTACCCGTCCCCCCCGTCGCCTACGGTGGCACCGAAAACGTTCTCGACATCCTCGCCCGGGGCCTGGTCGTAGCGGGCGCCGATGTCGTGCTCGTCACGACCGGCGATGCCACCTGCCCGGTGCCACGCCGCTGGGTGTTCCCTCATTCGCTGGGTGTCGGCAACGGAGGCGTTGCAGAAGAAGCGTGCCACGCCATCGGTGCCTACTCCTTGTTGAGTGACGTTGACATCGTCCACGACCACTCCATTTTGGGCCCTATCTATGCATTGAGCGTTCTGAGTCCTCCTGTCGTCACGACGAACCACGGACCGTTCAACGAGGTCCTCACGCCCGTCTACCGAGCCATCTCCCAACGAACGCCTGTGATCGCGATCTCTGATCACCAGGCATCGGAAGCAGACGGCGTCTCCATCGCAGCGGTCATCCACCACGGCATCGACGTCGAGCGGATACCGTTCGGCTCAGGCACGGGTGGTTATGCCGCGTTTCTCGGCCGCATGCACCCGAACAAGGGGATCGAGGAGGCGATCACGGCGGCGCGGGCCGCAGGAATGCCTATGCGGATCGCTGCCAAGATGACCGAGCTGGCCGAACGCGAGTACTTCAAAACTCGGGTGGTACCGCTTCTTGGCGGCGACATCGAGTACATAGGCGAACTAGGTCGGATAGAGAAGTACGACCTTCTCAAGGATGCCGTCTGCTTGCTCAACCCAATTCGGTGGGCCGAGCCTTTCGGCATGGTGATGATCGAAGCCATGGCGTGCGGCACTCCCGTCGTCACCAACAATCGTGGATCAGCCACAGAGATCGTCGATCACGGTGAGACCGGCTTCCTTTGCGATGACGAGCCCTCGCTTGTCGCCGCCCTACGCAAGGTCACATCTCTCAGCCGATCGCGTTGCCGGGAGGTGGTTGAGCAGCGGTTTTCGTCTCGTCGGATGTCGGCTGAGCACATCACGCTGTATCGCCGACTGATCTCTGAGGTGGTGGATTGCCCGGACACCGATCGGCTCAGGTCGGCCAGCCCCAGAGGCCTTCGACTTGAGGGGGCCCCACATGGTGATCGCTCGTCGAAGTCGGCGTCAGTCCCCGTGACTTGAGAATCGATGCAGACTGTGCGACACATTCGGATTGGCGAAACCACCAATTGTCCTCATGAGTGAGTACTCTTGCCTCTGCAAGAGGGGGGCGTCCTCCTGAAGGTATGTGCCCGGACGTTTCAAGACTCAAGCGGACCATGCCGACAGCAGAATTCATCCGTCATGAATCAGCACGTGGATGATCTCGCCGTCCGATTCACGAGGCAAAAGGTGGCTAATCGGTGACACAAGCCTGGGCCTATGGGGGGTCACCTGGCGTTGGGGCGGTGGGGTCCGTGACGCTGGTGGAGGGGGCAACCTTTTGCATAAGCGCCCCAAGCGGCGATATCCGACCCGGGGCCGAGCAGGGCCTGTTCTTTCGTGACACCCGGTTCCTCAGTCACTTCGCGCTGACGGTCGACGGTCTCGAATTGGAAGCTTTGGCTGCGCACTGTCCGGCACCCTATGCCGGCACGTTCATCACCCGAAGACCCCCGAGGGCCGGGACCGCGGACAGCACCCTACTCGTCGTGCGCCGCCGGTATGTGGGCAACGGCATGCGCGAGGACGTCGTCGTGCGCAACCTCGGGAGCGAGGCAGCCGGTCTGCTCCTCCTGCTGGAAGTCGACGTGGACTTTGCCGGGTTGTTCGAGGTCAAGGAAGGGAGGGCCCGACGCCGCGATGGCATCGAGGCAGTAGCCGACACATCTGATCTCTCGATGAGCTATCAGTTCGGGGCCGACAGTCGCGCCGTGCGGGTGACCGGGGACGCGCAGGCCAAGGCTCTGCCCGGACAGATCACGTGGCAGCTCGTGGTGGAGCCTCGAGCTGACGTCTCGGTGAGCATTCAGGTCATCCCTGCGCAAGATGGCGTCGAGATCCCTCCTCGGTACGCGCCCGGCCAACCCATCGAGACGAGCCAGCCCGCCGCACGACACGAGGCCTGGCGCCAGAGCGCGCCCTTGGTGCACACGCCCGAAGAGCGACTGGGTACCCTCCTGGCCACCAGCGCCGAGGACATCGGCGCGCTCCGCATGTTCGATCCTGACCACCCCGATCGCGTCGTGGTGGCGGCAGGAGTCCCCTGGTTCATGACCCTTTTCGGGCGCGACTCGCTCCTCACCAGCTGGATGTTGCTCCCGGTCGACCCGACCGTGGCCCTGGGTACCCTGCAGACGCTGGCCCAGCTGCAAGGCGAGAAGGTCGACCCCCTCACCGAGGAGGAACCCGGTCGCATCCTCCACGAGGTCCGATCGGGCCCTGACGCAGAGATGGCCCTGGGCGGGGGCAACCTCTACTACGGCAGCATCGACGCAACTCCCCTGTTCGTGATGCTGTTGGGAGAATTGCGACGTTGGGGATTGGCGACCTCGGAGGTGGACGCTCTCGTCCCCCACGCCGACCGCGCGTTGGAATGGATGGAACAATTCGGCGATCGTGATGGCGACGGTTTCATCGAGTACCAGCGCGCCACGGACCGTGGGCTCGTCAACCAAGGTTGGAAGGACTCGTTCGACGGCATCAACTTCGCGACCGGGGATCTCGCCCGACCTCCGATCGCGCTCGCCGAGGTTCAGGGCTATGCCTATGCGGCGTTTCTCGCCCGGTCCCACTTCGCCCGCGAAGTGGGAGATCTCGACGTCGCCCGCCATTGGTCGGAGCGAGCGCGTCGGCTGAAGCGGCAGTTCAATGAGTTGTTCTGGCTCCCCGACCGGGGCTATTTCGCCGTTGCGCTCGACACGGAGAAGCGCCAGGTCGATGCCTTGGCGTCCAATATGGGGCACTGCCTGTGGACTGGAATCATCGATCAGGACAAAGCCGCTTCCGTTGCGCGCCACATCATGAGCCCGGAGATGTTCACCGGCTTCGGGGTGCGCACCCTCGCCTCGTCGATGGGAGCCTACAACCCTATGAGCTACCACAATGGGTCCGTCTGGCCCCATGACAACGCCATCGTGGCGGCGGGTCTCATGCGCTACGGCTTCGTCGCTGAGGCCCAACGAATCGCCCTCGGGTTGCTCGACGCATCCGAGCAGATCGGGAGCCGGCTACCGGAGTTGTTCTGCGGATTCGACCGACAAGACTTCAGCCTGCCGGTCGCCTATCCCACGTCATGCGCACCACAGGCGTGGGCAGCGGCCGCTCCGCTCTACCTCCTGCGAACGCTGTTGCGCTTCGATCCATGGGTGCCCTTTGGGAGAGTCTGGTGTGACCCGGCCGTACCCGAGGAATACCTGCCGCTCCGGATCGACCGGATCAACCTGGCCGGAAGCAAGGTGAGCATCGACATCACCAAGGATGGGTGGCACGTCGAAGGACTGCCCGAAGGTATGGTTCTCGAACGTGCCGCTCGCCATCCGATCACGGCCACGGAAACCGGACTGGGGTTTGAAATCTGACTCTCAGGGGTTCGCGCCCTCGCGGAAGGTTCTTCCCCCGACTGGAGGTCGGTGCCCTGAACTCCTGACTCGACCCGCTTGATCGGCGTTGGGAGGTTGATGGCGGAAGGGATGGGCCTTCGTGTGACCATCGCCCCTAGCGGGCCGGGGTGCGTGCGTGGACGATGTCTGAGTGGGGCATGACGTAGGTGTCGATCAGGCATTGAGCGAGTGACGCCGAGAACGCCCCCGCCTCCTGGTCGGTTTCCCTCTCGTCGACGGACGGCGTTCTCGGACGAGACCTTCGACGCCCTCCTCTTTGACTGGGACGGCACCGCAGTGCCAGATCGCGACGCCGATGCCAAAGAACTTCGGGAGCGTGTCGAGGCCCTCAGTGATGCGGGTCTTCACATTTTCATCGTCAGCGGCACCCACGTGGAGAACGTGGACAGTCAGCTTCAGGCGAGACCACGCGGCCGAGGCCACCTGTTCTTGTGCTGCAACAGGGGTTCGGAGGTCTTTCAGGTAGACGGGGAAGGAGCACAGATCCTGTACCGACGCTCGGCCAGCGTTGATGAGGACCGAGCACTTGACCTCGCTGCCGCACAGACGGTGGAACACCTCGGAGAGCGAGGTCTGGAGGCACGAATCGTGGCCGACCGCCTGAATCGTCGCAAGATCGATCTCATCCCGGTCCCGGAGTGGACCGATCCCAAGAAGGCAGACATCGGGCGGCTGCTCAAGGCCGTCATGGCACGCCTCTCTGCGGTCGACATGGCGGACCTCTCCGAGGTCATCGACCTCGCGGCGGACGAGGCGCGTGCGGCGGGGATCGCTGATCCGCGGATTACGAGCGACGTCAAACACGTTGAGATCGGATTGACCGACAAGTCCGACTCGGCGCGCTGGGCGGCCGACTGGCTCGCTCGGCGCGGCATCACCGGCGAGCTCATTCTCGTCGGTGGGGACGAGTTCGGTCCAATCGGTGGTGCCACGGGCAGTGACTCGTTCATGGTGGTGGACGCCCTTTCCCGCGCGCCGGTCGTCTCGGTCGGAGTCGAGCCCAACGGCGTTCCGGAGGGCGTCATGCACCTCGGTGGCGGTCCGAGCCGTTTCGCAGAGCTCCTCGACGTGCAGCTCACCCGCCGAGCGGACCACCGGGTGCCGCGCATCGACCGCAATCCGGGTTGGGTTCTCCCCCTGCCCCTGCGGATCAACCACGTCCGGGTGGCCGAGTCGCTCGGCTGGCTTGGCAACGGGTGGGCGGGAACGCGTGGTTCGCTCGAGGAAGACGGACCCGACTCCACCCCATTGTTTCTCGTGGCTGGCCTCTATGGTGACGATGGGAGCATGCTCCCCGGGCCGGTGTGGACCGGATTCGACCAGCCCTTGGGCTCCCACCGCCGCACTGAGCTCTGGCTCGATCTCCGCACCGGCACGCTGGTGCGTGGCAGTCCGACGGGGTCCAGCCTGCGATCGATGCGTTTCGTGTCCGCCGCTTCCCCACACGCCATGGCACTGAGAGCCGAAGCGCCAGCGGGCCGTATCGAGCCAGGCAATCCCCTGCGGCCTCCCACGGATGACCGTGGGTTCACAAGGGAGGAGAGACCGGGCGTCGACCTCGTCTTCACCGGCTCCGGCGACCAGCGGTTGGCGGTGGCGGCGCAGCAGCGGGTGACCATGGTCGATGGTCGCGACGTCGTTGAGCGATTGGCAGCATGGGCTGCTCCCCCCGCCGGAGCGGACGGTTCCCGCCTCGCCGGCGAGTACCTCGAGCAGGCAGAAGACCTCGGCTTCGACGCACTGCTGGCTGAGCACAGATGCGCCTGGGCCCAGATGTGGGAGGACGCGGAGGTGGTGATCGAAGGGGATCACGATGACGTCGCGGAGGATCAACTGGCGGCGCGCTTCGCGGTGTTCCACCTGCTCGTCGCGGCCGCACCCGATGGCGACGCAGCGGTGGGAGCCCGCGGCCTGACAGGGCACGCCTATGAGGGGCATGTCCTCTGGGACGCTGATGTCTTCGTGCTTCCGGCCCTCGCTGCCATCCGACCGGCTTCCGCGCGTGCGATTCTCGAATACCGCATCCGCCGTCTCCCCGCTGCGCGACAACTTGCCAAGGCACACGGATTCGCTGGCGCCCGCTTCCCCTGGGAGTCGGCCCGCGACGGACGCGACGTCACCCCGACCCACGTCCGGGGACCCCGGGGCAACCTGATCCCGATAGCGACGGGTGCACACGAGGAGCACATCGTCGCCGATGTGGCGTGGGCCGCCGCGGAATACGCCGCATGGACCGGGGACACGGCATTCTTAGCGGGAGGGGGCCGTGATCTCGTGGTGGAGACGGCCCGCTACTGGGCCAGCCGACTACGACCTGATTCTGAACACCGCGGGCACCTGGACCACCTCATGGGGCCGGACGAGTACCACCAGCTCGTCGACGACAACGCGTACACGAACGTGATGGCACGCTGGAATCTTCGCCGGGGTGCAGAAGTCCTCACCCGGACGAACGGCGACCCAAAGGAGGCTGAGACGTGGCGGGCACTGGCGGACTGCCTGGTAGACGGGTGGGACTCGGAGCGGGGTCTTTACGAGCAATTCGCCGGCTACTTCGACCTGGAGCCCCTGCTGATGACCCAGATAGGCCCGCCGCCGCTGGCCGTTGACATGATACTGGGCAGCGAGCGGGTCAACGGCTCCCAGCTGATCAAACAGGCCGACGTACTCATGCTGTACCACCTGCTCCCCGACGAGGTCGTCCCGGATTCCCTTGCCACGACTCTCGCCTTCTATGAACCCCGTACTGCCCATGGCAGCTCGCTCTCGCCCGCGATCTCTGCAGCACTGCTCGCACGCGCCGGGGAACCCGAGCGCGCCTTGGAGCTGTTCCGATTGGCCGCGCGGCTCGACATGGACGATCTGACCGGCACGACCGCTGGGGGTCTGCACCTGGCCACCATGGGCGGAGTCTGGCAGGCACTGGCGTACGGGTTCCTCGGTTTGCGGGCGCACGCCGAGACTCTGTCAGTCGATCCTTCTCTCCCCGAGGAGTGGTCGGCACTGGAGCTTCGCTTCAGGTTCCATGGAAGGCGAGTTCACATCCGCGCGGAACACGATTCGGTCACCGTCCGATGCGACGGTTCAATCCGCGTACGTGTCGGTCTCCAGGACCCCGCACGCTGTGAGGCTCCGGGGCGCACATTCACGACAGATCGCAGTACGGGTTGAAAGGAACAGATATGAGCATCGTCCTTGCCGCCCTGGACGACGGTCCGACTGCCCAAGCGGTGGTCGACGCCGCGTTGAGGACCGGAGAGTTGACCAATACCGATGTCGAGGCGGTCCACGTCACCGCAGCCGACAACGAATCCGTCGAGGCCTGTACCGACCGTGCTCACGTTCCGCTGCATCTCCTCCCAGGACCACTCGAACCCGCGCTTCTCAACGCGGTCGAGGCACCAGATGTGGTGGTGGCAGTCATCGGCACCAAGGGGACGACCCATGATCGGCGACTACTCGGTACGACGGCCAGGCATATCGTCGAACGCAGTACGAAGCCGGTCGTCATCGTGCCGCCCAACTGCGTCTCGCCCGGCATCTTCCGCCGACTCCTCATTCCCCTCGAGGGAACAGAAGCTTCCAGTCAACCCGTGCTCAATGGGTTGCTCCCTCTCTTGGCAGCCGACGTAGAGCTCATCGTCGTCCACGTCTTCACCGAGTCCACCAGACCCGCAATGCTCGATCACCCCTGGCGCGATCTCGAGATCCTGGGAAAGGAATTCCTCTCGCGTCACCTCCCCCATCAAGAGGCCAGAATTGAGCTCCGTCACGGCCACGTGGGGACTCAGGTCGCGGAGGTGTGCGACGAGCACGGTGCCGACATGATCGTGCTGAGCTGGTCACAGGACAGCGGGGCCGGAAAGGCACGCGCCGTTCGACAGATCCTCGGCGCCGTGAAACTCCCTATCTTGCTGCTCCCGCTGGGGGCAACCGGCTCGATCCAAACCAACGCGCCCCACTGAAGCCACCTCTTCTGGTGGGGTGATGGCAGGTCCCAAGGTTCAACCAGTTGCCGTGGTCGTCAGACTGAGGGCGCCGCCCACTGAATGTCGACGCAATGACGTGACCCTCGAGAACAGTACTGGGCGTCCTGGGGGGCCGTCGCATCGGCTGGCCGTGCATACCCGGGGACCTATGACCCTGGTGGGCGACGACGGTGTCAGGTACAAGAGAGGCCATGGTGCTGAAACGCGTGCATGGAGCGGTGGGTGCAGCACTGGGCGCGGTTGCGCTGTTGGCCCTGGTGACCGAGCCCATGGCAGCAACCAACGCGGGCGCTGCGTCCAACGGCCAGCCAGCGTCTACCACCGTGGAGGCTCCGGGTGGTGCGGCCACGGCGGGCCAGAGGGTCATTGCACTCACCTTCGACGACGGCCCTGGTCCGTTCACCCCGCAGGTGCTGTCGGTGCTCGAGCACTATCAGGTACCCGCGACGTTCTTCGAGATCGGCGAAGACGTTGCCCGCTACACCCAGTACTCCAAGATGGTCGCGGCAGCCGGATACCCGGTCGAGGACCACACCTGGAGCCATCCCGACCTCACCACGCTCCCCGCCTCGGGTGTCGCGGCCCAGATCGACATGACCCAGGCCGAGATCATGGCCGTGACCGGCACGACGCCGCAGTGCGTCCGCCCGCCCTACAACGCGTGGAACGCCACTGTTCTCAGCCAGATCGCCGCGCTCGGGCTGACGACCATGAGTTACTCCGTCGACCCCAGGGACTGGAGCCTCCCCGGCGTGCAGGCGATCGTGACTCGAGTCGTCGGCGCAGCGTTTCCAGGTGCCGTCGTCGACATGCACGACGGCGGGGGTGATCGCTCCGAGACGGTCGCGGCCCTGCCGCAGATCATCACCCAGCTCAGGGCGAGGGGGTACTCCTTCGTTTCCATCTGCGGTGCCGGGCCGACCTACAGGCCCCAGGTCAGCTCGACCTACGGGTTCGGGAACGCACCGGTTCCGGGTCCGCCCGTTACCTCCAACCTGCCATTGGTCGGAGCGGTGACTGCGCCCGACGGCGGGGGCTACTGGGAAGTGGCGGCCGACGGTGGCATCTTCAGTTTCGGCGACGCCGCCTTCCACGGGTCGATGGGCGGCCAGCCGCTGAACGCGCCCATCGTGGGCATGGCCGCCACCCCCGATGGCGGTGGCTACTGGGAGGTGGCGGCCGACGGCGGCATCTTCAGCCTCGGCGATGCCGCCTTCCACGGCTCGATGGGCGGCCAGCCGCTGAACGCGCCCATCGTGGGCATGGCCGCCACCCCCGATGGCGGTGGCTACTGGGAGGTGGCGGCCGACGGCGGCATCTTCAGCCTCGGCGATGCCGCCTTCCACGGCTCGATGGGCGGCCAGCCGCTGAACGCGCCCATCGTGGGCATGGCCGCCACCCCCGATGGCGGTGGCTACTGGGAGGTGGCGGCCGACGGCGGCATCTTCAGCTTCGGCGACGCCGCCTTCCACGGGTCGATGGGCGGCCAGCCGCTGAACGCGCCCATCGTGGGCATGGCGGACGCCTCCGGCGGTGGCTACTGGGAGGTGGCGGCCGACGGCGGCGTGTTCTGCTTCGATGCAGCGTTCTTTGGCTCCCGGGCCGGCCTGGGCGCGGACCAATTCTTCGCCATCGTGCCGGGCCCCGGCTCCGCCGGCTACCTCCTGGCCGGGCAGCACCCGGCCGACTAGCCGCGGCGAAGGGCCCGTGACGCCGCAGAGAGACAAGTCAACGAGGCTGAGATACGGGTCAGTCGTGGCCTGCCCAGGTCGGCGACGGCAGCCTGGATCCCTACAAGATCCGTTGTCGTGGTGCCGACCAGATTGAGGATAGAGCCGCATAATCACCCGATCGGGTGATTGATTCACGATCCTCGTTTCAAGCAGACTGGCGGACCAGGTCGAAAACGAGATCTGAATTACTCGAAACTTCAGAAGACCTTGGCTACTCCCCTTCGAAACGGCAGGATCACACGTGCAGATGCAGCAAGAGAAGAGACGGGGTCCGTCCCTCGCCTGTTGAGTTGGTCCGGAGAAGAACAGGATGGCTGAGCGTGATGATCGAGCTGTTCAGCGTCACCGCTCGTGAGGTCGACGGCGCACTGGTGTTCGCGCTGAGGGGAGAGCTTGATGTGAGCTGCCTTCTCACTTTTGAGGAGATGGTCGTCGGGCCTCCGGGTTCGTTCTTGGTGCTCGACCTCTCGGGTTTGACCTTCGTCGACTCTTCCGGCCTCGGGGCAATAGACGGGGCGAAGAACATTGCAGAGAAAGAAGGTGGCCACATGGTGATCTGTCGCGCCCGGCCTCCGGTCCGCCGGGTATTCGAGATCAGTGGCCTGCTCGAATGGCTAGGAGAGTGGAATCCGAGCTGGTCGGAATAGGACATGGCAACGCACTCGCCCGTGGATGCCCGGGTTGATCCTCGAAAGGAGTAACAGCCGGTCCGCTGGGTACGGCACTTCTACGTGTCCACTCTGCATCTCGACCCGGTGCTCACCAGTCCATCGGCAGCTCGCAAATGGCTCTCGGCGCAACTCCAGGACTCTCCGTTCGGGCCAGTGGAATCTGCTGTGCTGCTTATCTCGGAAGTTGTGACGAATGCGGTGCTTTACGCCCACACACGGATCAGCGTGACCCTCGATGTCAGCGCGAACCTCATCCGGGTGGACATATCCGACCCCAGTCCGACCTTCCCGTGGATAAGTGAGCGGCAGAACCCGGATGTCGAGACTGGAAGGGTCTAGGCATCGTCGATGCACTTTCGTCGAACTGGGGAGTGCGGAAGAACAGATGCGGCAAGGTCGTGTGGTTCGAACTGCGAAGCGATTAGAGATCCAGTTGTCTCGGGCTCACCGCCTCTCCCTGTTCAATGCAGCAGGACGGCCAGCTGTGCTCGAGAGGTTGACGGGATGGCGGGTGACCCCCTGCCAGCGTCGTCGCCCGAGATCGTGGGCCACCCAATGGGGTCCACCACAGAGCGAACCGAAGACGGTGGGGAGAGCGGCCGGACCGTAGAATGGCACCAAACCGCCACGCAGCGCCCGACCGACTGTCGCCGGGAACGTGCCCTGTGGCCAAAGAAGTGAATGCCTCTGACGTGGAGGCCGTGTTGCCGCGGCCGCCGGCCAGGCACCAAAAGCTGCATGATCGACGAGGTCATCCGAAGTGGCCCGTCACGTAGCTTTGTGTCTCCGGCTCCCGAGGGCTCTCGAAGAGCTGCTCGGTCGGTCCGTGCTCGACCAGGCGACCGCCGTTCAAGAACATGGTGTAATGCGACAGGCGGTGGGCCTGGCCCAGGTTGTGCGTCACGACGATGATGGTGTAGCCGGGGGTCAAAGCACGAAGCAGGTGCTCGATGCTCTCGGTAGTGACGGGATCGAGAGAGGACGTCGGCTCGTCGAGGAGGAGCACCTCTGAGCCGACGGCGAGAGCCCGAGCCAGGCACAACAATTGCTGCTGGCCCCCAGAGAGCCGGAACGGCGAGTCGTCCAGACGGTCTTTCACCGCCGCCCACAGCCCGACCTGACGAAGCCGTTCCTCGGCGATCACGTCGAGTTGCTTGCCTTTGGCGAGCCGGTGGGCCTTCACGCCCGTCACCACGTTGTCGCGTATCGACATCGGGAACGGATTGGGCCGCTGGAACATCATCCCGACTTGACGGCGCAGAACGAGCAGGTCCCGGTCGCTGGCCCAGATGCTCTCGTTGTCAAGAGTGACGTCACCGTCGTGACTAAAGCCCGGGACCTTGTCATTCATCCGGTTGAGGGTGCGCAAGAACACCGACTTTCCGGTGCCGGTGGGGCCGATGATGGCGGTGATCGTCCCACGGGCAATGTCGATCTCGATGTCCGATAAAATGGTTCTTGCCCCAATGCGAAGCGTCAGGTCCTTGGCGCGCACGACGTGAATCGAGCGCCCTCGATCCGGGTCTACCTCGACCAGGCCAGGATCGAGGTCCTGTCGGGCGATCCTCAAGCCCACTCGCTCGGCCTTGTCGTCTCTCAGGTCGTTCATGGGTGGGCCTCCATGTCTACCCACTATGGGCGCTCGTCAGCGACCAACTAGAGGCGAAGGTCTCAACGATGGGAAGGTTCACCTGAAGTTCGCGAAACGTTCAGCTCGTGTCTAGGCGATTCATTCCAACGGCTGTGGCCGTCGTGATGACGGTCGCATGCGTCGCGCTCGTGACCAGTTGCCGTTCGACGAACTGGGGCCCCCTGACCTTCTCCGAAGGGTTATTTTGTAGGCTGATCCCGTTGTTGAGCAGCGTCGGCCCGGGCCGGTATTCGCTAGTGACTTACCGCAGTCAGGTGAAGATGAACTGCAACCACTGCGCTGCGAGGTGGTCGTAATCCATCCGCCGAGCGTGCTCAGTTTCCATTCCGTCGGTGGAAGATGTGGACATGAGATCCATGTGCGACCGCCGCTGGTTCGCTGTTGGCTCCGACCCGGCGAACCGAGTCACCACCGCGTTACGACAGACCTGCTCTCGCAAACGAGGGAGACTCGATGTAAGCGACCTTTCGGCTGTGCCGCAATAAGCGCAGTCAACTCGCCCGATCGAGTTGACTGCGTCTCCCGGAAGGGACCTTCTTGTGTACGTCGCCGTCCGGTTCGGTGCGAGGCGAGCCGGCCACTCCGGGGTTGGGGGCAACACCATTGTTCGTTGCACCAAGGGCCATCTCTTCACCACTATCTGGGCTCCTGGGATTTCCTTCAAGTCCATCCGGCTGGGCATGACGAGGTTGCAGCACCGTCCTGTGGGCCATCATTGGGCGATCGTCACTCCGGTGAAGGAATCAGAGTTGACAGGGGAAGAGAGGCAGATCGCCTCCGGGCACCACGACATACGTATGCCGTAAAAGGACTCCCAGAGGCCTCCATATCAGACCCTGTCCCCGTGGAGCCGTTCTGGGGGCCCCGTCGCTGAACTTCCATCTCCGCCAAGGCCCCTCGCCGGTTGCCGCCCTCCGCCCCGCGCCCCGTATCTCGGGCGGGCGTCTCCCTGGCGGCCCGGCCGGTGCGGCTGTGAGGGGGGTCGGTCGGGGTGCGTGGCGGTTTGGTGCCGTTCTGCGGTCCGCGCTCCTCTCTCCCGAACGGAAGACGGTGAGAGCGGGAGACGGGACTCGAACCCGCGACCCTCACCTTGGCAAGGTGGTGGATTTTCGTCCGTCTAGGTCTGGCGGAGCCCCTGAAATGCCTTTTCGTCCACCCAGTCCACCCAGTCCAGCCATTTTCGCGCTGAAGTAGACCGGTCTACTTCCGTTCACGCAGAAAGAGCCCGCATAACTTTGAAGACGGAGTGCGTGCTGCTCCCAGCCCGTCGGATCGACCGGGCTTCGTCGACGTGGAGGGTGGAGCGGACGCCACGACCGCGTCCGCCTCGCCGGATAGCGCGGCGCTCCTTGAGACGCTGCCAACGTGACTTCCTACACGGCCAGGTCGGCGCGAGACTTGCTCCATGACGACCGCTTCGGCGCGCGCCGCGCTCGACGACTGGCGCCGCGCCTTCCCCGCCGACCCCTTCGACGACGACACCAACCTGCAGGCGATCCTGGACAGCCACCTTGCCGGCGGCCGGCTCAAGGCGCTGCGCGCGTCGGCCGGTGCGTTCGCCCACGATGTGGTTGCCGTGGTCGGCCCGGCCGCGAGCCGCTATGAACAGCGGGCGCACCTGCCGGAGCTCACCCGCTGGAACGGGCTCGGTCGCCGCACCGAAGAGGTGTCCTTCGACCCGAGCTACCACGAGGCCGGCCGGGCGGTCTGGCGGTCTGGCCTCGTGGCGCTGTCGGGCGAGCCGGGTCGGGCGTACGAACAGGCGGTCCTCCTCTACCTCCTATCGCTCGAGGGTGAGGCCGGCCACGCTTGCCCGGCCACCTGCACGATCGGGCTCGCCCGGGCGCTCCGGCGCGTCGCGGACGACGACGTACGCGAGCGGTTTCTCCCAGCGCTCATCAACCCCGACTACGACGCCGCCGAGCGCGGCTCGCAGTTCCTCACCGAGGTCCAGGGCGGGAGCGACGTCGGAGCAAACGTGTGCGAGGCCGAGCCGACGGGCGACGGCCGCACCTGGCGCGTCACCGGCGAGAAGTGGTTCTGCTCGGTCGCCGACGCGGGCCAATTCTTCCTGACGGCCCGGCTGCCGGGTGGCCCGGCGGGGACAGGAGGGCTCGGCAGCTTCGTCGTGCCGCGGCTCGTCGACGGCGAGCCGAACGGCTTCTCGCTGCGGCGCCTCAAGGACAAGCTTGGCACGCGTGGGTTGGCGTCCGGCGAGATCGATTTCGATTGCGCGCTCGCCTGGCCGGTCGGACCGGTCGCCGATGGCTTCAAGACTGCCGTCGGGATAGTGCTGAACACGAGCCGATGGATGACGGCCCTCGGCGACACCGGCATGATGCGCCGCGCGGTCCTCGAGGCCCACGCCTACGCTCGCCACCGCGAGGCCTTCGGCCAGCCAATCGAGGCCTTTCCGGCCGTGCGACAGCGCGTCGTCGATATGTCGACGAGTCAGATCGCAGCGCTACACCTCTGCTTCGAGCTCACCCGGCTCGAGGACTTGATGGACGGCGGACAGGCGAGCGAGACCGACGTCCTTCTCCACCGCTTCTGCGTGAACGTCGCAAAGTACCTCGTCAGCCTGCAGGCGACCGAAGTCGTACACTCGGCGATCGAGGTGCTCGGCGGCAACGGCGCGATCGAGGAATTCTCGGTGCTCCCTCGTCTATACCGCGACGCCATCGTCTACGAGTCCTGGGAGGGTGCGCACAACGTGCTCGTCGCCCAGGTTCTCAACGACTGCCGCCGCCTACCCATCTTGAAGGTCGTCAGCGACCGCCTTGACGCGCTTACGTCGGGAACGGGCGCGCTCGGCACCGAGATCGCCGGGATCGCGGCCCGTTCGCTTGATGGCGCCCAGCGGGCCGTGGGCGATCTCGAGTTCGGGGCGTGGCACTTCCGCGGCCTCGTCGACCGCCTCGGCCTCGCCTACGAGGCGGCGCTCCTAGCCTCGTCCGGGGAGACCGACCTCGCAACACACCTCGTGCAGCGGAGCCTCGCGCCCCCAGCGACCGATGGCGTCGACACGGCGCTGCCCGAGCGCGTCGACTCCATCTGGAAGCAGCTCGGGTAACACGTCGCTGAGCTTTGGCGTCGCCGGACGATCGTCGTCGGTGTCGCGCTGGTCCGAAGAAGGAGCTCACATGAGCACGACCCCAATAGCCGATTATGCGCTCCTTTCGAATCGGCACAGCGCTGCGCTGGTTAGCCGGGGCGGGTCGATCGACTGGTTGTGCTTCCCCCGCTTCGACAACCCGTCGATCTTCGGTCGCCTCCTCGGTGACGAAGCAGGGCCACTGGTCGATCCGGGCCACCAACGCCACACAAGTGACGCGCCGGTACCTGGACCGCACCATGGTGTTGGAGACCACCTTCCGCACGCCGACGGGCACGGTCGTGTGGGTGGCGGCCTGCCTTGACGAAGCCAACGAGTTCTTCGATTACGTGACCACCTCCGCGGCCGGCTCGCTCGACCGGGGCGGCGACCTGCAGATCATGTTTGGCATCGGCGGTGAACGGGACCTGACCGAGCGGGAGCTGCCGCAGCTGGAGGGCTGGCGGCACTCTGCGCCCGTTCGGGTCGGCAACGGCGCTTGGAACCAGCGCCAGCTCGACGTCTACGGCGAATTGCTCAGCGCCGTGTACCGCCTCTCCGACCACCTGTTCGACAACGCCTCCCGACGGGTTGGGCCAATGGCCGCCCCTGACAAGTGGGGTGCGCCCCCGATCTGGCACCAGCCACGCGACGGTTCTTCGTCCAACTGGCCGACACCGGTGCCCGGCGGTGGCAGGAAAAGGACCAAGGGATCTGGGAGATTCGAGGCGCGCCTCGCGACTTCTTGTACTCCAAACTGATGTGCTGGGTGTGCTGGAACAGTCCGACAACCCAGTGGTGGTCAATGTCTCGAGCGCTCTCGGCTCGTTCTGGGCCGTCACGAATCCAGAGCGGCGCCAATTTCACTTCCCAAGCATCGTCTATGGCTCAAGCAAGGCCGCCGTCTCGATGCTCACTGTTCAGTACGCAAAGATGTTTCCAGGAATCAAGTTCAATGCCGTCGAGCCCGGCTTCACTGCTACCGAGCTCACTCCGTTCAGTGGGGCCGGGCAGCCGGTGGAGAAGGGTGCAGAGGTCATCGTGCGCATGGCGACCGGCCCTACCAGCACCTTCCAGGAGGGGGCGGGCGAACTCGCCTGGTGATGCTAGTCGAGCTGGACCAACAGAGCTCCAGCCGCTCACCGTGGGCAAGCGGGGGCACCCCCCGAGCACGCACCTAGTCACTTCTCGTGCGACCGTTTCGCTTCACCTTCCAGGTGACAGGCTGTTCCGCAGATGAGCTGCGACCAGAGGCGCCGGGCTTTCAGTCGGGTGGGCGGCTACCACGGAGCCATGATCGGCATGGCTACTGGCGCTCGCCCTTCCACTGGCTCAGACCACAAGCGAGAACTATGGCGGATACCCTGAGGTCCAAGATCCATTCGTCTCGTCGGAAGAATCGCTAAGACACACGGGAGAAGCCAACATGTCCACTGATGACGTCGCACAGCCGTGGGCTCTTCGTTACACATTGACCGCCGTTTCCGACCTAGATCGATCCATCGCCTTCTACCGGGAGCTCGGTCCTTTCGACGAAATCGCACGCGAGGACGATTACGCGATGCTCGGTGAGTTGTCTCCCGCATCCATCGTGCTGATCCTGCGAGAAGTGCATGGTGATCATCCCACTCGGCATGGCCAACAGTCGCTGGGTCTCCGGTCGATTGCCTTCAACGTTGGATCGCTCAGCGAGCTGAATCGGATCGAGTCCGTACTGCGAGGCCGTGACCTGTTTACCTCCCGGGGACAGATCGAAAACGGCACATCGGACGTCCTCTTGGGACGGGATCCGGACAACTCGCCACTGGCGTTCGTCTGCTACGCCGAGGACAAGGTGCCCGGGCCCGACTACTTCAGAACGGTTGCAAGTCTGGTGTATTCACAGGACGCCTGAAGCTGCAACCAACGCACACCTCGCTCGACCGGCATTTACGCAATTGAAAGGCAAGCTACCGATGGACCGATCGCCCCTCGGTGGAGTCCTCGCCTACGGCCGCCGCCACCGCGACACCGACCTCAGCAAAATGCCGGATCCGTGCACCCAGTTTTTCAGCCTGTCCACCAGTCCGCCCCTGCAGTAGAGCGCTCGACTATCGACGCAAGTCCCCAAGCCTGTGATGGCCGGGCCGACGGTCCCGCGCGTCCGCCAACTGATGAAGACTGTCTCCCATGCTCACTGGGGCCGCTCCCGGACGACCTCCGCCGGGCTCTTGTCGTCGCGGAGTCCAAGAAAGCGAGGCTGCCGCAGCCGAGCGTCGCTCGTCCATTCGGCAAATCCGATCTGAGCGACGAGTATGGGCCGCGTCCAGTGCCGCGCCGCGGGGGACTGCTCGCGCATCCACAAACGCCGGCTCGGCCGTTTCCAGCTTCCGCAGCCGCAGGCCGAGGTCGTGAAGTGTCGCCTTTGTGTAGCCCGTACCGACCTTCCCGGCGTAGTGGAGGGAGTCCTGCTCGTAGTAACCGACAAGCAGGGCACCAAAGTCCGTCCGACTGCCGCCGGGATCAGTGTAACCGCCGATGACGAACTCCTGCTCCCAGACGCACTTCAGCTTCAACCAGTCCTTCGATCGGCCGGCGACGTACGGTGCGTCGGCACGCTTCGCTATGAGCCCCTCCCAGCCGGATCGGCAGGCCTCGGCGAACCGCCGCTCGGAGTTGTCACGCCAGGCCTCGGTGGGGTGCAACGCCGAGCTCGACCGAATCGTCCTCGTGAGGCGGGCGCGGCGCTCGACGAGCGGCCGGTCGGTGAGATCCTCTCCGTCGATCTCCAGGAGGTCGAAGACGCAGTAGACGACCGGGTACTTGGCCACCTGCTCTGGAGACGGCGTGGTCACCCCGAGACGCTGCTGGAGTCGGGTGAAGGACGTCTGGTCACCTTCATATGCCACAACCTCCCCGTCAAGCAGGAGGTCCCGGAAGTGTTGGGCCGCCACAGCGGCGCGGACCTCTGGGTAGGTGGAGGTGAGATCCTTGCCGGTACGCGACTCGAGTCGCACGCCGCTGCCCACTTTGCGTGCGACGCAACGCTCACCGTCGAGCTTGCGCTCCAACAACCAATCGTCGCCGAAATCGCGACGGTCGGTCAACGTCGCCAGCATGAGCGGGATCACCATGCCAATATCGTTTCACGTAGACGTCGAGGCAGACACGTCGAGACTCGTGGAAGCGTCGCGGTGCGCCCAAAGAGCATCCATTCCCCCAAGACGTCCCCACTTCTGGAGTCTCCTGAACATCAGACTCTCCGATTCCGCCTCGGAACCAGAGTCGAATGTGGCCACGCGGGCGAGCCACGGCACGTCCCTTCGAAGCACGCCCCAGTGGGCCGTTCGGCGGGTGGGCCCCGTTCAGTTCCGCTCAGCTCGCGCGGTTGAGCACTAATGTACGAAGTGAAGGATGCACTGCCGAGTCCTCGTTGTCGCAACGCCGCGGGTGCACGATGACGAACAGGGCCACAGGATCGATACGATGCGAAGACGTTCCAGGATGGGAGCGATGCGATGCCCAAGGCAGTGAGGTTCGACCACTACGGCGGGAAAGACGTCCTCTACGTCGCAGAAGTCGAAAGGCCGGTTCCTGCAGCTGGTGAGGTGCTCGTCGCTGTTCGGGCGGCGGGGATCAATCCCGGAGAGTCAGGGATTCGCGGGGGCCGTATGGACGCGGTGTTCCCGGCCACCTTCCCCTCCGGACAGGGCAGCGATCTCGCCGGCGTCGTGGCCGAGATCGGCAATGATGTCGACCGGTTCGAGTTGGGAGAGGAAGTGCTGGGCTGGTCCGACCGCCGGTCCAGCCAGGCGACCGAGGTCGTCGTCCCGGCAAACCATCTGATACCGAAGCCCGCTGGTCTCTCATGGGAGGCAGCGGGATCGCTCTACGTCGCCGGAGTCACAGCCTACGCCGCCGTTCGAGCGGTGAACCCCCGCCCGAACGAGACGGTGGTCGTTTCGGGCGCTGCCGGTGGTGTCGGATCGCTCGCTGTACAACTGCTGAAGATCCAAGAGGCCGAAGTCATCGGCATCGCCTCTAAGCCTCACCACACATGGCTCGCCTCGGTCGGCGTGATTCCCGTGGCATACGGTGATGGCCTCCTCGATCGGATCCGAGCCCTCTCGCCCAACGGGGTGGACGCCTTCATCGATACCTTCGGAGACGATTACATTCGCCTCGCCATCGACCTCGGCATAGCAAGGGATCGGATCGAGACCATCATCGACTTCCAGGCGGCACAAGAGTACGGGATCAAGTCCGAGGGGAGCTCGACCGCGTCCACCCCAGCGATCCTGAGCGAAATGGCCAACCTAGTGGCATCGGGACGCATCACGGTGCCGATCGCGAGGACCTACCCACTCGAGCAGGTCAGAGATGCTTACGAGGAGCTCGAGATGAGACACACCCTGGGCAAGATCGTCTTGATCCCCTGAGGGACTCGGCTGCCCAAGAGGTGCCACGGCCGGGCGGCGAAGCGATCAGGCCCCACCGATCAATGACCGCGCCTTTGCGGGGCCGACTACGAGATCGTGAAGATCGCCGCCCACCTCGAGTCGACCCGACTGTTCGATCACGCCGACCCTCACCGGCTCGAAGCCGGCCGTTCGGATCAACCGTTCGACTTCTTTGCCACCACGGTCGTCGTCGGTCGCGTAGAAGACGACCGCCAGCTCCAGGTGACCGGTTGCTAGACGACTCGAAGAGATCGGCCGACATGATTCCAAACGCCACGGCCAAGCGCGCCCCCGCCGGCAACCACCCGGCTACAACCTCGCCAGAGGATTGCCCTCTCGGCAGGAGGCGTGAGACGTTACCTTGTGCGTCGATGCCGAACGGGTTGCTCGGAACGACCACGAGCTTGTCGGTTAGCGGGTCGGCGATCTCGTCTATGACGCCCTTCAGCACGGCACACCGCAGCGCGAGGACGACGGCATCGGCGCCCGCAACGCGTCGTGGTTGTCGACGGCGACGACCGCAGCTCGACCGATCTCTGCAGCCAGCATTCGTGCCGACTCATTGTCGGCGCTCGAGAGCCGTAGAGTGTCGCCGCCTGAGCCGAGCCGGCGGGCGATGACCGATCCGATCCCTCAACGGACGCAGAAGCTGAACGGTCCCGAAAGACCCGGACTTTCACCTCGTTCTCGACGGCACGCGACCCCTTGTCGACGCCGGCCTACGCCCGATATTTGGCCCTTCAGGACCACGGCAACCAGTCCCCCTCTGGGTCGGTGGTTTGCCCCACCTCAATCAGATGACCGTCGGGATCGCGGATGTAGCAACGGATCTCGTACTGGTGCTGCTTCGGCGGCGTCAGGAATTGAGCGCCCCGGGCGCTCCATTCGGCGTACACCGCCTCGATGTCTTTGACCCGGAGATTGAGGAAACCACTGATCCGGTCGGGGTCCCGTGGCGTCTCAAGGGTGACTTCGGGCTCGTCGTCGGTCGGGCCTCCGCCGACATTGATGATGATCCAACTGTTGGCTAGTGCCACATAGGTCACCTCTCCTGAGAAAACCACCCTGCCGCCGAGCACTTCCGTGTAGAAGCGCCGAGAGCGCTCGACGTCATCCGAGACGATGAAGTGGCCAACAGAATTCCCTCTGCGGGCGGCGCAAATTCGGCCATCTGGCACCTCCACTGGTTGGGACTCATACCTCGCTTAGGACACCGGCACGACTACGACCTGTAGCTTCGTTTCCATAGCCCTACACCGCGGCTCTCTGCCGATGCTTCAGTGCTCATGCCGTGATGTAAGTACTACTCACGTTCACCTCGTTGGATCTCACGGTCTATCCAAGCCTCGCGCATCAGCCGGCTCGTCGCACCCGTGGGAGTCCCTAGTCGTCTCACTGTTGGCTGGTGTGAACGGATGCAGCCGCGGGTGGGTTGCTGGCAGCCGCGAAAGGCATCGGTATCGTCGATACTGCTGTGTAATCGGCGCAAGAGAGGTCCGCAACGGATCTCCGTCCACCAGGCTGGAATCACGCCACACCTCGTGCGATGATGAAGCTGCTACCTCTTCCCAGCTGCGACTCGATGACTCGTCGCCAGTTCGAAAGCACAGCCGAACCTTCGCTGCCGTCCATGAGCGTGATGTCCGCAACGCACCCGACGACCCAGGCATGCTGAAGCCGACATCGACACGTGTCGTCAGTACCGCCCGCGGACGTGATTCGAACTCGACCTGGCGGGTTTCTTGGAGCGGAAGACGGGATTCGAACCCGCGACCCTCACCTTGGCAAAATGGTGGTGTTCGTCGGTCTGGGTCCGCCAGGTTCCCGGAGGTGCGGTTCCGTCCACCATGTTTCCAGCACGTCGACTGCGTGCGCCTCTAGTGCTCTAGTGGAGCGGTCTACCATCGCGACGCGGCTCCCAGGCATCGATAGGTCGCCAGTGTGCGCCGCTCACCCCCTCCCCCACCAATGCTGTGGTCAACGGCGGCCCGCCACTGATGAAACAGAGGGGACAGCATCGGCAGTCTGTCGTTCTTGGCCGCTGAAAGGGCAAGACATTTTTGAGGGCCCTCGGCTTCCCACGCTCCTGTAATCTTGGACCATCTCCGTGCCTGCATCCGATACACCTTGAAGACGTATGCGCCGTGGTTCGACCGGGAGACCAGGAGGATCGCAATGTCGAACACGACACCGCACTCCGGCAGCGACACGATGACGGCAACCCCGCCCCGATGAGGTGCGACGGAGCGAATCCCGAACGCGAGGGGACCCTCATGCATGGGTCGGCCTCTTCAGTGCTCTTCGTGCGACGCGCACCGTAGTGGGGTCGTTGTGATGACCCAGACGATCGGGCAGGCGTCGATCTCTTCCGCGCCCGATCCAACCGAGGCCGTCAAGGACCTGCTGCGCTCGCTGAGGACTCACCAGCAGGGGCTCAGCTCTCGCGAGGCCGAACGACGCCTTATCCAGTACGGCCCCAACAAGCTCGAGCAGCGGCGGGGCGCACAATGGCCGCGAGACCTAGTTCGGCAGTTCACGCACCCGCTGGCGCTGCTGCTGTGGGCAGCGGCGCTGATGTCGTTCATCGTCGGCAGCACCACGGTCGGCGTGGCAGTGGTGCTGATCATCGTGCTGAACGCAGTAGTCGCCCTTATTCAGGAGCGCCAAGCGGAGAAGGCAGTCGAGGCGCTTGCTGGATACATACCTCAGAATGTCACGGTCATGCGCGACCGCATCGCCAGGGTCGTCGACGCCGCTGAGCTCGTTCCCGGCGATATTGCGCTGATCGAGGAGGGGGAACGGATCGCCGCCGACATGCGGCTGATATCGGGCGCGGTCGAGGTTGATCTCTCGACGATTACCGGCGAGTCCGTCCCTACGACGCGTTCAGCGGAGTACCACGACCGCGACCGTCCCCGCCTTCAAGCGCGCGAACTTCTGTTCGGAGGCAGCATGTGCACGGGCGGTGATGCGCAGGCGGTCGTCTTCGCCACTGGGATGCACACAGAACTGGGCCGGATCGCGGCGCTGTCGCAAGGAGTCAAAGAGGAACCCAGCCCACTCGATCGACAGGTGCGCCGGGTCTCGTGGTTGATCGCCAAGGTCGCGGTCGCGCTTGCGATCGCCTTCGTCCCGCTGGCTATCTTTGTGGCGGGACTGTCACCGCGGAGCGCCGTCACGTTTGCGGTTGGGCTCTTGGCGGGCATGGTTCCCGAGGGACTGCTTCCAGTGATCACTCTGTCGCTCGCGGTAGCGGTGACGCTGCTGGCCCGACGCGGAGCGGTCGTGAAGCGGATGAGTTCGGTCGAGACCCTCGGCAGTACAGACGTGATCTGCACTGACAAGACAGGGACGCTGACTGAGAACCGGATGCACCCCATCGCGGTTTGGACGTGCGCCGGGGAGATCAGGCTCGAAGCCGAAGGGGTGTCCGAGACCGGACCGCACGCGCCGCTGAGCGCTCTGATTGAGACCGCGACGAGCTGCAGCAACGCGCGCATGGACCACGAGGGGAGCCCGTCTGGCGACCCGACCGAGATCGCGGTACTCGAGGCTGCACGGGCTCTAGGCGGCGACGTCCAAACCGATCGGCGTGAACGGTCCCGCCGCCATGAGTACAACTTCGACGCGCACTGCAAGCTGATGAGCACGCTCGACGCCGGCGATGGCTGCAACTGGTTGCACACCAAGGGCGCGCCCGAGTCCGTGCTGCCGGCCTGCACCACGGTTCTCGAACTCGACGGCACCGAGGTTGCACTGGGACGATCGCGCCGAGAGAAGATCGCAAGGCGAGTCTCCGACTACGCCGGCCAGGGACAGCGCGTGCTGGCGTTCGCTCGACGGTCGCTGCCGCTGACGGCCGAGGCGCCGGCGCGGGAGGCGGCCGAGCAGGGGCTGTGCTTCGTCGGGCTCGTGATGATGCTCGATCCGCCACGGCCCGAGGTCGCAGACGCGATTTCCCGCTGCCACACGGCCGGGATCCGCGTGATTGTGATCACCGGCGATCACCCGCTGACGGCCGCGGCGATCGCGCGGCAAGTGGGCGTCGGTCCGGAAGACCCGCTGGTGATCGACGCCGATCGCTTTGACCATCGCAGCGAACAGGAAATTGAGCTGGCCATCTCCGGTAACCGAGAGGTGGTGTTCGCACGCGCCGCACCTGAGGCAAAGCTGCAGATTGCCGCCGCGCTCCAGGCTGACGGTCACGTTATTGCGATGACCGGTGATGGAGTCAACGATGCACCCGCGCTCCGGAAGGCCGACATCGGCGTGGCAATGGGCAAGACAGGCACCGACGTCGCCCGCGAGGCCTCGACGATGGTCCTCACCGATGACAACTTTGCGACCATCGTGTCTGCGGTGGAGGCGGGCCGTGTCGTATACGACAACATCCGCAAGTTCATCATCTACATCTTTGCCCACGCCACGCCCGAGACACTCCCCTTCCTGATCTTTGCACTGGCAGGCGGTGCCATACCTCTGCCGTTCCCGGTAATCCTGCTGCTCGCGTTTGACGTCGGCACCGAAACGCTCCCTTCTGTTGCGCTGAGCCGCGACCCGCCCGAGCCCGGAATCATGAACCGTCCCCCGCGCCGCCAGTCCGAAGGTTTGATCCGCCGGCCAATGCTGATCCGCGCCTGGCTGTTTCTGGGCCTGATCGTCTCCCTTCTCTCGCTCATCGGGTTCTTCTACGTGCTCACCCAGGCCGGCTGGCACTCAGGCGACCCGACCGGCGCCCACACCCGCTTCCACCACGCCTACCAGCAGGCGACGACGATGACCTTCCTTGGGGTCATCTTCGGGCAGATCGGCACAGCGTTCGCGGTCCGCACTCAGCGGGCGTCGCTGCGCGCGGTCGGTGCGTTCAGCAACCGTTACCTACTTTGGGCGATCGCGGGCGAGCTTGCCATCGCTGCCGTCTTCGTGTTCACGCCGCCGTTTCAAGCGCTGCTCGGCACCGCGGTTCCGCCGCGCGCGATCTTCTGCTGCTGATCCCGTTCCCGTTTATCGTCTTGGGCGCCGATGAGCTCCGCAAATTCCTGATCCGGGCTAGCTCCTCGCGGCAAGCGCCGGCGATCACAGCGCCACGCGCCGCCTGAAAGCCAGCTACGAGGCGCACCATTGCACTCGAGTTAGCCGCGGTGCCCGACCCCGTTACCGACACCGGCTGTCCACTCCCGAGGCAGCTACGGGAGCGCCGCGAGGAATTCAACGATCTCGGGCATTTCAGCGTTCGAGATGAGTTGCTGAAGCGAGTGAGAGCACATGCGCCGCTAGGGCAGATCACAGGCTGAAAAAGTGGATTTTAGCTGGTAGTTTGCAGCGGAAGAGGAATTCCGAACCCGCGACCCTCACCTTGGCAAGGTGGTGGAATCCGTCCGTTCACGACTGGCGAGTCCCCTGAAGTGTCGCTCAGTCCACCCAGTTTCCACTCCGTCCTTCCAGTCCGACCCTGTAGTAGAGCGGTCTACGAACGATCACGGTGATGGGTGGCCGTCCCTGCATTCCGAATCGCAACTTTGCGGAACCGCAACAATGTCGGCCAAATCAAGGCGTTGAACCTCGTTGAACCCACGACGCCCTCCAGTGGATCAGTTCAGTGGCTCGGCAATTGCCCGAGCGAGTCGAGACGATCAGTATGGTGACCCTGCGCTTCGTCGAGTGGGAAATCTCAGGGAAGGCACTACTTGCCAGCGTTCCTAAGTTTCGGGATTCGGCGCTTTGAATCGCGCTCCGCATCGAGCACGGATCGCATACTCGATGCAATTGCAGGATCGTCGTTTACTCGATTATGGCGCTCCTCGGGGTCTGCCGTCAGATTGTGCAGCTCCCATTCGGGTTCAGCGGCCGGACCCAAGAACGGGTTTGGAGCGAGACCCTGAGCGGAGTACCAGTCGTCGAGCCGCTCGTAATAGTGATTCAGTTTCCATAGCTGAGATGCGCCACCGTCACCAGTCGGAAGTGTAGTCAGGACTGACTCGATGTTGATCGGCGGGGCGAGCGGATCGAACGCAGCACCGGTGAGGATATTGACCTCGGTCATTCCCCGGGTCACGTCATCTTCGGTCATGAAGTAGATCGGCGATACAAGCGAAGTTGGGTCGACCTGTCCTCGGACCATCGAGCTCAAGTCCCGACCCGGAAGAGGCTGGACCTCGTCGTGGTGAGAGGCGACGCCGGCCGCCGCCTTTTCCTGGTCAATACCGGCCAGGCCAAGAAGCGTCGGGATCAGATCCACATGGCTGGTCGGCAGGTCGACGACTCGGCGTCCGGATTCGATGCCTGGGCCAGCCATGAGCAGTGGCACCCGGGTGGCCTCGTCGAACGCATTGCACCACTTCTGGATGAGACCGCCGTGGGCGCCGAGCAGATCACCGTGATCGGACGTGAAGACGATGATGGTGTCGTCGGCCATACCCGATTGCTCAAGCGCCTCGAGGATGCGCCCAATTGCCTTGTCCACCAATTTGAGGAGGTAGTAGTAGAGCCTCCGGTAGCCAAGATCTGTGGCAGTCTCGAAGATCATCTGTGGCCATATCGCCTTGAACGCCTCCTGACACAGGGGGCGACCCGTGAACGGGTCCGACTGGGACGGCGCCTCGGGAACATCGGGCACGGTGTCGTCAGGTGGCCCGAATTGCAGCATCTGCTCCCATCCGAATCCCGAGAAGGCGATGTCGTGGGGGTTGACGAAGGAGGCGACGGTCAGCCATGGCCCCTCGGATCGGGACGAAGCGAGCTCGCCGAACAACTCGACGACCTGTTCGGCAAAGACGCCGTCGCGCACTGTACCGCAGTCGGACTTGTCGGCCCCGTGGGGCTCACGCCCAATCCACCCCGAGAACCCGAACGGGTCGAGCCGGTCGGCCTTCCGGTAGGCCTCGACGGCTTCGGGGAGCAGATTGCCATCGTCGTCGGAAGCCTTCAGCCCCTCGTGCGAACCTGGGGTCGTCAGGTCGGCGAACGAGACGTGCCACTTGCCCCGGTAGTGGGTTCGGTACCCGCCGGCCCGGAACCAGTCCCCCAGGGTCGGCACCGTATTTGGATCGAGCCACTGCATTCCAGGGTCGGTGTTCTGCTTGGCCACCCCGTCAGTGGATGTCACCCCGTGGAGCGACGGGTACTGACCGGTAAAGAGAGTGGCCCGGCTGGGCACGCACGCCGTCGAGCCCGCGTAGTGCCGGTGGAACTCCAGACCGCGGGACCGGATCGATTCCCGAGCAGTGAGCTGAGACGTCCGGAACGACCGAACCGAGTCTGGCTCGTAGGGCGGTGGGTACCGCTCCTCGTCCGTCATGATCAGCAGGATGTTGGGTGGCCCCACGTCCCGACGTTACCGGTGCTGCCGGGGTCGCGCTTCTCTCCGATGTTGCCAACCTTCTAGAGGCTTGACGCGACCCAAAGTCGACCTGTCATTGCCGCGACCGCGTGAAGACTCCTCGCCGTCGAATCCCACACATTTCCCGAGCATGAGCGGCGAGGCAATGTGGCGCCTGTCGGGGTTGAAAAACTGCCCCTGACCTGCTACAAGAGCGGAGGACGGGATTCGAACCCGCGACCCTCACCTTGGCAAGGTGGTGTTTTTCGTCTTGGGTGTCAGCTCCACTCCCCTACCGTGCGTATCCGTCCAACCAGTTTCCAGCCCGTCCATTGCGTCGGCCCCTGTAGTAGAGCCCTCTACCATCAGCCTCAGGCGGACCTGAGGCGAGGTCACGATGACCTGAGTTGGGAGATGCTGCCGCCGTCGAGCCAGACGTTCTCGCGGCTGATGACTCCGTCACGGAACTCCCAGACGTGAACCATCCGGAAGCTGACACTTCGGCCATTGCCTGGCACGCCGAGGAACTCACCGGGGCACGGTCCCAGTCGTGGCGTGCTCGATGACGGGAGAAGCCCCGGCGTGGTAGCGGCGGACGATCTCCATCGCCTCTACTTCGGGCGGTGAGGTACTCCCAGAAGCCCTTGGCCAATTCGCAACTGCCTGGACCCAAATCCGAAGCGAACTCCGCATATCGTATCCGATAGGTGCATGCGGGTGGGAGGAGGAGCCATGCGCAGGTGGTGGAGTGTCTCGACAGTGCTCGCCGCCCTCGCGGTCGCGGGGGTCGTGCCGGCAAGCGGCGCCGACGGTGCAACAGCTCGAGCGAGACATGCGTTGCTTGCCGACGGCACCTGGCCCGGAATGGGGACCGTGTGCGAGAACGGACCGGGCGGCGGTGCCACGGCCCGCGGGGTGGGTGCCCACTCCATCGACATCGCCACCTTCGCCGACCCGGGTAACTCGGCTGACCCAGGTCTGAACGAGGAGTTCTTCCAACTCGCCGGCGCGTTCGCTAGGTGGTGCAACGCCTCCGGGGGCATTGACGGGCGTGCGATCGTTGTGCACGACCGTGACGCCGCCCTGGTCAACGCGGGCCAGGTCACTGAAGAGGCCTGCCAACAGGACTTCATGTCAGTCGGCGGTGGGCTCGTCTTCGACCAGTCGGCCGTGCCGGTCCGGGTGGGCTGCGGTCTCGGCGACATCCCCGCCTACGTCGTCTCGAACGAGGCAGACACAGCCGGTCTCCAGGTGAACCCCCAGGACATCAGGACCGACGAGATCGAAGCCGGCTGGTACAGCGCGCTGGGGCGCCGCTACCCCCAAGCGGTCAAGCATTTCGGCATCGGAGCTGCCAACGAGCCCAGCATCATCGATCCGACCCGGAAGTGGGAGCAGGCGGCCGAGCAACAGGGCTGGAAGGTCGTGGACTGGCAGGAGCCGCCGTTCACCGTGACCGACTGGGCGCCCTACGTGGAGGAGGCCCAGTCCAAGGGGGTGCAAGCGCTCGAGACGCCGACCGGCTCGAACATCGAGACGTACTTCCAGGCCATGGACACGGCGGGCTACGACCCCGCGTTCATTTTCATGGGGATCGGCATACCTGAGCAGGTGGGCAAGCCGACCTATCACGTCGCGGTATCGGGTCCGTTCCCGCCCATCTACTTCGCCGCCCAGACGTGGCCCTTCGAGTTGGCCTCGCAGAGCCCCGGCCTCGAGCAGCTGATCGCGCTGATGCGCAAGGACGCGCCGGACGACACGATCGACACGAACGACGAGTACGCCATCGACGCCTGGTTGCTCTTCGCCAAGTCGGCCTCGGCCTGTGGAGCAAACCTGACCGTCTCCTGCGTGTTGGATCACGCGGCGGCCGAGACGAACTGGACCGGTGGCGGGGTTTACGCGCCCATCGCCCACCTGGGGATGTCCGATCAGAAGCCGACCCCGAGCGACTGCTTCCTCCTCATGAGGGTCAAGGGCAGCGGGTTCGCCTACGACAAGGCCGACACGATGCCGAACGAGCAGATCTGGCACTGCGACCCCAAGAGCCTGTACGCCGTCTCGGCCTCCGGCTGAGACGGCTCGGTTCTACTGTCAACCGCGACGCCGAAGAGGACATCTTTCTCGGCTTGGATCCCGACGTCCGCGGGTATCCGCGATGCGAAGGATGCCCTCTGAGTAGTCGAGTAGCCCAGTCCTCAACTTTGCCCGGCTTGTGAGGTTCCCCTCCCCGCGCCATCGGACCTGGGACACATCGGAGTCTTGGGGGTCGATCCTTTATCTGAGGGAAACCGGGGCGGGCCGTGGTTGTAGGTCCGCCGGGAAGTAGTTGTGCCCACCGACAAGGTCGGCAAGGGGATGCGCAGGGACTGGCTCGGCGTCGGGGTCGATTGCGATGTGCCACGCCCGCCCACTACTTCGGTCGATCCGGGCTCGCGGATTCACGGCCAGGGCGATGGCGGAGATGACGGTCGGTTCCTCGTCGTCAAGCATGTCGATGGGGCTCGGGGTGGCTCGGTCCTCGAGCGCAGCACACGGGAGCACCGTGACCTCGAGCGTGTCTGCATCCGCGAAGTCGATGCTGAGCTGGGCGTAGTCGTCGGGGACAAGCGGGTTGAGTTGCAGCAGTTTGGCGATGGCGTGGAGGTCGTCTCCCGCGACGCCCATCGCATCCGACAAGCGGTGAACGAGCGGAGGAGCGAGTGCGGCGATGTGCTGTGTCGCGGCGTCATGGAGCAGGTCCGTTCCGTGGCGTTGCTGGATGCTGAGATAGGCGGCGCGCATAAGCAGGTGCACGTCCAGAGCAAACTCCTTGACCTGGCGAACAAGCACCGCGTGACCGAGGTCCTCCAATCGGAGCCCCGAGATGTAGGCGCCGGCGTAGTCCTCGAGGCCGCCGTCCTCTTGGCTCTCGCTCAGCCCGAATTCGAAGTTTGCCGCCTTCGAGGCGCTG
Source organism: uncultured Acidimicrobiaceae bacterium (assembly GCA_963736525.1). Lineage (GTDB taxonomy): Bacteria > Actinomycetota > Acidimicrobiia > Acidimicrobiales > RAAP-2 > Bog-473. The sequence goes on from CAVTPF010000010.1 coordinate 191,044, forward strand.
ATGAGTGTCAGGTTGGGATGGTCCGGCCTGATCTCCAGGTCATCGGGGGAGATGCTCAACTCCCAGCGGCAGTGCTCACCGGAGAACGCCCCGGGCTTCGGTGGTCGATGCACGGGAGTGCAGTGAGCCCGCGGATTGGTGGCGCGCAACGTCGCCTCGAAGGTGTTGTCCTCCATGTCGTGGCACATCATGGTGACAATCTTCTCGTCGTTGCCGGACACCCAACGCACGTAGTCGTGGGCGCCGCAGGACACGAGCCAGAAGTACCCGAGGTCGTGGCGCACCACCTCGCCCTCCATATCTAGGAAGTGGTGGGGCGTGCCGATGTCGAATTGGAAACTCTTCAGTACTGCGTCGACTCCGTCGCCGGTGATACCGAGATTCGCCTTGTTGCGCGCTGTGTAGATAGGGCTCGCCGACATCCATTCATCGTCGGCCAGCGAGACCGACGCCTCCGTTCCACCACGGCCGGCCACGTGCGGCATAAGGGCACGATCGTGCAGCATGGAGACCAGCATCACTTCGCGGCACAACCGTGCCAGACCCTGGCGCGAGAGCGACTCGAGGCTCCAGGCCGGATCGAATGGCCCGTCGTAGAGCGGTGAGATTGTTCGCCTCGTCACGGTTGCACCGTGAGGCCGTGTCGATACCCGTGACTGGCCCGGGCTCGAGGGTTCATCGGTCGGTCCTCCTGGCTGGAAGTTGTACCGGTCGGACACCGGCTGATGATGGCTAGGAAATGTAGCGTGACACACCGGGACCACTGGGCAGAAGTGCTCGACCGTCAGGTGAACCGACGACGATCTGCCTGCTCCCGACGCCAGCGACGTGAGGATCAGGGAAGGAGCATGAGCTCATGCGGGGAATTGTCTTCACGGGACAGGACACGGAGGTCACCGACCACCTGGAGGTGCGTGATCCGGGGCCGAAGGAGGTGCTCGTGCGCATGGTCGCCGCCGGGATCTGCCACTCGGACCTGTCAGTGATCAGCGGCACCATTCCCTTTCCGACCCCGGTGGTGCTCGGCCACGAGGGTGCGGGAGTAGTGGAAGCCGTGGGATCGGCGGTGCGCTCGCTGGTTCCCGGGGAGCACGTGGTCATCGCCACCCTGGCGAACTGCGGCATGTGCAGAGCGTGCGCAACCGGTCACCCCACCTGGTGTAGGCAATCCCTCGGCAACGTCTCCACCCCGTTTACCTACCGGGGTCAGCCGGCGCACAACTTCGCAGCCGCGTCGGTCTTCGCCGAGCGCATCGTCGTGACTGAGATACAAGCGGTGCCAATCCCTGTCGACGTGCCGCTCACGTCGGCATGTCTCATCGGCTGCGGCGTGATGACTGGCGTCGGCGCCGTCTTGAACCGGGCCCGGGTGCGGCCAGGCGACACAGCGGCAGTCTTGGGCGTGGGCGGCGTCGGACTCAATGTGGTTCAGGGCCTGCGGCTCGCCGCAGCCAGCCGCATCGTGGCGGTGGACACCATGGCGGCCAAAGAGCCATTGGCGCGAAAGTTCGGCGCCACGGACTTCGTGCTCGCCGACGATGCCGCTCCGGGGGTCGCCGCCGCAATTCGGGCCAAGGTGCCCCCGGACCGCACTCTGGTCTCGGGGGCGCTGGCGTCCGCCGGCGGGGTTACCTGGGCCTTCGATTGCGTGGGCCACCCGGCGGTATTGAGGAGCGCGCTCGATTCCCTCGACTGGGGCGGGACGGCAGTGGCCATCGGCATACCGCCGAGAGGAACCGAGGTGCCGATGGACATGAACGCACTGGCCACCGTCGACCGCGGGGTGCTGGGCTGCCGGTACGGGTCGGCCCGTCCTCGCCACGACATCCCGATGCTGGTCGATCTCTACCGCAGCGGTGCGCTGCTATTGGACGAACTGGTGAGCGTTACCCGCCCGCTGCAGGACTTCGGCGAGATCATCGGCGAGATGCATGCCGGTCGGGTGGCGCGTGGAGTCCTCACCTTCGAGTGAGGCGACTCTGATTCCCGAAGAAGGCCCACGACGAGAACTGACCAGGTTCAAGGGTTGTCGCGACGCAGGCTTATCTGGAGTGAGAATAGTTAATGGTCGTGCGGCTCATCCTTGCGGTACGCGCCAATGGGACGCTCGAGATCACCTCTGCCGCCAGCGCAGGGGACGCCTTCATCCTCTATTCGACTGTCAGCCTCGGTGGCGCGTTTGATCGATTTCGTGCCGTCCATGACCTCATCGGTCATGCCTAAGCGGATACGGTTTCGATCTCGATGACGAATGCGCGGCATGGAGCGCTCAAGACCGTCAGAGGGATTCGAACACGCGACCCTCACCGTGGCAAGGTGGTGTTTTTCGTCTTGGGTGTCAGCACCACTCCCCTACCGTGCTGATTGGTCCACCCAGTTTCCACCTCTTCCACTCAGTTCGCCCCTGTAGTCGAGCGCTCTACCATCAGGTGCGGTTGCTCGGGGCGCTCGTCACCCCTTGAGCGAGGTGCAGATCGGCAGCGCGAACTGGATTGATCGCCCGAGTTCTGTCATTCGCCTCGAGTCGGAGTTCCATGGGTCGTACGACGGACAAGGAAATGACGAGTCAGAAATATGAGAATCAGAACGCACAGGGCCACCAGGGCGTAGACCGCGAAGCGCGAGAACCAGTTGTAGATCGCGGTGATGTGGCTGCCTGCCGTGTACCCGACCGTCACCCAACATGCCACCGTGGGGAACGCGGTAAGAACCGAACTTTCGTGGATTCGGGGACCCTCCCGGCGAGGGAGAACTGGTCCAGTCAGGCCCAGATGAATGTGCAGAATCGTCTATTTCATGTGCAGGGCCGGATATTCGGGCAAAGCCATTTCGGTGAACGGAGGCGGCTGACCCACCGCAGCGTCGACACCGCCCGATTGCGGTAGCACATCGATTCGGCCGGAGGGTGCTAGCTTCAGCCGCCGTGGTGCGCCTTGGGGGTGGAGCATCGATACCCCGTCTGGCACAGGCAGCGGGTGCGTCGATGGCGCTGGTGGCCGTGCTCGTCTGGTCCGGGTCGGGCTCCGCCGGCGCGGCATCGGGCTCGCCGGTGACCGCCGGCCCAGTGGCCCCCGTCAGCGCCCCGGGCGGATCCTTTCTCCGCGACGCCCATGGCCGCGTGGTCCTCATGCACGGGGTTGACCTCATGTACAAGCTCCCGCCCTACGAGATTGTCACCAGCGGCACGGGCGCCAACGTGCTCACGAACGCAGAGGCGGCCTCCATTGCCTCCGACGGGTTCGACGTGGTGCGTCTCGGCATCTTCTGGAAGGGGCTCGAGCCCGGCACCGCACCCATGAACGATCCAGCCATCTGCACCCCGGGCAAGCCGAAGGTGGCAGGCCCCGGCCAGTTCGACGTCAAGATCTTCAACGCCTACATGACCAAGCTGGAGCAGACGATCTCGCTCCTGGCCCGATACGGCATCTACTCCCTCGTCGATATGCACCAGGACTCCATGAACGAGGTGTTCGCCGGGGAGGGGTTCCCTAACTGGGCAGTCTGTACCGACGGGATCACTCCGGTGGCCTACCGCAACGTGGCTGCATGGGGTGTGAACCAGCTCGACGCTGGTATGGCCCAGGCTCAGGAGCATTTCTGGGCTAACGACGTCGTAGGCAACCTGCAGGGTGCCTACGATCAGATCTGGGCCAAGGTCGCGTCCCGGCTCGCCGGTAACCCCTGGGTGATCGGCTACGACCCGTTCAATGAGCCGTTTTCACCCAGCATCATCCTGCACACGGGTCAGAACGCGGCGTTCGACGCCCAGGTGCAGTGCTTCTACGCCGGCCGTGCCCATCCCGGCAAGACCCAGTCAGACCAGCGGATCACCGACTGCCCGCCGGACGACCCTGAGACCGGGGTGATTCCGACCATCGAGCACGCCGATCACCGCCACGCCGTCTTCTACGAGCCCGACACCACCACCAGCGGCCCGGTCCCGAACCGTATCGGGACGATGGATTTCCCCCGCCTCGTCTACAACTTCCACGACTACTGTCCCCTGCACGTGCCGAACGGGCCCGAGGCGCCCGATTACTCGCAGGTCTGCCCGACGGCGGAGGAGCAAGTGTTCGCCGACAGTGCTCGGGACCGCGCGAACGATGCCTCACCGGCGCAGCCAGATGGCCCTGGCTGGTTCCTCACGGAGTTCGGGGCCACGACCGACGCCGCCGACCTTGGTCGGATGGTGGCGGACGCCGACGCCGACCTCGTGGGCTGGATGTACTGGCAGTGGCTCCACTACGAGGACCCCACGGGTTCGCACGACTCGGGCCTCTGGCCGGCGGGGCCTGCCACCTCGGCCCAACTCGACGTCCTCTCGGAGACGTACGCTCAGGCGATCGCCGGCACGCCCACCTCCATGACTTTCGACCCGTCGACGGCGGTCTTCCATCTCAGCTATCGCGTCGACCGCGCGGTCACGGCGCCGACGGTGATCTTCGTCCCGGTGTCCAGGCACTACCCAGACGGCTACTGCACCAAGGTGACCGGCGGGAGGCCGACGTCGTCGGCGGGGGCCACGCGGCTGGTGGTGACCAACGACCCGTCGGCCTCGACCGTCGACGTGACGGTCACGTCGGGGGCGTGCAGGGGCTGATCGTCCCCTTCCCTGACGCTGTCCTTCCCAGACGGGAACGTGGCTTCTCGCCCAGTTGTGCCATCCGTTCTTCTTTGGGAGAGAGGGGCCACGACGGCACGGCGGCTAGCGGTGCAAAACAGCACCGCGCTTGATGGTCGAGTGCTGCCGTCGGCGAGCTGTGGGGTCCAACGGCGTTAGGGGACGGCCAGAGAAGCTGATAGCTGCTGGGCCAGCAGCTCAAGGGAGCTGTGCAGCTGGGCGAAGCGCCGCGGCCCCAGGATCTCTGCGATCCCCAGCTGGGCCGCCCCCGCCTCGGCGTAAATTGTCTGCTGAAGCCGCCGTCCCTTGGAAGTGAGTCGGATCACGCGAGCCCTTCCATCGGCCGAATCGGGCTCGCGCACCAGGTACCCGTGTCGTTCCAGGTGCCCGAGCAGGTCGTTGACCGACTGTTTCGTGATTCCTCTCTGGTCCGCAAGCTGGCTTGGACGTAGTCCGTCGAGGCCTGGATAGCGCCAGAGCCCGACGTGTGCGACGGTCAGATCGTCGAATCCCGCCGCAACGACGCCCGCATACATCTGCTCACGGACCCACTGCCAGGCGACACGCAGCAGGGCACCAATGTACGGGCTGACCTCGCCGCTGGAGTGGTCTCCAGCGAGGGAATCGCTTGACATGATCGTAAGGTTACCATACGATCTAATCGTAAGGGTGCCTGACTACTCGATCCGGGGACAGGCTCGTACGAGGAGGTTGACGAAGTGACGACAGCAGTAGTTGACTCCCCCGAGAACGAACGAGCGCAGGCGTGGTGGTTCCTCGACACCTTGGTCGTTGAGCACCGCTGCGCACCCCAGATGGACACCGTCGTACTCGAGATGACCTTGCCAGTCGGCTCGGCGCCCCCGCTGCACGTCCACGACGACCTCGACGACACCTGGTATATCCTCGAGGGCCAGATGGTGGTGCGTTGTGGCGACGACGAGCTCGTCGTCGGCGCCGGGCACTGGGTCTCAATGCCCCGTGGCGTGCCACACACGTTCCGAGTGGTTAGTGAGCGCGAGGCGCGGATCCTGCTCGTGCACGACAACGCCAGCTTCCGTGACCTCGTCCGCGACCTCGGCAGTCCAGCAACGGCTCGTGTCGTGCCGAGCCACCCAACGTTTCCGCCCATGGACGAACTGGCGCGTATCGCTGCGTCCCATGACCTCAGGCCGATCGGGCCTCCCATGAGCGCTGAAGACAGCGAGACGGTCCTGGCCGGCGCAAGCTGATCCGCGGTCAATCCCGACGGGAACGAGATCGATATTTCGGACTCCTGACCATTAGGCCTCCCTTGCGCTTGGCGATAAATGTCACCAAGCCGGCGGACGGGGGCACCCTGCACATGCGCCAGAGCAGGACCTCAACGAGCCGTCGTGGAGTTCACCATCAAAGCCACTGCCGTCCTCGACCAATTAGGACGTGCTATTGGGGGAACTCGCATTGGCCATTCACAACAGGGCAGGTGCTGTCAATTACGTCACGCATCACGGTCGCTCGTCGACCTCGGTCACATACACCCAAGCATCAACGTGTGCGCTGTGGCGTTTGACCACGATGGGCGTGGCCTTCGAGTTTGACAGCTCGCGAGCCCTTGCTTCTGCTGTGTCGTCCCCATTGAACTCGCCAGTTTCTACAACGGTGTCGTCCGGTTGTGAGAACTGGTAGCGCCAGAGTGTTCCGTGGGACGCTTCTGCGTCGGTCATGCGTTCGACATTACCGACTAGCCACCCGAGATTTGGCACAATGCCAGCACATACTGCGGAGTCAACTGCGGAAACTCGCGACCGGGACCGACCTGCTCCCTACTCAGTTCGGCCAGGGCGCCCTCAATAGGTAGGCGGCGTTGCCTCCGAAGAAGCCTGAAGAGCGCTCATCCGGTGCGAGCCCCGAGGCCTTGTAGTCCTCGATGGCGGTAAACGTCCCCTCGGTATGAGGATAGTCACTGCACGCCATGAAGATGTCGCCGGAGCGTGCCATCAGTCGGTGCGGCTGCTCGTACGAGAAAGCTGCAACCCGCACCTGACGTCGGAAGTATTCGCTTGGCATGAGAGAGAGTTCCGTAGATTCCCCATTGAAGCGGGCCGTGTGGCGGTACCCACCATCCATCATCTGCAGGTGCTGCGGCACCCACGTCGCAGATAGTTCCATGATGCCCATCCGAAGATCTGGGTAGCGCTCGAGAATACCGTTCAAGATCAGGTCGGTCATCGCGAGGGCTGCGCCCGTCCATATGAAGACGACGCTAAGCGGTGAGATCCCCCCCTCCATATCCTCGCCGTACCACGCCTCGTCGAATGGACGAGGTTGATTGGCGACGTGGAACACCGGCGTGATCCCGTGGTCCACGAATGCAGCCCAAGCGCGATCGAGCTCGGGGTGCGACAAGGGCCGCCCCTCCACCAACGAGGGCGCGATCAAGGCCATACGGATACCACCATCGGCCAGCGTCGCCAACTGAGCTTCAAACCACGCCAAATTCCGGAGACTCAAGTGAGCCACCGGATAGAGCCGTCCCCCACCTTTGGCAGCTATCTCTACGATCCACCGGTTCCACGCGGTCATGTTGGCCAGAATGGCGCGCAAATCATGTTGGAGAGGTCGCTCCCAACTTATCCCGTAGTTCGGAAACATGATCGAGGCGTCGAAACCAGCTCGATCTAGCTGTAGGAGACGAGTCTCTGGATCGGAGTAGCTCGCCGTGAACTCCTCAAGGTCGAAATCCGCAGGCAAGCCATCCAACAAACGTTGCCGAAAAACGCCGATACCATCGACGTCACCCGGGCGATGTGGGCCCCCCAAACTCAGGCGACGATCGCCGAACATCAGCCAGGTATAACCGAGGTCGTCTTTTGCCATGTGTAGTGCAACGTCGCGATCCGCCGGGTCGACGTACTCCTGCCACATTCCAGACGGCTCAAAAAGGTGGGTGTCGGAGTCGATGAGCAGGTTCACTGCGCCCCCTATCCGAACGCTCCAAATGAATTAGAGCGTTCGTCTAAACCCTACCGCCGGATTGCGGATAAAGCCCGTAGACAGTCCCGAGGACCCGCGTGGCTGGATGGGTCTTTCAAGACGAAGATGGAGGCGATCCGTGCCCTCAGGCGCCACAGCTCCAACGCTGTCTATCGACAACTCGTCCTCGACGCCCGCTAGGAGGCCCGGGAGGACACCAGGGAACGACTCGTAGCCTGCGTGGCCGGCTCTGCACCCTGAATGGCCGGCTCTTCGGCGAAGTCACTCCCGGACCCACCAGAAGCCTACGCTGCCGCGTCCTTCGATGACGGCTCGCTTCGTCGCGCCTTGAAGGTCGTGGAACTGGGGTCTTGACTCAAAGAGGATTCGCACGGGGATACTCCTGAGGACCAGCGGCGCCGGTGCCCGGGACCACGCGAGAGGGACTCCGGGCGCCGGCACCGTGGCGTCCGCGCCGAGTGTGGGTCCCGGGACGCGACCAGCTCCCCAGGCCGACGCGGAGACCGCTCAGTCGCTCCGGCGGTACTTCTCCAGGTCCTCGCGGCGCACCTGCTCCAGCCGGGCATGCGGAACGATCTTCAAGAGAGGTTGAACGACGTCTATGAAACTCTCCGCTCACGATGTCAAACGAGCAGCTGCGGGCCGGGCAGGCCCGAGGGGTGGGCACCGGCGATGACGGAGTCGACAATGTTCGGCGCGTCCTCGATGACGATGGCGGCCTACGCCAGTGGCGCGGGTGAGCCCTCCGGTGGGTGAGCCCTGCGGCGGGTGAGCAGTGCGGCAAGGCCAGTTTGGCGGGACGAGTCCTGAGCCGTCACTTCCTCAGACATTGCCATGGACGAAACGGAATCGGGGCCGGGCACGGTGGAGCAGAGCATGGGGACGAGCTGATCGTGGAATCATGTCCTTCGTGCATCACCTGAACGCAGTGCTCAGCGCCGCGAGGAAGGGTTCCCGGCCGGATGTGTGCTCTCGCTAGCTCGGCGCCGAAATTAGACAGCTCAGGCAACATGGGCAAGACACCGCGAAGATCCAGTGGTGGAGCGACCGGCGGTATCGTGGAGACACTGTCACTGTCGTCTGACGAGCTGGTGGCGTGGTCTCGGACGCCAACGGCGAAGCGGATCCTCTGGCCCCTGTTGTTCGCTGCCGCCGTGGTCCTGCCACTGTTTCGCCAGACTGGTCTCCGCAGTTGGCAGACCATGTGGGCTGAAGACGGCTACGAGTACTACTCACAAGCTCGACGATTTGGCGGCCTTCATGTGCTGCTCCGTGGCTATGCGGGATATTTGCAACTCCCGCCTCGGGTACTGGCAGCTGTGTCGACGCTTGTGCCCATCCACGATCTCTCCGTCTATATGGCCCTCTCGTCCGCTCTTGTCTGCGCGTTGCTCGCGTGGTTCGTGTACTACGCGTCGAACGGATGGATCAGTACCCAACCGGTACGGTTGGCTTTGGCGTCCCTGGTTGTGCTCATGCCCGCCATGGGCTGGGAGAACACAGCCAACATCACGAACACCATTTGGGAATTCGCCGCGGTTGCTCCTTGGGCTCTCATTTCGCTCGGAGAACGCCCGCGAGACGTCGTACTACGGAGCGCCGTGGTGTTTTTTGCAGCTACGTCGACCGCTCTGTCTGTTCTGTTCCTACCCTTGGCGATCGGTTACGCCATAGTGCGGCGGACTCGCGCGACATGGATCGTGGCAGTGACCTTCTGTTGCGGACTCCTCATTCAGTGGGCCGTGGTGACGCATACGGCGAACTCATCATTCAGCCTGTTCCCAAAGGGCACGCTGGAGAGCATGTTCAATACCACCGTCGTTCGCGTGTTCGCCATGTTCCTCATCGGAGACAAGGGGATCGCTGCAACCTGGATCCACATCGGCCAGCTACTCGTCATCGGTTCCACCATCGCCATTTGTCTCATCTTGGCGGTGTTGTGGATCGGAAACGAGCGAAGGCGTCAAATCCTCGCGCTCGTATTCGTCGCCTGCTCGGTGATCAGCTTCGTTGTCCCGGTGCGAGAACGCCAATTTTACAACGTCGCCTTTGGCCAGCCCTATAGCTCCGTCGGGCTTCGTTACAGCGTGATCCCCGTGATGTTGTTGGCGAGTGCCATAGCCCTGCTTGTCGCTCCCCCGGGCCGCTGGGCGACTCGGAAGGTCGCGCGGGTGGGCAGGCCTCTCTTCGTGCTCCTCGTCGTGGTGCTCATCGTCACCGGTTTCTCGGTCCAGAACCTTCGTTCGCAGAGTCCCGACTGGTCCGCCAGCGTCTCTCGCGCCTTTAACACCTATTGCAAACAGGCTTCACCCAACAAGCTTGTGCTGGTAAAGGAGAACCCCGGCGGGTTGATCCTCGGCGTACACGTCAGCAATCAAACGGGCGCGTTACCGGTGACCCTTCCCTGCGGTGACCTCTCGCCGTGAGACGGTGGAGCCCTTCGTCGAGGGTCAGGCCATGGACTGCCGGAATCACCACCTTTGTCGCTGCTCCCGAGCGCGGATACAATAAGCCGCGGCGGGGTTCGGCAGCGGAGGCACTCCATGGGTGATTGGCGGGTTCTCGGTCGAATGGTCTCCCTTGGGGCGACGTTCTGTCTCGTCGTCGGATGCCTGGTGTTCTTGGGGGCCACCGCGTCCAGCGCCGCCTCTACGACGTATTACGTGGACAGCACGGCGACCTGTCCGGGAGCAGGAACAGAGGCGTCCCCATGGTGCGGCTTCAGCGTCATCGACTCCTCGACCTTTCAGCCGGGCGATCAGATCCTTCTCAAACGTGGGGACTCCTTCACGGGGGAAATGGTCCTCTATGGGTCAGGAACATCCACGAACTACTTGACGGTTTCCGCGTATGGCTCGGGCGCGGCGCCAATCATCAACGGCAACGACAACACGAGCTTCATTGGAATCAACCTCTACAACAACAGTTATGTCGAGATTGAAGACATCACAGTCGAAGATGCCGGAACCGGCATACTGATCAATGACAGCACGAATCAAACCGGCTACCGCTTCTTGGACCTTGTTTTGTCGGGAGACGGTGAGGGAATTCAGTCACCGACCGGAACAGGCACCGCCAGCAATGTGCTGGTGCAAGACGTGTTAGGAGGGGCGAACACGTTGAGCTGTAGCAACAATGGCCCCTGTAACGGAGCCACGCTAGCTCTAGGGGGAGTCTCTGACGTGATTGTCAACCGCCTGTATTCCTACGGCGACTGTGCGGAGACTGGGTGGGGAGCTGGTCCAGGCGCATCAAATGTGATCATCGAAAACTCCGAATCGATCGGCGACGCGGCCTGCGACACCCGGGAAGGGTCCACCGCGAACTACATCGATGACGACACGAACCTGACGTTCGTCAACGACGTCATCGATGACGTACCGCCCGTCGCTCCAGTCGACCTCGCCGCGCTCGACGTCGAGCCCTCGGACGGTCCCGACAACGGGATCAACATCGAGGACAATTACATCGCCAACAATGCAGGACCCGGAATAGAAGTCCTCGATCATCCCGTCCCGATCACCAACCTCAGCATCTCCGGGAACGTGCTTTCTGACAACGGCGCCGGGTACAAGACGGGCTACGTCCCCTACCCTGTCTGGGGTCAGATCTGGACCGATGAATGGCTGTCGAACTTCGTCGAAGCAACCGGCTCCATTGAGAACAACCTCTACAATGCGCCGACAGGCACAGGTGGGTTCGAAGCGGCACATGCCGGTGCGAACTTCAGCGGGTTCGACCAAAACAACAATGTGGCTGCGAGTGGTCCGAACAACCTGTGGTACGCGGCCAACGGCTTCAGCTGCAGCACTCAGGGTGCCAATGGTTGGTCGTATCAATCAAGCGCCAACAATTCGACATGGACGAACCTCTCTGGCTGTACGACGTTGGCCACCTTGGATCAGGAGTGGACGACAGGGGGGACCGCTTCGGGCTTCGTGAGCAACTTCGAGGAGTTGCCCCCATCGACCTCGACGTCGTGGGTGGCCCGGTCGTGGACGGCGCCGAACGCCGGCAGCGCCAGCATCCGCGGCAGAGTGCTGATGACCGATCCGACCTGCGCGTCGGGCGTGACGGCCGAGATCACCAAGAACGGCTCGTCGACCCCACTGTGGGGTCCCCAGACCATCACTGCGGGCAACGACGTGGGCGTCGACGCGAATCTCGACGGTGTCAGCGTCAACGCGGGTGACGTGCTGCACTTCGCCGTGCAGGAGAACGGTTCGAGCCAGTGTCGGGTGAGTTGGACGCCGAGCGTCGCCTTTCCGAACCCGGTGACCACGGTCACCGCCCCCTCGGGCGGGAGCGACTTGGCCGGGATCCAGACGCTCGATGCCAGTGCGTCCGACTCCGCCTCCCCCGTCAGCCAAGTGCAGTACGTCCTGACCGGGGGGACACTGAGCGACGCCGTGATCGCCACGGGAAGCCAGACCCAGAACGGCTGGGTCGCCAGCTGGCAGTCGGGAACCGTGCCCAATGGCGCCTACACGCTGCAGAGCGTGGTGACCGACGCCGCCGGAAACGTCGCCTACAGCCAAGGGGTGACGGTCAACGTCCAGAACACCGTCACCACAAATGTCCTGGTTCCCTCGACCAGTGGCTCTTGGGTGTCCGGATCCCAAGTGGTCCTCGACGCCGGGGCGTCCGACCCCGCGGGTGTGAACAAGGTCCAGTTCACCCTCACGGGCGGATCGCTCAACAATGCGGTCGTCGCCACGGCGACCCCGAGCCGCTACGGCTGGATCGCGGAGTGGAACAGCACGGAGGTGCCCGACGGCACCTACACCCTCCAGAGCGTCGCTTCCGATGCGGCCGGCAACCAGGGAACCAGTCCCGGGGTCACGGTCATCGTCGAGAACACACCGCCGAAACCCACCGTCGCCATCCCCTCCAACGGTTCCTGGGTGTCGGGAACTGTGTTCCTCGTCGCCTCGGCGCCTGTCGGCGCGGGTGTGACCAATGTCGAGTTCACCCTCACGGGCGGATCGCTGAACAATGCGGTCATCGCCCAGGCTGCTCTGACCACCTACGGTTGGATCACGGCTTGGGACAGCACGACGGTGCCCGACGGCACCTACACCCTGCAGGCCGAAGCCTCCGACGGGGCTGGATTCGAAGGGGTCAGTAAGGGGGTCACCGTCGTCGTCGAGAACATGTCGCCGACGACCAGCATCGTGCTTCCCTCGAACGGCGCCTCGGTGTCGGGATCCCAGGTGGTCTTGGACGCCGGTGCGACTCTCAACGTGGGTGTGAACAAGGTCCAGTTCACCCTCACGGGCGGATCGCTGGACAATGCGCTCATCGCCACGGCGACCGCGAGCCCCTACGGCTGGATCGCGCTCTGGAACAGCACGACCGTGCCCAACGGGACCTACACCCTGGGGAGCGAAGCCTCCGACGGGGCTGGATTCGAGGGGGTGAGTCCGGGGGTGACGGTCGTCGTCGACAACCCGCCGCCGACGACCAGCATCGTGGTTCCCTCGAACGGCGCCTCGGTGTCAGGATCCCAGGTGGGCTTGGACGCCAGTGCGTCGCTCAACATGGGTGTGAATCAGGTCCAGTTCACGCTCACGGGTGGATCGCTGAACAATGCGGTCATCGCCACGGCGACCCCGAGCTATTACGGCTGGGTCGCGACCTGGAACAGCACGACGGTGCCCGACGGCACCTACACCTTGGAGAGCGAGGCCTCCGATACGGCCGGCCTCCAGGGAGTGAGCCCGGGGGTGACGGTCGTCGTCGACAACCCGCCGCCGACGACCAGCATCGTGATTCCCTCGAACGGCGCCTCGGTGTCAGGGGCTCAGGTGCTCTTGGACGCCGGGGCGTCGGACAGCGTGACGGGTGTGTCCAGTGTCGGGTTCTATCTCACGGGTGGATCGCTGAACGATGTACTCATCGCCACGGCAACCCCGAGCTATTACGGCTGGATCGCGAGCTGGAACAGCGCGACCGTGCCCGACGGCACCTACACCTTGCAGAGCGAGGCCTCCGATCCGGGTGGCGACCAGGGAGTCAGTCCTGCCATCTCTGTGACGGTGGCGAACTAGACCTTGGCTGGCCGCGCGCTCATCATCAGAATCACGTCTACCTGCGCCCAGGTGGAATGCAATAGCGCCGGGGCGCGAGGAACTTACCTACTCATCGGGTCCTGAACGTGTAGACGGAAGCGGACCGGACAACTACTGAAGAGTCAGAAGCTCACCGTGGATCAACCAACCCCACGCCCACGAGCCAGCGGACGGCGCAGCTGGACCCGTAGCTCGGGTCGGGCTGGGCACCTTGCCGGGGGTGCCCCGGCGCAGCCGGCCCCGGAGGCTGAGGAGCTGCCGCACACGAGCTGCCGTCAGGGCCACGCGTCGAGACTATTCCTGGCGTGCCTCCGTCCCGGCGTACTGGGCTACCCACAGCTCCACGTACCGGTCTCCGACTTAACCGGCAGAGCCTCTGGATCGCTGGCCCCCCTCAGCACGTTCTGATCTCCCTCTGAAAGGGTGACACATCAGAAACGTGAACTGGCGTCAGGCGCGGTTGCGTCGTCGCCCGCTCTTTAACAAGCTCACGAAAACTCGCACCACGCTGAGACTCGCCAGGACGATCAGGGTCGCGTCGTATGCTGGGATCCAGCGGACCTGATCGCCCTTTACGACGTAGACCCCCACGGGCAGGACCAGGCCACCGAATCCCCCACCTGTGCCGGTTGGCGGCTGACGATCGGGTGGGGCGTCCTTCGCCTGCTCCGCCGTCTCGATTGAACGGGCATGCCCTGTGGCTGGTGGCTTCATCGGCCCTTCACCGCCTCCGCCCCCACCCGCCACGAGTGCGACGGGGATGATCAGAAGCCCTTCCCGCTCATAGGCTGCGCCAAAGGAGCGTCGCACTGACAGGTTCTCGGCCATTCTGTCCAGCAATTCTCGGGTGTTCACGGTTCGACCTTCCTCTCCTTCCAGTCCCGTTGGGCGCTGCGTCGTTGCGAGATCGCCGTCCGGGTCATCTGGCTCACCGAAAAGACCGGGATCGCCATTAGGTCATTGTTGGTCGCAGAGCGGCGTAGCGACCAGGGTCGAATGTCAGTTGATCCTCGACCGACCCGGCAGCGAACTGGGGCAGTGCTGACTCGCTGCTCCGGCGCAGGAACTCCATCTCTGTACGGCAGCGGGTCATCCCAGCCCGCCGCGTCACTCTCGGTTCCTGGGAACCACCGTCGGGCGGCGGACAAAGGGTACTGATGGGAGACGCGCCGTTGCCAACTGACGCCGACCTGGTAGCGGCCTCGTTGCAGGACCCGGAACGGTTCGGGCTTCTCTTCGATCGCCACGCCCTGGCGGTCTACCGCTACGTGGCGTACCGGGCCCGGGGGGATGACGTGGACGACGCGGTGTCCGAGACCTTCGATGCACAAATGATTGGTCCTCCCGCGTGGCGATCCTCCTCCCAGTGACCCGCAGGTCAGCTGTCGCGACAGTTGCGTGAGGATCGGAGGAATGGCCGAGGCGGACGTAGTGTGATGGAGATGGAGCACCTGCCGCCTGCCGTCGAGACGAGGCTCCGGGGCCGTCAGCTCCTCTCCGACTTCCGACTCACCCATGGGGTCGCCTTCACGCGCGAGGAACGGCAGACCTTCGGGCTCATCGGCCTGCTCCCGCCTGCCGTCCTCACCCTCGACGAGCAGGCATCGCGCGCGTACGCGCAGTTCTCTGCGCAGGAGGGCGACCTCGCGAAGAACGTTTTCCTCACCCTTCTTCACGAGCGGGTCGAGGTGCTCTACTTCCGTCTGTTACGGGATCATCTCGCCGAGATGCTGCCGATCGTTTATACCCCGACCGTCGGGGAGGCGATCCAGCACTTCAGCGGGGAGTTCCGCGGTACCCGTGGCGTCTACCTCTCGGTCGACCACCCTGATGACATCGAGACCTCCCTGCGGGCATCCGACCTTGGTCCCGACGACATCGACCTCATCGTCGCAACCGACGGCGAGGCGATCCTCGGGATCGGAGACTGGGGTGTCGGCGGGATCGCCATCTCGATCGGCAAGCTTTCGGTGTACACGGCTGCCGGCGGGATCGATCCCGCCCGAACCTTGCCCGTCGTCCTCGACGTCGGCACCAACCGCCAGAGCCTCCTAGAGGACCCGCTCTACCTCGGCAACCGCCATCCTCGCGTGGACGTGCCCACCTATGACGCCTTTGTAGACGCCTACATGCAGACCACCCGCCGCCTGTTCCCCCACGCCCTGCTGCACTGGGAAGATCTCGGAGCGGCCAACGCCCATCGGGTGCTCGATCACTACAAGGACGAGCGCTTCACCTTCAACGACGACATCCAGGGGACCGGAGCCGTAGCCCTGGCGGCAGTGCTGTCGGCCCTGGAGGGCGGTGGCAGCCGCCTTGCGCACCAGCGCATCGTCATCCACGGTGCCGGCACGGCCGGCATCGGCATCGCCGAGCAGCTGGCAGCCGCCGTCGAAGAGGACGGGGCCGCGGACGGGCACGGGGCCATCTGGGCACTGTCCAGCCGCGGCCTGCTGTGCTCCTCCGCCGGCCACCTCCGCGACTTCCAGCGACCCTTCGCCCGGCCCGACAATGAGGTGACGGCCTTCGCGAGGGACCGAGACGGACGCATCGGCCTCGCCGAGGTGGTCCGTCAGGTCCGCCCCACCATTCTCATCGGTACGTCCGGGCAGCCCGGGAGCTTCACCGAGGAGGTGGTGCGCACGATCGCGACGCACTGCGAGCGACCGATCATCATGCCCTTGTCGAACCCAACTTCCCTTTCGGAGGCGGACCCGGCAGACCTCCTCGCCTGGACCGAAGGACGGGCCCTTGTGGCGTCCGGCAGTCCCTTCCCGCCCGCTACGGTCGGGAAGGACACCTTCGTCGTTGCCCAGGCGAACAACGCGCTCGTCTTTCCCGGTCTGGGCCTCGGTGCCATCGTCGCCCGAGCGTCGCGGATCACTTCGGGGATGCTCCGGGCCGCAGCACGCGCCGTCGCCAAGGAGATCGACGCCACCCGTCCGGGCGCCCCCCTCCTCCCGCCGTTCGACACGCTCCGCCAGACGTCAACCGCAGTGGCAGCAGCCGTCGCCCGGGCGGCCGTGGAGGACGGTGTCGCTAGCCGTTTCGAGGGGACGTTCGACGACGCGGTAGCGGCTGCGATGTGGGAACCGGCATACCGGCCCCTCCTCCCTCTGAACTGAGCCTGGCAGCACTAGAGCCGAGAGACGGCTGTCCTGATTAGCGCCATTGCTGGCCGAGAAGTGCCCCCAGGGTGCCGAACTGCCCCACCTTTCCTGTTCTGGGGCAGCGGCGGACCGGCACACGACCGGGCTACGGGATTCGCCGATCAACTGCCTGATCGAGTGCTTGTCGCACCAACACTTTCACGACGACGTGGCTGGGACCGGGGCGACGATGTCATAGGGCGTCGCATCCTGTGTGCACAACGTCCCGGTCAGCTTTAGAACCTTCAGCCCGGAGCCAGCCGGGCAAGCTGTCTTGTTGTTCGGGTTGGTGGAGGTTCCCCCAGGTAGGTAGTCGTAGGGCACACAGGTTGCGATACCGTTCGTCTCGCCGAAGTAATAGCCAGCCGGACACTTCCCTGTCGGAAACTCGATCGCTGACCAGAAGATGACCGACGCCTGCGAGGAAAGTGGCAAGTTCGAGGAGGGGCACGGCCCTCCCGGAGTGGAGCAGCTGTTCGGGCCAGGCGGAACGGGGGTCACGATGCCAGTCTCGTTGTCGCACTGCACGGGACCCATCGTCATAGAAGTACCTGCCGGGCACGCTGTGTTGTTGTTAGGGTCCGAAGCCGTGCCGCCGACCAAGTAGGCGTACGGGACGCACTCGCCTGCTGCTTGGTTCGCTGGGGACAAGAAGTAAAGACCTGCCGAGCAGGTGTAATCGGACGGAACCGGCAGCGTCCCAAGATTGAGCGGCGGAAGCGTTTGCTTCGGTGTGGTGGTGGTCGTGCTGGTTGTGGTCGCGGTCGTGCTGGTTGTGGTCGTGGTCGGCGGTGCAGTCGTGGTCGGTGCCAGGGAGGTCGAGGAATGGGAGGCCGCAGGCCGACTCGTCCCACAGCCTGCTAGGAGAACCATCCCCACGATCAGCAGGCTGATTCCTACCTTCGGCCACCTTCCCACAGCCTTCATTATCCAGCCATGTAGCCCACCCGGTAACGACAAGCCACCCAATGCCAATGACGGTGTCGTGACCGCACGCAACTGCCGGATACCGGGCATCCACCGGGCCCCCGAGACCGTCCCCGATGAGCCGAACGGTCCCACCGATCCGTGTGCGGCGTTCGGGGGCAGTCTCGCCTACGACCGCAGGTGGGACGGTCCAGCGAACCGAAAATGTTCATGGTGCGTCGTTATGTGAGGATGGCACGCGCCCCAGGGTGCGAAGGATGGGCTAGGAGCACGGTCGACGAGATGATGCCGGGCTGTCTTCGGTTGCTGGCTGTTTTGAGTTGTCTCGGGTTCCTTATGGCCCTGGCTGGGCCTGGCTCCACCAGTAGTGCGGGCGGACTGACCAACCACACGGGCGCCTGCGGGCCGGTTCAGCGACAGGCGCTCTTTGCTGATACCGCGGCGGGCGTTCTCTATGCGATCAAGGTCCCTGGTGGAGCCGTTGTGTGGCAGACCACTCTGCCGGGAGCGCCCTACGATCTCCACTCCGTAACCGTGCCAGCGTGCGGGCGCACCGGCTACGTGATCGTGGCTGGGTCGAATTGGGCAGGCCCAGCTCGTCTGATCCCCTTTTCTACTGCAACAGGCCGGCTCGGTCGCCCGATCGAGGTGGGACTCGGCGGCCAAATCGTGGTCTCCGCCGATGGGCGGACCGCCTACGTGGCTAACTCTGGGGACCTCTTGGGACTGGAGGCCCCCGGCGGGACGACCATCACGCCGGTCGACCTCTCTTCGGGGCGCGCCCTTCGTCCCTTCGCCCTCCCAGGGCAACCAGGCGGCATCGCGCTCTTTGACCGTGGGACCAAGCTGCTCGTCTCCGTCATGGATAGGAACGCGGTGGTCAGCGTTTCAACGAGTACCGGCAAGGTCGGACCGCTCACCGAGTTCCCCCCACCCCGCGGTCCTTACGACACCACTGGCGGTCCTTACGTCAATACTGGTGGGCCTCTCGTCGTCGACCCCCGATACGACGTTGCATTTGTGGGGAACCTCGGCCAGGACCTGACATTTCCGGCGCCAATCGTCAACGTCGTAGACCTCAGGACCATGGTGGCCGAACAGCCCATCAGCTTGGGCTTTCAGACGGACTACACCGAGGACCTGCAGTCCGCTACCGGAAACCTCGTATTTGTAGCTGGACCACGGGGAGTCGCGGCGCTTTCTGTACGTGCCCGCACGATCGGCCCATACGCACAGAACACGACCAGTGCGTTGGATGTAGTAACCGGTTCAAGCAAGCAGACCGTCTACGTCGCTACCGGCACCGGCAACGCTGTCATCTCCTTGCCCTACTCGGGTTCGCCGGTCTCTGACGTGACCACATTCGGATCTCAAATTGAAGGTTTGGCGATCGGCGTGCGATAGGAGGCGTATGCGCCACCGACCCGGCGTACTGGGATACTCCCGACGCCATGAGGGTTTTATAGGGGTGGATCCTCAGCCCAGCTGATGAGCAATCTGGAAGATATTTCCAAATGGATCGCGCACCATGGCCCGTCGATCGCCGTAGGGCGTTTCAAGAGGTTCTTCTAGCGAGGAGGCTCCCGCATCGAGGGCGCGGCGGTAGACAGCATCGGCGTCATCGACATAGATGTAAAGGAACGCCTGGAACGGGGCCCGCTCCACAGCAGGCGACACCATGACAAGCGAGTCTCCGATCAGCATCTCGGCTGGTCGACCAGGTTGTTCGGAGCCTGTGGCCCCAAAAACTGTCCGCAGAAAATGCACTTGTGCGGAAATGTCCTCGGCCACGATACGAGGGGTGACCGAGTGATAACCCTGCCTCGGACTACTTGAAGGCATGTTCAAGTATCCCACCTTCCCGATTGGCGAACTGGGGCAGGCGCAGATACCCGGCCTCTTGACCTTGAGGGGAGGTGTCACGAAAATCAGTTACATGTCCAGTGACGAGATTGATCGGTACTTGGCGGATCTTGAGGAGCCGAAACGAGCCACTCTGAAGGGACTGCGGCAGACGATCCTTGAAGTAGTCCCAGAGGCTGAAGAAGGGATCTCATATCAAGTCCCGGCGTTCAGAGTCGACGGGAAGGTCATCGCCGGATTCGCCGCTTTCAAGAACCACCTGAGCTACCTTCCTCACAGCGGCTCCGTATTTCCGTTGCTTCGAGACGAAGTTGCAAGCTACAAGACGTCCAAGGGAGCGCTTCAGTTCCCAGTCGACACACCGCTACCAAAGCCCCTAGTCGAGCAACTCATCAGGGTGCGAATCGCCCAAGCGTTCCCTGAGGAACCTAACAGATAAGAGACCGCGTGGTGCGAAACAGCGTGCCGGCAGCCGCCCCGGTCCGGCGGATTGGGATACACACGCCAGAGGTGCGCCCTACTCGTGCCGAAGCGTCCCACCGACCCGGCGTATGGGGATAGTCCAGAGATAGCCACCACCAGAGTCGCACTGAGCCGCGGTTAGCGTGATGAGTCACCCGACGAACAGGGAGATCAGCCATGCACGCCAGAGTGATCCACGCCAACATTGCGGACCTGGCCGAGGCCAAGCGGGGCCTCAACGAGGAGGTCATTCCAAGGATAAAGGGGGCCCCCGGTTTCCTGGGCGCCTACTTCATAGCCGTCGACCACTCGCACGGTGTCTCGATCGAGGTGTTCGAGACCGAAGAGCAGGCCCGCGCTTTCGCGCCTCCCGAAGGTGCCGAGGCACCTGGCGTTACGGTAGGCGCCATCCAGTTCGGCGCGGTCATCGGTTCGGCCTGATCTTCCTGCGGTCCGGGAAGGGCCGTGGCACACAACCGCACACTGACTCCGAAGTGCCCCACCGTCACTGTATTGGGGCATTTAGCCCTCTCCAGCAGGGCGGAACTGAAAGACTCCGGTTTGTGCCGTCGATCTCCGGCCGTGTCGAGCTAAATCTGACCGTACGTAGCCTTGCGAGCAGTGCGGCTTGGTATTCAGAGCTGTTGGACATAGAAGTGCTGTACGACTTCGTTGGTGAGGACAATCGGATGCATTACATCGCTCTCGTTGAACCGCAAAGTCAGCTCGTTCTCTGCCTCGTCGGTCATCAGGAGCATTCCGGGGAGCGGCTTCAGTGAGTTCCACACGGGTCTCGATCACCTTGAGGTCTTGGTGGATCGCTTAGAAGACCTCAACGAATGGGCCGAGAGGTTGAACCGGCTCGGAATCCCGCACTCAGGAGTCAAGAAGCCCGAGTACACCCGGAACGCCATGCTCACCTTCCGTGACCCGGACAACATCCAGCTCGAGTTCTTCTGGAGGGCTCCAACACGGTAGATGTCCTACGTATCCGATTGGGGACACCCTCACCACGGTGTCCTCACAGGCCGACGTGGAAGGATGAAAGGGTCCCGCTCCAAATAACGGTTGCAGCCGCAGTCAGATGATGCTAGAAGTGCAATCGAAGCGTCTCGTATGGCTTTACGAGGAGGGGGCCAATTCAAAGGCGGTTCATTATGTCGAGAGAGTCATCATTTCGCATCGTTGCGCGGGGTATCGGCGCCGCGATGGTTGTCGCCATGTTAGGTCTTGTTGTGTCGACGGTACCGGCTGCCGCAGCCGCCGGGGCACCCTCGGACCCGACTGTGGTCGTCACCCCGGCAGACCTCGTCTCTGCGTCCCCGACCACCGGGCAGTTCCTCGTGACGAACGAATCCGGCGGCGGCGGGAGCGTCTCCATCGTGAGCGGGCCAGCTGGCGGGCCGAGCGCAGGCAGCCTCCAGATGTCGACGACCGGCACGAGCGACCACTGGGACGCCTTCAACTATGACTATGAAGGCGCGGCCCTTTCGAGTATCTCGACACTTTCGTACTCGGCCTATACGAACAACGCTCCCGACTACGATCCGGATTTCCAGTTGCAGGCCGACCTCAGTCCGAGCATCACCTTCTCGACGGTGAACTACGAGCCGTATGAGCAGGCCACTCCGGATAGCGCCAACACCTGGCAGAGTTTCAACGTCCTGAGCGGCCTGGTGTGGGCCACCCACATCGCCGACTCTTCGCCGGGAGGCATCGACGACCCGATCAGCTGGAGTAGCTTCATCAGCCTTTACCCCAGCGCCACCCTTATCGGAGTGGGGGCCGACGTAGGTAGCGGCTGGCCTGCCATGACCGGCAACGTGGACGCGCTCTCCATCGGTACCGATGGTGCGAACGGCTCGACGACGACGTACGACTTTAGCCCCGCGCCCCCGACCACGAGCGTCCTCATCCCTTCGAATGGGGCGACGCTGTCCGGATCGACCTACATTGACGCGTCCGGGTCGAACGCCACCAGCGTCGAGTTCCTGCTCTTCGGCGGCTCCTACGGCTTTTCCGCCCCGGTGGTCTGCACGGCCACGCCCACGCTCTACGGATGGTTGTGTAGCTGGAACACCACCGCGGTCCCCAACGGTTCTTACGTCCTAGTGTCTGAAGCCTCCGGCGCGGGTGGTAGCACCTTCAGCACGGGCGTCAGCATCACCGTCAACAACCCACTGCCGACCACAAGCGTGCTCCTCCCTTCCAATGGGGCGACGCTGTCCGGATCGACCTACCTTGATGCTTCCGCCTCCAATGCCACCAGCGTCGAGTTCGTGCTCTTCGGTGGCTCCTACGGGCTCTCCGGTCACGTAGTGGGCACGGCCACGCCCACGCTCTACGGATGGTTGAACGATTGGAACACCAGCACGGTCCCCGACGGTTCGTACTACTTGTTGTCCTACGCCTCAAACCCAAGTGGAAGCACGGCCAGTTCGGGCGTCAATATTACCGTCGATAACTGACCGCACCCTCCTCTCTTCACCAATCCGAAGAAGACTCGGCTCGCGGCGCCGCTGAATGCGGCGCCTGAGTCCGGTGTGTCGTCCGTCATCTCGCCCTCCGTCGGCACCCTTTGTCGGCTCTTGGTTCATCTTGCCCTGTACGGCTGAGTTGTGGGTAGTTATCCACACGCCCCGTTGTGCCTGATTGATTCGTACGGGGATAGGGGTCAGACGTGCTTCCCACGCCCCCAAAAGCCCGCCCCTCGCCCCGTGCGTTCCCGTTGCCCCGCTTCTCGGGTGGGCCGTTGCCGGGCTCCCTGGCCGTCCCGGCCGGCGCGGCCGTCGAGGCGGCTGGGAGCCGACGCTTCCTCAGGAGACGGCGGGACAGCTCCCACCTAAGCCGTGGTTCGCTTGCCTCGGCGTCGCGCTCCCGCTCGAGGCCGACTGCCTGGCCAAGAGGAGCTCAGCACTAAGGAAATGGTCGAGACGATCAAGGGTCGTGAACTGATGGTCGGTCGCTATGCGGAGATCCTTGGCATAGCGACCGCCACCCCCGGCTGACGATGTACTTGGGCTCTCACAATCATGCGAATCGCCAACACGAAACATAGTCACCGCCCGCAAACCTCCTGACGGCGGACACTATGTGCGGGACTTGCGCCTCTCAGTGAAGGCGGCTGCGGCCTCCATGATGTCTCCACTCGTTCCGGCCAGGATCTGAGTCCGGTTCTCGAGGTGGAGCGCCGACTCGAGGTTGGCGGCGTCGAGATTGGCCCACATGACCTGCTTGGTCATCTCCACACCGAAGGGCGTGTAGCCGCAGATGAGCTCCGCCAGTTCCATCGCCCGATCGACGACGAGTCCGTCTGGAACCACGTCGGTGACGACACCGAGCTCGAGCGCCTCGGCTGTGTCCACCTCGCGGGCTGTCAGCATCAATTCGAATGCCCGCGCGGCGCCGATCAGGCGGGGCAGCGTGTAGCTCATCCCGATGTCGCAGCCACCGACGCCGACCTTGATGAACTGAGAACAGAACCGTGCGGAGGTCGAAGCCACTCGCAGGTCGCACGCCAAGGCAAGCGCGAACCCGCCCCCGTAGGCGGGGCCGTTGACCGCCGCGATCACCGGTTGGTGGAGGCGTCGGAGCTTGAGCGGCAGCTCGGCGATGCGTTCTTGGGACCGCAGGCCCGAGCGCGGGCCGCTAAGCCCGGACGCGGCCGGAGAGGGCCCGATGGCGGTCAGGTCGAGGCCCGAGCAGAACCCGCGCCCGGCACCGGTGAGGACGACGACTCGAGACGTGTTGTCGGCCGCGAGTTCGTCGAGCGCGCCGTGGAGCTCTTCGACGACGTCGAAGGAAAGAGCATTGAGTTTCTCGGGCCGATTCAAGGTAAGAAGGCTGATCTCGGGATGTGGTCGTTGCAGGTCGATGAAGCTCATGTCTTCACCCTAACGAAAGTCGGTTTTCGTAGGCGGTTGGGCTCATGGGTACGATGACCAAAATGCCGAGGAGCGCGGAAACGAACGAGGAGTGGGGTGAGCACCAGCGGCGCGCCGTGGCTGCCGCCCGCGAGCTGGCCGAAGAGGGCGGGTATGAGGCCGTGCAGATCCGTGACGTCGTCGCCCGCACCGGCCTGTCGTCGGCCACGATCTACCGCCACTTCTCTTCCAAGGACCATTTGATCGCGGCGGCCCAGCTCGAGTGGAACCGCACACTGCCCGCCGCCCGGCGCAAGCTGCCCGCCGGGGGCACCTCGGCGGATCGGGTGTGCGAGCTGATCCATCGCACCTGCGTATCCTTCGGACGTGCGCCCAACCTCGGCAAGGCCCTGATGCTCGCACTTGGTTCCCCTGATCCGGGTGTCCGGTCGTGCCGGGCCGAGGCCGACCAGCTGGTGGTCTCGACAATTCGGGACGCCATCGGCGACGACCTGGCTGATCCCCAGCTCGTGTTGGTCCCCCTCGGGCTGGCTTGGCAGGGTGCCCTCTTCTCGTGGGCCCATGACCGTCTGAGCATCAAAGAGGTGGACGAGCTCCTGCAGCGAACCGTCCGGCTGCTCTTCGCCGGGGTCGCTACAACTGCTCCCGTCGGCTGAACCCATTAAGACGAAGAGACCGTCTGTGCTCACACCAGTTCTGCCGGCGGCCCGGCCGAACTGGCCAGCATCTCGTCGAAGTCGGCCCGCACACTCGGCAGGTGCTCCACACCGTTGGGCAGCACCCAGAACTGGTCCGCCTTCACCGCGTTGAGCACCATCGCTGCCGCATTGTCGGCAGACATCCCAGTCGCGAGTCCGCTCTCGAGGACCTCGAACATGAATTCGACCTCCTCGCCGCCGGGGGCGCTGACAGCGTCCATGTGGGCGCGTATGCCGCCGAGGATCGGGGTGCTCACCATGCCCGGGCAAACCACGCTGACCCCGATCCCGGTCCCGTCCAGCTCGGCGCGCAGGCCTTTCGACAACCCGACCACCCCGTGCTTGGCCGCCACGTAGGGTCCGATGTAGGCGCCAGTCAGCAACCCGCCCATCGACGCCGTGTTGACCACGTGGGCCGGTTCGCCCCGAGCCAACATGCGGGGAACAAAGCTGCGCACGCCGTTGACGACACCGCCGAGGCACACGCCGAGAACCCAGTCCCAATCGGCGGCACTGATCTCCCACTGCTTGCCCATGGTCGAGACGCCGGCGTTGTTGCATACGACGTGCACACCACCGAAGTGCTCGACGGTGCTCTCAGCCAGACGCTCGACGGCCTCGGGATCGCTGACGTCGGTCACTCGGCCAGCACACTCAACGCCGCTGGCCCTGAGTTCCGCGACAGCCTCCGCCAAAAGCGGCTCGTTCAGGTCGGCCAGGACGACGCGCATTCCCTCTGAGCCGAAGGCCGCCGCCAGGGCCCGGCCGATGCCCGACGCCGCTCCGGTGACCACGCACACGTCACCTGACGCGAGCCTGGTCATGGTGAGACCGCCACGGGGAGGTGCTTGAGGCTGCCGACGAAGTTGGACCAGACGCCCTCGGGCTCGTGCTCCTCCCCGCGGGCGAAGCACGCCAGATCCCAGATGTTCACCTCTTCGCCCGACAGTGCGGTGGCGATGGCGTTGTTCACCTCCCTACCCTATCGAAAACTTGTTTTCGAGTCGAGGCGTTCCGACTCTCCGGGTCTTTTCTCACTCCTCTCGCGTGGCGGCGGCGATGCGCTGATTGGTCTCGATCCACTCTTCGACGATGTCGAAGACAAGGTCGCGGGCCGGACGGACCGAGTGCACGCGCCCGATGATCTGGCCTGCCGGTGAGCCCGAGAGCTCCCGGGAACGCACCCGCATGAACCGATGGGCCGCCGGTGCGTAGAGAATCCCCTGCAGCGGCATGGGGAGCGGCTCGGGAGCGTCGTCGGCCTCCCACGCCTCGGTCCAGTCCGTGCGGATCTGGCGGGCGGGCTTCCCGGTCATCGAGCGCGAGCGGACGGTGTCGGTGAACCCCGCGGCCAAAAGGTTCTCGACCACCCAGGGCTCGGTGGCCGACTCAGCCACCGTCAGCCATATCGACCCCGTCCAGACCCCTTGCGCGCCGAGCGCCATGGCGGCGGCCATCTGACGACCCCGCCCGATGCCCCCCGCGGCAAGAACCGGGACGTCGCCACCGACCGTATCGACCACCTCGGGAACCAGCACCATGGTCGAGATCTCGCCGCAGTGCCCCCCGGCCTCGTTGCCCTGAGCAACGATCACGTCGACGCCGCGCTCGAGGTTCTTCTGGGCGTGGCGGGGTGAGCCACAGAGCGCGCCGACCAGGACGCCCTTGGCGTGTGCGGCCTCGATGGCGTAGTGAGGAGGCGGGCCGAGCGCGTTGACCAGCATGGACACCGGGTGGCGCAGCGCCAGCTCGACTTGGGCCGGTCCCTCGGCCTCGACCCCGAGGCCGGCCGCCTTCATCGCACCCCTGGAACCCTCGGGCAGTGGGGGTACGTGGTGTTGGGCGAGCAGCTTCTCGACGAACTCCCGATGCTCGCTGGGAATGAGAGCGTCGAGGGCGTCGAGGTCGAAGTCCTCCCCTTTCCCAACGAACTTCTCCGGCATGGCGAAGTCGACCCCGTAGGGTTTGCCACCGCAGTGCTCGTCGATCCAGGTCAGCTCGACCTCGAGCTGGTTGGGACTGAAGGCGAGCGCGCCGAGGACGCCGTAGCCGCCAGCCCGGCTGACCTCGGCCACGACGTCGCGACAGTGTGAGAAGGCGAAGAGCGGGAACTCGATGTCCAGGCGGTCACAGATCTCGGTGCGCACGGGTGGCGACGCTAGCAAAAACGTGTTTCACTTGCCCGGCCGGATTACCGAGGAAGGGTGGGGCATGGACCGCGACGCGCTGGGGCAGCTCTTCGACATGAGCGGCCGAGTCGTCGTGGTGACCGGCGGCACCCGGGGCATCGGCCTGGCGTTGGCCGAGGGCTACCTCGCCGCGGGGGCCAAGGTGGTCGTGGCCAGTCGCAAGCCGGAGGCATGCGCAGAGGCGGAGAAACAGCTGCGGAGCCTGGGCGGGGAGGTGCTCGGCCTGCCGACCCATCTCGGGCGGCTCGAAGACCTCGATGCACTGGTGGCTCAGACGATTGAAA
Organism: uncultured Acidimicrobiaceae bacterium; assembly: GCA_963736525.1. GTDB lineage: Bacteria > Actinomycetota > Acidimicrobiia > Acidimicrobiales > RAAP-2 > Bog-473. The sequence goes on from CAVTPF010000010.1 coordinate 218,168, forward strand.
CCTTCGGCGGCATCGACGTCGTGGTCAACAACGCCGCGAACGCCCTCAGCCAGCCCGTGGCCGAGCAGACCCCAGAGGCCTGGGCCAAGTCCTTCGAGGTCAACCTGCGGGGCCCCGTCTTCCTCACCCAAAAGGCACTTCCGCACCTCTTGGCCAGCCCGCACGCTGCCGTCCTCAACGTGGTGTCCGTCGGCGCATTCATCTTCTCGCCATACATCTCGATGTACGCCGCCGGCAAGGCCGCCTTGATGTCCTACACCCGGTCGATGGCGGCCGAGTTCGCTCCACTCGGAATTCGGGTGAACGCGCTGGCACCGGGTTCGGTCAACACCGACATGACACGGGCTAACCCACCCGAACGCCAAGAAGCGATGGCGAACGCCTGCCTCCAGAAGCGGATCGCCGAGCCCGAAGAGATGATCGGCCCCGCGCTCCTATTGACCTCCGATGCCGGCAGCTTCATCACCGGACAAGTGCTCATCGTTGACGGCGGCATGACGCCGCATTGATGAGAGCTGCAGTCGGTCAGGCCAGAGACTTCTTGAGAGCGGAAGACGGGATTCGAACCCGCGACCCTCAACTGGCAAGGTGGTGTTTTCCGTCGTTGGAGACCGCTCCACTCCACTGCCGTGCGTATCCGTCCACCCAGTTTCCACACCGTCCATCCAATCCGTCGCTGTAGTAGAGCGCTCTACTATCAACCGAGGCTCCACAATGACCCTCAGATCTAGGGCAAGACCCCTCCCGAACCGGTGCGGTTCGGCTCGAGTACGCGGACTCGACGATCAGTCACTTGGCGACGAGTTCGCCGTAGAAGTAGGACGAGGTAAACCAGGAGCGAGACATTCCGCACCCGGCGGGCGGCGCACAACGTGCGCTTCCACCGCATGGGCGCAAGGAGCTCCGTCACCGCGTCGCGGGAGACCTTGACCTTTCCCATGAGGCTATGGAGCTGCCCGGCGAGGATCTGACCATCGTGGTTCACACCGCCGAAGCCGAATCTGCGTCCCAGGACGCGCTCAACCTCCTGTCGAGCTGGGCCGCCACCGCTGACGAGACCGAGCAGGCCGACACTGAGACTCGAACCGAGCTCGTGGAACCACCGCACGGAGCGGGTTCACAGCAGTCACGCGCCTACAACCGACCGTTCAACCCGCCTCGTCCCAGCCTGGGTTCTACGCGCCCCGGTAGGGCCCGCTGAACGAAGACCCACTTGCCCAGTCGATACCCGTTTTCGACGTGGCTAGCACGGCACGCCGGGGACACCCCCGCGTGGGACTCTGTGAAGAGTCTCGTTAAAGTCCAACTCCTCCTAACAGCTCGGTGTACAGCCGGATGTACTCGGCGGCAACCGTGTCCATCCCACAGAACGCGCGCAGCGCGGCGAAATCCTCATCCGTCCACCGCCTCTCAAGGTCATGGTCCGTGAGCACCGTGATGGCCCGCTTTACAGCTGCGTCGAGGATGTCCTGGCGAAGTTGATGCAGCCCTCCGAACTCCTTCAGCCGTTCAAGCTGTTCCGTGTCCCCCAGCGAGATGTAGTGCGGAATATGGTCGCGGACGAATCGTTTGAACACAGGGTATTCAAGGACGGCCAAGGGTCGTTTCGCCCAGACCGTCTCGATCGCCTGGTTGCCGAATCCTTCGTGCTCAGGCGGATAGCAGACAAGGTCTACGGCGCGATAGGTGCCATAGAAGGGATAATGGTCGGGATCGTCATGCTGGAATCGTCGGTCAGGGACGACGATATTGCCCCCGTAAGCGAGCTTGATCCGAAGCTGCTGAGCGTACGACAGCAGTCTTTCGAAGTAGGGCCGGTTGTCGTCGAGATCCTCGCCCTGCGGTAGTAACAGCACGATGCTGCTGGCGGTGCTGAACCGCCGCCGATTCAGCCCTAAGCCGTCTGGCGCGCTCTCGAGAGTCGTGCGCTCGAGATTCAGTGCTGCGACAAACTGAATGGCCAGTTCGATCGCCTTGTTGATGGCGATTCTGGCCGGCATTGCCACCACCAGGTCGTCAGCGCCCACGGGTCTGGGATCACCGACCAACACCTGGAGCTCGTTGCGGAAGGCGTGCTCGTCGATGAACGGTAGATCCCGATCAAAGTCGAACCCATCGGGAACGATGGTGCCAACGATACCCTTCCTGGCACGCAACGCCTCAGCAGCGAGAGGGTTGATAAGTACGTGGCGCGCATTGGGCAAAGACGGACACATGATGCGATCCATCATGTCGTCGACTTGTTGGTACGGCGTCAGGAAATTCTTGGCATTCGGGCCTTCCCAGTAGATGTCGTGGTGCTGCATGAGAAAGCCGATGTCGGGCCGTTCAGTCGCGAGGTTGTACAAAGCAAGAGCGGCCGGAAGGTTGTACGGCAGAGACATGATGTTCCGAATATGTAGCAACGGGATCTCCCAGGCATCCACGTAGTCCTCAACCTGTCGCCGAATAGGCTCCGCACGCTTGATGATCTCCATCACGAGGCTGTCCCCGTCCGACGCCGGCGGATGACCCTCGGAGGTCGAGAAGATCCTCCTCCGCAGCGCGACAGCATCGGGCGACTGGTAGGAGAGTTCCGGCAACGTCAAGCCTTTATCATGCGACGGCACGTCAGAGGCACAGGAGAAGGCCCGCCAGCCCCTCGCGCCAAGCGCCTTCGAAAGCTCTTGGGATTGAAGCGACACCCCATCAGTGCCAAACAACTTGAAGTGGACTTCGAGCGTCCTCCTTGGGGCCTCTCCACCGTTGGCAGCGCGTTCGTCATTCCGCTCCATGTCCACGTCGGCCCCGTGCACCTCCGGGGCAGCTGGCCGACTCACGGGCCCCCCGATGCAGCCGCAGTGTTCCTCTGCAGCATTACCTCCCAAAGGAATGGGGCGTTCATCGTTCGGTAGACTAGATGGCAGCTGCGGGTCGGCAAATGTGAGGCCTCGGACACGTCCACGTCGTAGCAGACACGGTCCCATAACTCGCTCGATGCTCGACGAGTCCGCCCGTGTAGTAGAGCGGTCTACTATCGTCAGGGACTCCAAAAGCACCACCTTTCGAGTCTGCGCGTCACGTGGGCAGGCCCTGCCGCATCGACCAAACCTCTCCACCCCAACAGATCAGTGGTCTGCCCGCGCTTCAGTGCCTATCGCATCCCCGAGCTCTTCGAGTGCAGCATGTAGTGCGTCGACGATGAGCCAGGGGTCGGGGATGCTGACCGGAGAACCGAGCACGGAGACACCCAGCGTTTGCTCGTAGCTCCAGGCAGTGATGTTGAGGCCGATCCCTTCGAGGATGGGACCTACAGAGTAGAGAGCCTCGAGCTGGATGGGACCGAAACAGATCCGCTCTCGCGGTCCGGCGACGTTGGACAGCACGACGTTGAGGGGTGGGTGCACCCGGTCCGCAATGTGGGACCGGGTCCAGAGCCGTACAGCCGAATGGTAGATCTGTGGTGGCACAAAATCGGCGCGCTGCTCAAAGAGATCGTGGCCGAGCACGCTGCGAACTTCCTTGGAAGCTGCCGTCATACTCCGGATATGTTCGAGGCGCTGGACCGGGTCGACGATGTCGGTCCCGATGCTCACATAGAGGTTGTCGACTCGGTTGCCCGACATGCGGGCCACATTCGGGTCGGTCGAGACCGGGACACTGGCGACCAGGGGGCGTGCAGGGAGTTCACCGCGGTCCAACAGGTAGCGTCGTAGCGCCCCCGCACACACGCACAGGTAGACATCGTTGAGGGTGCTGCCCGCGGTGCGCCTGATGGACTTGAGATCCTCGAGTGGGAGCTTGGTCATTGCAAACGTGCGCTCGGGGGTGAGCGAGACGTTGAACGACGTCTTGGGTATGTGGTGGAGGGGAAGAGGTGGCTTGACCGCAAAGCTGCGACGCCGTGCCTCCGAGGCTCGACCCTGTCGCGCCGATTGCGCCGCAAACCGCGGCAGGCCTTTCCACCGGACGACATGGTCGTGCGCCGCCATCCGCAGTAGTTCGCGACGCGTTGGGAGCGGCTCTGGACACCACGATTCCGCATTGGGTTCCCTTGATGGCTCGACGTCGGCGCCTTGCACCACGTTCTGGAGCAGGGCCACCACGGCGGACCCGTCGGCCACCGCATGGTGGATCTTCGCCACGACCGCGATGCGGCCGCCGACGAGCCCCTCGACGACCAACAACTCCCACAGGGGTCGGTCGCGCGCCAGTGGGGTGCCAGCGAAATCAGCCGCCACGGCGGCGAGCTCGCGATCGCACGCCGGGCCGGCGAGTACCCGGCGGCTGATGTGACGCTTCAAGTCGAACTCAGGGTCCTCCACCCACACGGGATGACCCAACCCCCACGGGACCGGCACGATCCGGCGGCGGAACGGCGGGAGCCGGCCAAGTTGGCCCGCGAGGATGTCGATCAGGGTGTCGTAGGAGAATTCGCCCTTCAGGGCAGAAACGTCGGACACCACGATCTTCACCGTGTGCATGTGGGCCGTCGGTGTCTCCGAGTAGAGGAATTTTGCGTCTAGCCCAGTCATCGTCTCCATGAGTCAGCCTTGGTTCCTCGTCGGAGAACGGCCGGTGGAGATCTGACGCAGCGAGCTCACAAGAAAGTCAGTCACCTGTTTGGACCACAAATAGCCCACGTGGCCCCCCGAATACCACGAGATGCGGGGCTGATCCCAGTGCTCCCAGAGGCGTTGTGCCTGATCCGGAAGAGCCAGCCGGTCGCCGTAGCCGGCGAAGATGAACCGGCCGCGCCTGGGCACCTTGGCCTCGAGGGACAGAGGTGACACGACGCGGTAGACGTTCTCGGCCGGGCCGCCCATGATCTTGTGCTCGATCGATCGGGCACGGATGTCGTGGGGACTGTGTCGATGGAACAGGCCTGGGAAATCCGATACCGGGATGCCCGCCACCACACCGTCGATGCCCTGCTCCAGACCGGCGAGGAGCGAAACGGTGTACGCGCCCAGTGAGACGCCGTACAGGCTGATCGACGTGGCTCCTTGCTGACGGATGAGGGTGATGAGGCGCCGGATGTCCCATATGGCCTGCGTTAGGCCGTGCACGGCGTTCATCAGCTCGAAGGAGAGGAACGGCTCCCCACTCACCAGGGTGACCCGGCGCGGCCCATGGAGCGGTAGCGCCGGGAGGGCCACGTTCATCCCCAGCTCGTGGTGGAGCCGGTTCAGCTGGAGCCCCTGAAAGTCCATGAACGGGAAACCCATGCAGAAGCCATGCACGGCGATCACCCAGGGGCGGGGGCGGTCACGGTGGCGAGCGATGACGGCCGAGGCGGTCCGGTTCGGTTCGAACGCCATCCACCGGTCGGCGCCGGGCTCGCCGGGATAGGGGGTGAAGCCGCTGTCCCAATCCCACCGGTCGTAGCTCAGCCTCATGGCCCTTCCCCGGCTCGTCGTCACGTCGGATTCGAAGAGCGGCGGCGGGATGCGGTGATAGGAGTCGGGCTCCGCGATCCAGCCTTCCCCTGCGTACAAGGCTTCGGCCTCGGCGAGCTCGCTCGACACCCTCGCGTAGTCCCCAGGCAGCGGGAACCTCCGGGGCGTCATGGCCATGGCCAGAAGCGCCTCGTCCATCGCCACCTGAGCCGCAAGGCCGAGCGATAGGTGCGGCGCCGGAACCGAGTCGCTCACTTCTCCGCTCAGCAAGGCCGAACCGACGTAGTGCAGTGTCCGGGGCAGGGCGCGGGTCGCCCGGGCGAGCGCTCGCCGGTTCAAGAACCCGGCAGCGGCTCGGAAGAGGCCGGTGATCAGATCGATCCCCGGGACCGAGATCCCGGGCTCCACGCTCTCGGACATGCTCTCCGTAGGAGGGACTCCGCTGGGGGGGTCAATCCAGTCACCGGCGGGGATCATGCGCAACCTCCCCCATCCGGCCTCCTTGCGTACCGTGGCGCCTCGCCCCCCGGACAGAGAGCACGGCAACTGTCATACTACGTCTGGCATTCTGATCAACGGCAGACCTGAAGGCCCAGGTCTGGACCAGGGAGCGCTTTGGAGTTCAACCTTGCCGATCTTTTTGAGAGCGTGGTCGACCAGGTCGGGGATCAGACGGCGATGGTGTCGGGCTCCCGGAGGCTCAGCTACACCGAACTGGACCGGCGGGCCAATCGCCTCGCCCACCACCTGGAGGGCGCCGGCGTCGAACCCCGTGACACGGTGGGGCTGCAGCTGGTCAACGGCACCGAATACATCGAGAGCATGCTGGCGTGCTTCAAGATTCGTGCCGTGCCGGTCAACGTCAACTACCGCTACCTGGCGGGCGAATTGGAGTACCTGTACAGGGACGCCGCGCTGGTAGGCCTCATCTTTCATGGCCGCTTCGCCCCGGCGGTGAAGGGTGCTCTGGGCGCCATGCCCGAGACCAAGGCCGTGCTGGAGGTCGGTGAGCCGGTTGGTCATCGCCCGGCCGTGGGTGAGGACTACGAGAGTGCCCTCGCATCGGCGCCCGACACTGGCGAGTTCCCCCCGCGCCGCAGCGACGACCTCTACTGCGTCTACACAGGCGGCACGACCGGCATGCCCAAGGGCGTGCTCTGGCGACACGACGACATCTTCTTCGCAGCCATGGGTGGCGGTGACCCACTGTCTTTGGGCAACCACATCGCCACCCCTCGCGAGCTTGCCACGCGGCTCTTGCATCCGGGCATCACCGCGCTCGCCATACCTCCGTTCATGCACGCGGCCGGGCACTGGTTGGCGTTCTCCACGCTGTTCGGGGGCGGAAAAGTCGTGACGACCGAAGGGGGGGCCTTCGACGCCACCGAGGTCTGGCGTCTGGTGGAGGTGGAGCGGGTCAACGCGATCGCCGTGGTGGGCGATGCCATGGTCCGGCCGCTGCTCGACGTGCTGGCCGCACAACCCGATCTCTACGACCTCTCGTCGCTGATGGCCGTGGGATCTGGTGGAGCGGTGCTCTCGCCGTCCACCAAGGCACAGCTGGCCGAGCTCCTCCCCGGGCGGATCGTCGCCGACCGATTCGGGTCTTCGGAGACCGGCCAGATCGGTGGTGAGATGCCTCCCCAAGACCCGTTCGGGCCACCACGCCTGCGGGTTGACGAGCGCACCGACGTGCTCGATGCCGATCTCCAACCTGTCCCACCGGGTTCTGGGGTGATCGGACACCTCGCCAGGGGCGGCCACGTCCCGATCGGCTACCTAGGCGATCCGCCCGAGTCCGCGGCCACCTTCGTGGAGGCACGGGGCCAACGCTGGGCGCTCCCCGGTGACCTGGCGACGGTGAACGCCGACAGGAGCATCGTCGTCCTCGGGCGCGGTTCGCTCTGCATCAACACTGGCGGGGAAAAGGTCTTCCCCGATGAGGTGGAGGCCGCGCTGAAGGACGAGCCCGAAGTCCGCGACGCGATCGTTGTCGGCGCGCCCGACCCTCGCTTCGGTGAGCAGGTAGTCGCCCTGATACTGCCCCGAACCGGGCACCAGATCGATCCGGAGACCGTCCGCCAGCACGTCCATGCGAGGCTAAGCGGCTTCAAGGTGCCCCGAGAGATCATCGTCGTTGATGACTTCGTTCGTTCACCCAGCGGAAAACCGGATTACCCCTGGGCCCGAGCGGTCGCCGAAGCGGCGTTACGAGACCAGAACGAGGTTTGAGGAAACCGACTAACCGAGAATCGGAAAGCGGCGTTCAGCTGCCAATCGATCGAGCGTCGTCTGCATCGTCTCCGTGAGTTCCTGGTAGCAATGGTGAACGATCGATTCGTCCTCAGCCGCCTCAGGCGCGTACCGAGACGACCAGTCAATCGGAGGGCCCAACTCCACGGTGATCTTGGCAGGCAAAGGCCATGTGGGAATACCCCCTGGAACGACACCAAAGGGGGGTCCCAGCACCAGGGGCATCACTTTGATGCGGAACATGCGGTCGAGCCCAAGCCACTTTGCGACGCGCTCCCCTCGGCCGAGGACGACCAGCGTCTCGTGCGCGCCGACGGAGACGGCAGGGACCACAGGGACCCTTGTTCGCAAGGCGAGACGAACGACGCCGACGCGACCGCCGAACTCGATGCGGTTTCGTTCCCACCAGGGTCGGAAAACCTCTGAGTCACCACCCGGGTAGTCGATCAGGATCCCTCCGCTGCGAAGAATCGCCTCCGCCTCCGCTGGCCCGGCTTCGACAGCGCCAGCTCGCTTCATGACGGGACCCACCCCTGGAAGCCCCAGGAAGAACGAGTGGAAGAGTGCGTAGACAGGCTCGTCTTCGCCCCGCTCACGCCACCACGCGGTCAGCAGGACTGGTAGATCCGGCGGTGTCTGACCACCGGAATGGTTCCCGACCACAAGGAAGGGTCCGTGTTGTGGTAAGCGCTCAAACCCCCTCACCTCGGGTCGGAAGTACGACGCGTAGCGTTCTAGGACTGGTCGAGCGGCACGAAGGAACGCGGGGTCGCGGGCAGACCCCGCCGGGGCTTTACGGCTGTCCACCATTCCTCAACTATGACGTGATCGGGGTCGATGCCGGGACAACCTGGCACGTGCGACGCGCATCGCTTCCACCGAGGATGGCCAAACACACGACACGTAGGCGTTCATCAACCGGTGAGCAGGCGCTTCATGCGCTGAGGTGGGTTCGAAACCACCTCATCACACCACCCCCGAGGGGACTTGAACTGAATTGAATGAGAAAGCAAGGGCCGGGGCACGGGGCGACGGGCAAACCGCCACGCACCCCCCGACCGACCGGGCCGACCCCCGACCGCAAGCAACGACGGCACGCCGGCCGGGACAGCCTGGGAGCGCAGGAACGGCCCACCCGAGCAGCGGGGCAGCGGGGCGCACGGGGCGAGGGGCTTTGGGGGGAGGGGGGAAACGTTTGACGAGGGGGCCTGGGTAACGCTCTAGGGAACGGGGCGCGGAGGTTGAAACTGGCCGGACTTCAGGACGGTGGTTCCCAGCCATTACGAAGCGCTAAACCGCCGCCCCGAGCCCTTTGCGTCTCGGATCCTGCGCTATGCCTTGCCCCGGTCCTTCTTGGGCCGGTCGCTTTCACCGTTATTGAGTCGGATTGAAGCGGAGTTCCTCGGCGGTTGACTGGCGTCCTGGAAGGGCCAGCACTCGTTCGCCCAATCCTGCTCAGGAGGATCCCGGTCGCGCACGCCGAGACGATTGTCAGACCGACCATGCCCCAGTCGGTGGAGGTCGCGATCCCGGGCTGCGCAGGGTGAAAGCCCAGGCCGGGCACCCAGGCGATGATGAACCACAGGCCTGACGCTGCGAAGACACAGAAACCCAGCGGGCGCGGCAGGTAAGAGGTCGTCAGGGCCGCAAGGGCGATGAACAGAACGATGGCGGCATACGGACCCTGATGGAGGAGTGTCGAACTCGCGAACCCACCCCCGAAGAGCAAGAGGACCCACGCCACTACCGACAGTGCGACGAAGCCAAACAGGGGGCCCGTGCGCCTGAGCGCGCCGCTCTCGCTCCTCACCACCGCGGGAGTGAAACTCGCAGCGGTAAATCTGCCATCTTCGAGCTGAATCGTGGCCCGGCACAAAACTACGCTGCAAATGCATGCCAGCCGCCGCCGAGAGGTTCCGGCCTGGAAGGGTCAGTGGCGGGATGCCAACGGCCAAAGCTGGTACGTGGAGGCGTGCAGGGAACACGGGCCGAAGTTGATCTCTGGGGCATCGGAGATCTAGACGCCTATCCCCGTACGCACCATGGGGGCAGGGGGTCACAAATCGACTAACAGACGATTGCGGATCCGTAGAGCTGGGCAGAGCCGAAGGAGTAGACCCCTCCACAGTTGTCAAGCAACCAGTAGCCGGTACTGCCCTGTCCGGCAATGCCGACCATCGGGTGGGGGCCCTGCCCGGCGTAGCTGCCCGCGAAGGGAAGGTTGTAGGAGAACACCCCGCCGTCACTCGCGGCGAGGCGGTAGCCGCTTCCGTCCGGTGAGGCTTCCATCCCCACGATTGGACTGTTGAGGGCCAGGCTCCCCGTACTGCCGTGGAACGGGGCATTGAAGGAGAAGATGCCTCCGTCTGATGCCACGAGCCAGTAGCCGCCCGTGGCCTGATCGACGGCCATCCCGACGATGGGAGCATTGAGGTGCTTCCCTCCCATGGAGCCGTAGAACACTGCGTCGCCGTAGGCGAATACGCCGCCGTCGCTGGCTACGAACCAGTAGCCACCGCCGTCCGGCGTTGCCGCCATCGCGACCACCGGGGCGTCGAGTTGCAGGCTGCCGGTGGAGCCGTAGAACTGCGCGTCACTGAAACTGAATACTCCTCCATCTGCTCCCAGGAGCCAGTACCCTTCGCCGTCTGCGGTCGGCGTGAGACCGACGATGGGAGCGTTGAGCGGGACGTTGGTCATGCCCCCGTAGTTCAGTGCTTGATTGTTCGGTGGGTTATTCGGCAGGCTCCCTTGCTCTCCACTCGCTCGGATCTCGCCGTTGGGCGTCGCAACCCAGTAGCCGGTGCCTGCTTGGTTTGCTGCGATGGCGACGGCTCGATTCGAGAATGCGGCGCTGGCGTTGCACACTGGAATGCCAACCATCTGTGATCCCAAGCTCCCACCTCCACCAACACCATCGGTCCAAGTCAACGAGATAAGGGTCGCATGGCCTTGTAGTCCTGAGGGCACTGCCGCGAGGTAGTAGTACGCACCTGGCGGGCCATACTGCACCGGGCCCTGGTAACTCAGCTGCAATGCTGTGTTGGTGCCCTCTGCCGAGATCGTTCCCGAAGCCGTTGGCGACGCATTGGCGGGGAGGTTGTAGAGGGTTACCTGGACGGTCGGCGTACCCAACGAGGGGTATTCGTCGGGGATGCCTTCGCAGAGTGTCGTGATTGCCGCGAACTCATTTGGATCGGCTCCTGCCGCTAACGGTGATCCACCGAGAACAACCGGCCCGACCAGACCGGAAACGACTGCGACCCACAGCAATGCTGTCCGCCAAATGGTCCCGTGAGGTAGGAAGTTGATCGCAGCGCCTCCTGTCTTTTCCCAAGGATGCCACTTCTGACGAGCGGTGTTGAGGGTGTCCCCGAACGCCGGATATGCGCCCGTTTTGCCGAATCAGGACGTTGGGAGGATCGGCGAATCCCCGAATGTCCCGTCCAACATCTGTTGAGTCAGCTATTGAGAGGCCAGACCATTCGCCACGGCACCTGAACCCGACGAGGCGTAGCCTCGCGAGTCTCCGCTCACCAGCGGAGATCAGAAGCGAGGTAGAGAGATGACGGTGCTTTCAGTGACGACATTGACCATAAAGCCCGACCGGTACGAGGACTTCCTAGCGACGACCAAGAAGTCAAAGTCGATCTTGGAGAAGTGCGGAGCCAAGAAAGTTCGGCTCATTGTGAGCATGAGCGGCCAGTCATCGGGAAGCTTTGTGCTCACTCACGAAGCAGACGATCACGCTGCATCCGGGGCCATCTTGGACAAGTTCCTTGCCGATTCCGAAGGGCTGGCGCTGATGATGGAATCCGGCACCGAAGGCGGCCCGACGGCGAGCTGGCAATCATCGACGTGGGTGGAGATTCCGCTCTGAGATCAGAAGAAGGTCGGGCCTGGAGCTGACCAACTAAGTGTGCACCCCACACCATTGACCCGGGTATCCCCGTCCGCCGGATCAGCGGGATACCCGGCGTGCCTGCATATGAGCCCGATTCCGACCCCGTTGGGCCCTTCCGGGCGTCGCCTCGCCAGTTCGTTTGACGATTCGACCGAGACAATTACGTGCCCCATACGTAGGGTAGAAGTCGGTTGTTCCTGACCTAGCCGTGAAGCCGGATTACGACAATGGCACCATGGGCGCTCTCTGCCTGTTGAAGTCAGCCGAAAAACACCTCGGCTTCCGCAAACAACTCAGGCGAGACCAACTTGAGATCGGCCGTGGCCTCGGTCAACGGGACCATCTCGATGGCGGTCCCGTGCAAGGCCACCATCTGGCCTGACTGGCCTCGGTGCAGCGCGTCAACGGCGTGGAGCCCGAAGCGCGTAGCAAGTACCCGATCGAATGCCGTCGGGCTTCCACCTCGTTGCACATGACCCAAAACGGTGGCACGCGCCTCCTTGCCGGTCCGTCGGGCGACCTCTTCCTCCAAAAAGGTCCCGATACCCGTGAGACGTTCATGCCCAAATGCGTCGATCTCCCGAGGGCGCGCCGGCATAGTGCCTTCGGCCGGCACCGCGCCTTCAGCGACGACGACAATGGGGGCATAGTGGCTGGCGAAGCGGCGCTCAATGAGCCCACACACGTCCTTAATCTGAAAGGGCCGCTCGGGGATGAGGATCACATTCGCCCCACCAGCCATGCCAGAGTGCAAGGCGATCCAGCCGGAGTGACGGCCCATGACTTCAACGATGAGCACTCTGTGGTGGCTCTCGGCCGTCGTGTGAAGGCGATCGATCGCTTCGGTGGCGATCGTGACGGCGGTGTCGAATCCGAACGTGTAGTCGGTGCCCCTCAAGTCATTGTCGATCGTCTTGGGCACCCCGATGATCGGCAAGCCGGCGGCACTGAGTTTGGCCGCCACGCCGAGAGTGTCCTCACCACCGATGACGATCAGGGCGTCAAGATGCCAATGCTCCACGGCCTCGAGGACACGACGCTCACCGTCACTGGAGCTGTAGGGATTCGTTCGACTGGAGCCGAGGATGGTGCCTCCCCGGGGAAGGATGCCTCGGACATCAGACACGTCCAAGGACACCGCGTCGCCATGGAGCGGACCGCGCCAGCCGTCCCGGAAACCAACAAATTCATCTCCGTGAACCTGAACGCCCCTGCGTACGACGGCCCGGATGACGGCATTCAGTCCCGGACAGTCCCCACCACCTGTAAGCACACCGATCCGCACTCACGCTGAGCCTAGCGACAGGGCCGCCGAGGGACCGCCTGTGAGACGGTGGGAACGCCCGTCTCTGTGGCGATCATATGACCAGGTTGTACGCGAATTTGTGCGCGTCGCGGTAGGTGTGAAAGATGCCTCCGATCGCGGGACGGGGCGCCCGTTGGGCATGGGGAAATGCCCCTCGGCGTCGAGTTCAATGCGGGCCAAACATCGCTGCGCCGCCCTCTGATCGGCTGGCCGAAGGGCCGCTTTTGCGCCCCCTCATCGCGCGGCCCCCGACTTTTGGCCTCTGCCCGTCGTTCCCCGCTGGCGCCACGCCGCCCCCTGGACGCATCGGCCGAGCCGCAGGGTGGCCGCTCGGCGGAGGTTACGCCGCCCCGTTTCGATCAAGTCGAACCCCGAAATCTCCCGCAGCCCGCCCCGGATCTCGAACCCGGCTACGGGGATTCCCAGGGCGATGGCGTCAGCCAGCTCTCGGATGCATCCCGCCCCGATGGTGCCGTCCTCGGCCCCGAACATGACGAACCTCCCAATGCTCCGGACCAGCCGGGGCCACGACCGGAGCCATTCCGTATTGCTGGCGAAAATGTCGGCGGGGTCGATCAGCCTGGCCCCGGGGAGCCCCAGCGTTGAGCACGGATGACGACGGATAAAGTGAGCCGCCCGGTTTGCCACCACTGGGTTCCCCGCTCAGAGATGGCTCAATCCCACGACTTCCCCTGAGACTCGCTTCCGTCGGCCGGTTTTCGGGTTGCTGTCCCGTCCCGTCCCAACACGAGTCGACCAGAAGGTTGACGGAGGCCGGGGTCTCCGCTGGCTACGGTGGAGTCGTGGTTCGGCCCGTCGCCCCAGGAGCTGTCGCGATCGCGTATTTCTCCATGGAGATCGCCCTGGACGACGCCATCCCCACCTACAGCGGGGGCCTCGGCGTTCTCGCCGGCGATCATGTACGCGCCGCTGCGGACCTCGGACTCCCGCTGGTGGGGGTCACACTCGTCTACCACGAGGGCTTCTTCCGGCAGTCGCTCACCGACGACGGGGCTCAGGTGGAGCACCTCGAGCACTGGTCGCCGGAGGAGCTGCTCGAGCCCCTCGAAGCGAAGGTCAGAATCGATCTCTGCGGTCGAGCCGTGACGGTCGGGGCATGGCGCCACTGGATCGCCGGAGTGCGGGGCGAACGTGTGGCGATCTACTTCCTCGACACGCGCCTGCCCGAGAACCACCCGGCGGACCAGGCCATCACCGACGGACTCTACGCAGGGAACCGCCTCCTGCGGCTCTCGCAGGAGGCGGTCCTCGGGCTGGGCGGCGTCGCCATGCTCTCCGCCCTCGGCCACGACCCGTCCACCTTCCACATGAACGAGGGCCACGCCGCGCTGGTGCCCGTCGGGTTGTTGGCGCAGTCCATGGGGGGGCCGGTGGGCGAAGCGACGGAAGGCGATCTCACATCGGTTCGTGCCCGCTGCGTGTTCACCACCCATACGCCGGTGCCGGCGGGCCATGACCGGTTCAAGAGCTCGGTGGTCTCCGAGGTGCTCGGTCCCGGACTCGCCGGCGATTTCCAGCGCCTGGGTTGTCTCGAACGGGGCCAGCTGAACATGACGAATCTCGGCATGTTCTTCTCCCATTTCGTCAACGGCGTCGCGCAGCGTCATGCTGCCGTGTCCCAGGCCATGTTCCCCCACTACAAGGTCCACGCGGTGACCAACGGCGTGCACGCAGGCACGTGGGCGGCACCGAGCTCGCAGCAGCTCTTCGACGGCCACGCGCCCGGCTGGCGCGCCGACAACGCGCTGCTGCGCTACCTGTCGACAGCCGCCGTGGCGGAGGTACGTGCCGCCCACGACGCCGCGAAGCAGGCATTGCTCCATGAGGTCGCCCGTCGGACAGGACGCGTGCTCGACCCCGACGTCTTGACGATCGGGGTGGCCCGGCGTGCGGCGGCGTACAAGCGCAACGACCTCCTCCTGTCCGACCCCGACCGGCTGCGCCAGCTCGTGCACGACATCGGACCCTTGCAGATCGTCTACAGCGGCAAGTCGCACCCGATGGACGAAGCGGGGAAGGAGATCATTCAGCGGATCGCCGCGGAGGCGCGCGCGCTCGGCGACGACGTCCCTGTGGTGTACCTCGCGAACTACGACCTCACGCTCGGCGCGCTGCTGTGCAGTGGCGTCGACCTCTGGCTGAACACTCCGGCGGCGCCGAACGAGGCGTCGGGGACGAGCGGCATGAAGGCGGCGCTCAACGGCGTGCCAAGCCTGAGCGTGCTCGACGGCTGGTGGCTCGAGGGGCACATCGATGGCGTCACCGGGTGGGCCATCGGCGGTGACCCGGGCCTTGCCGTGGCGGAAAGGCTCGACGGATCGGCCGGTGCGGCCGACGCGGCCGACGCGGCCGACGCGGCGGAGATGTACCGCATGCTGGAGGAGGTGGTCGTGCCGCTGTACTACCGGGACCGCGACGGGTTCACCGCCGTCGGACGGGGGGCCATGGCCCTGAACGGGTCGTTCTTCACGACCGAGCGAATGGTCTCGCAGTACGCCGAATCGGCGTACGGATCTCGCCGTGCTTGTCCGGCCTGATCGCCTGGTCATGACCGCGGCCCGTGCCGCGCTGGCCTGCTTCTTCGTTGGGCGGGCCATCACCGTGTCCGTGCTCCACGGCATCGCCGAGGTGACGAGGGGCGTCAGCGAGGCCTCGGGCGAGGCGGGTGGTCGGGCACACGGCGCCGCCGCGCCCGGAGACGGGGCGGCCGACATCGAGATGGGCGTCGAGATCGGCATCGAGGCCTCGGGACGCATCCGGCCGGTCATCAGCCACGTGCGCCCATCGGTGGACGGCGGCCGCTATCCGGCGAAGGCCAGTCTGGGCGAGCCCGTGGTGGTGACCGCCGACGTCTTCACCGATGGCCACGACCAGGTCGCGTGCACGCTCCTCTTCCGGCACGAGGACGATGAGGAGTGGGCGACGGCACCCATGGTGTCCATGGACAACGACATCTGGACCGGTGAGTTCGTCGCCGAAGGACTCGGCACGCATCTCTTCTGCCTCCGCGCCACCGTCGACTGGTTCGGGACCTGGCGCCACGATCTGGCGGCGAAGGCGGAGGCGGGGCAACCCGTCGACGTGGAGCTGTTGGTGGGGTCCGACATCGTCGCCGCCGTGGCGGAGCGCGCAGAGGGAGAGGACGCCGTCTCCCTGCGCGAGTGGGCCGACGCACTGCACGACGCCGCAGGGGCTGCTGCCAGGGGTGACGCGGCGCCCGGCCTCGAGCTGGCTACCCGCGCGCCCCTTTTGGAGGCCGTGGGGCGATGGCCCGACCCGGTGCCCGCAGCAACCTCGGACACGTTCCGAGTCCTGGTCGATCGCGAGAAGGCGCGCTTCAGCGCCTGGTACGAGATGTTCCCCCGTTCGGCCTCTGCCGACTTCTCGCGGGCGGGCACGTTGGCGGACACGACGGTCCGATTGCCGTATGTGGCGGCCATGGGTTTCGACACGCTCTACCTGCCACCGATCCACCCAGTCGGCACCACCAATCGCAAAGGCCGCGAGGGCAGCGAGACCTGCGAGCCGGGTGACCCCGGAAGCCCCTGGGCGATCGGCAGCGCGGCTGGCGGGCACACCGCCATCGACCCCGCCCTCGGCACCTTCGTCGACTTCGACCGTCTGGTGCGCGCCGCTGCGGACTTGGGCATCGACATCGCGCTCGACCTTGCGTTCCAGTGCTCGCCGGACCATCCCTGGGTGTCCGAGCACCCGGAATGGTTCCGCCATCTCCCCGACGGCTCCATCCGCTACGCCGAGAACCCCCCGAAGCGCTATCAGGACGTCTACCCGCTCGACTTCGGCACCGAGGCATGGCGGGATCTGTGGGCCGCCTTGTACGAGGTCGTGCGGTTCTGGATCGCCCGCGGCGTACGGGTGTTCCGGGTGGACAACCCACACACGAAACCGATGCGCTTCTGGGAGTGGCTCATCCCGTCGGTGAAGTCCGAGTTCACCGACGTCATCTTCCTCTCCGAGGCGTTCACGCGGCCGCGGATCATGGAGCACCTGGCCAAGATCGGATTCTGCCAGTCGTATACCTATTTCACCTGGCGCAACACGAAATGGGAGCTCGAGTCGTACCTGACGGAACTCACCAGGACCGACATGGCCGAGTACTTCCGCCCGAACCTCTGGCCCAACACACCCGACATCCTGCACGAGACGCTACAGGCCGGCGGCCGCGGCACGTTTGTGGCCCGGCTGGTGCTGGCAGCCACCCTGGGGTCGAACTATGGGATCTACGGTCCGGCCTTCGAACTGCAGGAGCACGTGCCGCGTTCTGAGGGGTCAGAGGAGTACATCCACTCCGAGAAGTACGAGGTGCGTCACTGGGACCTGGCTCGGCCAGACAACCTCGCACCGCTCATCGCGACGGTCAATGACGCCCGGCGCGCGCACCCCGCCCTCCAACAAAACCGCACCCTACGTTTCCATCACGTCGAGAACGAGGAGCTAATCGCGTACACGAAAGCCGCGCCGGGTCCCGACATCGTCCTGGTTGTCGTCAATCTCCAGGCCACGCGGCGGCATGAAGGCTGGATGCATCTCGACGTCGACGCGTTGGGGATCGACGCCGAACGCCCCTTCGCGCTCCACGACCTGCTGCACGGGGTCAGCTACGAGTGGAGGGGTGCCACGAACTACGTCGTGCTCGACCCGGCCACGCCGGCGCACCTCTTCCACCTCGTGCCTCCGGGTTGATGCGACCGTTGGACGAGCTGGCCCGGCGCCACGGGATCCAGACGATCCACCGGGACCGGAGCGGCCGGCCACGCCGGGCATCCGACGAAGCCGTGATCGCGGTGCTGCGTGCGCTCGGCGTGGATATCTCCCGACCCGGCGATGCGCCGCGGGCCCTGCGCCCCGGATCCGGCGGGGCACGCGCCGTGCTCGAGCCGGTGTTGGTCAGGCGGACCGGCGTGGCCCACCGGTACGACATCATTTTGCCGGCGGCGCTGGACCCGGCACGCGTGGGCGTGACGCTCCGGTGCGAGGACGGCCGGGAGGAGCGGGCCGCGCTTGAGGACCTACTCGTGGCGACGTCGGCCGACGAACGCCCAGGCGGTGCGGGCGTCCGCCACCAGTTCAGGCTGCCGACCGTACCCGACGGGTACCACCGCCTCCTTGTAGAGGGGCCCCGCGTGCAGGCGGAGGCCCTGGTGATCGCCGCACCGGCCCGGTGTCCGCAGCCCCGACGGGGTTGGGGCGTGCTGGCGCCGCTGACCTCGCTCCGCACGGCGACCGACTGGGGGGTGGCGACGTACCGGGATCTGGCGGCAGTGGGCGACTGGGTGACCGGTCTCGGTGGCAGCTTCGTCGGGACCCTGCCGCTCTTCGCGGCCTTCCTGGAGGGGCCCTTCGCCGACCCCAGCCCGTACCGCCCGGCCAGCCGACTGGCCTGGAACGAGCTCTACGTCGACGTGGAGGCGCTGCCGGGACTGGAGCGCTCCGCCGAGGCGCGCCGGGTCTTGCGGTCGGGGCGCGCGCCCGGCGGGTGCGGCGCGAGGCGGCGGTCGCCGATCCCGTCGCCACCATGGCCGCGAAACGCCGTGTGCTCGAGATCCTGGCGGCCGAGGCCTTCGCGGGCGGCACCGCCGCCCGGCACCAGCTCGACGCGTTCGTGTCCGCGCGCCCCGTGGTCCTCGCCTACGCGCGGTTTCGTGCCGCACTCGAGCGCGACTCGGGCGCCATCCCCAGGCGGCGGGCCGGGCCGGGGGGCGCCGACGACCCACGGGTCCGCTATCACGTCTACGCCCAATGGGCGGCGGACACCCAGCTCGCGACGGCGACCGCCCGAAGCCTCTACCTCGACCTGCCCGTCGGCGTGCACCCGCGCGGCTTCGATCCTTGGTGGCGGCCCGGCGCGTTCGTCGGCGGCGTGTCGGCCGGGGCGCCGCCCGACGACTTCTTCGCCCGCGGCCAGGTCTGGGGCTTCAACCCACCCCATCCATCCGGCCAGCGGGCCGGGGGCTACGAGTACCTCGCCGCCACCCTGCGCGCCGCCATGGGTCACGCGTCGGTCGTCCGGATCGACCACGTCATGGGGCTGCACCGGCTGTGGTTCGTGCCCGACGGCATGGAGGCGACCGACGGCGTCTACGTCCGCTACCCGGAGGAGGAGCTGCGTGCGGTCGTGGTCCTCGAGGCGGCGCGGGCGGGCGTCGCGGTCGTCGGTGAGGATCTCGGGACAGTTCCTTCCGAGGTGCGGCGGGCCATGCACCGCGACGGGATGCTGCGCTCGTTCGTGTACCAGTTCGAGGCCACGCCACGCCGGCCCTTCCCCGACGCCCCGCCCGACGCCCTGGCCTCCCTGGGCAGCCACGACCTGCCCGCCTTCGCTGCCTGGTGGGGCGGGGACGACATCGACGACCGCCGGCGGCGTGGGCTTACCCCGCCCGCGGACGCCGCGGCCGAGCGGAGAGGACGCCAAGCGCTGCGCGCCGCGGTGAGCCGGGCCCTCGACCTGCCGACCGGGGCGGGCCGAGCAGGCGCCGCAGGCGGCCGCGGCAGCGGGCGGGCAGTGACGGCCGGACGGGCGCTGCGGGCATGCCTGGAGCACCTCGCAGCGAGCAAGGCGCCCCTGGTCTTGGTGGACCCTCCCGACCTCTGGGGGGAGCGTGAGCCTTACAACCGGCCCGGCACCGGGGCCGAGGAGCCGAACTTCCGGCGCCGATGGACCAAGATCTGGCCCGAGGACCTGGCGTCGCCGGCACCCTCGGCGCCTTCGACGACATTGCACGTGGTCGACCGGGCCCGTCGGGCCACGGAGGTCCGGGGACGCGGACAACCACAGAGGGCACCAGGAAATCGAGGGAAGAGGACACCGTCATCATGACGAGCACGGCCGCGGGAGAGAAACGACCGCCCGGGGGAGCGCCGGCATGGCAACTCACCGACCACGACCTCTATCTCTTCAACGAGGGGACGCACCGGCAATTGGCCAAAAAGTTGGGCGCACACTCCGCGACGGTCACGACCAGCGGGGAGCCGGCGGTCGCCTTCTCCGTGTGGGCTCCCAGCGCGCGCTGTGTGTCGGTAGTCGGTGACTTCAACGGCTGGGACCCCTCCACACACCCGATGGCGCCGCGCGCCTCCTCGGGCATCTGGCACGCCGTGGTGCCGGGGGCGACCCGGGGTGACGTCTACAAGTACGCCGTGACCACAACCGGGGGGGAGATCCTCGAGAAGGCCGACCCGTTCGCCTTGTCCTGCGAGGTGCCCCCGCGCACGGGCTCGGTGGTATGGGATCTGGCCTACGAGTGGGGCGACGGCGACTGGATGCGGCAACGAAAGACCCGGACCAGGCTCGACGCGGCGGTGTCCATCTACGAGGTGCACCTCGGCTCGTGGCGGCGTCCATCCGGGCGCCCCGACGAGCTACTCGGCTACGCGGAGCTGGCGCCCCTCCTCGTCGAGCACGTCACCCGACTGCGCTTCACCCATGTGGAGTTCCTGCCCGTCATGGAGCACCCGTTCTACGGGAGCTGGGGCTACCAGACCACGGGGTACTTCGCGCCCACGGCGCGTTACGGGACCCCCCAGGACTTCATGTACCTGATCGACCAGCTCCACCAGGCGGGCATCGGCGTCATCCTCGACTGGGTCCCGTCGCACTTCCCGGCCGACGCCTTCGCGCTCGGCGACTTCGACGGCACACATCTCTACGAGCACGCCGACCCTCGCCAGGGATTCCATCCCGACTGGCGCAGCTACATCTTCAACTACGGCCGCAACGAGGTGCGGAGCTTCCTCGCCTCCTCGGCCGAGCACTGGCTGTCCGCCTACCACGCCGACGGGCTGCGGGTCGACGCGGTCGCCTCCATGCTCTACCTCGACTACTCGCGCCAGCCCGGGGAGTGGATCCCTAACCGCTACGGCGGGCGGGAGAACATCGAAGCCATCGACTTCCTGCGCCAGCTCAACGTCGGGGTTTACGCGGACCACCCCGACGTGCAGACCGTGGCCGAGGAATCGACGGCCTGGCCAGGCGTATCGAAGCCCACCGACGCCGGCGGGCTCGGTTTCGGCTACAAGTGGGACATGGGGTGGATGCACGACACCCTCGTCTACCTGCACCGCGATCCGGTGTACCGCCGCTACCACCACGACGAGATCACCTTCCGCGGCCTGTACGCCTTCACCGAGAACTACGTGCTGCCCCTGTCGCACGACGAGGTGGTACACGGGAAGGCCTCGCTCCTCTCCCAGATGCCCGGGGACGACTGGCAGAAGTTCGCCAACTTGCGGCTTCTCTACGGCTACCAGTACACCCTGCCCGGGAAGAAGCTGCTCTTCATGGGCTCCGAGATCGGCCAGTGGCGGGAGTGGTCCCACGACGGCTCGCTCGACTGGGACCTCCTCCAGTACGACCGCCACGCCGCGCTGTGCCATTGGGTGGCCGACCTCAACCGGGCCTACCGGAGTGAGGCGGCGCTCCACGAACTTGACGCCGACCCTGCGGGGTTCGAGTGGGTGCGATCGGACGACGCCGCCGGGTCGACTCTCAGTTTCCTGCGCCGCTCCAAAGGAGGGGAGACTGTGCTCGTGGTCTGCAACTTCACCCCGGTGCCGCGCTTCGACGTGCGCCTGGCCGTACCGTCCACCGGGAGGTGGAGCGAAGTCCTCAACAGCGATGCCACCGTGTACGGCGGCGGAGGGGTCGGGAACCTGGGAGCGGTGACGGCGGAACCGGTCCCGCTGCACGCCCGTGCCGCCAGCGTCGAGGTGACGGCACCGCCGCTCGGTGTCGTGGTGCTCAAGCACACGCCGTCGTGAGCATGCGGATCTGGCCTGGTTCCCCATTCCCGCTGGGGGCGACGTGGGACGGAGAGGGGACCAACTTCTCCCTGTTCTCGGAGCACGCCACGGCTGTGGAACTCTGCTTCTTCGACCATCCGGACGACGCCGAGCCGTCGTCGGTCGTCTCCATGCCCGAGGCGACCGACTGGATCTGGCACTGCTACCTTCCCGACGTCCTGCCGGGGAGCTGCTACGGCTACCGGGTCGACGGCCCGTGGGAACCCGAGGCGGGGCACCGCTTCAACCCGGCCAAGCTCCTCATCGATCCCTATGCCACCGCGGTGAGCGGCATGATCCGCTGGAGCGACGAGCTGTTCGGGCACACGCCCGACGCAGACGACGTCGACCTCGTGCGCGACCCGCGGGACTCGGCGGGATCGATGCCCAAGTGCGTGGTGACCGACCATGCCTTCACGTGGGACGACGACCGCCCGCCGCGCACGCCGTGGAACCGCTCGGTGATCTACGAGTGCCACGTCCGCGGGCTGACCCTGCGTCATCCGAGCGTTCCCGAGGCCGTCCGAGGCACCTACCGCGGCCTGGCTTCGGACGCCGTCATCGACCATCTGGTCGGATTGGGCGTGACGGCCGTGGAGCTCATGCCGGTGCACCAGTTCCTGGCCGACCGCCACCTGGTCGAGCGGGGCCTCACCAACTACTGGGGTTACAACTCCATCGCCTACTTCGCGCCGCACGTGGGGTACGCCACGGGCGGGCTCGGGCAGCAGGTGACCGAGTTCAAGTCGATGGTCAAGACACTGCACCGGGCGGGCCTCGAGGTGATCCTCGACGTCGTCTACAACCACACGGGCGAGGGGAACCATCTCGGCCCCACCGTCTCGCTGCGAGGCATCGACAACTCCGTCTACTACCGCCTCGACCCCGAGAACCCCCGCTGCAACCTCGACTTCACCGGGACGGGGAACAGCCTCAACATCGTGCACCAACGCACCATGGCGCTCATCATGGACAGCCTGAGGTACTGGGTGACCGACATGCATGTGGACGGTTTCCGTTTCGACCTCGCTCCGGTGCTGACCCGTGGCCTCGACGGCCACCCCAGCTCCTTCTTCGAAGTGATCCACCAGGACCCGGTGCTGTCGCAGGTGAAGCTCATCGCCGAGCCGTGGGATCTCGGTCCCGACGGGTACCAACTGGGCCGCTTCCCCCGCGGCTGGGCCGAGTGGAACGGTGCCTACCGCGACTGCGTCCGCCGCTTCTGGCGGGGCGACGCCGGCCAGGTGCCCGAACTGGCGTCGCGCCTGACCGGGTCGAGCGACATCTACGCCCTGAGCGGCCGGCGCACCTATGCGAGCGTGAACTACGTGGCGAGCCACGACGGGTTTACCCTCACCGACCTGGTGTCCTACGAGGAGCGGCACAACTGGGCCAACGGTGAGGACAACCGGGACGGCCGGACCGAGGGCTTCAGCCGCAACTGGGGTGTCGAGGGCCCGACCGACTCGTTGCGGATCAAGCGGATGCGCGAGCGCATCAAGCGCAACCTGCTGGCCACCCTCTTCTTCTCACAGGGCGTCAGGATGATCCTGGCCGGCGACGAGTTCGGCCGGACGCAGCAGGGCAACAACAACGCCTACTGCCAGGACAACGAGATCAGCTGGCTGAACTGGGACTTCGACGAGGCGGGCCGGGAGCTCCTCGAGTTCACCAAGGAGCTCGTCCGGATCTTCTCTTCCAATCCGATCCTGCGCCGCCGGGGCTACCTCGACGGCAAGCCCTTCACGCCGGGGGGCACAAAGGACGTGACCTGGGTCCGAAGCGACGGCACGGAGATGACCGAGGAGGACTGGGCCGACCTCGACCGGCGGAGTATCGGCATGCTGCTGTCAGGCCGGGCGACGGACGAGGTCGACCAGCGCGGCCGCGTCAGTTACGGCGACACTGCGCTCGTACTCCTGAACGGCGCCAACC
The DNA here is from genome assembly GCA_963736525.1 of uncultured Acidimicrobiaceae bacterium. Lineage (GTDB taxonomy): Bacteria > Actinomycetota > Acidimicrobiia > Acidimicrobiales > RAAP-2 > Bog-473. The sequence goes on from CAVTPF010000010.1 coordinate 241,764, forward strand.
GCTCCCGCCTGTGGACCCTCCCGAAGATCGAATGGCCTGGCGCCTGGGAAGCACTGCTCAACACGGCACACGGTGTGGGTCCCCGGCCCGTGCGCGGTCAGACCATCAACCTCACCGCGCACTCGGCGATCCTCCTCCGCCACAACGACCGGCTGTAGGCCCCCTCGGCGCCGAGGCCGATACGCCGGGTGTTCACGCGAAGTTTGCGCGACTGTCACCATCCAATGTCGCCGCGGGACGAAAGCCTCTACGACGCTCGTTTCGCCCGGAGGTACATTGCCTGCATGGCAATCGCATCCCTTCGTCACTGAGGCACAAGTGCACGGGCCCGCTCCCCCCGACCGCGCAGACCGACGCGAGGCGGGCCCTCCGGACATCGGATTCGCATGAGGGTCGCACTGCTTTCGCGGAATTCCCTCCCGAGATCTACGGCGGCGCGGGTATCCACGTGCAGCGCCTGGCGAAGGCGCTGGCGCCGCTGGTCGACCTCGAGGTGCACTGTTTTGGGGCGGAGCGCCCCCCAGATGCATCCACGGAGGTCTTCGCCTACCAGCCCTGGGAGCTGCTCGATGGCGAGGCACCGCTTCTGGGGGCGCTCCGGGCGATGTCGGTGGACCTCCTGATGGCGGCGGCGCTCGAGGGCGTCGACATCACCCATAGCCACACCTGGTACACGAATTGGGCGGGTTACCTGGCCCATCTCCTCTACGACGTGCCCCACGTCGTGACGGTACACAGCCTCGAACCCCTGCGGCCGTGGAAAGCCGAGCAGCTGGGCACCGGCTACCGCCTGTCGAGCCTGTGCGAGCGGCAGGGGATCGAGGGGGCGGACGCCGTCATCGCCGTCTCGAACGCGGTGGCCAAGGACATCACCGCGTGCTACCCACTGGCCGACCCGTCGCGCATCACGGTGATCCCCAACGCGGTCGACCCCGAGGAGTTCCGGCCGGACCCGCGTACCGACGTCCTGGAGCGGTACGCCATCGACCTCCGTCGCCCCATCGTGCTGTTCTTCGGGCGGCTGACGCGCCAGAAGGGCATCGGCCACCTGCTCAGGGCGTTCCGAGACGTGGACCCGACGGCGCAACTGGTGCTGCGGGCCGGAGCGGCCGACACCCCCACACTGGACCGCGAGCTCAAGGAGGGCGTGCACGAGCTGAACGAGGAGCGGGGCGGCGTGATCTGGATCCGCCAGACCATGACCCGCAGCGAGTTGGCCCAGCTGCTCACGCACGCCACGGTCGTCTGCACCCCCTCAGTCTACGAGCCGTCGGGCATGGTGAACATGGAGGCGATGGCCTGCGAGGTGCCTGTGGTGGCCTCCGCGGTCGGGGGGATCCCTGAGGTCGTCGTCGACGGCGTAACGGGCTTGCTGGTTCCGTTCGAACCGAGGAGTCCGTCGGACTCGGAGCCTGCCGACCCCGTCGCCTACGCGCACGACCTCGCCACCGCCCTCAACACCGTCATCGGGGATCCGGCGTTCGCCCACACGTTGGGCCAGGCCGGCCGGCGGCGCGTGATCGATGAGTTCAGTTGGACAGCGGTGGGCCGGCGCACGGTCGAGCTGTACCGGTCCCTGCTGCCCTGATGCCGTCTCGCTCGCACGTCGACCGAGAGACCCTTGCCCGCTTCGCCGCTGCTGGCGAGAATCGCGGTTGTCGTCGCCGGTCACCCGCCACGTCGGGGCGGTTGAGTCCATAGGGAGGTTGCGGTGCTCACCAAAAAGAGTGCGGCCAACGGCAGGGTGCGGGTCGGGTTCTCCCTGCCGCCGGAGGTCGCGGCCACCCACGTCGCCGTCTGCGGCGAGTTCAACGATTGGGAGGCCCGCCTGACCATGAAGCGTGTCAAGAGCGGGGAATGGCGGGCGTCCTCTCGCTCGACCCGGGCCGCAGCTACCGATTCCGGTACCTGCTCGACGGGACGTGCTGGGAGAACGACTGGTCGGCAGACGGCTACCAGCCAAATCCCTTCGGGAGTGAGGACTCCGTCGTCGAAGTCTGAGGTCTTCACCGTTTGGGCCAGCGAAGGAACGGAACCCCGTCCACGGCGTCGGCCCCTGTAGTAGAGCGGTCCACTATCGATGTTGGTCAGCGACCAGGCCAGCGGCGACATACGCAGCGTGCACGGCGTCCCGCTGGGCGCCAGTGAGCGGAGGCTGGGGAGGTCTCGACCGGGGGTAGTCACCGACGGGCAGGCCGAGCTCGGAGCCAGCAGCTTTGAACGCCGAGCCCCAGTGGGTGTACGCGGCGTCGACGTTGGATGCTCCGAACGCACGGTGCAGGTTCGCGATGAGGTCGTCGAGCCCCGAGTCGTACCAGTGGTCGATCGCCTCGGACAGCTTGTCGGACACCAGGAGCTCCCATTGCCGGCGGTACATGGGGTTATCCGGGCGCTCGTAGAGATACCCGGTGCCACCGAGGATGCCGGGAGCGCTGATGCCACGTCGCATGAAGCCGCCCCGATAGGCCAACATGTCACACTCCCAGATGACGAGCTCGGGAGCGATCCGGTGGAGCTCGGCGGAGTGGGCGGGACGGAACATCCCGTTCTTGACGGCGCAGATGGCGGGGAATTCCCGCGCCAGTTCCGCGCACTGGGCCGGCGTCAGGATCCACCCCGCGGCGTGGGTGTTGAACAACCCGAGAGCAATGTCGGTCCTCTCGGCGACGTAGCGGAAGGTCTCTCGGACGGCCTCGAAGGTGCGAGCCTCGAAGTACGGCGGGATGAGGAAACAGATATCGGCGCCAGCAGCGGCTGCATGCTGGGTCAGCTCGACGGTCTCGAGGACGTTCGTGCTGGCCGGGCACGCCTCGATCAACGCCCCGGGCTTGAGCGATCGGGTTGCGTCGACTGCGACCTCCAAGAGCCGTTTGCGCTCCTGCGTGCTGAGCGCCCAGCATTCGCCGACGAGTCCACCGACCCAGACCCCATCGTGGTCCAACGCCCCGATGCAATGGGCGATCAGTCCCCGCAGCGCGTCCTCGTCCACGCGCTCGCCGCCGGGACCGCTGAACGGCGTGTAGAGGGAATCGACGATGCCCCGCAGCGCGTCGGGAGCCCAGTTACGAGCGTCTGCTGCACTGGCCATGGCTGACTTCCTCCTGTCGAACGCGAGCGCCCGCGCTCACGCCTTGGGCCGGCTGCGTGGCAGCCCGAGTGACTGCTCGGCGATGAGGCTCCGCAGCACCTCGCTAGAGCCGCCGTAGATGGTGCTCGCCACCGCGCTCCGATAGTGGTACTCGAACACGCCCCCCTCCACGCACTCGGGGTCGGACCAGTCTGCCGCTCCCAGAGGGCCGACCATGTCGAGGACCTCCTTGGACCAGGCGACGTAGGTCTCGGGCCCGAACAGCGCCGCGTGCGGCCCCGGCTTGCCACCGAGTTGCTCCAGGAAGGCCACGCGGATTCCGAGCAGGTCCGCCACCTCGGCGTCGATCGACAGCTGGGCCAGGCGGACCCGGACCGTCGGATCCGCGGCAATCGGACGGCCGGTCGGATCGGTCGCCGTCGCCGCCCAGGCGCGCGCCGACTCGTAGAGCTGTCGGGTGCGCGAGGACGGCGCCACGCTCTGCTCGGCCTCGAGCGCGGCCCGGATCACGCTCAGCCCGTGATCGGGCTCCCCCACCACCAGATCCCTAGAGACACGGACCTCGTTGTAGAAGACGATGTTCGTTCGCTCGTAGCCCATGGTGTGGACGGGTTGGATCTCGATACCCGGGGTGTCTAAGGGGACGAGGAACATGGTCAGGCCGGTGGGGCCGGTCGATCCGGGCACGCTCCTCGTCAACAAGAAGCAATAGTCGGCCCGGTGCGCGTAGGTCGTGAACATCTTCTGCCCGTCGATCACCCATTCGTCGCCGTCACGGACGGCGCGCGTCTTGCAGGCGAACACGTCGGAACCCCCTTCGGGTTCGGTGAAGCCGAGGCAGATGAGGGTCTTGCCGGCGGCCACGCCGGGGAGGATCCTGGCCTTGAGGTCGTCCGACGCCAGGGCCCGGACGGCGTTGGCGGCCAGCATGGTGGTGCCGGCGCCGATAGTGGGACCACCGGCGGCGCGAATAGCGCCCAGCACGGCCGCCGCTTCGAACGGGTCGATGCCGGCACCGCCCTCCTCGGGAGGCCACGTCAGCGCGATCCAGCCTCGCGCGCCCATGGCCTCCATGAGTGGGCGGTTGACGCCGTCTCCGGTGCGCAGTTCTTCCTCAACGACAGCAGGCGTGACGTGCTCCGCCGCGAACGCCTCGGCCTCTGCCCGGATGCGAGCGATGTGGGCAGGTTCCTCAAAGTCCACGAGCGCCTCCATCCGGTTCAGTCGCGGTCTCCGGCAGGATCCCGTCGGCCAGGGCCAGGAGCTCGCGCCCCGGGTCGCCCACCATCGCCGCCCAGGCCTGCGACCTCCGGTAGTAGAGCTGGATGTCGCACTCCTGGGTGAAGCCGTAGCCGCCGTGGATGTGCAAGCTGTGCTGCGCGGCGTGCGATGCCACGTCGGCCGCGAAGATGAAGGCCTGGCGGGCGAGCACGGGCGCGTCGGCATGATCGGTTTCGAGGGCCCAGCTGGCCTTCCAGGTCAAGAGCTGCGCTCCGTCCTTGGCGACGAGGGCGTCAGCCAAGGGGTGTGCCACGGCCTGGTAGCTGCCGATGGGGATCCCGAAGGCGGACCGCTCCCGGGCATAGGCGGCGCCCAGCTCGATGACCTCGGCGGCCAGGCCGACCAGCGCGGCGGCTCGCAACACCCGGACCTCGCAAAGGGCGCGGGAGAAGGCCTGCGCCGCGCCTGGCCCGTCGGCAAGCACCTCCACGTCGGTGGCGCCGCTCCAGCGGGCCAGGGGAAGCGACCCCAAGTTCGAGATGAGCCGGGCATCCGTTGGCCGGGAGACGGTGACGAGGCGCCCGTCCACGAGCCCGAGCACCAGGTCGGCCACGGCCCCGTCGGCCAGCACCTGCGTGGGCACGGGGCCCGGTGCCGGCGGCAACGAGACCAGGCGCGCGCCCTCGAGCGCCAGTCGAAGGAGGTTCTTCGCGCCACACGCCCCCACCAGTCGGGTGGCGGCGACCGTCTCGGCTAGGGGAACGGGAGCGAGTCGCCGCCCCGCCTCTTCAGCCACCAGGACGAGCTCGAAGAGCCCGGCTCCGGCTCCGCCGAGATCTTCGGGCACACCGATTTGGAGCAGGCCGATGTCCGACATCCGCGCCCAGAGCGACGCGTCGTGACCGAGCGGTTCGGCGGCACGGACGACGTCGGGTGTGCACTGCTTGGCGAACACGGCGGCAAAGGTCTCCCTCAGCGCCTCCTGCTCCTCTGTGAGCCGGAGGTTCACGGGTCGCCAAAGCCCCGACGCGTCTGGCGGCCGGCACCCGTGGGGAAACCACTGGCCATGCCGAGTCGAATGGGAATGTCGGGCACTTCGGTCCCCCAGCGGACGGATAGCGCAATTTTTGACGCGCTGGCCTGAGGAGAATACGCTTCTACTAGAAAGAAAGTCAAGACTGCCTTTGGCTTACTCGGATCCATGACCTCTCCTCGCCAAACGCCTAGGCCGCTGGCCGTCGAACCCCTCCCCACCGAGCTGACCTCGCTGCCGGCCACGATCCCGGACCTCCTGCAGGCGCGCGCCACACAGGCCGACGACGCCGTGCTCATCGCGCCCGGAAGTCGAATGACCTTCGGCGAGGCAGACCGGGAGAGCGCCCGCCTGGCGGCGCGCCTCTTGGCCGCGGGGGTCGGGAAGGGGACCCGGCTCGGTGTGCTCTATCCGAACGGCTGTCCATGGCTCATCGCTTGGCTGGCGGCAGCGCGCATCGGCGCCCTCACCGTTCCCCTCTCCACGTTCGCTCCCGGCCCCGAGCTCGCACGTGCGTTGCGACACACCGATGTCCATGCCGTCTTGATGGCCGGTGCGTTCGCTGGCGACTCGCTGGCCGCACGGCTGGAGGCCGGCCTCCCGGGGCTCGCCGAGTCAAGACCAGAGCTCTATCTCGAGGCGACACCGCATCTTCGCTGGGTGTGCGTCGACCAGGGCACTCCCCGCTGGTCGCGGGAGCTCCCGGGTCCGGCGTCCGCGTCGCTGGTGCTTGAGGCCGAGCGCGAGGTGGTCCCAGCGGACCAGTTGGCGGTGGTCATCACGTCCGGCGCGACCGCAGCGCCCAAGTCGGTCGTCCACACCCACGGGTCACTGGTTCGGCACGCAGCCCTCCTGGCGGCGCGGCGGGCGCTCGGTCCTCATGACCGCATCTATTCGCCCATGCCGTTCTTCTGGGTCGGCGGACTCACCATGGTCGTGCTCGCCACCTACTGCTCCGGGGCTGGAGCCGTGGTCCAGGAGCGCTTCGAACCGGGCGAAGCACTTGACCTCATCGAGCGCGAGCGGGTGACCCAGGTGTCGTGTTGGCCCAACGCCGCCCGCCAGCTGGCCGAACACCCAACCTTCCCCCGCCGTGACCTGAGCGCCGTGCGCGGCGGCACGCTGCTCGAGGCGCTCCCGCCCGATTCCCGGCCGTCCTCGCCGGATCTCGCCCCAAACGTCCTGGGCATGACCGAGACCGGGGGTCCGCACACCGGATCCGACGACCCGTATCGACCGCTGCCCGAGCGCCTCCGCGGCACCATCGGCCGCGGCCTCCCGGGTATGGAGCACATCATCGTGTCCCGCGAGACGGGGCTCCCCCAACCTCTGGGGGACGAAGGTGAGCTCTTCGTCCGAGGCGCCTTCCTCATGGACGGGATCTACAAGCGCGAGCGCCATGAGGTGTTCACGCCGGACGGGTGGTACCCGACGGGGGATCTCGGATGGTTCGGCGCCGACGGGCACCTCCGCTTCGCCGGCCGAGGGGGCACCATGATCAAGACCGGGGGTTCCAACGTGTCGCCCGCCGAGGTGGAGACGGCGCTCCTCGAGCTGCCCGAGGTGAGTGCCGCGTTCGTGTTCGGGATCCCCGCGGGTGACCGGGGTGAGGACGTGGCGGCCGTCATCGTCGCCCGAGGGCCGGGCCGGCTCGACGTCGACCAGCTCAGAGCCGCCGCGCGCGCGCGCCTCTCGAGCTACAAGGTGCCCCGGCACATCGAGGTGCTCGACGACGCCAATGTGCCCATGCTCCCGACAGGAAAGGTCGACCTCGCGGCGCTCCGAGAGCTCTTCGGGTCGCCGCGGTTCGGCTCCTAACCGGGTTGAAAGTCGTGGCGAGCCACTTCGTGCCCCACTGCGCCGGCGAGGTGCTCGAGCGGGCGCTGAAGGAACAGCCGACACGCGAGGCCCTGGTGGCGATCGACCGCCGGTTCACGTACGAACAGCTCGACGAGGAGATCGAACGGGCGGCCGCGGCCATCGGGGCTCTGGGCATCGGGGGCGGTGACGTGGTGGCGGTCAGCCTCCCGAATGCCAGTGACGTCGTCGTGACGTTCCACGCGGTCATGCGGCTTGGCGCCGTGTGGCTGGGGGTCAACCGCGACCTGGCGCCACCCGAGAAGCGCTACGTCCTCCATGATGCAGAAGCGCAGCTGATGCTGGCGGACGCAGAGGTCGCCGGTGCACTGGCACGGTCGCCGGTGCCAAGCGACCCCCCGGTCGTCGTCGTGTCCGGCGCAGGGGAAGTCGAGTGGCGAGAGCGCCTCTGGGGACACCCGGGCTCCTATCGACGCATCCGGCGAGACCCGACGGACCTGGCCGCCATCGCCTATACCAGCGGCACCACGGGGCGACCGAAGGGCGTGCTCCATTCGCACCACAACATCCTGCTTCCGGGCGCCGTTCTCGTGGCGGCTCGCAGGTTCGGACGCGGGCTGCGCAAGGGCGACTGCGCTGCGTTGACGATTCTCAACATGCAGGTGACGAGCACGCTGCTGGTCGCCCAGGCCAGCGGGACGCAGATCGTCATGGACCGCTCCGACCCGCCAGGAGTGGCGCAGTGGATCCGGTCCGAGAAGGTCAACGCCTGGTTCGGTGTCCCCACGCTGCTGCAGGGCCTGGCCCGCTCCGAGGAGGTCGTACCTGAGGACCTCGCTTCCCTCTCCGACCTGTGGACCGGTGGCACCTTCCTCCCCTCCCCCACCCGGACCGAGTTCGTGACCCGGTTCGGCAGACGGCCGCACGCCACCTACGGACTGACTGAGGTCCCGACCATCGCCACGATGGAGGACCGAGACGAGCCGCCGTGCGACGGATCGAGCGGGAGGGCACTCCCCCACCTCGTCGTCGAGGTGCGAGACGACGAGGGGAACGTGCTCTCGGCGGGTCAACAGGGGACGATCACGATCCGGGCCGCCGACTCCGGTCCGCTGGCCGGGCTCTACCGTCCCATGCTCGGGTACCTGGGCAACGAAGAAGCCACGTCGGATGCACTACGTGACGGCATGCTGGTGACCGGGGACGTCGGGTTCCTCGACGACTCCGGTCGGCTCTTCGTCACCGACCGACGCAATGCCCTCATCCTGCGCGGCGGCGCCAACGTGTACCCCGCCGAGGTCGAGCGGGTTCTTCTGCTCGTTCCCGAAGTCAGGGGAGCGGCCGTGGTGGGCGTGGCCGACGATCGTCTGGGGCATCGGGTGGCGGCGGCCGTGGAACTCGATCCCGGCGCTCGGATCGATGAGGCGACTCTGGCCGCCTTCTGCGCCGAAGAGCTGGCGGGTTACAAGATCCCGGAGCGTTGGTTGTTCGCGGAGCTCCCCCGCAATGCCATGGGCAAGGTCGTCAGGGAACAGGTCGAAGGCTGGTTCGCCTCACCCTGAGCCGGTCGTGGGCTCAGTGCAGGCTCGGGTCGTCGTAGACGACGCCGATGCCCGATGCGCAGAACCGCCAGAGGTCCTGCGCCGAGAGGGCGTCACTACCCAGGATTCGGGCGTGCACGGCGGCGAGGACGGTGTGATGCAACAGCAGTCCGGCGGCTTCAGGGTCGAGGTCGGACTTGAGCCGTCCGGTCTCCCTCGCTCCGCGCACGAGCTCGACGACGAGCTCGATCTGCGGGCGCATCGTCTGCTCGAGGTCGCTAGGTCGAGTCTCGGCCAGGCGACTCCTGAAGGTGCTAAGCGCTCGCGAGGCGGGGTTTCGATCTGCTGTCAGGTCGTACAGACCCTCGATGTACGCACGCACGCGCTCGACTGGGTCACTGGCGGCCTCACAGCGTCGCCGCAGCCTTGGCACGACCTCCGTGGCGAGGATGGTGTCGTGCACCGCGACGAGGAGGTCGTCCTTGCTGGCGAAGAACTTGTAGAAGGTCCGAATAGACATGCGCGAGCTATCGATGACTTCTTGCACGGTGAAGTCCGTCGTGCCGCGCTCTTGCATGAGCTCCATGGCGGCGGCCACAAAACGGTCGCTCCGATCCTGTGCTCTCTCACGGGCGCTGGTCAACGAGCGCTCGACACTGTTCTTCTTCCATGCCGGCATGGCCTCGCCATCACGAACTGGCCTCTTCGCCTCCTGTCCGTTGGACATGTCCTCGCCTTTCAGCCCGTTGCGCTCGGGTCGCACGTCGACACGGGTGCCGAGAAAAGCGCGAATGATCTGAGCCACCTCTTCAGTGTGACTCTTGTGCACCGCGTGGGTTGCTCCCTCGACGACCACCAGATGGGAGTGGTCGTGGTGCTCTTCCATCACCTGCGCCTGACGGATACGGCGAGGATCATCTCGGCTTCCCGCCACCAGCAGCACCGGACATCGTATGGCGGCGATCTGCGCCAGATCCGCTTTTGGGCGCGCCGCAGCACGTTGGCACAGTTCGAGCATGACCTCGAGCCAGTGATCCTCGCCGTGCTTGTCTGCGTGCAGTCGTCGCAGCGAGTCGGGCCAGGTGGCAACGAGCTGCTCACGGGTAGGGACGCTCGACTTCGGGTCGCCCAGGCCCGGGCTCAGCAGGATGAGGCTTCGACAGGTGCCGGGATGGGTGAGCTCCAGATCAAGGGCGACCTCGGCACCGAAGGAAAAGCCCATCACGTGCGGATGTCCGAGAGCGAGCTCGTCGACGAGGGCTAGCAGGTCGCCGACCACGTACTCGATGCCGACCGCACCAGGGCGGTGCTCCGACCTGCTGTGACTCCTCAGGTCAGGTATCACGAGCTGGAAGCTGTCCGAGAGCCTGCCGGCAAGCTTGCTCCACTCATGCATTCCGGCGCCGGTCGCCCCGTGGATACACAGGATCGGCTCGCCGCTACCGATCACCTCGTAGTGAAGGGTGAGGCCGTCGTTGATGTAGGTCGCCATGGGGTGCACCATCAAGCCCGGAAACGAATCATTAGATTCTCCCAAAAAGCAATCATCATTCTAGCTGGCAGCAGGCGGCCGACGTCGTCGTCGGGTCCGGCGCGATCGGACCTGTCGAGGCGGTCCGGCCTCTTCAGTTTCCGCGGCAGGCCGCGTGCGAATCGTTCGTGACTCGGCCGAGCTACGGCGAGCTCGCCGTGGAGGTCCCTGGGATGTCCATGCCACAGACTGGCTGCAATGAGACGGGGACAAAGGCATTCTTCTCTGCTTGCATGACCCACGCGCATTGACGTGGCAGGTCGTGCCCAAAAATCGTGGAGTAGTTGATGGGCTCGGGGAGGAGCCCGTTCGCGGTGTAGGCCTTCAGACCCCGGAGATCCTTGATGACGGCGGCCCGCGTCGGGTTCGGGCCGGCCAGTTCCAGACCTTTGATCATGAGGTCGGCCCCCGCCCACGCCTCGTATTGGCTGAAGCTCGGGAAGTCGCTCTTGGTGAAGTGCGCGTACTTCTCCATCGCGGCTTGCATCTGTTCGGTGCCCGCATCCGGGAGGACCCAGGGACGGTACAGAGAGTCGAAGTAGTCACCCTGGAGGGCGCTCCACGCCGGCGAGTGGATGACGTCCGGCTCGTACCCGGTGGCGAAGAGGACCGCCTTCAGCTTCACTCCGGCCTGCTTCATCGCCTCCGCCAGGGCGTAGTTCGAGTTGTTGTCGAGCGATGGCACGAGCGCGTTGACATGGTCCTGCTTCGCAACGAGGGCATCACTCGTGAACGCGACGCTGCCGAAGGGAACGGTGGTGTTCAATACGCCCACCTTGAGGCCGAGATGGGTGGCGGCTTCAGCGTCGCCCTCTGCGGCCCGAGTGGAGGTCGGCGAGATGCCGTAGCCATAGGCACCGAGCACCGTGCCGCCATGCGCCTTCAAGATGCTGTCGATCGTCGTGTTCGCGGGATACTTCGGGTCCACGCTGCCTTCGTCAGAGGCGAACATGTTGGTGTAGGGCTGGGTACCCCATTCGGGGCCGTCGGTGTACGAGCCGGTCACGGGGATGCCCGCCTCTTGCGGGTATTTGGCAGCAAGGAAGAACAACGGGCTCTGTGCCACGATGGCGAACGCCTTCGAGTCTGCGTCCTGCACGGCGGTCGTGATCTCCGTAGTACTTGTCTGGTCGTCGATGACCAGGGGAACGAGCTTGTGCCCGTTCACACCGCCCTCAGCGTTCTGCATGTCAATCCGCGCCTCGAACCCTGCCGGTGACGCCGAGTTTTCAGCCGCGCCTTCGCCGGTCAGGTCGGTGATGTACGCGATGGTGATCGGCGCCGGGGACGCGGTCGCAGTGATTGCCGCCGCCCCGAAGACGACGAACGGCAAGCTCGCAGAGGCCACCAGTAGTGAGGCGCGCACAGCGCGGCGTGGGCACACCTTTCCTCCCGGGATCTGCAGTACGTGGGATTTCATTCGACTCAACGGGCCTGGAGCCGCACGGGCAGTTCCTGGTGGCGTCTCACCAAGAGACTGTCGACCCAACGCGGCGGAGAGTCGGAGTCGAGGGAGATGCTGCTGGTGTGATCGAGCAGCACGGAGAGCACGTTGCGTGCCTCGATTCTGGCGAGAGGTGCACCGACACAGTGGTGGATCCCCCGCCCGAACGCCAAGTGGCGGCGCGGGACATGCCGGCTCAGGTCGACCTCGTCGGGCCGCTGGAATTCCTCTTTGTCGCGATTCCCAGCAGCCCAGAGCAACAAGACCGTGGCTCCGGCCGGAATCTCGACCCCTCCGAGCGACGTGTCCTTCGGGACGAAACGCATCATGTAGCGAAAGGGCGACTCGAGACGGAGTGCTTCTTCGACGAAGACCGGTACGAGATCGGGATTCTGACGGAGATGCTCCTGAAGCTGAGGTTTCTCAGCCAGCATGCGCACTGCGTTCCCAAGCAAACTCGTGGTGGATTCTCCGCCCGCGCTTAACAGGATCGTCAACATGCCGGCCGCCTCGGACGCGGTGAGGATCCCGTCAACGACACTGCGGGCAACGGCTCCGAGTAGGTCCTCGCTCGGTTCGTTCACGGCGACAGCCAACTGATCGGCGATCCATGCTTGGACCAGGTCACCACCGCTCGCGACATCGACCAGCTCGTCGAGCGTCAGAGTCGATCCGACCAACCTGGTCATATGCACCGCCGAGCGCCAGAGCTCGTCGAGATTGCTGTCGCGAAACCCGATGAGGCGGCTGATCATCGTTATCGGCACGACATTTCCAATGGCGTTCATGAACTCCACCGTCCCGCTTTGCAGAGCACGGGTCACGAGCCCCTCTGCAAGCTCGCGGATCTCCGGATCGAGCGCCTCCATGCGCTTGGTCACCAGCTCGGGAAAGACGGCTCGGCGATGGATCTCGTGCAGGGGCGGATCGGCGGTGGCCAGCGCCTGACCGCCGGCGTCCCCGAAAGTGAACCGGCCAGGAAGTCCGGCGTCGTCGCGATAGAGCAGGCACTTCATGTTCGACGAGAAATCTGCGACCCGAGCGCTTGCCTCGACCAAGAGCTCGAACGTGCTGACCGTGAAGACCCCGGTGCCGGCCGCCTCCCACACCGGGGCGTGCTCTCGCAGCCGCCTGAAGAAGGGGTACGGGTCACGAAGCACCTCGGAGTCGAGCAGCAGCGTTCCGGGGATGTCGTGCTCCACCTGGTCCTTTCCTCCGGCAGTCCTCGACGAGAGAGTCCGATTGACTCCCAAAGGCCGAGGCGGATGGTATTGTCGTACGGCATACTAGAAATAACCCGAGGGGCGAGCAAGCGGTGACAAGTGGCCATCCCCCTAACGCCCGCTCACGCTCTGCGGCGAGTGACACGCGTCGCTCGAGGGGGCGACCGCCTTCGCTCAGCACGGATGGGGTCGTTCAGGCAGCCCTTCGGCTGACTCGCGAGGTCGGCCTCGAGAACCTGTCGATGCGAGCGCTAGCCCGAGAGCTAGGCGTGCCGCCGATGACGATCTATCACTACGCGCCGAGCCGGGAATATCTGCACGCGCTGGTCGTGGACGACATCCTGAGCGAGATTCGCATCCCGGGAACCGATGAGGGCAACTGGGAGGAACGGCTCCGAAAACTCCTCCACGACGCCCGCTGGGTGTTCGCCGAACACCCAGGGGTGTCTGCACACTTTGGGGACGGAGGATCAGATGAGGGCGCTCGACTGGCAGACGGCGTGCTCACGATCCTGGCCGACGGCGGATTCAGCCCAGAGGGCGCTGTCGTTTGCTTCACGACTCTTTTCACATTTATGACCGGCCAGATTGACCTCGACGCAATGTCGCATTTCGTCGCGCGCAGCGTTGCGACCGCGACATTGGACAACGTGACTCGCTCCGCGGCGTTCTCACGCGAGGAGCTCTTCGAGCTCGGTTACGTCGCCGTCATGGAGGGGCTGAAGAAGACGCTTCTAGAGCCTTGAGGACGAAAGAGAGCCAAGGCAAGGTTGGACCGAGCGAGATTGTGCAGTCCGAACCGGCTACCTAGGAGAATGACATGCATGTTCATGACGTGACGGCCGATTGGGCGGATCTCTCAACGCTCCTCGAGGCAATGAGTTCGTGGGCTCACAACGGAATCGCTGTCACCGCAGCAGGCGAGCTGATTGGTTTTCACGCTGGGCAGCTGGTTGCGTTCGACCGAAACGGTCAGGTCTCGAGATCAGCCAAGCCTGGCCTCACCGAGGGACACGGCATCACCTTGGTGCGAGAAAGAGACGAGGAGTACCTCTGGGTGTGTGACCCGGGTTTCGTCTTCGAAGTCGGCCCTGACGACGGAGACGAAGAGTGGGCGGCCGTCTTCGGTAAGGGCGTCCACGTGGAGTCCCGCCGACCCCGAGTCGTCAAGATGACCCTTGAGGGCGAGATCCTGGCCGAGCTGCCCATGCCACGACGAGACCCGGAATCGCCGCCAGGCATGATGGGCAACTACTGCCCGTGCGGCACGGCAGTAGACGAGGAACGGTTCGGAGGCACTGGCGACATCTGGGTGGCGGACGGATACGGATCCAGCCTGGTTCACCGCTTCGACAGGCAGGGAGAGCACCGGTTGACCCTGACTGGTGAGGAAGGGGCCGGACGGTTCCTGTGCCCCCACGCCGTCTTCATCGATCGGCGAGGCGGCAAGACCCCGGAGCTCTACGTTGCCGACAGGGAGAACAGGCGCGTCCAGGTTTACAACCTGGAAGGTCGATACATCAGAACCTTCGGAAACAGCTTTCTCAACAGCCCCAGCGATTTCGCCGTGTTCGAAGACATGCTTGTCATTGCTGAGCTGTACTCACGACTGGCGGTGGTCGACGCTGAGGACACATTCGTCGGCTACGTCGGTGCCACCGACAGCAGCCGGGAGGGCACCGGTTGGCCCGAGCAGCCCGGATGGCCGAATGCCTTGGGCAGAGGCGGTCGCGTGGAGCGGGCGCACTCGCTGGCGGCGGATGAGTTCAACTCGCCACACGCACTGGCTGTGGACGCAGATGGCAACCTCTACGTATCGGAGTGGCTCATCGGTGGCCGCTACACCAAACTTCTGATCGACGTGTAAACGGGCACTTGGCTGCAGGGGGCTTATCTCCACGGGAGGTGGTGGTCTCGGCGTAGCAGAATCCGTAGACGCGCGTGCGGTGTGGTACTGGCGAACTTCGACAAGGAGATCGGCGACTGCTTCGCCCATGCGTCAACCTTTGCTGGCAGTTTGCAGGCGCCGGCCCTTGAATCACGTCGGTGCCCGCGAGGAGAGGAGTTGAAAAACGGCCCCTGACCTGCGACGTGGAGCGGAAGACGGGATTCGAACCCGCGACCCTCACCTTGGCAAGGTGATGCGCTACCGCTGCGCCACTTCCGCGTTGGGATACCACTCTATCGCGCGGGCCGTCGCTGTCGTGGAGAGCCAATCCCTGATCCCACCTGCCCCTTCACCTGCCGGGTCCCGCGCGTCACGGGCCCGCCCCGCCTCGTTAGATTGCCCCTCGTGCGCCAAGATGAGACAACCGCCATCCTGAGCCGCTCCTTCGGCGCCGTGGCCGACGAGTACAACCGGCTGCGACCCGGGCCGTCCGCCGAAGCCCTCGAGTGGCTGCTCCCGCCCGGTGCGGCCGACGTGCTCGAAATAGGTGCCGGGACAGGTGTCCTCACCGGGCTCCTGGCGGAGCGGGTGGCGCACGTCACGGCCATCGAACCCGACGACCGGATGCGCGCCGTCCTCGCAGCGCGCGAGACCGGGGCCGAGATCCTGGCTGGCCGCGCCGAGCAGCTGCCGGCCACCGACGCCTCGTACGACGTCGTCATCGCCGCATCGGCGTGGCACTGGGTCGACGAGGAGCGTGCGGTGCCCGAGGTGGCCCGGGTGCTGCGACCCGGCGGCCGGCTCGCACTGGTATGGAGCGGGCCCAATCGCTCGGTCGATTGGATGCGCACGCTGTGGGCGGGGGGCACCGAGCTCACCGAAGAGGAGAGGGCCGACTTCGACGCGCGTCGGCGGTGGCGCCATGTCGTGAACGTCGAGGTCGGCAGCGAGAGCCCCTTCCTGCAGCCCGAGACCAAGCTGTTCACGTGGGATCAGGCCATGACGAAGGCCGATCTCGTGGGGCTGGCGACCACCTACAGCTCGGTCATCACCATGGACGAGGGCAACCGCCGAGAGCATCTCCGAGCGATGGCGCGCTACCTCGACGAGCACGAGGCGTTCGCCGGGCTCGACGTCATCGACGTGCCCATGCGCTCGTACTGCTGGCGAGCAACGAAGGCCTGACCTGGGCCGACGGAGGCTCGACGGAGGGTCGACGACCGCCGGAGGATGTGACAAAGGTCCCTGATCAGTTCGGGATCAGCAGCGTAGGGTGGCGCCATGATCCTAGGTGCACTCCTCGGCGCGCTGATCAACCTCAACGGATCCGGCCACTACATCCACTGGGGCTTCATTCAGTTGTCCGTCGCCAACTTCGTCGTCATCGTGCTGATGGTCGCCGTCTTCATCCTGGCGATCCTCTTGCCGTTCCCCAAGCGCAAGGGAGGAGGGCAATGAGCATCGAGACCGGAGTCCCGGCCGAGACGACCGAGACCACGACCACCGGCACCGCGACCGGGTCCGAGGCAAAGAGCAGCAACTCGGAGTCGCGCCAGTGGACCGCCCGCGTGCGACGCAGCGCCGAGTCCGCCTTCCCACCCGACCAACTGCTGCCCGATCGCCAGCCGGCCTACATGGCCTCGTGGATCTACGTGTTCGGTGTGCTCACGGTGGTGAGCCTGGCCTGGATCATCATCACCGGCTGCGTGCTGGCCATCATGGGGCCGAGCTGGTGGCACGTGTCGTCCACCGGCCACTTCGTGAACTCGTTGCATCTGTGGAGCGTCGAGGCGTTCTTCTTCTTCATGGTGATCCACCTCTGGGGCAAGTTCTTCATGGCGGCGTGGCGCGGCAACCGTCGGCTCACCTGGGCCACGGGGGTCGTCTCGTTCCTGGTCTCGGTCGCGGCGGCCTTCACCGGATACGTCTCGCAGCAGAACTTCGACTCGCAGTGGATCTCCACCCAGGCCAAGGACGGCATCAACTCCACCGGTGCCGGCACCGTGTTCAACGTGCTCAACTTCGGCCAGATGCTGATGTGGCACATCGTCCTGCTGCCCATCGGGGTCGTGCTCATCGCCGGGCTGCACGTCCTCCTGGTCCGGCGCCGCGGCATCGTCCCCCCGTTCGACGAGAGCAAGCACGACGACGAGGTCGTCGTGGCTCCGGTGGCCGAGGACCCCGCATGAGCGCGGCGGGCCACAAGGCCCGGCGCTTCAACCCCGACCGCGACGTCAAGCCGTGGAAGGGGGCCTACGTCCCCTACGACATCTTGAAGGAGGCATTCGTCGCCTTCCTCGCCGTCGCCGTGCTCATCGTGCTGCTGGCCGTCGTCTTCTCGTCGCCCGACGAGCACGCCGTCACGATCAAGTCCTGGTCCGTCGCCGACCCGGTCGACTTCGCCCAGACCTCCATCACCGAGCTGGACGGCACCAGCCCGACGGCCTCGTACGGGCCGCCCTACAACGCGACACCCGACGCCGCACAGCACATCGGGTTCTTCGAGCCGGAGCAGTGGTTCGGCGTCCATCAGCCCGTCGACACGGCGCAGGACTTCGTGATCTACCCGCTGCGGACGCTGGCCAACCAGCCGGTCACACAGGCCGCGCTGAACGTGTACCAGGGCGCATCGGCGGCGCAACAGAGCGCCTGGACCACCGCCTACGAGAAGGCCGTGGCCAACGCCACCGACGTGCACGGCCGGCTCCACGTCCCCGCCGGACGCTACGGCCCGGTCGGCGTGATGATCGGCACCCTGACGGCCATGGCACAGACGGGCGGTCTCGACGGCACCCTGCTGAGCGAAGGGCAGTTCTACAACACGAACTACACCAAGCCGCTGCTCTTCATCGCCGACGGCACCTACCTGGCCAACCTGGCCGGTGCCCAGCACCTGTCGGGGAGCCAGTGGGGGATGATGAACGAGACCGGGAACTACCCGGGCCAGGCCTGGCTGTGGCTCTACACCATGTGGTACCAGGTGGCACCGATGAACACGTCGACCAACGCCGACCTCGAGGTGTGGTCGATCATGATGGTGCTGTCCATCGGGCTCATCTTCCTCCCGTTCATCCCGGTGTTGCGTTCCATCCCGCGCTGGACCCGTGTCTACAAGCTCATATGGCGGCGTCATTACCGGGAGCTCGCCACCGCGTAGTCCGCCGCTCCGTGAGGACTCTCTGCGTGGATCCTGCGAGCGTGCTGTGCGCATGCCGCATGCCCGCCGTGGGCCAACGGTGAAGGTTCCTGTGAGCCGTCATCAGTTCGTCAGGTAACTCCTCGCGCTCGCCCACGTCGTTGTGCGCCGGCACTCAGGTCCGTGACGCAAGGTGTGCGGTGCCGGCCCGAGTGGACCGGCCGTGACACGAGAGACGAAAGGGCAACCACCCATGAAGATCCGACTGCGCAACGTGCTGGCCATCGGCGCGCTCACCTCTGGCCTGGTCGCCGGCGGTGCGCTGGTCGCCGACGCGGCGACCACGTCGAGCACGACCGGCAACACCGGCACCAGCTCGACGTCCAACAGCTCCACCTCCGACTCGTCGACGACCACGCCTTCGAGCTCGAGCACCGGGAGCTCGGGGTCGGGCACCTCCAGCTCGGGCTCGTCGAGCTCGTCCGGGTCGAGCTCGTCCCAGAACTGCCCGAACATGGGCAGTGGCTCGGGCGCGCACACCGGCACTCCCCCGGCCGGGTACGGCACCGGGCCCTCCTCGGGCTCGAGCTCCAGCGGGTCGACGTCCGGGTCGTAGCCGGCCCGGCACCACAGCACCACCTCCTCCCCCACCCGGAGCGGAAGGGCGGTGCGGGCCGGAACGCCACGCGCGGCCCGCACCGCCGGCCCCCGGGCACCACCCCGGCCCCGAGGCCGGGGTGGTCAGGCCGTGGCCCCCCGGGCCCCGACGGCGCAGGCCACCAGCTCACCCAACGCGTCGTCGATGTGGACGGCCACCTCGCCGAGCTCGGGCAACAACCGGCGGCAGGCCAGCAGGCCGAACTGGACCCGGTCCAGGTACGAGAACACGGTCACGTTGAACCCGATGCCCTCGGCGATCGGCCCGACGGGGAACATGGAGACCACGCGGCTCCCCGCGCAGAAGAGCGAGAACTCCGGACCGCGGACACTCGAGACGGTCACGTTGAACGGTGGGCGCATCTTGTCGAACAAGCGCGTCCCGGCGAGGGCGCGGGCGATCCTGGTCGTGAGCGCCGGGAGGGCGATTTGGGCGAGATCGCCCACGAATCGGCCCCGGTGCAGCTTCTCCTGGTCCTTGGCGAGGCGCGACGACTCCGAAATCGCATCGAGCCGGCTCACCGGGTCGTCGACGTCACTCGCCAGCGACACCAGCATCCCCGAGATCTGGTTCCCGAGCTCTCCGCCCTGATCCTCCGGCCGCGTCGAGACCGGGACCATCGCCACCATCGGCTGCTCCAGCATCTCCCCGCGGGCGTCGAGGAGCCGACGCAACCCGCCCGAGACCACGGCCAGGACTACGTCGTTCACGGTGCACCCGAACACGCGGCCCACGAGCTTGACGTCGTCGAGCGGGACCGACAGCGAGGCGAAGCGCTTGCGATTGGACACCGCCCCGTTGAACGACGCCCGCGGGGCGGCGAAGAAGCCGGGCGGTGGCTGCTCGCCGCGGGTGGCCAGCTCGCGGTTGTGCATGCCGAGGTCCGCCACCGCTTCGACGCCGGCCTGCAGGGTGCTCAACGCGTCGCCCGGCTGCCGGACCAACGAGGTCGCGGCGTGGCGCAGCATCTGTACGTTGGACGGGAGCGGCGCGGGATCCCACTCCGCCGGCAATGCCACGATGCGCGAGCGCGGATTGAGATCGAGGAACGCCGCCAACACCGAGGCGCCGCTGACCCCGTCGAGGATCGCGTGATGCACCTTGGCGATCAGCGCGGTGCGATCACCCTCGAGCCCCTCGACGACGTGCATCTCCCACAGGGGCCGGTCGGGGTCGAGCTGCCGGCTCATGACCCGGGCCACGAACGCGTCCAGCTCGGCCCGGCCCCCGGGCGAGGGCAGGCTGCCCCGGGTCAGGTGATCGTCGAGCTCGAAGTCGGGATCGTCGACCCAGACGGGATGATGCAGCCCGAAGGGCACCCTGACGGCCCGCTGCCGCATGGGGGCGACGAGGTGGAGCCGCTGCTCTATCACGCGCCGGATCTGCGCGTAGCGGGTGGACGGCGAGAAGAGCGATCGCCGGCCCTCGGGCGGGTCCAGCACGAGCGCCACGCCCACGTGCATGGGCGTCGTGGGGGTCTCCAGCGAGAGGAAGGCCGCGTCCATGCCGGCCAGGGGGCGCATCATGGCCTCTTCTTACTTGCTCGATCCGGTGCCGTCACGTGCCCGTGTGTCCGAACCCGCCGCTGCCTCGGTCCGACTCGCCCAGGCCGTCCTCCTCCACGAGTTCGAAGGCGGCCTCCTCGACCCTGACCAGCACCAGCTGGGCGATCCGGTCACCCCGCCTCACCTCGTAGTCGTGCTCGGGGTCGTGGTTCACCAGCACGACGTGCAGCTCGCCGCGGTAGCCGGAGTCGACCAGGCCGGGCGCATTGAGACAGGTGATGCCGTGGCGCATCGCCAAGCCGCTGCGCGGGAGCACCAGGCCGGCGTACCCCGGCGGGACGGCCACCGCCACCCCCGTCGCCACCGTGGCCCGTCCACCCCCGCGGGGCAGCAGGGCGTCGGACCGGGCGATCAGGTCGGCACCGGCGTCCCCCCGGCGGGCGTAGCGGGGCACCGGCAGGTCGGCATCGAGCTGATGCAGGGGCACGCGCAGCATCGCCGGACACTACAAGGGGCGCCCACGCGGCCGGAAGCCCGGCGGCCGGTAGCATGCCCGCGCGTGCTGGCCTGGATCGACCTCGAGATGACTGGGCTCGATCCGGCGCGCCACACCATCGTGGAGATCGCATCGCTCATCACCGACGACGACCTGGCCGTCGTGGAAGAGGGCCCCGACCTGGTCGTCCACGCCTCGGAGGAGCAGGTTGCCGGCATGGACGAGTACGTGCGCGCCATGCACACCCGTTCGGGGCTGCTCGCCGACATGGAGGCGTCGACCCTCAGCCTCGCCGACGCCGGTGCGCAGACGCTGCTCTTCCTCAAGAAGCACATCCACGAGCCCAGCACGGTTCCCCTGGCGGGCAACTCCATCGGCACCGACCGGCGCTTCCTGGCCACCTTGCTGCCCGACATCGAGAACTACCTCCACTATCGCTCCGTGGACGTCTCGACCATCAAGGAGCTGTGCCGGCGCTGGCAGCCGGACGTCTACAAGGCCGCCCCGGTCAAGAAGGGCAGGCACCGGGCGCTGCAGGACATCCGGGAGAGCGTGGCGGAGCTGGCCTACTACCGCGCCGCGCTGTTCGATCATTCCACCACCACCCAGGAGGATGCGCCGTGAGCGCCAACGGCAAGGACACACCCTCGATGTCCGTCGCGGAGGCCAACGCGGCACTGACCGCACCCGGCCAGCTCTTCGAGATGGAGGAGCTCCCCATCCGGGGCGTGCCGACCCGCACGTGGAAGCATGCGCCGGCGTCGCTGCGTGCGGTCATGGACATGTCGCTCGCGCACGGCGACGCCACCTTCCTCGTCTACGAGGACGAGCGGACCACCTTTGCCGAGCATTACCGCATCGCCTGCACCCTGGCGCACCGGCTCCGGACCACCTTCGGGATCACCCAGGGCGACCGCGTCGCCATCATCATGCGCAACCTGCCCGAGTGGATCATGGCCTTCTGGGGCGCCACGCTCGCCGGCGCCATCGTGGTGCCGCTCAACGCGTGGTGGAGCGGCGAGGAGTTGCGCTACGGGCTGGAGGACTCCGGCTCGAAGATCGCGTTCGTCGACACCGAACGCGCCGAGCGCATCCGTCCGTTCCTGGGCGGCCTCGACAGCCTCGGTGCGATCGTCGTGGTCGACGAGCACCGGCACGAACTCAAGGCGCCGCTCCTGGTCTACGAGCCGCCCGGGGGCGCTCCACCAGTGGCCGAGTGGCCGTTCCCGCTCGCACTCGGGAACGTGGACGAGGCCGCCTCGCCCCCCGACCTCACCATCGACCCGGAGGACGACGCCACCATCTTCTACACGTCGGGCACGACGGGGAGGCCCAAGGGCGCGGTGGGCACCCACCGCAACATGTGCACCAACCTCATGAGCCTCTTCTTCATCAACACCCGCGGCTCCATGCGCTTCGGCACGGCGGCGCTGGAACCGGTCGGTGAGAAGACGCAGCCCGCCTTCCTGTTGTCCGTGCCCCTCTTCCACGCCACCGGGTGCCACTCGGTGATGGTCTCCAACCTCGCCGCTGGCGGCAAGATCGTGATGATGCATCACTTCGACCCCGAGCGCGCCCTCCAGCTCATAGAGCGAGAGCGGATCGGCACGTTCGGCGGCGTCCCGGCAATGGTCATGCAGGTCCTCGACTCGCCCAATTTCTCGAAGTTCGACACCTCGTCAGTGCGGGGCGTGTCCTACGGCGGCGCCCCCGCTCCGCCCGATCTGGTGCGGCGCATCCGCGAGGCCTGGCCGATCGGGCAGCCCTCGAACGGCTACGGCCTGACCGAGACCTCGTCGGTCACCTCCATGATCTCCGGCGGTGACTACGTGGCCAAGCCCGACAGCGTCGGGCCCGCTGTACCGGTCTGCGACGTGGCCGTCATGCCCGAGGACTTCTCCGGCGACGAGCCCGACGACACCGTCCCGCGCGGCCCCGAGGTGCGGGGCGAGCTCTGGATCAAGGGGCCCAACGTCGTGCGGGGCTACTGGAACCGGCCCGAGGAGACGGCCACGACGTTCTCGAGGGGCTGGCTCCACACGGGCGACGTCGCCCGGCTCGACGAAGACGACTTCATCTACATCGTGGACCGGGCCAAGGACATGATCATCCGCGGCGGTGAGAACGTGTACTCGGTGCAGGTGGAGGCCGCGCTCTTCGAGCATCCGGCGGTGGCGGACTGTGCGGTCATCGGGGTCCCCGATCCCACGCTCGGCGAGGAGGTCGGTGCGGTGGTCGTGCTCCGGCCCGGGGCCAAGGTCACGGCCGACGAGCTGGCGCTCCACGTCAAGGCGCGCCTGGCGGGATTCATGGTGCCCACCCACATCTGGTTCCGTTCCCAGC
This sequence comes from uncultured Acidimicrobiaceae bacterium, assembly GCA_963736525.1. Classification (GTDB taxonomy): domain Bacteria; phylum Actinomycetota; class Acidimicrobiia; order Acidimicrobiales; family RAAP-2; genus Bog-473. Next base: position 264,689 of record CAVTPF010000010.1, read on the forward strand.
CTTTGCCCCGCAACCCGCAGGGGAAGGTGCTCAAGCGCGCACTGCGCGACGAGCTCGTGGCGCCACCCTCCTGAGCGACGCGCCCGTTCAGGTGCCGCCGGGTGGGCGCCCGGTGAGGCCGAGCAGCCGGTCGAGCAGCGGGGCGTCGCCGGGCACCGGGACGGCGGCGGGAAAAACACCGATGGCCCGCCACTCCTCGGCATGCGGGCGGACTTCGTCCCACACGCCCCGGACGAGCTCGGCGGGCAAGTCCGGTTCCACGCCGAGCGCCTTCGCGATGTCGTGCGCCCGCAGGGCGCGGAACGAGTTGATCTGCCAGAAGTACTCCCGCACGCTGTAGTCCCCGAACGAGAGGTGCGCCACCGCGTCGAAGTCGGTCACCGCGGCCGCCGCCGCGCACGCGTCTGCGACGATGGCCTCGAAGCGCTCGACTGGTGCGTCGCCGAGGAGGTCGCCGTCGAACTTCGTCGCACCGGCCTCCTCCATGGTGCGCCCGGCCAGCATGTCGGGCACCCACGCGTCGTCGTAGGCGTGGTAGTTGATGACGGCGCGCAGCGTGGGAAGGCCTTCGCTCCCCCGCACGGCGAAGTCAGCCGGCATGGTCATGTCCCACTGCCCGGGACCGATCCGCGCCACCACGGCGGCCAGGGCGCGGTCGGCCAGCACGAACACCTCCGCTTCGTTCACGGTCGTCCTCCTTCGTTCACGGTCGTCCTCCGGTTCCACGTCGTCCGATTGCACGCGGGAGCGACCAGTGTCGCCGCGGGGTGTGACGGGCGCCGTCCTGCCGCCCCGGACGCGCACGTGCCGGCCCAAGGGGGCCGGCACGTGCGTCAGACTCCGCCCGAAGTGCCCGGGTGCGCCCTGGCGGGGACCTCAGCGGTTCGGCTGGGGCGTCACCCGCAGGTAGGGCTTGAGGGCCTTCCACCCCTTGGGGAAGCGGCCCTTGGCGTCCTCGTCGCTCACGGCGGGGGCGATGATCACGTCCTGGCCCTCCTTCCAGTTGACCGGCGTGGCGACGGAGTAGTCGGCCGTCAGCTGGAGGGAGTCGAGCACACGGAGGATCTCGTCGACGTTGCGTCCGGTGGAGGCCGGGTAGGTCAACGTCAGCTTCACCTTCTTGTCCGGCCCGATGATGAAGACCGACCGGACCGTCAACGTGTCGTTGGCGTTGGGATGGATCATGTCGTAGAGGTCGGCGACCTTGCGGTCCTCGTCGCCGATCAGTGGGAACGACAGCGCCGAGCCCTGGGTCTCCTCGATGTCGCCGGCCCAGCCCTTGTGCGACTCGACGGAGTCGACCGAGAGGCCGATCAGCTTGGTGTTGCGCTTGTCGAACTCGGGCTTGGCCTTCGAGAACGCCCCGAGCTCGGTCGTGCAGACCGGCGTGAAGTCCTTCGGGTGGGAGAACAGGATCCCCCAGCTGTCGCCCAGCCATTCGTGGAAATTGATGGTGCCGTCGGTGGTGTCGGCCGTGAAGTCGGGAGCGGTGTCCCCGAGTCGAACTGCCATGTGCTCCTCCTGAAGTCGTGGCGCTCCGTGTGTGCGGCATCTGACCTTATCGGGTGGCCGTCCAATTGTCGACACGATTGGTCATATTTGTGGCGCCACGCGCCGGCACCGGAAAAAGGGGTCATCACCAGGGTATCGGCGTACGGTCGATGTGCGGCGGGGGCCATGGGCCGTGCGAGAATGCCCCCATGACCCCCGAGCAGGCGGCGGCCACGACGGCGCAGGGACCCTACGAGCCGCACCGAGACGACGCGCTCCTCGTCGAGCAGGACGGCCCGGTCACCGTCGTCACGATCAATCGGCCCGAACGGCGCAACGCAGTGGACAGCGTCTGCGCCGACCGGCTGCGAGAGGCCTTCCTCGCCTTCGACGACGACGACGCCCGGTCGGTGGCGGTGCTCACGGGCTCCGATGGGACGTTCTGCGCGGGGGCCGATCTGAAGGCGGTGGCCGAGGGCGACCGGCGTCCGATCCCCGACCACGGGCCGGGACCGATGGGTCCCACCCGGCTGACCCTCACCAAGCCCGTCATCGCGGCGGTGGAGGGCTACGCCGTGGCCGGCGGGATCGAGCTGGCGCTCTGGTGCGATCTGCGCGTGGCGGCCGAGGACGCCGTCTTCGGGGTGTTCTGCCGGCGCTTCGGGGTCCCCCTGTGCGACCTCGGCACGGTCCGCCTGCCGCGCGTGGTGGGCCACGGCCGCGCCATGGACCTGATCCTCACCGGCCGCGCCGTGGCCGGCCCCGAGGCGCTCACCATGGGGCTGGTGAACCGGGTCGTCGCGCCGGGCCAGGCGCTGGCGGCGGCGGTCGCGCTGGCCCACCAGTTGGCCGCGCTCCCCCAGGTGTGCCTGCGCTCGGACCGGCTGAGCGCACTGGAACAGTGGGGCCTGACCGAGGAGGAGGCCGCCGTCGGGGAGGCCCGGCGCGGCCGTGACGTCGTCAGCAGCGGCGAGACGCTGGCGGGAGCGGCGAGGTTTGCGGGAGGTGCGGGCCGCGGTGGCGCTGCGCTCGAGTGACCGGGAGGCGAGCGGGCCGGCGGGGCCCGATCGCCCGACCGTGGCCGCCTTCGACTTCGACGGCACGCTCACCGATTCGGGGAGCGTGTTCCCCTTCCTGGTCAGCCTGCGCGGCCTGTGGCCCGTGCTGCGCGCGGTGGTCAGGCACTCCCCCGGTCTCATCCGGGCGGCCGTCATGGGGGGAGCCGCGGCCGACGAGGTGAAGGAGAAGCTGTTCTCCCGGCTCCTGGGCGGCCTGCCGGTCGACGAGGTGGACAGGCGCTCGGCGGCCTTCGCCCACCGCCATCTGCAGAAGCACGGGCGGGCCGACACCCGACGCCGGCTGGAGTGGCACCGCCGGCAGGGGCATTACACGGTCGTCGTGTCCGCGTCGCCCGAGTGCTACGTGGAGCCCGCCGGGGCCGAGCTGGGCGTCGACGGCGTCGTGGCCACCCGGCTCGCGGTCGGCGGCGGCGGCCTGCTCACCGGTGGGTACCAGGGCAAGAACTGCCGGGGGGCCGAGAAGTACGCCCGCCTGGTCGTCCACCTGCGCGCCCAGGGCCTGCTGTCGAACAACGGCGGCCAGCAGCCGGTGCTGTGGGCCTACGGCAACAGTCGCGGGGACCTGCGGCTGCTCCATGCGGCCGACCACGGCGTCGACGCCGGCCGGCTCGGGCCGCTCGGCCGCCTGCGCCGCTTCCCCCGCCTGACGGAGGTCGTGGCGTCAGCCCGGCGCCACGGTGATGCCCACGGCGTGGCCTGAGTAGCCGTTGACCGCGGTGCTGACGTCGCCGAAGTAGGGCGCGTCGCCATAGGCGAAGGCCTGGCCGCTGCCGTCGACGGCGTCAAAGCCCTGCCCGCTGAAGTCCGGGATCATGCCGGTCATCGGGCTCTTCATGCTGGCGAGCCCCGGCGAGCCGGCAGAGATCCCGACGGCGGGGGCGTCGCCGAAGGCATGTGCGGTGCCGTTCGACTCGAGCATCCAGTACCCGCCCCCGTCGGGCGACGGTGCGACGCCCACGATCGGCGTCGGTGGGGGCGCCGAGCCGAGCGAGCCATAGAACTGGGCGTCGCCGAAGGCGAAGATCCCGCCGTCGGAGGCGATGAGCCAGTAGCCCTGGCCGTCGTGGGTCGGCACCATCCCGATCACCGGTTTGTTGAGCCGCAGGCTGCCCGTGCTGCCGAAGAACCCCGCGTCACCGAACGCGAAGATCCCGCCGTCGGAGGCCACCAGCCAGTACCCGCCACCGTCGGGCGTGGTGGCCATGCCCACCACGGGCCGGTTCAGGACCATGCTCCCGGTGCTGCCGTGGAACTGGGCGTCACCGAAGCTGAAGACACCGCCGTCGGAGGCGACCTCCCAGTAGCCGCCGGCGTCGTGGGTGGCTGCCATCCCCACCACCGGCTTGTTGAGCCGCATCCCCCCGGTGCTCCCGTAGAACTGGGCGGTGCCGAAGCTGAAGACACCACCGTCGGAGGCGTTGATCCAGTAGCCGCCCACGCCGCCGCTGGCCTGGCCGCTGATGGTGAACCAGTCCGACTGCAGGTTCAGTGCGGCGGCGAACGCGTCGCCCGTCACCGAGACCGAGCCGCCCGAGCCGGCGATGGTCATCTGCTCGACACGCCCGCCGTAGTCACCCAGGCCGTTCCGCGCGGTCACGGTGATGGAGCTCAGCGTCCCGACCTGCGGGTACGCCGCCTGCACCGTGGACACCGGGATCGAGACGCTCCAGTCGTGATGCGTGTTGCACGCAGCGGCGATGCAGATCGCGTCGCCGTCGTCGGGCACGGCCGGGAACTGGTCGCCGGTGGAGTACCCGCCCGAGGAGGCGGAGTACTCGGTGTTGGCGATGCTGCCGTCGGAGTTGTCGACCATGACCTGGCCGGCCGTGTCGGCGGCGGCCCCGTCGTCGATGAGGTTCTCGAACTCCATGCCCGGGTAGCTCTGGCACGTCTGGTCGCAGGTGTCGGCGTAGCCTCCGTAGCCGAGCGGGGTGGACTCGACGTAGGAGCGGGCCGCCACCACCTGTGCCTCTGTCTGCTGGAAGCCCCAGGGTTGACCCTGCGGGCCCGGCGGCGAGCCCGCGACACCGTTGAGCTGGCCCCAGGTGTACGGCGACTCCGCCGCGGCGACATCGGCCACGTACTGCTCGATCGGCACCGTGTTCACGGTCCGCTCCTGGTCGTTCGAGTTCGGCAACGCGGTCAGCGTCCCGTGCACCTCGGTGGTGACGCTCGGCGTGCACAGGTCCAAGAAGGCCCCCGCACTGGCCGGCGAGGCCGTCGGATCGGTCACGCCGGAGGCGACCTGCGCCCAGCCGCCCTGGCCGGCACAGCCTCCGCTGGTGAAGATCAGGTAGGACGAGCCCACGAGCCGGAAGAGCACCGCGGGCGCGGAGCCGCCGGGGTAGTTCACGTTCCCCGAGGTCGCGGCGATGATGGTGTCGCCGCCGTTCGCCTCGGTCATGGCCACGATGACGTTCCCGCTGTGCAGCGCCGTCGCATCATTGGTGCTCGTCAGGGTCGTGTTTCCGTAGTAGTGGCCCAGGATCTGCTGGTAGGTGTCGTTGCCGTCACCGTTGTCCGCCCCGAGCGCGTAACCGAGCGATCCCCACTGGCCCATGCCGATCCCGTGCCCGTAGCCGTGACCGTTGATGATCACGGTGGGCGTCGGGTAGGCCGCCGCCGGGGACGCCGGGCCGAACAGGGCGGCGGGCACCACGAAGGACAGCGAGAGGGTGAGCGCGGCCAGTGCGGCGGAGCTGCGCCGCCGCCGGGCGCTCGGGCGCGCACGCAGGGACCCGACCGACATGATCCGTCGATGTTACCGCCGCGACCTGGGCAAACGGGGCATGGTCCCGGCAACAGGGGTACGCACACCCACCACTACACTGCACCGCCGTGCGGGTGGACCAGGTCATACCGTCGCTCGCGAGCCGCGACGCCATCGGCGTGCACAGCCTGAACCTGCGCGACGGGTTGCGCGCCGCAGGCATCGACTCCGACATCTACTACGGAAGTTTCACGCCGGACGTGGCGCACGAGGGCCGTCCCGTCATCGAGTTGGGGCGCACGGGTCGCGACCGATGGCTGCTTTACCAAGCCTCCATCGGCAGCCCCGTCTACGACATCTTCGCCGCGCGCTCGGAGCCCAAGCTGGTGAACTACCACAACATCACGCCCGCGGACCTGCTGCGCGACTGGGAGCCCGCCGTGGCGTACGAGGCCGCGTTGGGGCGCACGCAACTGGCCCGCCTGGCCCCGCAGAGCCGCTTCGCGGTGGCCGACTCGGCCTTCAACGAGTCGGAGCTCCTCGCCGTGGGCTACGAGGGGACGGCGGTCGTGCCGCTGCTCATCGACATGCACGCCAAGAGCGACGAGCCGGACCCCGAGCTGGCCGGCTTCATGGCGCGGCGCAAGAAGCGCGAGGGCGGGGCCGACCTGCTCTACGTGGGGAAGATCTCACCGCACAAGGCGCCGCACGATCTGGTCAAGATGCTCGACGTCCTCCGCCGCGCCGACGACCCGGCCGCCCGCCTGCACCTGGTCGGCTCCGCCCTCGGGGTCACCTACGAGCCCGCGCTCCGTGCCTTCATCGCCGAGCTCGGCCTCTCCGATGCGGTGCACCTGACGGGCTCGGTCAGCGGGGCCGAGCTCGAGGCTTACTACCGCGCGGCCGACGTCTTCGTGATGGCCTCCGACCACGAGGGGTTCTGCGTGCCCCTGGCCGAGGCGATGGGTCACGGCGTGCCCATCGTCGCCTACGGGGTCACCGCCGTACCCGAGACGGTCGGCGACGCGGGACTGGTGCTCCCCGACAAGTCCGCCGTGCCGTTCGCGACCGCGGTCGGCCGCGTGCTGCAGGACGCCACGCTGCGCCGGGTACTGGCGGCGGCCGGGCGGCAGCGGGCGGCCGGCTTCGACCTGGCGGCCTCCACGCGGCGATTCGTCTCGCTGGTCCAGCGCGCCGTCGGCGCTCCCTGAGCGCCGCGCTGCTCGCCCCGGGGCGGCAACCTCAGGCTCGAAGCTGGACCACCAGGTCGGCGGCGCGATCGCCGGCCGTCTCGAGGTCCAACGCGTCCAGGCGGCGGGCGGCCTGCTGCGAGAGGGTCTCCCGCAGGCCCGGCTGCGTCCCCAGGCGGGCCACCGCCCCGGCCAGCTCGTACGGGTCGGTGGCGTCGACCAGCAGTCCCGCGTCGCCCACGACCTCGGGCAGCGCACCGACGCGGTTGGCCACGACCGGCAGCCCGAGCGCCATGGCCTCGATGACGGGCACCCCGAAGCCCTCGTGCTGGGACGTGACCACGAGCACGTCGGACTGCGCCATGGCGTCCCCCAGATCGGCATCGCTGAGCGCGCCGGCGAACGTGACCGCGTCGTGCAGCCCCATCTCGTCGATGAAGCGCTGCACGGCGGCGCTGTACGAGGGGACGACAGGCCGCCCCACGACCAACAGGGAGGCGCGCGGGTCGTGGTGCTCCCGGGTCACCACCAGCGCCATGACGGCGAGCTCCGTGCCCTTGTTGGGGGCGAGACGGCCGACGCTCACCCAGCGGGCACCGGGCGGTGGCGGTACGGCCGCCCCCCCGGGTGGCACCACGGGGGCGATGGCGGCCGGCGGGACGACCGCGGTGCGGGCGTAGCCGGCCTCCCGCAGCTCGGCCTCGTTGAACGCCGAGACCGCGAGGCCGAGCGCGGCGCGCGGCGCCAGGGCGCGCAGCTGCTGCTGCGCGCGCAGCTGGTGGCGCGCCATCGCGTTGTCCCAGGGCGCGTAGAGGTGCGGCGGCGTCACGTTGTGGTAGTTCACGACCAGGGGTTCGGACCGCGCCATCAGCCACGGGGCGATCCCCGACGCGGTGGCGAACTGGTAGATCAACACGTCGCCCTTCTCGGCCTCCTCCCCGTAGGCGGTGAACGGGCGCGTCTCGGACTCGGTCTCGGGATCGGCCAGCTCGACGTAGATGTGCGACCGGATGCCGCGAGCGGCGAACACGTCGCGCAGGCGCAGCGTGTGCCGACCCACCGCATCACCGCGGTGCAGCATCGGGACGAACTGGTGGACGGCGCTCATGCCGGGGCGGCCGCCCGCCCGGCGAGCGGGACCAGGAGGTCGACGAAACGCTCGGCGGCGGACGGGAGGTCGAGCTCGGCCAGCCGCCGGTGCCCGGCGGCGACCATGGCCTGGCGGCGCGGGGTGTCGGCCAGCAGGCCCGCGATGCAGTCGGCCAGGGCCGCGGGGTCCTTGTCGGAGACCAGTGCCCCGACGCCGCCGAGCACCTCGGGCACCGCCCCCTGGTCGTAGGCGACGACGGGCAGGCCGGCGGCCAGCGCCTCGACGACCGGGACACAGAAGCCCTCGTGCTCCGAGGTGACGACGAGCACGTCGGCGGCTGCGTAGGCCGCCGCAACGGTGGCGTCGCTGGCGTGGCCGGCGAAGGTGACGGCGCCCTGCAAGCCCAGTTCGGCCACGTAGCGGCGGAGCGCGGCGACGTAGGACTCGGTCGCGGGCTTCCCCACGATCTGCAGGGTCGCATCGGGGTCGCCGTCGGCCCGCGCCACCGCCAGCGCGGCGACGGTGCTCTCGAGTGCCTTGTTGGGGGACACGCGCCCCACAGCCAGCCAGCGCGCCCCTCGTCGCGTGGCTGCGGCCGCGACGCCGGCCGCCGGCGGGGACGCGGGGGTGGGCGCCGTCATGGCGGCGTCGAGAGCCGCCGAGGGCGGGATCACGGCGGTGGGGGCGAACCCCGCCTCGACGAGGTGCGCCTGGTTGTAGGCGGAGTCGGCCACGGCGAGGCTCGTGCGCGGCGCCAGGAGGCGCAACTCCCCCTGGGCGCGCAGTTGGCCCAGGGCGAGGTGGTTGTCCCAGGGCGCCATGAGCTCGGGCGGTGTGATGTTGTGGTAGTTGACGACGAGCGTCTCCGGCCGGCCCGCCAACCAGGTGGCCATCGCCGAGGCCGTGGCGAATTGGTAGACGATGACGTCTCCCCTCTCGGCGGCGTCGGGGTAGGACAGGACGGGCAGGGCCTCCCCCGCCGTCTCCGCGTCGAGCGTGTCGACGTAGATCTCCGAGGAGAAGCCGCGGGACCGCGAGGCGTCGCGCAGGCGCAGCGTGTGACGGCCCACCGCGTCGCCGCGGTGCAGCACGGGGACGAAGTGATGGATGCCGCTCACGTGGGGGTGGAGGCGGCCAGGGCGACGCGGCCGTCGTGGGCCTCGCCGGCCAGGAGGGGTGCGACCCCGACGAAGCCGGACCGGTCCAGCAGCAGCTCCCACGTCGCCTCGTGCAGTGGACGGCCCTCCACCAGGTCGGTCGCCGGGGGCTCCCTGGGCGCCACCGGCGTGCTCGTCTCGGCGATGACGACCAGCGGGGCGTCGCGGGCCAGCGTCCTTCGGCAGTGCCCGAGGAGCGGGAGGAGGGCATGCACGGGCAGGCGGTCCACCACCCCGCTGAGCACGATGCCCCCGAGAGAGCCGGCGGGGCGCCCCTCCAGGTGCTCGGACGCTTCGGCGATGGTCACCGAGCAGCCCCGCTCCAGCGCGCGCAGGGCCACCGCGCCGCGGGGCTCGACGCCGTGGGCCACCGCGCCACGCCCGCGCAGCGCGTGGAGGAGGACACCCTCGCCGCAGTCGGCGTGGACGATGTCCCCGCCGGGGGTGCGCGCCAGCACGTGGGCCGCCACCGGGCCGGCCCACGGGCCCAGCTCCCGGGCCGGCACGAGCCAGGCCGCGCCCTCCACCGGCCGGTCCTGGGCGGCCACCCTGGCCTCCAGCGTGGCGACCCGCGCCGACAGGAAGCGGAACGCCTCGACGACGTGGCCCATCGCCTCCTCGAGCTCCGTCTTCTCGCCCGGGGGCAGGCGGCTCCCCCGGTCCCGGCCCGGGCGGAAACGGTCGAGACGTCCCGGGCGGCGCCCGGGGCCGCGCGTCGTGGCCTCGAGCGCGTCCGACAGCACCGACGCCCCCGGGTGATAGGGGCCGTAGCGGTCGCCCAGGTGCGTGAACGCCCCGAGGAAGTTCCACGCGTCGCTGCCCTGCGGCGCCAGGCGGGCGAACGCATCGTGCAGCGCCCGTGCGACCCGGGCCCGCTCGGCGCCGCCCGGCGCCCCCGCCGCGTCCCCGTCCCCGTCCCCGGCACGCGTGGGCCCGGCATCGCCGGTTGGGGGAAGGGCTGCGGGCACGGCGGCCGATGCTACCGGCGCTGCTCGCGCCGGTCCGGCCCGCGCCGTCTCGCGCCGATGGCGGGGCTACCTTCGTACAACCGAGGAAAGGGGTGCCCGGACCGTGATACGCGCGCTCAGGTTGACACGACTGATTCTCGCAACCGTCTCCGTGGCGGGGACCGGCACGACGCTGGTCGCACTGGCGGCCCCGCACGCGGCGGCTGCTCCCACGGTGAACCTCTCGCTCTCGTGGGCGGACACGCTCAACGACGCGCCGTGCGGCGTGGCGGAGTCCTCGCCGGTGGAGTTCAATGACGGCGGGACGCCCACGGTGGAGGTGGGCGACCGGCAGGGCGACCTCCACGGGCTCAACCTGCAGACGGGGTCGGTCGCCCCGGGGTGGGGCAGCGGCCAGGGCGCGACCATCGGGTCGGGGCAGGGCTGCGCCAACGCCAACCCGGGCGGCGGCATCGCGGCGACGGGCGACAACGGGATCGCGGTACCGGGGAGCCCCGCCATCGACTCGACCGCGTCGGTCGACGCCGCCAACGGCGACCTCTACTTCGGCGCCGGCAACGCGGCAGCACCCGTCGACGGGGGCTACTACGCCTACGGGCCCAACGGCAGCCCGCAGTGGAACCAGGTCGTGACCAATCCCTCCACCGACACGGATCTCGACGGCGGCGTGCAGGCTTCACTCTCCATCGCCGACGGTGGATCATTGGTGGAAGCCGGCTCGCTCGGCCAGGAGACCTACGCGCTGAGCACCGGCAACGGCAACCCGGCCACCGGGTGGCCGCAGTTCTCGGCCGACAGCGTGTTCTCCACCGCGGCCGTGGGCGACCTGTACGGCACCGGGTCCGACGACTTCGTCGCCGGCGGTGCGCAGTCCAACGGCTTCGCCTACGGCACCCACTACTCCAACGGCGGCCACGTGCGGATCTACAACGATCACGGTGGCCTGATCTGCAGCGCGACGACGAGCGAGGAGGTCGACTCCTCCCCCGCCGTCGGTCCCATCCTCCCGGGCGGCGCCTACGGCATCGCCACCGGCACGGGCAGCTTCTTCCCCGGGGCGAGCGACGAGAACACGGTCAAGGTCTACGACACGAAGTGCAACCAGGTCTGGAGCGACACCCTCGACGGCACCACCGGCGGCAGCCCCGCGCTGGCGGACCTCCAGGGCAACGGGCAGCTCGCGGTGGTGGAGGGAACCGTCACGGGCGCCGACTCGGGCTCGGTCTGGGCCCTCAACGCCGCCACAGGCGCTCCCATCTGGCGCGTCAGCGTGCCCGGAGCGGTGTACGGCTCCGTGACCACGGCGGACCTCACCGGCTCCGGCTACCAGGACGTCATCGTGCCGACCGACCTCGGGCTCTTCGTCCTCGACGGCAAGACCGGCAGTCAGGTCGCCGACGTCGACGACGGGAGCGGCAATGGTGGCGTGCCGGCCGGCAAGATGTACGGGTTCCAGAACGCGCCCCTGGTCACGGCCGATCCCAACGGGACGATCGGCATCACCGTGGCGGGGTACTTCGCCCTCCAGGGCAACACCGCCGACGTGCAGGGCATCGTGCAGCACTTCGAGGTCGCCGGCTCCAACGGCAACCTGGCCGACGAGGCGGGCGCGTGGCCGCAGTTCCACCACGACTCGGAGCTGACCGGCTTCGTGGGGGGCGGCAACGCGCTCGGGACCTGCGCCCGGCCCTCGGCGGCGCAGAACGGCTACCTGACCGTGGCCTCCGACGGCGGCATCTTCGCCTTCGGTCAGGACTTCTGCGGCAGCACGGGCAGCATCGCGTTGAACAAGCCGGTAGTCGGGATGGCCGCCGTGCCCGGCCAGAGCGGGTATTGGCTGGTGGCGTCGGACGGCGGCGTGTTCACCTACGGCGGCGCCGGGTTCTACGGGTCGACCGGATCGCTCCACCTCAACGCACCCGTCGTGGGCATGGCGGCGACGCCCGACGGCAAGGGCTACTGGCTCGTCGCCTCGGACGGCGGGATCTTCTCCTACGGCGACGCCGGCTTCTACGGGTCGGCCGCAGCCGTGCCGGGGCAGGACATCGTCGGCATGGCCGCCACGCCTGACGGGCTGGGGTATTGGGAGGTGAGCACCACGGGCCGCGTCTTCACGTACGGCGACGCCACCTTCTCGGGTGACACCAGCGGGTTGCACCTCAACGGTGCCATCGTCGGCATCACGCCGGACCCCGTGACCGGTGGCTACTGGCTGGTGGGCTCGGACGGGGGCGTCTTCGCGTTCGGAGCGCCGTTCTTCGGCTCGACCGGTGGCATCCGGCTCAACCAGCCGGTGGTCGCCATGCAGAGCACCAGCGACGGACAGGGCTATTGGTTCGTGGCCTCCGACGGCGGCATCTTCGCCTACGGTGACGCGCCCTTCCGCGGCTCCATGGGTGGGCAGCATCTCAACCGGCCCATGGTCGGCATGGACGGCTTCTGAGGTACAGCGGCGCCATGGAGTCGGGCGGCGCGGGCACGGGGACTCCCGACCCCTCGCGTAGAGTGTCCGCCCATGTTCCGGCAACGTGACGCACGGCGGGCCGGCTCGGGCACGGAGAGCCCGGCGCCGGCCGAGACGCCGCCCGCCCGCGGACCGCTCCTTCCCACGTACCCGCCCCGGGGCTATCTCGGTCAGCTCGACCCCGGCTACCAGGCCGCGCTCTCCAAGCAGCGCGAGGGCGCCGACCTGAGCGACTTCGTCTGGTACCACGCCTTCGAGCTGCCCGACGGGCGGGTCCTCCCCGGGGCCTGGGACCTGCGGGGCCACGAGGAGGCCTACCTCGGGGGCGTCGACGTCGCCGGCAAGCGCGTGCTCGAGCTCGGGCCCGCCACCGGCTACCTGACCTTCCACATGGAGCGCATGGGGGCCGAGGTGGTGTCCTTCGAGGCGGGCTTCGACGTGCCCATCGACATGCTGCCCGTCAAGGGCCGCGACGACCCCGAGGCGAGGCTGCGCGTCATGCGGGACACGATCGACCGCAACCACGACGCGTGGTGGTACCTGCACCGCACCCTCGGCTCCTCCGCCAAGTTCGTCCAGGGCAACATCTACGACCTGCCGAGCGACCTGGGCACCTTCGACGTCACGTTGGTCGGTGCGATCCTGCTGCACCTGCGCGAGCCCTGGGGTGCGCTCTCGCAGGCGGCAGCGCGCACGACCGAGACGATGATCGTCACCGAGCCGCTGCAGGACGACTGGCAGGATCCCGAGGCCAACATCATGCGCTTCTCGCCTTCGGCGGAGCACCACACGACGAACTGGTGGTCGATCTATCCCGGGGCGGTGGTCTCCATGCTTTCCCGGCTCGGCTTCGGGCGGACGGGGACGACCATGCACAGCCAGCGCCACCACCTGGCGCACGACATCGCGAGCGACGCCATCGACCAGCGGATGTACACCGTGGTGGGCCGACGCGAGGCCTGAGACGGGCGTCGGTGACGCCGCGCTCAGAACAGGCTGGGGGTGCCCCGCCCGCGCTCCACCACCGAGGTCAGGAACTCGTCGTAGCGTGCGACGAGCCCGGGCCACCGGAAGTGCCCGTCGACGAAGTCGCGGCCGCGCCCACCGAGGACGGCCCGCAGCTCGGCGTCGGCCACGAGGCGGTCGAGCACGGCCTCGAACTCGGGGTACGACGTGAACCACAGCCCTCCGCCGGACCGCTCACAGTGCTCGCGGGTCGGCCCGCAGGCGCCGTTGACCAGCACCGGGACCCGTTCCACCCAGGCCTCGATCACCACGAGGGAGAACGACTCGAGTGCCGAGGGTGAGACGGCGACCAGTGCGTCGCGCACGATGTCCCACTTGTCGGCCTCGTCGACGGCGCCGGTGACGACGATGTCGGGGTGCGGTGGCAGCTCGAACGCCACCGGGCCGACCAGGGCGAGGGTCAACGGCCCGGGATGGCGCTCCTTGTAGGTGGCGAAGTACGACGCCAGCATCTTGGAACCCTTGTGCTCGTCGACCCGTCCCACGCTGACGATGTACGGACGCTCCCCCAGGCCGAGCAGCTCGCCGCCGGGCCGGCCGGCACCCTCGGACTCCCCCACGCCGAGGCCCAGCACGATCTGGGGACGCTCCGCCACCGGGTACATCCGCTCGACGAGGGCGCGCTCCGCCGCGGTATAGAAGCAGAAGGCGTCGGCGTTGCCGAACGTGCCGCGGAACACCGGCAGGTAGAGCGCCGGCTCGTCGTGCGCGGCCGGGTGGAACACCGCGGGCACGCCGACCCGGCCGATGGTGGCCACGGTGGGGTGGTACAGGTACGGGGAGAAGGCGACGACGTCGGCGTCGGACGCACAGACCGCGTCGACCAGCTCGGGCGAGACGGGACCGTTGTAGTCGACCCACCGCGTCCCCTGCTCCCTCGTCGCCCGGCGCGGCGCGAGGCGGAGGAGCCCGTCGAGACCGTAGAAGTCGGGCAGCCGCCCGTGCGCGGAGGGGTGCCGGTGCACCGGCACCCCGTTGACCTCGGTGGTCCCCGGGTCGAGCTCGTTGGCCCAGGTGACGGGGTCCAGGGCACAGGTGGTGTGGACCTCGGCCGTCCACTCGGTGTGGACCCGCAGGTGCTCCGCCAACTGGCGCGTCGCCGTCTCGGCGCCCCCCATGACCTGGGTCCCGTAGCGCGGCGTCACGAACGCCACCTTCTTCACGGTCGTCCCACGACGGCGGCGATGGCGTCGACGATCCGGGTCGCCACCGCGTCCCCCGACAGCTCGGCCGCCCGGCGCCGGCCCGCTGCCGTCAGCACGCGGCGGAGCCGGTCGTCCGTGCACACCCGGTGGAGCGCGGCGGCGATGTAGGCCGGATCGGCCGCCGCCAGCACCAGTGCGGCATCGGCCGCCGTCTCGGACACCGCGCCGGCGCCGCGGGTGACGACCGGGACCCCGGCCACCATCGCCTCCACCAGCGGGACGCCGAACCCCTCGTGGGCGGAGAGCGAGAGGTACACGTCGGCGGCGGCGAAGTGGGCGGCGAGCGACGCATCGGACACCTCGCCGGTGATGCGGACGGCGCCCGCGAGCCCGAGGTCGTGGACGAAGCCCTGCAGGGCCTTGACGTAGTCGAAGCTGGCGGTGCCACCGACCAGGTGCAGGCGGGCCCGGGCGTCGTAGAGGCGGCGGTAGGCCCACAACGCCTTGACGAGCTCGTGTTGCCCTTTCGACGGGACGATCCGCCCGACGAAGAGGATGTCGGCGCCGCCGCCGGCGCGCAGGCCGGCGAGCTCGGCCGCCACCCGGGCGTCGGGGTGCTCCGTGACACGGCCGAAGTCCGCCAGGACCGGAACGACCGCCGTGCGGCGGCACCCGGCGCGGCGCAGCTCGCGCTCGCTGAACGGGCTCTTGGCCAGCCCGAGCATCGCCTCGGGCGCCAGCAGGGCCAGCTGGTCTGCCGCCGTGGCGGCCCGGTGCACGCTGTCGGGCTCCCAGCCCGCGAAGTACTCGGGCCCGGTGAAGTTGTGAAAGTCCAGAATCAGCGGCAGCCCGTGCTCGGC
Organism: uncultured Acidimicrobiaceae bacterium; assembly: GCA_963736525.1. GTDB lineage: Bacteria > Actinomycetota > Acidimicrobiia > Acidimicrobiales > RAAP-2 > Bog-473. Next base: position 279,869 of record CAVTPF010000010.1, read on the forward strand.
CAGGTACCCGGCGACCGCCGACGAGGTCGTGAATTGGTAGAGGGCGACGTCTCCCGCGGCGGCGTGCTCGGGGTACATCCAGTGTTTGTACGCCTGTCCGGCCAGGTCGTCATGGATCGCCTCGGCGAAGATCTCCGAACGCCATCCGGCCTGCCGCAAGGCGTTGCGCAGGCGCAGCGTGTGTGCCCCGGTGGCGTCGTGGGGGTTGAGGGCGGGGATGAACTGGTGGACCGCCACCGGCCTCCTCGTGGCCGTGCTCACCGCTCCGCGGACGGGTACGGCATGGTGACGCTGGCCCGGACAGCCGTGACCAGGAAGTCCCGGCCACCCGGGCCGACCTGGGCGGTGGCGTCGTAGCCGCTCTGCTCCAGGAGGCGGCACCACGCCTGGGGCCGCAGCGGGCGACCCGGAGCGAGATCCGCCTCGGGAGGTGCGTCGGCCGCCTCCCAGGCCTCCCGGGTGACGGAGTGGACGACCAGGGTGCCGCCGGGGGCCAGCCTGGTCCCGATCACCGCCAGCAGGTGGGCGCGCTCGCCGCCCGCCATGCCGTCCACGGTGCCGCTCAGCACCACGCCGCCCAACGCGGCGGCCGCCACGGCGCGCAGGTGCTCGGCCGTGTCCTCGCCCCGCAGGTCCAGGGTGCCGAGCTCGGCCGCGTCGACCAGCGGGGTCCGGGGGTCCACGCCGTAGGCGTCACCACCGGCCGCCACGACGCGCCGCACCAGCCACCCGTCGCCGCAGGCCGCATGGAGGACACGGCCGCGGCTCTTGGCCACGGCGGCGACCGCGGGCTCGACCCACCAGGCGTCGGCGCGGTGCAGCGCCGGGAACTCGACCACGGGGGCGGGCGGCACACGCTCGACCTCGACCTGGCGCTCCAGCTCGTTCAGGCGGTCGTCGACGATGTGCAGGGCCCGGCTGACGGCCGAAGCCGACTGGCTCATCTGGTGGGCGACCCATCCGACGTACCAGAGGAGCAGGGAGCGCATCCCCTTCTTCACGAAGGCACCGGCCGCCCGCTCGGACTCGACGGGTACGACCGGATCGATGAAGGTGGCGGCATCGACCATCCGGAGCGCCTCGCCCAGATCGCCACCCCTGCCGGCGACCGGAGAGTGGGCCAGGAAGAGCTCGTCCAGCTCGCGCTCCAGCTTCGGCGGCAGATCCCCCGAGGCGCGCCGCAGCCGCACCTCCTCGGTGATCTCGGCCATGACCTGCTGCACGTAGGCCTGGGGATCCGCCGGCAGTGTCGCCTCCGAGTCGGTCATGGGGCGAGTCTTGCTCAGGCCAGAGCGGCCGAGGAGCCGATGTCGCTCTCGGTCGAGATGAGCGCCGCATGCACGTTCATGCGGAGCATCCCGGTCGCCTTCCCCGGGCTCATCACTTCGAACTTCCCCGCGTTCTCCTGCCAGTCGTAGAGCACGCCGCTGCGGCTCTGGATCCCGAGCGCGAAGGAGAAGGAGCCGTCCAGCAGCGGCATGTCGACGATCCCGAAGTGCATGACGCTCGTCCCCCGCGGGGCGTCGATCGGCATGCCGATGATGGAGGTGTCGGTGCGCAGGATCGTGTTGCCGTCGTTGTCACGGATCTCGAGCGAGAACACCACGTCCTCGGTCGGGTACAGCGCCTCGAACTCCACCCGGATGGTGAGGTCGTCCCCGGTACGCATGTAGGGCACGCTGTTGTCGCCCGAGTAGATGCGGTGCACGGAGCGGAACCGGACCGGCCGCTCGCTGTCGGGGAGCTCGCCTCCGCCCAGGCTGCTCGGCGTCGCCGGCACCGCCACCAGCGAGGGGTCGACGAGCGACATGCCGGCGCCCTCCGCCATCAGGCGCTCGCGGAAGATCCGGGTCGCCTCTCCCGGCTCGGCGTCGGCGATCAGCCGCCCGTGGCTGAGCACGACCCCGCGGTCGCAGATGGTGCGCACCGTGTCGGCCGAGTGCGTCACGAGGAGGATGGTGCGGCCCTCCCGCTGGAACTGCTTGACCCGGTCGATGCACTTGCGCTGGAAGCGCTCGTCGCCCACGGCGAGGACCTCGTCCACGACGAGGATGTCGGGGTCCACGTTCACCGCCACCGCGAAGCCCAGCCGCACGTACATGCCCGACGAGTAGAACTTGACGGGCCCGTCGATGAACTCCTCGAGCTCGGAGAAGTCCACGATGGCGTCGAAGACCCTGTCCACCTCGCGCTTGGACATGCCCAGCAACGAGCCGTTCAGGTAGATGTTCTCCCGGCCGGTCAGGTCCTGCTGGAACCCGGCGCCGAGCTCCAGCAGACCGGCCATCTTGCCCCGGACCGCCACCTCGCCCGAGGTGGGCTGGAGCACGCCGCAGACGCACTTGAGCAGGGTGGACTTGCCCGAGCCGTTGCGGCCGAGGATCCCCACGGTCTCTCCCGGCTGGACGGTCAGCGAGACCTCGTTGAGGGCCCAGAAGTCCTCGGTGGCCTGGCGCTTGCCGCCGTGGATCAGCCGCTCCTTGACCGTGTTGTACTGGCCGTGGGCCAGGCGGAACCGCTTGGAGACGTTGCGCACGTCGACGGCGAAGTCATCCACCGTTACAGCTCCTCGGCGAAGTTGCCCTCGAGCCGCCCGAACGTGGCCAGGGCGACCAGGAAGAGGATGACGGAGAGGGCCAGCACGGCCAGGTCGAGGCCGACGTACCAGGCCATGCCCTTGGTGGGCAGGACATAGAACGTCTGCAGGGTGCCGTTCACCACCGCGTAGGTGATGGGGTGGGCGTAGATGCAGCGCTGGAACGACAAGATGAGCGGCACCATCGGGTTCAAGAAGTAGACCCAGGTCAGGCCCTTGGGGCCGAGGCGGTTGCCGATCTGCTGCTGGTAGGCGTAGACGATGGGGCAGGCCCAGAACCACGCGGTGAGGACCACCTCAATCAGGTGCTGGGTGTCGCGCAGGTAGACGTTGATGGACGAGAGGAGGATGGCGAGGGCGGAGGCGAGGACGACGCCGGTGATCAGCGCCAGCAGCAGCACCGGCAGGTAGGCCAGGTCGGGCGCCGTGTGGAGCACGATCATGAAGACGACCATCACGATCGCCTGGAAGAAGAAGAAGACGCAGGCCGAGCCGACCGCCGCCAGGGCGAGGATCTCCCGCGGGAAGGACACCTTCTTGAGGAGGCCGGCGTTGTTCACGACGACGCCGGTGCCGGTGAGCACCCCCAGCGAGAAGAGGTTCCACAACAGCAGCCCAGCGAAGAGGAAGATCACGAAGTTCGGCATCTTGTTGCCGAGCACGATCTGGAACACCACGAAGTAGATAGCGAGCGTCATGGCCGGCGCGGCCATCGACCACACGATCCCGAGCACCGAGTTCTTGTACTTGACCTTGATCTCCGTGCGGATGAGATAGATCAGCAGCTCGCGCGAGAGCCAGATCTCGCGCAGCCGCTTGCGCACGCTGATCGTCGGGGTGACGATGCGGGTGATGTCGCCGCGACGCGCCTGGCGAGGCGCCACCCCGACGGCCTCCGCCGCCATCGGCGACTCGTCCGCGACCCGCTCCTCGGCGGCCTCCTCGAGTCTCCGGTCTGCGTCCGACGACGAGGCCGGGACGTCCAAAGCCACGTCTACGCGTTCCCGGTCGCCGCCGTCGCGGTGGAGCGGTCGATGACCTTGTCGATGAAGCCGTACTCGCAGGCCTCGTCGGCGGTGAACCAGCGGTCACGGTCCGAGTCCGTCTCGATGCGCTCGAGCGGCTGCCCGGTGTGGAAGGCGATGCGCTCGGCCATCATCCGCTTGAGGTAGATGATCTGCTCGGCCTGGATCGCGATGTCGGCGGCCTGGCCCTGCATCGCCCCCGACGGCTGGTGCATCAGGATCCTCGAGTGCGGCAGGGCGTAGCGCTTGCCTGGTGCCCCCGCGCACAGCAGGAACTGGCCCATGCTGGCCGCCAGCCCGACGCAGATGGTGGAGACGTCGGGCCGCACGTACTGCATGGTGTCGTAGATGGCGAGGCCGTCGGTCACCGAGCCTCCGGGCGAGTTGATGTAGAGCGAAATGTCCTTCTCGGGGTCCTCGGCCTCGAGGAGAATCAGCTGGGCGCAGACGAGGTTCGCCGTGACCTGGTCGATGGCGCTCCCGATGAAGACGATGCGCTCCTTGAGCAGCTGCTGGAAGACGCGGCCGGTGGTGTCCAGGTCGGCCCCTGCGGCCACGATGCGGGGGGTGTCGGAGGCGGATGACATGGCCACGAGGCTAGTGGCCGGACGGGGCGCCCGTGGGCACGGGACCGTACACTCCCTGTTCACCCGCACTGCGGGGCCGCTGCGGGCGTGGCGGAATTGGCAGACGCGCCGGGTTTAGGTCCCGGTCCCCGCGAGGGGGTGGAGGTTCGAGTCCTCTCGCCCGCACGACCGAGGGTGTGCCAGGAGCAGGGGTGGCGCGCCGGCGACCCGGCCGGGACGAACTGCTACGTTCCCCGCACATGCTGCCGTCGCCGGACCGGTGCGCCGCACTCGGCTCCTGAGGCACGTCGATCCGTGCGCGCGCACGCCGGCGCCGGCGAGGCCTCGACCGCCGTCGTGAGCGCCGGGCCGAGTGTGCCGGCGGACGACAGGGGGCAGGCGGAGGCGGCACGTCCGCCTCGGCGCGGCGCACAGCACCGGCGCCCGAGCCGGCCACGACCCTGGCTCACGCCGGTTCTCGTCGCCATCGTCTACGCCCTGCTGTCGTGCCTGGCCAACGGGAGCGCCTGGGCCCACGGGGTCACCCACACGCTCCAGACGTCCGGAGGCAACGACGTCGGAGAGGAGGTCTGGTTCCTCGCCCAGACGCCATGGGCCCTCCTCCACGGCCACAACCCCTTCGTCAACGACTGGCTGAACACGCCCGTCGGGCTGAATCTCATGGACAACACCACCATGCCGCTGCTCGGGCTGCTGTTCGCCCCCGTGACACTCCTGTTCGGCCCCATCGCGACCTTCAACGTGGTGCTGGACGCGGCCATCTGGGCGTCGGCCATGGCCTTCTTCCTCATGGCCCGGCGCTTCGTCGGCTGGTGGCCGGCTGCCTTCGTCGGCGGCCTGCTCTACGGCTTCTCGCCGTACACGGCAGCGGTGGGCAACGGCCACCTGTTCCTTCTGTTCCAGGCCGCCCCGCCACTCGTGGTTCTCTTCCTCCACCGGTTCTTCCGCTCCGGCGCCGTGTCCCCCTGGTGGACCGGCGTCGCCGTGGGGGCGTGCTACGTCGCCCAGTTCTACGTGTCGACCGAAGCCTTCGCAGCCCTGGTGATCATGACCGCGGTCGCCGCGGTCCTCGCGGGCGCCGCGGCCCTGGCCAGGCACGTCCCGGTCGACACGCGGAGGCTGGCGAAGATGGCGTCGTGCGCGGCCGCCGTCGTCGTCATCGGCACCGCCTACGCCTCGTGGATCGCGCTGGAGGGACCCGAGCACGTCCACGGCCCGGTGCAGTCGGCCACCGCGATCGCCGGCATGTCGACCGACCCGGTGGGGCTCGTCGTGCCGACGCTCAACCAGCACTTCACCCTGGGCCACGCGTCCCTCGGCGACACCCTCGTCGCTGCCCGCGATGCCAACTGGAACATCGCCTTCGATTCGTTGATAGAGAACGGCACCTACGTCGGGGTTCCGCTCCTGCTCGTGCTGGTCGTCGGTGTCGTGCTGCTGCGGAGGAGGCGAATGGTGCTCTTCAGCGCCGCCATGGGCGCCGTCGCCCTCGTCTTGTCCCTCGGCACCCATCTGCACGTCGACGGGCACCGCACGGGTATTCCCCTGCCCTACGACGTGTTCGCCCACCTGCCGCTCTTGAACAGCGCGGTGGCGGCTCGGTGGATCTGCTACTTCTGGCTCTTCGCGGCCCTGCTGCTCTCCCTCATCGTCGACGCGCTGTACACGCGGGTCGCCGGCCCGCGCCAGACCGAGCAACTCGGCGCGCTCGGCGCCTGTGCGCTGCTGTCGGTCTGCGTGCTGGTGCCGCTCGTCCCGGCCTGGCCGTACGCGTCCGCGGCGGCAGCGGTGCCGCCGTGGTTCACGACGGGGGCGCGCGCTCTCCCCGTCGGGTCGACGGTGGTCGTGTATCCCGCCGCGAGCCCGGACGACACGTCGCCCATGGTCTGGCAGGCCATGGCCGACATGCGGTTCCGCATGCCCGGCGGCTTTGCCATCTTCACGACACCGTCGGGCACCGCGTCCTTCTCCCCCCGGCCGTCCGTGCTCCTGGGGGCCATGGCGGCGTGCGCCGCCGGCACCATGCCCGTCCTCCCGCCGGGGCTCATCCGGTCACAGCTGCGCGCCGTACACGCCTCTTCCGTCGCCGTGATCGCAGGCGCACCGGGCTCGACCTGCGCGCAGCACCTCTTCGCGGGCGCGCTCGGCGCGCCGCGCCAGACCGGTGGGGTGCTGCTGTGGCGGGCCTGAGGCTCCCCGCGCCGCACCTCGTCGCCGCCCCGGACAAGTTCCGTGGCACCGCCTCCGCCGCCGAGGTGGCGGCGGCCGTCGCCGGAGCCGCCCGCCGCGCCGGGTGGACGGCCGACGAGGCGCCGATGTCCGACGGGGGTGAGGGGTTGCTGGACGCGGTCGGGGGCACCCGGCACGTCACGGCGGTCGCGGGCCCGCTCGGCGCGCCGGTCGAGGCGGAATGGCGCCTGCTGCCCGGCTCGGACGGTCCGACGGCGGTGATCGAGATGTCGCGCGCGGCCGGGCGCGCGCTCCTGCCGCGGCCGCGCCGGGACGACCCGGTGCGCGCCGGCACCGCGGGCGTCGGAGAGCTCCTCCTGGCTGCCCGCGACGCCGGGGCCCGGCACATCGTGGTCGGCTGCGGCGGCTCCGCCACGACCGACGGCGGGCGGGGAGCCTACGACGCCGTCGGATCGCCCGACGCGCTGCGAGGCGTGGAGTTGGTGGTGGCCAGCGACGTCACCACGCCGTTCACCGAGGCTGCCGCCGTGTTCGGGCCCCAGAAGGGGGCCACGGGCGCGCAGGTCGCCGCCCTGACGTGGCGCCTGGCCGAGCTGGCCGCGCGCTACCGGCGCGAGACGGGCGTCGACGTGACGGCCGTGCCCGGTGCCGGTGCGGCGGGTGGGCTCGCCGGCGGACTGGTGGCGCTCGGCGCCCGCATCGAGCCGGGCTTCGACTTCGTGGCGGGCCTTGTGGGGCTGGCCGGGCGCATGGAGCACGCCGACCTCGCGGTCACCGGCGAGGGCCACCTCGATCCGCCCTCGTTCCGCGGCAAGGTGCCCGGCGGCGTGCTGGAGCTGGCCCGGGCCCGCCGCGGCCCGGCGCTGCCGGTGCTGTGCATCGCCGGCGCCGCCGACCGGGAGCTCGTCGCCGCCCCGCCCGAGGGCATGGAGGTGGTGAGCCTGACGGCGCGGTTCGGCCGCGAGCGGGCGCGCCGCGAGACGACGGCGTTGATCGCCCTGGTGACCGCCGAGTCCCTGCCCCGGTTTTGCCCCTGAGCGCACCCATCGGCAACACTGCATGCGCCGCGCGGCGGCCGTCGGGGCCCCGGCCGGGCCACCATCCCTGCGGGAACGCCGGCTCGACGCGCACACCGGCACACGACGATCGGCACAGGGAGGCTGACATGGGACTGCTCGACGGCAAGGTGGCGGTGGTCACCGGTGCGGCGCGCGGCATCGGGCGGGAGGAGGCGCTGCTGCTGGCGGACCAGGGCGCCAGGGTCATCGTCAACGACGTGGGCGCCGGCCTGCACGGCGAGGGGGGCGCCGACGTCCACCCCGCACAGGAGGTGGTCGACCTCATCGTGGCCAACGGCGGCGAGGCGGCCGTCAACGGCGACGACATCAGCGCGTGGGCGGGTGGCAAAGCCGTCGTGGAGCAGGCCGTGGACACCTTCGGCTCCTTGGACATCCTCGTCAACAACGCCGGGATCCTCCGCGACAAGATGCTGTTCAACCTGGACGAGTCCGACTGGGACGACGTCATCCGGGTCCACCTCAAGGGCCACTTCGCCGCCGCGCACCACGCCGCCGTCTACTGGCGCAACCGTTCCAAGGCGGGCGAGGACGTCAGCGGCCGCATCATCAACACGACCTCGGAGTCGGGCCTCTTCGGGAGCGCGGGCCAGGCCAACTACGCCGCCGCCAAGGCGGGCATTGCGTCCCTGACGTGGGTCGAGGCGCGCGAGCTCGGCCGCTACGGCGTCACCGCCAACGCCATCGCCCCCCGGGCCCGCACGCGCATGACCGAGACGATCTTCTCCGACATGAGCGCGGACGGCGGCTTCGACGCCTGGGACCCCAAGAACGTCGCCAACGTGGTGGCCTTCCTGGCGGCGCCCGAGTCGGCCGACATCACCGGGCAGATCCTGGTGGTGTTCGGGGGCAGCGTCTACGCCATGAGCGCCTTCAAGGCGGCCGGTCAGGTGACCCGCGACGCGGCCTGGACCCCCGAGGAGCTCGTCGCCGCCAAGGGTGAGTTGTTCAAGGGCATCAGCTCGGGCGTACCCGACTTCAGCTTCCTGTAGCCCTGCGCCCGGGCTGATCCCGAGCCGGCGGGGCGCTCGGGCAGCAGCCCCGCCCGTTGTGGGGCACCATGGCACCATGGCACACGACCGCAAGTTCCGCTTCGCCGCGCAGCTGAGCCGGGCCCCCGACGGTTCGGCCCGGTCCTGGGCCGATCAGGCCAGGCGAGCGGAGGACCTCGGCTACAGCGCGCTGCTGATGCCCGACCACTTCGGCGACCAGTTGGCCCCGGTGCCCGCGCTGTCGGCGGTGGCCGCGGCCACGACCACGCTCCGCATGGGTGCGCTCGTCTTCTGCAACGACTACCGTCACCCGTTCGTGCTGGCCAAGGAGGCCGCCACGCTCGACGTGCTGAGCGAGGGTCGCTTCGAGCTCAGCCTCGGTGCCGGCTGGATGCGGTCGGACTACGACGACGCCGGCCTGCCCTACGACCACCCGGCCGTCCGGGTGGCGCGCTTCGAGGAGGCGGTCCAGGTGGTCCAGGGCCTGCTGCGCACGGACGGCCCCTTCAGCTTCCACGGCGAGCACTACGAGGTGCTGCGGCACACCCTCACCCCACGGCCGGTGCAGACACCGGGGCCGCCGCTCATCATCGGCGGCGGGGGCAAGCAGGTGCTGTCCTTCGCGGCGCGCCACGCCGACATCGTCAGCATCAACGTCAACCTGCGCGAGGGGACGGGTGGCGCCGAGACCGCGGCCGACGCCACCCCCGCGCGCACCCGCACGAAGCTGGGGTGGGTGAAGGAGGCGGCAGGCGACCGCTTCGACGACCTGGAGCTCAACTCGCTCATCGGCTTCGTGCTCGTGACCGACGACGCCGCCGGCCTGGCCGCGCAGATGGCACCCGCGTTCGGCATCGACCCGGCGGACGCCCTGCACGTCCCACTGGCGCTGATCGGGACGCTGGACGACATGGCCGAGGAGCTCGAGTGGCGGCGGGCCGAATACGGGATCTCCTACTGGTCGATCGAGTCCGACGCCTGGGAGACGCTCGGACCGGTCGTGAGCAAGCTGGCCGGCACGTGACGATCACCACCAGCTCGGGGTGGGCGGCGATCGGCACACAGCGAGAGCTCTGCGGCGAGCGGGTCTTCACCATTGACGCGCCGTCTATCGGTCCCGAGCGCCACGCGCCACTCCTCGTGCTGCACGGGTTCCCGACCTCGTCGTTCGACTACGCCGCCGTGCTCGACGGCCTGCGGGCGGGGCGGCGCGTGCTCCTGCTCGACATGTTGGGCTACGGGCTCTCGGCCAAGCCCGACCGCACGTACCCCGTGGCACTGCAGGCCGACCTCGCCGCCGCGTACGTGGCGGCCCTGGGCGTCGAGCGCCTGGCCCTGCTGACCCACGACATGGGTGACACGGTGGGTGGCGAGCTCCTGGCGCGGCGCGCCGAAGGGTCGTGGTCGGTGGACGTCACGCGACGCGTCGTGACCAACGGCAGCATCTACATCGAACAGGCGCACCTGACCAACGGCCAGCTGCTGCTGCTCGGCCTGCCCGACGAGCTGTTGCCGGCCGGGGTGCCCATCGACGCCGCGTCCATCACCCAGAGCCTGCGTGACACCTTCAGCCCCGGGACGCCGGCCGTCCCCGAAGGATGGCCCGAGGACCCCGTGCCGGCGTCGGCGGCGCAGGTCGTGCACGACGGCGGACACCGGGTGCTGCCGCGGCTGATCCGCTACATCGAGGAACGCCGGGCCAACGAGCGGCGCTTCACCGGCGCGATCGAGACCGATCCTTCGCCGCTGCACATCGTGTGGGGGCTCGACGACCCGATCGCCGTCCCGTCCATGGTCGATTCCCTGCTGGCCGCACGCCCCGACGCGACGGCGACCCGCCTGGAGGGGGTGGGCCACTACCCCATGGTCGAGGCGCCCGAGCGCTTCCTCGGGGCGGCGCTGCCCGGGCTGGTCTGACGCCCGCTCTCAGCCGCGCGAGCGCACCTCGTCGTCAGGGGGCGTCAGCGCGTCCATGAGGGGCTCGCAGGCCAGCAGCACCGTCCGGTCGAGTCCCCGCTCGCGGTGGGCGTGGGCTTCTTCGTACGTGGGTGACGTGACCATGTCGACGAAGGCGGCGCGGCTGGGGTACGAGACGAGCGCCACCAGGTCCCACCCGTCGGCCGCGGGGTCCCCGATGAGCACGTGCTCGGGGCGTCCCGTCCAGATGACGCGCCCGCCCCGGGACTCGACCATCTGGACGACCTGCTCGCTGTAGTCGCGGTAGGCCCCCACACCCGTAGACTCGCCGGCGCCATCGGGCATGCCGGCCGGATCCGGTCGGGCGAAGTGCAACAGGTTGATCATCACGACCTCCCCCTCACGCCCGCCGTGGGCGAACTCGGTGAACTGCTCTCTCGTCGGCGTGATCGCCACGGTGTCCCTCCCTCTACGTGGTGCGTCTGTCTGCGTGTCGCTGTCGTGCTCACTCGGCGGCGAGCATGCGCTGCAGGTCGAGCTCGAGGTCTTCCATGAGCCCCACGAGGAGGCCCAACCGCTCGGCCGCGCCGTCCGCCACGAGCAGGCGCTGCGCGTCGTAGGCGCTCACCGGTGCCGCCGCGCTGAGCTGCCACGACGCCAGCTCGGCGTCGCCACCCCCGTCGAGGGCGAACTCGGGGGGCAGTGGCGGCGCGCCACCCTGCTCGGCGAGCAGGGCCCGGGCCCGGCGCACGCGCTGGACGGCCACTCCGAGGACCGGGCCCGGGTCCTCCAGATCGGGCACGGGCGCCGGCTCGCTGACCAACGCCACCGGGTAGGGATCGTCGGGCAGCCACTCCTCGACCGTGATGAGCGTCTCCCCGCGCAGCTCCAGGAGCCATCGCCCGTCGGCGAGCTCCACCGCCCTGGTCACGAGTCCCCGCGTGCCGATGGACGAACGCTGGTCCCCGCCGCCCACCTCCGAGCCGCGCTCGATCAACACGATGCCGAACCGCGGGTCGCCAGCCATGCAGTCGCGCATGAGCGCCTGATAGCGGGGCTCGAAGACGTGCAGCGGCATGGCGGCGTGGGGGAAAAGGACGGCCGAGAGGGGGAACATCGGCAGGCGCGTCCCGGTCATCGCCCAACCATGGCACGGCGGCCTGCGACGCGCACGTAGTGCCGGGACCGACTCCGCAGACAAGAAGGACCGGCCCTCGGGCCGGTCCTTCTCTCCTTGTAATAATTCTTGTCGTCCGCAGCACTCTCGGCTCCAGCCTGCGGCGCAGTGGGTGCGGGGGCCGCCTTGTCGGCCGGCCGGCACACGCACCGGCGCGAGCGCGGCCTCGTTCATACGCCGGACTTCGTACCGAGGGTGCTGCTCGGGAGCGTCACCGAAACCGACATCGGTGACGCCGATTCAACCCGGCGGACCGGCCTCCTCGGTCGAGCATGTCGACGGCATCGGCAGCTCCTTTCCACTCGGGGCAACGGCGGGTGCTCCGTTTGCCGCGTACCTGGGTCCAGTATCCCCCTCGGGCCTGACCGTGTGAACCCCGCGCGAACTGGGCATTCGCGAAGGCCCTGGTGGGGCGGCGTGCCGTCACGCGAACTTCATCTGGGGGACCGGCGCGACCGCGCGCGGACCCCGCGCCACGCCGACACGACTCCCGTACGCTCGCGGTCATGGCACTCCCCACCCCCAAGGAGAACGCGACGGCCGTCGTCACCGGCGCGTCGTCAGGCATCGGCGCCGAAATCGCGCGCGAGCTCGCCCGGCGCGGTCACGGGGTCACGCTCGTGGCCCGTCGCGAGGACCGGCTGCAGGCACTCGCCGACGAGCTCGCCCGCGACCACGCGGTCCGCGCCGAGGTGATCGCCGCGGACCTCACCGATGCGAGCTCACGCGGCGAGCTCCCGCGCCAACTGGCCGAGCGCGGCCTCACCCCCGACATCCTCGTCAACAACGCCGGCTTCACGACGATGGGACCGGTGCACCGGGCCGACCGTGCCGCCGAGCTCGCCATGGTGCGCACCAACGTCGAGGCCGTCGTCGACCTCTGCACGCTGATCGTGCCGGGCATGGTGACCCGTCACCGCGGCGCGGTGCTCAACACCGCGTCGACGGCTGCGTTCCAGCCGCTGCCGGGCCAGGCGTGCTACGGCGCGTCAAAGGCGTTCGTCCTCTCCTACGGCCACGCGCTGGGAGCGGAGCTGCACGGGACCGGGGTGACCGTCACGACCCTGTGTCCCGGCCCGGTCGAGACCGGCTTCGCAGCAGCGGCCGGCATGAGCGATGCCGAGGCGGCGGAGACGCTGCCCGCGTTCATGTGGGTGCCCGCGGCCGACGTGGCCCGGGCGGCGGTCGAAGGTCTCGCCACCGGGCGGCCGGTGGTGATCCCGGGTGCGGCGAACCGGGCGGCCGCGGCGTTGGCTCACGTCGCACCGAAGGGGTGGCTCATGCCGATGATGGTCCGGCGCCATCCCGCGCTGCAGCAGGCACCACCGGCCTAGCGGGCGACGCCCGCTCCACTAGCCTCGGCCGCGGCACACAACGAGGAACCACCGGGGGGACCCATGCCACAGCTGGTCTCGGAGCTGCACCTGCCCTCTCTCGATGTGACGGGGCTGCAGCGCCAGGATGCGATCGACGCCATTGCGGAGGCCCGGTCGACGCACTGGTTGGCCCGCACCGAGCTGGGCTATTCGGTCACGCGGTGGCAGGACGTCACCGCCATCCTGCGCGACCAACGTTTCCACTCCGCGCTGTCCATGATTCAGGAGTCCCCGGAGCTGCAGGGCTCCGGGTACGGCGCCGGCCGCAGCGAATCGATCCTCACGATGGAGGGCGAGGGCCATGCTCGCCTGCGGCGCCTCGTCGCCCCCGCCTTCACCCCTGCGTCAGCGAACCGCCTCCGGCCGACCATGAGGACCGTGGTCGGCAAACTCGTGGACAGCATCGCCGGACAGGGCGAGTGCGAGCTGGTGGCCGACGTGTGCGAGCCGTACCCCATCCCCATCATCTGCGAGCTCCTCGGCGCCCCACCGGAGGACTGGAAGCTGTTCTCGGCGTGGGCGACGGACATCTTCCGCATCTTCAACAACAACCTCGCCGAGGACCTGCCGCTCATCGCCCGGGCGGGCGAGGAGCTCACGGCCTACGTGAGCGACATGATCGCCGAGCGCCGGGCCGATCCCCGCAACGATCTGCTCAGCGACCTCATTGCGCTGGAAGAGGCGGGAGACCGGCTGTCGACCGAGGAGATGGCCATGCTGGCGCAGGCCGTCCTCATGGCGGGCACCGACACCACCCGCAACCAACTGGCGTGCTCAGTGGCGCTCTTCTCCGACCATCCCGACCAATGGGCGCTGCTGGCCGAGCGCCCCGAGCTGGCCGGCCGCGCCGTGGAGGAATCGATGCGCTACCTGGGAGCGGTGCGCGCCACCGCCCGCGTGGCGGCCGAGGACGTCGTGTACCGCGACGTCCTGTTCCCCGCAGGGACGCTGGTCACAACGTCCCTGGCCGGCGCCAACCGCGATCCGGAGGCCTTCGCGGAGCCCGACGTCTTCGACATCACCCGCGAGCGGGACACCGCTCAGATGACCTTCGGCGCCGGCATCCACTTCTGCATGGGCGCGGCGCTGGCGCGGGCCGAGCTGCAGGAGGCCCTCCCGCTCCTGGCCCGTCGCATGCCCGGGCTGGCCCGCCGCGGCGACATCGAGTGGAAGCCCTCGTCGTTCGGGATCTGGGGGCCCGCACGGCTGCCGCTGCGCTTCGATCCCACCTGACGCGAGCGGTCGGCGTCCCGGCCCGAACTGGCTCGTCGACGGAGCCGCAGGCCGCCGCACCGTGTACCTCGGCTGGCGCGGCGTGCCCCGGCTGGCGCGGCGTGCCCCGGCTGGCGCGGCTAAGCCTGGCGTCCCAGGAAGGCGGCCAGTTGGTCGGCCGCAGATGCTCCCGCCGGGGCCTCGACCTGCGGGCCGAACGGTGCCGGCTCGGGGCCGCGTGTGTCGTCGGGCAGGAAGGCCCGTGCCACCCCGAGCATCTCGGTCGCCAGCGCGGGGTCGAGGTCCGTGGGCTGCCCCATAGCCCTGGCCAGGTCCCACCCGTGGGTGAAGACGTCGATGGCGGCGATGTTGATGAAGACGTTCCCGGGCATGTCACCGAAGGGGAGGTGCATGGTGCGCTCCATGGCGCCGTCGGCCGCGAAGGCCTCCACGGCGTGCGCGGCGCCCTGGTTGAACACGGCCACCATGTCGTCGCGCGAGGCGAAGTCCGGCGCGTCACCGCCCTCGGGCGGCTTCCCCGTCTCGGCGACCGTCGCGAAGAAGGTGGTGCCGCCGACGATGTGGTTGACCAGCTCGCGGACCTTCCAGGAACGGCAGGGCGTGGACTCGTCCAGCTGCGCGGGCGTCACACCGGAAAGCACCGCGCCCGTCGATGCGAACGCCTTCTCGAGGTCCTTGAGGTCCATGGCTCCACCGTCCTCCCGTCGCGTGCCGCGACGAACGTCGAACCTACCTCAGGTCAGGGCAGCGCCGCCGTGGCCTCGCCCACCAACTTGTCCTCGCCCTCCCCGTTCGACAGCGTGACCGCCAGGTCGACCAGCTTCTTGCCGTCCTCCTCGCGCTTGGCGGCCACCACGATCTTCGACGACAGCACCTCGTCGGGCCAGGTCTGGCGGGCGAAGCGGACCTGGTACCGCGTGACGTTGCCCACGCCCACGTAGTCGGTCAGCGCCGTGCCGAGCAGGCCCATGGAGAACATCCCGTGACCGAACACGCTGGGCTGCCCCGCCGCCTGGGCCGCGACCTCGTCGTGGTGCATCGGGTTGAAGTCGCCCGACGCGCCCGCGTACTTCACCAGGTCCGTACGGGTCAGCTTGTGCGTGACCACCGGCGCCTCGTCGCCGACCTCAACGTCCTCGAATGACAGCTTCTTCTCACCCATCGTCTCGACCTCCCATCGATTCGTCGCTCACAACCCTCGAGCTCGTCGCCAGCGTCACGTCGCTCGGGCGCCCTAGGCCCGGTGGATCAGGTTGAAACGCGCCGTCACCACGGGCTCGCCCGTCTTGTCGTCGCGCCAGTTGGTCTCCGAGACGATGAAGGTCATCGTCCGACCCCGGGACTCCTTCTGATAGGCGTCGGTGATCTTGCCCTCGCTGACCAGCACGTCACCCACCTGCACGGGGCGGTGGTAGACGAACTCCTGCTCGCCGTGGAGGATCAGCCCGCCCTTGGCCATGAGCGGCCCGACCGCGGTCATGAGCGGGTTGCCCGCCGGGGCATCGGTCGGCTGGAGCTCCTCGAACTTGCCCGAGAACTCCATGGCGAAGGGCCAGGTGGGCGGTGCCGGGATGGCGTCGAAACCGGCCGCCTTGGCGGCCTCGGGGTTGTGGTAGATCGGGCTCGTGCTGAGCACGGCGTCGGCGAAATGCTGCACCGGCCCCCGCTCCACGACCACCTTGGACTTGCCCGTCGGCTGCCCGATGATCTCCTTGAGCACGTCCTCTTGCGATGCGGCGTCGTTCGCCACCGTCTGCCTCCTGTCCCCCTCCGCCGTCGTACCGGACCACTGGCGGGCACCGGCCCCCGGCCGATGCAGCGCCAAAGGTAGCGGGTCGCCTCGGCGCCGCCCAATCCGTCGCCAACCGGCGACCCCGGCCTCGAAATCGGTACCATCGGCCACTGTGGCCCCGGACGAGACCAACTAGCTCGCCGGCGTCGCCACGTCATGCCCGACTTCTTCGAGGTGGTGCACTCCCAGCGGGCTGCCCGCTCGTTCCTCCCCGACGACGTCGACGACGAGACCGTGGCCCGTATCCTGACCGCCGCCACCCACGCGCCCAGCGCCGAGAACAGCCAGCCGTTCGTCTTCGTGGTCGTCCGCGACCCGGAACTGCGCGCCAGCATCGGCGCGCTGACGGCGCGCCTGTGGCAGGGCGGCGCCCGCGCGCTCGAGCAGGACCGGCTCTCGCCGCACCTGCTGCGCGAGGTGGACGAGGGGGCGATGGGCGGCGTGGCGGCGGCGCCGGTGCTCGTCGTGGTGTGCGGCGACACCCGGCTGGTCTTTCCCCAGGCGATGGAGGCCTCGGTCTTCCCCGCGGTGCAGAACCTGTTGCTGGCCGCCCACGCGCTCGGCCTCGGCTCGACCCTGACCACCCTGCCGGTACTCGCCGGCGGCGATCTCTCCGGCCCGCTCGGCCTGCCGCCTGAGGTCGTGCCGGTGGCAGTCGTGCCGCTCGGCCATCTCGCGGCTCCGCTCGGGCCACCCCGGCGCCGGCCGCTCTCGGAGAAGGCCCACCTGAACCGCTACGGGACGCCCTTTCCGAGAGCCGCCACCTGACGCTGCCGTCAGGTTCGGGGATATGGTGAGGCGGTGCAGGAGCACCGCTCTTTCGTGGACATCGATGCGACGGTGGACGAGCTGTGGCAGCTCTTCTGGGCCCGCATCCCGCACACCGAGACGGGCGACGTCACCATCGACATCCTCTACCCCGGCAACGACATCGGTGAGGGCCTCATCCGCCACTGCACGTTCCGCGTGCCCCGCTATCTGCTCACAGGCGGCAAGGGGCAGTCGTGGGAGTGGCTCACCGAGGTCAGGCCGAAGGAGTCGTGGAAGTACACCGCCGTGGGCCGCCCGCTGCTCTCGGAGGCGGAGGGCCGGACCCGGCTGGAGGACCTCGGCGACGGGCGGACCCGTGTCCACTTCTCCGAGACCTACCACGTCTTCAACCCCGTGCTGCGCGCGCTGCTCGAGAGGAGGGTGCACGCCTTCATCTCCAAGGACAACGACCGGCTCATACACGAGTCGCTGACGACGGGCGTGCGCTACCTGCGCGCCGCCAAGGCCAAGGCCAAGGCGAAGGCCGCCGACGAGGCCATTCCTTCCGAGGCCGAACGGCCGTAGGGGTCCGGAGCCGGCTGCGGGCCCGGCCCGGCCCGGCCCGGTACGGTGGCCACGTGGACCTCGGTCGCGTGGGCGTCTGGTGGAGCGGTTCGTGGGGGGCGGCCGATCGCCCGGTCGACACCGCCGCAGAGCTCGAGTCCCTCGGCTACGGGGCACTCTGGTCGTCGGGAGGCTTCGACCGCGGCCTCTCACCGCACTTCGAACGCCTCCTCGCGTCCACGGACCGCGTCACGGTGGCCAGCGGCATCGTCAGCATCTGGGCCTCGGCACCGGGCGACGTCGGACGGGCCGTGGCCGACCTCGAGGCCCGCTTCCCGGGGCGCTTCGTGCTCGGCCTCGGGGCCAGCCACGCGGCTCTGGTCGAGCACTACGCCCACCCCTACACGCGGATGGTCGGCTACCTCGACGCGCTCGATGCACTGGAGACTCCGGTGGCGCCCGAGCGGCGCGTGCTGGCCGCCCTCGGTCCCCGCATGCTCCAGCTAGCGGCGGCGCGCGCGGCGGGGGCGCACCCCTATTTCGTCCCGGTGGAGCACACGGCACGCGCACGCGGGATCCTCGGGCCGGGCCCGCTCCTCGCGCCCGAAGTGGCGGTCGTGCTCGAGTCGGACCCGGCGCGGGCGCGGGAGCTCGCCCGCGGCTACGCCGCCGTCTACCTCGGCCTGCCCAACTACACGCAGAACCTGCGCACCTTCGGCTACGGCGACGAGGACATCGGCGGGGGCGGGAGCGACCGCCTGATCGACGCCGTGATCCCATGGGGCGACGTGGCCGCCGTCGCCGCCCGAGTCCACGAGCACCACGATGCCGGCGCGGACCACGTCTGCCTCCAGGTCGTGGCCGGCCGCCAGGAGATCCCGCTCGACGGCTACCGACAGCTGGCCTCTGGGCTTCTCGGGACGTGAGCCGCTCCGCGCATCAGCGCCCTGCTGACCGCTGCCCCAGCGCGGCGGCCAGCGCCCGGAAGGCCCGTCCCCGGTGCGACATCGCGTCCTTCTCCGAGGGCTCCATCTCGGCGAACGTGCGGCCGTGCCCACCGTCGGGCTCGAACACGGGGTCGTAGCCGAAGCCGCGGTCGCCCCGGGGCGACGCGGCGATGGTCCCCTCCATGACGCCCTCGGCCCACACCTCGGTCCCGTCGGGGAAGGCCACCAGCGCCACCGTCTTGAAGCGAGCCCGGCGCGCGCCCCTCGGTCGGCCAGCGCTGCGAGCTCACGGAGCACCTTGGCCACGTTGTCGGCATAGGTGGCGTCCTCACCCGCATAGCGGGCCGTGAAGACCCCCGGGGCGCCCCCCAACGCGTCGACCTCCAGCCCGGTGTCGTCGGCCACGGCGGCCAGCCCCGTGGCGGCCACGAGCGCGCGCGCCTTCAGCCGGGCGTTGTCGAGGAGCGTCTCGCCGTCCTCGGCCACGTCGGGCACGTCCGGTGGCCGGGGGACCAGCTCGACCTCCATGGCCGCCGAGAGGACCGCGATGATCTCCCTCGCCTTGTCGGGGTTGGCGGACGCGAGCGCCAGCCGCAGCGGGCCGCGACCGCTCACCGCCGCGGGGGCGGCGCGGCCAGCACTGCGGCCTGCAGGGCCGTCAACTCGCCGACGCCCACCTCGGCCAGGCCGACCAGCGTGTCCAGCTCGTTCCTCGTGAACGCCATCCCTTCCGCCGTGCCCTGCACCTCGACAAAGCGGCCCGCGCCGGTCATCACCACGTTCATGTCGACCTCGGCGCGCGAGTCCTCTTCGTAGGGGAGGTCGAGCATCGGCACGCCGTCGATGATGCCGACCGAGACCGCCGCCACCGAGTCCGTGAGCGGGTGGGCGCGGACGGTCCCCGCCTGTACCAGCCGGGTGCAGGCGTCGTGCAAGGCCACGTAGGCGCCGCAGATGGAAGCCGTGCGGGTGCCCCCGTCGGCCTGCAGCGCGTCGCAGTCGACGGTGATCTGCACCTCGCCGAGCGCCACCAGGTCGCACACCGCCCGCAGCGAGCGCGCGATCAGCCGCTGGATCTCCTGCGTCCGACCGGACTGCTTCCCCTTGGCCGCCTCCCGGGAGGCACGTTCGGGTGTCGACCCGGGGAGCATGGAGTACTCGGCGGTGACCCAGCCCCGGCCCGTGCCCCGCATCCAGGGCGGGACCCGTTCCTCCACCGATGCCGTACACAGCACCCTGGTCTGGCCGAACGTGACGAGCACCGATCCCGGCGCCATGACCGTGTAGTCACGCTCGAAGCTCACCGGCCGCAGCTGGTCGATGGCGCGCCCGTCCTGGCGGGCCGTGCGGGGATCCCCGCTCACGTCGTCTTCTCCCACTGTGTTCCTCTCCGTCTCCCGGCTCCCGGCGCCCGGCTTCGGCGGACACCGTAGGCGACCGCCACTGTCCGGCGTCGCGTGACGCACCGACTGCGGACCGGTGCGTCAGTTCCCGTGCGCGAAGGCCTGCGGGTAGGAGTGGGTCGAGATCTCCAACGCCGCGTCGACATCGCGGTACGTCTTGAGCTCAATGACGTTGCCGCTGGGATCAGCGATCTTGGCCTTGGTCTGCTCCGTGCGCAAGCCCTCATCGTCCGTCGAGACCGGGACGACCCACGCCACGCTGCGCTCGGCCAGGCGGGCGATCATCACCTCGAACTCGTCACGGCCCAGCGTCACACCGAAGTGCCTCGACCCTTCACGCGCGGGAGACGGCGTCTCGTCCGGGCGGTCCTGCAACGTGATCTGCATGCCGTAGAACCACACGTCGGTGAAGCCTTCCCGGGTGCGCGCCGCCTGGCATCCGAGGGTGTGCACGTAGAAGTCACGCGCCTCGGCCAGGTCCCGCACGGGGATGGAGAGATGGAGGATCGGCTGCACGCCGCAAGCCTAGGGCGACGCCGCCTCAGGACCTTCCCGCCGCGTGCAGCACGCACTGGGCCATGGCGAGAGGATCGCTGCGCGCAGCCGGCGCGGCGGCCGCACTCCGGCACAGGGCCAGGGAGGCACCGATCGCGGGCGTGCTCGGCGCCCTCCCCGATTGCAGCGCCCACACCCACGCGCCGTCCTCGTACGCCGGTGCCATGCCCAGGGCCATCGTGAAGAAGCCCGACGCGTACACCGGGTTCCGGCTGGTGCCGGCGATCACCAGCTCGCCCACCTGCCACTCCTGCAGGGCGTGGCGTACGGTGGCGAGCTGAGCCGGGGTCCCCGCCGGTTCGGCCGCCAAGCCGGCGCTGAGGTCCGTCATGATCCTCCGCGCCGATCCCGGCGGCCCCTGCTGCACGGGCCGCCCGAGCGCATTGGGCGTCTTGAGCGCCGCACCGGCCAGGCGGAAGTGCATGCCGTCGACGGCCTGCCAGAGCATGGGCTGGCTCGAGCCCGAGACGGCGAAGGGGATGGTGGCCAGCACGGTCCCGGCCGGGAGGGCCGGGGCCGCCGAGCGGAGGTAGTGGGGGATCTGCACCGGCACGACCCGCAACGGCAAGCCGAACGTGACGAACACCGGCACGAGCGCCACGACGGCCACCAGCGCGGTGGCGGTCGCAACCACGGCGCGTCGCCGAGTCGCCATCCACGAGCCTCGCCGGCGGTGCGCCA
Organism: uncultured Acidimicrobiaceae bacterium; assembly: GCA_963736525.1. GTDB lineage: Bacteria > Actinomycetota > Acidimicrobiia > Acidimicrobiales > RAAP-2 > Bog-473. The sequence goes on from CAVTPF010000010.1 coordinate 300,730, forward strand.
CGTAGAGGGCGTCGAGGCCGAGCGCGAGCATGAACGCGACGAAGAGCGCCAGGAAGGGAGCGAACTGGTCGGGCAGGATCTCGTCCAGCAGGGGCAGCTTGGAGAGGTCGTTCCAGGGCAGCCACAGGTGAGCCAGCCAGGAAGGGGCGCTCATGGGATGGGGACCGAGGGCGAGCCAGAAGGTCGCCGCGGCCAGCCAGACCAGCAGCCAGGTGAGCGGGCGGCGGCGCGCCGCCACCACGGACGCCAGGGTCGCCAGCGCGACGCCCCCGCCGAGGTAGTCGGGCGGCGGTCCGTTCCGGCCCAGGTAGCCGCCGAAGCGCACGTAGTCGTTGGCGAACGCCGCGTACTGGCCCGGCTCGAGCACGCCGGAGAACGGAAGGCCCGTGAGCGGGGCGATGGCGAAGAGCACCCCGGTGACCGCCTGGGGGCCGGCCAGCCCGAACCAGACCGGGTAGGCGAGCAGCACCGCCGTCACCACTGCCCCCAGGCCGAGCGCACGAACGGCGTGGGCGGAGCGGACCCGCACCTGGCGCCAGCCGACCGCCACGACGGCGAGGAGCCCGAGTGCGGTCAGCAACAGGCACATGACACCCACCTCCGGAGAGATGAGGAACTGCGCCACCAGCAGCGCGGCCAACAGCAGACCGTCGCGGCGCGCCGAGTGCACCTGGCGGATCACGATCTCATGCATGGTCGTGAACAGGAACGGCGGGATGACCAGCACCGTCATCGAGACGTGGCCGAACATCAACGACGTCACGATGGCCGACGAGTAGCCGTACACCAACGCGCCGGGAATCGCCCCGGCCTTCCAGGTGACAAGCGGACGGATGGCCGCGAAGCACCCCCACGCGCTGAGCGCGGGTGCCAGGGTCAGCGCCACGTTCGTCGCGGTGACCGGGCCGAACGCCCACGTCACCGGGGCCAGCACCACACCGACCAACGTCCCCGACGTGTTCGACAGCAGGTTGGCCCCGTCGGGGACGTTGACCGCACCGCTGAAGAAGAGGCTGTGGAGGTGCGCCATGGCCCAGGCGGGCCACGCGGTGAACCACACCTGCTGGGCGGGGTCGCCGCACCCGCACGTCAGCGTGGACGAGGGATGGCCGGACCACACGTGCCACCACAGCGCGACCGCGGGGATGGCGAAGAGGGCGAGGGCCCCGAGGTGGAAGCCGGCGGTGCGCAGGGTCCTCCCCAGCCTGCCGCGGCCCGCGTGTGCCCGTGCCGGTGAGGGTGAGGAGGGCTCGCCGACGTGCTCCGGCCGCTCGGGCTCCGTCCGCTCGGGCTCCAGGGCGGTCGGCGAGGTGTCGTACGTCACGTCGGTCGACACATCGATGCCGCTCGTCACTGTCAACGAGCGTACCGCCGGGCCCCGCCGAACCCGGGCCAATGAATCCGGGCCGATGAACGTGCCGGCGCTGCATTCCTATGATCCTCGCCGTGCCCGTCGAACGCCGCTGCATCGTCGTCGGGGCAGGGCTGCTGGGCCTGGCCGCAGCGTGGGCGCTGGCACGGCGGGGCTGGCGGGTCGCGGTCCTGGAGGCTGCCGGGTCGGTCGGCCATGATCGATCGGGTTCGAAGGGTGACGCGCGCATCTTCCGCTTGGGCTACCCCGACCCCGTCTTCGTCGACATGGCGCTGCGCGCCCGCGACCTCTGGCGCGAGCTGGAGTCGGCCGCGGGTCGCCGGCTCCTGCACCCCACCGGGCAGGTCACCCTCGGCGACGCCGCGTCGCTCGACGCGATCGCCGCCGCACTGGCATCGGCCGGCGCACCGGCCGAGCGACTCTCGGCGCAGCAGGCGGCCGCGCGGTTCCCCGGGGTGGCGACCCGAGGGCCGGTGCTCTTCGAGCCCGAATCGGGCGTGCTGGCGGCCGACCGGTGCCTGCGCGCCCTCCGTGACACCGCCGACTTCGCGCTGCACACCGGCGTGGAGGTGACCACGATGCGCCAGCGGCGCGACTCCGTCACGGTCACCACGACGGGCGGGCACGCGTTCGACGCCGACGTCCTCGTCGACTGTGCGGGGCCGCGCGCACTCGCGCTGCTGGGCCTCGAGGCCCCCCGGGCCGCTCTCCCCTCGGTCCCCCAGGTGGCCTACTTCCGACCGGCCGCCGGCGCGCTCCGGGACCGGCCACCGGTCTTCATCGAGTGGGGCGACGACATGGTCTATGGCCTGCCCGTGCCGCAGCAGGACGCGCGTGGCGGGCTGTACAAGGTGTCGCACCACACGGTCGGGACCGTCCTCGAGGGGTTCGACCCGGTCGACCCGGCGCCGTTCGCCGACGACCCGGCGCTGCTCGCCCTGCTGCGAGGCGCGGTCCGTCGCCTGCTGCCCTCGCTCGATCCCGAACCGGTCGGCACGGAGCGTTGCGTGTACGACAACAGCCCGGACACGGATTTCGTTCTCGATCGCGTGGGACAGGTGGTCGTCGGCTGCGGCACCAGCGGGCACGGGTTCAAGTTCGGCCCGCTGCTCGGCGACCTCCTGGCCGACCTGGCCGAGGACGCCGAGCCCGCCGTCGACCTCGGACGCTTCCGCCTCGACCGGGTCTCGCCGTGAGCGCCGGTGCGTCCGCGGGTGACGGGTAGGTTGCGCACGTGCCCCGCTACGTCGCCCTGCTGAGGAGCGTCAACGTGGCCGGCCACGGGCGCATCACCATGCAGGAGCTGCGGTCGTCCTTCGAGGGCCTCAGGTACACCGACGTCACGACCTACATCCAGACCGGGAACGTGCTGTTCTCGACGGGATCGAAGAGCCAAGCCGGCATCGCTGCGGCCGTCGAAGAGCGTCTGGCGGAAGACTTCGGGGACTCGCCCGCTGTCATCCTGCGCAGCGTGCCCGATCTGCTGCGCATCGGCGGTGCCAGCCCCTACGCCAAGGCGGGCGCCGACTCGTCCCGCCACCATGTGACGTTCCTGGCCACGACGCCGGCCCCGGCGACCCTTGCCGCCCTGACGCTGCCTCCCAGCGGGCGAGACGACCTCGTCGTCGACGGGACGGAGATCTACGTCCACACGCCCGACGGGTATGCCGGCACGAAGTACACGGGAACCTTCTTGGAGCGCCGGCTGGGCGTCGTGAGCACCACGAGGAACTGGAACACGGTGAGCAAGCTCGCCGCGCTCGCCGGCCGCTGAGCCGGGAAGGGTGCGCCCGTAGGATCGGATCGTGCCCAGCAACGACGATGGAAACGGGGACGGGAAGGTGGGCGGGCGGGCGGTGCCGCGGCCTCCGGCAGCGCCGGGTCGGCCGACGCTCGACTCGGCTGTGCGCCGTCGCCGGGCCGACCGGGCCTTCTACCTCCGGCTGGCGGGCGCCATCCGCCAGAACGAACGGGCACTCGAGCGGTTGCAGCGGTGAACCCGGACGCCTCCTTCCTCCGCACCGAGCCCGAGACGGTGCGCACCCTGGAGCTGGCCGACTTCCTGCTGATCGCCGAGGCCGTGCTGGAGATCCCGGCGAAGCGCATCGCAGAAGAATCGAGCCTCCACCTGGCGGACTCCGCGCTCCATGCACCCTTGGCCTGCTACGGCGGGGAGGACTTCTACCCCGAATTCGCGACCAAGGCTGCCGTGCTCTGCGCCCACCTGGTCAAGAACCACCCGCTGAAAGACGGCAACGCGCCCGTCGCGCTCATCGCCACCATTGAGTTCTGCCTGCGCAACGGCCACCCCTGGACCGCTCCACCCGGCGACGAGGACGGCGAGGTCACGGCCGTCCGCCTCCTCGAGCTGGCGGCCGCCCCTTTGACCGAGCCGACCGTCACCGAGCTGGCGGCCTGGATCGGCGATCGCATCGGCCACCCCAGCTGAGTGCCGGGACGACTGAGCGACCGGACGGCTGAGCGACCGGCGGATCCGGCGGCGCGACCGCACCGGAGGCGACCCCAGCGCCACCCGTAGGGTGGGCGCCATGCGCCCTCTCCGCCGCACCTCACCCCTCCGCTACGACCAGCAGGTTGCGGTCGTCACCGGCGCCTCATCGGGGATCGGACGGGCCATCGCCCTGACGCTGGCCGAACGGGGCGCGGTGGTCGTCGGGTTGGCCCGGCGCCAGGAGCTCCTCGACGAGCTGGAGCGCGAGTTGGCACGACGTTCGCCCGGCAGCACGACGGTCGTCTGCGACGTGGGCGACGCCGACGCCCTCCGGGCGGCCCTCCGGCACACGGAGGAAGAGCACGACCGTCTCGACATCCTGGTCAACAACGCCGGGATCGACCTGATGCTGCCGGTGCCCGGCGGCGACGACGCCACGGTGCACCGGGTCTTCGACGTCAACTTCTTCGCCGCGGTCGCCGGCACGCTGGCCGTCGTGCCGGGGATGGTCGATCGCCGGTGGGGCGTGGTCGTCAACGTGTCCTCCGACACGGTGAGGGCACCGGAACCGAGGCAGGGGGCCTACGCGGCGTCGAAGGCGGCGATTTCGGCCTTCAGCGAGTCCGTCGCTCACGAGGTCGCCGGACACGGGGTGCACGTCCATGTCCTCTACCCGGGTTGGGTGCCCACGGCCATGGGACTGTCGGGCAACGAGGACGGCGGGTCACTGCCCCCCAAGGCGGTGCGCCGTACGGCCCAGCAGGTGGCCACCCTCACGGCGGATCGCATGGGCGGGCCTCGCACCGACATCAACGCCGCCCGGCTCCCCCTGCTCGCACCCATCGCGCGCACAGTGGCGCCCGTCGCCTACCAGCGGGCCATGCGGCGGATGGCCACCACGGGAAGCGGCCCGAACCCTCAGAAGTAGATGATCTCCTTGGCCCGCTCCGTCACCTCGTCGAGATCGCCGGTCCACGCTCCAGTGGAGAGGTACTTCCAGCCGCCATCGGCCGACATCACCACGATTGACGCCGGCTCCCCCTCCGGCAGCGAGGATGCGCACCTCACCGCCCCGGCCAATGCCGCCCCGGTCGAGATGCCGGCGAAGATCCCGACCTCGGTCAGCCGCCGGGTCCACTCGATCGACTCCCGGGGCCGCACCACGGTCTTGCGGTCCAGCAGCTCGGCGCCCCCGAGGTCCTCGAAGATGGGCGGGATGTAACCGTCGTCGAGGTTGCGCAGGCCGTCGACCATCTCGCCCGCCGGCGGCTCGACGGCCCAGATGGAGACGGCGTCCCCCAGCTTCTCTCGCAAGAAGCGCCCCACGCCGAGCAAAGTCCCCGATGTCCCCAACCCGGCGACGAAGTGCGTCACGCCGGGGCAGTCCCGCAGGATCTCGGGTCCGGTGCCCTCGTAGTGCGCCCTCGGGTTGGCCGGGTTGCCGTACTGGTACAAGAAGACCCATTCGGGGTGCTCCGTGGACAACGAACGGGCCATGCGCACTGCGCCGTTGGAGCCCTCCGACCCCGGTGAGTCGATGATCTCGGCTCCCCACAGCTCCAGCAGCTGGCGCCGCTCGACCGACACGTTGGTCGGCATGACCGCCTTCAGCGTGTACCCCTTGACCCGGCACACCATGGCGAGGCCGATGCCGGTGTTACCCGATGTGGGCTCCAGGAGCACCTGGTCGGGCTTGCCGGGCACCAGCACACCCGAGCGCTCGGCGTCCTCAATGAGCGACAGGGCAACCCGGTCCTTCACGGACCCGCCGGGGTTCTGCCCCTCGAGCTTCATGAAGAGGCGCGCCGAGGGATTCGGGCTGAGCTGACTGATGTCGACGAGCGGCGTGTTGCCGATCATGTCGAGCACCGACTGGTACAGCGTCATGGCAGCAGGCTCCGAGGTCCTAGCCCCCGGCCACGGCCGGCAGGATGGACACCTCGGCACCGTCGGCGACGGGCGTGTCGAGTCCCTGCAGGTACCGCACGTCGTCGTCGTCGACATAGATGTTCACGAACTTGTGCAGGGCACCGTCGTCGGTGAGCACCTGGCCCGCCATGCCGGGGTACTCGGCCACCAGCTTGGAGAGGACCTCGCCGATGGTTGCGCCGTCCACGCTGACGGCGGCTGCACCCCCGGCATGGCTGCGCAGGACGGTCGGTAGGCGGACTTCGACGGCCACGGGGCCTCCTCGCTGAGTGCTCTGGGGTACTCACCGGCCGCCTTGGGGCGGGTCGGATGATTGTTGACTGAACTGGTAGCGATTCTACAAGGAGCGCCCCGGGCCCCTACCCGGCGCCCCCGAGACCTGGGGCTTCGAGACCTGGGACCTCGAGACCTGGGACATCGAGACCTGGGACTTCGAGACCCGGCACCTCGAGGGGCTCCTCGGTGATCCCCCCCTCCCGGATCAGGTAGCTGCGCACGACCGGGTGGATGTCCCGCAGCGAGACGAGGACGTAGTGCCAGCCCGGGTCGGTGGCCTGCGCGACGTCCGTCGGCGATGGGTAGGCGTCGGTGTGGGTGTGAGAGTGGAACACGCCCATGATGTCGGCCCCCAGCTCCTGCGCAGCCCGGTCCACTCGCAGCATGTCCTTGGGATCTATCTCGTAGACCATGGCCGAGGCCGCCGCGTTGGGCGTCACGAAGAGGCGGGAGGCCTCGTCGCCCCCATACGGACCGACCAGGAGGCCGCACGCCTCGTCGGGCAGGCCGGCGAGGCAGTGGGCGACCATCTCCATGTAGATGCGGCGGGACAGGCGGAGCACCGATGAAGGGTACCCTCGTACCCCTCATGGCCAGGGCGAAAAAGCAAATCGCCAAGCGGGCGGCCGCCCGCGAGGAGCGCAGTGGCGATCGCACCGTCGCCACCAACCGGCGCGCCCGTCGGGAGTACGAGCTCGTCGAGACCTTCGAGGCGGGCATCGTGTTGCAGGGCTCGGAGGTGAAGTCGCTCCGGGAGGGCAAGGCGCAGCTGAACGAGGCCTACGCCCGGGTGGACGGGGGTGAGATGTGGCTGTTCCAGATGCACATCCCGCCTTGGCAGTTCGCCACCGGCTTCGGCGCCCACGACCCCGACCGCAAGCGCAAGCTGCTGCTGCACCGAGACCAGATCGACGAGCTGTTGGGCAAGACCCAGCAGCAGTCGCTGACGCTCATTCCGGTCTCGCTGTACTTCCGGGACGGCAAGGCAAAGGTGCAGTTGGCCCTGGCCAAGGGCCGCCGGCTCTACGACAAGCGGAACGTGATCAAGGCCCGCGACGCCGAACAGGAGGCCGCTCGGGCCGCCAAGGAGATGAGCCGCTGGGTCGGCTAGCGGCCGACGGGTGCCCCACCCCGTCGAGGAGACCACTCCCAAGCCGTAGAATGGTCGGGCCGGTCAAAATGGTCGGTGACAACCCAGACCTGGGGGTGATTGGCTTCGACTTCGGTCGTCAAGGTAGGAGAAGCGAGCCGTGGTCTCCGGAACCACGTTAAAGAGCCGGAACCAAAAACAAACGCCGAGCCTCAGCTCGCGATCGCTGCTTAGGTAGCGACGTCCAGCCGGTCCCTGCCCTACGGATCGGATCTTGGGCGTCATGCAGTAGGGCTTACTCAGTGGCTCATGCCAACTGAACGCTGAGGACACTTTCGTTGGCTACGGGGCGGCACTGCCGCCGGCAGAAGTGCCGCCCCCGACAATCTTGTGCCGGCTGCGCTCGGAGAAGGCCTGCTGCGGCTCCGAAGGACGCGGGTTCGATTCCCGCCACCTCCACGAACGATTCCCCTGCCCAAGAATGCCGCAGGTCAGGGCCTTATTCTTTGTCCGGCCGGGTCGGCGATGAGCCCAAAGGGCACGAAAAGGGCACAGCGCAACCCATTGACGGCAAGGAACAAGTGCCGTACAATGTACGGCATGGCAAGTAGGACTGAGCGTATCGAGGCGCGGGTAGCGCCTGAGCGAGCTGAGCGAATCCGTTTCGCCAGCTCCCTCTCCCACACGTCGGTTTCGTCTTTTGTGGTCGACGCCGCCAGCGAGAAGGCTGAGCAGGTAATCGCCGAGACGAGTTACACCGCCGTCCCTGACGACTATTTTGACGCCCTCCTCCGCGCCCTCGACAGGCCGGCACAGCCGATAGCGGCACTCCAGCGGGCTGCTGCGGCCGTAGCCACGAACCCGGTGTTCCGTCAAAAAGACTGAGTACTTCCCGTGTGGGCCTCCGAGCGCATCAGCAGCGCTCACCGCGCCGAGCGTTTCCGCTGCGGCAAAGAGGCCCTCGACAAATGGCTGGTGGAAGCCGCCCTCAACGCTGACCGGGCAGACACGGCCCGCACCTGGGTTTGGAGTGACGGTGACGAGGTGCGGGCGTATTTCGCTCTCTGTCCTCATGACGTGCAGCGTGACTCCCTCCCCGGGAAGCTGGCCAGGAACGGTCCTGCGGTCATTCCAGCCATTCTGCTCGCCAAGCTGGCCCTCCACGAAGACTTGAGGGGCCAAGGCTACGGAGCCCAACTCCTCGTGGATGCGGTGAGTCGAGCTGTCAACGCCATCGATGAGGCGGGTGGTCGAGTCGTTGTGGTTGATGCCATCGACGATGAGGCGCACAGCTTTTATGAGCACTACGGCTTCAAGGCGGTCCCGGGCCTAAGTTCTCGCCTCGTCATGCGCTCCACTGACGCCCGGGAGAGTCTCACCACGCCGCCCCAGTAGCCGATATTGCCTCACGCCGCCGCCCGCCGCAGCTCCCGCCGCTCGACGTCCGCCGCCGGACCAGGTCCCGATGCCAGCGGAGCAGCGTCTCGGGCTGAACGAAGAACCTCCCCAAGCGCCGGCGGCAAAGAAGCCGGCTCAATCCGGCGAACAGAGCCCGGTCGCTGGGTCGCAGCGCCGGGCGGGCCACCTGGCGGCGAAGCACGGTCACTTCGTGTCGGAGCATGACGACCTCGACTGCCAGTTCGCTGTTCTCAGAGCCGCGGAGTCGAAGCAACCGGAGGATTCGGACGAAAGCCAGGTAGAGGAAGGAGAGCGCCATGGCTCAGTTTCGACGTGACCCTCATGCCGACGAAAGTCCAGCTGAACCGGATCGGATGAGATTCTCGGCACCCACAGGTGGCAATTGCACGTTGTTCATCGTTCCCTCGCAATGCGGTTATCGCCGGTGTCGGTGATGGGAGTCAGGCGCCGCGGGCGGCGCAGCGAGCGCCGCCGGCTCCGTTAGCACTCACTGTGGATCTGTGGCGCCCTTCCTTACTGGCGGGCGTCGTCTTCTCCGCCAACTCTCGCGCGAACGGCACGCAGCTCTTCAAGATCCCAGACCTCGCCCAGAACCGAGGAGTGTGAACGCCCGAACCGGGCGATGACCCACGGGGCGATCACTGAGGCGCCGGTGGCGGTTGCCGCCGCGCCGGCGCCGATACTCCATCCAAGAGGGCCAAGTGGTGTGCAGCCGAAGAACTGGCTGACGACCGGTGTCTGGACGACGGCCGCGAGGGCTGCCGCCGAGGCCACCGTCGACACCAGCACCAATGGGCTTGTGGCGCCAATGACCGCCGTCTGACCGAGCTGGGACCCGACCAGTGCCACCAACGCGACGGTGCTGGCGCGGCGACGGGTGCCCGTTCCGCGCGCCAGGAGCCATCCTCCCATGGCCCCCCCGGCGGTCGTGGTGGCCCGCAGGGCGATCTGTCCCACCAGGGCGGAACCGAGGGAGGCGTCGGGGCCCTCGTGGGCCAGCATCTCGGGTGAACGATTGGCCGGCGACTGCATCGCGATGGTCATGGCCGGCAACATGTCGGTGAAGAGATTGACCAGCAGGAGCTGGCGGGCTCCCAGAGGCGATGCACCGGCCAGCGCGGTGGCGGCCACGGTGAAGGCGACCTCACCCGCGTTGCCGCCGACGAGTATTGCCAGGGCGTCACGCACCGAAGACCACAGGGCACGGCCTTCGACGATGGCCGTCAAGATGGTCTCGATGCGGTCGTCCACCACCACCAGGTCTGCCGCCTCGCGGGCGGCGGGCGAAGAGCGATCGCCCAGGGCGATCCCGGCATTCGAGAGTCGGATCGCGGGCGCGTCGTTGGCGCCGTCTCCGGTCATCGCGACCACGCGACCGTTGCGCTGGTAGGCACGGACGATGCGGACCTTGTCGGTCGGGGTGACCCGTGCGAACACCGAGATCTCGTTGAGTGCTGCGTCGAGCTCACTGTCGGTCATGGCATCGAGGTCGGGGCCGGTGACCACACGGTGCCCGGCGACGATGTCGAGCTCGTCGCCGATGGCCCGGGCAGTGCTGGGATGATCACCGGTGATCATCACCACCTGGATTCCCGCGGCCCGTAAATCGGCGACCGCCGCGGCGGCCGTCGGGCGCACGGAATCGGCCAAGCCGAGGAAGCCGGTCAGCTCCATCGCGCTGACCCGTTCGTCCACCACCTCCGAGCGATTCGAGGCAGACCGCTCGGCCACCGCCAGGACCCGCAAGCCTCGCTCAGCCAGCCGTTCTACCTCGGCATCGAGGAGGCGCCGGACCGCAGCGTCGAGCGGCACCGGGCCCGCCGGACCGAGCCATGACGTGCAGCGCGGAACGATCACTTCGGGGGCGCCCTTCACTGAGACCCGGGCACCGGACGGCCCGCGCCCAACGACGGCGTGGTAGCCGCGCGCCGGGTCGAAGGCCAGCTGGCCCAGCACGTCCCAGCCGTCCAACCCGTCGGCCGCCGACACCCCGACGGAGTGCGCCCCGACCAGCACGGCCCGGTCGGTTGCGTGAGGCAGGTCGGCCACGGTGTCGCTGGCCGAGCCGGGACTGGCTCGGAGAGCCGCGGCGAGCACTGCCCTGGACCGCGGCCCCATCTCGTCGATGCGCTCGTTCGTGTCGCCGTCGGACACCCGCTGCAAGCTGATCGCGCCCACCGTCAGGGTTCCCGTCTTGTCGAAGCACAGCGTGTCGACCCGACCGAGGGCTTCGATGGTGCGGGGGTTTCGGACCAGGGCGCCACGTGCGGAGAGCCGTCGGGCTGCGGCCAGCTGCGCCACCGACGCCACCAGGGGGAGGCCCTCGGGAACGGCGGCCACCATCAGGCTCACCCCCGAGGTGACGGCTTGCCGGGGACCGTGGCCTCGCAGAACCGTCAGACCCCCGACGACGAGCCCGCTGGCCATGGTCGCCGGTACGGTGATCGCGGTGAGCCTGCTCAGACGGGCCTCCACACCGCTGGGCGGTGGTTCGGGCGCGTCGGCCAGGCTGCGTCCGACTTCTGTCTCGCCACCGACGGCCACCACGACCGCCAGGGCCCGACCGTTCGACACCGTCGTCCCTTCGTACAGCATGCAGAGTCGATCTGCGATGGCGGCTCCCGGCACCGGAGCCGACTGCTTGGTCACTGGGAGCGACTCGCCGGTCAGAACGGATTCATCGACCTCACAGGCTTGGGCCTCGAGAATGCGGCAGTCGGCCGGCACCACCTCGCCCGCCTTCAGTTCGATCAGGTCGCCGCGCACCAGCTCCTCGCGCTCGAGGGCCAGCGGTGCCCCGGCACGCCGGACCGCGACCAGCGTGCTCGACACCTCGATGAGGCGTTCGATGGACACCTCGGCGCGGACGCGCTGGACGCCTCCGATGACGGCGTTGACTACCATGACCCCGGCCACCAGACCGGCGTCGGTCATCGACCCGACGGCCGCGGCCAACCCGGCTCCGACGGCGAGCGCCGGCGTAAGTGGGTTGGCCAGCTCGGCGGCCACGGCCTGGGACAGGCGGAGCGCCGGCGGCAGCGGGGGTGGGCGAACCATCCGGCGGGCCGCGGCCTGATGAGGGCTCAGCCCCCGTGTCGTGGTGCCGAGTGCGGCCAGAACCTCATCCCTCTCCATGGCGTGCCAGGCGGTCTGCCAGTGCGGCACGGGGGCGCGGTGACGGCGAAGTGCCCCCGCAGTCGCCAGGGCCTGGGCTTGGGCCGCCAGCGCCGCGGCGTTGACCGGGAGCGCGGCCCGCCGTCCGGCACTCCCGGCGGGTCCGATCAACGACCACACGCCGCCGATCCCCGAGCCCGCCAGGGCAAGCATCGCGCTACGCGTGGACACGCCGCGGGCGGCCGACGCCGCTTCGATCACCAGGTGAGCGTCGACGAGCCCGCCTTTGGTCAACACGTCGGCGGCCCAGGGCACCTCTGCGTTCGTGATCCCGACACCGAAATCGGAGGCCCGCAGACCGTCGGCGGACCCCGAGACAAGCAGCACGACGTGTCCCTCGAGCTGGAGCGACCGCACGCTGTGCGCCAGTCCCCGGCCCCCCGCCAACGATCGATCGCACCCCAGGCGTTTGGCCAGAGCGGCACCTCCCCCGGCTACCGCAACGCCAAGGCCACCCCGCCGGGCGGCCCTGACGAGCGCCTCGGCCAAGGGGTCGAGTTCGGACCGTCGCACGAGGACGTCAGCGTCCAACAGGACAGTGTCCACTCGGTCGAGCCGTCGCAATGCGGCGCGATCGAGCACCACCACGTCGCGCTGCGCCAGTTGGCGCCCGAACGAGGCAGCGAAGGTCTCGCGTCCCATCCGCCCGGCCTTGGGTAGGCCTGCCACCACGAAACTGGCGGCCCGTCGAGGGCTGCCGGTGAGCGCCCAGGTGGCGCCGAACACGCCGAGCGAGGCGATCGTGGCCCCGTCGGCATATCGCTCGAGAGGACCCGCGGGCAGAGGGGTGGCGCGCCTTTCGGACGCCGTCGCTCCAACCGGCTCGTCAACAACTGACGGCTGGAGCTCGAGCTCCCGACGCGCCCAACTTCGCCGACGTTCTTGGGACTCACGCACCAAGTTGGCCCGGTGTCCGATATCGACGGCAAGGCCGAGGGGACCCTGGGACAGCGCCTGGACAAAGGCGTTCGACAAGCCCAGACCGAGGTCCGTGACCGGCGTCCCGAGACGCTGCTCCATGAACCCCCGCAGACGCGGCTCGTTGTCGACCAGCGACACGAGCGAGGCGAGCTCCACCGGAAAGGGGGCGGCACGCAGTAGCTGACCGAAGACGCTCGCCCCGAGCCCCACGACGTCGGCCCCAAGGGCGATGGCATCGCGCCGGAGCGGCTCGAGATCGCCGGGGTGTTCGGGTCGATCAAGGGGAAACCGCTCATGGTCAACCTGATGGGCCTCCTCGACCCCCTCGATCGCCTCCAGCAGACGGTCGACCAACGAGACGTCGGGATCGAAGGCCACGACCACTCGGCCCAGCACGGCATTGACTTGAGCCCACCGCACCTCTTCGATGGCATTCAACGCCGCTTCGATGTCCTTGATCAGCACTTCGAAGCCAGGGCGGTGCACCGCACGGACCTCGATGTGTGCACGACCCTTTCCAACCCAGATCCGTCGATGCCGCCGTCCGGAGTACAGCCGTCCAAGCGCTTCGCCGGTGGCGTCGCTAAGGGCCTGTGGGACGCGCAGCGCCCCTGAGATCATCCGACTCGGGCTCAGCATGTCGGCACCAGTGCCCGATTGGCGTGTGGTTCTCCGAGTGTCTCATCACAGGACCGCGGTGGAGGCGATGACGTGAGGTCCCAGCTCTGAGCGCCTGGCGGCAGCTGCGCCGCACTCGGCTTAGGCAGCCACCCCCACTGTGCTGGGAGCGTCAGAAGATGGTGAACGCCCACGAACCCAGCTGATGATCCGCAGGATCGCCATCTGAAGCGCCACCGCCGCGAGTTCGAGCAACAGCCATTCGAGGAAGACTTCCATTGAACCCCCTCTACGTATCGACGCTCTTCTTTCACGAACCGTAAAGGAATGAAGTGAACGGCAGGCAGTCGGCGGGCGTCAACGACGCGAACAGTTTGTAAACCTTTCGCGTCAGGTTGCGTTCTGTCACGTGGTGAACCTACGGCCCCTGGGGCAACAGGGCAATTGGTTTCGCATCATGTCGCGTTGCCCGATGCATCCGCGCGACGCACCGGTGCATCGGGCAAACTCAACATCAGCGGCGGTGTCTCGCGATGAGTACGCCTGTACCGATGAGCGCGGCCAGAGGCAAGTCGACAGCGCCAAGAGCTGCCGCGCCAATCAAGACAGCCCAGAACCCGGCATTCACCGCGTTCTCGGGCAACGTGATGTGAACGATCGGCATGACGTAGACGCTGTTCCTGTTAGTGCTCGCTGCTGTTTCGGGTTTGTGCGGGTGTCTCGTCGACGATTGCGTCGAACTCTTTGCGCCCCCAACAGTGGTGATGGGTGTGGGCATATCTGCTCCTTATTGTTTCTCCTTATTGTTGAGGCGACAACGAACGGCATCTGGTCGGCTCCCCGTCCTTCTCACCGGACCGAGTCAGTTACGCTTCCTCCATCACTTCACCCAGCCCTTGCAGCGCCGGTCGATTCGTCAGGTCCGCCAGAAGATGGCCCGCTGTGAGGAGCAGGGCCACCGGCCATTCGATGATCTCGATCGCAGCCAAGACGCCGACACCGGCGTAGAAGACGAGGTGTTCGACCGGCGGCATCTCGAGTCTCACCTCATCCGCCGTCAGGACTACCCGGTGGCCGCCCCTTTCGGTGGACATCGCAAATCCCACTGCTACCATGGCATCCTCCTCGGAGCCGAATCGGCACAGTGCGTGCTAGCTGATTTGACTCTCTGTACTGACTTGAGTGTAGCCACCCGAGACTGCACCACCCCAGAGCTGGGGAAAGACGGAGCGTTTCCACCTCCTCCCAGACTCTCGAGATGTTTCATCGCCGAAGGGCAACAAGCCACGACCGAGTAGCCGCTCCGAGGTCAGCTCAACTGTTTGCGTCCTCCCGCGACGCTAAGCGATTCCACCTCGCCGTCATGCGGTGCGGACCCATCGAGCCGATAGCGATTGACGGCGCAGGACCAGATCCAGCGCAGCTCGCCGGCCGCGGCGGCGCGAGGACGAACCCGTCTCAGAGCGAAAGAGAACACTCCGTCGTTCTATGCGGTACCTGGCTTGGGAGGATTGGCTGCCGAGCAAGATGGCGGACGACCTGGGACGCCATGAGAGCATGGCCGACGTGACTGCAGATGGGCGGACGCCGCAAGTTCTAGGCGTCGGACGATTTCTGAGAAGCATCGAACCCGAGCTCGTCTCGAGTTCATCGGACAACGACCCGACGAACGTGGGCACGGCCGTGGCGGTGGGGGCTCAGACCGGCTTCCAGTTGGCCTGGGTGACCCTCTTGGTTGCTCCGCTCCTGGGCATTGTCCAAACCATCGCCGCGCATGTCGGCTTGGTGGCACGCAACGACCTCCAGACGTTGACGAGGCGGCGCTACGGCCAGGGGGTCGCCGCGATCCTCCTGGTGTCGATCGTGGTTGTCAACGTGGTCACTATTGCGGCCGATCTGCAGGCCGGGGCGGCCGGGATCGGGATCCTCGCTGGCGTGGATACCCGCTGGCTGGTCTTGCCCTTGTCGGCCTGCTGCTGGTTGGCAAGTACGACGAGGTGGTGGGCGTGTTGCGGTAATCCGGCCTGCTGAGCTGGGAGGACGCACCTCGCGCCGTGACGGAATCCCACCATGGTGTGACCGCTACTGCACCGGTGTTATCTGTAGTGGGATCCTGCGAATCCGCAGCCAGATCATCAACGGAAGGTTCCCCAGCCTCAATACGTTCGTCCAGGTCACGACATCGGATGACGTTTTCGGCACGCACAGGTCAGCCGCCCTGGGGGAACGTCCCGGGCCCTTGAGCGAAGCAAGCTCGCCCCGCTAAATGTCCCACTCCGCCGGAAGTGGGACACGGAACTCCGGTTCAGATCACCGAGACCCAGTCGAGTCACACGGTTCCCCAACGGATCCTCTGGCCAGATAGACGGGTGGTGCGGCGGGTTCTTCGTGGTCGGGTGCATTTCCCAACGCGACCAGGAGTTCGTGCGTCGCCCATCGAGCCTCGGCATAGCGGTCGAATCGAATCACCGCGATGGCTGGGCGGTAGGCCTGTGCCCATTCGGAATCTCCAAAGGTGACGAAGGAAAGGTCCTCGGGTATCGCTACGTGCATGAGGGAGAGCGTCCCCAAGAGTTGGGGGGCAAGCCGGTGCGACGCACAGATCAACGCGTGGACAGACCGACTCCCTCTCAGCCATGGCTCGAGTTGCGTCGCGGTCTGCTCGGTGGTGAGGGCGGCTGGCGTCGCGCACCGTTCGACGCCGATGTCGTGACGAGCGGCGGCGAGCGACAGGGCTCGGAAGCGGCGCTCGACCCGAGATGTCCCTGGACGAGCGTTTCGCACGCGGGAGCGTGAGGCAAAGAGGATCCGTCGATGTCCGTAGCGGGCAAGATCCCCCACGAGTTCCCCGATGGCGGCCTCCTCACTTCCTCCATCCGCCTCGAGCGACGCTGGAGTATGGATGACCGGAGTGTCAGCCACTAGATCCGCAATCGCCTTCGGATCCTGCATGGCGCCTGCAACGAGCACCCCTGCCACCCGCTGGGTCTGGAACAGTTCGAGCTGGCGTCTCTCGACCCTACGATCGCGCTGGGCATCGCCGATCACGACGGCATAACCACAGGGATCGGCCACGTGCTGAACGCCACGGATGAACGACAGGGTCACGGGGTTGGTCAGGTCAGGCACCAGGATCCCGATCGTCGTGCTCTTGCGCCGGCGTAACCCTCTCGCCATGGCGTCGGGCTGGTAGTTGAGCCGCTCAGCAGCCCGAGACACCCGCTGGCGCGAACGCTCACTGGCGTATCCGGTGTTGCTCAGGACCCTCGAGGCCGTGGCGGTGCTCACCCCTGCCTCGGCTGCCACCTGCTGAATGCCGGCTCTTGTCCGGGCCCAGGTCCGAGGTGTTCGAGCCATAGTTCTCCTGATTGCTCGTGGAAACGATTACACATAGCCTAGATTGGCATCGGAGCCTGGTGCGACTTCGAGCCGCGTTGGAGGAGGTAGACATGGCAGCGGAACTCGGGGCCCGGCATTTGCCGAGGCGAACAAGCACGATCCGTGCGGTGATCGCCGGATTGGCATTGCTGGCGGGCCTGGAGCTCGCCGCCTGCTCTGGAAGTGACATGCCCGCCGCTGCTTCTGGGCACTCTGGTGCCTCCTCCCCTGGAAGCACCGTGTGGCTCTGTAGGCCGGGAGAGACCAACGACCCGTGTGCCGGGAATCTCTCGGTGACGTCGATCAGCGCTGGCAGCGCGACGTCAGTCGAGCCCGACGAACCAGCTGCGAGTTCGAAATTCGACTGTTTCTACGTCTATCCAACCTCATCACCGCAGAAGACACCCAATGCGAATCTGAAGGTCCAGCCCGAAGAGGTCGATGCGGCCCTTTCACAGGCAGCGCAGTTCTCGCGAGTCTGTGATGTCTGGGCCCCGATGTACCGTCAGCGCACTCAGGCGGACCTCCTGAAAGGCCTGGGTGGCGATCCCACCGCAGACCAGGTGGCTTACAACAGCCTCTTGTCAGGTTGGAAGGACTATCTGGCCCATGACAACCATGGCCGACCAGTCATTTTCATCGGGCACTCACAAGGCGCAGCCATGTTGATCCGCCTGCTGCACAACGTGATCGACCCGAGCGCACAGCTACGGCACCTCATGGTGTCCGCCATCATTCTCGGGGGCAACGTGCAAGTGTCGAGCGGCGAGACGACGGGAGGAAGCTTCAGCCACATTCCAATCTGCACGTCGGCCACGCAGATGGGCTGCGTCATCGCGTACTCAAGCTTCGGATCTGAACCGCCGCCCGACTCCCTGTTCGGGCGCCCCGGGCAAGGCGTCAGCCTGCAGTCTCAGCAGACGACCTCACAGGGTGAACAGGTGGCGTGCGTGAACCCGGTCAACTTTTCCACCGCCGCCGCACCACTGTCACCGATCTTCCTCACTGCCACGTCGCCAACCCCTGGGGTGAACGTCACCACACCCTTCGTGGCCTTCCCAGGGTTGTACACGGCTCAATGTGAGAGCCAGGGTGGCGCAACCTGGCTCCAGATCAATGTGACCAAATCGGAAAACGACGACCGGCCGACCGTGTCCGCCGCCCTCGGCCCGACGTGGGGCCTCCACTTGGACGACGTCAACCTCGCTCTGGGGGATCTGCTTCACGACGTATCGCTGGAGGAGGAGGCTTACCACTAGTCCTTTCCAAAGCGTTTGCGTTGGTCTGGCCTCCACTGGGTGCCCCAGTACGCCTGCAGCTGCGGGGCAGATCAGAAACTCTGAGACTGGATGTCTTCGGCGGCCGTTTCGCTCGATTCCGAACGCGGCGTTGGGACGTAACGGCTGAACTAGCTGTTCTGCCCAATCAGGTTGTTGACGCGGCTGACGGCGAACTGCTTCGGGGACCACCTGACCCGTACCGGCATCGACGTGCGCACCCGCGAGCTTCTTACATTCGCCATGCTGATCTCGCTCGGTGGCTGCGAGCCCCAGGCGAGGGGGCACGTCGCGGCCAACGTCAATGTCGGCAACGACCGGGCCGCGCTGCTCGACGTGATCACCCAGCTGCTCCCCTTCATCGGGTACCCCCGGACGCTCAACGCCCTCGGGGTCATCAACGAGGTCGCGCCCGCAACGGCGTGACGAAAGGACACCCATGGCATCGCTTTCGTGGTTCATCACCGGCATCTCGAGCGGCTTCGGCCGCGAGCTGACCTCCCAGCTCCTCGGACGCGGCGAGCGGGTCGTGGGTACTGTTCGCCGGGTTGGCGCGGTCGCGGATCTGGCCGAGCGGTATCCCGACCTGCTCAAGGTCGAGACCCTCGACGTGACCGACACCGGCGCCATCCGTGACGTGGTAGACCGCGGATTCGCCGAGCAGGGACGTATCGACGTCATCGTGAGCAACGCCGGCTACGGGCTCTTCGGCGCTGCCGAGGAGCTGACCGACCAGCAGATCGACCAGATCGTCGCCACCAACTTGGTCGGCTCGATTCAGCTGATCCGCGCCGCGCTGCCCCGCCTGCGGGCCCAGGCCGGCGGGCGCATCATCCAGATCTCCACCTACGGCGGCCAGGTCGCCTTTCCCGGAAATTCGCTGTATCACGCCACCAAATGGGGCATCGAGGGCTTCGCCGAGTCAGTGGCCCAAGAGGTGGCCGGCTTCGGAATCGGCGTCACCATCGTCGAGCCCGGCGGTGCTCGCACGGAGTTCCGCTACGGGAGCGCACAAGTGGCCGACCCGATGCCCGAGTACGTGGGGACGCCGGCACGTGCCTTCGAGCGCATGCTGGACCCTGGCAACGGTCTCGCTCCCGGCGACCCCGCCCGGATGGCAGGTGCGATCATCGCCAGCGTGGATCAGGAGCCGGCGCCATTGAGGATGGTCCTCGGCTCCCAGGCACTCGAGATCACAATCGATGTCCTCAAGGCCAGGATCGCCGGGTTCGAGGCACAGGCAGCTCTGGCTGCTTCAACTGACTTCGGGCCCGGCCAGTGACCGTCCGGAGTCAGCATGCGAAAAGGAGGAAGACGTGAGACACATCAAGCTCAGCGACCTGGAGGTGTCACGCATTGGGCTGGGAGCGATGGGTATGTCCACCGCCTACATCGACGCCAGCGTTGATGAGGCCCAGTCCATCGAGACGATCCACCGCGCCTTGGAACTGGGTGTCACGTTCATCGACACCGCCGAGGTCTACGGCCCCTACGGGAACGAAGAGCTCGTGGGGCGTGCGCTCAAGGGTCGGCGTGAGGAGGTTGTTCTCGCCACCAAGTTCGGCATGATCTCCCACGTCGGGCGCGGTCCCGGTCACCTCGACAGCTCCCCGGCGAACATCCGAATCGCGGTCGAAGGATCGCTGCGGCGCCTCGACACCGACTACATCGACCTCTACTACCAGCACCGCGTCGACCCCAACACGCAGATTGAGGAGACGGTCGGCGCCCTGGCTGAGCTCATCGCAGAGGGCAAGATCCGTCACTTCGGACTGTCCGAGGCCGCTCCCGACACGATCCGTCGCGCTCACGAGGTCCACCCGGTCACAGCCTTGCAGTCCGAGTACTCGCTGTGGACCCGTGACCCGGAGGCCAAGGTCCTGCCCGTCCTGCGCGAACTCGGGATCGGGTTCGTCGCCTACTCGCCCCTGGGTCGCGGGATGCTGACGGGTGCAATCCGCTCGGTGGATCAGCTCGATGCTGCCGACTTCCGCAGGTCGAACCCACGGTTCACGGAGAATAACTTCGATGCCAATCTGGAGAGCCTCAAGGAGGTCGAGGCGGTCGCAGATGAGGCTGGTGCGACGCCGGGCCAAGTGGCGCTTGCTTGGCTCCTGGCCAAGGGTGACGACATCGCACCCATCCCGGGCACAAAGAGGATCTCTCGGCTCGAGGAGAACGTCGGCGCGGATGCGGTGGAGCTGACCGCCACTCAGCTCTCCCGGCTCGACGACCTACCCCCGGCCCTGGGTGATCATCACACCGAAGAGCAGATGCGCGTGATCGAACGCTGATCCGTCCGCCGACGTCCGTCCGCAGTCCTGTAATCGATCGGAGTGACAGGCGAGACGTAGCCTCGAGGGATGCCCTTGAGCCTGGCCAATCCCGGACCGGAGTGTCGGACGGATCCGTGAACGGTTTGCACTCGGCTTTGCACGAGGATGTGCATGGGCCCGCCACCAGGCACTTTGTGCGAATCCATGGAGCGGTGCGTTTGCCTCGCCGACCCGCCACCTCGCAGGACACAACAGGACACGTAAAGGCACAGGATCCGTGTCCTGACGCCGGCGTAAGGAAGAAGCCCGACAGAGCTCTGGTCTTCGGAACGCCCCTCAGCCAGCGACGGCGACCGGGACACCCAGCATCGTGAGAGGCCTATAGCCGATGTGAAGACCATCAGTTGTCGTGGCGTAGCGGGTCTCTGGCACACGATCCACATGAACATTTGAGCAGGGCCCGATGCGGAGTGCACGGAGAGTGCATCGGGCCCGAAAATCGGGTGGCCCTCCACTCACCCAAGTTGTGCTGAAGGGTGGCACTCACCCCCTCCCGGGGGTCTGGGACGTCGGCGCAGTCGGAATGAGCTGGCTTGACTCCGCTCAACGCCTGGCGTAGTCGGTAAATCCCTGCCAGTCGATGACGACGCAAGGCTCGTCTCCGATGACCCATGCGTCGTGTCCCGGCTCCATGACAGCAAAATCGCCGGGTCGGTACTCCATCTCCTCACCGTCGTCCATGACCACCCTCAGCCGGCCCGAGACGAAGTAACCGATGTGCGCCGCCTGGCAACTGTCCGTCTTGGCG
This sequence comes from uncultured Acidimicrobiaceae bacterium, assembly GCA_963736525.1. Lineage (GTDB taxonomy): Bacteria > Actinomycetota > Acidimicrobiia > Acidimicrobiales > RAAP-2 > Bog-473. The sequence continues at coordinate 321,720 of CAVTPF010000010.1, forward strand.
ATTGGCTTGACATGCTCTGACCACTTCCACCCCGGGAGAAAGGTGGCTCGACCGACCGCGCCTTCGTCGGTGTTGATCACCTCCAGCTGACCGGTTGCGCCATCGAAAGGCCGGACCTCATCTGGCTTGTCGAAACTCTTACGCGTCAATCCCGGCATGATGCCTCCTTTCGTTTGCGTTTATGCGGGAACCTCGTCCTTCAGGTTCTGGCGCAGCCAGGTCCGGACCTCTTCGGTATCGTCGTGCCCGTGCACGGCGACGGCGTGCTGGATGGCCGCCTGCATGACTTCGTCCTCCTCGCCCGAAATGGTCAGCGTGCAGCCGACCTCACTGGGGAAATCTCGGCAATCAGCAACTTTCCGGCCCATCTATTTCCCCTTTCCTTCGTCACCCTTTCCTTCGTCACCCTTCCCGTCACATCTCCTCGACGCTTTGCACGTCGAGATTGCGGAAACCCATTGGGCCGTCGCACAGCTCGCGGATCTTCTCCGAGAGGGAGCCGGTCTCCGGGAGCTTCGAGTTAGCCATGGCGTCCTCGTAAGAAGGAAATTCGACAATCTGGACGTACGTGTTCGGCCGATCTCTGTCTCTGGTGAAGGTCCCTCGCTGAGCTGTCCGCTTCCCGGCGGTCTTCGCACGCCACTCACTGACCAGTGTCTCGACTTCGTCTGGTCTGGTGGTCTCGATCTCGATGATCTGGATGAACCCCATGGCCGCTCCTTTATTGGGAGCCCTCCTTCGCAAGGTAACGCCGCAGAGAAAGGATTGCAATAGGCGATGTCCTCGACAAACAAATGGAGGCTGGGGTGAGCTACTCACACCAGCTCTGTCAGGCTCGCTGGTTCAGGCGAATCTCAGGGAAACGATCAACTCCATCGGCGATGCCAGGCGGTCTACAAAAGGACGGACCGCGATTGGATCTCCACGCCATCGGGACTTCGTGCTCGTCGTCCGGATCGAAACGTTCAGGTGCTGTGGCTGGGACGCGCCGATCAGAGTGCCGTCTGCAAGGTTCGCGCCTCGTCCAAGGTCGCGAAGCGGAATCCCCGCGCGAGAGCGCCTTCGATGATTCTCGGCAGGGCTCGCACCGTCTGCGAGCGGTTGCCACCCCCGTCATGCAGAAGAACGATGCCCCCGGGAGTCAGGGACAGCAGGACCTTACTGGCGATCCGATCAGCAGTGGCATCGGCGGCGAAGTCGCGAGGGTCGGCGGTCCACAACCACGTCACCAGCCCGCGACCGTGGAGCGTGGAGATCAGCTCTCCGTCGTAGAGGCCGTACGGGGGGCGTATGTCACGGCACTCGGTGCCTGAGAGCTCTCGCAGTAGCGCTTCGGTCCGACCGAGATCCTTGGCGAGAACCTCGGGGTCGAGCTCCGTGAAGGCGGTGTGACTCCACCCGTGCATCGCGAGGCCGTGCCCCGCATCGACGATCGATCGCGCGACCTCGGGCATCGACGCTGCTCTCTCGCCGAGGACGAAGAAGGTCGCGGGTACGCCGTAGCTCGAGAGCACCCCGAGTACGTCCGTGGTGAACTCCGAGGGGCCGTCGTCGAAGGTGAGGAAAAGGGTCTTCTCCCCCGTCGTCGCGGCCCGACGTCGTAGCAGAGCATTTGAGGACCCGGCACCGTCCATTTCGGTGAAGGCGCCGCTCCGTGCGTACTCATGTTGCTCCCGCGCCCATCCCAACGTGTTTGCGATCAACCCGAGGAGGACCCACGGGACCGTCACCATGAGCTCGTGACGGTCGGGCGCATACCGCTTCAAATTCCGCGACAGGAAACGGCTTCGTACGAGTCCGTGCCGAACGGTCCTGGCCGCCACCGCGAGGGTGAGAACTCCGGGCCTCGATTCCACCCTGACGCGAAAGGAACCCGCTGGCCGGGTCAGGACGTCGCTTCGGGCCTGGCGGCGCCCGCGTGATGCCTGCTCCTTCAAGAGATCCCGGAGACGGGTCGGCCCCACGTGCTCGATGCACACCGATGGCTCGAACCACGCGCTGACATCGAGCTCACGGAGGCGCTCGGCCATGAGCGTGTCCTCTTCGATCCGAAGGGCCTCGTCGAAGGGGCCGGCTCGGTTCAAGAGCTCTCGTGTGAACGAGAGGCCATACGAACGCGGCAGCCTCGCGGGGCCCTCAGGCGACCCTTCCAGCCGGTTGTCGTAGCAGAGGAAGGCTGTCGCCCGGGCCGCCGCCTTCTCGGGATTCGCCACCGCCACGGTGCTGGCCACCGCTTCGTGACCAGCCCTGTGCGCGACGACCCGGTTTCGAATCCAGTCCGGACGAGCGATGCAGTCCGCCTCAAGGAACGCGATGATCTCGCCGCGGGCAAGCCTCATCCCGAGGTTGCGCGCGCCGCCAGGCATCAGCCGGACCGGGGATTCGATCACACGCACGCCCGGAAAGTTCTGCCGCACCAGCTCGCCGGTCCTGTCCCCACCCGATGTCGCGACGATCACCTCAAAGGGCTCGTCGAAGTCCTGTTGGACCAGTGAGGAGACTGCTCTCAGAATCGTGTCTTCGTTGCGGTACGCGAAGACGACTGCGCTCAGAACAGGGCGGGCAGGAGCGAGAGGCTCAGACTCTTCTTGCACATCAGATCATTCGGTCGAACCGTCTCCAGCACTGAGGACTCCGCTGACGTTCGTCCTCTTCGAATGCTGACACTTGAGGTCTGCGGGTCTATCAAGCCTGGACTCGATCTGTCAACCGCCAACACCGTGCCGGGTTGCCGCCCGGCCGGAAGACTCCACCTCCGACCCGCCAGGTCCGTCTGCCACTGGCGGATGGCGGAGCGACGCCGGCGGCCCCAGTGACGCGCCACGTGCACGCACAGGTGCACCGCCCGGTGACGGAGAAGGGGCTTCGCTCGTCGCCGAGCCGGTGCCACTGTGATGGTCACAGTGGCCTACTCCATCGGCCGGGTGGCGATCCCCCTCGGCTCCCGTCCCGCCAGCAGCCAGCCGATCAGCATGGCCGCGACCGGCATGGCGATCAGGATGAGGAACAGATTGTCCCACGGGACGTGATCGATGATGTCGGACACGCCGCCTTCCAGCGCACTCGAGCGGAACCAGCCGAACAGGCCGACGTACGCCGCCACCGTCCCGAGCAGCGCACCCAGGAAGGCGAGGCCACCGGCGGTGACCGCCGTCAGGGTGCGCCGGGTGCGCGAGCTGGCGCCCGTCGCCGTGAGCGTGCGCAGCTCGCTCGCCGTCTCGCTCCGGATCAGGCCGACGCTCATGGCGAGGACGCCCAGGGCAAGCGCGATGCCGAAGACGGTCGCCCAATTCACGATCTCGGCCGACGTCGGCGCGTCGTTCTTCGACTCGGTGCTCAGGTCGGCGAAGGCCGCCAGCGAGTTGGCGCTCGTGAGCTCGGCCGAGGTGATCGGGCTGTGGGTCAGGATCATCCAGCCGTCGAGGCTGTTCTGGCCCGTGAGGTGCAGTCGGCGCAACGCGCTCTGGGTGATCACCGTGTTGGGTGCCGACGTGCCCGTGGGCAGTTGGCTCTCCTCCTGCACCACCGGCTGGGCGAGGCACGAGCCGGGTGAGCAAGAGTTGGTGTTGTTCCCGCCCGCGCCCAAGCCCTGGAAGCCATCGCCGCCCTTCCCGCCACCGCCGTAGGTGAGCTGCACGCCCGAGCCCGCGAGCCCTGGCCGCGAGCTGAGGATGTCGACGTCGGACGGGATGGACGACGGGTTGATGCCGTAGGCCCGCAAAAGCGCGGGCGTCGCCACGTAGATCGGGCCGTCCCATTGGCGGCCGCCCGCGCTCGGGTTCTGCAAGCCGACCGCTGGCTGGTCGAGCTCGACGAGGTGCGTCGCGCCGACGGCGGAGGCGATGGCGTGCACGGCGGCCTCCTGCGTCTGGACGCTCGGCGGCGGCGTGGTGTTCCCCACTTGACCGTTCGGCCCGAAGGTTGGGCCGCTGGGCGGGGTGTACACGTTGAGCGCGTTCGCTGCCATGTTCGGCCCGACGTAGTCGAAGACGTTGGCGTAACGGGCAACGGCCACGGCGCAGATGATGACCGCGATCATGATGCCGAGGCTGATGGCCGAGAGGGCCGAGCCGGAGCGCGCCCGGTAGCGCGCCATGTCGCGCAGCGGCAGGCGGATGGCGATGGGCGACCGGCCGCCGATCCGCGCCAACAGGGCGAGGAAGAACGGTGAGACGAGGATGATCCCGACGATCAGCGCGATGAGCCCGGGGACCAGCCACACAATGCCGCCGCCGTTCCCCGAGGCGCCCGAGAGGGAGAAGAAGATGAACCCGATCACGAGCGCGACCACGCCAGGGATGAACGAGCGGTGGATCTGGCGGGGTGGCGCCGGGCGCCCGGCCAGGGCGCCGACCACCGGCACGCGGGTGATGGCGCGGGCGGGATAGCCGGCGGCGAAGAAGGTCGCGATGACCGCGAGCACCATGGCCGGCGCGATCACCTTCCACGGCAGGGCGAACGTACCGATGAGGTGGTGCGCGCTCTGCTCGTTGGTCGGCCGGTAGGCCAGCCAGAGCACCAACCCCAGCACGAAGCCCACGACGGCACCGACGACGCCGACGATGACGCCGTTGGCCTCCAGGACGAGCCGGACGTTGCGGTCGGTCGCCCCCATCGACTCGAGCATCCCGAGGGAGCGCATGCGGCGCTGGGCCAGCACGGTGAAGCCACCGATCGACACCAAGGCGATGAGGAGCATGCCGACGGTCGCCAGCGCCAGCACGATGGTCGCCGGGTTGATGATGTTGTCGGTGTTGGAGCCCGGTGTCGTGATGTAGGGGGAGAGGGAGTTGAGGGATTTGAGCGCGCTGGGCGATGCGTCGAAGAGGACGCTCACCTGCGTGGGATGCGTCACCCGGCCCGGCGGGACGAGCGCGAACTCATCGAGCAGGCTCTGGGGGTTCTGCACCATGCCGACGACGGTCTTGCCGCCCTGGGGCCACGTGTCGCCCACCCGCAGGTTGAGCTCGGACGCCAAGCCCGGGGTGAGGGCGATCTCGTTCGGCCCGGCCGGGTAGTGCCCTGACAACAACTGCAGCATCGGTCCGCCGTAGGGGCCGTGCGGATCCTGTGACCGCAGCTGATAGGTCTGCGTCGAGCCGGGGACCGAGAACGTCTCGTTGTCGATGACCTGCACGGTGCCGACGGCGTGCTCGAGCTCGGCGATCTGTGCCTGCACATGTGCCAGGCTGTCCGACGACGACTTGCTCGTAGGGGTCAAGTTGAAGGTCGCGAGGTCGTGGGCCGTGCCGAACCCGGCGTTGGCCGGCGGCGGCGTGTTGACCGCGACGGCAGAGCCGACGACGACGGCCGCCACCGCGACGATGATGAGCAGCAGGATCAAGAACTGCTGCCGCCATTCGCGCTTGAAGAGGCGCCAGGACCAGCGGAGCATGGCTCGGCGGGCCGGAACGCCGCCTGTGGTCGCTTCGGGGGCCGAGCCGGTGGCCGGCCTTTCGAGGACGCCGACGCTCATTGGTTCGGGAGGTCCGCGAGGAACGCTTCGGGGCTCTCGTCCTTCACTGTCTGGTCGACGACGCGGCCGTCGCGGAAGAAGACCACTCGGTCGGCCCACGAGGCGAGCTGCGCGTCGTGGGTCACCACGACGGCCGCCAAGCCGCGGTGGCAGGCAGCCAGGATCAGGCGCATGACGGCTTCGGCGTTGGTCGAATCGAGCGCGCCGGACGGTTCGTCGGCCAGGAGCAGTTGCCGCCCCCCGACCACGGCCCGGGCGATCGCGACCCGCTGGCGCTCGCCTCCCGATAGCTGGTCGGGGTAGCGCGACGCCCGGTCCTTCAGCCCGAAGTCTTCGAGCGATTCGAGGGCCGCCGCTTGGGCCTCGCGGGCCGCAATGCCGTCGAGCTCGAGCGGCAGGGACACGTTCTCCACCGCGCTCAGCCCGGCCAACAGGTTGTAGTCCTGGAAGACGTACCCGATGGACTGGCGGCGCAGGCGCGCCTTGCCGTTGCGCGACAGCGAGGACAACGGACGGCCGCCAACGTAGACCTCACCACTGGTGGGGTCCTCGAGGCTGCCGGCGATGGTCAGCAGCGTGCTCTTGCCCGAGCCGCTGGCGCCCATGACGGCCACGAGAGAACCGGCGTCGACGGAGAGATCGACGCGCCGGAGGGCGTGCACCTCTGCGGCCCCTTCTCCGTAGACCTTGGAGATGTCGCGGAGTTCGAGGTAGCTCATTGTGGGGCTCCTACCTTGCGCCGGGCCTTGGGGAGGGGGAACGACTGCGGCGCCGGCGCGTCCACGCCCACAGCTGCTCGCTTCAGACGGCCGTCGGCCGTGTCCAGCCACCTGATCAGCGAGTCGAGCCGGAAGAGCTCGGCGTCGACGACCAGGGCGAAATTGAGATCGAGGCGGGACTCGTCCTCCTTCAGGCGGGTCCACTGCTGCATGAGCTCGACCAGGTAACGGCGGTGCACTTGGACCACCCCGTGGACGTCCACGTCCGGGAGCCCGAGGGCAACGAGCACCTTGATCACCAGCTCGTCACGGGGCGGCGAAGAGAAGTCCGGTGGAGTGCGCAGCCACTGGGCGAGCTCGGCCTCGCCGTCGTCGGTGATGTGGAAGCCCTTCTGAGGCCCGTCGTCGGCGGTGTCGTCGGACTCCACCAAGCCGTCGCGCTCGAGGCGCTGCAGGGTCGTGTACACCTGCCCCACGTTGAGCGGCCACACCTCACCGGTCCGCGCCTCGAATTCCTGGCGCAGCTGCAGACCGTACTTTGGCCCCTCGCTGAGCAGGGCCAACAAGGCATGACGAATGCTCATCCGGTGTCCTTTCGAAGTAGCATACTAAGTATTCTACCCGAAAGCACTCCGCCGTCAATGGGGTCGTAACCCGCGCGATCGCTGCAGCCACCGGCGGCCTCGGCTGGGGCAGTCGGCGACGCCTGCGTCCATCGGTCTCGACGGACGCCCCATCCACGTCATCCCGAGCTCCCATCCACGTCATCCCGAGCTACAGAAGCCGTCCTGACGCTATCGACGCTGCTACGTCCAGACGATCCTTGCCCGCTCGGCTGCAGCACGGACGGCGGACCCATCAACGGTGATGGTCGACTCGGTCAGACCCGCGGCCTCGAACGCAACAGAGACTTCAAGGGGTCCATCAGGAGGCAGCGGAAATACCCAAGCCGAGGCCCGCCAGCCGCCGGGTCCGCCTCGACCCTCCGTCATGCTCACGATTGGCTCCGTCGGAACTCCGTGTTCGTCCTTGGGCAGATCGGGCCGGAACCCGACGCCGGGTCCGCTGCTGGCGGTTCTCCCGTCGGCGAACCGAAGACCGACCTGCGGCCACCGAGATGAGCCAACGACTCGGAGCATCTCCATCATGTCGCGCACCCTGTGAGGATTGACACGCACGACCAAGCCGATGGTGAACCCGTTCGGGTAGACCTCGAGGTGGTCGACGGCGACCGCGACGACGTCGTTCTGATGCGCGACAGCATCGACGGCGAGCACCGCCGGAATCGTGCCCTCGGAAGGGCGATCCCAGGCCGGTGGCACCCATCCATGGATGGTTGCGAGCGGTCGAGGTCCGACGGAGGTGTCCACGACCGTTCCACGTTGGCCTGCCATCAGACGGGTCGTCGCTTGCCACACGCTGACCGGGTCCGCCCCCAGATTCATGAGGACCGTGGCGGCGACACCTTCGCCCTCTCGTACGAGTCCCAAGAGCAGATGTTCTGTGCCGATGTAGCTGTCGCCGAGTTGGAGCGCCTCGCGCAGGGATAGCTCCAGCGCCTTTTTGCTGCGCGGCGTAAACGGTGGCGACCCGCTCGGCGCGCCACCAGCCATGCCGATCGTCTCCTCAACCTTCGCACGCACCGCCAGGTAAGAGATTCCGAGGGACCCGAGCGCCTGAGCGGCCACACCTTCACGCTCTTGGATCAGCCCGAGGAGGATGTGCTCGGTGCCGATGAAGCTGTGGTTCAGCAGACGAGCCTCTTCCTGTGCCAGCACCAGCACTCTCCGCGCTCGGTCGGTAAATCGTTCGAACACTCCCCTCAGGATAGTTGCGCTCGGCCGCGGGTCCTCCTCCTCCGGACCCCGCTTCCGATTCAGGTCCTGACGAGGACCACGATGTCGGCGGTGGCTCGCCGCAGATGCTGTTCGGCCGGTAGGGCCGTCAGCGCTTCGATGGCCGGGCGGGTTGCTTCTTCGATCGCATCCTCGTCCAACTCCCGCAAGGCGGGACAGGTCCGATGCGCGATGGAGGCCAGCTCTTCGGATGTTGACGAGTGCCACTGGCGCTCGAATGTTTCGGCGGAGCCGGTGAAATCGGCCCTGGCCGCCCAGGTCAGCACTTCGTCCACGCTCACTCCTCGAGGCCGATGAGCACCGCGCCGCACGTCGACGCGCGCACCCATCTCCACCATGATCTGTCCGACCGCGTCGGCGGAGACCGAGGGCAACGACCCCGGTGCCGACCCCGATTTCAAGGACAGGGCCTTCGCCTGCGGGCAACCTGGCATCGAATATCCTCGGCATATTCGTCGCCGCGTTGCTCGCCGCCTCGGGTCGCGTCGTAGTGGGCCGCCAACGGGTCGAACTCGGTCACGGGCAGATTCTGGCACCGGGTCCACGCCATGCCACGCTCCGACACGGTGCAGCCAGCCGGGAGGAGTACCAAGAGGCATCCCTCATTGACTCGGGCTTGAAACCGACATAAGACGTGCACTCGGCACACGGACCAGCGGAGACATGGATGGATGGCGACCACCGACTAGTACAAGTTTCCTCCCACGTCACGAGCTTCGTCGGCCGCGTCGGCATCATCGGGCTGTGCTCATGCGGTTGGCTCGGAGGAGCAGAAGGGGACGATACGAGAAGGGCCGTTCTGCAGCTCCGCGAGGCGTGGGAAGCCCATGGAGCGGACAAGAGCCACAGATGGGCGAATCCGCCAACTCTTCAAACTCCGCGACGACCCTCCGAATAGCCGCTCCGAGCCGGCCGAGCTAGTGCGGGGCTGGGGTGCCGGCCGGGACCGGGAATACCGGGTTCGCCTTCGTGTTGGATGACCGGAAACAGTTGAAGACGTTCTGGCCCTTGTTCAACGCCGGGACGTACTGCGTGCCCTTGGCCACGACGTAGGCTACGCAGTACGGCGGGGCGTGGCCGCTGTGACCTCCGACCGCCCAGTTCACCGGCGTCGTCAGACCACCGGCGGTGAAGGACGTGAGGGCGTTGGTCTGCCTGATCACGTTGGCCCACGTGAGGTTGTTTCCAGCCGCCTTCACGCCCTGCACGAAGAGCGCTGCCGACTCCCAGCCCTGGATGGCCAATTCGTTGTACACGTAGTTGGGCTCATACTTCTTCATCTGCCTCAGGTAGAGGTTCAGGCCCGGGTAGAGACGAGTTGGCGCCGTGAAAGGCACGTGGTAGGTGGCGAAATACACGTCCTGCATGAGGCTCTTGTTGGCCCGTAGCGTCGGCACGTCGTTGCCGTTCAGCCACAGCTGCGTCACCTTGAGCCCGTACTGCTGGATAGCTCGGGCCATGTTGACGTTGCCCTGGACGTCCATGCAGCTCAGCACGAAATTGGATCCGGCCTGCCGCATCCGCTGCACGTCGGTGGCCACCGTGGAGCCGGGGTAATTGATCTTGAGGTCGACGTAGCTGATGTTGTAGCCCGCGGACTTCATCGCGTTCTCGGCGGCCTGGCAGGCGTTCGCCGATGCCGCCACGCCGTAGGCCACAATGGCGATTGAGGGCTTCGACTGGGTCTGGCGCGCCACGTAGGCGAACTCGGCTGCCCCCGCCTGGTAATACTGCGTCGATCCACCGGCGGCAAAAAGATTGGGCGGACCCGCCCAGTTGTCCGTCACGTTGTAGCCGTAGGTCGGTATGCCCGACTCCACGAAGAAATTGGGCGAGAAGAAGATCGTTGCCACGCCGGTCACCGCGAACACGTGATCCTGATTGATCAGCGTGTTGGCGAGCTGGTTGAAGGTGGTCGGATTTCCACCGTCGTCGAGGGCATATTTGTAGTCGATCTTCCTCCCGTTCACGCCGCCCTGGGCGTTGATGTAGTCGAAGTACGCCTTCTCGCCGTAGATCAAAGAGGAGGCGTTTGCCGCCAGCGTGCCGGTCTGCGTCGAGATGGTCCCCACGGTGATGGAGGTGGGTGTCACACCGGGGGCGCTGCTGGGCGACGCTGCGCCCGCTGTTCCCACCGGCACCAGCACGGCCGCGAAGACCATGGCAGTCACCGTCAGCAAGGCGCCAACCGTCAGGCCTCTCCATCTTAGCCTCATGCCGCCCCCCAATCTCCGCCAACCGTACGCCGAACGCCGAAAGCGCTCAACCCCCCACGTCTCCCACGCGCCGACGGCACATCGGTGATGAGGTCATGGCCCGGCTGCCCTAAGCGACGGCCTCCGGAACAACCGCGCTCCGCGCGTACCACCCGCCCCGAAGCAGCGAAACGGCCGCCACAAGGAGGATCACCAGGTAACCGACGAACGCGCCATAGCCGATGGCAGTCCACGCCTTGCCGTGGTAGCTGCTGAACGTGACGCCAATCCACACTGCGATCCAATTGAGAATCGACACCACGATGCTGAGCCAACCGAGCCATGACGCGAAGAGCGTTCCGCGGAGGATGCTCAGACCGAAAGCCAGTGAGAAGACCCCCGCCATGAGAGCGCTGACGCCGAAGAGGACGGTGTTGAGGTCCGCGAGCATGCGGACGACGGTCGGATCCGGAATCCCGTCCGTCTGCGCTTCCATGAATGCGAGCATGACGTAGGGCACCGTCGCCAGCGCGGAAAGAATGGCTGAGGCGATGCCAGCAGCGAAGATGGTTGGCACAAGCGGGTCTCGATCGTCTCCCGACTGACCCAGAACCGTGCGCAGGTAGGCGACGAACCACAAGAGAGCGCCCGCGGCAAAGAGCGCCAGGATCATGCCACTCTGTATCGCAACCCGATGGTCGCGCGCCCAGGAGACGGTCGTCGCCGCGGGGCTGTTCGTCGCTGGCTGCTGCGGATAGATGAACGCGGCCAGCACGCTCAGCACCACGAAGAGCACTCCCGCTGCGGCTCCAATTCGCTCCATGGGGCGGTTGCCCACGTTGCCCTCCCCTGGTGACGTTCACGGTGTCGGTGCGGTCCTGCTCGGGTGGCCGGCGGCCAAGTATGGATCACCATCGATGCCGCGCGCTGGAGCAACGCGCACACCGCTCGCTCCTCGCGGACATCGCAACTCCGCGCCTTCCCCGCGCCCGGCCACACCGAAGCATGCAGCAGACACCGTGTGTGCTCAAGCCTGGGTCGACAGCCCGAGGCAGACCATGATCTCGGGGTCACGACAGGCCAAACGGCTCTATTGACGCTCGTTGACATGTCTTAGGCTTTCGTTGGCGGGGCGGCCAGACGAACACAGGGTTACAAGGCGGCCCGAGGAACGCTGGATAGGCGGTGGTACGCGTGAGTAGCGACGTTTTCGGGCCGGTCGGGGCCACACCCCGGCATGAATCGGACAAGCGACCCGACTGGTATCCAGACCGCATCAATCCCAATGTCCAGTCGTATTGGGACGGCACGGCCTGGACATCGCAGCGTCGATGGGTCAACGGAACGTGGATCGACGAGACCCCGCCCGCCGCAGTGATACCCGGGGCTGCATCGATCACCGATTCCACGTACACGCCGGCACGGTCTTTCGCACCCTCCGCTCCGACGGCTCCCGGCTCTCGTCCCCTGCCGCCATACTCTGCCGCGTACACCCAGACGAATCGTCGTCCGGTCGTGATGAGTCCGGTGACGGGCGGCATGGCGGGGCTTCTGTTTTGCAGTCTGTTGCTGATCCTGGGTTCGTTGACGCCCTGGATCAGTGTCTCCCTCGGGAGCCTGAGTACGTCCATCTCCGGAACCGACTCGGGTATCTCGGCGCTGATCGGCGTCAACGGCTGGATCACCTTCGCCGCCGGCATCGTCCTGTTCATCCTGGTCTGCATGTCGGTGATCTCGGACGAGCCGATCTTTCGTTCCGCGGCTTTCGTGGTGGCCCTTGCCTGCGCGGGCTTCGCGGCGTACGACCTCATTCGCATCTTGCAGAAGATCTCCGAGCAGCCTGGGGGCTTCGGACACGCGAATATCGCGTGGGGCCTCATCGTCACCGTCATCGCGGCTATCGGCAGCCTCATCGCCGCCACGAACGATACCCGTCGAGCGTAACGGGCAGAGGGACGTCCGCCTCATCGCATCCCGTTGTCCGACCGAGGTCCACGCGGCAGTATTGGGGTGTGCTCACACGATCTTCCGGATACCTCACGCTCCGCACCGACGAGGTCCCGTCAGCTTCCTGGCAGCTCCAGTCGGACGGCTACACGGTGCTCAAAGGCGTGCTGACCAAGGCCAAGGTCGAGGCCCTCTGCGCCGACCTTCGCCGCGTCTTCCACGAGTACCCGCCGGATATGCGAGATCCGCACGACAGCGTCGAGCAGATGGCTCCGTTTCGCTACGAGATGCTCAATCGGAGTGCTCTCGTCCAGCGGGCAATCGGTCACCCCCGCATCCTCGAGACCATCGAGCCTCTACTCGGGGAGGATTGCCACGTCATCGCCAACACCGCGTGGTGGCAACCATCTGGCAACAACGAGCACCTGGGTCGCTTCTGGCACATCGACGCCGGACCGCACGTTCCCCGCGACCCCGACGTTCCGTGGGACCCGCGTATCCCCTACCCGATCTTCGCCATTGCGGCCCACATCTTCCTGTGGGATTGCCCGCTCGAGGCGGGCCCCACCGCCGTCATACCCGGTAGTCACACCTCCGGACAGCCGCCACCAGTCAGCCGACTGGCCGACGCGGGTCTCGAATGGGAGGGTCGCGGTGCCGTGCCGCTCCTGGCCGAGGCCGGGGACGTCGCCTTGTTCGTGTCTGACATCTGGCACTGCCGGCTGCAGCCGGGGAAAAGTGACCCCGGGCGAGTCTTCATCCAGTGCCACTACGGGCGCCGCGACATTGCCCAGCGCATTCGACCGACCTCACTGGTGAACCATCTCAGCGAGGAGGCGCTGGCCCGCGCCAAGACGCCCCGGCAGCGCACACTGGCCGGCTGCCACCGTCCGGGCTTCTACGACGGTTGAACGGACAGGGGCGACGGCGCCGCTGGTAGGTGTCGCAGTGACACCGTGGCGCTTACGCCGGCGTCACCAGCCCGACGACGGGCTTGACCAGAGGTGTACCACCCATTGAGCCGTGGAACGCCGCGTCGCCGAAGTTGAAGATGCCGCCGTCGGAGGCCACCAACCAGTAGCCCGCGCCGTCGAAGGAGGCGGCCATGCCCACGACGGGCTTGTTCAGTGGCTTGCCGCCCATGGAGCCACTGAAGGTCGCGTCGCCGAAGTTGAAGATGCCGCCGTCCGAGGCGACCAGCCAATAGCCATGACCGCTGGGCGTGGCGGCCATGCCCACGACGGGTGCGTTCAGAGGCTTGCCCCCCATCGAACCGACGAAGCCGGCGTCACCGAAGTTGAAGATGCCGCCGTCGGATGCCACCAGCCAGTACCCTTGGCCGCTCGACGTCGCGGCCATGCCCACAATCGGCTTGTTGAGCGGCTTGCTCCCCATGGAGCCGACGAAGCCGGCGTCACCGAAGTTGAAGACCCCGCCGTCGGATGCCACCAGCCAGTACCCGTGGCTGTCGGGAGTGCCCACGATGCCCACGATCGGGGCATTGAGCTTCCGGCCGCTGAGGGAGCCGAAGGACGCCGCGTCGCCGAAGTTGGCGACTGCTCCGGTGTTGCTCACGACCCAATAGCCGCCCCCGTCGGGGGTCTCGGCGATCCCGACGGCGGGAGAGCCCGCCAACGTCGCGGAGCCCGCGGCCGATCCCCAGAACGGCGCCGTGCCGAGCGCGAAGATCCCTCCGTCGGAGGCAGCGAGCAGGTACCCCGTACCCGGCGCCGGCACGGCATAGGTCGCAACCGTGACGTTGGTGAACGTGTTGGCGCTGATGCCACTGGTGATCACGTTCGAGGTCCAAATCCCGTAATAGTTGCTGTAGATCGAGTTGCCCTGAATCGTCGTTCCGGTCACCGGTACGACCGCGCTGTACACGAGGATGCCCGTGGTGGCCGGATCTCCGGCGTCCACATCGCCGGCACTGCTGCTGCCCGAGGTGAAGACCCCGGTCCCGGGCGAGGACTCGCCAACGGCGTTGGACCCGACGGTGTTGTTCGTGATCTGGTTGCCATCGACGTCCTGCGCGGGCGCGTGGCTGTGGATCGTGATGCCGGCCTGGCCGTTCCCCGACACCGTGTTGCCCTCGATCACGTTGTCATAGGAGGCCGTACCGGGGAACGGCGCGGCCATCAGAATTCCCGAGCCCCCGCCTCCTGCTGTGCCGTTGTTCTCCGACACGTTGCCTTCCACCGTGTTGTCGAAGACGCCGCCGGCGCTCGGGTTGGGGTTCCCGCCGGGTGCGGCCAGCGAATTGTGTGACGGCATGGTGATGCCACAGTCCCAGATGTTGTTGACCACGATGTTGCTCTGGATCAAGTTCCCTGACGTCGGCCCGTAATAGGCGGTGGCACCCCCGAAAGCCCCCACCCCGATGCTGCCGGGAGGGATGCCGTCGTCGAGGAGGATACCGCCCGTGTTGTTCTCGCTCGTGTTGCGCCGCACAGTGGAGTTGGTCACAGACTCGAGGTGGATGCCCTCTCCGCAGTCGTTCTCGGTCGTCTGAGGCACACAGGTGACGTCGTTCCCATTCACCACGTTGTCCTCGACGGTCACGCTCGAGGTGCCCTCAACGAGGACGCCTTCGTCGTTTGCGTTCTGGATCGTGAAGCCCTCGAGCGTCGTGCCCGCGGTGGCTGTTCCCTCGATGACGACGCCTTCCGTCTGGCCTGCCGCGTCGATGGTTGCCGGCGTGCTGCCCGCCGATCCGTCGATCGTCAGTGCCTTGCCGGAGACGGTGACGCCCTCGTTGTAGGTGCCGGTGCACACATCGACCGTGTCACCACCGCCGGCGGCACTCACCGCCGCGGCGATCGTGTTGAAGGACGGCGCGGAGCAGCTCCCGCCGCTCGTGCCGCTTCCAGTCGGGGTCGGGGCGACGTACCAGGTGACCCCGAGGGCACCGGCCGGCGCGGCGGCGATCACGATACCGGTGAAGGCTCCCAGCATCAGGACCAGCCCGAGCCCGGCACGGGTCATGAAACGTGAACGGCTCTGCGTCATCTTCGCCACCTCAATGTCGGATCGTGCTCAATGTCGGAATGCGCAACCAGGGTGTTACTACGTGCTGGCCGCGGCGTCAATCCTCTTGCGCTGAAACCCCGCAATGACCGCGCCGTCGGACGCCGATGTCAGTCTCCCGAAGCTCGCTGCAGCTACCGGAAGCTCGCGACGGATAGAGGTGAACGCTCCAGGTCCCAAGAATTTCTCAGGGTGAGTTTGGAACAGCCTCCGCCGGAGCGGTCTCTGGAGGCGGGGACGCCAGGTGCGCCGAGACGACGTAGGACACGACCACGGCCACGATGATGAGCGGCATGAGGGCGATCCCGTCGGCAGCGAGGAGCAACGAGGCCAGCAGAACCGAGACCAGCGGAAGCCCCAGCATGGCCGCCGTCATCGCCCCGATGCCCATGCCGACCCCGGCGATCATGGGCAGCCCGGGAAGGTGTGAGAGGGCGATCCCGAGAGCAGCGCCGATGAACATGCCGGGAAACACGGGCCCGCCTCGGAATCCACCCAGGGAGACGGCATAGGCCAAGCCCTTGCAGACCATGAGCGCCACCAGAGCCCCCGCTGACCAGATCGCCGCATGCTGCACCAGGTCCGGCAGCGCGCTCTGGCCGGAGAAGAGCACATACGAGGACGGCTTTCCGGTGATCTCGAAGAAGACAATGGCGAGCACCGCGACGATGAGGCCCAACACCGGAGTGAGCACAATCTTGCGGTGTTCGACGATGGGTTGTATCGCCAACGCACTCCGCTTGATCGCCATCCCGAGCACGGCAGCGGCAAGCCCGATGCCGACGGCCCAGAGGAATTCGGCACCAGTGGGGGTGCCGAAATGCGGGATCGGGCCGACGTTCAAGGAGAAGGTGCCGTATCCCGACCACGCATCGAGTCCGACGAAGATCAGTGACCCGATGCCGGCGGCGAGCAACCCAGGTACCAGGACGACACCCAGGAGCGGACCACCGAGGCCGGCCGCTTCCATGAGCAGGAAGGCGCCGATGATGGGCGATCCGAGAAGGGTCGAGATGGCGGCAAAGCTTCCGGCCGCCCCAATGACCACGACTGCCATCTCTGGCGCGTCCTTCTTGATCAGGTGCACGGCCAACACGCCGAGGCCGCCGCCGATGGCGATGAGAGGGGCCTCGGGCCCGAGCACCGCTCCGAGGCAGAGCGTCGCCAGCGAGGCGACGAAGACTCCAGGGAGATCTCTCGGCTCCGTTCCACCAGTGGTCTTGAAGCCCTCGGCCGGCTTGTGACCACCAGTCCCGTGAAAGTAGCGAAGAGTGAGACCGACGATGAGCCCGCTCAGGACGAGCGGCACGATCGGCCACCACGTCGGGACGGCGTTCGACCCGAGGTGCTTGGGCAGCGTGACGAACACGAAGTTCTGAGCCACCGAGACGAACTTCAGATAGAAGTACGCCACGGCCGACACGGGAACCCCGATGGCTGCGGCCAACACCAGCAACGTCACGTAACTCCGGGTACGGAGCAACGCCATCGGATCGCTGGCCGATGTCGCTGGCGGCGGGGTCGGAGTCACAGGATCGGTCAAATCGTGTTCACCTCCGCGGATGGCGGATTCGAGGGTTGGCGGCCAGAACCGTGGGGAGACGGTAACTCGACGAGCGAGACGGGCGGTGGAGTCTCGGGTGCCCCCTGAGTCGGGAACCCGGGGAGAGCCATTTCTCCCGAGCGTTACCGTCCGGGCTCAGCGTGGAGAGCGCCGACAGCACAGGAGGCGCACGCCCTCGGTGAGGTCGACACCCTCAGGCCGACACCCTCAGGTCGACACCCTCAGGTCGACAACCCGCCCGGTTGGAGGGAGCGCAACGCATCACGATACGACCCCGTGAGACTCTCCTGCCGGTACGGCAGACCTTGCTCGATGCAGAACTCCCGCACGAGGGGCTGAGCCTTGGCAAGGTTGAACCGGGCCATCGTCGGGAACAGGTGATGTTCGATCTGGTAGTTCAGTCCACCGAACACGAACGTCATGCAGCGACCGCCGATGATGTTGCGCGCCGTGACGACCTGTCGATAGGCAAAGGGCAGCCTGGCGTCGCCGGCGACGATCGGCATGCCTTTGTGGTTCGGCGCGAAGGTGCACCCGAGATAGAGGCCGAACAGGGACTGCTGAATCGCGATGAACGCGACGGCCTTCACCGGCGCGAGCACCCAGAA
Source organism: uncultured Acidimicrobiaceae bacterium (assembly GCA_963736525.1). Taxonomy (GTDB): domain Bacteria; phylum Actinomycetota; class Acidimicrobiia; order Acidimicrobiales; family RAAP-2; genus Bog-473. Next base: position 339,112 of record CAVTPF010000010.1, read on the forward strand.
GACGATCGCCAAGTAGGCGACCGCATTGCCGGCCAGGAGCAGCCGTTCAATCCATGCCAACCGACCACGACGGCGCAGCACCGACGTGAGGCTGGTCACATGGAGACCCAGGCCCTGAAGGAGCAATACGAACAAGAACAACGGAGCCTGAAGGCGATCCCTCAGGCGGATCCGCGCCGATCCGGAGGCACTCGCGGGGGTCACGCCGAATGCGACGAGACCCGCGCCGATGTCGGGGTCCCGGCCCACTTCGTTCGGGTGCGCGTGATGTGCGTTGTGCTTGGGCACCCACCAGCCGAAGCTCAGTCCGGTCAGCCCGTTGCCCACGATCATCCCTATGCAGCGGTTGACACGTGCGGATCTTGCGATTCCCTGGTGGCCTGCGTCATGCCCGAGGAAGACAACCTGGGTGAACAACATGGCGAGCAGAACAGCGACGACCCCGATGAACCACGAATTTCCCACCACGACGAAGGCGGTCCACCCCGCCGCAAACGCGACAACCGTCGCACCGATCTTCAACGCATAGCGGTAGGGCCGCCGCCCGAGCAGACCAGCCCGCCCGACCTGATCCCTCAGCCGGGAATACGCACCGGGAAGCCCGTCGTACGATGGGGCATCGCGAGAGCTCCCCGGTTCGAGCGTCGCCACGCCGAACTCAGGCGTGGGGTCGAAGGCTCCAGCCGGTCCGTTCATGACCGGGGCACGCCACTGGGACAATGCGCTTCAGGCTGAGCTACGGGGGTTACAAAGAGGATCTGGTCAAGGATGACGGGCTCCCGGCGCACACCGACGACGACGTCGGAGATAAATGTGACGCCCTCGCTGTAGAAGGTTGTGTGACACGCTACTCGCATGCCAGCCAGGGGCGCAATGGCAGGGCCGAGCGCCGAAATGACACGATGAGGGGACACATCGAGCTGCACACGGTCAGGAACAGCGAAGTGAGCGACATCGATCCCCCAGCCGCAGGTCCGGACTCGTCCTCTGCGCTCGTGGCCGACTTCTCCGAGACGGCTCACGCGCTGTTTTCCGCAGGGAGTGTCCAGGAAACCCTCACCCAGGTCGTCGAGCTGTCGGTGGCCACGATCGAGGGCTGCGACTACGCAGGCATCTTCCTGTTCAGGGACGGGGCGATCACGACTTCGGCGCCCACGGATCCCGCTGTCACCGCGGTCGACGCCATCCAGCAAGCCTCGGGTGAAGGTCCATGCCTCGATGCCACAACGCAGGGCATTGCCTACTACGCCGGCGACCTCGGGACCGACCCACGCTGGCCCCACTTCGGACCGGCAGCAACGGCCCAGGGAATGCGAAGCCTGCTGGCACTTCCATTGCTCGGCAACGGAACCCTCGGCGCTCTCAACCTCTACGCCAAATACCCAGACGCCTTTGGCGTCGTCGATCGAGCGAAGGGGTATCTGCTCGCCGCCGTCGCGGGTCTGGCCTTCTCGACTGCGCTCGTCCATGAAGACCAAGAGCGACGTGAAGCTAATCTGCAGGCCGCACTGGCCACCCGCGAAATGATCGGCCAGGCCCAAGGCATCTTGATGGAACGGGAACGGATCACCGCTGACCAGGCATTTGACGTCTTACGACGAGCGTCTCAGCATCTGAATCTGAAGCTCCGCGACGTGGCGCAGGGCCTGATTGAAACGGGAGAACGCCCTGACACCGGAGCTCCCCGCACCGATGAGGTGGTGCCTCCTCGCAATCCGTGAGCCTACGACTCCCAAGGGTCATCGGAGTACGGGACGGGGTGGTTGCCACCCATCTCCACAAAGCGTTCGTTGAGGGCCGCGGCGATGAGGTCGTGGTCATGAGCCGTGGGCACGGCCGTACCGCACAGGTACATCTCCAGTTCGAGTCCCGAGCTCATGCCCCCCAATTCGAAATAGCGGAGCCAGAGCTCGCCGTGAGAGAGGCCGGCCTCTCGCCGGAAGGCATCGAACACGTTGGAACCGTTTTCGGACATCGAGTCCCCGTTCGTGGCCTCGCGTCAGGAGTGGCACGCCTCACTCGATGCAGCGGACGGCCGAGACGCCCGCACGGAACCCCTCGCTTTCGAAGGTGGCGTACACAACGGTATACCCACCGGGACGGCAACCGAATTTGTTCCGAGAACCAGCCACCAACGCGCCAGAGGTGCGCGTGGTGGCGTGACGGCTCTTCGCTCCCGTCAGTCGCCCGGACGGTGGTGCGCCACCAGCTCGATCCACGTGATGCTCGACGGCGGGCCGGTGATACCGCCCTTGACGAGGGCCTCACCGAGGCGATCCTCCATGAACCTTGCCTGGTGCTCGGGCGTGTCCCAGATCTCCGTCACGACGAGATCCCCGTCCTCGTCGAGTCCGGCGGCATGGACCTGGAGACCATCGGGCCAGTCACCCTCCCCCGATGCGGGGTCGATCCCGAGCGCGGCGTTGACCGCGTCGTACTCCTTCGTCGTGACGCCCTCGAATTCCAGAATCAGCTGTGCCGGCATATCCGTTCCCTTCGTCGACTGTTCCCGCGGGAGAGTATGCCGCGGGTAGTGCCGGTTGTCGCCTACGACGTTGCACCGCCACGGTACGGCGACATATCGATGCCACCGCCACGGTACGGCGACATATCGATGCCGGGGTACCGGGCCCCCACGCCCTCCAGGGTTTCCTCCGTCCAATAGGGATCGCCGGGACGCGGGAACCCGAACAGATCCCTCTCTCGCACGCTGCACTGTGGAATGAACCTGGCCCACCGCTCGGGTGATTGTTTCGGCCAGGACATCTTTCCGCCCCACGTGGTGCCGCGAACCTGGTAGTCGACCAGAATGGAGAAGCGGGCTCGATGCGACGCGGCGAAGTCCGAGCCGCGGTGCAAGACGTCGGTCCGATAGATGAGGAGGCTTCCCGCCGGACCGGTGCACGGCACCTCAACGTCGGCGAGCGAACCGAACGGCAGATACAGCGGCGTATAGGGCACATCCTTGCCGTACTCGAACGGCACGATGCGGGTCGGCCCGTCATCGTCGGTGACATCGGACAGGAAGATGAAGGTCGTGAGCTGTTGGTAGCGCAGTTCAGCTCGGGGCACGACGAGGCTGTGGCTGCCGAAGTCCCGGTGCAGCGGCTGGTCGTAGTTGACCGCACCGGCGTATTTGGCCCAGAGCTCGACCTTGTAGAGGTGGAGTTCCGTCGTCTGGAGATAGCGCTCGGCGGCATCGACCAGGTCGGGATGTATCGCCAGGCGGTTCAGCGCCCAGGAACGGTACGGGAACTCCTCCACGCCGGCGAACTGGCTCGTCGCGTAACCGGCGAACCTTTCGGGATCTGCGAAGTACTGATCCGGAGGGGGGAAGTGGAGCCACAGCGCCTCCCGGGCGGCCTCCAGTTCCTCGGGGTCCAGGAACCCCTCCATCAGCGAGAAGCCGCGCTCGCGCACCTCGGTCAGGGTGGCGTCGGATACCCGCATCGCCTCGCACATTAGGCCAGGGATGCCACGTGAGCGGGTGGCCGGCAGCGCCTACGCTCACGACGTGCGCGCCGTTGTCTTCGACATGGTCGACCCCGACTTCCCCGCCTCGCTGGCCGAACTCCCCGAGCCCGAGCTCCCGGGTCCGGGGTGGGCGCGTGTCGCCGTGACGGCCGGCGGGATCTGTGGCAGTGACCTCCATCTGTTCACCCACAGCACAGGGCCCTCGCCGACCTTGTCCTCCATCGGCACGTTCCCGTTCGTGCTCGGGCACGAAACGGCGGGGAAGGTCGTGGAGGCAGGACCGGACTGCTCCGTGGCACCGGGCACGCGCGTCGTGATCGACCCGTGCATCCCATGCCTCCCGAGGGCGATCGACCCGCCGTGTCCGAATTGCGCCCGTGGATGGACCTCCTCGTGCCTGAATCTGGACAGCCGGGTGGTCAGCACGGGACGCACACTGGGCTACACCCAGGACCTGGGCGGCGGCTGGGCTGACGTCGTGCTGGCGCACGAGTCGATGCTCCACCTGCTCCCCGACTCAATTCCCGACCGGGGTGCCAGCCTGTACGAGCCTGTCTCCATCGCCTGCCACGGGCTGATGCGGGCCATGCCGAACGACGGCGACGGAGTGCTCGTCGTGGGTGCGGGCATCATCGGGCTGGCAGCGGTCGCCGCGCTGCGGGGGCTCTTCCCGCACTGCCCGATCACGGTGCTGGCCCGCCATCCATACCAGGGCGCCGCGGCCACCGCGTGTGGTGCGGCCCACGTCGTCCTCGCCGACCCTGGCAACGGCCACTGGGAGGAGTTGGCCACTCTGTCCGGGTCCCGGGTAGTCGGCCGCAAGCAGGACCAGATGTTGATGGGTGGATTCCCCTACGTCGTCGAAGCAGTGGGGTCGCCGCAGTCGGTCACCGAGGCACTGCGTGCCGTGGCCCACCGAGGCACCGTGCTCCTGCTCGGTACGGCCGGAATCAGCGAGGTCGACCTCACGCCGATCTGGTACAAGGAAGCCGCACTCATAGGTTCCATCGATCACACCGTGGACCTGGCGTCCTCGCCGGGGCCGGCTGGTGGCCCCGGACGCCATTCGGTCGACCGCGCGCTCGACGTCCTCTCCGCCGGCTTCCTACCCGACGCAGTCGCCGTGACGCACGAATTCCCCCTGGAGAGTTACCGAGAGGCCATCGAGACAGCCATCGACCGGAACACGTCCCACGCCATAAAGGTGGTGTTCCGGCCCTAGACGCCCGCCTAGACGCCCGCCGCCGGCCACGAGACGTGCGCTCGACGTGCCCGGCGTCGGACCCGACCGCGATGCTCGTACCACGCGGCCCGCGGGCGACGACGGCCACCCGCCGGAACCAACCCTGAGGCGTCGAGCGGCGGCAGGCCCGGCTCGTGCCGCTCTCGGTACGATGCCGGCGTGTATCGCCACAGGGGGGCACCACGGAAACCGACAGGCGCGGACGGCCGTCGGAAGGTGCGACCGACGACGGTCGGCATGCCGCGGCATCTGGCCGTCGTGTTCGGATGTGCGTGGCTCGCCGTCGGCATCGCCACCGTCTCGCCCCAGTCGTCGAGCGCTGCGGGCACACCCGCGGCAACGACCGGGAGTGCACCGGGACCCGCGCCCGCGTACCGCTGCACCTTCAACGTCGACACGGACGCCTTCACGGGTGCCCACGCCACCGCGGCGACCATCGGGTGGCTGGGTGACCACGACAGCGTGGTGACCTGCCTCGGGGGGACCTTCATGATTCAGGACGGCCCGGGCGGTTACTTCGTGAACGACGGCTTCGGGATCTACCAGGGGCAGCGGATGACGTGGACCGACGCCTCCGGGTACCTCCCGGCCCAGGTGACCATGTTCGACGACGGCGGGGCCAGCGTCGCCATCACCGAGTTCGCAGATCGGGTCGTCCTGGACGGCAACCCCTTCGTCGCGATCTACAGCCGCGTCCGGGTCGCCAACGCGACCGGTCACCCGGTCACGGCCAACCCGGAGGCCTCGCCCTCGCTGGTCCCGCTCGACTCGGCACCTGACGTGGTGCCACCCCACCGTGCCGTGAACCACGACTACGTCGTGGCCTCCGACCGCTTCGGCAGCACCTCGCCGTGGCCCAGCCCGCACGCACTTGCCGCCGCGGGCGGCTTCGACCTCCACTACGCCCACATGCGCGCCTTCTGGAACTCCGAGCTGGCCGGTATTGCGCAGATCGACGTCCCCGATCCGGCACTGGTCGACGCCTACAAGAGTGGATTCATCACGACGCAGATCACGCGGAGCGGCAACGCGCTCGACACGGGCGTCAACGGCTACGAGAGCGAGTTCAGCCACGACGTCGTGGGCATCCTCACCAATCTGTTCACGCAGGGCTACTTCAGCGACGCCCACGCGTTGCTGACCGAGGCCCGTAGCGTCGTGGGGTCTCAAGGCCAGTACGTGGACGGCCTGTGGACCTACGACGTGCCCTGGGCCGTGTACCTGATGAAGACGGGTGATACGGCGTTCGTCGCGCAGAACTTCGCTACGGAGGGCCCCCTCGGGACTGCGCAACCGAGTATCGAGGACGCCGCGCACGCCATCGCGACCGATCGCACCGGCCCGATGGGAACCATGGAGGCGACCAACGACATCGACACGCAGGGATATTGGACCACCGATGACTACGAAGCCCTGCTCGGGCTGGCCGCCTACCGTTACATCGCCACCTCCGTCGGCAACACCGCCGAGGCCGCTTGGGCCACGGCACAGTACGGCAGCCTCCTCGACGCGACGAACACCGTGCTGGGCCAGACCATCGATCGGTACGGTCTCGACTACCTGCCCTGCTCGTTGCTCCAGCCCAATACGGCCAACCGATGCGACAACCCGGGAGACGCCAACTGGACATCGCCGCTCGGCAACTGGGCCTGGGAGGGGTACCTCCTCGGGGCGCCTCTCAACGGGCCCGGACTGAACCTGATCGACGCCACGTACTCCTACGGGTTCGACCGGCTGCGCGGTCTGGTGGCGGCCGACACCACGGGTGGCTTTCCCGATGACTTCTACTCCAGCGCCTACGACGCGGCGGACGGTACGGCCGGTCTGGCCAGTACGCACCACCGGGACCAGGGGATCTTGAACTACGAGTTCATGATCGCCAACAGCCAGAGCGGACCGCTTTCCTGGTGGGAGAGCTCGAGCGCCCCCGACCCCACCTCGCCGTGGCTCGGGCGGCACCCCGGCGCGGGTCAAGGGTCGTCGCCGCACGTCTGGGGCATTGCCGGCGCGAACAAGGTCCTGCTCGACTCCCTGGTGGCGCAGCAGGCCGATGGCGGGTTGGTCGTGGGTCGCGGTGTCCCCCCGGCATGGCTACGACCCGGCACACCCATTTCGGTCACCAACTTCCCCACCACATCCGGGAAGCGCATCGGGCTCACGATCTCCGCGAACGGCGACACCGTCTCCCTCACCCTGCGCGGCCCGCGTCCCACCGGCGCTGTGCTCTTCTGCCTCCCCACCTTCATCGACAACATTTCGTCAACGTCGGTGGGCCACGTCGACGAGGCCTCGGGCACCGTCACCCTCGGGGCGGCTGTCCGGCACGTCACGGTCACGTTGCGCCACGCCCCGGGCAGCTGACTCCGGTCCCGTGTATCCCATCTTCCGGCGGGCACGCGCACGCTCCGGTCGGCGCAGAAGTCGGTACCTAAGGCACTGGTGCACCAGCACGCGGATCTGCAAGTCTTGGGTGGTGCTGGGTCCGCCACACGAACACAACGGACGAACAACACACGAGGAGGCTGTCCCCGCAACGGGAGACGGCAGAGCACGATGCCAGCGAGGTCTCTCCACTTGTCGATGAGACCGCGCAACGGCTCCAACCCTGGGGACGGCGGCGTCCCGGACAGCGCCACGCTCTACCTCTGTCGGCAGGGGCCGCGATGGGTGGTCGTGATCGAGTCGCCCCGCATCAGTGGGGCGCTGCGGTTCGATTACTCAGGCCGTGACTCGTACGACGCGCGGTTCGAACTGCTCTCCCTGGCCTTCCGGGCTTGCCCCGGTGCGGACATCAGCTGCCCCGACGGCGCGCTCGAGGGTGCCGACTACGAGTGGCGTCTGGAGGTGCGAGGCCTCGCGGCCGGAACGGGCGACCTCGGCATTGCGCTCCACCGAGCGCTCGCCGCCCACCCGCCGGCGCACGTGTCGTGTCCATCACAGCGCCGGATCGCCCACTGCTGTCCTCGTGAACTGAGCCCCTTCGCCTCGAGTCGGCCACGCGACTTCTGAGAGAAAGCGAACCCGATAGTCAGCGCACCCCGGTGGGCGGTGCCCCCTTCACACTCGTCCGATACATCTCACGGCGCACGCCTGCGTAGTCGTTGAGGGCGTTGTGCATCGTGCACCGGTTGTCCCAGATGGCAAGCGTCCGCACGGACCAGCGCAGCCGGCACGTGAAGTTCTCGTTGATGCTGTGCCTGTACAGGTGCGCCAGCAGAGCGGCAGACTCCTCCTTCGTCCATCCGTCAAAGCGCGTCGTATAGACAGGATTGACGTAGAGCGCTCGTCGGCCGGTGTCTGGGTGGACGGTGACGGCGGGGTGGACATGCTCGGCATAGGCGTCGGGCGACGGGGCGATGGACATGGATGTCAACTCCTTGAACTGGTCCAACAGACCACCGGTTCCATACGCCATGCCTGCCGAATGGACGGCCCTGAGATCATCGAGCGTGGCCTTGAGGCCGCCCGAGAGGGTCTCGTACGCCAGATACTGGTTCGACCACACGGTGTCGCCCCCATGGTCGGGTACGTCCCAGGCATGCAACAGGGTGTAGGCGGGCGGCGCGGCGAGGTAGCTCAGGTCGCTGTGCCAGGCGTTGGCGAAGTTCAGGACGTCGCGGGGCTCCTTGATGACGCGGATCACGTACGGCCGGTCCTCGAGGGGGGCCACGAAGGGGGTCGCGTCGCGGCCACCCAACAAGTCGGTCACCCGCTCGAGGTCGTCGAGCGTCAGATGCTGCTCGGGCAGGAAGAGGACGAGGTGGTCGGTGAGCGCCCGGCGGAGCTCGTCGAGCTGCCCGACCTCGGTCACCCGGGTGAGATCGATGCCGGTCACGCAGGCGCCGAGCGCGCCGGCCACCGGTTCCACCGCCAACGACGCTGCTCGGGTCGTCATGGCGCGTCGCCGGCCGCTCAGACCAGTCCGAGGAGCTCGGCTCCGTTGCGCCAGAAGAAGCGCTCGCGGGTGCGCTCGTCGAACCCCTCCACCGCGGCGCCGAACGCCTCGAAAGGCCGTCGCCCTCCTTCGGGATGCGGGTAGTCAGTCGAGAACATGAAGAGGTCCGGACCGCACTGCTCGAGCAGCCACGCCGTGTCCTCGAACGCGAACGGCGTGAAGCGGACCTGGCGCCGCAGGTACTCCGAGGGAAGCAGGTTGAGCTCCTGCAACGTCGGCTCGAACTTGGAGAACGAGCGCAGCGCGTGGTCGACGTTGCGCAGCAGGCCGGGCACCCACGTCGCACCGAGCTCTATGGCGGCACCGCGCAGCCCGGGATGGCGCTCGAACACTCCGTCGAGCGCCATGCAGGACAGAAAGCGCTCGGGCGAGTGGTGCAGGACCGGGAAGTCCTTGGACCGCAGGTTCTCGCCACCGCCGAGCCAGTCCTTGGGACGAGGCCGACCGTTGTTGTGGAAGGACTTGGGGAGCAGCTTGCCTCCGCCAACGTGGAGCACGAAGGGAACCCCGGCCTCGGCGAGGCACGCCCACACCGGATCCAGGTCCACGTGGGTGGGCGAGAAGTCGCCTGGGGCGTCCGAAGGCACCCAGACCGCGGCCACCCCGGCCCCGAGTGCAGCCTCCAGGCTCGATCGCGCTCGGCCGGGGTCGTTCAGAGGGAGGTAACCCACGGCCTTGAGTCTCGGATCGGGCGCGCAGAACGCCACCATCGCCCGATTCAGTGCCTCGGCACCGCCATAGAGGATCTCGGGATCCTTGCTCCGGGAGAAGTGGGCCAGGGCGAAGGTCGGGAAGACCAGTTGGGCTTCGATCTGCAGCGCATCGAGCACGCGCGAGCGCACCGCCGTGTCGAGGGCGCCCGGGGCCATCCACCCCTTTGGGCCCTTCAGCACCTCGGGCCCGATCAACTGGTGCCGGTGGGACTCCCAGAGGTCGGGCAGACTCGCCATCAGCTCGGCGGCCCCGGCGCCCGCCCCATCGAGGCCCAGCGGTGCGAGCCTGTCCCGGACCCCCTCGTCGGCAAAATCGCCCAGCCACTCGGGCGTCTCCATGAGGTGGCTGTCGGCGTCGAAGATCGCAGTTTCCATGGGACCCCCCTGCAGAGACGGATCGTCACCGCCAGCGTAGACCCGGCCCCGGGGTCCCATGTGGGGCCGGGGGACGAGCCGGCAGCGGGGGCCAGTGAGTCCCTCAAGCCGCTCTTTCACCCGCGGCGCTGCACGTTTCCCGCGACATCTCGGCGTCACAGACAACATTTATCTCGGTCATAACTTTCTCTGACCTGGCGTACAGACCTGACCTGTCCAATGGAACCCGTGGAGAGAACCCGGACGTCCGGGACTCAGACGGAGGACCGCAGATGACGGAGCATCAGAACGACGAGACCCCAGGCCAGCCGGTGAGCGGCCAGGAGCCCGAGACTGCTGCGACCCCGACGGCCGCCAGCGCGGGTCAGGCCATCCCCCTGCCCGCCACCACTCCCCCGTCGCCGGAGGGCTCATCGCCGGCAGGGCCCGAGACGCCGCCGGTGGGCCTGCCGCTGAGCATGACCCCCCCGCAGGCGATCACCCCACCGCAAGGCGTGACTCCCCCGCAGGGGAGCACCCCGCCGCCGGAGACCACCCCGCCCCAGGGCAGCTACGCGATGGGCGCCCTTGCCGGAAACCCCATGCTCGGTGCGGCACCGGCATCCTCGTTCGGGAATCCCCCCACCGACCCGGGCGCCCCCATGTGGCCCGCGCCCCCTGCTCCGGCCAACGCGAACGCCAGCGGCAACCACCGCGTGCGAAACGGCCTGTTGATCGGTGCTGCCGCCGTCGCCGCCCTGGGTGCGGGCGTCGGCATCGGCCATGCGGCGTGGACCAACAACAACAACAACACGCAAGCCTTTGCCCCTTCGTCGGGCACCTCACAACTGCCGTCCCGTTCCGGTTCGGGCAACGGATCCACGGGATCGGGCTCGTCGGGTAACCAGTTCGGCAACGGCTCTCCGTTCGGCGGAGGATTCTCCGGCAACTCGGGAAACTCCGGCAACACGGGCAGCGGCGGCTCGGGTTCTTCCAACTCGTCCGGACCGAGCGACGTCAACGCCATCGCCGACAAGGTCGACCCGGGACTGGTCGACATCGACACGACGCTCGGCTATCAGCAGGAGCAGGCGGCCGGTACGGGCATCGTGCTGAGCTCCAACGGTGTGATCCTGACGAACAACCACGTGATCGACGGCGCCACCAGTATCAGCGTCACCGACGTCGGCAATCAGAAGACCTACACGGCGAGCGTGGTGGGATACGACCGCACCCGTGACATCGCGGTGTTGCAACTACACAACGCCTCCGGCCTGCAGACGGCGACCCTCGGCAATTCGTCCAACGCCTCGGTCGGTGAGGACATCGTGGGCATCGGGAACGCCGGCGGCACGGGCGGCACCCCCAGCGCAGCCGGTGGCACCGTCACCGCGCTCAACCAGTCGATCACGGCCAGCGACGACGGGGACGGGACCTCGGAGCAACTGAGCGGTCTGATCGAGACGAACGCCGACATCCAACCCGGGGACTCGGGTGGCGCGTTGGTCGACACCTCGGGCAATGTGCTCGGCGTTGACACGGCCGCTTCTGCGGGCTTCTCGTTCCAGTCCAACGATCAGTCCTCGGGGACCCAGGGCTTCGCCATCCCCATCAACACCGCCCTGTCCATCGCTCGGGCCATTGAGGCCGGGTCGGCCTCCTCCACGATCCACATCGGGCAGACTGCCTTCCTGGGCGTCGAGATCAATCCCACGGGCAGCTCGGGGAACGGCGGTGGCGGCTTCGGCGGCATCTTCGGTGGCAACACCGGGAACACCGGCTCCTCCGCCTCGGGCGCCTCCATCGCCAGTGTGGTGACCAATGGGCCCGCCCAGGAGGCCGGCCTGGCGGGCGGCGACGTCATCACCTCGTTCGGAGGCACGACGATCAGCTCGGCCAACGACCTGACCAACGCCATCGGCGCCTACCACCCGGGCGACAAGGTGACGGTCGGTTGGACCGACAGCTCCGGGCAGACCCACACGGCGACGGTCCAGCTGTCCTCGGGCCCGCCGCAGTAGCGAACCCCCCGCAGCAGCGCTCCGCACACGGAGGCCGCTCGCGCCCAGAACGGTGCGGGCGGCCTTCGCTGTTTCTCGACTCGCTGTTTCTCGACTCGCTGTTTCTCGACTCGCTGTTTCTCGACTCGCTGTTTCTCGACTATCGGTGCAGCAGCCGCACCGAGGTGACGATGATGGCGAGCGCCGCCGCGCTGAGCACGCAGATCAGGCCGGCACCGACGCTGAGGCTCGCGCCGGCCACCGGGTGCACCTGCGTGATCTTCTGGACGATCCGGAACATGTCGTAGATGGCGAAGATCAACGTCGCGGCCGCGGCGGCGAAGGTGACGACGGCCAACACCAGGTCGTCGTTGGTGAGGGCAAGTCCCCCGAACACGAGGAGAACGACACCAGCGATGAAGGTGACGTAGCCGTTCACTCCGATCAGCTGAGAGATTCCCTGATCGGTGCCGTTGAGCGACGTGTGGTAGGTCAGGATGCCCACGGACCCACTGAGGTGGATCCACGAACCGACGGACCCGAACATGAGGGCGATCCCGCTCACCATCAGGAGGAGGAGCCCCATGTTCAGCGTCGCCGGCGCACCTCTGCGATTCGCGGCGAGCGGGGCGTAGGGGTTGGCCGACCGGCGCTTCGGCGCGGTGCCATCCTCGACCCATCCATTGACGGTCCAATTGCGTGTCCCGGTCCAGCCTTGGCCGTCCCAGTAGGCCTGCTCGTTGGGATTGGTGCCCGTCGGATACCAGCCCGGATCCCTGGGTTCGGCTCCGAGCGGATGCCAACCGAGGTCCGGCGCCCCACCGTCGCTCGTCGTGGTCGAAGTCGCATTCCCTTGCTCGACCATTCGGACACCTCCCTCCGTGACGATCGCGCCCTTACGGACGGTCGTCCGCCGTCACCGCAAGGCACCGCGGGTCGTGGCGTCGGAACGACCGTCCCAACGCATGCCTGTCGGTTCAATCGGCTTTCTGGCCGATCGACTTGAGCGCCTAGGGCCTGCCCGCTGCGATCCAGCTCTTCACGCGGTCGTCGCTGATGCGACGGGCCGTTGCCATGTTCGCCCATGCCCGGAAGCGGGCCTTCTCTTCGTCCTTCAGTTGCGAGTACATGGTCTTGTCGGCTGCGGCGACGCGCAGTGACCGTGTCGCCCTCGAGGCGGACGGGCCACCTCGCGGCCTGCCCTTCTCAATGAAGGGCCTGAGGGCCTCACGCAATCGGGCGGCATTCGCGGCATTGACGTCGATCTCGTAGGACCGCCCATCAATCGCGAACTGCACCGTCTCGTCCGCATCGCCGCCATCGATGTCATCGGTCAGCTTCACAATCACGGTCTTTGCCATGGCGTCATCGTTGCAGAGCAGTCCGACCCCGGCCAACCTCCGCCGGGTTCGGGGACCGGACCGCCCCGACCGCTCATCCACGTTGCACGTCGGTCGGTGACACCGATGGCTCCTGCGCCACGGATGAGCCAGCCGGCCGCCTGCCGTAGGATGGACGACGTCCTGACGCGCCGGGTTCGACCCTTTTTCCCCCTCCGTCGAACCATGGCGCGTCGGGACTGAACGACGTAGGCGGCCCGCCGCGGCGCAACAGCGTCCCCCCGTTGGGAGCTACAACGGCACCACAATGAAGCCCGATGGCTCGGCGCCCACGAAAAGGGGGACGCTCGGGGCGCGATGCTTCCTCCCGTCGTACTCCGAGCCTTGGGTCGCACTGGCGCGCCGACGGGACGCCGAAGACCGGGTATCGGTCCCAGGCGGAGGCGTGGTCGATGGCCGACGAACGACGCCGCGAGTCGGGCGCCGACCTCACCGTGTACCAGTGCGACTTCTGCTCGGCCTGGCACTTGGCGAACACTCGAAGTCGTCAGGACTGACCAGATACCCGGCCTCCGGTAATCCGCAATCACGAAGGAAATCGAAGGGCGGACAGCGGCTGAACGCGGTCCATGAGCAAGTCTCTACCTTTGGTTCACGGTTAGGTTTCGTGCCTGCGCAGGCAGGTGGCCGGTGGACCAAGCCGATCTCCCGACTTTCGGTGCCCGACTCCGGACGAGAGTGACATCGCAGGGATTCGCCGCCTCACGGACCGACTTCTGAGGTCGCGATCGACCTCCTCGGCGACCTGTCACGCACTGTCTCCTTTTTCGACCCTTACGGGATGCGCAACGGGAGCAAAGGAGCTCCTTCAAATGGCGACCTCGTGCGCGATCGACTCGCTCCAGAACGGCCAATTACGTCTGCCGGTATTCCGGTAAGTGAGTGTTTCGGTACGGGAGATCGAAAAGTTGATCAAAAGTTTTCCAATTGTCCAAAGACGGATGGCTCACAGATCTGTTCTCGCCATCGGCCCTCTTGCTTCGTGGGGCATTTTGGCTGGTCACACGCCTACCGGGCCGTGCCCACGGGCGGATGTGTCCCCCGTTGCACCGAGACAATCGTTGTGAATTCGAACTCTGGTTTCACGCTCACACCTACAAAGATCTCCTCGAACTTCTAAAGGCGAGAGACGTGTGTCCCGACCTGCAAATACTGGTTTACCATCGGGCAGTCCTCGGGCGGAGGCGGTCCGCTCACGGGAGCGAATCTTGGCGAAATGGCGATGTGTGGCGATGTCCACCGATCAAGCGGCGGTGAGCGCTGGTTCCACCGCGCCCATTTCCCAGCGCGTCTCGTCCAACCTGGGTTTCGCATCTCCCGTTCCGGTCCTTGCCGAATCGCGAGCGATCCGAGGGACGTGGGGTTCGCCGGTATTTGAGCTCCGGCGAACCTGGTTCATCTCGAACGAGCTGGTGCTCGCATGAGAAACCGGAAGGGCAGTGTCCACCCGATCGTGGTCGCACGCGCCTCGGTGTGCCAACGCGCCGGCACCGCGGGTGCAGCTCGCGACGACGAGGCAGGCTTCACGCTGATCGAGCTCATCGTGGTCGTTGCCATCATGCCGATCCTCGTCGGCGCCATGACGGCGGCGCTCCTGTCCATCCTGTCCTTCACGCCCACCATCACGAACCGGCTGTCCGACTCTGGTGACGCGCAGGTCCTGTCGACGTACTTCAACCGCGACGTCCAGGGCGCGACCCTCATCACCACGGACGCATCCTCGACGAGCCCCGCACCGTGCGGTACGGGCACGCAGCTTCTGGGGATCCAGTACGGAAACGGGACCGAGGTCTCGTACTCGTTGGTGACGCAGGGGACCCCGGCCACCCAGAACCTCTTGCGCAACGTGTGCCAGACCAGCGGGACGGGCTCCACGTTTACGGGCTCGACGGTCGTGTCGCGCAACGTCGTCAGCCAGTCGGGCTCCGGTCCGCCGGCCGCCGTCATCACGTGCTCAGTCCCCACGGCGCCGGCCTGTGGCGGCTCACCGAACGCGTCCCAGGGCTGGGCCAAGGTGGCGCAAATCGAGAGCGTGACGCTTCCCCTCACCTATGCCTCGAGCAGCTACAAGCAAACGTTGCTGGCGGCCCCGAGCGCCGGCATCAACGCCAGCGGCGGTGCCACGCTGACGACTGCTCCCTACAGCTGTGGCTTCGCAACGGCGGGCACTGGGACCTACGCCTCGACGCTGTGCTTCATGGACTTCACCGCTTGGAACAATTGGATCAATTCGGACACGGGCACGCCGTGCGCGGGCGGGGGCCTGCAGGTCACCGACGGCATCGCGGGAACGCCGTTCACCATGAGCTTCTGCCTCAGCACCTCGGGCGGGCCCATCGTGGCAGCGGCCATTCCAACCTACACGGACCCGCCGACCAGCGAGGCCTTCCTCGGTAACAACGGCTTCTACACGGGGATCCCCGGCAATCCCGCGTTGTACCAGAACCAGGAGGGGACGACCTCCAACGTCACGATCTCGAACATCCAGGTGCTCGGGTCGAATGGTGTGCCGGCGACGAACTGGAACCTCGTGACCGGCGACGCGGAGTCGACGGACAACGGCGAATCGCAGACGTGGACGGCCGGTTGGAACGCTGGATCGTCGATCCCGGCCAACCAGCAGGTGTTCACGCTGATCGACAACAGTCCGACCTCTGCCATCGGCAACGCGTGCGCCAACCCGACCGCCGGCACCGGCCTGACACCGGGGAACGGTCTGTCCGGGATCGGCACCAACAGCGTCGAGTGCCAGGCCTCCGTCAGCTCCGACAAGACCGGCACGGTGATGATCAGCGCCCCTGCGCCCACGTCCCTCACGGTGAACCTCGTGGGGACCGGACTCGAGGCCATGTTCATGGGGATCCTCCTGTCGTCATGACTGCTCCCGTCTCCTTGCGGAACCTCAGAGGCAGAATTCGACGCCTCCATGGCATCGATCGCCGTCTCGCGCCCGGGGGCGCGGGTGACCAGGCGCGCAACTCGGAGGCCGGCGACACGCTCGTCGAGGTCCTGGTCGCCATGGTCGTGCTCGGCATCGCCGTGGTCGCCATGCTCTTCGCCTTCTGGGCGGCGCTCACGGGCTCGGGCGAACACCGCACCCTGACCAACATCAGCACGGCCCAGAAGAGTGCGATTCAGCAGATCGCGGCCCAACTGGAGAACGCGAATCCACCGCTGTACCTCTCGTGCGCCCCGGTTTCGGCCTACCAGACCGGGGGCAGCAACGCCGTCTCGTTCACCAACCTTCCCAGCGGCTACACCGCAGAGATCACCGGCGTGAGCTACTGGGACTCCTCGTTCGCCTTCACGACGGATCCGGCACAGTGCGTCGCCAATCAGTCACAGCTCATCAGCGTCACGCTCAGCTACCCCAACGGCGGCAGCTCGGTGGTCACGACGGTGGTCGACAATCCCACGACTCCCAGCCCACCCCCTGCGGGTGCCGCACAGCAACTGGCCTTCCGCACCCAACCGGGCGGTGCGCTGAGTGGGCAGAACCTCAGCGCGCAGCCGGTCGTCGGAGTCGAGGACCAAAACGGAATTCCCGTGACGAACGACCTGTCCCCCGTCGTGCTGACGCTGAACGCCACCAACGGCGCCACCCTCTCGAGCAGTTGTGCCGGGAACGAGAACGGCGGTTACGTGACGTTCCACAACTGCAGCGTCGCCAAGGACGGCACGTACACCATCACGGCCACCGACGGGACGCTGACGCCGGCCACCAGCTTGCCCTTCACCATCTCCGTAGGCCCGCCCACCCAGTTGGTGTTCACGCAGCAGCCGGGAGGCAACCCGACCGGCGGTCTGGCCTTCCCGACTCAGCCCCAGGTGACGGTCGAGGACGCCGGCGGCAACCCGGTCACGACGGACCAGTCGACGGCCAGCCTGGTCATCACGGGCGGCACGCCGAGCTCGGGTGGCCCCGGCACGCTCTCCGGCTGCTCGCAGAGCGAAGCCGGCGGCGTCATCTCCTTCTCGGGGTGCGCCATCAATACGGCAGGGAGCAACTACACGCTGACGGCGACGGATGGCGCGTTGAGCGCGACGAGCGCCGCCTTCAGCATCAGCGTCGGCCCCGCCGCGCAGGTGGCCTTCACCACGTCCCCGGGCGCATCGACCGGCGGCATCGCGTTCGGCACGCAGCCCGTGGTTGCCGTCGAGGATGCCGGCGGCAACGTCGTGACCAGTAACCAGAGGGACACCATCACGCTCGCCATCAACTCCGGAAACGGAACTCTGAGCTGCAGCGGGGGCCGTCGAGGAGGCACCACCCTTTCCGCAACGACCCGCAACGGGGTGGCGACGTTCACGGGCTGCACCATCACGCTCGGGACACAGGGCGTCTTCAGCCTGACGGCCACCGACACCTCGCAGGCGCTCACCCCCGGTACCAGCACGTCGTTCACCGTTGCTGGCGGTGCCACGCAACTCGTCTTCGGGGTCTCGCCGACGGCATCGAGCAGCGGCTCGGCCTTCCCGACCCAACCGGTGGTCTGGGTGGAGGACTCTTCGGGCGACGTCGTCACCGGTGCGACCAACTCCATCAGCCTTGCCGTCAACTCCGGATCCGGGACGCTGGCCTGCAACTCGAATCCGCTCACGGCGACGGGCGGCGTGGCCACCTTCGCCGGATGCAAGATCACGCTGGGAACACAGGGTTCCTTCTCCCTGACAGCCTCCGCGACGAACCTGACCAGCGCGACGAGCGGATCGTTCACGGTGGCCGGCACCGCTTCGAAGCTGGTCTTCACACAGGAGCCGAGCAGCTCCACCGGCGGCCTGGCCTTCCCGACCCAGCCCCAGGTGACGATCGAGGACTCGTCGGGTGACGTGGTGACCTCGAACACCTCGAACGTGACGCTGGCCATCACCGGAGGGACCGGGACGTCAGGTGCCGCGCTGACGTGCACCGGCAACCCGCTCGCGGCGACGGGCGGCGTCGCCACCTTCAGCTCGTGCGCCATCAACCTCGCGGGGAACGGCTACACCCTGCGTGCCACCGACGGCACGCTGGCGGCCGCCACCAGCCTCCCGTTCAACGTCGGCGTCGGTCCTGCGTACATGCTGGCCTTCTCCAGCGAACCCGGCGGCGGGGCCAACGGCGCGACCTGGACCAACCAGCCCGTCGCGACCGTGGAGGACGCAGGCGGAAACCCGATCAGCGGGGCAACGAACCAGGTGTCGCTCACGATTGCCTCCCAACCAGCGACGGGCGCTGCGCTCAGCTGTGACGTGGACCCAGTGACGGCGAGCGGGGGCGTGGCCCCGTTCACCGGCTGCCAGATCGTGGGGACGAAGGGCACGTACACGCTGGGCGCGAGCTCGGGCGGTCTTGTCACCGCCACGAGCACGCCGTTGTCCATCACCGTCGGGTCCCCGACCCAAGTGGTCTTCTCGAGCCAGCCGAGCGGCGGCGCCAACACCACCGTGTGGGGAACCCAGCCGACGGTCAGCGTCGCGGACTCGGGCGGGAACACCGTCACGACCAGCACGGCCAGCATCACCTTGGCCATCGCCCAGAACGCCGGCGGGACGCTCGGGTGCACCCACAGCACCCTCGCCGCCACCGCCGGCGTCGCAACGTTCGCGGGCTGCGAGATCACCGGCACGGCGGGCACCTATTCCCTGACCGCCAGTGCGACTGGCCTCGGCACGGCCACGAGCAGCACGTTCTCCATCACCTTCGGGCCCGCCACGCAGCTGGTCCTCAGCACCCAGCCAGGCGGTGGCGTGGACGGCACCGCCTGGGGCACCCAGCCGAGCGTGAGCGTGGAGGACGCCTCGGGCAACCTCGTGACGTCCAGCACCGCGAACATCACGCTCAGCATTCACTCGCAGCCCGGCTCGGGTGCATCCCTCGCCTGCACCTCCAACCCGGTCGCGGCCAGCGGGGGCGTGGCCACCTTCGCGGGCTGTGAGATCACGGGCCAGATCGGCGGCTACACGCTGTCCGCGGCGGCCAACGGGTTCACGGCCGTGACCACCAACCCCTTCGCCATCACCGTCGGTGGCGCCTCCCAGCTCGCCTTCACCACCGAGCCCGGCGGCGGGACGGACGGTCTCGCCTGGGGCACCCAGCCCGTCGTGACCGTCCAAGACGTCGGCGGCAACACGGTGACGACGGCCACCAACTCCGTCTCGCTCGCCATCACGACGCAGCCAGGCACCGGGGCGACCCTGGCCTGCGCCGGTGGCAACACGCTGGCCGCCACCAACGGGGTCGCGAGCTTCGCCGGGTGTGAGATCACGGGCAAGACGGGCAGCTACGTCATCTCGGCCTCGACGAGCGGGCTGTCCACGGGCACCAGCACACCGTTCTCCATCACCGTCGGTGGCCCCTCCCAGCTCGCCTTCACCACCCAACCCGGCGGCGGCGCCAACGGCGCGGCCTGGGGCACCCAGCCCGTCGTGAAGTTCCAAGACGTCGGCGGCAACACCGTGACGACGGCGACCAACTCCATCACCCTCGCCCTCGGGACCAACCCCGGCGGCACCCTGGCCTGCACCGGTGGCAACACGCTGGCCGCCACCAACGGGGTCGCCAACTTCGCCGGCTGCAAGATCACCGGCACCGCGGGCACCTACACCGTGACCGCGGCGGCCACGGGCTTCACGACGATCACCTCCAACAACGTCTCCATCACCTTCGGCACGGCTTCCCAGCTGGTCGTCAGCACCCCGAGCGGCGGCACGGACGGGCTGGCCTGGGGCACCCAGCCCTCGGTCAGCGTCGAGGACCAGTCGGGCAACGTCGTCACGAACTCGAACGCCTCCATCACGCTCGCCATCGCGACCCAGCCGGGCTCGGGGGCGACCCTCGCCTGCACCACCAACCCCCTCACCCCGACCAACGGCGTGGCGAACTTCGCCGGCTGCAAGATCACCGGCAAGATCGGCAGCTACACGCTGTCCGCCGCGGCCAACGGCTTCACGACCGTGGACACCAGCTCCTTCTCCATCACCGTCGGTGGCGCCTCCCAGATGGTCTTCGGCCCCCAGCCCGGTGGCGGGGCCAACGGCGTGGCCTGGACGACCCAGCCCGGCGTGACGCTCCAAGACGTCGGCGGCAACACGGTGACGACGGCCACCAACTCGATCACCCTGGGGCTCGGGACCAACCCCGGCGGCACCCTGGCCTGCACCGGTGGCAACACGCTGGCCGCCACCAGCGGGGTCGCCAACTTCTCCGGCTGCAAGATCACCGGCAAGGCGGGCACCTACACCCTGACCGCCGCGACCTCGGGGCTCTCGACGATCACCTCCAACAACGTCTCGATCACCTTCGGCACGGCCTCCCAGCTGGCCTTCGGCCCCCAGCCCGGTGGCGGGGCCAACGGCGCGGCCTGGGCCACCCAGCCGACGGTCAGCGTCGAGGACCAGTCGGGCAACGTCGTCACCAACTCGAGCGCCTCCATCACCCTCGCCATCGCCACCCAGCCGGGCTCCGGGGCGACCCTCGCCTGCACCGGTGGCAACACGCTGGCCGCCACCAACGGGGTCGCCAACTTCGCCGGCTGCAAGATCACCGGCACCGCGGGCACCTACACCGTGACCGCGGCGGCCACGGGCTTCACGACGATCACCTCCAACAACGTCTCCATCACCTTCGGCACGGCTTCCCAGCTGGTCGTCAGCACCCCGAGCGGCGGCACGGACGGGCTGGCCTGGGGCACCCAGCCCTCGGTCAGCGTCGAGGACCAGTCGGGCAACGTCGTCACGAACTCGAACGCCTCCATCACGCTCGCCATCGCGACCCAGCCGGGCTCGGGGGCGACCCTCGCCTGCACCACCAACCCCCTCACCCCGACCAACGGCGTGGCGAACTTCGCCGGCTGCAAGATCACCGGCAAGATCGGCAGCTACACGCTGTCCGCCGCGGCCAACGGCTTCACGACCGTGGACACCAGCTCCTTCTCCATCACCGTCGGTGGCGCCTCCCAGATGGTCTTCGGCCCCCAGCCCGGTGGCGGGGCCAACGGCGTGGCCTGGACGACCCAGCCCGGCGTGACGCTCCAAGACGTCGGCGGCAACACGGTGACGACGGCCACCAACTCGATCACCCTGGGGCTCGGGACCAACCCCGGCGGCACCCTGGCCTGCACCGGTGGCAACACGCTGGCCGCCACCAGCGGGGTCGCCAACTTCTCCGGCTGCAAGATCACCGGCAAGGCGGGCACCTACACCCTGACCGCCGCGACCTCGGGGCTCTCGACGATCACCTCCAACAACGTCTCGATCACCTTCGGCACGGCCTCCCAGCTGGCCTTCGGCCCCCAGCCCGGTGGCGGGGCCAACGGCGCGGCCTGGGCCACCCAGCCGACGGTCAGCGTCGAGGACCAGTCGGGCAACGTCGTCACCAACTCGAGCGCCTCCATCACCCTCGCCATCGCGCACCGCAGCCGGGCGCCGGGGCGACCCTCGCCTGCGCCGGCGGCAACACGCTGGCCGCCACCAACGGGGTCGCCAACTTCGCCGGCTGCGAGATCACCGGCAAGGCGGGCACCTACACCTTGTCCGCGGCGGCCACGGGCTTCACGACGATCACCAGCTCCAACGTCTCGATCACGTTCGGACCGGCCTCCCAGCTCGCCTTCGGCCCCCAGCCCGGTGGCGGGGCCAACGGCGCGGCCTGGGCCACCCAGCCGACGGTCAGCGTCGAGGACCAGTCGGGCAACGTCGTCACCAACTCGAACGCCTCCATCACCCTCGCCATCGCGACGCAGCCGGGTTCGGGGGCGACCCTCGCCTGCACCGGTGGCAACACGCTGGCCGCCACCAACGGGGTCGCGAACTTCGCCGGCTGCAAGATCACCGGCACCGCGGGCACCTACACCTTGTCCGCGGCGGCCACGGGCTTCACGACGATCACCTCCAACAACGTCTCGATCACCTTCGGCACGGCCTCCCAGCTGGCCTTCGGCCCCCAGCCCGGTGGCGGGGCCAACGGCGCGGCCTGGGCCACCCAGCCGACGGTCAGCGTCGAGGACCAGTCGGGCAACGTCGTCACCAACTCGAGCGCCTCCATCACCCTCGCCATCGCCACCCAGCCGGGTTCGGGGGCGACCCTCGCCTGCACCGGTGGCAACACGCTGGCCGCCACCAACGGGGTCGCGAACTTCGCCGGCTGCAAGATCACCGGCAAGGCGGGCACCTACACCTTGTCCGCGGCGGCCACGGGCTTCACGACGATCACCTCCAACAACGTCTCGATCACCTTCGGCACGGCCTCCCAGCTCGCCTTCGGCCCCCAGCCCGGTGGCGGGGCCAACGGCGCGGCCTGGGCCACCCAGCCGACGGTCAGCGTCGAGGACCAGTCGGGCAACGTCGTCACCACCTCGAACGCCTCCATCACCCTCGCCATCGCGACGCAGCCGGGTTCGGGGGCGACCCTGGCCTGCACCGGCGGCAACACGCTGGCCGCCACCAACGGGGTCGCGAACTTCGCGGGCTGCAAGATCACCGGGACCGCGGGCACCTACACCCTGAGCGCGGCGGCCACGGGCTTCACGACGATCACCTCCAACAACGTCTCGATCACCTTCGGCACGGCCTCCCAACTCGCCTTCGGCCCCCAGCCCGGTGGCGGGGCCAACGGCGCGGCCTGGGCCACCCAGCCGACGGTCAGCGTCGAGGACCAGTCGGGCAACGTCGTCACCAACTCGAGCGCCTCCATCACCCTCGCCATCGCGACGCAGCCGGGTTCGGGGGCGACCCTCGCCTGCACCGGTGGCAACACGCTGGCCGCCACCAACGGGGTCGCGAACTTCGCCGGCTGCAAGATCACCGGGACCGCGGGCACCTACACCCTGAGCGCGGCGGCCACGGGCTTCACGACGATCACCTCCAACAACGTCTCCATCACCTTCGGCACGGCTTCCCAGCTGGTCGTCAGCACCCCGAGCGGCGGCACGGACGGGCTGGCCTGGGGCACCCAGCCCTCGGTCAGCGTCGAGGACCAGTCGGGCAACGTCGTCACGAACTCGAACGCCTCCATCACGCTCGCCATCGCGACCCAGCCGGGCTCGGGGGCGACCCTCGCCTGCACCACCAACCCCCTCACCCCGACCAACGGCGTGGCGAACTTCGCCGGCTGCAAGATCACCGGCAAGATCGGCAGCTACACGCTGTCCGCCGCGGCCAACGGCTTCACGACCGTGGACACCAGCTCCTTCTCCATCACCGTCGGTGGCGCCTCCCAGATGGTCTTCGGCCCCCAGCCCGGTGGCGGGGCCAACGGCGTGGCCTGGACGACCCAGCCCGGCGTGACGCTCCAAGACGTCGGCGGCAACACGGTGACGACGGCCACCAACTCGATCACCCTCGCGCTCGGCACCAACCCCGGCGGCACCCTGGCCTGCACCGGTGGCAACACGCTGGCCGCCACCAACGGGGTCGCCAACTTCGCCGGCTGCAAGATCACCGGCAAGGCGGGCACCTACACCCTGACCGCCGCGACCTCGGGGCTCTCGACGATCACCTCCAACAACGTCTCGATCACCTTCGGCACGGCCTCCCAGCTCGCCTTCGGCCCCCAGCCCGGTGGCGGGGCCAACGGCGCGGCCTGGGCCACCCAGCCGACGGTCAGCGTCGAGGACCAGTCGGGCAACGTCGTCACCAACTCGAGCGCCTCCATCACCCTCGCCATCGCGACGCAGCCGGGCGCCGGGGCGACCCTCGCCTGCGCCGGCGGCAACACGCTGGCCGCCACCAACGGGGTCGCCAACTTCGCCGGCTGCGAGATCACCGGCAAGGCGGGCACCTACACCTTGTCCGCGGCGGCCACGGGCTTCACGACGATCACCAGCTCCAACGTCTCCATCACGTTCGGACCCGCCTCCCAGCTGGTCGTCAACACCCCGAGCGGCGGCACGGACGGGCTGGCCTGGGCCACCCAGCCGACGGTCAGCGTCGAGGACCAGTCGGGCAACGTCGTGACCAACTCGAACGCCTCCATCACCCTCGCCATCGCGACCCAGCCGGGTTCGGGGGCGACCCTCGCCTGCACCAGCAACCCGCTCACCCCGACCAACGGCGTGGCGAACTTCGCCGGCTGCGAGATCACGGGCAAGATCGGCAGCTACACGCTGTCCGCCGCGGCCAACGGCTTCACGACCGTGGACACCAGCTCCTTCTCCATCACCGTCGGCGGCGCCTCCCAGCTCGCCTTCACGACCGAGCCCGGCGGCGGTGTCGACGGCACGGCCTGGACGACCCAGCCGGTCGTGACGGTCCAAGACGTGGGCGGCAACACCGTGACGACGGCCACCAACTCGGTCTCGCTCGCCATCACGACGCAGCCGGGCACCGGGGCGACCCTGGCCTGCACCGGCGGCAACTCGCTCGCCGCCACCAGCGGCGTCGCGCACTTCGCGGGCTGCAAGATCACCG
>CAVTPF010000011.1:0-73614 GCA_963736525.1 uncultured Acidimicrobiaceae bacterium
GAGGGTGCCAGGTTGACGGTCACCCTCCGCAGTGGCCAGGGCAGACCGCTGGAGAGGATGGCGGCGCGGACGCGGTCACGGGCCTCACGCACGGCGGCATCGGGCAACCCGACGATGGTGAAGCCGGGAAGGCCGTTGGATACGTGGACCTCGACGGAGACGGCGCGCCCAACGGCACCGCTCAAGATGGCGGAGGCGATCGACGCGAGCACGATGGTGAACGGTCGCGCTGGCGGCGCTTCCGTTGCTAGCCGTGCTCCGACGGGAGCAGCCGGATACCTTGGTATACCCATTCCGCACAGCAGGGATACGGGCTGCGGGGCGACAGCTGAGTCGCTCCGATGATACGAGGGTGCTCCCTTCAGTAGCATCATTCCCGTCTCTACTTGCCTGAGACCCCGACACAGCGCCTCTCCGTCCTGCTTTGGCCCCTTCACCGGCAACCTCACGCGGGCACGAGCACATCTGCGCAAGTGGATCTAGTCTTCGGAACGGCAGGTCGCCTACGAAATGTGGGGTGTCGCCCATGTACAAGGTCATCGTGGTAGGTACAGACGGGTCGGATCGAGCGGGTATCGCCGTAAGGGAAGCCATGGCTTTGGCCAAGGTGTCGGGGGCTGAACTGCACGCCGTCAATGTGGTTCATCCGGCCGTCACCGTCGGATTCGCCGACTCGCGAGCGGGGCAGGATCGGGTGAACACCATGCGTGAAGAAGCTGAGGCGATCCGGTCACAACTGCTCGCCGACGCCGAAGCCGAGGGAGTTTCTCTCAAGGTCCACAATCCGGGCGGAGATCCAGCGAAGGCGCTTCTTGGCACGGCAGAGAACGTCTCGGCGGATCTTGTCATTGTCGGCAACCGAGGTATGAGCGGCATGAAGCGGTTCGTCCAAGGAAGCGTGCCCAACACGGTTGCTCATGGCTGCCACTGCGACGTCCTGATTGTCGACACTGACACCGATTAACGGCATCCAAGCGCCGTCCTTGGCGATCTTTCCAGGCCAACTCAGCTCACCTTCCGGGGCAGCTGACAACGCCGGATCCTCTCGCCATACTGATGAGATGGACACGCTGCGCCACTCGGGTTCAATCGTCATCAAGCGCTCTCCAGAAGAGCTCTACGACATGGTCGCTGACGTGACCCGCATGGGCGAATGGAGCCCGGTTTGCACGGCCTGTTGGTGGGACGAGGGCGACGGACCCCACGTCGGTGCCAGGTTCACCGGACGCAACGAGCGCCCAGAGCGAACATGGGAGACACGCTCAGAGGTCGTCACGGCAGACCACGGCCGCGAGTTCGCCTGGGTCGTGGCTGAGCCGCCTACCCACGCTCGATGGGGTTACTCATTCGTCGCCGTGGACGGAGGGACCGAGGTCACCGAGGCCTGGGAGCTACCTCCCGAGGGTTCAGCTTTCTTCGAGAAGATGTTCGGTGACGATGCGGCGAAGGAGATCGGCCTGCGCAGCGACGCGGCGAAGGACGGCATTGGCGCGACGTTGGCTGCCATCAAAGGTGTCGCCGAGGCCTGAGCCGCACACTTGTGCCACCTGCTCCAGTACGCCGCACCGGTTCGGGGCTAGCTCCATCACACCATTTGCCCTGGTGGCGGCGTGGTTACCAATCTCGACAGCAGCAGGTGCCAGGTTGACGGTCACCCTCCGCAGTGGCCAGGGCAGACCGCTGGAGAGGATGGCGGCGCGGACGCGGTCACGGGCCTCACGCACGGCGGCATCGGGCAACCCGACGATGGTGAAGCCGGGCAGCCCGTTGGAGACGTGTGGATAACTGCCCTCGAGCGCCAGAGGCCTCAGGCGCATTGGCCCGTTGGACAGAGCCGCGGGCCGAGACGGTGAGGGCGCAGGGACAACCTCAACGGAAGCCCGCTACTTGTGGCGTTGACGTCACGTACTTCACAGTTCGTCCGCGGTGTTCGTTCTTTCGTCACGTAAGAGTCCTTTTTCGACTGCAGAGGCGTTGACCCAGGGGCGCCGGATAACTACCGTTGCGTGACCCTCCCGGTCAAGCGGGCTGCGCCTCAACCGACGTGTCGTGGCTCTTTAGCTCAAGAGCGGAGGAGACATGAAGGTGCGACGTCGAGTCTTCGCAATGGCTGCCGGGGTCGGCGGTCTAGCTGTGATGATTGTTCCTGTAATGGCTTCGGCGGCCAGCCCGTTCAATGGTGGGGACCCCTGGATCGGAACGAGCGGATGGTCGGCCGCCTGTGGAGGATCCGAGAACCCCAATACGAGCGCGGCCGTTCATTGCAACGCTATCGAGCTGGACAACTCCTCTGCGTGGCAGGGCCATCACTTGTGGCCCCTGGGGTTTCCCGGCAGCAGGAGGACCCCGGCGCCAGTCACGCCATCCGGTTACAGTCCCGCCGATTTGCAGCAGGCCTACAACTTGACGGCGGCGAGTGCGACTGACGGAAAGGGCAAGACGGTGGCCATCGTGGACGCCTACGACGATCCAGAAGCCCTGTCGAACGTGTCCACCTACCGCGCACAATGGGGACTCCCACCAATCTGCAGTGGGTTGGTCACCAATAATTGTGTGCAGTTCACCAAGGTCAATCAGAACGGTGGGACTTCGCCGCTACCTATTCCCAGCATCGGTTGGTCCGAGGAAATCTCCCTCGACTTGGACATGGTCTCTGCGATCTGTCCGAACTGCAACGTCTTGTTGGTCGAGGCGAACTCGGCCAGCTTCGCCAACCTCGGGACCGCAGAGAACACTGCGGCGGCCCGGAACCCGGTGTCGATTGGTAATAGCTATGGCGGAAGCGAGTCGAGCGCCGAAACAAGCTACGACAGCTACTACACGCACCCCGGGATTGCGATTACCGCAGCCACCGGCGACGACGGCTACGGGGTGATTTACCCGGCCGCATCCCCCGACGTCATCGCTGCGGGAGGGACCACCCTGTCTCCCGCGAGCGGCTCGAGTAGGGGTTGGAGCGAAACGGCCTGGTCCGACACCGGCAGTGGCTGCTCTGCCGTGGAGCCCCAGCCGAGCTGGCAGCGCAGCGTGAGCAACATCACGTCGCACTGCGCCAACCGGGCCGCGGCCGATGTGGCTGCTGTCGCCGACCCGAACACGGGCGTCGCCGTCTACGACACGTTCGGCCTCCGTGGCTGGACGGTGTTCGGGGGTACAAGTGTGTCTACCCAGATCATCTCCGGTGTGTATGCCCTAGCCGGTGGGCTGGGCAGTGCCACAGCGGCGTCCGGGCTCTACGCGGCGCCGTCGAGTGACTTCTTCAATGTCACCTCGGGCAGCAATGGAGTCTGTGGCTCAGACCTCTGCACCGCCGGGGTGGGCTGGAACGGACCGACCGGATTGGGCACCCCGGACGGGCCCGGAGCGTTCTAGCTTCAAGTATCCCGGAACGATGCCGGTTCGGGGCTAGCACCCTCACATCATTTGCCCTGGTAACGGCGTGGTTACCAATCTCGACAGCAGCAAGTTCCAGGTTGACCCTCCGCAGCGGCCAGGGCAGGCCGCTGGAGAGGACTGCGGCGCGGACGCGGTCACGGGCCTCACGCACGGCGGCGTCGGGCAACCCGACTTCGTGAAGCCGGGGCAGCCCGTTGGAGACGTGGACCTCGACGGACACGGCGCGCCCGACGGCACCGCTCAAGATGGCGGAGGCGACCGACGCGAGCACGATGGTGAACGGTCGCGCTGGCGGCGCTTCCGTCGCCAGCCGTGCTCCGACAAAAGTCGTTGGCTACTTGGGTATCCCGTTCGAATCAGGCACTTATGTGGCAGGCATTTGCTTGGCTGGATGCGACCTCCCTGGTTTGGGGCTCCGATGACTGTCCCCTATGTTCGCCGTCTAGGAATGGAGCGCCCACAACAAAGGCAGGGGAGGACGAGCGCATGAGGAAGCTGATCGCATGAGGAAGCTGATCGAATCGACCCACGTCTCGCTGGGGGGAGAGATTGGGTCGCCCCAGTGGGCATTCCCATACCTCAACGAGGAGCACAATGACTACGCCAAACGATTGCTGTTTGCAGCGGATGCTCTGTTGCTCGGGCGGTTGACGTACGAAGGGCTGTCAGCGGCCTACCCTGCTATGACCGGTTACGATTCGGGAGTTCCGAGCGACTTTGTCGAACGAATGAACAGCATTCCCAAGTACGTGGCATCAACCACTCTTCGAGAGACAGTGTGGAATGCCACCGTCATCGACGGCGATGTGGCCTCGTTCGTGGCCGACCTAAAGAAGCAGCCGGGCAGCAACATCATCAAATACGGGAATGGTCCACTCGATGCCACCTTGATGGAGCACGGTCTGATCGACGAGTTCCACCTCTTGATGACACCGGTCGCTGTAGGACGAGGCCAGCACATGTTTGAGGCAGTCGAACACGGACCCGCCCTGAATCTCGTTGATGTAACACAGTTCAGCAACGGAGTCGTGATACTCACCTACACCCCACGCTGACGCCGACGTAGGTATCCCCTACCGCCGGGCTGGGGTGCCACCCTGCGGCACCCTACGGACAACCCCATGTACACAATTCCACGCGTCATGGGCTACCTATCCAAGCGCAGATCGCCGAATAGGTCGCAGAGCTCATCCAGCGGGTGGCGTCGGCACCGGAACCGCCTGGCACAACTCCACGCGCTCAGAGATGCCCTTGAGGCGCCGCTTGCGGAATTGTCGGAACTCGACGCCAGGAACCGCGCCAGCCGCCCTCGCCGTTTCCGCGGTGACCACGACCTGGTTCCCTTTGGCCGTCTCCGTGACCCGAGCAGCGATGTTGACGACCTGACCGACAACGTCATCCTGAGTGACCACTGCTTCTCCAACGTGAAGTCCAGCGCGGCAGGCGCAGTGGGGAGGGCGCGTTCTCGAGCAGCTCGAGCGCTGCTCGGATGGCGCCATTGGCGTCGGGGAAGGTGCAGAGCAGCCCGTCACCCAGGTGCTTCACCACCCGTCCGTGCCAGCGGCGCACGACTGGGCCAGCTACCCGGTGGTGTTCGTTGATCAGCGCCGCTGCCGCGCTGTCTCCGTGGGTGTCGGTAAACGATGTGAACCCCTCGAGATCCGTGAACATGACCGTCACCTCCTCGACCTCACCGGTCCCGTGGCTGCGGAAAGCGGCCAGGAGTTGAACGGCGCTCAGACCCATGGTCGAGAGCAGCGACGGCGTGCGTTCCACCGATCGCGCCAGGAAGTGCTCGAGGATCTCGGTCGGCTTGCTCGGGGAAATCGGCCGATGCACCGGGTCATCCAGCCAACGACGGTCGATGATGCCGAGCTCGAGCGCCGTGGCCGCCTCTTCGGGGTCATTTCGGATGACCTCGGCCGCCTTGCGAGCGAGGCGCCTGCGCAGCGTGTCGACCGCGCCCTCACCGACGGACCGGGCCGACTCGATTTCCTTGGCACTCACCACCCGGACCCTACCGACATG
This sequence comes from uncultured Acidimicrobiaceae bacterium, assembly GCA_963736525.1. GTDB lineage: Bacteria > Actinomycetota > Acidimicrobiia > Acidimicrobiales > RAAP-2 > Bog-473. The sequence continues at coordinate 5,425 of CAVTPF010000011.1, forward strand.
CGCGAGACAACGACAAGGGAACGGGCCGTACCGACGGGAGACCCCGGCTTGTGCCGAGGACCTCAGCCCCGCAATCGACGGATCTGGACCGCTAAGACCAGAACCGACACTCCGTAAGACCTAGTAGGGCCAGATCAAGCTGGTCAGACGCGATTCATCAGGAGTGCGACTTGTGTTCGCGCTTCGTTCATTACCCCGTAACACTGCTCAAGTACCTTGCACCTTACTGAGATCAGGTCGCGGGCCAACGGGGACCGCCGAATACGGCCCCGCGCCGACCACCAGACTTGTGGCATTCACGCCGGCGACGGAGGATGGCCGTTCGATGAGCCGCTTCTTCGACGTCTTGGGTCGAGGTGTCGTCCGCTTCCGCTGGGTGGTGGTGGTCGTCTGGATCGTGGGCACGGTCGCGGCGGTCAGCTCGTTGCCGACCCTGGCCAGCCAGGTCGACGACAACAATGGGGCCTTCTTGCCAGACAGTGCGCCGAGTAACCAGGCGGCCGTCCTGGCTGAGCCGCTGATCGGACCGGACACCCACAGCCAGGTGCCCATCGTGGCGGTCACGTCGGATGCCAGCCTCGATGCCGCCGACGGGACGGCGCTCAAGGACGTGCTGGTCCGTCTGCACGAGGTGCCGTCGGCGCTGTCCACCCAATTCCTCGGGACCTCACCCGACAACAAGGCGGCGGAACTCCTGTTCGTGTCGTCGACCTCGCCCTTCAATGAGGGAGAGGGCACCACCCTCATCGACGATCTGAACTCGGTCCTCGCCCACGCCCCGTTGCCAGCCGACCTGCAGATGCATCTGGCCGGACAGCTGGCCACCAACGCCGCCGCCCAGCAGCAATCGGCCAAACAGGGCAAGCAGATCCAAGACGCGTCGATCCTTTTCATCATCGTCTTGCTGTTGGTCATCTTCCGGTCGGTGCTGGCACCGCTGGTCACACTCCTCCCCGCCGCCCTCGTCCTCGTCGTGTCGGGGTCGTTCATCGGTGCCCTGGGCAGCGCCGGTGTCCTCCAGGTGTCGTTCTTCACCCAGATCCTGCTGATCGTCCTCATACTCGGGGCAGGGACCGATTACGGCCTCTTCCTGGTCTTCCGGGTGCGCGAACAGCTGCTTGCCGGAAGTGAGCCCAAGGCAGCCGTGACCTTTGCCGTGCGCCGGGTGGGCGAGTCCATCACCGCCTCGGCCGCGACGGTCATCGTCGCCCTCCTGACCCTGTTGGCGGCCAGCTTCGGTCTCTACCACGACCTGGGTGTGCCCTTGGCCATCGGCATCGCCACAATGCTGGCGGCGGGGCTCACTCTGTTGCCCGCCTTATTGGCCATATTGGGCCGGGCGGTGTTCTGGCCGACGAAGACGTTGCCCCGCGACCGTTCGGATGGCGCCTGGGGCCGGGTGGCCGCCCGGCTGGTGCGCCGTCCCGTCTGGACCCTGGCACTCGGGGTGTTCGCCCTGGGCGTGCTGGCCTTGTTCGCCTTGGGTTTCGTGCCGACGGGGTTCGGTGGGGACGTCTCCGCGCCGGCCGGCACCGACGCCGCCAAGGGCAACGCCGCCCTGGCCGCGCACTTCCCGCAGGCGAGCGCCAACCCGACGAACGTTGTCTTGCGCTTCTCCACGTCGGTCTGGGACGACCCACAGCAGCTGGAGATCGCGACCACCGGACTGCGTGCCAGCCGGTATTTCTCCACGATCTCGGGACCCCTGGACCCCAACGGGGCGACGCTCACCCCCGCGGAGCTGTCGTCGATCTACCAACAGGTCCACCGCTATGGTCCGGCCCAGGAACTGGTCACCAAACCCCTCGTGCCTCCGGCCGGTTCCGACCTCTCGGCCGGCGTGTACACCACATACCTGACCACGGCCCGCTACATCAGCGCTGACGGGCACACGGTGCAGTGGGAGACCGGGCTGGCCGCCGGCAACGGCGGAAGCACGGCAGCCATCGCCGCCGTTCCCGACATCCGATCGGCGGTGGCCGACGTCGCCCGGAAGGCCGGAGCCGACGCCAGTGGCGTGGCCGGGGAGGCGCCCGCCCTCTACGACGTGAGCTCGATCTCCGAGAACGACGTGGGCAAAATCGTGCCCATTGCCATCGTGGCCATCGGTCTCGTGCTGGCCCTGGTGCTGCGCAGCCTGGTCGCGCCCTTGTACCTCATCCTGAGTGTCCTCTTGTCCTACCTGGCGTCCCTCGGCATCTCGGTCATCGTGTTCATGAAGATCCCCGGTCAGGCGGGCATCATCTTTCTCTTACCTTTCTTGATGTTCATCTTCTTGTTGGCCCTGGGGGAGGATTACAACATCCTGGTCATGACCCGGATACGGGAGGAGGCCGGAGGGGACACCCTTCGCCGGGCGGTTGTACGGGCGGTGGGGGCCACCGGTCCGACGGTGACCTCGGCCGGACTCGTCCTGGCCGGGACCTTCGTCGTGCTCGCCGTGGTAGGTGGATCGGGACAAGGCAACGGGGAGATCCGGGTCATCGGGTTCGGTCTGGCCGTCGGCATCCTGCTCGACACCTTCGTCGTGCGGACGGTGCTCGTGCCCTCCACCGTTGAGCTGTTGGGCCGCTGGAACTGGTGGCCGTCGGCCATGGGCCGGCGTGCGGCCTTTGGCGACGTCCCAGTTCCCGATCTGCTCGGTGATGGCGCTTCTCCGTCTGTTGACGGACAAGCGGGTGACCGAGGGGGCGAGGACCGCCACGCCCGCCGTGTGTCGTCGACAGACGGAAGCGCAGCGGAATCCGGGAGAGACCCGTCGCCATGATGCGCACAGACCAGAACACGAGGACGAACAGGACCACGCACCGCATACCGATGCGTCTCGATGGCTTGCGGCGACAGATCGACGGCGACGCGTGTGGAGATATCAGCCTGCTCGGGTTCGTCCGAACTGCCCGACCGTGGCACCCGGTAGCGGGTACATCACCGGGAGCTCTCGCCCCTCTACGACTTCAGGTGCGCGTCGAAGAATGCGAGGATGCGCCGACGTGCATCTCGGGCAGAGCCCTCGTGGTAGCCCGAACCTGGCGAAAGTATTCCAAAGACCGGCTCCAAGACGGAGAGCGGGAATGGATTCTTGTCTCCAGCTCCTTCGTGGTCATTGAGAAAGGAGTGCCCGGCCTCCGGGTACTCCTTGACATCGTGTTCGACCCCGACGGCCGTCAACGCCCGCTCAAGGCGATCGGCGGCCCCTCGCAGTGTCCGATCCTTGCGGCCGTAGCTTCCGACAATCGGGCACGCCTGTCTCAGGAAGGTGGCCGTGTAGGCGTCCTTCGGAGCAGTGCCGTAGTTGACGCTCGACACTCGGAAGCCGCGATCGACGGCGAGCAGCAAGGCGAACCCCCCTCCCATGCAGTAACCGATCACGCCGATCCTGCCCGTGCAGTCCTCCCGGGCCCCCAGCCAGACGCGTGCCGCCTCGATGTCGTCGAACGACCGTCCCCGTCCGGCGCGCACGTCGCGCATGACCGAGATCATGCAGGCCACCATCCCCCTCCCAGAGAAAAGGTCCGGCGCTACGGCGAGGTACCCTTCGCTCGCGAGCCAGTCCGCCTGGTTCCGTAGGTCTTGGCTCATCCCCATCGCGTCGTGAATGACGACGACACCAGGCCAGGGGCCCTCGTCCGCAGGCATCGCCAGGTAGGACGGCAGCTCACCCGGGGTCGGGATCATTACCTCGGCCATCACGTCTCCGTGGACGTGGCTGGTCGTCCCCGGCCGTGCCCGTTGGTGACGTCATTGGAAAGAACTCGTGCCGCGAGCCGGTTGCCCCATTCTTGGGCTCGGACCTCCTCGCCCGGTTCGAGGTGATTCTTCAAGGTGACAAAGAAGCTCTCGGGCTTGGCCACCACCTCAAACCCGTGCCTCTGAAGCTTTCGGCTGATTATCTTCGACGCCCTCCCTCTGAGAACCGCCGGACCCTTGAAGCGGGTGTCGAAGGCAGCAACCTTTGTGTCGCCGTGACCGAGCGATGTGAGCCAGTCGCGCACGCCTGGACCTTGGGCGTCGCGATCGAGCACCAGATCGTTCTTGGGGTTACGCGCCGTGGCCGCCGCCCCCTTGCGGGTGCCTGTGCGGCTCATACCGTGAAAATGGGTGGGACCGCCCACCACGAGCAGGTCGGCGTCACCCAGCCGCTCCCGGTCTGCCTCAGCCACCGGGACAACGAGCACCTTGTCCAGGGGTTCGAGGCCCTGGCCAAGACCCTTGCCAATGGCATCGGCGATCGCGTGCGTGTTGCCGAGCATCGACTCGTAGATGATCACCGCCCGCACGGAGACACCTCCGGTGCTTTCGCTGTTGGCATAGTGGCGCCTCTTTCTCCTTGGAACGGCGTGCGCCCCAAGACCATGATTGGGCCGACACGCCACGGCGGGTAGAGGCGAACGTCACGGGCGGTCGCCCGGGGCTTGTTTGACCCGGCCAGGGTGCCCCCTGTATGCCGGGACTGGGTGCCACCCTTCGGCTGCACTTATGGGGCAGCCTGGATCAACCGTCTCTGACTGGTCTTGAGAGCCAGCTCTCAGCCCTCTGTGATCACAGATCCTCTGCGCGAATCGGACCGATCGAAGACTGGCACGCCCTGTTCGTCGGACATCAAGCGCCTGTACGCACTGGGTTTCCGGTATGCGTCTCCCATCGTCTCACGCCCTCGATACTCCCTGAGTGCATCCAGGTTGAGAGTTGCAAGGTAGACGTCCTCCTCATCGCCTGCCTCGAAAATGAGCTGATCACGAGGTTGACCATTAGGTTGACCGTTCTTTTCGTAGACCATTCCGTCAAAGACGCTGGAATGGCCATCTTGATCGGGAGCCGAATAGTTCACCGTTGCGATCGCGGTCATATTTTCGAAGGCTCGGGACCGAAGCTGAGAGGTCCGCTCGCCAGCCATGGGACAAGCGTTTGGAACCAGAACGAGTTCAGCGCCGCCAAGCATCAGTTCACGCGCTGACTCAGGGAACTCTCGGTCAGCGCAGATCATGACGCCGACGTCGACGAACCCGCCCTCAATGTCGAGCCGAGCGACCTCAAAGGATTCTCCAGGTGTGAGGGCTTTCTCCATTCCCCAGTCACACGTGTGCACCTTGGCGTAGCAAAGGACATCATCACCATGCCGGTCGATGAGCAGGGCGGTGTTCCGAGGGGAACCAGGCCACCGCTCCAAAAATGTCGCCAAAATCGCCACGTTGAGGTCGGACGCAGCCTTCCTGAATGCGCTCACCCATGGATCGTCACGGGCGATGGCCATCTCCTGCCACCTCGCCCGTCCAGCCTCGTCATCGGGGCAACGGGCGTAACCGATGTGCCACATCTCTGGCAGGATTGCGATGTCCGCCCCCTCTTCAGCGGCCCTCGAACATACGGCCAATCCCTTTTCGAGGTTGGCCTCTGGATCGCCACTAGAGGCGGATTGACAGAGAGCCAGCCGTAGGTCGGTCACCACTCCATTATGCGGCCCGAAGACTGGCACCGGTGACTGCCCGGTATCCGGCAAACCTGGGCGGTCAGTGCGAACTATCCTCGCTCGAGGTCCCGGTCGGAGGCATCACCATGGCCAAGCTCATCTACGTGGCAAACACGTCACTCGACGGTTACACCGAGGACCGGGACGGTGGCATCGATTGGGGTGCCCCTGATGAGGAGTACTTCAGTGTCATCAACGACCTTGAGCGCTCGGTCGGCACCTACCTCTACGGACGCCGCATGTATGAGGCGATGATCTTCTGGGAAACCGTACCCATCGCCGACCAGCCGCCCTGGGTCGTGGACTTCACCAACATCTGGCGAGCGGCTGACAAGGTCGTTTTCTCGAAGACCCTGGCATCGGTGTCAAGCGGTAGGACCACCCTTGAGCGGGAGTTCAACGTCGAGACGATTCGGCGGATGAAGGCTGGCGGAACCCACGATCTCACGGTCGGCGGAGCTGATCTCGCTGCCCAAGCGTTTGGGGCGGGCTTGGTGGACGAGTGCCACTTGTTCTTCTGGCCAATCGTGCTAGGAGGCGGCAAACATGCCCTCCCAAGGCACGCGCGCCTCGACCTTCAACTGCTCAATGAGCGGCGCTTCCGCAGCGGAGTCGCCCAACTTCACTACCGCATCACCCAGTGAGGACCTTCCGTTTGGGACCATCCGCAATGTGCCGATCCCGTGTGGTCTCCGCGGGATCGGGGGGGGTGTCACCTAACGCATCAGGAGGGGTGCAACCTACGGCACATCGGGGACGAAGTTAACCCCCGATTGCAGAGGGTGATGAAGCCCTCTATGACCTTGGATCGTGCCGCTCTTGGTGCCTGGGGCCGCAGTCGCCCCAACACGTCCTCCACGGCGGAGCCATTCACTTCTTTGACGACAGGTGATGCTCAGACTCCCTAGCGGAAAATTGGCATCACTCATCGGAGTCGGCCATACGACGGTCCACGTGGATCCCGGGAACACCAGGCTCCTGCATCTTGCGTCGCTCCTCCATCACTTCGTCAGTGCTGAAAACATGGCTGAAGACGTAGTCGTCAGATAGACGGCGCAGGCGGTAGCCCCTGGCAAGCACCTCAGCGACGGCAAAACCTCCCGTCCAGCGGCACAGATAGTGATTCCAAACACAGGCCGCCATTCCGACCGCCAGCTGTAGCTCGGAATCGCCGACCTCACCTTCGTGAAGGTCGCCTTCTGACCGTGGCGTGTTCGTCATCTGGTCTCCCTTGAGTTAGAGGAATCGGCCTTTGTGGCAATGAGCTTGAGCGTGAACTCAGGCTGCCTTAGTAGACCGGCGACCGGGATGCCGATTCAAGGTGCCCCCTAACAGTGACGCCGGGCGAACGCCGGGGCGGTGGGCAATTCGGCATGAGGCGCGATCCTCGCCCCGACGCGACGACCTTGCGTCAGTGGGTTTAGTGAATGACATCGGCATGAAAAGACAATGAACACCCCGCGACACCCCTTGCAGATCGCGGTGCTGTTGGTGAAGATCAACTAACGCACGAATGCGGTTCTGCGCCCGATCGCGGTGGAAGGTATGCGCCCGATCGCGGTGTTGCCGTGGATCCCGGCAGCGAAGCGGGGTCGCAAAGGAGGTACGTCGTGCAGGCTTTTCGACGACAGGCCCCGATGGTCGATAACTTCAAGTCAATCGACCACTTCAGAGGTTACAAGAAGGCGGAGCTCCGAATAGTGGCGCGCCTGGTGGAGCAAGTAAAGATTGGAGAGGGCGGGATCCTTTTCAGAGAGGGGCAGTTCGGCAAGGAGATCTTTCTCATCCTCTCTGGGACTGTCGAGGTCACCCAGAAAGGTCGACCGGTGAACAGGCTCGGACCTGGCGATTTCTTTGGGGAGTTGGCGGCCCTGGACCAGGGGCCCCGCAATGCAACGGTCTCGGCGCTCTCCGATCTGGAACTTCTCATCATTGGGCAGCGTGAGTTCAACGCGATGCTCGATATGCCCGGCTTCCGGGATGCACTGTTGAAGAGGCTGGCCCGCCGGTTACAAACCGCCGACGCGCAGCTTGCGACGGCGTTCGATGAGCTGGAAGCCCTCGCTATTGAGGCTCACTGTTCAGACCGGCCTTAGGGGTTCTCTGGCGAACTTTACGTCTCACGCTGGCACCCGGCGTGTAGGGCACCTTGCCTAGTCCTCTGCAGAGTGTGACGAAGGTGTTGGATCCCGAATGAAGCAAAGGGTAGCCGAGAGACGATGAGACCGATTTCGCCCTGTCGATGGCGGCCTGCGCGCTCCTATTCGGGGCTTCCCCTTCGGCCGGGTGGGATTGACTCAGGTTTTGCCGCTGGCAGCGCTCCTTAAGTGAGAATGATGGCGAATGCAACCAAGGCCGGGTCAGATCACGGTCCTCATTGTGAGTGACTTGTGACGGCGATGTCGTCGTACGATCAGAACTGTCAAGTAGACGCCCGTCACCAAACCGATTATCAGGATGGTGATGTCTTTCCCCGAATGGTGACCAGTTGCCACTCGACCCGCTCCGTAGGCCGTGGCGGCGACAGACACACTGAACGCCATTGAGGCTAGAAAGTTCCAAAGTGCGAACTGGCCGAACTTCATTCTGGCCGTTCCCGAAATGATCGCTGGGGTAAAGAACACTGCCAGGCGGCCCCACTTTGCATACGCCAGCTCACCCTTCTCCATGAGCTTCCTACGTCCAGCCTGGCGCTTGCCGGGCCGGTCAAGGAGTTGCGTCCCCCATCGGGTGCCGATCTTGAAGCCGATCAGGCCTCCCAACTCTCCGCCGATCACGGCAATGACGATGACGGGGATCAGGTTCAGGTTGCCTTGACTTGCGCCTACAGCCGCAGCTCCCACGGCAGCGCTACCGATTGCCGGTACTCCTGCCCACGACGCCATAACGGCGAGGAGTAACACCAGGTACTCCCACCAGTTGTCTCCGGCCGAAGACGTCGAGGTGGCCACCAGTAATGAGACCCCGTGCACTCCCTCGTCCCTGTGCTCTCTGTAACGCTGACGAGGCCGTCGGCGTGTTCGTGTCGGCTTTCTCGACGGCTAGTGGCTTCCCAAGTCGGGTTAACGGTAGCCGCAATGGGACGGAGGGTTCCTTTCCTCGGTTCGTGTGTCCCTATCCCCGTTCGGATCGGGACGGTGGATTACTTCGGCAGCATGGGGGCAGCCGAGTAATCGAGGTTCCGATGTTTAGCTGTTGGCCAAGGCCTGCATCCAGTTCACAGCCCTCATGCCCTGTTCGACTCGCACCAGGCGACCTTTCACGCACTGAGCGATGGCTGGTAAAGCGTACGGCTGGACATCGAATCCCAGGAGTCGAGCCGCCGTCGGTTCGGCGGTGGTGTCGTCGGCGTTGAACAACGCAACAGATGGACCCGAGTGAACCTCCAGGTACGCAGCAAGCGACTTCAGCGCCGCTCCGTCCCATCCGCTCCATGACACAGCAGCCACCACGAAGCCGTCGTCATAGAGGGTCACGAGAACGGCGGTGAACGCTGCTTCGCTCCTGGTGTATCCATGACAAAGCTGGTGCCATCCGGCCGGACCACGTTCCCCCGTACACCGGGGCGATGGGTCGCCCGGTCGATGGGTCGATGCGTCGCTGCGTCGATGGGGCACGCCGGCACTCCGAGGACAGGGAGGCTGTCAACGTAGGCTTGCGCAATGGTCACGACCCGCACCGCTGCGACCATCGACATAGACGGCCTCCGAGTCTTCTACGAGACCGAAGGCGAGGGCGATCCCATCGTGCTCCTCCATGGGGGCTTGGCGGATAACACCACGTGGGATTCGCAGTTCTCGGGATTCTCACAACACCGGCTGGTCGTTGCGCCCGAGCGGCAGGCACAGGGTCATACGCCCGATCGGCCTGGTCCTCTCACCTACCAGGCCATGGCTGAGCAGACCGTCCGCTTCTTGATGGCCCTCGGCCTCGGGCCGGTCGATCTGGTTGGGTGGAGCGATGGGGCATGGTGGGCAGCCTGATCGCCGCGGACCACCCCGAACTCATCAGGACGCTCAGCGTCACAGGATCGGGCTTCTCGAGCGCCGGATACGTCCCTGGCTCCATGGAGGCACTCATCGCGCTGCGGCCGGACGACGCGGACATGGAAATGTTCGCAGCTCTGTATGCCCAAGCCTCGCCCGACGGTCCCGAACACTTCCCCGAGGTGTGGGAGAAAATCCGCGCACTCTGGGCCGAGCCCTTCGACTGGACGGCAAGAGTCACGCAGATCATCGCACCGACGCTGGTCATCGTCGGCGACGACGACTACGTCATGGTCGGACATGCAGAGGAGTTCTCCCGCACGGTCACGCATGGACAGCTGGCCGTCGTGCCTGGCGCCTCTCATCTTCTCCCGATGGAGAAACCAGATCTCTTCAACCGACTCGTACTCGATTTCACGGCCAACCCAGTGCCCGAGACGCTGATGCCGCTCCGACGGAGGGCCATACTTTGACAACCGTGACGTTCACCGGTCGTCCACGTCACCTCAGAGCTCGTAGAGAGGGCCGCCCATGCGCACGTTGATCGTCAGTGAGTTCATCAGTCTCGACGGCGTTGTGGAGGCACCAGGGGGCGAGCAGACCCACCCGCACGCTGGGTGGACGATGCCCTACGGGGTGCCCGATCTCTTCTCCTACAAGCTCAACGAGACGCTCGAAGCGGAGTCGCTCCTGCTTGGGCGGATCACCTACGAGGGGTTTTCGGCGGCATGGCCGGAGCGAGACGACGAGTTCGCCGACAAGATGAACGCGATGCCCAAGGATGTGGTCACCTCCACGCTGACCGACCTGAGCTGGAACGCACAGGCGCTGCGCGGCGATGCTCCCCAGGCGGTGGCCAAGCTGAAAGAAGGAGCCGGCGGGCCAATCCTGGTGGTCGGAAGCGCCATGCTCGTGGGCACGCTCTTGACTCATCGGCTGGTCGATGAGCTGCGGCTCATGGTGTTCCCCGTCTTACTGGGCGGCGGACTCACGATCTTCCCCGATCAACGAGACAAAGTCTCTTTGGAACTGATCGATCTCGCTCGGTATACGAGTGGTGTCCTCCTTGAGGTCTATCGGCCCGCATAGGACCTGTGGGCGCTACCGCTCCCGGTCGCTCACGACTGCCGACTCGCCTACGGTGCGTTCGACGGTGACGTCACGACCCCGTGCGATGTGCAATCCGCCACCGGGTACTTGCACATGGTCCTCTGAAGCCAGGGTGACAGCTGGGCCGTCGGCTCTTCAGCGCTGTGGGGTGGCACCACTCCCAACCCGCCGATGAGGAACATGCTCACTCCGAGCACCACACCGAGGAGGAAGAGCTTGATTCTTGTTCGAGTGCACACCCTGCACCTCCGCTGCGGCGTCCGGCGGATGCCGCAGTCGAATTGTTCAGACGTTGCTCAAGATTTGTCAAATAGCGACACGCAGGATCCAAAAGTAAGCCAATTTCGCTCAATTCGGTTGTGACAAATCGGTGAAGGTACGAGCGATGTTCAGCGGATCTCCTGACTCCGTCGACGATCGAGACCCGGTTGAAGTCACCCGGCGGCGCCCTACGGCGAGAACGTGATGGGGAGCACCTGCGAATCCGAAGGGTCCGTCGAGCTCGCGTTGTTCACGATGATGGAGCAACGGTGGGCAGCGTCGCAGGTTCCGTTACCGACAGTACCGACGACGATGTGCAGAGCAACCGATCCATGGCCCGTTGGATCGGGATGGAGGATCGCGGCATTGTTGAAGTCACAGCCGTTCGAGTTGCTCGTGCCGAGGCTCACGTTGGAGCACTCCAGGATGTTCACGACCTTCCCTGCCGTGTACCCGTTCCAGCGGACCGTCACGGTCTGACCATTCGTGAGACCTCGGTCGGGCGTCACGGAAGCATGAAGATGCACCACGGGAGGGGGCGGGACTGGCAGCGTGGCCTGTGACCCGAGCGTCCAGTCCACGTGGATGGTGGTGTGGGGCGACCGGCCGTCGCGTGCGATCCGCTGGAGGGCGCCACGATCACCCCGCAAGTAGGCCTCGAAGAAGTCAGTGGTGGTCCTGATCACCGTCGATGACGCGGGCCCCACGACCCCGCTTGAGGCCATGTGGGCAGCCCCCAGTCCCGCTGCTGCGCCACCGGGGAAACCCTCCACAGTCAGGAGGCCCTTGGGCCCGAGGGCGTCGTTGAAGACCGTGATCGCGCTCGAGTAGGGAACGAGCTCGTCCTGCGTATCGTGGACCAGGAGCAACGGCGGTGCCTTGGCGAAGTCGTAGTGGCCGGTCGGGTAGCCCTCGGTGGTCCCCGCCATGACGACTGCCGCCTTGACTCGGCTGTCGAGGCAGCAGGTGTTCGCGACGAGTCCGAGCGTGGTAATCGCCCCGTTCGAGTGGCCCGCTGCGCCGATTTCACTGGGATTGACGAGTCCGGCGAGCGCTCCTCCATGGGCCGCCGATGCATTGACGACTGAGGTAATGACGAAGCTGACATCTGCCGGCTGGTTGATCACGTCCCCGCCATCGGGCCCACCGGGAGTCTTACTGCTCGAGAGTGGGAAGAGAGGAGCGGCCACGACGAAGCCCGCTGCGGCCCACGACTCGAGAAGCTTCATGTAGTCACCCGGAGAACCACCCAGCCCGTGTGAGAAGGCGATCAACGGGAAGGGAGCGCCCGACATGTCGGGATGGGCGCCGGGTACGGGTTGGGGCCCAGGCGCACCCTGGGCCGGATACAAGATGGTTGTGACGAGCGTCCGGGACGGGCGCGCCGGGTTCGGTCCGTAGGCCGCCGTGGGCCGGCTCGTGTCCACGAATGTGTCGGCGACGACTCCGACCGCGTACGTCTTCGCCACCGGCGGGGACGCGGCCGAAGGGGTCGCGCCGCCTCCGACGACCGATCCGGCCGTGGCGAAGATACATCCGGCGCAGACGAGGGCATACAGCCCCCCAAGTCTCACGAGCTCGAACTCTATGACCCGTTCACTCGACCGTCAGTTACGGGTGATGATCGAAAGCCAGGCTCGGGCCAAGGGAGGGTCAAGATTCGTGTCGAACTGGGCGGCTTCGATCGATTCGACCTCCCACCCGGCTCTGAACGCGTCGCGGATCTCGGCCTGACGGAGGCGTCGGGGTCCCCAGTCACCGGGCTGGCGATCACTGAAGCAACACATCAAGTAGCGCCCACCCGGGCGGACCACGGCGCCGAGCGCCTCGACGTATCTGGCACGAACTTCGTCGTCGAACACATGGAAGAGTCCGCTGTCGAGCACCGTGTCGAAGTACTCCTCGAGCTCGGCCAGGCGGAGCGCGTCCCATACGAGAAAACGAGCATGCAGCCCCCGGTCGTCCGCCTTCCGTACCGCCGCGGCGATGGCGCTCGGTGCGGCGTCGATACCAGTTGCCTCCAGGCCCGATGCAGCGGCCATGAGGACGTGCTCGCCAGTGCCACATCCGGCGTCGAGGACCCGGCCCTCGATGAGCCTCGCCTCGGCAAGACCGAGAAATACCGGTTGAGGACGGCCGATGTCCCAGGGCGGCGGCGTGCCTTTGTAGCTCTCGTCGAATTCCTCGATCGACTGAGCCGGCGCTGGTCGGGATATCTCGTTGGGTCCGGGATCGCTCATCACATTGTTGCTAGCACAATCAGCCTCGCAAGCCTGGCTGCTCCGATCCACATGGATCACGCCCTCCGAGCCAACTTCGTGACGGTTCGGAAACCGCTTCGCCGGTGCTTGTGACACGGATGCACGGTCAAAATGGGCCGAAATGATCCTGTCGGAGGATGATCGGTATCTCGTGTCCCATCCCGAGTCCACACTCTTCGCGTACTTCACGGCGTCACCAAACAAGTCCGTTCTGAAGAACCACCGCGAGCTGCGACAATGGACGCTCGACGAGACCCTCCGTGAGGACTCGGCACGTGAGAACGGCGGCAACTACTACGCGCCCACGGCATTTCAAGCTCTGGCGTCGGAGTACGTGGTGGAGCGCGCTGAGACCGCTGCGCTCCGGGCCTCACTGTCGGATGCGCAGGCACAGCTCCATGCGGTGCGGGACGGCACGCACTCTTCGCTGGCGCGGTTCCTCGTGAGTCGACAGTGGTTTCGCCGGCTACGTGCCCTGCGAAGCACCTCGCACGCGGAGACAACGCTGCGCCACTGGCTGTCCGCGAGACGATCCACGAGCGGCGGTTATGCGGGCGGCCAAGGGTCCACCCTCTAGCGCTCAGCCTCAGGCCCCGGTTCCCCCATCGCCTCGCCGACGTGGACATTCCTGACGGAGCTCGGTCAGCCGTAAATTTGGCACGCATGACCTTCTCCGACCGTGAGTCTCACAATCCACAACCGGTATCGGGGTCGCGTGCAGAGGGAGAAGGGTCGACATCGGCCGGCGCGGTCGAGAGGGAACCCTTTCGGGTGGGCAAATGGGTCTGGGCCATGATGATGATCGGCGTCGCTGTCGAATTCGCCACGGGGATCGCCACTTTGGTCGTCGTGCCGATCCATCGTCCCAACGGATGGTTCCCGGCGCGGGGCGAAGCCGCCTACTTCATCCACGCCGGCCTCGGAGGTGTCCTCACCCTTGGCGCGCTGTGTCTCGTGATGGTGGCGCCCCGACAGCGGCTGGCGCGCGCCGGAGTACTGATTGGGTTGGCCGGCCTCCTGCTCGGCGCCATCGGCGGCACGCTGGCTGCCTATCACCCCTCTCGGGTCGCGGGACTGCTGCTGATGCTGGTTGGCACATTGGTGGCCTTCTTCGGGTACCTCATGCCGCTCGCCGAGCCCGACGAGGACTGGCAAAGGGACTGACTGCTGCCGGACCGTCATCGGCGACTTCGGCGCGGGTGGCCCTGAACGCTGCCGATTCGGAAACCTCGCCCCACAGATGACCTGAGCAGGCTGAGAGCCTATGGTTCTGTGACCGGCTTGAGGAACCGTGCAAACCGAGGGGTGATCATGGGAGATGAAGTCGAGAGTCAGTGGGAGAATTTCGCCCAGCAAGACGCCGAGTTCTTCGTGTGGGGCCGAGGATCCCTGGAGGAGTTCGTCGAGTCGGGCAAGACGGACGCCGACTACATCTTCAGGGAGGTCGCACCCGATCTACCCGGACGCCGCCTCGCCATAGAGATCGGCGTCGGCGTCGGACGCCTGGCGTTGCCGATGGCGGAAATGTTCGAGTCGGTTCTGGGCGTCGACACTTCCACGACCATGCTTTCCAAGCTGGACCACAATTGTGCAGCGGCCCGTGTGACGAACGTCAACACCGCTCTCGTCGACTCCCCCTGGGACGAGGATGCGAAGGCGGATTTCGTCTACAGCTGGACGGTGTTTCAACACATTGAATCGATGGACGAGATCGGCGGCATCGTCAACAAGATCGCGCGGGCTCTGGGGCCGGGTGGAATTGCGCTCCTGCATTTTGACACTCGACCTCGAGGGCTGTCGTACAGGATCAGGAATCGTGTGCCGGCGCAACTGATGCAGAAGACCCAGCGGCCCTCGATCCGGCGCATCCGGCGCTCGTCGTCAGAGCTGGTGAGAATGTTCGAGGACAACCGACTCGAGATCGTGAGGCAGGAGGATCCCGACACGAAGGGGCACCTCTTCACGTTGCGCCGCCCACGCGACTCTTGATGCACGTTGGGGGGCGTCCGTCCGCGCCCGGCCCGTCACGAGTCCCGCGGCGGAAGCTCCCGGTTGGGCGGCCGCGCTGGTGTGGCGACCGGCGGTGGCGTCGCGCCGTTCGGACTGGCGGCGCCCATGTCCTCGTTACGCAGCGTCGAGAGCAGCACCTCGGCCGCACCCATGAGGCTGGTCGCCTCGTAGGGCACCACCACCTTGGTGTTGTCGGACGCCGCGATGTCCTGGAGCGCCTTCAGCTGCAGTACGGCGAGCGTGTGCGGGTTGATGATCGCCGAGTCGATGGAGGTGAGGCGGGCCGCCTCGCCCTCACCCCGTAGCTCGAGTGCCTTCTTCTCGCCCTCGGCCTGCAGCTCGAGCACCTTCATCTGGGCCTCCGCCCGCAGGATGGCCGACTGCTTGGCCCCTTCGGCCTCGAGCACTGCGGCCTGCTTTCGACCGCCCGCACTGTTGATCGCGGCCTGTTGCTCACCTTCGGACTTCAAGATGGCGGCCCGCTTGTGCTGCTCCGCCTCCTTCTGCTCCGACATCGCCTGCACAACATTCATGGGCGGGGTGATGTCGAGGATCTCTATCCGGTTGAGACGCACACCCCACTTCGCCGTCGGGTCGGCCATGTGGTCCTGCATGCGGCTGTTGATGGTTTCACGTTCCGAAAGCGCCTGGTCGAGCGAGAGCTCGCCGAAGACGGCCCGCAGCGCCGTGCGCGAGAGCTGATCCACGGCCAGTTGGAAGTCGTTGATTTCGAACAGCGCGGCCTTGACGTCGATCACCTGGCAGAAGATGGTCGCGCTCACCTGCAGGGACACGTTGTCCTTGGTGATCACCGCCTGCTGGTCGCCCGTCATGGGGAACTCGCGGACGTCGACCTTCTCCATTCTGTCGACGAACGGCACCAAGATGTGCATGCCTGGCTGGTCGACCGCGCGGAACTCGCCGAGCCGCTTGACCACTCCGACGCTCCCCTGCTGGACGATCTTGACGCATCGGGTGACCAGCCAGAGGCCGGCCGCCACGACCACCACCCCCGCCGCCACTGCGACGAGCACGGTCCCGAACGCTGACGCGAGCAACATGGAGGAGTCCTCCTTAACTGTCGAGTACGTAGACCACGAGCAGCCCCCGTTCTACGTCCGCGACGACGACGTTCGTCCCCACGGGAATACTCTCCTCAGGGTCGAGTGGGATTGCGAGCCACTCCTCTCCCCTGGCCCGGATCCGTCCCGGGTGGTGCGCGCCCTCGATCGCCTTGGTCACGAAGGCCGTGTCGCCGATCATCCCCTGAACGCCACTGAGCACGGCCTCCACGCTACTAGCGCCCGATGAAAACGGGCTCCCGCTTCTCGCCGAAGGCGGCCATCGCCTCGGCGGTGTCCTGGGTGGAGAAGTTCAAGGCCTGGCAGCGGGCCTCGTCCTCCACGGCCTCCTCCATCGACGCCATGGAGGAGGCGTGGAGCAGGGTCTTGGTCATCGACAGCGCCAGGGGCGGCCCGGCGGCCAGCGTGACGGCCCAGTCGTCAACGAAGGCATCGAGCTCGTCGGCCGGCAGCGCCCGGTTGACCAGCCCGATCGCCGCCGCCTCCTCGCCGCTCCACATGCCCCCGAACAGCGCGATCTCCTTGGCCCGGGCCAGGCCGACGAGCCGGGGCAGCAGCCAGGAGGCACCGTTGTCGAGGGACAGGCTGCGCTTGGCGAAGATCATGGAGAGCCGGGCCCGGTCACTGCACACGGCCAGGTCGCAGCCGAGGGCCAGGGACAATCCCGCTCCGACGGCGACCCCGTCCACCTTGGCGATGGTCGGCTTGGTGACCCTGTGCAGCGCCAGTGCCACGTCGCCCAGTCGGCGCATACGGGCCAGGCCCGAGCGCGTGGCGTCGGTGGCGGGCCCGTCGGGGTCCGACAGGTCGGCACCCGAGCAGAAGGCGCCCCCCGCCCCAGTCAGGACCATGACCCGGTCGTCGGAGCGGTCCTCCACTTCGACGAAGGTCTGCTGCAACTCCGTGAGCATCCTGCCGTTGGCGGCGTTCTTGCGCTCGGGTCGGTTCATCGTGACGGTGACGACGCCGTCCTTGCGCTCGACAATGAGGGTCTCCATGGCCACCGACCCTAGGCGCCGGTGTTTCAGAACGCACCTTCGACGACGTCGAGGTGGCGACCGAGGAGTGTCACGACGTCGAACCGGATCTCCTCCCAGTAGGCCGTCTGGCTGATCACGTACGAGGCGGCGAGCCGCCGCAGGCGGCGCTGTTTCGGCGGGGTGACCGCTTCGAGCGGGTGGCCCTGCGCCGTCCCGCGGCGCGCCTTGACCTCGCAGACGACCAGGGTGCGGCCCCTGGCGCAGATCAGGTCGATCTCACCGTGGCGGCAGCGCCAATTGCGCGCCAGCACGGCATACCCGTGGGCGCGGTAGTGGGCGGCGGCTCGCTCCTCACCGACACGGCCCAGCGCCAGGTTGTGCCGGTCGGGATCCCCCACGAAGGGGAACGGTCGCTCAGAGCTCCTGCTCGGGCAGCCGCTCGATGTTGACGTCGCGGAACGTGACGACGCGCACTTCAGGGACGAAGCGAGCCGGGCGGTACATGTCCCACACCCAGGCGTCCCGCAGTTCCAGCTCGATGCACGCCGGCGTCGTGTCCGACCGCACGTTCAGGGTCACCTCGTTGGCGAGATAGAAGCGCCGTTCCGTCTCGATCACGTAGCTGAAGACGGGAAGGACGGCCCGGTACTCCTGGACGAGCCCGAGCTCGATCTCGGACTCGTAACGCTCGAGGTCTTCCTCGCTCACGCGGCGCCGGCCCTACTCGTCGGCGGCCTCCTCGACGGCCTCGTCCCCCTCGCCGGCCTCCGCCGGCTCGACCTCGTCCACCACCTCGACGTCGTCGGAGGCCTCCACCACCTCGACCTCGTCGATCTCCTCGACCTCGGCGGCCGCCGCCTTGCCCCGGGCGACCCGCCGCTCCTTGATTTTGGCGGCCTTCCCATGCCGGTCCCGCAGGTAGTACAGCTTGGCCCGGCGCACATCGCCCAGGGTTGACACCTCGATCTTCGCGATGGTGGGCGAGTGGACCGGGAAGGTGCGCTCGACACCGACGCCGAAGCTGACCTTGCGCACGGTGAAGGTCTCCTGTACCCCGCCGCCCTGGCGCCGCATGACGGCGCCCTGGAACACCTGCACCCGCTCCCGGTTCCCCTCGACGACGCGGACGTGGACCTTGACGGTGTCGCCCGGGCGGAAGTCTGGGATGTCGTCGCGCAGGCTGTCGCGGTCAATCGTTTCGGTGGGGTGCATGGAGGGCGTCCTTCGGCTACTCCGGCTCAGTGCCGGACAGGACATCGTAGCCGTGCTGCGCCAGGGCCTGCACGTCGGCGTCGCTGAGCGCCGAGGCCCTGACCAGGTGCTCGATGAGATCCGGGCGCCTCGCCGCGGTGCGCAGCAGGGCCTGGGTGCGGCGCCACTCGGCCACCGCCCCGTGGTCGCCCGAGCGGAGCACGTCGGGGACCTGCCAGCCCCTGAACTCGGCCGGCCGGGTGTACTGGGGGTATTCGAGAAGCCCATCGGCGAAGCTCTCTTCGACGGCGGAGTCCTCGTTGCCCAGCACCTCGGGCAGCAGGCGGCCCACGGCCTCGACGACGACCAGCGCCGCCAGCTCCCCGCCGGCGAGCACGTAGTCCCCGACCGAGAGCTCGTCGTCCACCAGATGGTCGGCCACCCGCTGGTCCACCCCCTCGTAGCGGCCGCACAGCAGGGAGAACCCCCCGGGTGCGGCCGCCAGCTCGGCCGCCGTGGCCTGGTCGAACCGCCGCCCCCCGGGGGCGAGCAGGTACAGGGGCCTGGGCAGGTCCGGCACGGACTCGACACAGCGGAAGAGCGGCCCGGGCATGAGGACCATGCCCGCACCGCCGCCGAATGGGCTGTCGTCGACCGAGCGCCGGCCGTCGTCGGCGCCCTGCCGCAGGTCGTGCACGCGCAGCTCGAGCGCGCCCACCTCGCGGGCCCGACCGAGGATCGACGCGTCGCAGTAGCCGGTCACCACGTCGGGGAAGATCGTGAAGACGTCGATCCTCATGGCGCAGGCGCGGGCGCGGGCCTCACAGGTCGAGCAAACCCTCGGGAATGTCGACGTCGACCGTCCGTGCCGCCGCGTCGTGGCCGGTCACGAAGCGCACCGGGATCAGGCCGCCGGACTCGAGCACCAGCAGGTCGCTCGCCGGATTGGCTTCCACCGCACCGATCCGGCCCAGCTCGGTTCCGGCGGCGTCCCGCACCGTGGCGCCGACCAGCTCATGGACCCAGAGCGTCCCTGGCACGTCGACAGGCTCGGCCTCGAGATCGACGCCGCGCAGACCGTCGGCGGCGGCGCGGTCATGGACGCCCTCGAACTGGACGAGGAAACGCTGCTCGCCGAACGGCCTCGACGAGACGACGCGGAGCGAGCCGCGCTCGGAGGTGAGCACCGAGCCGGGGCTCAGCCGTTGGGTCTGCTCCGTCCACAGTTGGACGACCACCTCGCCCTTCAGGCCGTGAGCCTTGGCGATCCGGCCGACTTTGAGCAGGTCAGTCGTCGACGATGTCCACGCTGGCTTGGACGCCGTCCTTGGCGCCGGCCACGTTGATCAGGGTCCGGATGGCCTGCGCCGTGCGGCCGCGCCGACCGATGACACGCCCCATGTCGTCGGGGGCGACGTGGAGGCTGAGGCGCAGTCCGCCGCGGCGCTCCTCGGCGTCGATGACGACCGAGTCGGGGTCGTTGGAGAGCGAGCGGGCCAGGTACGTCAAGACGGCCAGGGGCGTCCCGCCCTCGGGGGCGCCGAGCTCGTTGCCCTCGCCCACGCCGTCGTCGACCTCGTCGTCAGGGCTGTCGGTCTGATTGATGTCACCCGCTTCGTAGAGGTCTGTCACTTGGCCCTCGCCGCGGCGAAGTCGTCCCAGGCCCCGGAGGTCTTGAGGAGACGTTCGACCCGCTCCGTCGGCTTGGCGCCGTTGACCAGCCACTTCACGGCCTTTGCGTTGTCGATGTTGATGACGGCATCCGGCTCGGCGGTCGACGAGCCTCGCGGCGCGTAGGTGCCCACGATCTCGAGGAAGCGCCCGTCGCGGGGTGACCGGCTGTCGGCGGCCACGACCCGGTAGGTCGGCTGCTTCTTCTTACCCATCCGCACGAGGCGGAGCTTCACTGCCACGAACTGATTCCTCCACTGGATCTGGATGTACGGCGGACCATTCTGGCAGATGGCGGGACTACCGGCCTTTCGGCGGGGTGACCCGGCCACCCTTCTTCTTCTTTTTGGTCCCCTTGTTGACGCTCACCGCAGGCCGGGACGGGACCGGCGCAGGCAGCCCCGGGAAGTCGGAGGGCAGCTCGCCGTCGCCGCTCATGAGCTGCGACAGCATGTCGAAGTCGGGTTGCCCGCCCGGGCCGGGCAGGCCCGGTCCGGGGGGGGCCCCGCCACCGGCCTGCTGGGCCAGCTTGCGGGCGGCGCGGCCGCTCATGCCGGCCATGGAGGGCATGCCGGGGAGGTTCGGCATGTTGCCCGAGGCCATCCCCTTCATCATCTTCTGCATCTCCTTGAACTGCTTGAGCAGCGTGTTGACGTCCTGAATGGAGGTCCCGGACCCGCGGGCCACCCTGCTGCGGCGCGAGCCGTCCAGGAGGGACACGTCATCGCGCTCGGTGGGGGTCATGGAGCAGACGATCGCCTCGACCTTGGCCACCTCGCCGTCGTCGATCTGACCGGCGGCCTGGCGCATCTCCTTGGACATGCCGGGCATGAGGCGCATGAGGCCGCCGAGCGAGCCCATCTTCTTGACCTGGCGCAGCTGGGAGAGAAAGTCCTCCAGGGTGAAGTGGCCCTGCATGAGGCGGCTGGCGCTCTTGGCCACCTCGTCGGAGTCCATGGTGCGCTCGGCCTGCTCAATGAGACTGAGCACGTCACCCATCCCGAGGATGCGGTCGGCCATCCGATCGGGGTGGAACAGGTCGAAGTCGCCCAGACGCTCGCCGGTGCTGGCGAACGCGATCGGCTTGCCGACGACGCCCTTCACCGAGAGCGCGGCGCCACCGCGAGCGTCGCCGTCGAGCTTGGTGAGGATCACGCCACTCAGCTCGAGCGCGTCGTGGAACGCCTTGGCGGTCGCCACCGCGTCCTGACCGATCATGGCGTCGATGACCAGGAACGTGTAGTGAGGCTCGGTGGCGGCCGAGATGTCACGGATCTGCTCCATGAGCTCCGCGTCGATGGTCAGGCGGCCCGCGGTGTCGATGATGCACACGTCCCGGCCGAGCCGTCGCGCCTCCTCCACGCCCGCCTTGGCGCAGGCGATGGGGTCGGTTGCCTCGCTGAAGACGGTCACGCCGGCCTGACCGCCGAGCACGCGCAGCTGCTCCACGGCGGCGGGCCGCTGGAGGTCCGCTCCCACCAACAACGGGTTGCGCCCCTGCTGCTTCCACCACAGCGCGAGCTTGGCCGAGGTCGTGGTCTTGCCCGAGCCCTGCAGACCGGCCATGAGGACGACGGTGGGCGGGCGCGAGGCGTAGCTGAGCTTGAGGGACTCGCCGCCCAGGACACCGATCAGCTCTTCGTGGACCGCCCTGATGACTTGTTGGCCCGGGGTCAGGCTCTTCGAGAGCGCCTCGGTGCTCACCCGCAGGCGGATGCCGTCACAGAAGCGGCGAGCGACGCTGAACTCGACGTCGGCCTCGAGGAGCGCGGTGCGGATCTCGGCCAGGGCCTCGTCGAGGTCGGCGTCGCTGATGCGGCCCTTGCCGCGGAGGCGGGTCGAGATCCGCTCGAGGCGATCGGAGAGGGCGTCGAACATGGGCACTCAGGTTAGTGGCGCCATCCGCACTGGCAGCAGACGGCCACGTCGGGTGGTCGGATGGTCGGATGGTCGTCGGGTGGTCGGAGGGTCGTCAGGCAATCGTGGGAGGTCTCCGCCCTGGCGACGTCTCCCAGAACCATAAACGAACCTGTTGATGGTTCTGGGAGACGGTCGGCCGGCTCTGCGACAATGCGGCGCGACCGTGCGGCGTCCGACCGTGCGCAGGGCGACCGTGCGCCGTGCGACCGTGCGCCGTGCGCCGTGCGCCGTGCGCCGTGCGCCGTGGGACCGTGGGTGCCGCTGCGCCAGCGGGGCAGGCGGCTACCGTCGCGGCCCATGCGCCGTCCACCCCTTCCCCCCTCGATGCTGGCCGTCGTGATCGCCGCAGCAGGAGCGCTGGGCCTGGCCGCCTGCAGCTCCTCGCCATCGGGCTCGTCAAGCGCCACGAGCACCTCGAGCACGACCGCCTCGAAGGCCACCACCACGACGGCGCCGGGCGAGAGCGCGCTTGACGCGATCGTGCCCATACCGACCGCCGATCGCTCCCCGGCGGGCACGCCGGGCACCGCACCCACCGTCACGGTCCCCCCAGGCGCGCCGCCCAAGCAACTGGAGAGCGCGGACCTCATTGAGGGGTCCGGCAAGCTGGCGGCCCCGGGCGACACGGTGACGGTGCAGTACGTGCTCGCCACCTACTCGAGCGGCAAGGTGATCCAGTCGTCGTGGACCAGCCAGCCCTTCACGTTCACGCTGGGCGAGGGACAGGTCATTCCCGGCTGGGACAAGGGTGTCGTCGGCATGAAGGTGGGAGGGCGGCGCGAGCTGATCATCCCCCCGAGCCTCGGCTATCGCGACCAGTCCCCCGGTCCCGGCATCGCGCCCGACGACACGCTGGTCTTCGTGGTCGACCTCCTGCAGGTCTCCTGACGGAGGGGGGCCGCATGGACGTCGCCACGCACATCGGGATGCTGCGAACGCAGGGGGAGCTCATGGCGGCCGCGGCGGGCGTCGCCCGCCCTGACGCCGCGGTGCCCACCTGCCCCGAGTGGGTGGTGCGCGACCTCGTCCGGCACATGGGCGGCGTGCACCGCTGGGCCACCCGTTACGTCGCCGGCGCCCGCGCGGAGGTGTGGGACGTCGACCTGGACGAGGTCGTCGGCGCATGGCCCACCGATGACGAGTTGGTCCACTGGTTCCGCCTGGGCCACGCCGCCCTGGTGGAGGCCCTGGAGGCCGCGCCGCCCGACCTCCAGTGCTGGACCTTCCTCCCGGCACCGACGCCGCTCGCCATGTGGGCCCGACGCCAGGCGCACGAGACGGCCATCCACCGGGTCGACACCGAGCTGGCAGCGGGCACCGCCAGCGCCGCGTTCACGCCCGCGTTCGCAGCAGACGGCGTCGACGAGTTGCTGACCTGCTTCGTGCCGCGCCGCTCCGCGACGCTGCGCGTCGAGCAACCGGCGGCGCTGGCGGTGTGCTGCAGCGATCACGACGCGGCCTGGGTCCTGCGCCTCGGACCGGACGGGGTGACGGTGGAGCGCGCTGCGGCGGCGACTGCCGCCACCGAGGACTGCACGGTGCGCGGGACGGCGGCGGACCTCTATCTGGCGCTGTGGAACCGCGCCGGGCCCGAGGCCCTCGTCGTCGGGGGCGACACCGCCGTCGCGGCGCCGCTCCTCGACAGCGTCAGCGTGCGCTGGGCCTGAGAGGTCGTCAGTCCGGCGTCGCCTCGGGCAGGCGGCGCCGCCCGAAGATCCAGTAGGCGACCGAGCCAGTCGTGTTCAGGGTCGCCACCATGCGCCAGAGGCGCTTGTTGCCGCGCACTCCGGCGTCGGGCCGGGTGCGCAGGTCGCGCCATGTCAGCCTGAGCACGATCAGGTGGATCACCAGCGCGACCGCGATGATCCGCGCCTGGCGCGCCTGGCTCTCGTTCATGTGATCACCTCCACCCTCACTCCGCGGCGAACAACGCTTCGACGAACTCGTCGGGGTCGAAGTCGACCAGGTCGTCGGGCCCTTCGCCCAGCCCAACCAGCTTCACGGGGAGCCCGAGATCGCGCTGCACGGCGACCACGATGCCGCCTTTAGCCGTGCCGTCGAGCTTGGTCAGCACGATGCCGGTCACGTCGACTGCCTCGGTGAACTGGCGGGCCTGGGCCAGCGCGTTCTGGCCCGTCGTCGCGTCCAGCACGAGCAACACCTCGGTCACGTTGCCGGGGTCGCGGTCAGCGATACGCCGGATCTTCTTGAGCTCCTCCACCAGGTTCACCTTGGTGTGCAACCGGCCGGCGGTGTCCGCCAGGACGAGGTCGTTCCCGCGCGCCGCGGCGCGCTGGACGGCGTCGAACACGATGGCGCTCGGGTCGCCGCCCTCGGCACCGCGGACGATCTCGGTGCCGGTGCGCTCGGCCCACATGGCGAGTTGGTCCGCGGCGGCGGCACGGAAGGTGTCCCCGGCCGCCAGCAGCACCGAGTGCCCGGCGGCGGACTGGCGGCGGGCGAGCTTGCCGATCGTCGTCGTCTTGCCGACCCCGTTCACCCCGACGATCAGCCACACGTCGGGGTGCCCGGCCTTGCCGTCGAAACGAAGTGTGCGGGGGCCCGCGGTCTGGAGGAGCAGGCGGATCTCCTCCCCGAGGGCGCGGAGCAGGTCGTCCCCGCCGCTGATCTCCCGGGCCGCCACCTTGGCCCGCAGGTCCTCGAGCAGTGCGGTGGCGGTGGCGACCCCCACGTCGGCCCGGATCAGCGCCTCCTCGAGCGAGTCCCAGGTCGCATTGTCGATCCGGCCGGCCCGCAGCGCGGAGACGGCGCCGCTGAACAGGCCGCGCACGCTGCCCAGCCGGCTGCGATAGGTGGGTGGGGCTGCGGGCGCGGGGACGGGCGCCGGGGGCGCCTCCGCCTCCACGGGGGCCGGGGCGGAGGGGGCGGCGGTCGGCGCTTCAGCAGGTGCCGGGGGTGCGGCGGCCCGTGGGGGCGGGGTCGGCGGTGGGGCCGGCGGCGCCGCCGTCCCGCCCCTGCCGCGGTGGCGCGAGCGTGCGACGGCGATCGACCCGGCGGCGATGGCCAGGACGGCCACCACGATGACGATGATGAGGATGGTGCCGATCACGCGTGAGGCGCCCCGTCGCTCTCGTCGTCGCCGGTCGCAGCCGCAGCCGCAGCCGCGGCCGCCGCTTCGGCAGCAGCAACCGCGGCCGCCTCCTCCGCGTAGGTGGCGTCGCCGTACTCCTCGTCGTCCTCACGCACCGCTCGTCGGGTGCGGGTGACCGCCACGACCCCGGCGACGACACACAGCACGGCCACGGCCACGAAGACGTAGGCGAGCGTGCCGGTCATGCCGGCTCCCTTTCCTTCTCCACCTCTTCCTTCTCCACCTTCTGGCTGACCACCTGGGACGAGCCCCCGGGCGCCATCGTCACCCCGTACAGCGCGTCGCCCGTCTCCATCGTGCGCTTCTGGTGGCTCACGATGAGCAGCTGTGCCTCGTCGCGGAACTCGTGGACGAGAGCGAGAAAGCGGCTGAGGTTGACGTCGTCCAGCGCGGCTTCGACCTCGTCCATCATGTAAAAGGGCGACGGCCGGCTGCGGAACACGGCGAAGAGGAATGCCAGCGCGGCCATGGAGCGCTCGCCGCCGGAGAGCAAGGAGACGCGGCGCACGTTGCGTCCCGCCGGACGCACCTCAATCTCGACGCCGGTGTTGAGCAGGTCGTCCGGCTCCAGCAACAGGAGGCGGCCCGTGCCACCGGGGAACAACATGGCGATGAGCGCGGAGAAGTGCTCGTTGACGTCGGCCGCCGCCGCCGCGAAGGACGTCATGATCTCGTGGTCGAGGGTGCGCACGACCTCGTGCAGCTCGCGCCGTGCGCCGCGCACGTCGTCCACCTGCGCCTCGAGCTCCTTGTGGCGCTCTTCGAGGGTGGAGAGCTCCTCGAGGGCCAATGGATTGACCGGACCCAAGGCGACCAGCTTGCGCTCCAGCTCCTCGGCGTGCTGCGGCAGGGTCGTGTCCTCGGGCGCCTCCGGCTCGGGCAGGCCGACGAGGTCCTCGGGGATGGCCCCGAGGTCGCGCTGGACGTGCTCGACCAGGGCCTCGGTGCGCAGCTCGACCTCGTTGGCCTCTAGGTCGAGGGCGCGGGTACGGGTGCGGACCGCCTCCAGGCGCTGCTCGGTGGTGTGGCGGTCCTGGCGCAGCTGCTCCAGCCGCTCGCCCCCGGCCCGCACCGCGTCGACCTGATCCTGGTAGTCGTGGCGCAGCGATTCGAAGATGCCGTCGAGGCGCTCGTGCTCCTGCTCGACGACGGCCTCCAACCGGGCCAGGGCGGTGCCCTCGGCTTCCAGCCGGCGGCGTCGGAACGCTGCGGTGGCCCGTTCCTCGGCGTGGCCCTGCAGCCGTCGCTCGACCTCGGCCTGGCGCTCCGCGAGCACGCGGCGCCGCTCGGCGATGCCCGCCACCCGCACCTCCAGCTGCTGGCGCTGCCCCGTCACCTCGGCCCGGCGATCCTGGAGGGCCCGCCAGGCTGCCAGCACCTCCTCGAGCTCGGGCAGGGAGCGCGCCAGGTGCTCCTGTTCCGCCGTCACCTCGGCGAGCCGCCGCTGTGCCTCCGTGACCGCTGCCCGGGCCTCCTCGAGCTCGCCGGCCAGGCGGCGCTGCTCCTCGGCCGCGCGCTCCACCTCGGCCCGCCCTGCCTCGCAGGCCGAGGTGTGCCGGTCGAGCGCCCGTTCGGCGGCGGCACGCCCGTCCCGGGCGCGTGCGAGTGCAATGCGTGACTCGGTGAGCTGGGCACGCGCCAGCTCGGCGGTGGCGGCGGCTTCCTCGGCCCGGCTGCGCGCCTCGTCGACCGCGGCCGCCGTGACCACGCCGGTCGCCGAGCGCACCCGCCACCCCGTCGCCGCGAAGCGGTCGCCCTCGGGTGTCACCACGACCAGGTCGTCCCGGGCGAGCGACAGGTCGATCGCTTCCTCCCAGCCGTCCACCCGGACGGCCCGCCCGACCAGGGTGTCGAGCACCGACTCGGCGATCGTCCCGCCGTGGCGGGCCCGCACGTGGCGACGCACCGGTTCGGCGCTGCTCCCTGGCGGCAGCGCGTCCGCCGCGGCGGGGGCCGCGCCGTGCTGGTGCCGGGGCGTCAACACCGCTCCGGTGACGCCCCGCTCTCGCAACGTCGCCAACGCGGCCTGGGCGGAACGACGACCGTCGACCACCACCGCCGCGACGCCCGCGCCAGCAGCGGCCTCGAAGGCGGCCTCCCAGCCCTCGTCGATCTCGACCAAGTCGACCAGCGAGCCCACCACCCCGTCGACGTCGCGCAGCAGCTCGCGCCCGCCGGCACCGAGCAGGTCCGACAGGGCCCGTTCCAGGGCCTCGGCCCGGGCCGACGTGCGGTGGCGCGCCTCCTCGGCCTCGTCTGCCGCGGCCTGGGCCGCCTCCGCCGCCCGGGCCGCGGCCTCAAGCTGATCCGTCCGGACGCCCAGTTCGGCCTCGAGCCCGGCCGTGGCCTGCTCGAGCTCGCCGGACGTCCTCGCCTGCAGGTCCGCCCGCACTGCCGCGCCCGCGGCGCGCTGCTCCAGCGCCTCCACCCGGGCCGCCAGTCCCTGCCGATCCTGTTCCTCGCGCGCGGCCGACCGGGCGGCCAGCTCGGTGCGGGCCCCCACCCGGGCGATCGCCTCGTCGGGCGGGTCGCCGGCCAGCACGGCCGCAGAGCGTTCCCGGAGCGCCTCCTCCGCCTCGTCGAGCGCCGCCAGCACCGCCGCCAGCTCCTCTCGCTCCGGTGCCCCTCCGGAGGACTCCTCCGCCTCGGCGGTGGCGAGCTCCGAGGCCAACCGCGCCGCCTCGGCCTCGAGCGTCGAGACCACGTCCACGTCGGCGGCGGCATCGAGCGCGGCCGCCACCGACCGGCCCCGCTCGCGCAGCACGCCCGAGAGGCCGCGGGCCCGCTCGACCAGGCCCTGCACGCGGCCGAGCGCCTGGGCCAGGTCCTCTTCGCGCCGCGACGACAGCTCCGCCGTGGTGGAGGTGGCCTCGGCGTCGAGCTGCTCGAGCGCCGCATGCAGCTCGCGCTCCTCGTCGCCGCAGACGGCCAGGCTCTGCGCCGCGGCGCGGCGGCGCGCCGTCAGATCGGCCAACTCGGCGCCGGCCAGGTAGCGGCGCACGGCCAGCAGCTCGGCCGCCACGGTGTCGTGGGAGCGAGCGGCGGCAGCCTGTCGCTCGAGGGGTCGGATCTGGCGCCGCACCTCGCGCACCAGGTCGCCCAGGCGCTCGAGGTTCTCTGCCGTGGCGGC
Source organism: uncultured Acidimicrobiaceae bacterium (assembly GCA_963736525.1). Lineage (GTDB taxonomy): Bacteria > Actinomycetota > Acidimicrobiia > Acidimicrobiales > RAAP-2 > Bog-473. The sequence continues at coordinate 33,606 of CAVTPF010000011.1, forward strand.
CAGCCGGCGCTCGGCCCGCTCTCGGCGGCGGCGGTGCTTGAGCACGCCGGCAGCCTCCTCGATGATGGCGCGGCGGTCCTCGGGTCGGGCGTTGAGCACCGTATCGAGCTGTCCCTGGCCGATGATCATGTGCTGCTGGCGGCCGACGCCCGAGTCGCTCAGCAGCTCCTGAATGTCGAGGAGCCGGCAGGGCGCCCCATTGATGGCGTACTCGCTGTCGCCCGAGCGGAAGAGCGTCCGGGTGATGGTCACCTCGGCGAGGTCGATCGGCAGCTTCCCCGACGAGTTGTCGATGGTGAGCGACACCTCGGCCCGTCCCAGCTGCGGCCGCGACGAGGTCCCCGCGAAAATGACGTCCTCCATTTTGGCGGACCGCAACGAGCGCGGCCCCTGGGCACCGAGCACCCACGTCACCGCGTCGACGACGTTCGACTTGCCGCTCCCGTTCGGCCCGACCACCACGGTGATGCCGGGCTCGAACTCCAACACGGTCGGATCGGCGAAGGACTTGAAACCCTTCATGCTGAGCGACTTCAGGAACATTCAGGGCGACCCTATCGGGTGCCTACACGGTGTGGTGGGCTATACCCGCCTATACCTGGCAGTGCTCGCAGAAGAAGGTCGAGCGACCCCCGGCCTTGACCCGCACGATCACGTTGCGGCAGCGCCGGCAGGGCTGGCCCTCCCGGTCGTAGACCTGATGGGAACCCTGGAAGTCCCCCAGCTCGCCGAAGAGGTCCCGGTACTGCTCGTCGGCCAGCGACGAGCCCCGGTGCTTGATCGCGTCCGCCAGTGTCTCGACGATCGCCCGGTACAGCCGGCGCACCTCGGTCGCGGACAGCGAGTCCGCCGGCCGGTCGTACCGCAGGCCGGCCTGGTAGAGCATCTCGTCGGAGTAGAGGTTCCCGATGCCGGCCGTGAAGCTCTGGTCCATGAGCAGCGACTTGATCCCACCGTGGTGCTGGTGCAGGAGCATGCCGAAACGGTCCCAGCTCATGAGGTCCTCAATGGGGTCGAATCCGAGGTGCGACAGCTCGGGAATGGCCTTGCGGATGGCCGCGCCGTCGCCGCCCGACGTACCCGACACGGGCGAGAGCGGCGTGCCGTCGGCCTTGAGCGGCGGCGTCGAGACGAACAGCTCCCCGAAGGTCCGCGGGTCGACGTAGCGCAGCTCGCCGCCCTGGGTGAACGCGATGACGACGTGGGTGTGCTTGGGCTTGGGGTCCTTGGCCGACTTCACGCGGAGGAGCTGGCCGCTCATCCCGAGGTGCACCACCAGGGTGTCCCCGCTGTCGAGAGTCAGCAGGAGGTACTTGCCCAGTCGGCCGACGGACTTGATCGTCCGGCCCTCGAGCAGGGCGCGGAAGTGCTTGGCCGAGGGGTGCCGGCGCACGGAGCGCCCGTTCGCCACCGAGACGGCCTTGATCTTGCGGCCGACCACCTCGCGCGCCAGGTCCTGGCGCAGGGTCTCAACCTCGGGCAGCTCAGGCACCGGTCAGCTCCTCCCAGGCCGCCCGGGCGGCCTCCTGCTCGGCGTCCTTCTTGGAACGCCCCTCCCCCGTCCCCCGGCAGGTCCCGCCCAGATAGACCTCGGCCCTGTAGGCCCGGTCGTGGTCCGGGCCCGAGCCCTCGACGACGTAGCGCGGCGTCCCCTCGCCGTCACGCACGGCCTTCTCCTGCAACCGGCTCTTGTGGTCGAAATCGTCGGGCTCCCTGCCGGCCTGCTCGATGGAGTCGCCCAGCTCGCGCAGGACCAGCCGCTGCGCGGCGTCCCAGCCCGCGTCGAGGTACACCGCCCCCAGGACGGCCTCGAAGGCGTCGGCCAGGATGGAGGCCTTGGCCCGGCCGCCGGATCCCTCCTCGCCCCGGCCCAGCAGCAGGACGTCACCGACGCCCAGCCTGCCGGCGACACCGGCCAGCACACGGGCGTTGACGACGGCAGAGCGGACCTTCGCCAGCTTGCCCTCGGCGAAATCGGGAAAGCGCTTGTAGGAATAGCTGGCCACGATGAGGCCGAGCACGGCGTCACCCAGGAACTCCAGGCGCTCGTTGGACGGCGCGCCACCCTCTTGCTCGCCGCACCAGCTCCGGTGCGCCAGGGCGTGCTGCAAGAGGCTCAGGTCGCCGAAGGAGTGGCCGAGTCGCTCGGCCAGTGCGGCCGCCCCCTCAGCGCCGGCATCAACCCGCCTCGAGTTTGGCGTAGACGTAGTCAACGGCGTCCCGGACGGTGCGCAGGTCCTCGAGGTCCTCGTCGTCGATGCGAAACCCGACGGTCCGCTCCCCCAGCTCCTCCTCCAGGGCCTCGACCAGCTCGATCAGGGCCAGGGAGTCGGCGTCGAGGTCCTCGACGAAGGAGGCGCCCTCGGTGATCGACGAAGGGTCCGTCTCCAGAATGTCGGCCAGCTGGTCCCGTATCAGCTCGAACACCCCGTTGCGATCGAGAGGGCCCTGGTTGGTGTGGGTTTCGGCTGGCACGGCGACCAGTGTACGTGTTTCAGCGGTGGAACTGCCCGTTTACACGCTCTGAGCTGGACCTTTCAAGGGATCGCGGTGGGGCGCACCGAAGCCGCCACGTGATCGGCCAGGCCCCGCGTGGCGCACTCGTGCGCCACCAGCACCGCATTCATTATGGCCGTTGCACTCGATGAACCGTGGCTGATCACGCAGACCCCGTCGGTCCCGAGCAGCATGGCGCCGCCGGTGTTCTCCGGCTCGAACTCGGCAGCCAGCGGCAGCAGGTGCGGGAGCAGCACCTGGGCCGCCTCCCTGGTCGCGTCGTCGGTGCCGAAGACGCCCAGCATGGTGTCGAAGAGGAACCGGAGCGAACCCTCCAGCGTCTTGAGGGTGACGTTGCCGGTGAACCCGTCGGTCACGATCACGTCGGCCGGCGACGGCAGCAGGTCCCGCCCCTCGAGGTTCCCGACGAAGGCAAAGCCCTCGGCCCCGACCCCCCCGCCGGCGCCGGCGCCGCCCGCCGCCTCTGTGAGCAGGCCGTGGGCCTCCTTGACCAGGGGCGTGCCCTTGGTGGGCTCCTCCCCGATGGACAGAAGCCCCACGGTTGGTGACTCGGTCCCGAAACGGGCCGACACGTAGGCCGCGCCCATCTGGGCGAACTGCACCAGCATGGCCGGCGTGCACTCGGCGTTGGCACCCGCGTCGACCAGGACAGCAGGCGTCCGACCCAGGCGCGGCAGCGGGGTGGCGATGCAGGGCCGCACGACGCCGGGCAGGCGGCCCATCCGCAGCAGCGCGGCGGCCATGGTGGCGCCGGTGTTGCCCGCCGAGACCATGGCCGACGCCTTGCCGTCTCGCACCAACTCGGCGGCCCGCACCAGCGAGGAGTCCTTCTTGCGGCGGACCCCGCCGGCCGGGTCCTCGTCCATGCCGATCACCTCGGAGCAGGCGAAGAGCTCGAGCCCCCGTGTGTCACCCACCTGGTCGGGGGGACCCACCAGCACGATGCCGACACCGTGCTCCTCGGCGGCGCGGAGGGCGCCCTCGACGATCTCACCGGGCGCCTTGTCGCCGCCCATGGCATCCACCGCGACGGGGAGCGTGGCCAGCGTCTCGGGCGCGGGGCGCTCGCCCCGCCGGCTCAAGTCAGTCGACCTCGACCGCTTGGCGGCCCTTGTACCAGCCGCAGCTGGGGCAGACCACGTGCGGGGTCTTGGCGGCCTGGCAGTGCGGGCACACGCTGCGGGCGGGCCGGCCGAGCCGCCACGCCGCCGCCTGATGGCTGCGGCCCTTAGCCTTGGACTTCTTCTTCTTCGGGACAGCCATGGAGGATCTCCAACGATCGGTTCGGGGCGCTCGAGAGAGCGCCGGGCTCCCAGACGGCGCCGGCCTGCAGCAGACCGGCTACCGGAGCACGTCGAGGTTAGCCCACCGGGGATCGCGTGGGGCAACGCAGCCGCAGGGGCCGTCGTTCCGGTTGGACCCGCACTGCGGGCACAGGCCGGCACAATCCTCCTGGCACAGCGGCGCCATGGGCAGCTCGAGCACGACGGCGTCGCGCACGAGGGGCCCCAGGTCGATGACGTCGTCGACGATCGGGTAGATCTCGTCGTCCGACGGGCCGGCCAGCGGAGCATCGGCGTAGCGCTCGCGCACGTGGATCTGCAGCTCCCCCGCCACTGGCTCCGCGCAACGCCGGCAGATGCCGGTCCACGGCGCGCGCACCGTGCCCTCCACGTCGATCCCACCCTCGAAGGGGCGCAGCTCGACGTCCACCTCCGCCTCGGCACCGGCGGGCACCACGCTGCGGCCCGGGTCGATCCCGGCCTCGGACAGCGGCCCGGCCAGGGCCACCTCACCGCGGCGCACCACGTGGACCGGCTGCCAGGGCACGCGGCGCAGGCGCGCCGCGTGGACCACGAAGGGGTCGGCGCCCGCGCCCACTACGACTGGTCCTGGTCGAAGAAGCCGTCCTCCTCCGTCCCCGTCCCCTCGGGCTCGGCCGCGACCTCCACCAGCGGGGCGGCCAGCTTGGCCCGGCCGGCGTGCACCGTCCGGGTCAGGCGGTCCAGCACGATCTCCATGCCCGCCAGCTTGGTGTCGACGAAGTCCTCGGCCTGGTGGCGTAGCGCGCGGGCCTCCTCGTTGGCATCGTCGAGGATCCGCTGGGCGACCGAGTTTGCCTGGCGGACGATCTCGGTGCGCTGCACCATCCGTTCGGCCTGCGCCCGGACCTCGTCCATCAGGGCCTCGGCCTCGCGGGACCGTTCCGCCATGAACTCCTCACGCTCGCGCAGCAACCAACGTGCCTGGCGCAGCTCCTCGGGGAGGCACTCGAGGGCGGACTGCACCAGCGAGGTCACCTCCTCACGGGAGACCATCACCGAAGACGACAGCGGCATCGATTTGGCCGCCGCCATCAGCTCGAGCAGCTGGTGCAGGATGGACTCGATCCCGACCTCTTCGACCGGTGGATCCTCGTCGACGTCCAGAAATGGGTCACTCACGTGTCCTCGCCCCCCTTCGCCTGCTCCTCCTCGTACTTGGCCACGAGGTGCTCGGCCACCACCTTCGGCACGAAGGCCGAGACGTCACCCCCGAAGCGAGCCACCTCACGCACGAGCTTCGAGGCCACGAAGGACCACTCGGGGCTGGTCGGGATGAAGATGGTCTCGACCCCGGTGAGGTGGTTGTTCATCTGGGCCATCTGCATCTCGGCCTCGAAGTCGGACACCGCGCGCAGCCCCCGAACGATCGCCGAGGCCCCCACATCGCGCGCCACGTTGACCAACAGCGTCGAAACCGACACGATCCGCACCGACGGCAGGTGCGCCACCACCTGCTCGAGCATCTCCTCACGCTCTTCGAGGTCGAAGAGGGGTGCGCTCTTCTGCGGGTTGCGCAGCGCCGCCACGACCACCTCGTCGAAGAGGCGGCTGGCCCGTTCGACGATCTCAAGATGCCCGTTGTGGAAGGGGTCGAAGGATCCCGGGAAGAGCCCGACTTTCACGAGCCGGCACCGCTGCGATGAGCCACGGTGACGAGCGTACCGCCGTACCGACGCTCCCTCGTGACCACCCAGCCCTCGGGAAGTGCGATGGGCGTGGACGATTCCATGACGACGACGTCGGCCCGCAGCGCGCCCAACAGTTCGGACCAGTCCTCGAACTTGTAGGGCGGGTCACAGAGCGCGACGTCGAAGTCGCCGGCCGCCGCCGACTCCAACCAGCCTGGCAGCGACGCGCGCACGAGGGTGGCCGGTTCTTCACCCAGGCCCACCGCGTGGAGGTTCTGGCGCACCGCGGCCAAGGCGCTGGGATCGAGGTCGACGAACGTGGCCACCGCCGCACCCCGCGACAGCGCCTCGACCCCCAGCGCGCCGCTGCCGCAGAAGAGGTCGACGACCCTCAGTCCCTCGACGCCGCCGAGCGAGCCCAGAATGTCGAAGATCGCCTCGCGGACCCGGTCCGAGGTCGGCCGGACAGACGTCGGGAGTTTGGCGGCCAGCCGGCGCCCGCGGCTCCGGCCTCCGATGACGCGCATCGGAACCACCTTAGGAGCGAGCCGGTCGCCCACCGTGTCGCCGCCGCGTCCCGGCGGGGTTTCGGCAGGTCCACCGCACGCAGCCGAAGGCTCAGCTCTTGAAGAGGTACTCCCCCTCGTCCTCACTGAGGAGCAGGCGGACCTCGTCGGCTAGGTCGGGGTGCGAGCCGAGCTGGGGGTCGTCGCCCACCACCGCCTCGGCCACGCGGCGTGCGTCCTCCAACAACGCCAGGTCTCCGGGGTCGGTCAACGACGCCAGGCGCAGGTCGCTCTGCCCCTTTTGCCGGGCGCCCAACAGTGTCCCCTCGCCCCGGACCCGCAGGTCCGCCTCGGCCAGGACGAACCCGTCCGTCGAACCGGACACGGCGGTGAGCCGCTCGTTGCCCTCATCGCCGCCCAGCAGGTAGCACCAGCTCGGCGCCGAACCTCGCCCCACCCGGCCGCGCAGCTGATGCAGCTGGGCGATCCCGAAGCGGTCCGCGCTCTCGACGACCATGACCGTCGCCTCGGGCACGTCGACCCCGACCTCAATGACGGTCGTGGCCACCAGGACCTCCAGCTGCCCGGCGCGGAACTGGTCCATCACCACCTCGCGAGCGGCCGCCGCCATCTGCCCGTGCATCAGCCCGACCTTCAGTCCGGCCAGCTCCCCCGACGCCAAACGCTCGAACTCCTCCGTGGCCGATTTCGACTCGATCCGCAGCGACTCGCCGACCAGCGGGCAGACGACGAAGGCCCGGTGGCCTGCCGCCACCTCCGATCGCACCCGCTCCCAGGCCGGTTCCGCCATGTCATGGCCCTCGCCCGGCAGCCATTCGGTCGTCACCGGCATGCGGCCCGGCGGCAACTCGTCGAGCGTGGTCAGGTCGAGGTCGCCGAAGATCACCATGGCGGCGGTGCGCGGGATCGGCGTGGCCGTCATGACGAGGAGGTCCGGATCGCCGTCTGCGCCCTTGGCCCGCAGCGTGGCGCGCTGCTCCACCCCGAAGCGGTGCTGCTCGTCGATCACGACGCATCCGAGCGAGGCGAACGAGACCTCCTCGGTCAGCAACGCGTGGGTCCCCACGACGATGCCCACGTCGCCCGACACCAGCCCGTCGAGCACGGCGGTGCGCGCCTTGCCCTTGACCCGGCTGGTCAAGAGCTCCACCCTGACCTCGCCGCCACCCATGCCGCCGGGGCCTTCTAGGTCGCCCAGCAGCGCCCGCACCGCCGAGAAGTGCTGCTCGGCGAGCACCTCGGTCGGGACCATGAGCGCACCTTGATGCCCGCTCTGCACCGCTCCCAGTAGGGCGGCCAGCGCGACGACGGTCTTGCCCGAGCCGACGTCGCCCTGCAGCAGCCGGTGCATGGGGAATGGCCCGGCCATGTCGGCCACGATCACCGCCAGTGCCCGGCGTTGCGCCTTCGTGAGCTCGTAGGGCAGGCCCGACAAGAACCGCGCCACCAGCGTGTCGCCGACCGCGCCCGTCACCTCCCGTGGCGAGACCTGGTGCCGCAACGCTCGGGCGTTCACCTCGAAGGCACGCCGGCGCAGCACGAGGGCGAGCTGCAGCCGGAAGAGCTCGTCGAAGACGAGCCGCCGCCGAGCCGGCTCGACGACCGCCACTGACTCTGGAGCATGGATGGCGCCGAACGCCTGTGTGCGATCCCACAGGTCCAGGGTCGAGCGCCACTCCTCGGGCAGCGGGTCCGTCAGCTCGCCGGCCCGCCCGAGCGCCTCCTCGACATACTCGCCGATCTCCCATGACGTGAGACCCGCCTTGGCCGAGGCGGGGTAGACAGGAAGGATGCGCAGCGTCCGCCGCCCCGGCGTCACCCCCGCCACGACGTCGACGACCGGATTGACCATCTGGCGGGTGCCCCGGTACTCACCGACCTTTCCGAAGAAGATCGCTTCGGTGCCCGGCCGGAGCTGCTTGGCCCGCCACGGCTGGTTGAAGAACACGACGGCCAGCCGGCCCGTCTCGTCCCGCACGACGACGTCCACCACGGCCCGCCCCTGCCGAGAGCGCCTGGACCGCGCCGACTGCACGGCGGCCAGCACGGCGGCCTCGTCACCCACCTCGAGCCCCGACACGTCCGCCTGGCGGGTGCGGTCGATGTAGCGGCGCGGATACGTGGTCAGCAGGTCGAGCACCGACTCGATCCCGAGCTCGGCCAGGCGTTCGGCTCTGCGCTGCGAGACCGACTCGAGCACCGACACCTGCCGCATGCTCAGGTCGCGGAGGGTGCGGCCGCTACTCAATCCCCAGCAGGTACGGGTAGAGGGGTTGGCCGCCCTGGTGCACCTCGAGTACGACGTCGGGGAACTCTTCGGAGAGCCACTCCTCGATGCGCCTCGTGTCGGCGACGCGCGCCCCCTCCCCCTCAATGAGCGTGACCAGCTCGTGGCTCTCGTCGAGCAGGCGGCTCAGCAGGAGCCGGGTGCACACGACCGGATTGTCGGCGATCGCGACGACGCCGTCGCGCGAGACGCCGATGTAGTCGCCTTCGTGCACCTCGCCCGCATCGGTCAACGAGTCCCGCACCGCCCGGGTCACCTCGGCCGGCACGACCCGGGCCGCCGACTCGGTCATGGAGGCCACGTTCGCCTCGGCTCCGGCCGCAGGGTCGTAGGCGAGCAGGGCGGCGAACCCTTCGACGATGGAGCCGGTCGCCACCACCCGCACCGTCTTCTCGCTCAGGGCGTCGACCTGCTCGGCCACCGGCCGGATGTTCTTGTTGTTGGGCAGGATCACCACCTCGTCGGAGGGGACGGCCTCGACGGCCTTGACCAGGTCGGCGGTGGCGGGGTTCATCGTCTGCCCGCCCACCACCTGATGATGGACACCCAGGGAGCGGAAGATGCGCCCGATCCCGTCGCCCGAGACCACGGCCACGACGCCCGTCGTCGGCACCGGGCCGACGCCCTCCATGCTGGGACCCGCCCCCGGCGAACCGGCGGCCTCGCGGACCCAGCGCTCCTCCTCCACCTGTTCCTCGAGGTCCGTCACCCGGATGCGCTCGGGTTTCCCGGCTTCCACGCCGGCCTCGATGGCGGCGCCGACGTCGTTCGTGTGGATGTGGCAGTTCCACAGGCCGTCACCGCCGACCACCACGATGGAGTCGCCGATGCCCGCCCACACGTCCTTGAACGCCTCGATGGAGTCGTCGGGCGCGGACAGCAGGTACATCACCTCGTAGCGCAGGTCCCCGATGGTGTGCTCCTCGCGACCGTTCCCGTTGCCATCGACCCCGCCGGCGGCCCAGCCCCCGTTCAGCGTAGAGAGATCGGGCGCCTCTATCCCGGAGGGCTCGGGGAGCGGCCGGCCATCGAGCACCAGCAGGAATGCATCGAGGAGGAGCAAGAAGCCGCTGCCGCCCGCGTCGACCACGCCCGCTTGGGCCAGGACGGGCAGCATCTCGGGCGTCCGGGCCAACGCGTCGGCCGCCTCAGTACGCGCGCTCTCGACGACGCCGACCAGGCCCGACCCCTGCTCCGCGCCCGCGGCGGCGGCCGAGGCCACGGTGAGGATGGTTCCTTCCACCGGACGCACGACCGCCCGGCGGGCCAGCTCGGACGCGTGGGCGAAAGAGTCGACCAGGAGCTCGGGTCTCACGCCGTCGTCCCCGGCGGACGCCATCCGCTCGCTCATTCCCCGCAGCAGCTGGGACAAGATGACGCCCGAGTTCCCGCGGGCCCCCATGAGCGACCCGTGCCCGATCGCCTTGCAGACCTCACCCAGACCGGCTCCCGCCTCCACCCCCTGGAGCTCGCCGACCACCGCCTCGAGGGTCAGCGCCATGTTCGTCCCCGTGTCTCCGTCGGGCACCGGGTAGACGTTCAGGCGGTTGATGTCGGTCTGGTGCAACCGCAGTGCGTCCCGGTAGCCCCCCATCACGGCGCGCAGGTCGTCGGCGCCCAGGGTCGCCGGGGAGGTCATGGCAGGGGATGCTAACCTTTGCGCCGTTCGTGAAGGCCTGCGTGGTCCGTCGACCGCGGCCTCCCTCAGGAAGGTTCAGCCATGGCATCTGTGTGCGACATCTGCGGCAAGAAGCCCTCGTTCGGCATGAACGTGAGCCACTCGCACCGGCGCACAAAGCGGCGGTGGAACCCCAACATCCAGCGGGTGCGGGCCGTCGTCGACGGGGCGCCCAAGCGGCTCAACGTCTGCACCTCGTGCATCCGGGCCGGCAAGGTGACGAAGCCAGTGCGCCGGACGCACGAGCACGCCCCCGGCTGAGCGCAGTCCCCAGCCGGCGGACGCCGGCGCAGCCTCGAGCAAAGCCCTCCGGTGAAACAAGGCCCTCCGGTGAAACAAGGCCCTCCGGTGAAACAAGGCCCTCCGGTGAAAGCGGACCGCTCACCCGATCTGGTGCTGCCAGCCCAACCTCCCGAGCGCTCGTTCTCCGAGGAGTCGCTCCGACGGATCGCTCGTGAGCGTGCCGATGCGAACGGGCGGGCGAAGGCCCCTGCCCACGAAGGCGTCATGCATATCGCCGGCTGAACCCTCGCCCACGGCGATGACGAGCTCGTAGTCCTCCCCGCCCCCCAGCGCCTCCTCCAGCGTCGCCCCCGGGGCCACCGGCACGTCGTCGAGGACGAACCCGACGCTGGAGGCGTCGGCCAGGCGGTGCAGGTCGAGGGCGAGGCCGTCGGAGACGTCGATCATGGCGCGCGCCCCCGCCCCGCGGGCCGCCGCACCCTCTCGGAGCCGGGCCACTGGCCGCCGGTAGGCCGCACCCGCCCCCGCCGCTCCCACCCCCGCAGCACCTCTTCCACCGCCGGCCCGCAGCTCCCGCAGCCCCGCCGCCGAGCCGCCGCACGGCCCGGTCACCAGCAGCGCGTCCCCCGGCAGCCCACCCGACCGTGACACCGCCGCGCCGGCCCCGCCCTCGACCGTCCCGAGGACGGTCACCGCCACCACCAGCTCCCCGGCCGACGACACGTCTCCTCCCACCACCGGACACCCGCTGGCCGCCGCCGCCTCGGCCACCCCCCCCATGACACCCACCGCCAGCTGGCCCTCGCCGGAGCCACGGGGGACGCACAGCGCCACCAGGGCGCCCAGCGGCGCGGCGCCCATGGCCGCGAGGTCGCTCAGCGCCCCCATCAGCGCCTTCCACCCCACGTCAGCGGGGCTGCAGAGCGACAGGTCGACGTGGATGCCCTCGACCACGCTGTCGACCGACACCACCACCGAGCCACCGCCCGGAACCCCCAGTACGGCGGCGTCGTCACGCAACCCGAACGCATCAATTCCGCTTCCGAGCCTGCCCCGAATAAGCTCAAGCACCTCGTCCTCACGGGCGAGGGGTGTGATGTGCCGAGGTTTGGGGGATCCCACGGCACATGCCTAGCATTGGACCCCACCGAAATCGGTCGGACGAAGGAGCTGATCCCCGCAAAATGGCGCCTACCAAGAACGCGAAACTCCTGGCCTGGGTTGAGGAAGTGGCAGCGTTGACCACGCCCGACCGCATCGAGTGGTGCGACGGCTCAGCCGACGAGTACGACCGGCTGTGCCAGGACCTCGTCGACGCGGGGACGTTCACCCGCCTCAGCGACGCCAAGCGTCCCAACAGCTACTGGGCCCATTCGGACCCGGGGGACGTGGCCCGGGTGGAGGACCGGACCTTCATCTGCTCCGAGAAGGAGATCGACGCCGGCCCGACCAACAATTGGTGCGGCCCGCAGGAGATGCGCCGCACCCTCGACGGCCTCTTCAAGGGTGCCATGAAGGGCCGCACCATGTACGTGGTCCCCTTCTCCATGGGCCCGCTCGGCTCGGACATCGCCCACGTCGGCGTGCAGCTGACCGACTCGGCCTACGTCGCCGTCTCCATGAAGATCATGACCCGCATGGGGACCGGCGCCCTGGAGGTGCTGGGCGACGACGGCACCTTCGTGCCCTGCCTGCACTCGGTCGGCGCCCCGCTCGAGCCCGGCCAGGAGGACACCGCCTGGCCCTGCAACGCGGACAACAAGTACATCGTCCACTTCCCCGAGACCCGTGAAATCGTGTCGTTCGGCTCGGGCTACGGGGGCAACGCCCTTCTCGGCAAGAAGTGCTTCGCGCTGCGCATCGCCTCGGTCATGGCCCGCGACGCGGGATGGATGGCCGAGCACATGCTCATCCTCAAGCTGACGTCCCCCGAGGGCGACACGCGCTACATCGCCGGCGCGTTCCCTTCGGCCTGCGGCAAGACGAACCTCGCCATGCTCATCCCGACGATCGAGGGATGGAAGGTCGAGACGATCGGGGACGACATCTGCTGGATGAAGTTCGGTGCCGACGGCCGCCTCTACGCCATCAACCCGGAAGCCGGGTTCTTCGGGGTCGCCCCGGGCACCAACACGCACACGAACCCCAACGCCATCCTCACCCTCGACGGCAACTGCGTCTTCACCAACACGGCGCTGACCGACGACGGTGACATCTGGTGGGAGGGCATGACGGACGAGCCGCCGGCCCACATGACCGACTGGAAGGGCGAGGAGTGGACGCCCGCCAAGGGGACCACGGCGGCCCACCCGAACGCCCGCTTCACGGCCCCCGCCGCCCAGGACCCGGCCATCGCACCGGAGTGGGAGGACCCCAAGGGCGTCCCCATCAGCGCCATCCTGTTCGGCGGCCGGCGCGCCTCGGTCGTCCCCCTCGTGTTCCAGTCCCACGACTGGGAGCACGGCGTGTTCCTCGGCTCCATCATGGCGTCCGAGACCACGGCCGCCCAGGCCGGCGCGGTCGGCAACCTACGTCGCGATCCCTTCGCCATGCTGCCGTTCTGCGGCTACAACATGGCCGACTACTTCGCACACTGGCTGCGCATCGGCGCGGAAGCGCCCGACCCCGGCGCCCTACCCAAGCTCTTCTACGTCAACTGGTTCCGCAAGGACGCCGACGGCAAGTTCCTCTGGCCGGGGTACGGCGAGAACTCACGGGTGCTCGAGTGGATCTTCCACCGGGTCACCGACCGGGCCGACGGCGTCGACACGCCCATCGGGGTCCTCCCGACCCTCGATGCCATCGACACCGAGGGGCTCGACGTCACGCCCGAGCACATGGCAGAGCTGCTGCGGGTCGACATAGAGGGTTGGCGCGCCGAGGTGCCGCTCGTCAAGGAGTACTACTCCCAATTCGGCGACCGGCTCCCGCCTGCGCTCTTCGAGCAGGTCGACACGCTCGAGAAGCGCCTGGGCTGAGCCTGAGCCCGGCGTCGGCCATCCGGCTTCAGCTGGTTCCCGCCGGTTCACGCCGTTCAGCCTCCCGCTTCCCCGACCTCGCCCAGATTCCGGTAGTCGCGCCGCACCAGGCGCGGCGCGTGCGCCGCCCGCCGGCCCGACACGTACGAGAGCCCGCCCAGCGCGGCCAGCACCGCCATGGTCGCGTCGCCCTGCGGCAGCGTGAACACGATGATGAGGGGGATCAGCGAGCCGACCACCCAGACCAGCTGCTGGCGCATCCCGAAGCGCGCGAAGGCCCTCCCCTGGGCCGACAAAGGGATGTAGCGCTGCGTCATGGCGTCGAAGGAGGGCTGGGCCACCGCCCCGCACAGGCCGACCATGAAGGCGAGCACGACCTGCGCCAGCAGCGTGCCCCACACCGCGCACCCCGCGGCCGTGATGGCGATGAGCCACAGGGAGCACAGCAGCAGCTGTTGCTCGGTCATCCGCTTGCGCAGGCGCCCGACGAGGACGAGCCCGACGATGGCCCCGGCGCCGCTGCCCGCCAGGACGAGGCCGTACCAGTAGAGACCCACGCCGTGCATGCGGCGCAGACCGAAGGCCAGCATGAAGGTCATGAAACCGGTCAGGCCGCGCACGATGCACATGGCGGTCAGCCCGAGCATCACCTCGGGATTGGCGATCGGCTGCAACCGCAACAAGTCCTGCTCGCGCGCCAGCGCGTCGCCCGGCTGCCCGTACTCGCGCACCCGGGTCGACTCGTCGGTCCACAGCCGCTCCGCCCGGCGGCTCGTGAGCACCGGCAACCGAGCACCCGCGATGGCGGCGCCGACGAACACGATGGTGGCGAAGACGAGCACGGCCGGCGAGCCCGCGATCTTGTAGAGGATCACGGCCGGTATCGATGCGAGGAAGCCGGCCAGGGTGCCGAGGAGCGTCAGTCGCGCGTTGAGCGTGGCGTAGCCGGCCTGTTCGGTCTCCGAGTCCGAACCTTCCAGCGCGGCCATCTCGGGCACCAGAGCGCCCTTGGTCACCAGATACAGCTTCTGGCACACGAGCACGAGGAAGGCGAGTGGGAAGAGCAGGAGGCTGTGGATGTGGGTGGCCATCAGGGGGCAGAGCACCGCCTGCCCGATGGCGGACGTGACCACCATGAGGCGGCGCGCCCCGCGGCTGCGGTCGATGAGCGGCCCGAGCAGAGGCGAGACGATGGCGAAGGGGGCCAGCGTGAAGAGCAGGTACAGCAGGATCTTGTGGTCAGCTGCGTCGGGCGAGATGGAGAAGAACAGCGAGCCCGCCAGCGAGATCGTGACGACCGTTCCGCCGCCGAGCATCGCCGATTGCAGGAGGGACAGGCGTCCGATCGGATGGGACTGGTCGAACAGGTCCTTCTGGGCCTGGCGCGCCATGTCCTTGAACTGCTCGATCTTCGGCGCCATCGCCACCACGCCAATGTACGGTGTGCCGTGACCGTCCACGCGTACGTGCTGGTCCAAACCGACGTTGGCAAGGCCGCGCAGGTGGCGCAGCAGGTCAACGCCATCAGGGGCGTCGTCGTGGCCGAAGGTGTGACCGGGCCCTACGACGTCATCGCCACCGTGGAAGCGCCGACCATGAACGATCTCGGGCGCATGGTGGTGCGGGACATCCAGCAGATCGAGGGCATCACCCGCACCATCACGTGCCCCGTGGTCAAGATCTGAGGAACCGTCGCACCAACGCGGCGTGGCTGCGGCGTGGCGTGGCGTGGCTAGCTCAGGGCGCCCGACTCTCGCAGCTTGGCCACGACGTCCTCGTCCACGCCCCACTCCACGAGCCCCGACACCGTGTCGGCGCCCGGCGGGGACGGGGGACGGGAGATGCTCGACGGGGTGCGCGAGAACCGCGGCGCCGGCGCCGGCTGCACCGCGCCGTCGACTTCCACGAAGGTCGAGCGGGCGGCATTGTGCGGGTGCCGGTGCGCCTCCCACGGCGAGAGCACCGGTGCCACGCAGGCGTCGGAGCCGTCGAACACCGCCGTCCACTCGTCCCGCGTCTTCGTCCGGAACACGGCGGCAAAGCGCTCCTTCATGGCCGGCCAGTCCTCCCGCGACATCTGGTGCGGCAGCGATTCGTCCTCCGCCAGTCCCAGCCGCTCGATCAGTGCCGCGTAGAACTGTGACTCGATGCCGCCCACGGCCATCCACTGCCCGTCCGACGTCTCGTAGACCTCGTAGAAGGGCGCGCCGGTGTCGAGCATGTTGGCGCCACGCTGCTCGTTCCACAGGCCGTTGCGGTGGAACGCATGGATCATCGTCATCAGTGACGCCGCGCCGTCCACCATGGCGGCGTCGACGACCTGCCCCTCCCCCGACCGTGCGGCTTCGAGCAGGGCGGCCACCACGCCGAACGCCAGCAGCATGCCGCCGCCCCCGAAGTCGCCCACCAGGTTCAGCGGGGGCACCGGCGCGGAATCGGCGCGACCCAACGACCACAGCGCGCCGCCGATCGCGATGTAGTCGATGTCGTGTCCGGCCATGGACGCCATCGGCCCGTCCTGGCCCCACCCGGTCATCCGGCCGTAGACCAGGCGACGGTTCCGGGCGAAGCACGCGTCGGGCCCCACCCCGAGCCGCTCGGCCACGCCGGGCCGGAACCCCTCGATGAGCCCGTCGGCGTGCTCGACGAGACCCAGCACCAGCTCGACCGCATCGGGGTTCTTGAGGTCGATCCCCACCGACGGGCGTGAGCGGTTCAACAGGTCCCAGTACGAGCCGGCGCCGGAGGCGCGGAACTCCGCTCCCCGCTCGACGGCGCCCGGGGCCGCCCGCTCGAGCCGCAGGACCTGGGCGCCGGCGTCGGCCAGCATCATGCACGTGTAGGGCGCCGGCCCGATACCCGCCAGCTCAATGATCTTGATCCCGTTCAGCGGCCCACTGCGGTCGGACATCGCAGGATGGTGACCCGGGCAACCCGCGCCGGTCAAGCCGGCCGCCGCCGGTCGCGGCGGGTCGCCCTGGGTCAAGCTGGGGGACGTGCCCACTGCTCGCGCCCCCGGACGCGTCACCATCATCGGCGACCACACCGACTACAACGGCGGGCTCTCGCTGCCGATGGCCATCGACCTGGCCACCGAGGTCGCCTTCACCCCCAAGCCGGGCAGCTTCTTGTTCGGGATCAACTCCGACCAGTTCCCCGGCGAGCCCCTCGAGATCGCCGCCGGCGCCGGCGCGCCGGTGCCCCCCCGAGCCCTCCTGGCGGCCGGGCTGCTCCGGCTGCAGCCACCACCGTCGTCGGGAGGGACCATCGAGGTGACCAGCAACCTCCCGGTCGGGGCCGGCCTCTCGTCGAGCGCAGCCTTCTCGGTGGCCCTCCTCCTCGCCCTGGGGCACGACCCCGACCCGCTGGCGCTCGCCCGTGCCTGCCAGGAGGCCGAGCGCGGCGCGGGGGTGCAGGTGGGCCTGCTCGACCCGCTCACCATCGCGGCCGCCCGGGCCGGGCACGCGCTCCGCATCGACTTCGCCACCCTGGAGCTCCGCCACGTGCCCGTGCCCGCCGAGGCGGCCTTCGTCGTCGTGCACAGCGAGACCCCGCGCCTCTTGACCACGACCCCGTACGCCACCCGGCGTGCCGAGTGCGAGCGGGCCGCCCATGTCCTCGGCCGCCCCCTCGGCACCTGTGCGCTCGGCGACCTCAGCGGGCTCAGCGATCCGGTCCTGCGCCGACGGGCCCGCCACGTCGTGACGGAGTGCGCCCGGGTGCAGGAGGCCGAACGGCTCCTGGCCCGGGGCAACCTCAGCGGCCTGGGCGCGGTCATGACCGAAGGGCACCGCAGCCTCGCCGACGACTTCCGAGTCTCGCTCCCCGCCGTCGACGACCTGGTCGAGCACGTGCTCGCGCTGCCCGGTGTGCTCGGCGCCCGGATGACCGGCGGTGGCTTCGGCGGCTGCGTCGTCGCGTTGTGCCAGCCCGACTCACCCGCGCTGGACCCGTCAACCCACGCGCCGCGCCGGGCCTGGCGAGTCAGCCCGTCTGCCGGCGCAGCGCGTCTTGAGACGTAGCGACCAACGCGTCGAGCACGCCGAGCGCCCGCCCGCTGTCGACCGACTCGGTCGCCAGGACGATGCCGTCGGCGAGCTCGTCCACCCGGCCCGCCACCGTCAACGCGGCGGCGGCGTTGAGGACGCCGATGTCGCGCCGCGCGCCGGCCTCACCCTCGAGGACGGATCTGATCACGGCGGCGTTGAAGGCGGCGTCTCCCCCGCGCAGGTCCTCCATCCGGGCCGGCGCGAAACCCAGGGCGGCCGGGTCGAGCCGCCAGTCCTGCACCTCGAACTCCCCCGAGCCGTCGCCCCGCACCTCCAGCACGCTCGACGGTGCCGTCACGCTCAGCTCGTCGAGGCCGTCGTCGGCGTGGACGATCAGCGCGTGCCGGCTGCCGGTGGCCCCGAAGACGCCGGCCATGATCGGCGCCATCGACGGCTCGCTGACGCCGACGAGCTGGTGCCTCGTCCGCGCCGGGTTGATGAGCGGTCCGAGGAAATTGAACACGGTGGGCACGCCGAGCTCCTTGCGCACCGGACCGACGAAGCGCATGGCGGGGTGGAAGCGCTGCGCGAAGCAGAACCCCATGCCTGCCTCGGCCACGCAGCGGGCCACGCCCTCGGGGCCGATCTCGATGGCCACCCCGAGCGCCTCGAGCACGTCCGCCGTCCCCACCGACGACGAGGCTGCCCGGTTGCCGTGCTTGCACACCGGCACCCCGCATCCGGCCGTGATGAAGGCCGCCAGCGTCGTCACGTTGATGCTGGCCAAGCGGTCGCCCCCCGTGCCCACCAGGTCGACCACCACATCGCCTCCAGCAGGCCCCGACTCCACGCCCAGCGGACAGGGCACGGCGGCGGCCACCATGGCCCGGGCCAGCCCGGTCACCTCCTCGGCCGTCTCTCCCTTGGCATGCAGCAGGGCGAGGAACGCGCCCACCTGCACCGGCGTGGCGTCACCGGACAGGACGACACCGAGCGCTGCCTCGGCCTCGGCCGCGCTGAGCGGTTCGCGGCGTGACAGCCGGGCCAGGATCTCGGTCCAGCTCAGTCCCACCACAGGTCCTGGTCCAGGACGCCGCGGGCGATCAGGCCCAGCTGCACCTGCGACGTGCCCTCGACGATCGTCAGCTGCTTGGCGTCGCGGTACCACTGCTCGGTCGGATGGTCCTCCATGTAGCCGGCGGCGCCCAGGAGTTGGACGGCCAGCGACGAGGCGCGCACCGCCAGCTCCGTCGCGTGGTACTTGGCCATGGAGAGATAGGGGACGTACTCCTTGGTGTACTTGCCCGCGTCGGCCAGCACCGCGGCGCGGTAGGTGAGGAGCCGTGCCGCCTCTATGTCGACCGCGCACTTGGCGATCTCCCACTGAATGCCCTGGAAGTCCGCGATCGTCCGGCCGAACGCCTCCCGGTGCCGGACGTACTCGGTCGCATACATCAGGGCCCCTTCCGCCAGCCCGATGCCGCGAGCGGCCACGATCGGGCGCATGGCGTTGAGGCCGAGCATGGCAAGCCTGAAGCCGCCAACCTCACCGATCACGTTCTCCGCCGGGACGTGCACGTCGCGCAGGACGAGCTCTCCGGTGTCGACCCCGCGCACGCCCATCTTGTGGTCGGTGCGTCCCACCTCCACGCCCCCCCAGGCGCGCTCGACGATGAAGGCGGTGACCGAGTCGTGGGCCCGGCTGGTGGGTTCGCTCGTCTTGGCGAACACCGTGTACCAGTCGGCCTCCCGAACACCCGACATCCAGCACTTGGTGCCGTTCAGCACCCAGCCCCCGCCCGACCCCGGGTCGGGTGCGCCGCGCGTCCGCATCCCCATGACGTCGCTGCCGGCCTGGGGCTCGGAGAGCCCGAAGGCGGCCCGCCGCGTCCCGTCACAGATCCCCGGCAGGTAGCGCTTCTTCTGTTCTTCGGTGCCGGCGATCATGACCGGCCCCGTGGGCAACCGGGTCAGGAGGAGCATGAGCGCCGCCGTGTTGGAGTACTTGGCCACCTCCTCGATGGCGACGGCCAATCCCAGGATCCCGGCGCCCGAACCGCCGTACTCGACGGGGATGCACAGCCCGAGGAGTCCGGCATCCCGGAACGCCTCGAAGATGTCGCCCGGGTATTCCCCGCTCTTGTCGATCGCCCGGGCCCTCGGCTTCACCTTGTCCTGGGCGAGGCGCCGCACCGAGTCGCGCAGCTCCAGCAGCTCTTCGGGTAGGTCGAAATGCACCGGCGAAGGCTACCGGACGGCCCGGCCAGGTATTTTCTGATTCTTGCCCCCCGACGAGCCCGCTTCCGTCGCTCCCGCCGATCCCGCCGGGATCCCCGACGAGTCGACGCGGTCCCGGTCCGACCTCCAATCCGAGCTGCGCCGGACGCGGAGGAAGGAACAAAAGAGACGGCACCGGTGGCGGCGACGCGGCCTGTACGCGCTGTCGTTCGTGGTCCTGGTCGCCGCCGCGGCCGCGGGAGGCCTCTACGTCTACGCGACGTACCGCTTCGACCAGATCAAGAAGGTCCATGCCAAGCATCTCGCCGCACCGGCGCCGCCGGGCCAGCCTTTCAACGTCCTGCTGGTCGGCTCGGACTCCCGGGCCTTCGTCGACAACTCGACCCAGGCGAACGCCTTCGGCACCGAGGCGAACGCCGGGGGTCAGCGCAGCGACGTGACCATGGTCGCCCGCTTCGACCCCACCGCGAGGACGGTTACCGTCCTGTCCATCCCCCGCGACCTGTGGGTCGACATCCCCGGCAACGTGAGCGGGATCTCGGGCATGAACCGCATCAACGCGGCCTTCAACTCGGGCCCCGACCTCTTGATCCAGACCATTGAGCGGGACCTGGGCATCCCGATCAACCACTACATGTCCGTGGACTTCCCCGGGTTCTCGGGCATGGTCAACGCCCTGGGTGGCATCACCATGGACTTCCCGACGGAGGTCAAGGACCAGTACACCGGGCTGGACGTCACGGCGACCGGCTGCCAGGTGGTCAACGGGACCACCGCGCTCGAGCTGGTGCGCAGCCGACACCTCTACTACATGAATTCGGACGGGTCCTGGGAGTACGACGGTCTGTCGGACTTCAGCCGGATCCAGCGCCAGGACGCCTTCTTCCGCGCCGTGCTGGACAAGCTGAACCAGTCCTCCCTCAACCCGTTCACCATCAACTCGTTCATCGGTGCCGCCGTGGGCAACCTGACCATCGACGACACCATGACCCAGAGCGACCTGTTCCACATCGCCGAGGACTTCCGAGGCCTCCCGTCGTCGCACCTGGTCACCGAGACGCTACCCACGATCGCCTACACCACCGACGGAGGGGCCGCCGTGCTGAAGGAGGCCCAGCCCTATGCCGAGGCCATGATCAGCGCCTTCAACGAGATCGGTGCGGCGCCGGCGACCCCGGCGAAGACCGCGACGGAGGCCACCCCGACGACGGTTCCGACTGAGGCGCACGATCAGATCAGCGTCAACGTGCTCAACGCGTCCAGCGTGGCCGGCATCGCGCACGCCACCGCCACGGCCCTCAGCGCACAGGGCTTCAACGTGTCCGACATCGGGAACGCTCCGTCACCGATCGCGGCGGGCGCCCCCTCGCAGATCCTCTACGGCCCCTCGGGCTACGGGGCCGCGGTCACGCTCGGCTCTGCGCTGAGCGGTCCGGTCACCTACGTGGCCGACGCCAGCCTCAGCGGCCAGACGGTGTCCCTCCTGATCGCCGGGTCCCAGCTGACGGTGTCGTCGCCGAGCGCCACGACGACCGTCCCGACCGGCCCGACGACGACGACCACGACGACGATTCCGCCGGACGTCTACGCGAACACGCAGGCCGAGCCCTGGAACCCCTTCCCCTGCACCCTGGGTGCCCCGATCCAGGCAGCACCGCACACGTCGACCACGGTGACACCCAAGGCGAAGAAGAACGGTTGAGCGGCCGCTGCCCTGCCCTCGACCCGAGGGACGTCCGCGCCCGAGGCTGGTTCGGCCCTCTAGGCCGACTTGCGGCGCTGCCGCACGATCCGCCGGCGCTCCCGCTCGGTCGTGCCGCCCCAGATGCCCTCACGCTCGCGGTGAGCCAGGGCGTGCTCCAGGCACGCCTGACGGACCGGGCAGACGGCGCACACAGCCTTCGCCTCGGCCGCGTCGGCCTCGTCCTCGGTGACGGGGTAGAACGCCTCGACGTCGAGGCCCCGGCAGGCGGCTTGCTTGCGCCACGTGGTGGCGATCATTGGAAACACTTCCTCGTAACGGACAAAAACGGCGGATACTTGATTCGCCCTGCTCGGGGGCCCTTTCGGTGCAACCACCGACGGCGCCGTCTCCGAATTCGGCGAACGAAGAGTATGGCTTACGACGTGAGCGTCTGTAAAGACTCGCGCACAGAATTGTCCCTGGTCAGGCAATAGGAAGGGGCTTTGTTGTCCCCAACAGGTCTCCGAGGAGCTCCTCCCGCATCGGCGGGGGCAGGAGCGCCCGGGCCTGGTACTCGGGGTGGAGGGACACGAGGGCGACCTCGGCAGCGTCCCGGAACGCCGCCACCTGGGCGTCGGCGAAGGCGAAGCGCAGGTAGTGGACCGCCGGCGTGACGGTGTCCCGGGTCAGGGCGGCGGCGTGCTGGGACTCCGGGACGCTGGCCACCACCTCACCGTCGATCCACAGCCCGATCTGGTGCTCGATCCCGACCAGCCGGGGCAGCCAGTCCCGCAGGGCGGCATCCGAGGTCAGCTCGATGAAGAGCGTGGCGGACAACTCCCGCTCCCCGGGCAGCAGCCGGTTGTAGACGTCGAGCTCGACCTGCATCGCCTCGTCGCTGATGATCTTCTCCACCCGGGCCATCTCCTGCACCTGGAAGCGCACGGTGTCCACGCACTCGAAGACCAGGGTCATGATCGGCCCCAGCCCGATGCGCCGCTTGCGCTTTCGGGCGATGACCCGGGCCCGGTACTGCTCCCGCACCCGTTCGTAGGCCCGCAGGTCGAGCACGTCGTCCAAGGTCAGGCCCGGAGCCGCCCCACCCCCGCCGGTCATGACCCGCCGCCCTCTCCCCCGACCCCGTACGCGCGGGCCATCAGCTGCATCGGGTGGACGGGTTGGGTCCCCGTCTCCTGCCGGATCGATCCGTTGGCCAGGTGGCAGTCGCCGCACACGACGGCGTTCCCGGCCGCGTCCACCTCCCGGCCGAGGGGCGCCGCCACCCTGCGGGCCAGCTCGTAGTTCTCGGCCCGGTAGCCCCAGGTGCCGTCGATGCCCGAGCAGCGCTGCACGAGCGTGCACCGCACGCCCGCTGCCTTGAGGAGGTCGCGGCTGCGCAGGCCGGCGTTCTGCGCCTGGAGGTGGCAGGCCACGTGGTACGTCACCTCGTCGGGCACCGCGCCGGCCTCGCGGCCCGGGAATTCGTCGCGCAGTGTGAACGGGTCCTCCGCATCGCGCTGCCGGCGCATCAGGTACTCGGCCGGATCGAACGTGTGCGCCGCCACCAAGTCCGCCTCAGCCCCCTTGGCGTACAACGGGTAGTCCCGCTTGAGGACGTAGGCACAGGTGGGCTGGGCCACGATGATGTCCCGCCCGACCCGTACCTCGGCGGCCAGCGCCGCGACGTTGCGCCGGGCCGCCTTCACGAACTCCTCCACGTGCCCCGAGTGCAACCACGGGGCACCGCAGCACTTCGTGCCCTCCGGCAGGCTGCACCCCACCCCGTTGTGCTCGTAGACCTCGACGATGGCCCGGCCGACGTCGGGCTCCATGTACTCGACGAAGCAGGTCGGGAAGACCGAGACGGCTCCTGACCCGCCCGCCGCGGCGGGACGGCGCCGGCGCTTCTTGAACCAGGTCGTGAAGCGCTGCTTGGCGTACGGCGGCAACAGTCGCTCCGACGCCAAGCCGACGGTCTTCTCCATCGCACGGCGCGGCCACGAGCCCGGCGTGCCCGTGGCCCAATTGACCACCGGCGCCGCCGCGACCGAGACGCGACCCAGCAGGTCCGTACGCGCCAGGAACTGGTCGGTCAGCTGCGCCTTGACCCCGACGCCCTGCTTCTCGCGCACGGCGTGCACGCGGCTCATGAGGCGCGGGAAGTCGAGCTCCCACTCGTGCGGGGGCACGTAGGGACACTTCACGTAGCAGAGCTTGCACTGGTAGCACTCGTCCACGACCTGGTCCCGTTCGGCGTCGGTGAGGGCCGACGCGTCGCCGTCGTTGGCGTCGATGAATCTGAACATCGTCGGGAACGACGGGCACAGGTTGAAGCAGAGCCGGCATCCGTGGCACAGGTCGAAGACCCGGTCGACCTCTTCCCGCAGTGCGGCCGGTTCGAAGTACGCGGGGTCGGTGGGGTCGTAGGTGGCGGTCAACGTGGGGCCGCGCCTGCTACGAGACGGACTCGAGCCCCTGCGTGAACCGACCGGCGTGCGACTTCTCCGCCTTGGCCAGAGTCTCGAGCCATTCGGCGATCTCCTCGAAACCCTCGTCGCGGGCCGTCTTGGCGAAGCCGGGGTACATCTCGGTGTACTCGTAGGTCTCGCCCTCAATGGCCGACTTGAGGTTGTCCTCGGTGGCGCCGACGGGCACGCCCGTCACGGGGTCGCCCACCTCCTTGAGGTAGTCGAAGTGCCCGAACGCGTGCCCCGTCTCGCCCTCGGCCACGGAGCGGAAGAGGGCCGCGACGTCGGGGTAACCCTCGACGTCGGCCTTCTGGGCGAAGTAGAGGTACCGGCGGTTGGCCTGGCTCTCGCCGGCGAACGCCGTCTTGAGGTTGCCCTCGGTCTTGGACCCCTTCAGTGCTGGCATGGTGGTTCGTTCCCTTTCTTGTTCTCGAGATGCTGGTTCGGTGGTCGTCGCGGTTGTCGTTGCCCGTGCTCGTGGTGCTCGCGATCCCGGCAATCGTCGCAGACACCACGGAAGACGACCTCGGCGCTGTCGACCTCGAAGCCCTGGGCCGCCCGTGGGGGGACTCGCAGTCCGGGGAACTCTGCCGCCAGGTCGCGTACCTTGCCACAGCCTCGGCACACCAGGTGGTGGTGCGCGGTCTCCACGTTGGGGTCGAAACGGGCCGCACCGGTCCCCACGTCGAGCACGCTGATGGCCCCGAGCTCGGCCAGGTCGTTGAGGGTCTGATACACGGTCTTGAGCGAGACGTTGGGCATCTCACGGCGGACCTTCTCGTGGACCCGTTCCGCCGAGGGATGGGTCACGTCGCCTTCGAGGGAGCGGAAGATGCACTGGCGCTGCGCGGTGATCTTGCGCCCGTTGGCTCGGAAGAGATCGGTCAGCGCATCCGGTGACTGCATGGCACGACCACTCTAGCGGGTGGGCGCACCTTTTTGACAATCGTTGTCGAAATCAACCCTCCACCTGCGGCACCGGCGAGGCGCCGGGAGCGACGCGCTCGAGCTCGCGCATGGTGAACAGGGCGCGCAGCGCAATGCCCTCGGCACCCACGACGTCGGCACCCCCGCCCTCGCGGTCGATGACGCACAGAGCGTGCTCGACGACCGCCCCCTCCGAGCGGAGGTCCTGGGCGGACAACACGATCTGGCCGCCGGTGGTCACGACGTCTTCAATGATGAGGAGCTTGCGCCCCGCGATCTCGCCACCCTCGCACACCCGCTCCGTGCCGTACTTCTTCGGCTGCTTGCGGACGAAGAACGCGGGGAGACCGGTGACCGACGACAGCGCGGTGGCGAGCGGTATGCCACCGAGCTCCAGGCCCGCCAGGCCCTCGATCCCCGGTGGCACCAGCGGCGCCAGCGCCCCGACGATCTCGGCGAGCAGGACGGGGTCGGACTCGAAGCGGTACTTGTCGAAGTAGTGGTCGGCCGTGCGCCCCGAGCGCAGGACGAAGGTGCCGGTCAGGTGGGAGGCGGCGTACACCCGCGCGGCCAACGTCACGTCCCCATTGTGCACCGCTCCCCTAGGTCAGGCGGTGACCGCCCTCGTCGATGTCCGCGTGGCCCAGCCGGAAGCGCAGGTGCCCGCGGCACAGGTGCGTGCCGGCGAGGGCCCAGTTGGCGCTGACGGCGGGGCGCTCGAGCATGGCGCAGTCCGCACAGAGCGAGCCCCGAATCCCGTTCACATCGGTGACGAGCATGGAGAGCTCGCAGAACTCGCCCATCGTGAAGGGCCTCTTCCGGCCCTGGGCCCAGAGCTCGGAGAGACGAATCTCCTTGCCGAGCTCGGCCTCGGCACCGCGGTCCGCAAACAGGACCGAGTCGGCGAGGAGCTCGTCCTCGACGGCGGTGGTCCAGACGGGCTCGGACCAGAATCGTTGGCGCTCCTCGTCCGGGATGAGGCTCAGGTAGAGCTCCTCGGCATCGACGTCCGAATCGAACTCCGAGTCCAGCTCGGCGTCGAGCTCGGCGTCGTACTCCCAGGCTTCGTCGAAGCGATCCATCGCCCTTCCGCTTCGGCCGGTTCCCGGGACGTCTGAAGAGAAATTGGGCATCCGGAGATGCTTCGGTGGCTCGTCGAGCGGTGCCCCGTGAACGCGCGATGCGCACCGTCCCCGGCGAGTGCCAGCACCAGGCCGAGAGCCATCACGAGACCCGCCACCACCGAGGTCGGCGACAGCGTGGCCGAGGTGAACGGGAACCCGTTGCCGATGCCGTCGAGGAGACGGTTCACGACGCGGGCTGCGCTCGCCCGAGCGACCACCCCGCCACGACGCGCCGGCCGCCGGTGCAGGCCACGACCGCCCACGCGACGGGCGTCCAGGCAAAAATGGCGTCCTGTCCGTACCGAGCTCCCAGTGCCAGCGCGTCGCTCTCCGCGAGACCGCAGACGGCCACCCCCTCCTCCCCGCGCCCCGAGGCGGCGTCCACCCCGACAGCGACCCACGTCCGGACGGCCACAGGGGCCAGCTCGGCCTCCAGCGCCGCCTGGCGCCGGCGATTCAGCGCGGCGCCGGGGCGCGCCGTCCCCGGGTCCCAGGCGGTGAGGATATACACCGGCTGTGCCGACGGCCACGGCCAGGCGCCCACTTGTCCCGCCGGAGCCGGCTGCACGACCAGGTTCACGGCTTCCGGCCGGACGATCTCGACGACTGTGCGCGCGTAGCCCTCCCAGGGGTCGCCCGGAGCCAGCAGCATGACCGGCACCCTACGTCGACGCGAAGATGGAGCCGGTGGCGGACGCGCTCCCCCTTCCGACCCTGCTTTCGCAGGTGCTCGTCGCCCACACGATCGAGCTCGACAACGAGGCCGAGCACCGGATGCCGCACCGGACGACGAGGGAGGGCGACCGCGAGGCCCGCGGTGACGGACCGTGGCTGGTGTCGTACGCGCTGTGGGCCAACGTGCTCCAGTACCTGGACGACGGCGCGATCACCGTGTCGGAACTGCGGGCACGGGCGCGCACCGCCAGGCTGCTGCTCGGAGGCCTGCGTCGTTGGGGATACATCACCCTCACCCCGCCTGCGGGTGAGCCCCTTCGCAACCCTCCGCAAGAAGAGGCCGTGGTCCGCACCACCGCGGACGGCCGGCGGGGGCAGGAGGTCTGGCGCGCCCTGCCGCAGGTGCTCGACGAACGGTGGCGCACTCGCTTCGGCGAGGAGGCGGTCGATCACCTGGAACAGGCGCTGCGCACCGTGTACGCGCGCCTGCCCTTCCGTTCCCCGGCCTACCTCCCGGTCGTCTTCCCGACACAGAACGGCAAGGCGGAACGGCCGGCCCCGAGCGCGCCGGCTGCCGCCGCCTCGTCCCAACGGGGGGTGGACCTCTCACAGCTCCTCTCGGGGGTCCTCCTGGCGTTCACCCTCGACTTCGAGACCAAGTCCCGCATCTCGCTACCCGTCAGCGCCAACACCCTGCGCGTCCTCGGCGCCACCGGCACCCGCATCCGCGACCTTCCCCCGCCTGACGGGGGTCTCGAAGGAGGCCAACGCGATGAGCGCGGGCTGGCTCGAACGCCACGGCTGCGCGGTGACGGAGCCCGATCCCCGGGCCAGCCGCGGCAGGGGGATCCGCCTCACCCCGA
This sequence comes from uncultured Acidimicrobiaceae bacterium, assembly GCA_963736525.1. Taxonomy (GTDB): domain Bacteria; phylum Actinomycetota; class Acidimicrobiia; order Acidimicrobiales; family RAAP-2; genus Bog-473. Next base: position 60,757 of record CAVTPF010000011.1, read on the forward strand.
AGGGGCAGGCGGCGCAGCAGAAGTACCGGCGCCTCCTCGGCGCGACCGAGGAGACATGGCGGTCGGATTACGGTGCTCGGGCCGTCGACGACCTGCGGTCGGCACTGTCCCGTTGTGCGGGGAGCGGGCTGCTGGCCGCCTCGCCGCTGGCCGGCTGCCTCGAGACCTACCCCGGCAATTGGCGCGCGGCGGTGCGCCGGGGACCCGACACCCTGCCGCACTACCCGATGGTGCTCCACCGGGGCGGCTATCCCGACGGCGCCTGAAGCCTCCCAGGATTGGCGCCACGGCGGATATGGCAGGCTTGACCGGTGCACCCCTTTCGCCGCGACGACGCGCTGCGCCGCCTCGCCGACGAGGCGTTCGACGTGCTGGTCATCGGGGGTGGCGTCACCGGTGCGGGCGTGGCCCTCGACGCCGCCAGCCGAGGCCTGAAGACCGCCCTCGTCGAGAAGGGCGACTTCGCGTCGGGGACTTCTTCGAAGTCCTCGAAGATGATCCACGGCGGCATCCGCTACCTCCAGCAGCGTGAATTCCGGCTCGTCTACGAGAATCTGGCCGAGCGGCAGCGCCTCCTGGACAACGCACCGCATCTCGTCTCCCCCCTGCCCTTCCTCATCCCGCTCTTCGGGCGCAACGGCGTCGTGTCGAAGACCGTGGCCCGCTCGTATTCCTCGGCGTTGTGGATGTACGACCTGACCGGAGGATGGCGCATCGGCGAGCGTCACAGGGAGGTCGACCGGGACGAGGCGCTGGCGCACCTCCCCACACTCAACACCGAGCACCTGGTGGCCGGCTTCCTGTACTTCGACGCTCGAGCGGACGACGCCCGGCTCACGCTCTCCATTCTCCGGACGGCGGCGATCGAGTATGGAGCCGCGGTGGCCAACTACACCCCGGTGGTCCGCCTGACGACGGGGAGCGACGGCAGGGCCGACGGCGCCATCGTGCGCCCGGAGGAGGGCGACGAGAGCGACGGGTTCCCCGTCAGGGCCCGCGTCGTCATCAACGCCACCGGTGTGTGGGCCGATGCCATCCGAGCCCTCGACGAGGGGACCGACCCCCACGCCATCCGTCCGGCCAAGGGGGTCCACGTCACCGTCCCCGCCGACCGAATGCCCTGCGACATCGCCGCGGTGATCCCGGTGCCCAAGGACAAGCGCTCCATCTTCGTCGTGTCATGGCCAGGGACCGACCTCGTGTACCTCGGCACCACGGACACCGACTACACCGGCCCTCTCGACGACCCTGCGTGCACGCCAGAGGACGTCGACTACCTGCTGGAAGCGGCGAACAACGTGACCACCTCTCACCTGACGAGGTCGGACGTGACCGGCGTCTGGGCGGGGCTGCGCCCACTGCTGGCGCCGCCGGCCAAGGGAGGACACCTCTCGGAGCGGACGGCTGACCTCTCGCGCCGACACACGGTCCGCACGTCCCCGCACGGCGTGGTGACGGTCACCGGCGGTAAGCTGACCACCTACCGCAAAATGGCGCAGGACACCGTCGACGCGGCGGTGCACCTTCTGGGCGAGTCGCCCCGCCGACGGCGCTGCGTCACCAAGACCCTGCCGTTGATCGGCGCCACTACCAGGGCCCGTGACCCCGTCTCGCTGGCTCAGCCCCGGGCGCGGCTCCTCGGTCGTTACGGCGCCGAGTCCCCCGGCGTGCTCGCGCTCGCCGAGGGCCGTCCCGAACTGCTCGAACCGGTGGTGGCGGGGCTGCCCTACACGGGCGCAGAGCTCGTGTACGCCGCCCGCGATGAGATGGCGCGCACGCTCGACGACGTCTTGTCGCGCCGCACGCGGGCCTCGATTCAGCGTGCGCACGCGACGATGGACGTCGCGGCGGCAGTTGCCTCGCTCATCGCACCGGACATGGGCTGGGGCGAGCAGGAGGTCGCCGACCAGGTGGCCCGTTTCACCGAGTCGTGCCAGAAGGAGCTCCTGACCGCCGGACTCGACCTGCCGTGACGACGCCGACCCCGGTGACGCCCATCGACGCGGGCGCTGCCGACGTCGAGGATCGCCTGGGCGCCGCGACGGCCACGATACCCCCGGACGTCCTCGACCGCATCGCGGCCAGCGGCGCCGCCGTGCGCACCGACGACGAAGCCCGTGCGGAGGCCGGACGCGACTGGTGGCCGCTGGCCATCGCGTGGGCGGCGGAGGGTGGCGTCCCCCAGCGCCCGTCGGCGGTGGTGCGGCCCACGTCGACCGCGCAGGTCGCCGCCGTGCTGGCGGCCTGCAGCGACGCGGTCGTCCCCGTGACGGCGGCGGCGGGCCGCAGCGGCGTCTGCGGGGGGTCGATCCCCGTGCACGGCGGCGTGGCGCTCGACATGACCGGCATGGAGGGCGTGGTCGGCGTCGACGAGACCTCGCTCACCGCCGACGTGCGCGCCGGCACGTTCGGCCCCGACCTGGAGGCTGCGCTCGGCAAGGTCGGGGGCGGCTACACGCTGGGCCACTGGCCACAGTCCATGGACCTCTCGACAGTCGGCGGCTGGCTCGCCTGCCGGGGCGCCGGCCAGTACTCGACGCGCTACGGGAAGATCGAGGACATGGTGATCGGTCTCGAGGTCGTCTTGGCCGACGGCCGCATCGTGCACACCGAGGGCAGGGGCCCGCGTGCCGCGACCGGGCCGAACCTGACACAGCTCTTCGTGGGCAGCGAGGGCATGCTCGGCGTGATCACCGAGGCTCGCCTCCGCATCCACCCGCTCCCCGCGGCCCAAGCTCGCCGCGCCTTCGGTTTCCCGACCTTCGTCGCCGGCCTCGAGGCGTGTCGCCGGATCCTCCGGCGCGGCGCCACCCCGGCGGTGTTGCGCCTGTACGACCAGATTGAATCGGGTCGCAATTTCGACGAGCCCGCCACCAACGTCCTCGTCGTGCTGGACGAGGCCGATCCCGACATCTTGGCCGGCACCATGTCCGTCGTCGACGTAGAGTGTGACGCCGGGTCGGCCGCCCGCCCCCTCGACCCGGGCCTGGTGGAGCGCTGGCTCGAGCACCGCAACGACGTGTCGGCGCTGGCCCCACTGTGGCGGGGCGGCATCGTGGTCGACACGGTGGAGGTCTCGGGCGCCTGGTCCGCCCTGCCCGGGCTCTTCGACGACGTGATCACCGCCCTCACCGGCACCGACGGCACCCTCGTCGCGTCGGCGCACCAGTCCCACGCCTATACCGACGGCGCGTGCTTGTACTTCACCTTCGCCGGGCGCGGTCCCGAGGGCGACGCCGAGTGGAGAGAGCGCTACTACCGCCAGGCGTGGGACGCCGTGACGGACGCCACCCTGGCGCACGGGGCGGCGATCAGCCATCACCACGGCATCGGCCTGAACCGTTCTCGCTTCCTCCCGCGCGCTCTGGGCTCTGGCTTCGAGGTCCTCCGGGGGCTCAAGGCGACGTTCGACCCGGCCGGCATCTTGAACCCCGGCAAGTTCGGGCTGTCCTCGCCTTTCGGGCCGGCACCCTGGGCATGAGCCGACCGGGGGGGAGCGTCCTCGTCGTCGACATCGGCACCTCGGGGGTGCGCGCGGCCATCGTGCGGCCCGACGCCACCGTCGAGCACGAGCACCACGTGCCCCTTCTGCCCGAATCGCCGGCGCCGGGCCTCGTGGAGTTCGACGCGGCGCGGATGGCCGACGCCGTCCTCGTGGTGGCCGAGGCCGCGCTGGCCGACGGCGGCCCGGTCGCCGGGGTCGGCATCGCCAACCAGCGCGCGTCGAGCATCGTGTGGGAACGCGACAGCGGCAGGCCGGTGGCCCCGGGGATCGGCTGGCAGGACCTGCGCACCGTCGGCACCTGCCTGGTCCTGCAGGCCGAGGGCATCCGCCTGGCGCCCAACGCGTCGGCCACCAAGGTGATGGCGATCCTCGACGACGTCGACCCGGAACGGGCGCGTGCAGAGCGCGGCGAGCTGTGCTTCGGCACGGTCGACACCTGGGCGGCCTGGACGCTCTCGGGCGGGACGGCAGGCGGCTCCGATGCGCTCCACGTCACCGACGCCACCAACGCGGCCGTGACGGCGCTCGTCAATTCGGAGACCCTCGACTGGGACGAGACGTTGCTCCGGCAATTGCGGATCCCGTTGGCCATCATGCCGAGAGTGGTCGACTCCTCCGGCGCCGCCGGCACGGCCAGCGCGCTCCCGGGCGCCCCGCCCATCTGCGGCATCGCCGGCGACCAACAAGCTTCCCTCATCGGCCAGGGCTGCACCCTCACCGGCCTGGCCAAGGCGACGTTCGGGACCGGCGGGATGCTCGACCAGTGCACCGGCCCCGGCCGGGGCCGCTGGCCCGCCGGCGCGGCCCGGGGCGAGGCCGGCACCTTTCCGATCGTCGCCTTCCGCGTGGGCGGGACCGCGACGTGGGGCACCGAGGCGGTGATGCTCTCTGCCGGCACCTGTGTCGAGTGGCTGCGCGACGACCTGGGGATCCTCGAGAGCGCCGACGAGTCAGGACCCGTCGCGGCGCGCTGTGACACCTCGGGCGATGTCTGGTTCGTCCCGGCCCTCCTCGGTCTCGGGACCCCCGTGTGGGACTTCGGTGCCCGGGGGACACTGGTCGGCCTCACGCGCGGTTCGGGCCGCCCCGAGATCGTGCGCGCCGTCCTGGAGGGCATCGCCCACCGCGGTGCGGATCTAGTCGAGGCGTGCGAGGCCGACAGTGGCCTCGCGATCGAGTCGTTGCGCATCGACGGAGGGATGTCGGAGAACGAGGTGTTCGTCGGCGCGCTGGCCGAGGCCATCGGGCGCCCAGTCGAGATCTCCCCCGTCAGGGAGGCCACCACGCTCGGGGCCGGCCTCCTGGCCGGGCTGGCCGTGGGTGCTTTCGCGTCGACCGACGAGCTGGCGACCACGTTCTCGCCGCGCCGCACCGTCGAGCCCCGGATGGAGGCGGCCCCCCGGGCCGCGGCACGGGCACGCTGGCTGGAGGCTCGCGCCAAATCCGAGGCCGCCATTCCGGACCTCTCGGGCATCTCGTTCTGAGCGCCGGTGACTACCCCGCCGCGTGCGCCAGCGCGTCATCCCAGCTGCAACCGGACTGGAGCAGCGGCCGGAAGGCCATGAGCTGACGCGGCCGGCCGATGGCCATCACGGCCCGGAGACGACCCGCCCGGCCGAACAGTGCGACGAACTTTCCCTCATCGAGTGACCCCTCGACGATCTGGACCTCGTCGGTGCCGCGGGGGCTCCCCAGCACCTGGAAACGGATGTCGTACTGATCGGACCAGAAGTACGGGACCGGGGTGAAAGATGCGGCTGCCGCTCGGCCCGCCATCAGGTTGCGTGCCACCGCCATGCCCGCCTGGGCCGCGACCTCCCAGTGCTCGATCCGGATCGACTCCTCTTCCCCGTCGTGTCGCCAGGACCACCGCGCGACGTCTCCCGCCGCCACGATGGCGTCGGCCGCGAAGAGCCGGTCGTCGCACACGACGCCGTTCTCGACGGTCAGCCCGGAATCGGCGAGCCAGCCCGTTGCCGGGACTACGCCGATGCCCACCACCACGACGTCGGCGGCCACCGCTTCCCCGCCGTCGAGCTCCACCACCAACCCGCGCTCCCCGGCGACCGCCTTGCGGACGCCTCGCACCGCGACTCCGGTGCGCAGCTCCACCCCGTGCGCGCCGTGGAGCGATCCGCAGTACGCCCCGAGCATCGGACCCAGGACGTTGCGGAGCGGGATGTCGAGCGCCTCGAGGACGGTGACCCGGCATCCGAGACCGACACAGGTGGAGGCGACCTCGGCGCCGATGAACCCGGCCCCGATGACGACCACGCGCAGCGCGTCGGCGGCGGTGACGGCGGCGCGCAGTGCGAGCGAGTCGTCGAGCGTCCGCAGGGTGAAGAGCCCGGCGCGCTGGCCCAGATCCTCGGTGCCGGGAAGCTGACGGGGGGTCGCGCCCGTCGCAATGACGATGGCGTCGGCGTTGAGCACAGTGCCGTCGTCGAGCTCGACGCTCCTGCCCTCGACGTCGATCCCGCCGGCGCGCCGTCCCAGCACCTCGTGCACCAAGAGCTCGCTCGAGCGCCGCTTGTCCGCCAACACCGCTTTCTCCGGCGGCCACGTCCCGGCCAACACCTGCTTGGACAGCGGCGGCCGGTCGTAGGGCAGGTGCCGCTCCTCCCCCACCAGCGAAATGGAGCCCTCGAAACCCTCGGTGCGCAGCGTCTCCACGGCGCGCCAGCCGGCGAGCGACGCGCCCACGACGACGACCGTGCTGTCCGCGGTCAATCCGCCGTCGGGCGTCACCAGCCGAACATGGCCATCCACTCCTCGGGGGAGCGGGGCCGGAAGACGTAGTTCAAGCGCCGGGTTTCGCCCATGCTCTGGGACGGGTCCGCCGAGTAGAGGTGGCCCGGGAAGAGGATGGCGTCGTCCGGCACGCGGGCCAGCCGGGTGTGGATGGACTCGTACATGGCGAGCGGGTCGGACCCCGGAAAGTCGGTCCGACCACACCCCTCCAGGAAGAGCGTGTCCCCGGCCACGAGCCGCCCGTCCACGAGGAAGCACTGGCTGCCCGGCGTATGGCCCGGGGTATGGATCAGCTCCACCTGCACCCGACCGACCGACAGCACCTCCCCGCTGTGATGGCCGACGAGGTCGTCGCGGCCGACGCCCGTGGTCCGCTCCACCCAGGGCAGCTCGTCGGCCTGGACGTGCACCGGCACCTGCACCTTCTCGAGAAGGGTGCTGATCCCCTCCAAGGACCAACCGCCCATGTGGCCGCCCAGGTGGTCAGGGTGGAAGTGGGTGCCGAGGACACCGGTCAGCCGCATGCCGTCGGCCTCCACGATGTCCAGGAGGTCCTGCACCGCGTAGGCGGGATCGACGACCACTGCCTCGCCCGTCTCACGGTCGCCGATGAGGTAGACGAAGTTGACCATCTGCCGCGCCATCATGTCTCCACGGGCAAAGTCACGGCCGGACAACAGCTGGCGGAAGTACATCCGGTCCGCTGCGGCGGCACCGTTCGATGCGGTCTCACTCATCGCCCTCACCTCCCGCGTCGCTGCTGGCCGCCTCGGCGGCCAGCGCATCGAGTCGAGGCACGAGCTCCTCGACCTGGGCCCGGGTCTGGCGCAAGCGCCGGTCGAGCTCGTCGATCAGCGCCGTCGCCCGCTCCAGACGAGCGACGAGCACGTCGACGTCGACCTCGCGTTGCTCGAAGAAGTCGACGATTGCATTGAGCTCGCGGCTCGCCTCGGTGTAACTCAGCTGCCCCACGGGCACGGGTTCGTCCGGGACGTCCACCTCAGTCCTCCTGCTCCTGCGTCACGATTGTCGCCTCCACCCTGCTGCGCACCGTCCCGTCGGGGAACCTGGTCACGATCTCCTCATGCTCGCCCACCTGGGCGGCGCTGCGCACCAGCCGGCCGTCGGCCGTGAGTGTGAGGCTGTAACCCCGCTCGAGCTGGCGGTCGACGTCGTAGGCGGCCAGCAGCCGGCGCCATGAGCCGAGACGCTCGTCCTGGCGCCCGAGGTGCCCGAGCCCGAGCGGTCCGAGACGGGCGGCGTGGGCCCGCAGGACCGCCTCGCGCGACTCGAGCCGGCCCGGGGCCACGCGTCCCACGGACCGCGCCTTCGTCACCAGGCGCTCGCGGTGCACGCGCAACTGGTGGCGCGCCGCGGCGGTGAGGCGACCCCGGGCCCGGGTGTCACGCGCCTGGGCGTCGCCCAGAAAGGTCGGGACCCGGCGGCCCAGGAGCTCGGCTCGCTCGGCCACGTTGGTCGCCCACCAGCGCCGCGTGGCCACGACGATCTGATGGCCGCACTCCGTCGGCGTGATGCACGCACGGGCCGCGAGGATGTCCGCCACCGTCTCGTCGCCGGTGTGCCCGATGCCGGTCAACACGGGCTTGGTCGCACCCGCCACCGCACGCGCCACGAGCTCCGTGTCGAACGCCGCGAGGTCGGCCCTGGCGCCACCGCCGCGGACGATGACGATGACGTCACAGTCGCTCCGGCTGAGCATGCTGACCGCGCGGGCGATTGCCGCCGGCGCGTGGGCCCCCTGCACCCGCACCGCGACGCGCGAGACGCGGAAGGCGAAACCGGAGCTGGTCAGCTGGCCCAAGAAGTCCTCGCACCCCTCTGTCTGAGGGCTGGCGACCAGGCCCACGCGCAGTGGCACCTCGGGTACCGGCAGGGACGCGTTGGCGCGGAGCAAACCCTCCGCTTCGAGTGTGCGCAGGAGCTGGGCGCGTTGGGCGGCGAGCCGACCGAGCAACGCCGTCACGTCGACATCGGTCAGGATGAAGTTGATCACGCCGTTGGCGGCGTACACGCCGAGGTTTCCACGCAGGACCACGACCATGCCTTCGACGAGGGTGATGCCCTCCTTGGCCAGCCGGTGGCGCAACGGGGCCCACGACGTGCGCCAGCAGATCACCTTGAGCGTGGGGGCGGCGCCACGGCTGCGCGACCTCGGCGCAACGTCGTCGTCCTCCGGGTCGACCAGGTCCATGTACAGGTGTCCCGATCGGTGGTCCGAGATGCTGCGGATCTCACCGCGCACCCAGAGCGGCCGGTTCCGGGGAAAGGCCCGGTTGAGCACACCTTCGACCTGCCCGTAGAGGCCGCCGATCGAAAGCACGCCGGTCCGGGTGTCGGCGTCGGGCTCGACTTCGCCGGGCCCGGGTCCCCCCGGACCGGCCCGGTGCTCCGGGGCTGCGCCCAGCGGCGGAGCCTCGGGATCGAAGAGCTGACGGGCGCCGCTGGCCATCCTCGACACCCTACCGATGCGCTGTGCCGTCACCCTCACACCCTTGGGGGTGGCACAATCTGGGGTGACGGTGAGTCGGCCAGGTGGCCGCAGCACGGGCCGCATGGTGCGGGACCGGGTTGAGGAAGGTCGGGACTCCACAGAGCAGGGTGCTGGCTAACGGCCAGTCGGGGCGACCCGCAGGACAGTGCCACAGAAAGGAAACCGCCGATGGCGGGCCCTCGGGTCCGCACAGGTAAGGGTGAAAGGGTGCGGTAAGAGCGCACCAGCGGCGGGGGTGACCCCGTCGGCTCGGTAAACCCCACCCGGAGCAAGGCCAAGCGTGGGAGAAGGGTTGCTCGCCCGGTCCCTGAGAAGGGACGCTCCCCAGGTAGGCCGCTCAGATGGATGGCCACCCAAGCTCCCCCGGGAGCCGGACAGAATCCCGCCTACAGGCCGGCTCACCGTCACTAAGGGGCCGCGCGGTTAGGTGACCATCCACCGGTCGTCGGGTTGGCTCGGGTTTGATCCCGAGTGCGACCCAACCACCGACGACCAAGTGGAGGTACCCCCACCATCATGCGCGCGCTCGAGCCCGAGATTGTCGATGTCCTTTGGGCAGTTGTTGAACCCCTGGTCCCGGCGCCGCCCGAGTCCCATCCCCTGGGCTGCCACCGCCCGCGAGTGCCGGATCGGTTGTGCTTTTGGGGAATCTTGATCCGCCTGGTCACGGGCTGTTCGTGGGTGAGCGTCGAGGCGATCCTCGAGTACCGGGTCTCTGACACCACCCTGCGAGCTCGCCGCGACGAGTGGATCGGCGCGGGGATCTTCGACGCCGTGCGCGCCGAGGCCCTGGCCGCTTACGACCGCATCGTCGGGCTCGATCTCTCCGACGTCGCCCTCGACGGGTCGCTGCACAAGGCTCCCTGTGGTGGGGAAGGAACGGGAAAGAGCCCCGTTGACCGGGGCAAACTTGGTTGGAAGTGGTCCATCGCCACCGAGCGGCACGGCATCCCCATCGGCTGGGCCATCGCCGGCGCCCAGCGCAACGACCTCAAGCTGCTTGGCCCTACCCTCGAAGACGTCGCCTGCTTCGGCCTGCTCGAAGACATCGAGACCCTCCATCTCGACCGGGGCTACGACTACCCCAAGGTCCGTCGCGAGCTCGTCGGGCTCGGACTCGACGATGTCTGCATCCAGCGTCGCAAGGCGACGGGTGTCACCAGTCCACTGCCCAAGACACCGCTACGTCTGGGCCAGCGCTGGATCGTGGAAAGCGCCAATTCCTGGCTGTCGAACTACGGTCAGCTGCGTCGCAACACCGACCGCCATTCGCGGCATCGCCACGCACAGCTCTGCCTCGTCGTCGCTCTCATCATCGTGGCGAAGCTGATCGACTGGAGGAACCGCTGGAGTCCCGACTCACGGCCTATCCGCTAGGCCCCTTAGGGCTGGCCAAGCGGACCCTATGGACACACAGCCACTCACAAGGGTAGGCCTGGCATGTCCCTGGTCACCCGTGTGGGAAATCCTTGCGGTCAGCGTGGGAAATCGTAAGGGTCACGGGGTTTTGTCGGTAACCCACGAAAGTGGGATCGCCGTAGTGGTCACCCCAAAAAGCGGAGATTACCGTCCTGGGGCGAAACCGGCGGCGCTCCCCCTCTTCACGCGATACGCGCTACGCGCTACGCGCATGAATTCAGCGACGGCGCTGGGCGTGGATAAGAGGAATGCCATAGGGCACAAAAGCCACGATCGCGGCGGCCAGGGCGAGAAAGGCGCCCCACGACCAGCTGGAGCCGGCCGGCTTGAGCAGGAAGCCCAACACCACGAGGGCCAGATTGACTCCGGTCATGAGGGTCAGGAGCTGATCCTTGGACATACGGCCCTGTGCCGCGAGGTCGCCCACGCCGAAAGCGGTGAATAGGACGTAGAGCACCAGCACGATCGAGTCCAGCACCGCGATGAACAGCCAGCCGTGGGCACTCAGTCCATCGGCGGAGAAGGGACCGATGCTGTACCAAGGCAGCCAGAACGAGACCAGGAGGACCAAGGAGGCGGGGCCCACGATCCGATCTCTCTGGTTCAGGGCGTTCAGCCGCTCTCGCGACTTCCCGACACGCTTGGGCGTCGGTCGCGGCATAACAGGCCGCCTGATGGCGGCGCCGCACTTGGGGCAAAGTGCAGTCCCCAAGGGCACCTCAACCAGGCAGCGGGAGCAAGCAGGCAATCGGCCAACCTCCTTCCTGCTGTCAGGGACGCGCCGGCTTAGGCTACAGGCGAAGCGGGGTGGACTCGTGTCATTCGAATCGAGTTCGCAGTCCGATGAGGGTCGTTGTCGGCACTGGTGAGCATGTCCACAGCAAACTCACGCTAATACGCCTTCTTGACGCGCCCGTTACGCCGTCCTTCGGTTGCTCTCACGTTCGGCTCGCCCGAACCCAATTCCTATGATCCAGAGACATCGGCTGACGGCTCCCACAGACATACCGCGCAGTGTTCCCGAACGGTAAGAACACTTGATCCCGGCAAAGCTATTCCAGCAACGGGTATCCACCCCCTCAACCTGCCCCTCGCTGCGAGCGGAATCGCCCGGCGGCCGGTTGACTCAACTTCGTCGTGCCCCGCTGCCGGCGTACGGACACGCCCACTCAAGGCGAGCCGGGCGGCGATGACAACGTGCTGGTGAGTGCCACGACGGCGACGCCGACTCAATCGCGAACGAGATTCAGTGCCAGCCTGGAAACGATGAAGGATGCCAGAAAGATCGGCAAGAACCTCTTTCCGGTGCATCGGAACGCGACGATCTCGCCATCGGCGGCGTCGAAGGTGTCAGTGTCAGTGCTGCTCGACTTTCGGCCATTGCGGACCTGCAGGGTATGACGTCCAGGCTCGACTGGTATCTCGATCGTGTCGTTCATTTCGACCGATCCGACCCGCTCACCGTCGACCACGACATCGTACGCGCCACGCCGGACCTCCGCTCCGATTGCCTTATGCGTCAACTTCAGCGTTGCCGACATCCGTTGATCTCCTCTTGTTTCCGAACGGCGCTGTCTGGGTGCTCGGCGACGAACGCAGCGTACCGGCGACCGTCATCCACGGCGACCGGTCCCGAGCCCCTCGCCGTCGAACATTGCGGCCCGGTCACAGGGTGCCGCCCGTACGGACTCAACGGCTAGGGAAATAGGTCCCTTCCTCGCGTAAGTCGAATAGCGCCACCGACCCGCTGCGGCGTATGGGGGCAGTCGGCGGGAATCAGCTCGTCTATTGGCTCCAGCCGGATTCTGGCGTATAGGCCCGATGGATCGTTTCTGGAGTCAGGAACAACATCTTGCACGAAGCAACCACCACTTGCCGGTGCCACATCCCTCTTGGAATCAGGCACGCCTGACCTTGCCTGAAGTGCAGCGTTTCCTCCTCGGGATCCTCAAGATCAGCTCGGAGGAAGACGTCAATGGCACCTTCCAGGAGGTACAACAGTTCGTCTTGCTTAGGATGCATCTCCCACTCGTCGCGCACGCCGGGCGAGTCCACCGAGAGGACACCGACATGGCGCCGTCAAGCTGCACCGGTAGGAAGTCAACCGATGGCGCAGCGCGAATGACAGTTCCGGGCTCCGTTGCATCCACTACTGAGAGCGTATCGATCGCCTGTCCCACCATGCTGATGCTTCATGTACGGCGTTAGGAACTCACCCGTTGGCTGCGACCTGGTGTGCCTAACGGGGGTCTAATGCATCGGCAGCGTTGTCTAGGGCGTGAATCCGTCGACTCAGGAGGTCCCATCGAGCCTTGTCCAGCTCGGTATTCCTCTGGTCCGTCGTGGTGCGTGCCTCCTTACGAAGCCTCTTCGCCAGTTCGACCAGCCGCTCGTCCTTGTCCGTCAGCGCCCCTAACCCTTGATGCGTTTGTAGCTGGGCCTACGGCGTTCCACCGATCCCATTGTGAAGGGCACCGATCCCGCTTCTCTGGTCGGTCGGTCTAATCATCTTGAAGCCATTAGAGAGCTTCGCGGGCTGACTCCCAATACCGCAAAGGTGTGGTGGTTGTTGCGACGACCAAGGGCTTGATATTCCTTGAACCCGACAGCGCAAACACTGTGATGGCCGTTGCATGGCGGCGGTTTTGTCGATTCGACGTGAAAGAACTAA
>CAVTPF010000012.1:0-530780 GCA_963736525.1 uncultured Acidimicrobiaceae bacterium
GAGCCCTGTGACTGACCACCACGGGCATCCCCCCCTCGCACACATCTGGTCGTCCGACCAGCCGCTGTTCGCCCGGCTGCGCCAGATCATCGCCCACCCGTCGAGCGTGAAGCTGATCAAGTACGCCGGGGTGTCGGTGATCTCGACGATCGTGTCGCAGGTCACGCTGCTCCTCGTCTTCGGCGTGTTCCGCCTGATGTCCGAGGTGCCGGCCAACATCCTGGCCAACGTCCTCGCCACCATCCCCTCGTACACTCTCAACCGCCGGTGGGTGTGGGGGAAGGGGGGCAAGTCGCACCTCTGGCGGGAGGTCGTGCCGTTCTGGGTGCTCTCCTTCATCGGGTTGGCCTTCTCGAGCCTCGCCGTGTGGCTGGCCGGCGACTTCGCCCGCAATCACGGCCTGAGCCACGCCGCCACCTCGCTCCTGGTGAACGCGGCGAACCTCTTCTCCTTCGCCCTCCTGTGGATCGTGAAGTTCGTGATCTACAACAAGCTGTTCCATGTCGATCCCGTCGAGTACGAGGAGCACCACGCGGACAAGATGGTGGCGACATCCGACAGCTCGACGGCTGCCGGCGCCTGACGCAGCGACAGGAGGGGCGATCAGTCCCTGAAGTTGTTGAACTGCAGCGGGATCCCGAAGTCCTCTGCCTTGCACTTCGCGATCACCTCTTGGAGGTCGTCGCGCTTCTTGCCCGTGACACGCAGCTGCTCCCCCTGGGTCTGCGACGACACGCCCTTGAGGCCCAGGTCCTTGATGAACTTGTTCAACCGCTTGGCATGGTCCGAGGAGATGCCGGCCCTGATGGCCACTTTCTGGCGGGCGGTACCCTTCTGGGCCTCCTCGATCTTCCCGGCCTCGAACGCTTTCAGTGAGACCTGGCGCTTCACGAGCTTCTCGTCCAGGACCTGGTGCAGGGCGCGCAGGCGGTCCTCCGTCGACGAGCGCAGCACGAGTTCGGTGTCACTCAGCTCAATGGCCGAGTCGGTGTTCTTGAAGTCGAAGCGGGTGGCGGCCTCCCGGTTGGCCTGGTCGACCGCGTTGCGTACCTCCTGCATGTCGACTTCGGAGACGATGTCAAAGGTGGGCATGGAGTCAGCGTACCGGCGCCGCCTGCCGTTCCGGGGTGGCCGACCCGGCTATTCTCGCCGGCTGCGGGTCGGTGTCCGAGTGGCCAAAGGAAACAGGCTGTAAACCTGTCGGTTAACACCTACGGAGGTTCGAATCCTTCCCGGCCCACGCACAATCTGTCGGGTCGGCCAGTCGGGGGTCCCATGGCCCTTGCCAACCCCTGGCCTGCCGTTACAATGCTGTTGCAGATCGATTGCGGGTACATGCGCCTCGGGCGTGGGCCCTCACCCCTCCCCGGGTCGTAGCGCCCGGACACGACAAGCGAGACTGACTACCCCGTGGACGAAAGCGCGATGTCCCCTTCACCACCGGTCCTGGACCGGGTGAGCGCGTGCGCCTCCGGCGACTCTCCATGCGGGCCGAAGCCGTGCGTCTCCGCCTCACTCCGCGCGTCGCGCTGACCCATCGGGTCGAGGCCGAGTCCGGCGATCCCGGCGACTGGTCCTTCCTGCGCCGGCCCGCGATCCTCGGATTCGTCGTGGTCGTCTGCATCTGCGTCGGCGCATCGCTGCCGAGCTCGCCCTTCAAGCTCGAGATGGGGGGCACCTGGTTCTTCGGGGAGGCCGACTGGCCATCGACCACGCTGCTGCTGCCGGGAGTCGTGGCCGTCTACGGCGGGATGGTCCTCTTCGTGCGCGTCTGGTTCGGCCTGTACCAGACGCTGCGCGTCCGGCCCGGTGTGCCGATCCGGCGGCTGGCCTACATGCTGGCCCTCTGGGTCCTCCCGCTCCTGGCGGTGGCGCCGCTCTTCAGTCGGGACGTGTTCTCCTACGCCGCCCAGGGCGAGATGATGAGCCACCACATCAACCCGTACCACTACGGCCCGGGCACTCTCGGCTCCGGCCCGTTTGTGTCCGGTGTGGACCCCCTCTGGGCGAACACCCCGGCCCCCTACGGTCCGCTCTTCCTGATGCTGGCCGGCTGGTCGGCCTCCTTGAGCCTGCACCACGCGCTGATCACCGTCGTGCTGCTGCGCCTGCAGTCGGTGGCCGGCATCGCGCTGATCGCCTACTGCATCCCCAAGCTGGCCCGCTCGTTCGGCCGGGACGCCGGCCCCGCGTTCGTGCTCGCCGTGCTCAATCCGCTGACGCTGCTCGCCCTCGTGGGCGGGGCGCACAACGACGCCATCATGGTCGGCCTGCTGCTGGCCGGCATCACCGCGGCGCGGTCTCGCCACCCGGTCTGGGGCGTCGTGCTGTGCGCGCTCGCCGCCTCCATCAAGGTGCCCGCGGCCATGGGCATCGTCTACGTGGCGTGGGACTGGGCGGGACCGCTGGCGGACTGGCGCCGCCGCGCCCGCATGATCGTCCGTTCCGGTCTCATCACCGTGGCGGTGATGGGAGCCCTCTCCTTCGTGTCCGGGCTCGGCTGGGGGTGGATCGCCAACCTGGGCACGCCCGGCACCGTGCGCTCGTGGATGGCCCCTGCCACCGCCGTCGGGCTCCTCATCAGCGGGTCGGCCCATGTCGTCGGGATCGGGATCGGCCTGGGGGGCGTGCTGACGCTGACCAGGGCGATCGGGCTGCTGGCTGCCGCCGCCGTCGCGCTGTACTGCCTGTTCAACCGCGGGCGGATCGGCGTGCTGAGCGCGCTCGGCATCACCATGTTGGCCTTTGTGCTCCTCGGCCCCGTCGTCCAGCCCTGGTACCTGACGTGGGGAATCATCATCCTGGCGCCGGTCGTGACGGGCCGCATGCTCTACGTCGTGCTCGGGTTGTCGATCGTGACGCCCTTCATCGGGCTGACCGGCGGCGCCGACCTCCTGAACGAGCTGATCCACACCGACCCGGTCAGCATGGTCCTGGCGGTGATGGTGCTGTGGGCGGTGGCGATCTTCCCGCTCGGCAACTGGACGACCTCGTGGACACTCGACCGGTCCCGGCTGCCCGCGCTGGCGGCGCACGGCCAGGGCGCCGTGCTCGAGACCTGAGCCCGGGGCCTGATCCGGGGCTTCCGTCGCTACAACAGGCGCTGGAGCTCGACCACGTCGAGCCACTGACGGTGCTTGCGCCCGACCTCCCGCTCCACGCCGACCAGCTCGAAGCCGGCTGCCTGGTGGAGCCCGATGGAGGTCTCGTTGTGCCCCGCGATGCGGGCGATCACCGAGTGGAAGCCATGGGCGGACGCAAGGACCAGGAGCTCAGCCAGGAGGGCCTGTCCCACCCCCTTGCCGCGCTGTGAGCGGTCGACGTAGACGGAGTTCTCGGCTGTGGCCGAGTAGCCCGAGCGCTCGCGGAAGGGGGACAGGGAGCCGAAGCCGAGGACGATCTCCCCGTTGGCCCCGGCCTGGCCGCCCACCCCCGAGTCGGGAGCCTCGGTGGCCACCAGCGCCGGGTGCACCCCGCTGTGCTCCAGGATCCAGGCTTCCTGCTCGGCCCGAGTGCGGGGCACCATGTCGAAGGTGTTCGTGCTCTCGAGCACCTCGACGTTGTAGATGGCCCGGATGGCCTCTGCGTCGGCCACCTCGGCCAATCGGATCCGCATCCGTCGATGGTACTGTTGACGTGCAGAAACCGGGGGAGTGGAGGCAGCGCGTGCCGAGCCCTGACTATCATTGAACGTTCGCGGAAGGTAGCCGCGGCGCCCCCTTAGCTCAGTCGGCAGAGCACAGCCATGGTAAGGCTGGTGTCGTCGGTTCGATTCCGACAGGGGGCTCGCCCATGGCGGCGTAGCTCAGTTGGTCAGAGCACACGGCTCATAATCGTGTTGTCGCGGGTTCGAGTCCCGCCGCCGCTACCAGGCCCGGGACGGGAGTCCCGGGCAGCGACCAGGAAGGATTGGACATGGCGAAGAACGAAAAGAGGGTCCAGGTCACGCTGGCCTGTGAGGTGTGCAAGCGGCGCAACTACATCACGACCAAGAACAAGCTCAACGACCGCGAGCGGATCGAGATGAAGAAGTTCTGCCGCTGGGACCGCCAGCACACGCTGCACAAGGAGACCCGCTGATCCGTACCCAACCTGCCGGTGCTACTCTGGCAGGTCGATCCCCAGGTCAGGGGGAAGAACCACCTGCTTGAGGGCAACCGAAGGCACCCCACCGAGGGCAGTAGCTCAACTGGTAGAGCACCGGTCTCCAAAACCGGCGGTTGGGGGTTCGAGTCCCTCCTGCCCTGCACCGGACGTAATCACCCGACAACGAAGTATGTGAGGCGAGACCCGTGAACCGCGAGACCAAGCGCATGATGCAGCGCCAAGGGCAGATGGAGGCCGACGGGTCTCCCGCCACCCGGCGCGCGGCCGCGGGCACGCAGACGAAGGCCCCGCGGACGCAGAAGGGCCCTTCGGGTCGCAAGCGCACGACGCCGGTCCAGTTCGTCCGCGAGGTGCGCGACGAAATGCGCCAGGTCGCCTGGCCGTCCCGCGCCGAGCTGATCAATTACACGTCGGTCGTGCTGACCACACTGATCATCATGATCAGCCTGATCTTCGTGCTCAATCTCGCCTTCGGGAAGCTGATCACGCTTCTCTTCACGAAGTAGGCCCTTTCATGACCGACATGACACATTCAGAAGCAGAGGACGCACTGGTGACCGGCGACGAGGAAGACGTGGCGGAGGCGCTGGAGGCCGAGCGGGAAGAGGCCGAGCAGCCCCCGAGGAGGCGGCCATGAGCACGGCGTCCGCCGAGGACGTCGCCGAGGAAGAGGCGGAGTCGAGGCCGTCGCAGAAGAGGCAGCCGTCGAAGGGGTCGCCGAGGCTGTGGCCGAGGTGGAGGCCGAGGAGCGCAGAGACATCGCCGAGGAGATCGTGGAAGAGATCGTCGAGGAGGCGGTGCTCGAGGCCATTGAGGAGGCGGTCGTCGAGGAGATGGCGGAGGAGATCGTGCAGGAGGTGGCCGAGGCGACCCCGTCCGCGGGCGAGCC
This sequence comes from uncultured Acidimicrobiaceae bacterium, assembly GCA_963736525.1. Lineage (GTDB taxonomy): Bacteria > Actinomycetota > Acidimicrobiia > Acidimicrobiales > RAAP-2 > Bog-473. The sequence continues at coordinate 4,997 of CAVTPF010000012.1, forward strand.
GGACCTGGTCCTCGACGCGACCGACGGGCAGGAGGGCGGCGAGACCGAGCTCGGCGGGTGGGGCGAGGACGACGAGGACCAAGAGGTCGTCCCCCTCGAGAGTCCCTACGACCGCCCGGGCCGCTGGTACGTGGTGCACACCTACTCGGGCTACGAGAACAAGGTGCGCTCCAACATGGGCAACGTGGTGGCGTCCCGCGGCATCGAAGACCGTGTCTTCGAGGTGGTCATCCCCATGGAGGACGTGGTCGAGTTCAAGGGCGGGAAGAAGGTCACGGTCCAAAAGAAGGTGTTCCCGGGCTACCTCCTCGTGCGCTGCGATCTCGACGACGACACCTGGGGGGCGATCCGCAACACACCCGGCGTGACCGGCTTCGTGGGCCCCGGGACCAAGCCGACGCCGCTGTCGCGCCGCGAGGTCGAGAACATCCTGCAGGTGAAGGTCGAGGGCGCCGAGGCGCCGACGAAGCGAAGCCGCCCCCGGCTCGAGTACGAGGTGGACGAGACGGTGCGGGTCAAGGAGGGTCCCTTCGCGGACTTCTCCGGCCAGATCGCCGAGATCAACGAGGACCAGCTCAAGCTCAAGGTGCTGGTCAACATCTTCGGCCGCGAGACGCCGGTCGAGCTCGAGTTCAGCCAGGTCGCCAAGCTCTAGGCGCCGGACACAAGACACCCAAGAAGGAGACAGACGATGGCGCCGAAGAAGAAGGTGCTCGCCGTGGTGAAGATCCAGCTCGAGGCGGGATCGGCCACCCCGGCGCCGCCGGTGGGCACCGCGCTGGGCCCGCACGGCGTCCAGACGATGGAGTTCTGCAAGCAGTACAACGCGGCCACCGAGAGCATGCGGGGCACGGTGGTCCCCGTGGACATCACGATCTACGAGGACCGGACCTTCAGCTTCGTGCTGAAGACCTCGCCCACCCCCGTCCTGTTGCGACAGGCGGCCGGGTTGGACAAGGGCGCAGCCACGCCCGGCCGCGAGCAGGTCGGCACCATCACCGAGGCCCAGGTCGCGGAGATCGCCAGCACCAAGCTCAAGGACCTCAACACCGACGATCTCGAGGCGGCCAAGAAGCAGGTCGCCGGCACGGCGCGGTCCATGGGGATCAAGGTCGCCGGCTAGCGAGCCGCACGAACGCGTAGAGGAGACACGATGGCCCACCACGGCAAGAAGTACCAGGAGAGCCTGAGCAAGGTCGACCGGGAGGCGCTCTACGGCGTCGCTGAGGCGGTCGACCTTGTCAAGGAGTTGTCGAGCGCCAAGTTCGACGAGACGGTGGAGCTGGCCGTCCGGCTCGGCGTCGACCCCCGCAAGGCGGACCAGATCGTGCGCGGCACGCTCTCGCTCCCCTCGGGCACCGGGCGCACGGAGCGGGTGGCCGTCTTCGCCGCCGGCGAGGCGGCGGCCGAGGCCAGGGCGGCGGGCGCCGACGTGGTGGGTGCGGACGACCTGGTGGCCAAGATCAACGGCGGCTTCCTCGAGTTCGACGTGGCCATCGCCACGCCGGACATGATGGGCCAGGTCGGCACGCTCGGCCGCGTGCTCGGCCCACGCGGCCTCATGCCCAACCCCAAGACCGGCACGGTGACCACGGACGTGGGCAGGGCCGTGGCCGAATTCAAGGGTGGCCGGGTCGAGTACCGCACCGACAAGGTCGGCAACGTCCACATCCGGGTCGGCAAGGCCTCGTTCACCCGCGAGCAGCTGGTGGCCAACATCCGGGCCGTGATCGACGAGCTGCAGCGGGCCAAGCCGCCGGCGGCCAAGGGCCGTTACTTCCTGTCGATCACCGTGTCGACCACCATGGGTCCCGGCGTCCACGTCGACCCAGTGAAGGCGCGCTTCAGCGAGGAGGAGCTGGCCGTCCCGGCCTGACCCCTCCCGCCAGCCGTACTACGCTTTCACGAACACGCTTTCCCGAACAGCCCACCGCCTTCGGCGGCCGGGCACTGAATCCGAAACGCCAGAGACCTCCGGTGCACCCATGGGTGCCGAAGCGGCCCGTAGGGCCGGCCCGACGAGGCGACACCTTGCACGCCGGCCTCGCGCCGGCCTGCGCCGTCGCACACCGGAGACTCTGGCCGAGTCCGGTGGAGGACACCGATGGCATCGCAGAACGCAGCAAGGGCGCACAAGGTCGAGGTGGTCGAAGAGGTCAAGACGCGCATGGACGCGGCGACCGCCTCCGTCGTCAGCGAGTACCGGGGCCTGACCGTGGCCGAGCTCGCCCAGTTGCGCACCGCACTGGCCGCCGTGGGGGCCGACTACAAGATCTTCAAGAACACCCTGGTGCGCCGGGCCATCGACGGAGGCGACTACCAGCCGCTGTCGGAGTACCTGAGCGGCCCGAGCGCGCTCACCTTCGTCGAGGGCGACGTCAGCGCAGTGGCCAAGGCGTTGCGGGACTTCGCCCGGGCGAACCCGCTGCTCGTCATAAAGGGCGGGTTGGCCGACGGGTCACTGCTCACGGCCGCCGACCTGGCCGCGCTCGCCGACCTGCCACCCCGCGAGGTGCTGCTGGCCCGCCTGGCCGGCGCCCTCGCGGCCCCCATGCAGCAGTTGGCCGGCCTGATGCAGGCGCTGCCCCGCAACTTGGCCTACGGGATCTCTGCGCTCGTCGAGCAGCGCGAGGCGGCGGGGGAGACGTTGCCCGCCACCGAGGCCACCGAGGCCACCGAGGCCACCGAGGCCACCGAGGCCACCGAGGCCACCGAACCGCCGGCCGAGCCCGAGGCGACGGCGCCCGCCGAGGAGCCCGAGGCCGCAGCAGTCGAAGAGGCGGCACCTGTCGAGGCCGTGGCGGAACCGGTGGAGACCGCCGGTGAGACGGCAGCCGACGCGGGGGCGGCGGGCAGCCCCGAAGAGACAACCGAGTAACAACAACCAGACCGTAGGAAAGACCAGACCGTAGGAAAGAAAGGAAGGCCATCCCGATGGCAACCCTGACCAAGGAAGAGATCCTCGACGGGATCGCCGAGCTCTCGGTGATTCAGCTGAGCGAGCTGCTGAAGGACTTCGAGGAGCGCTTCGGCGTGACGGCGGCGGCCCCCGTGGCCGTGGCCGCCGCGGCGGCCCCCGCGGCCGGCGGTGACGCCGGTGCGGCGGAGGAGGAGAAGTCGGAGTTCGACGTCATCCTCACCGATGCGGGCGACAAGAAGATCCAGGTCATCAAGGAGGTGCGAGCTCTCACCAGCCTGGGTCTCAAGGAGGCCAAGGACCTGGTCGAGGCTGCGCCCAAGCCGGTGCTCGAGAAGGCCAACAAGGAGGACGCCGACAAGGCCAAGGCCGCCCTCGAGGGGGCCGGCGCCAGCGTCGAGATCAAGTAGTCCCTGGTCCGGGCCGGGTGGGGCCGGCCCCGCCCGGCCTCCGGGCCTCGATCCTTGACTGCGGGGGAGGGCTTTCGTAGCCTGTCACGGACCCCGGGCCCGGCCCGCCAGGCCCGCGCGGCCGAGGGGTTGTATCAAGGCACGCCCCACGATAAGATGCACGGTTGCCGTGCGTCTCCGTGTGCCCGATTCCGTAATTCCACGGCGTCGGCGCGCGCCCCGGCAGTCCTGACCCTCCGTCCGTCCTCGTCCGTCCTGACCCGCAGTACCGCCCTCACCCGCCGCATTTCACCTGGGAGGAGTTGACCGTTGTCCTCACGGTCCCGCAGCCCCGAACGCGTTTCGTTCGCCAACATCAACGAGGCCCTGCCGCTTCCTGACCTGATCGCGATCCAGCGCGACTCGTTCCAGTGGTTCCTCGACAAGGGCCTCGCCGAGGCCTACCACGACATCAGCCCGATCGAGGACTTCACCGGTCAGCTGAGCCTGGAGCTCGAGTTCGACCCGACCGACGCCGACCTGCGCCCGCCCCCCAAGTTCTCGGTGGAGGAGTGCAAGGAGAAGGACATGACGTACGCGGCGCCCGTCTTTGTGCGGGCCCGCTTCCTCAATGCCACCACCGGCGAGATCAAGGAGCAGACGGTCTTCATGGGGGACTTCCCGATGATGACCGACCGGGGCACCTTCATCGTCAACGGCACCGAGCGCGTGGTGGTGAGCCAGCTCGTCCGCTCGCCGGGCGTCATCTTCCAGCCCGGGCGCGACGCCAAGACCGTCTTCACGGGGACCATCCACCCGTACCGGGGTGAGTGGATCGAGCTCGACATCGAGGCCAAGCCGGGCAAGGACGTCACCGCGGGTTGCCGCGTCGCCCGCAAGCGCCGCCTGTCGCTCTTCGTGCTGCTGCGCGCCCTCGGCTACGGCGATGAGGCGTTCCTCGATCGCTTCGTGCGCCACTTCGACTTCCTCGAGGGGCAGTGGGAGAAGGAGCGCAACCTGGCGCCCTCGCGCGAGGAGGCGCTGCTCGAGATCTACAAGCGGGCCCGGCCCGGCGAGCCGCTGTCGGCCGAGGCCGCCCGCGTCTACTTCGAGAACGCCTTCTTCAACCCGAAGCGCTACGACCTGACCCGGGTGGGCCGCTACAAGCTCAACCGCAAGCTCGGCCCCGAGATCGACCGCCTGAGCGACCTCTTCGGGATCGAGATCGAGAAGCCGGCGCCGAACCAGTCGGTGCTCAGCCCCTCGGAGATCCTGGCCTCGGCCACCTACATGCTGCACCTGGCCCTGCACATGGCCGACGGCGAGTCGACCTACCGCATCGACGACCAGGACCACTTCGCCAACCGCCGCATCCGCTCGGTGGGCGAGCTGATCCAGAACCAGGTGCGCGTCGGGCTCTCCCGCATGGAGCGGGTCGTGCGCGAGCGCATGACCACCCAGGACGTCGAGGCGATCACGCCGCAGACCCTGATCAACATCCGCCCGGTCGTGGCCGCGGTGAAGGAGTTCTTCGGCACCTCCCAGCTCAGCCAGTTCATGGACCAGAACAACCCGCTGTCGGGCCTGGCCCACAAGCGGCGCCTCTCCGCGCTCGGGCCGGGTGGCCTCTCCCGGGAGCGGGCCGGCTTCGAGGTCCGTGACGTCCACACGTCGCACTACGGCCGCATGTGCCCGATCGAGACGCCGGAAGGCCCGAACATCGGCCTGATCGGGGCGCTGGCCACCTACGCCCGGGTCAACGAGTACGGCTTCATCGAGACCCCCTACCGCACCGTCGTCGACGGCAAGGTCACCGACGAGGTGAGCTACCTGGCCGCGGACGAGGAGGAGGAGCACGTCATCGCCCAGGCCAACGCCTCGGTCGACGCCGACGGGCGCTTGACCGAAGAGCGCGTGCTCGTGCGCCGTGGCCCGCAGGGGACGGGCGTGCGCATGGGCGCGGCGAGCGCGTCCTACGGCACCACGTCGGAGATCGACTTCGTGCCGCCGTCCGAGGTCGACCTCATGGACGTGTCGCCGAAGCAGATCGTCTCGGTCTCCACCGCGCTGATCCCCTTCGTCGAGCACGACGACGCCAACCGGGCCCTCATGGGCGCCAACATGCAGAAGCAGGCCGTGCCGCTGGTCGTCCCCGAGGCCCCCTACATCGGCACGGGGGTCGAGGGCCGCGCCGCCCGCGACGCCGGCGACGTGATCCTGGCCGAGGGCAACGGCACCGTGGCCGAGATCAGCGGCGACTCCATCGTCGTGGACTACGCCTCGGGCCAGAAGGACCGCTACGGCATGCCGCTCGGCCGCAAGGTCTACCGGCTGTCCAAGTTCCGCCGTTCCAACCAGAACACCTGCATCAACCACCGCACGCTGGTGACCGAGGGCCAGAGCATCTCGACCGGCGACCTGCTGGCCGACGGGCCCTCGACCCACAACGGCGAGCTCGCGCTGGGCAAGAACCTGCTCGTCGCCTTCATGCCCTGGGAGGGCTACAACTACGAGGACGCCATCATCCTCTCGGAGCGCCTGGTGCGCGACGACGTGTTGACCTCCATCCACATCGAGGAGCACGAGGTGGACGCCCGCGACACCAAGCTCGGCGCCGAGGAGATCACCCGGGACATCCCGAACCTGTCGGAGGAGATCCTCGCCGACCTCGACGACCGCGGCATCATCCGCGTCGGCGCCGAGGTCGAGCCGGGCGACGTCCTGGTGGGCAAGGTCACCCCCAAGGGCGAGACGGAGCAGACGCCCGAGGAGCGGCTGCTGCGCGCCATCTTCGGCGAGAAGGCCCGCGAGGTGCGCGACACCTCGCTCAAGGTGCCCCACGGCGAGTACGGCAAGGTCATCGACGTCCGGGTGTTCAGCCGGGAGGAGTCCCACGAGCTGCCGCCGGGGGTCAACCAGCTGGTCCGGGTCTACGTGGCCCAGAAGCGCAAGATCTCCGAGGGCGACAAGCTGGCCGGCCGCCACGGGAACAAGGGCGTCATCTCCAAGATCCTCCCGGTCGAGGACATGCCCTACCTGGCCGACGGCACCCCGGTCGACATCATTCTCAACCCGCTCGGCGTCCCCAGCCGCATGAACGTCGGCCAGGTGCTCGAGTCGCACCTGGGGTACGCGGCGCGCCACGGCTGGGACGGCGTCGACGTCAGCGAGGGGGTGGGGACGAGTGCCAAGGGCGACGGGGCGGCGCGCAAGACGCGGCCGCGGACCGAGCCGGCCGCCTGGGTCTCCACCCCGGTCTTCGACGGCGCCCACTGGGACGAGACCGAGGACGCCGGGTCGCACCCGACCATCAAGCAGGTGTTCGGGACGCTGAACGCCGACTCGGCGAACGGCGACGTGCAGATCCGCACCGACGGCAAGGCCACGCTGTACAACGGCCGCACCGGCGAGGCCTACGACAACCCGATCTCGGTGGGCTACGTCTACATCTTGAAGCTGGCCCACCTCGTCGACGACAAGATCCACGCCCGCTCGACCGGCCCGTACTCCATGATCACCCAGCAGCCGCTGGGCGGGAAGGCGCAGTTCGGCGGCCAGCGCTTCGGTGAGATGGAGGTGTGGGCGCTCGAGGCCTTCGGCGCCGCCTACGCGCTCCAGGAGCTGCTGACCATCAAGTCGGACGACGTGCTGGGACGGGTCAAGGTCTACGAGGCCATCGTCAAGGGCGAGAACATCCCCGAGCCGGGCATCCCCGAGAGCTTCAAGGTGCTCATCAAGGAGATGCAGTCGCTCTGCCTCGACGTCGAGGTCCTGGCCGTCGACGGCCGTGAGATCGAGATGCACGAGCTGGACGAGGACGTGTTCCGCACCGCCGAGGAGCTGGGCATCGACATCAGCCGCAACGAGCGCGGCTCAGACGAGGAAGACGAGCGGCGTGCCGCAGAGAGGAGCTTTTCCTGATGGCTCTGGACGTCAACACCTTCGACCAGCTGCGCATCGGCCTGGCCACGGGGGATTCCATCCGCGGCTGGTCCAACGGCGAGGTCAAGAAGCCCGAGACCATCAACTACCGCACGCTGCGTCCGGAGAAGGACGGGCTGTTCTGCGAGAAGATCTTCGGCCCCACCAAGGACTGGGAGTGCTACTGCGGCAAGTACAAGCGGGTGCGCTTCAAGGGCATCATCTGCGAGCGCTGCGGCGTGGAGGTCACGCGCTCGAAGGTCCGCCGCGACCGCATGGGCCACATTGAGCTCGCCGCGCCGGTGGTGCACATCTGGTACCTGCGGGGCACCCGTAGCTGGCTGGCCTACCTGCTCATGGGCACCGAGCCCCGCGAGGAGCTCAAGGCCAAGCAGCTGGAGAAGGTCATCTACTTCGCCGCCAACCTGGTCACCTGGGTCGACGAGGAGAAGCGCCACCAGGACCTGCCCAGCCTGGAGAACGAGATGGCAGAGGAGATCGCCGACATCGAGAAGCGGCGCGACCTCGACATCGACCGCCGCTTCAAGGCGCTGGAGGAGGAGCTGAAGCAGCTCGAGGGCGAGGGCGCCCGGGACGCCGAGATCAAGGCGCGCCAGCGGGCGGTGGAGAAGGAGATCCAGTCCGTCCGCGAGCGGGCCCAGGAGGACGTCGAGATCGCGCAGCGCTCCCTCGACGAGTTCCGCAGCCTGCACGGCCGCAAGATCATTGAGGACGAGATGCTGTGGCGCGAGCTCCGCCTGCGCTACGACGAGTACTTCGAGGGCGGCATGGGTGCCGAGTACATCCTCAAGCTCATCGACCGCATCGACCTCGATGCCGAAGAGATCAAGCTGCGCGACATGATCGACGCCAAGGACGGCCGGCGGCCCCTGTCGGCCCAGCGGCGTCAGAAGACGATCAAGCGGCTGAAGATCGTGACGGCATTCAACCGGCGCGACGACCACGGCCGGCGCATCAACGACCCCCGCGCCATGATCCTGGAGGCTGTGCCGGTCATCCCGCCCGACCTGCGCCCCATGGTGCAGCTCGACGGCGGCCGGTTCGCCACGTCGGACCTGAACGACCTCTACCGTCGCGTCATCAACCGCAACAACCGGCTGAAGCGGCTGCTCGACCTCGGCGCGCCCGAGATCATCATCAACAACGAGAAGCGCATGCTCCAGGAGGCCGTCGACGCGCTGTTCGACAACGGCCGTCGCGGCCGCCCGGTGACGGGCCCGGGGAACCGCCCGCTGAAGTCGCTCTCGGACATGCTGAAGGGCAAGCAGGGCCGGTTCCGCCAGAACCTGCTCGGCAAGCGCGTGGACTACTCGGGCCGTTCGGTCATCGTGATCGGTCCCAACCTGAAGCTCCACCAGTGCGGCCTGCCCAAGCTGATGGCGCTCGAGCTCTTCAAGCCCTTCGTCATGAAGCGGCTGGTCGACGCCGAGCTGGCCCAGAACATCAAGTCGGCGAAGCGCATGGTCGAGCGTCGCCGGCCCCAGGTGTGGGACGTGTTGGAAGGCGTCATCCGCGAGCACCCCGTGCTGCTCAACCGGGCGCCGACGCTGCACCGCCTCGGGATCCAGGCGTTCGAGCCGGTCCTCGTCGAGGGCAAGGCCATTCAGGTCCACCCGCTCGTGTGCACGGCCTTCAACGCCGACTTCGACGGGGACCAGATGGCCGTCCACCTGCCGCTGTCGGCCGAGGCGCAGGCCGAGGCCCGCGTGCTGATGCTCTCCGCCAACAACATCCTGTCCCCGGCCACCGGCCGCCCCATCACCGTGCCCACCCAGGACATGGTCTTCGGCGCTTACTACCTGACTCTGCGGGTCGAGGAGGGCACCGGCGCCGGCCGGGTCTTCCGCCACCTGCACGAGCTGGAGGCGGCGTTCGACGCGGGCGACGTGGAGCTGCAGGTCCCGATCACGCTGCGGCCTTCGGCGGGCTCCTCCCTGGCCGAGCGCCTGGCCGCGGCCGGCGTCACGCCAGGCGAGGACGGCGTGCTCAACTTCGAGACCACGCCGGGCCGCGTCTTCTTCAACGAGGCGCTGCCGGAGGGCTTCGCCTTCGTCAACGACGTCGTGGGCAAGCGCAACACCCCGATCGGGCAGATCGTCGAGGAGCTCTCGGCCAACTACCCCAAGCACGTGGTGGCGCAGAGCCTGGACCGGATCAAGGCGCTGGGCTTCCGCTTCGCCGCCCAGTCGGGCTTGACCATCTCCATCAACGACGTCCAGACCCCGCCTGACAAGCTGGCCATCCTGGACCGCTACGAGAAGGAGGCCGAGAAGGCCGAGACGCAGTTCAAGCGCGGCATCATCACCGACGACGAGCGGCGCCAGAAGGAGATCGAGATCTGGACCTCCGCCAACTCGGAGGTGGGCCGCGCCATGGAGTCGCAGCTCGCGACCATCGCCTTCAACCCGCTCGACATGATGGTGGACTCCGGTGCCCGCGGGAACTCGCAGCAGATCCGCCAGATCGCCGGCATGAAGGGCCTGGTGTCCAACCCGCGCGGCGAGATGATCCCCCGCCCGATCAAGTCCTCCTTCCGCGAAGGCCTGTCGGTCCTGGAGTACTTCATCTCCACCCACGGCGCCCGCAAGGGCCTGGCCGACACGGCGCTGCGCACGGCGGACTCGGGCTACCTGACCCGCCGCCTGGTCGACGTGGCCCAGGAGCTCATCATCCGCATCGAGGACTGCGGCTCGACCAGGGGTATCTGGATCGACGGCGTCGCCCCCGACGGGCCGGGCCACCGCAACTACCTCGAGACCCGCGCCTTCGGCCGGCTCCTCTCCGAGGAGGTCAAGCTGTCCGACGGCACCGTGTACGCGGCCGGCACCCTGCTCGACGACGAGACCATCGCCGCCATGCGCGACGACGAGGCCGTCGAGCGCATCCGGACCCGCTCGGTCCTCACCTGCGAGTCGCCGCAAGGCGTGTGCGCGGCCTGTTACGGGCTCTCGCTCGCCACGGGGTCGATGATCGAGCTCGGCGAGGCGGTGGGCGTCATCGCCGCCCAGTCGATCGGTGAGCCAGGCACGCAGCTGACCATGCGGACGTTCCACACCGGTGGCGTCGTGGGCGAGGACATCACCCACGGGCTGCCCCGCGTGGTCGAGCTCTTCGAGGCCCGCACCCCGAAGGGCGCCGCCGTCCTGGCGCACCACTCGGGTGTCGTCCGCATCGAGGACGAGGAGACCGGGCGCCGCATCACGGTGGTGGCCGACGACGGCACCGAGGACTCCACGCTGGTCGCCTCGCGGGCCCATCTCGAGGTCACCGACGGCCAGGAGGTCAGTGCCGGCGACGCGCTCGTCGAAGGGCCCAAGGACCCCAAGGAGCTGCTCGAGGTCAAGGGCATCCGCGAGACCCAGCAGTACCTCGTCGAAGAGGTGCAGAAGGTGTACCGCGACCAGGGCGTGTCGATCCACGACAAGCACATCGAGCTGATCGTGCGCCAGATGCTGCGCCGGGTGCTCGTGGCCGAGCCGGGCGACGCCCCGTTCCTCCCGGGCGAGCGCGTCGACAACCAGATCTACGCCGAGGTCAACCGGACGCTCGTCGAGGAGGGCAGCACGGCCGCCGAGGGACGCCCCGAGCTGATGGGGATCACCAAGGCGTCGTTGGCCACCGAGAGCTGGCTCTCGGCGGCCTCCTTCCAGGAGACGACGCGGGTGCTGACCGAGGCCGCCATTGAGGGCCGCAGCGACCAACTCTTCGGGTTGAAGGAGAACATCATCATCGGCAAGCTCATCCCGGCCGGTTCGGGCATGCAGCACTACCGGAACATCCGCCTGGAGATGCCCGACGCCGAGGCCATGCCGTTCTGGGCCATGGGTGCCGGCGAATCGGACACCGAGGACCTGGCCAACTGGCTGCGCGACATGGGCGAAGGGGTGACCGAGGATCGCTTCGACTCCTCCATCGACGCCAGCTGGCTGGGAGCCACCCCGACGGCCGAGGACGCCTACGGGAACCCGATCGTCGACGGCGGCTCGAGCACCGAGGAGCCGGGCACCGGGGCCGCGGAGGCGGGCGCCTAGACTTTCTCCCGGTTCACCGGGAAACACGCAGGGAGGGAGCGTCGTTGGCGACACCGCGCATGGTGGCGGGGCCCGATGGCCACGACGGCGTGCCGCACGCCGCCACGGGCCACTACCGCCTGACGCACCTGCGCGCCCTCGAGGCCCAGGCCATCCACATCTTCCGGGAGGTGGCGGCGGAGTTCGAGCGCCCGGTGCTCATGTTCTCGGGCGGTAAGGACTCCATCGTCATGCTGCACCTGGCCCGCAAGGCCTTCTGGCCGGCGCCGGTGCCCTTCCCCGTGCTGCACGTCGACACGGGCCGGAACTTCGACGAGGTGCTGGCCTTCCGGGACCGTCACGCCGAGGTCATGGGCGTCCGGGTCGTGGTGGCCCGCGTGCAGGACGACATCGACGCCGGCCGGACGGTGGAGGACACCACGCCGGGTGCGACGCGCAACCGGTTGCAGACACCGACGCTGCTGCGCGCCATCGCCGAGGGCGGGCATGACGCGGTGTTCGGCGGCGCCCGCCGCGACGAGGAGAAGGCGAGGGCCAAGGAGCGGATCTTCAGCTTCCGCGACCGCTTCGGCCAGTGGGATCCCAAGAGCCAGCGCCCCGAGCTGTGGAACCTCTACAACGCACGGCACAACAAAGGCGAGCACATCCGGGTCTTCCCGCTGTCGAACTGGACCGAGCTCGACGTCTGGCACTACATCCGCGACGAGGAGATCGACGTGCCGCAGATCTACTTCGCGCACCGCCGCCCGGTGTTCCAGCGCGACGGCATGCTGATGGCCGTGACCCAGCACCTGGGGCCAGCCGAGGGGGAACCGGTGTTCGAGACCATGGTGCGCTTCCGCACGGTGGGCGACGCCGACTGCACGGGGTGCGTGGAGTCCATGGCCGAGACGATCGACCTGGTCATCGTGGAGGTGGCCGGAACCCGCCTGACCGAGCGCGGGGCCACCAGGGCGGACGACCGGATCTCGGAGGCCGGTATGGAGGACCGCAAGCGCGAGGGGTACTTCTAGTGACCGAGCTCCTGCGCCTGGCCACGGCCGGCTCGGTCGACGACGGCAAGTCCACCCTGATCGGCCGCCTCCTCTACGACGCCAAGGGGATCTTCGAGGATCAGCTGGAGGCGATCCGCCGCACCAGCGAGCAGCGCGGCAACGCGGAGACAGACCTGGCGCTCCTCACCGACGGGCTGCGGGCCGAGCGGGAGCAGGGCATCACGATCGACGTGGCCTACCGGTACTTCGCCACGCCCAAGCGCAAGTTCATCATCGCGGACACCCCCGGCCACACCGAGTACACGCGCAACATGGTGACCGGGGCGTCGAACGCCCACGTGTCGCTGATCCTGATCGACGCCCGCAAGGGGGTCATAGAGCAGACCCGACGGCATGCCTTCCTCTCGTCCATGCTGGGCGTGCCGCACATGGTCGTGTGCGTGAACAAGATGGACCTGATCGATTGGGACCGGGCCAGCTACGAGCGCATCGAGTCCGATTTCATGGAGTTCGCCGCCCGGCTGAACGTGCACGACATCACGTTCATCCCGATTTCGGCGCTGCGGGGCGACAACGTCGTCCAGCGATCCGAGAACATGTGGTGGTACGAGGGGTCGCCGCTGCTCAACCACCTCGAGTCGGTCTACATCGGCAGCGACGAGAACTTCATCGATCCCCGCTTCCCGGTGCAGTACGTCATCCGGAGCCAGACCCCCGAGAACCCCGACTTCCGGGGCTACGCCGGGACGGTCGCCAGCGGCGTGCTGCGGACCGGGGACGACGTGCTGGTGCTGCCGTCGGGCACCACGTCGCGCATCGCCTCCATCGTGACGGCCGACGGTGAGCTGGCCGAGGCGTTCCCGCCCATGGCGGTGGTGATCACGCTCACCGACGACATCGCCGTGTCGCGCGGCGACACCCTGTGCCGGCCCAACAACCGCCCGACCGTGGCGACGGACATCGAGGCCACCGTCTGCTGGATGGACGAGCGCGCCGCCCTGGCCGAGGGTCGTACCTACCTGCTCAAGCACGGGACCCGGACGGTGCGGGCGACGGTGCAGTCCCTTCAGTACCGGCTCGACGTGAACGGCCTCCACCGCGACGAGGAGGCGCAGACCCTCGGGCTCAACGAAATCGGCCGGGTCTCGTTCCGCTGCACCGAGCCGCTGTTGGTGGACGACTACGCGACCAACCGCGCCACCGGCAGCTTCATCGTCATCGACCCGTCGACCAACGGGACGGCGGGCGCCGGTGTCATCCGGGTGATCGCCACGACTCACGCCAGCCCGAACGTGGTGCGCCACGGCGGCCGGCTGTCGCGCGACGACCGCTTCGCCGCGCTGGGCACGACCGGTGGGACGCTCCTGTTCACCGGCCTGTCCGGCGCCGGCAAGTCGACGCTGGCCTCCGCCGTCGAGGAGGCCTTCGTCAACAGCGGCCGCCCCGCCTTCCTGCTCGACGGGGACAACCTCCGTCACGGGCTCAACGGCGACCTGGGCTTCTCGGACCGCGACCGCACCGAGAACGTGCGCCGGGCCGGCGAGGTGGCCCGCATGTTCGCCGAGGCGGGCGCGCTGGCGCTGATCGCCCTGATCTGCCCCTTCGAGGAGGACCGCCGCCTCATCCGCTCGTTGCACGAGGAGTCGGGGCTCGCCTACGCGGAGATCTTCGTCGACACCTCGCTCGAGGAGTGCGAGCGGCGGGACCCCAAGGGCCTGTACGCGCGGGCACGGGCGGGCCAGCTGCCCGGCTTCACGGGCATCGACTCGGACTACGAGCCGCCCACCCATCCCGACCTCGTGCTCGGACCCGACTCAGGCACGCTCCCCGAGCAGGTCTCCAGGGTGTTGGAGCTGCTGGAGGGGCTCTTCCGCTAGCGCTCCTTAGAGTGGGGAACGGGGACGAAGACCGGGACGAGTCGAGGAGGCACGCGTGCTGCTCAAGGGATTGAACCATGTGGCCGTCATCACCAACGACGCCGACCGGCTGAACGCCTTCTACCGCGAGGTCTTCGACGCCGAGGTCGTGCGCGACGGCAGCGAGCACGCCGGGGGGGAGGGGCCCCGGCTCTGCATCATCAAGATCGGGGACTGGGCGGAGCTCAACGTGTTCCAGATCGACGGCAACCACGAGGCCGATCGACAGACCCCCATGTTCGGCCGGGGCCGCCTCGACCATCTGGCCCTGCAGGCCGCGTCGATCGCTGACTTCGAGACCATCCGCCAGCGCCTGATGGACCGGGGGGCGGCGGACGACTTCGTCACCGACTTCGGTCCGATGCTGAGCCTGTTCTTCCGTGACCCCGACGGGCTGGAGTGCGAGGTCTGCGTCGAGAACCCCGACGCCGTGCCCGGGGTCTTCAACGGCCCCGGGAACAGGGCGGCCCGCTACTCGTAGCTGCCCGCTGCCCCTGCGCTACTCCTGGACGAGTTCTATCAAGGTCCCGAAAGACGTCTTGGGGTGCACGAAGGCCACCGTCGTCCCCCGGGAGCCCGGGCGGGGCGCCTCGTCGATGACGCGGCCGCCGGCATCCTTTATCGCCTGCAGCGCCACCGCACAGTCGTCGACCCGATAGCCGACGTGGTGGAGCCCCTCGCCCCTGGTGGCCAGGTACTTGGCTACCGGCGAGTCGTCGCGGACCGGGGTCAGCAGCTGCACGTAGGAGTCGGCCACCTTGAGCAATGCCTCCTCCACGCCGTCGGACTCGACCCGCTCGCGGTGGTCCACGGTGGCGCCGAAGACCTCGGCGTACCACGCCACCGCGGCGTCGAGGTCGTTGACCGCGATGGCCACGTGATCGATTTCGGTCAGGAGGAGGTCGCTCACGCGCCGTGTCTCCGGAAGAGGGTGATGCGGTCCTCGCCGACCTTGGCGCGCAGCTCGGGGTCGTCGATGCCCAGCCCCTCGGTGGGGGCCAGGCACAGCACGCCGATCTTGCCCTCGTGCAGGTTGTGGTGCACCTGGTAGGCGGCCTCACCCACCTGCTCCAGGGTGTAGACGGCGGAGAGCGGCGGGAGCACCTTGCCGTCGCAGATCAGCTGGTTGGCGTCCCACGCCTCGCGGTAGTTGGCGAAGTGCGACCCCTTGATCGTCTTGAGCTTCATCCAGAGGTGGCGGTTGTCATACTCGATCATGTAGCCCGAGGTGGCGGCGCAGGTGACGACCGTCCCGGCCCGTTTGCAGACGAAGACGGAGGCGCCCATCGTCTGGCGCCCGGGGTGTTCGAAGACGATCTCGGGCTCGCCGCCCACTAGCGCACGGATGTCCTTGCCGAAGCGGCGCCACTCGGACTCGTCCTGGGTGTGCTCGTCGGACCAGAACGCGTAGCCGGCGGCCCTGCGGTCGATGACGGCCTCGACGCCGAGGTCGTTGAGCAGCTTCACCTTGTCGGGCGACGAGACCACGCCGATCGGTGTGCCGCCCCCGTTGAGGACGTGCTGCACCGCGTAGCTGCCGAGGCCCCCGCTGGCTCCCCACACCAGCACCTTGTCGCCCTGGGTCATGCGGGCGCCGTGGGGCGACACCAGCATGCGGTACGAGGTCGAGTTGCACAGCGCGTTGATGGCCGCCTCCTCCCAGGTGAGGTGGGCGGGCTTGGGCATGAGCTGGTTCGCCTTCACCACGGTGATGTCGGCCAGGCCGCCGAAGTTCGACTCGAAGCCCCAGATGCGCTGGTTGGCCGCCAGCATGGAGTCGTCGTGCGCCGAGGGGTCCTGGTCGTCGACGTAGTTGCACTGGACGGTGACCTTGTCGCCAACCTTCCAGTTCCGCACCGCCGACCCGGTCCGCAGCACGACGCCGGCGGCGTCGGAGCCGACGACGTGGTAGTCGAGGGCGTGGCGGGCGGCCCAGGGCCCTTCCTTGCCGAGGCGGTCGAGGAAGCCGAACGTCGGGAGGGGCTCGAAGATGGAGGTCCAGACCGTGTTGAAGTTGATCGACGACGCCATGACGGCCACGTAGGCCTCGTCGGGGGCCAGCTCGGGCAGGGGGACCTCCTCCACGTGGAGGGACCGGCGGGGGTCCTTGTCCGAGGACTCCATGCCCTCGAACATCGCGGTCTCGCTCCTCTTGACCAGGGCGGCCCGGTAGGAGCCGGGCATCTCGAGTCCGGCCAGCTCGTCGGCCGGTGCGCCGGCCACCACAGCACTGAGGATGTCGCTCATGTGACCCGACGATAGTTGGCCCGTAAGATGTGGTTTCCGACTGGTAACAAGACCGGCAGGAACCCGGAGGTGCAGGGAATGGCTGAGGCCGTCATCGTCGCAGGTGCTCGTACGCCGATCGGGAAGCTCTCAGGCGCATTCGCGGGCTTCACGGCCATGGACCTCGGTGGCTTTGCCATCGCCGAGGCGCTGAAGCGGGCGGGGGTCTCGCCCGACCAGGTGGACTACGTGCTGATGGGACAGGTGGTCCTGGCCGGCCAGGGCCAGATCACGGCCCGCCAGGCCGCCGTGAAGGGGGGCATCCCGATGTCGGTCCCGGCCAACACCATCAACAAGGTGTGCCTCTCGGGCCTCAACGCGATCTACCTGGCGGACCAGATGATCCGCGCCGGCGACGCCGACATCGTGGTGGCCGGCGGCATGGAGTCGATGACCCAGGCGCCCCACCTGCTGCCCGGGGCCCGGGCCGGCTTCCGGCTCGGCGACGCCACCCTGGTCGACTCCATGATGTACGACGGGCTCACCGACTCCTTCGACCACATCGCCATGGGCCTGTCCACCGAGCAGCACAACGAGAAGGTCGGGATCTCGCGCCAGCGCCAGGACGCCTTCGCGGCCGCCAGCCACGAGAAGGCGGCCGCGGCGGCCAAGGAGGGTCGCCTGGCCGAGGAGATCGTCCCCGTGCAGGTGCCCCAGCGCAAGGGCGACGCGTTGCTGGTCGACACCGACGAGGGCGTGCGCCCGGGAACCACCGCCGAGTCGCTGGGCGCCCTGAAGCCGGCGTTCACCAAGGACGGCACCATCACCGCCGGCAACGCCTCGCAGATCTCCGACGGCGGGGCCGCCGTCGTCGTGATGTCCGCTGCGAAGGCCAAGGAGCTCGGCGTCACGCCGCTCGGGCAGGTCGTCGGCTACGGCATGGTGGCCGGGCCCGACAACTCGCTCCTCACCCAGCCCTCGCGGGCCATCATGAAGGCCACGCAGAAGGCCGGCGTCGACCTCGCCTCCGTCGACCTGTTCGAGATCAACGAGGCGTTCGCCGCCGTCGGCCTGGCCTCGGTGGACGATCTCGGGATCGACGAGGACAAGGTCAACGTCAACGGCGGCGCTATCGCCCTCGGCCATCCCGTCGGCATGTCGGGCACCCGGGTCGCGCTGACCGCGCTGCTCGAGCTCCGCCGCCGCGGTGCGTCCACCGCTGCCGTGGCCCTCTGCGGCGGTGGCGGCCAGGGGGACGCCGCCGTGCTGCGCGTCCTGGGTTAGGCGGTCTGGGGTCGGCGCCCTGGGATCGGCGCCCTGGGGCCGGCGCCTCGGGAGGGCGCCTCAGTACGGCGGGGCCGTGAGCGCCATCAGCGTGGCGGTACCCGGCACGACGTCCGTCCAGTGTCCGACGTCGAAGCGGTAGACCCCCAGCGCACAGGTGGGGAAGCCGTGCCGCACCACCAGGGACCGCCCTTTCTTGTCGTCCCCGGCCAGCAGGCCCTGGGCGAGGACGTGCGCCGTCGGGTTGTGGCCCACGACCATGGCGGCGGGCGTGCCCGCGGGGAGGGCGCGGAGCAGCTCGAGCACCTCCTCGGGGTCCGCCTCGTAGAGCTCCTCCTCCAGGCGCAGCTCGGGCGGGTCGTCCAGGCCGGCCAGCACCAGCTCGGCCGTTGCCGCCGTGCGGGTCGCCGGTGACACGAGCGCGACCGTCGGCAGCGTGACCCCCTCGAGGGCGGGCCCGAGCCCCTTGCCGTGCCCGGCGAAGAGGCGGCCGAGGGCGGCCGCGTCGCGCCGGCCACGCGGCGTCAGCACGCGGTCGAAGTCCGAGCCGCCGGGCGGCGGGTCGGTCACGGCCTTGGCGTGCCGGAGCAGCCACAGGGTGGGCGCGGTGCCCGGCGTTCTGGCCCTCGCCGGCATCAGGCCAAGGCGAACGCGGCGTGCAGACTGCGCACCGCCCGCTCGACATCCTCCTGCGACACGATGCACGACGTCCGGATGGTCGAGGTCGAGATCATGTCGATGTTGATCCGCTCGTTGGCCAGCGTCTCGAACATCGTGGCGGCGATGCCCGGGTGCGACTTCATGCCGACCCCGACGAGCGAGACGCGCGCCACGTCCGCGTCCGCCGCCACGCCTGACGCCCCGAGCTCGTCCGCGTGGGCCTGCGCCGTCTCGACCGCCACGGGGAGGTCGTCGGTCGGCACGGTGAACGAGATGTCGGTCGTGCCGTGCGCCGAGCTGTTCTGCACGATCATGTCCACGTTGATCGACTTGTCGGCCAGCGCCCGGAACAGGCGCGCCGCCACGCCCGGTCGGTCCGGGACCCCGCTGACGGTGACCTTGGCCTCCGACGTGTCGTGGGTCACGGCGGTGACGACGGCTTCTTCCATGTCTGCATCCTCCTCCACCACCCAGGTGCCGGGCTCCCAGGTGAAGCTGCTGCGCACGTGCAGCGGGACGTTGTGGTTACGCGCGAACTCCACCGCCCGCAGCATCAGGACCCGGCCGCCGGTGGCGGCGATCTCGAGCATCTCGTCGAACGAGATGCGGTTGATGCGGTGCGCCTCGGGCACGATGCGGGGGTCGGCCGTGAAGACGCCGGTGACGTCGGTGTAGATCTCGCACACGTCGGCGCCCAGCACGGCCGCCAGGGCGACGGCGGTGGCGTCGGACCCGCCGCGGCCGAGCGTGGTGATCTCTCGTTCCTCCGACACGCCTTGGAACCCGGCCACGACCGGCACCTTGCCGGCGGCGAGCGCCTCGCGCAGGCGGTCACCCTTGACCTCCTTGATCTTGGCCCGGGTGTGGTCGTTGTCGGTGATGATGCCGACCTGGCTCCCGGTGAAGGAGGCGGCGTCGACCCCGAGGTCGGCCAGGGCCATGACCAGCAGCGACATGGAGATGCGCTCCCCGGTGCTGACGAGCATGTCGTACTCGCGCGGGGGTTGCGTCGTGCTCACCGTGTTGGCCAGGTGGATCAGGTCGTCCGTCGTCTTGCCCATGGCGCTGACCACCGCCACCACGTCGGAGCCCTGCCGGCGCGTGCGCGCCACGTGGTCGGCCACGGCCCGGATGCGGTCGGCGTCGCCCACCGAGGTGCCTCCGAATTTCTGGACGACCAGCGGCATCCGGCCGAGGCTACAGACTGGCGGGCGCGCCGCGGTCCGCCCGGCCGTTCGGGGCCCGGTGCCGCAGCCGCGACGCCGCCCGCGGCGACCGGAGGGCGATCCGAGGGCCGCCCCCGGATTGGGTAGGGTCTGCGGCCGTGCCCAGCGAGAAAAGAGCCAGGCAACGCGCGGCGAGGGAGGCGCGACTGGCCGCCGAGGCCAAGCGCCAGAAGCGCCGCAAGCAGGT
This sequence comes from uncultured Acidimicrobiaceae bacterium, assembly GCA_963736525.1. Classification (GTDB taxonomy): domain Bacteria; phylum Actinomycetota; class Acidimicrobiia; order Acidimicrobiales; family RAAP-2; genus Bog-473. The sequence goes on from CAVTPF010000012.1 coordinate 24,770, forward strand.
CCGCAACGCCGTCATCGTGGTGGTGGCCGCCGGGGCCATCGTGGGGATCGCCTTCGCCGTCTCGAGCGGGAACAACCCCGTGGCGCCGCAGTCGAAGGTGACCGGCACCACCACGGCTGCCCAGGGCATGGACGCCAGGCTGCAGGCCCAGGCCAACGCGGTGGCGGTCAAGGCCGGCTGCCCGTCCTCGCCCACCACCCCCACGGCGGCCGCCAGCCAGAAGTACACGGCGGCGCCGCCCATGACCATCGACACGTCCGAGCAGTACTCGGCCACGTTCAAGACCACCACCGGGACCTTCGACGTTGCGCTCGATGCCAAGAGCGCGCCCGTCACGGTGAACAACTTCGTCTTCCTGGCCGGCAAGGGCTTCTTCAACTGCGGGAGCTTCTTCCGGGTCATCCCCGGCTTCGTGAACCAGACCGGGAACCCGGCGCAGACGAACGCGGGGACCGCGCCCGGCTACACCATTCCCGACGAGCTCCCGGCCAAGGCGGCCAACCCGGCCGACCAGTACCCGCTCGGCTCGCTGGTCATGGCCAACCGGGGTTCGCCGAACACGGGCGGCAGCCAGTTCTTCATCGTGGCCGGCCCCCAGGGCGAGTCGCTGCCCAACACCTACTCCCTCTTCGGGCAGGTGACCTCGGGCATGAACGTGGTCGACACCATCAACCAGCAGGGATCGCCCAGCGGGATGCCGCCCGACGTGACCCAGCGCATCCTTTCCGTCACCATCCACCACACGTAAGGACACCCATCATGGCCACCCCGACCCCGCCCGCCCTCGACGGCTCGAGCCCGCAGCAGCGGAAGTTCGACGAGGAGCCACCGATGATCATCGACACGGCGAAGCGGTACGTGGCCACCATGACGACCTCGCACGGCACGATGGTGATCGCCCTCGACCCGCTGGCCGCGCCCAAGGCCGTCAATAGCTTCGTGTTCCTCGCCCGCTACCACTACTACGACGGGATCGTGTTCCACCGCATCATCCCCGGCTTCGTGCTGCAGGGGGGCGACCCGACCGGGACGGGTTCGGGCGGCCCGGGCTACCGCTTCGCCGACGAGCTGCCGCCGGCCGGCCGCTACAAGCTGGGGTCGCTGGCCATGGCCAACGCGGGACCCAACACGAACGGCAGCCAGTTCTTCGTGATCAGCGGCCCCGACGGCGTCCGCCTGCCGCCGCTCTACTCGCTCTTCGGCGAGGTGGTCACCGGACTCGACGTCGTCGAGAGGATCGACGGCGCGGGCAGCCGTTCGGGCACGCCGACCGAGCGCGTGGTCATCGAGAGCGTCACGATCGAAGAGAAGGACTGACGGGGGGCGTTCAGCCCTTCAGTGCGGCGAGGCCCTCCGTCTGCGCCCCGCCGACGAACACGACCGGGGTCCCCGCCCCCTCCGAGCGCCAGGTGCCCCCGCCGTCCCTGATCAGCGCGGTGCGGGCCGGCAGCGCGACGACGGGCAGAGCCGCCGGTGCCATCGCCACCGTCCGTTCGAGCTTCTGGCCGTGAGCGTCGTCGTGCTCGTCGCCGAAGTGGGGCACGACGGTGAGGTTGTCGACCAGGCCCAGCCCGAGGGTCAGCGCGCCGCCGCGGGGGTCGACCATGGGGTCGGTGAGAACCATCGCCCCCGCCCCCGCCCCGGCCACGACCGCACCGGCCGCGAAGGCTCGTCGCAGGGCCTCGAAGACGGCGGACTTCTTGAGCGCTGCGCGCAGGTGCAGGGGCGAGCCCCCGGCGAGGTAGACGAACCGGGCGGCGGCGAGCGCCGCCGCCATACCGGGGTCCTCGGCCGAGGCCCGGTCCACCACCATGAGGCCCTCGACCTGGGCCCCGAGCGGCTCGAACCACTCGGCCGCCCGCAGGACCACCCGCTCGGGGTGCTGGTAGGCGGCCGCGGTCGGCAGCACCACCACGTCGGTCCCGCCCGACGCCGCCAGGAGCGTGGCGTCGAAGCTGCACCCCTCGGTCCATTCGTCGCCCCCGACCAGGGCCAGCGTGCCGGTCGTGTCCATGGCGCCACTCTTGCACGCCCGCCGGCACCGGCTCGTCTTCGACGCCGTGGTTACCGGCCGGTAGCCTACGGGCCCATGTCGATCACACGGGTGGGAATCGTCGGTTCGGGAATCATGGGCTCGGGCATCGCCGAGGTGGCCGCGGCGACGGGACACGACGTCGTGCTGCGCAGCCGCAGCCAGGCGGGCGCCGACGCCATGGTGGCCGGCCTGGGCAAGTCGCTCGCCAAGCAGGTCGAGAAGGGCAAGCGCACCGAGGCCGAGGCCGCCGACATCTCGGCCCGCGTCCACGCCACGACGCACCTGGGCGAGCTGGTCGACGTCGACCTCGTGATCGAGTCGGTGGTCGAGGACCTGTCGGTGAAGAAGGACCTCTTCGCCGAGCTCGACAGCATCTGCAAGCCTGAGACGATCCTCGCCACCAACACCTCGACCCTCCCGGTGGTCGAGATGGCGATGGCGACGGGACGGCCCGACCTGGTGTGCGGGATCCACTTCTTCAACCCGGCACCGGCCATGGCGCTCGTCGAGGTCGTCCGGCCCATTACGGCCAGTGACGCCACCGTCTCGGCCGCCGTGGCGTTCGCCGGTGCGTGCGGCAAGGACCCCGTCGAGGTGAAGGACCAGGCGGGGTTCATCGTCAACGCGCTCCTGTTCCCCTACCTGAACAACGCCGTGCGCCTCCTCGAGCAGGGCGTCGCCACCCGGGAGGGCATCGACGCCGCGATGAAGGGTGGGTGCGGGTTCCCCATGGGTCCGTTCGCGCTGCTCGACCTCGTGGGGCTCGACACCTCGCTGGCCATCCTCGACGCGCTCTACGAGGAGTACCGCGACCCCAACTACGCGGCCGTGCCGCTGTTGCGGCGCCTGGTGACTTCGGGACAGCTCGGCCGCAAGACCAAGAAGGGCTTCTACGACTACAGCCGCTAGACGCGCGGTGCCGGGCACGAAGCCGGGCAGAATGGTGGTGCGCCCCACCCCTCTGGAGGTGACTTGAATGGCAACCCAGCCACAGCGTGACGCGCCGTGGGTGATGCGCACCTACTCGGGCCACTCCACCGCGCGCGCCTCCAACGAGCTCTACCGCACGAACCTGGCCAAGGGGCAGACCGGGCTCTCGGTTGCCTTCGACCTGCCGACCCAGACCGGCTACGACCCCGACGCGCCCGAGGCGGCTGGCGAGGTGGGCAAGGTCGGTGTGCCGGTGGCCCACCTCGGGCACATGGCGGAGCTCCTCGAGGGGATCCCGGTCGAGGACATGAACACGTCCATGACGATCAACGCCACCGCGGCCTGGCTCCTCGGGCTCTACGTCGCCCACGCCCAGGACATGGGGGTCGATCCGGCGCGCCTGGCGGGCACGACGCAGAACGACATCGTCAAGGAGTACCTCAGCCGCGGCACCTACATCTTCCCCCCGGGGCCGAGCCTCCGCCTCACCGTCGACACCATCGCCTACACGGTGCACCACGCGCCCAAGTGGAACCCCATCAACGTGTGCAGCTATCACCTGCAGGAGGCGGGGGCCACACCCGTCCAGGAGATCGCCTACGCGCTGGCCACCGCCATCGGGGTGCTCGACGGCGTGCGCGCCTCGGGGAAGGTGGACCCCTCCGAGCTGCCCGCCGTCGTCGGGCGCATCAGCTTCTTCGTGAATTCCAGCGTGCGCTTCGTGGAGGAGACCTGCAAGATGCGGGCCTTCACCCGGCTGTGGGACCGCATCTGCCGCGACCGCTACGGGGTGGAGGACCCCAAGCTCCGACGTTTCCGCTACGGCGTGCAGGTCAACTCCTTGGGGCTCACCGAGCAGCAGCCGGAGAACAACGTGCAGCGCATCGTGCTCGAGACACTCGGCGTCACCTTGTCCAAGAGCGCCCGGGCCCGGGCCATGCAGCTGCCCGCCTGGAACGAGGCGCTCGGGCTGCCCCGCCCGTGGGACCAGCAGTGGTCGTTGCGCATCCAACAGGTGCTGGCCTTCGAGTCCGACCTGCTCGAGTACGACGACATCTTCGAGGGCTCGGTCGTCATAGAGGCCAAGACGGCGGAGCTGGCCGAGGCCGCCTCGGCCGAGCTGGCCGACGTGGAGGCGCTCGGTGGCGCCTTCGAGGCCATCGACGAGCTGAAACGGCGCCTCGTGCGCAGCCAGGCCGAGCGTGTGCGCCGCATAGAGACCGGCGAGCAGGTGGTCGTGGGCGTGAACAGCTTCACGGAGACGGCGCCGTCGCCGCTCCTCGGCGACGGCGACATCGAGAACATCCTCCGGGTGGACCACCGCGTGGAGGCGGAGCAGATCGCCGCCGTGGAGCGCTGGCGAGCCACCCGCGACGGGGCCGCTGTGCGCGCCGCGCTCGACCGGCTGCGCCGGGTCGCGACCGACGACGGGCCCAACGGCAACGTCATGGAGGCCACCATCGCGCTCGCCCACGTCGGCGGCACCACGGGGGAGTGGGCCGGGGCCCTGCGCGAGGTATTCGGCGAGTTCCGGGCGCCCACCGGCGTCAGCGGCGGGGTGGGGCACCGGGGGGACGAACTGGCGCCCGTCCGGCTCCGTACCAAGGCACTGGCCGAGCGCACCGGCGGACCGCCGCGGTTCTTGGTGGCCAAACCGGGGCTCGACGGGCACTCCAACGGCGCCGAGCAGATCGCGGTGGCGGCGCGCGACGCCGGGTTCGAGGTGATCTACCAGGGCATCAGGCTCACACCCGCCCAAATCGTGGCGGCGGCCCGCGACGAGGACGTCGACATCGTCGGGCTGTCCATCCTGTCGGGGTCGCACCTCGAACTGGTGCCCGACGTGCTGGACCGGCTGCGCGCCGCGGGGAGCACGGCGGCCGTGATCGTCGGCGGCATCATCCCGCCCGACGACGCCGAGCTGCTGCTGGGCAAGGGCGTGGCGGCGGTCTACACGCCCAAGGACTACTCGTTCGACGCCATCATGGAGGATCTGGTCGCGCTGGCCGAGCGCCAGCGCGGCGCCACTCCCGGGTGAGCCGGGCCATCTCGCGCCACGTCACCGGGACCGCGCCGAGCTCGATGGCCCGCAGCCGGAGGCTCTCGGGCACGTCATAGTGGTTCAGGGACGCCGAGCGCCGGTGGCGCTGGTAGCCCCGGGGCGGGATCCCGAGCGCGGCGGCCATGGCGTGCAGCTCCTCGGGGTCGTCGGCCAGCAGGTGGGACCAGCGGTCGGAGCGGGCGCGCACCGTGGCCCGCTGGCGCCAGTCGTCGACGTAGACGGTCAGCGGCGCGCCCAGGGACGGTCGCGCCGCAGGGGCACCGGCTTGTGCCACCAGCGCCCACTGAAGCGCCAGGGCTGGTGCACGGGGTCGTGCTCGTCGGCCGCCGCCGGACGGGGCCAGGCCAGCTGGACCGCCGCCGTGATGGCGGCCAGGACGGCGGGGTCGGGCGCCGGGCGCTCGCGCAGGGAGAGGCGGGAGGGGTCGACCGCCGGCGTCACAGCGGGACGTTGCCGTGCTTGCGCCGCGGCAGCTCCTCGCGCTTGGAAGCCAGGATGTCGAGGCTGCGGCAGATGACGGCGCGGGTGTCCGCCGGCGAGATCACGTCGTCGATGTAGCCGCGCTCGGCGGCGATGTACGGGTTGGCGTAGCGCTCGGTGTACTCGTCGATGAGCTCGGCACGTCGCCGCGTCGGGTCGGCCGCGTCGGCCAGCTCGCGCCGGTAGACGATCTCGACCGCGCCGTTCGGCCCCATGACGGCCAGCTCGGCCGAGGGCCAGGCGAAGGCCAGGTCGGCCCCGATCGACTTGGAGTTCATGACCACGTAGGCGCCCCCGTACGCCTTGCGCGTGATGATCTGGATGCGGGGCACGGTCGCCTCGCAGTAGGCGTAGAGCAGCTTGGCCCCGTGGCGGATGATGCCGCCGTACTCCTGGTCGGTACCGGGCATGAACCCGGGGACGTCGACGAAGGTCAGGAGCGGGATGTTGAAGGCATCGCAGGTCCGCACGAAGCGGGACGCCTTCTCGGAGGAGTCGATGTCGAGGACGCCCGCCAACACGGCGGGCTGGTTGCCGACGATGCCGACGACACGGCCGTTCATCCGGGCGAAGCCGCACGTGATCGACATGGCCCAATGGCGGTGCACCTCGAGGTACTCGCCGTCGTCGACCACGGCGGCAATGACCTTCTTCATGTCATAGGGCTGGTTGGGTGACGTCGGGAGGAAGTCGATCAGCTCGGTGACCGCACGGTCGGGCTCGTCGCCGCTGAGCTCGACGGGAGGCTCCTCGAGGTTGTTGGAGGGGAGGAACGACAGGAGGTGCCGGACCTCGTCGAGGCAGGACTTCTCGTCGGGTGACACGAAGGTGGCGACGCCCGACTTGGTGGCGTGGCTCATGGCGCCGCCCAGCTCCTCGAGGGTGACGTCCTCTCCCGTGACGGTCTTCACCACGTCGGGGCCCGTGATGAACATGTGCGAGGTGCCCTGCACCATGAAGATGAAGTCGGTCATGGCGGGCGAGTACACGGCGCCGCCGGCGCAGGGCCCGAGGATCACGCTGATCTGGGGGATCACCCCGGACGCCGTCACGTTGCGGTGGAAGATCCCGCCGTAGGAGTGCAACGACACCACGCCCTCCTGAATGCGGGCCCCGGCGCCGTCGTTGAGGCCGATCATCGGGACCCCGGTCGAGGCGGCCAGGTCCATCACCTTGTGGATCTTCTCGGCGAAGACCTCGCCGAGCGCACCGCCGAAGACGGTGAAGTCCTGGCTGAAGATGCAGACCCGGCGGCCGTCGATGGTGCCGAAGCCGGTGACCACGCCATCGGTGTAGGGCCGGTTCTCCTCGAGCCCCATGCCGTGGGCCCGGTGCCGGGCCAGCATGTCGAGCTCCTGGAACGACCCGTCGTCGAGGAGGTACTCGATGCGTTCCCGTGCCGTCAGCTTGCCCTTGGCGTGCTGGCGTTCGACGGCCCGGGGGCTGCCGGCGTGCAGGGCCTCGTTCTTGCGTTCCGCCAGGTCGGCCAGGCGCTCGGCCATGGAGTGTTCCATGCGCCCGAGGCTAACGCCCCCGGGCGAGGGCCTGAAATTGCCACGGCCCGTCCGGGGCCGGAAGGCCGCTCCCATCGGCGACGGAGGAAAACCCAGTCTGACCAGGGAGAGTGATCGAGCCCACCCGGCGGCCGTGGGGCGGCGGCCCGGTGGTCGGCAGTCGGCGGCCGGTGGTCGGCGGTCTGTGCCGGTGGATGTTCCCAAAACTATGCACAAGGTCGTTGATAGTTCTGGGGAAGTCCCCCGGCGGAGACGACGACAGGTCCCCCGGCGGAGACGACGACAGGTCGCCCGCCGGAGACGACAACACATCCCCCGGCGGAGACGACGACAGGTCGCCCGCCGGAGACGACAACACATCCCCCGGCGGAGACGACAACACATCCCCCGGCGGGCACGACGGTGGCAACCCCGCCCGCCTCCGCCCCGCCGCCGCGATTGTCGGACCCCCAGGCAGCCGCTATCATTGAATTCCTGCCTGTGCGGCTCCGGCCGGCGCGTCAGCGCCACGCACAGGTGACCACAATTTCTGTATCGAGAGGTAGCGCGTGCCCACAATCGCCCAGCTCGTCCGGAAAGGACGAGAGGCCAAGGTGACCAAGACCAAGACGCCCGCCCTGAAGGGCGCGCCCCAGCGCCGGGGGGTCTGCACGCGCGTCTACACCACCACCCCCAAGAAGCCGAACTCGGCGCTGCGCAAGGTGGCCCGGGTGCGCCTGTCCTCGGGCGTGGAGATCACCGCCTACATCCCCGGTGTGGGCCACAACCTCCAGGAGCACTCCATCGTCCTCGTCCGCGGCGGCCGGGTGAAGGACCTCCCGGGCGTGCGCTACAAGGTCGTGCGCGGGGCGCTCGACACCTCGGGCGTGCGCGAGCGCAGCCAGGCCCGGAGCCGTTACGGCGCCAAGAAGGAGTCATAGCCCATGCCCCGCAACGGACCCGCCACGCGCCGGGAGCTCGCCCCGGACCCCGTCTACCGCTCCGTCCTCGTGACCCAGGTGGTCAACAAGGTGCTCTCGCGCGGCAAGCGCACCCTGGCCGAGCGCATCGTCTACACGGCCCTCGAGCAGGTGCAGGAGAAGTCGGGCGGCGACCCCGTCGCCGCGCTCAAGCGCGCCGTCGAGAACACCCGGCCCGAGGTCGAGGTGAAGTCGCGGCGCGTCGGCGGCGCCACCTATCAGGTGCCCGTCGAGGTGCGGCCGCGACGTGCCACCACCCTGGCCATCCGCTGGCTGTCCACCTACTCCCGCCAGCGCCGTGAGAAGACGATGGCCGAGCGCCTGGCCGGGGAGATCCTCGATGCCTCCAACAACATCGGGGCCTCGGTGAAGCGGCGCGAGGACATGCACAAGATGGCGGAATCCAACCGCGCCTTCGCCCACTACCGCTGGTAGTGGCGAACACCCGTCCGACCCCACCGATGCGACCGACCCACCCCCTGCACCATGGCTGAAGCCCTTCCCAGCCGCGACTTCCCGCTCGCCAAGACCCGCAACATCGGGATCATGGCCCACATCGACGCGGGCAAGACCACGACCACCGAGCGGATCCTCTACTACACCGGCCGCAACTACAAGATCGGCGAGGTGCACGAGGGCAGGGCGACCATGGACTGGATGGTTCAGGAGCAAGAGCGCGGCATCACCATCACCTCGGCCGCCACCACCTGCTCGTGGCGCGACAACTGGATCAACATCATCGACACGCCCGGCCACGTCGACTTCACCGTCGAGGTCGAGCGGTCCCTGCGCGTCCTCGATGGCGCGGTGGCGGTGTTCGACGCCGTGGCCGGGGTCGAGCCCCAGACCGAGACGGTGTGGCGCCAGGCCAACAAGTACAACGTGCCGCGCATCTGCTTCGTCAACAAGATGGACCGCATCGGCGCCGACTTCGAGCGCACGGTGCAGATGATCCGCGACCGCCTCGATGCGCTGCCGGCCGTGATCCAGCTCCCCATCGGGTCCGAATCCGAGTTCAAGGGCGTCGTGGACCTGCTCCAGGAGAAGGCCCTGGTGTGGTCGACCGACATGGGCGAGGACTGGGAGACGCTCGACATCCCCGCGGACATGGCGGCCGAGGCCGAGGACGCCCGCCACCAGCTGATTGACGTCGTCTCCAACTTCGACGACACCATCATGGAGAAGTACCTGGCCGAGGAGCCCATCACGGCCGACGACCTGCGCCGGGCGCTGCGCACGGCGACGCTGGCCGCCGCCGTGGTGCCCGTCCTGTGCGGCTCGGCCTTCAAGAACAAGGGCGTCCAGCCCATGCTGGACGCCGTCGTCGACTACCTGCCCAGCCCGCTCGACCTGCCGCCCACGCAGGGGAACCGGCCGGGGCACCCCGAGGACATCGAGGAGCGCAAGGCCGACGACGCCGACGCCTTCTCGGCGCTCGCCTTCAAGATCATGACCGACCCCTTCGTCGGCAAGCTCACCTACATCCGTGTGTACTCGGGCACGCTGCAGAAGGGCGCGTCCATCCTCAACTCCACCAAGGACAAGAAGGAGCGGGTGGGCCGCATCCTCCAGATGCACGCCAACCACCGCGAGGACAAGGACGCCATCTTCGCCGGCGACATCATGGCCGTCGTCGGGCTCAAGAACACCACCACTGGTGACACCCTGTGCGACCCCAGCCGGCCCATCGTGCTGGAGGCGCTCGAGTTCCCGGAGCCGGTCATCCACGTCGCCGTCGAGCCCAAGACCAAGGCCGACCAGGACAAGCTGTCCCGCGCCCTCTACGCCCTGAGCGAGGAGGACCCGACCTTCCGCGTGCGCTCCGACGAGGAGACGGGCCAGACCGTCATCTCGGGCATGGGCGAGCTGCACCTCGAGGTGCTGGTCGACCGGATGCTGCGCGAGTTCTCGGTGGACGCCAATGTGGGCAAGCCGCAGGTGGCCTACCGCGAGACCATCCGCAAGCCGGCCGAGAAGATCGAGGAGCGCTACGTCCGCCAGACCGGTGGGCGGGGCCAGTACGGCCACGTGGTCATCAGCGCCGAGCCCACCGGGCCTGGGGGCGGCTACGAGTTCATCGACAAGATCAGTGGCGGCGTGATCCCGAAGGAGTACATCCCCTCGGTCGACGCCGGCATTCAGGAGGCGCTCACCGCCGGCGTGCTCGCCGGCTACCCCACGGTCGACGTCCGGGTGACACTCACCTACGGCTCGTACCACGACGTGGACTCCTCCGAGATGGCGTTCAAGATCGCCGGGTCCATGGCCATCAAGAAGGCGCTGCGGGCCGCCAGCCCGGTGTTGCTGGAGCCGGTCATGGAGGTGACGGTGACGGTGCCCGACGACTTCTTGGGCGCGGTCACCGGCGACCTGTCCTCCCGCCGCGGGAGGATGGAAGGGATGGACCAGCAGGGCACCAGCCACGTGGTGAAGGCCCTTGTACCGCTGGCGGATATGTTCGGCTACTCTACTGACCTGCGTTCGCGCACCCAGGGTCGCGCCACGTACACGATGCAGTTCCATTCCTACAACCAGGTTCCGGAGTCGATTTCGAAGGAGATCATCGCCCGGGCCCACGGTGAGTAGGCCCGGGGCCGGTCCGGCGCCGGGACACGCACACCAGATCGATCGGATCGCAGAAGAGACAGAGACCGTCGGGGCCACCGTGGCCCCGTCCAGGAGCAGGGAGTAGCGAGGCGATGGCCAAGCAGAAGTTCGAGCGCACCAAGCCACACGTGAACGTCGGGACCATGGGTCACATCGACCACGGCAAGACGACACTCACGGCAGCCATCACCAAGGTGCTGTCCGAGCGCAATCCCAACACCTCGTTCACCAAGTTCGACGACATCGACAAGGCGCCCGAGGAGCGCCAGCGCGGCATCACGATCACCATCGCGCACGTCGAGTACGAGACCGACAAGCGCCACTACGCGCACGTCGACATGCCGGGCCACGCCGACTACATCAAGAACATGATCACCGGTGCCGCCCAGATCGACGGCGCCATCCTGGTGGTCTCGGCCGCCGACGGCCCCATGCCCCAGACCCGTGAGCACGTGCTCCTGGCCCGCCAGGTCGGCGTGCCCTACATCGTGGTGGCCCTCAACAAGGCCGACATGGTCGACGACGAGGAGCTGCTCGAGCTCGTCGAGCTGGAGGTGCGCGAGCTCCTCAACCAGTACGAGTTCCCCGGCGACGACACCCCGATCGTCCGAGTGAGCGCGCTGAAGGCGCTAGAAGGCGACGCCGAGTGGAGCGAGAAGATCGTCGAGCTCATGGACGCCGTGGACTCCTACATCCCCGAGCCCGAGCGGGACGTCGACAAGCCGTTCCTGATGCCGGTCGAGGACGTCATGTCCATCACGGGCCGCGGCACCGTCGTGACCGGCAAGGTGGAGCAGGGGATCGTCAAGGTAGGCGAGGAGGTCGAGATCGTCGGCCTGGCCCCGACCCAGAAGACGACGGTCACCGGCGTCGAGATGTTCCGCAAGCTGCTCGACGAGGGACGCGCCGGCGACAACATCGGCGCCCTGCTGCGCGGCACCAAGAAGGAGGACGTCGAGCGCGGCCAGGTGCTGTGCAAGCCCGGCTCCATCACCCCGCACACGCAGTTCGAGGCCACCGTCTACGTGCTGAACAAGGAGGAGGGCGGCCGCCACAAGCCGTTCTTCACCAACTACCGGCCGCAGTTCTACTTCCGCACGACGGACGTGACGGGCACCATCACGCTGCCCGAGGGCACCGAGATGGTCATGCCGGGCGACAACACGGACATGACGGTCGAATTGGGCAAGCCCATCGCCATGGACGAGGGCCTGCGCTTCGCCATCCGCGAGGGTGGCCGCACGGTCGCCTCGGGCCGGGTCACGAAGATCCTCAAGTAGTCACCCGGCGCGCACGAGAGCAGGCAACGAGACCATGGCCGACGGCCCGAAGCAGAAGATCCGCATCAGGCTGAAGGCCTACGACCACGAGATCCTCGACCAGTCCACCGAGAAGATCGTCCAGACGGTGCTGCGCACGCAGGCCAAGGTCCTCGGCCCGGTCCCGCTGCCGACGGACAAGCACCGCTACACGGTGATCCGCTCGCCCCACAAGTACAAGGACTCGCGCGAGCACTTCGAGATGCGGGTGCACAAGCGCCTGGTCGACATCGTCGAGCACACGCCCAAGACCGTTGACTCGCTCCAGCGGCTCGACCTGCCGGCCGGCGTGGACATCGAGATCAAGATCCAGACGGCCTGACGGCCGGCGGCCCCACCTCCCCGCCGGACGCCTGGCAGGGGGGCCGGCCCATGGTGTAACCTCGCGGGCCGCCCATACGGGCAGCTCAGAGGCGAAAGAGCGGCACTCCGGTGCTGCGACGACAACAGACGTGCGTGATCGCCGGCCCCGGCCGGGACCTCACGCCGAACCATTCGAGCGCTCCGCTCGGGATTCCCGGGCGGAGCGTTGGCATGCGCACGGGAAACCGGCGCAGGGAGAGGACACGTGGCAAGCAAGGCGATCGTCGGCGAGAAAGTCGGCATGACCCAGGTCTGGGACGACCAGAACCGCGCCGTACCGGTGACGGTCCTGAAGGTCGCGCCCGTGCGCGTGGTCCAGGTCAAGACGCCCGAGACCGACGGCTACGCCGCCCTGCAGGTGACCTGGGGCTTCCGGCGCAACTCGACGCTCACCAAGCCCCAAATCGGGCACTACGCCAAGGCCGGTGTCAACCCCGGGCGCGGCCTCGTCGAGCTGCGGCTCGACGAGGTAGCCGACTACTCGGTCGGCCAGGAGCTGGCGGCCGACCTGTGGGAGGCCGGCGAGCGGGTCGACGCCATCGCGGTCAGCAAGGGGAAGGGCTTCGCCGGCGGCATGAAGCGGCACAACTTCAGCGGTCAGGGCGCCTCGCACGGCAACCACCGCAGTCACCGCGTACCTGGTGCCATCGGCGCCTGCGCCACGCCCTCCCGCGTCTTCAAGGGCACCCGTATGGCCGGACAGCTCGGCGGCACCCAGGTGACCGCGCTGAACCTCGAGGTCGTCTCGGCCGACGCCGAGCGGGAGCTGGTGCTGGTCAAGGGGGCCGTCCCCGGCGCCCGGGGCAGCGTGGTGGTGCTGCGCAACTCCGTGAAGACCCCGAGCAAGGCCGGGAGGTCGCGATGACCGCCACCACCACGGCGACCGGGCGGGCCGGCAGCGTGCTGCACCTTGCGGTCAAGAAGGAGCGGCCGGCACCGGTGACCCGCACCGCACCGCGTCGCAATGCGGCGGGCCACGACCTCGGCACGGTCGACCTCGAACCGAGCGTGTTCGGACTCGAGCCCAACCGGGCCGTCCTGCACCAGGTCGTCACGGCCCAACTGGCGGCCAGCCGGGCCGGGACGCAGTCGACCCGGACCAGGGCCGAGGTGCGCGGCGGCGGGGCAAAGCCGTTCCGCCAGAAGGGCACGGGCAGGGCCCGCCAGGGGTCGAGCCGTTCGCCCTCCATGAGCGGGGGCGGGGTCGCCCTCGGGCCCAAGCCACGCAGCTACGCGCAGCGGACCCCCAAGAAGATGGTGCGTCTGGCCCTCCTCTCGGCGCTGAGCGACCGCGCCGACATCGGGCGCATCGTGGTGATCGACGACTGGAAGATCACCGCCCCCAAGACCAAGGACGCCGCCACCATCGTGCGCAAGCTCAAGCTGGGCGGCACCGTCCTGGTGGTGCTGGCCGCCGACGAGCTCGACGTGGAGCGCTCCTTCGCCAACCTGCCCGAGGCGCAGACCACGACCTTCTCCGAGCTCTCCGCCCACGACGTCCTGCGGGCCGAGTGGCTGCTGTTCTCGGACCGGACCCTGCCCACGGGCGTCTCGGACTTCTCCGGCACCCACGTGACGGAGGATGCCGGCGCAGGGCCGGCCGCCGAGGTGGAGGAGCCAAAGGCCGAGGCGCCAACCGAGGCGCCAATCGAGGCGGCGACCGAGGCGGCTGCCCCGGCGGAGAAGGCGACGAGCCGGGCCCGGGCCACCAAGCGGGCCAAGGCGGTCGCCGCGACCGAGGGGACCGAGGAGGCCGACGACGATGCGTGATGCCATGTCCGTGCTGATCCGACCCGTCGTGTCCGAGAAGAGCTACGCGCTCATGGACCAGAGCGTCTACGTCTTCATCGTGGACCCCCGTGCCACCAAGATCGAGGTGCGCCACGCCGTCGAGCAGGCCTTCGGCGTGCGGGTGACGAACGTCAACACGCTGAACCGCAAGGGGAAGGCCACCCGCAACCGGCGCACGAACGTGAAGGGCAAGCGCCCCGACACCAAGCGCGCCATCGTCACGCTCCATCCCGACGACTCCATCGACCTCTTCGAGCGCTGATCAGGACATCGCATGCCACTTCGCTCACGCAAGCCCACCAGCCCCGGACGGCGCTTCCAGACCGTCTCGGACTTCTCCGAGATCACCCGCGACCGTCCCGAGAAGTCGCTGCTCGCCCCCAAGCCCCAGAGCGGCGGCCGCAACAATCACGGGCGCAAGACGTCGCGCCATCGCGGCGGCGGCCACAAGCAGCAGTACAGGGTCATCGACTTCCGGCGCAACAAGGATGGCATCCCGGGCAAGGTGGCGACGATCGAGTACGACCCCAACCGCAACGCCCGCATCGCCCTGCTGCACTACGCGGACGGGGAGAAGCGCTACATCCTCGCCCCGGCCGGGGTGAAGGTGGGCGACGTGCTGCAGAGCGGCCAGGGCGCGGACATCCGACCCGGGAACGCGCTGCCGTTGCGCTACATCCCCGTGGGCTCGACGGTCCACAACGTCGAGCTGCGTCCCGGAGGCGGCGGCAAAATGGCCCGGGGAGCGGGCATGAGCATCCAGCTCGTGGCCAAGGAGGGTGTCTTCGCCACCCTGCGGCTCCCTTCCACGGAAATGCGGCGCGTCTCCATCGACTGCCGCGCCACACTGGGCGTGGTCGGCAATGCCGAGGCCGAGCTGATCAAAGTGGGCAAGGCGGGACGCAACCGCTGGAAGGGCAAGCGTCCCCAGACGCGCGGTGTTGCCATGAACCCGGTCGACCACCCGCTGGGCGGCGGTGAGGGCAAGTCCTCCGGTGGCCGGCACCCGGTCTCCCCGTGGGGCAAGCCGGAGGGCCGCACCCGGGCCCGCAACAAGAAGTCCAATTCGATGATCGTGCGTCGGCGCCGCACCCGCGGCGCGCGGCGGTAGGCGAGAGTTTGAGGAGCCATGCCGCGTAGCCTGAAGAAGGGACCATTCGTCGACGACCATCTGCTCAAGAAGGTGGACGTCCTCAACTCCAGCGGGGACAAGAAGGTCATCAAGACCTGGTCCCGCCGCTCCACCATCATCCCGGACATGGTCGGGCACACGATCGCGGTCCACGACGGCCGCCGTCACGTCCCGGTCTACGTGACCGAGTCGATGGTCGGTCACAAGCTCGGTGAATTCGCGCCGACGCGCACCTTCCGCTACCACGCCGGCCAGGAACGAGGAGCGCGGCGGTGACCGCCACCAAGACCAACGAGCGGCCGGGCACCCGGGCCGTGCACCGCTACAGCGGCATGTCGGCATCGAAGGCCCGCCAGGTCCTCGACCTCATCCGTGGTGAGGACGTGCAGCGCGCCGCGGAGATCCTCACCGGGACCGAGCGCGAGGCCGCCGAAATCATCGGCAAGGTCCTCACCTCGGCCGTGGCCAACGCCGCGCACAACGACCAGCAGAACCCGGAGGAGCTCTTCGTCTCGGCGTGCTACGCCGACGAGGGCACAACCATGAAGCGCTGGCGGCCCCGGGCGCGGGGGCGGGCCACCCGCATCCGCAAGCGGACCTGCCACATCACCATCATCGTGAGCCGGCTCCCGGCCGACCAGCTGGAGCTCCGCCGGCGCCGCATGGAGGCCGTCAGCGCCAACCGGTCCCGCCGCGTCGACGCCTCGCGGCGCCGGGCCGACCTGTCCGGTCGGCTCTCGCGCCGGCGCGCCGCTCAGGCCACGGCGGAAGCGGAGAAGGTCGCGGCAGAGGCAGCCGCCGCTGAGGCCGCCGAGGAGGACTTCACGGACCAGGCCCTGGCCGAGGCCGATGTCGCGGACGCCGAGCCCGAGGTCACCGAGGCGGACACGGTGGACGGGGGAATCGACCAGGAGGACACCGCCGAGGATGCGGTGGGCAGCGACGAGTCGGCGGACTCCGACGAGGGCGAGAAGGATGAGGACGAATAAATGGGCCAGAAGGTAAACCCCTACGGCTTCCGGCTCGGGATCACGACGGACTGGAAGTCCCGCTGGTTCGAGGAGCGCCACTACCGTGACTTCGTCGTGGAGGACTGGAAGATCCGCGACTACCTGATGACACAGCTGGAGGCAGCCGCCGTCAGCCGCATCGAGGTGGAGCGCACCCGGGACCGCCTGCGCGTGGACATCCACACGGCCCGGCCGGGCATCGTCATCGGCCGTCGCGGCGCGGAGGCGGACCGCCTCAAGAAGAAGCTCGAAGAGATCACGGGGCTCCAGAACCGGATCCAGCTGAACATCCAGGAGATCAAGCAACCCGAGCTCGACGCCGCGCTGATCGCTCAGGGCATCTGCGACCAGCTCGTACGCCGGGTCGCCTTCCGGCGTGCCATGAAGCGCGCCATCCAGACGGTGCAGAAGGCCGGGGCGCAGGGGATCAAGGTGCAGTGCTCGGGCCGCCTCGGTGGCTCCGAGATGTCCCGCAAGGAGCAGTACCGGGAGGGCCGGGTGCCCCTGCACACCCTGCGGGCCGACATCGACTACGGCTTCCGCGAGGCGCGCACGACCTCGGGCCGGGTGGGCGTGAAGGTGTGGATCTACAAGGGCGACATCTTGCCCTACAAGGTCTCCATCGAGGACAAGATCACCCGTGAGGCCGCCATGGCCGTCGGCGAGACGTCGGGCCAGAGCGGTCCGCGCCGCCTCATCACCGCCGGCGGCGGTCGCCGCCGTGCCCAGGGCTTCTCGACGGGCGAGGACCAGGACCAGGACCAGGACCAGGAGCTGGAGCTGGAGCTGGAGCCCGTCGCCGCCAACGGTGCCGTCGAGGACGAAGTGCTGCTCAACGGCGGAGAAGCGGAGAGCGAGGTGACGGAGGAGGCGGAGGAGACCGAGAGCACGGTCGCCGACCTGCTGCCGTCGCCGACCGAGCCCGACGAGCTGGAGCGCCAGCTGACCCAGGACGAGGAGATGGAGCGCCAGAATCGCCATCAGCATCACGAGGCGCCGCACTTCCGCAAGGAGTCGGACTGACATGTTGATGCCCAAGAAGGTCAAGCACCGCAAGACGCAGCGGGGCCGCCTGCGCGGGGCCGCCAAGGGCGGCACGACCGTGACGTTCGGCGACTTCGGCATTCAGGCGACCGAGCCCGGTTGGCTGACAGCGCGCCAGATCGAGGCGGCCCGAATCGCCATGACCCGGCACGTCAAGCGCGGTGGGAAGGTCTGGATCCGCGTCTTCCCCGACAAGCCGGTCACCCAGAAGCCCGCCGAGACACGCATGGGCTCTGGCAAGGGCAACCCCGAGCTGTGGGTCGCCGTCGTGCACCCCGGCCGCGTGCTCTTCGAGCTGGCCGGCGTAGAAGAGGATCTGGCCCGCGCCGCCATGGAGCGCGCCATTCAGAAGCTGCCGTTCAAGGCCCGCTTCGTGGTGCGCCCCGGGACGCACGGCCACCCCGAGGTGGCGATCTGATGCCGACCGCACACGACCTCTCCATGCTCGACGGTGACGAGCTGGGCGCCCGCCTGGGTGAGTCGCGCCGTGAGCTGTTCAACCTGCGCTTCCAGCTCGCCACCGGACAGCTCGACAACCCGGCCCGCATCGGACAGGTCCGGCGCGAGGTCGCCCGCATGCTGACCGTGCTGCGGGGCAGGGAGATCCTCGAGGCCGAGGGCGCCTATGTGGCGCCCTCGGCGGCCGAGCACGAAGCGGCCCGGGCCAAGCTCGCGGCCGAGGACGCCGAGCGGGAGGAGAAGGCAGCGGCCAAGGCCGCCGCCGCCGAGACCGAGGCGGAGGTCGAGGGCGAGGGGCACGATCACGACCACCTGGACGACGACGAAGAGGATGAGGCCTGATGGCCGACGAGACCGCAGGGAACGAAGCAGAGACCGACGAGGCCGTGACCCACGCCAAGGCAGCCGCGGCGGACGCCGAGCGGGCGCTCGAGGTGGTGGAGGCCGAGGCCGCCACCGAGCTGCCGGCCGCCACCGAGCTGCCGGCCGCGGCCGACCAGGCGCCGGCCGAGGGGGGACGCGATCGAACCGGCGCAAGGTGCGCGAGGGGATCGTGGTGTCCGACGCCATGTCCGCGACGGTCGTGGTGGCCGTCGTCGAGCGGGTGCGCCACCCCAAGTACGGCAAGACCGTGCAGCGCACGAAGAAGCTCTACGTGCACGACGCCGACGACAGCGCCAAGGTCGGGGACCGGGTGCGGGTGCAGGAGACCCGCCCGCTGTCCAAGCTCAAGCGTTGGCGGCTGACCGAAGTGGTGGAGCGAGCCCGATGATTCAGCAGGAATCACGGCTGCGCGTGGCCGACAACTCCGGTGCGCGCGAGGTGCTCTGCATCCGCGTGCTCGGTGGCTCGCGCCGGCGCTACGCCAGCATCGGCGACGTGTTCGTGGCCACCGTCAAGGACGCTATCCCCGGTGCCGCCGTCAAGAAGGGTGACGTCGTCAAGTGCGTCGTCGTGCGTACCAAGAAGGAGAAGCGGCGTCCCGACGGCAGCTATATCCGGTTCGACGAGAACGCCGCCGTCCTCATCAACGACCAGCAACAGCCGCGCGGGACCCGCATCTTCGGCCCCGTCGGCCGAGAGCTGCGCGACAAGCGCTTCATGCGCATCGTGTCGCTCGCCCCGGAGGTGCTCTGATGCGAATCCACAAGGGAGACCAGGTGATCGTCCTGTCCGGCAAGGACAAGGGCAAGAAGGCCGAGGTCATGCGCGCCATCCCGGCGCGGGAGCGGGTCATCCTCGAAGGGGTCAACGTGGCCAAGCGCCACGCCAAGCCGACCCGCGCCACCCAGCAGGGCGGCGTCATCGACAAGTTCATGCCCGTCCACGTCTCGACGGTCGCCCTGCTCTGCAAGAGCTGCGACCGGCCCACCCGGGCCGGCTACCGCTTCGAGGACGACGGCGAGAAGGTCCGCGTCTGCAAGAAGTGCGGGGCCGTGCTGTGAGCGCCACCAGCGCGCCTGCGCGCCCGCGGCTCAAGGAGCGCTATCTCGGCGTGGTCCGGGACAGGCTCAAGGCCGACCTCGGCCTGGGCAACGTCATGGAGGTGCCCCGGCTGGAGAAGATCGTCATCAACATGGGCGTCGGGCGGGCCACCCAGCAGGCGTCGCTCATTGAGGGCGCGCAGCGCGACCTGGAGGTCATCACCGGGCAGAAGCCCGTGGTGACCCGGGCCAAGAAGTCCATCGCCGGCTTCAAGCTGCGCGAGGGGCAGGCCATCGGGGTCAAGGCCACCCTGCGGGGCGACCGCGCCTGGGAGTTCTTCGACCGTCTGCTCAGCCTGGCGATCCCCCGCATCCGCGACTTCCGGGGTCTGTCGCCCCGCTCCTTCGACGGGCACGGGAACTACACGTTCGGCGTGACCGAGCAGCTGATCTTCCCCGAAATCGACTACGACAAAATCGACACGACCCGCGGCATGGACATCACCATCGTCACGACCGCACGCACCAACGAGGAGGGACGGGCGTTCCTGGCAGCGTTCGGCTTCCCATTCCGACAGGAGACCCGGTAGCACCATGGCGAAAAAGGCTCTGATAGAGAAGCAACGGCGCACGCCCAAGTTCAAGGTGCGGGGGTACACCCGGTGCCAGCGGTGTGGACGACCCAAGGCCGTCTACCGCAAGTTCGGGCTGTGCCGTATCTGCTTGCGCACCATGGTGCATGCCGGCGAGGTGCCGGGCGTCACGAAGGCGAGCTGGTAGGCGACCATGACCATGACCGATCCCATCGCGGACATGCTGACCCGGATCCGCAACGCCAACTCCGCCATGTTCGAGACGGTGCGCATGCCCGGTTCCAAGCTGAAGGAATCGCTGGCGTCCATCCTCGAGCGCGAGGGCTTCATCGCGGGCTACACGGTCGAGCCCAACATCGGCAAGCCCGGCACCACCCTCGAGATCACCATGAAGTACTCGGGCGACCGCACCCGCACCATCGCCGGGATCAAGCGCGTCTCGAAGCCCGGCCTGCGCATTTACGCCCGGGCCGACGGCATGCCGCGCGTCCTGGGCGGCATGGGGGTGGCCGTGGTCTCCACCAGCCAGGGGCTGCTGACCGACACCGAGGCCCGCCGCAAGCACCTGGGAGGCGAGGTGCTGTGCCATGTCTGGTAGGGACGTGAGCACCCGTTTCGTGCGAGGGGGGGCTTGATGTCACGCGTCGGACGTTCTCCCATTGCGGTCCCGTCGAGCGTGACCGTGACCCTGAGCGGTGCCACGGTGAGCGTCAAAGGACCCCAGGGCACCCTGGAGCGCCGACTCCCCGAGGGCATCACCATCGCCCAGGAGGGCGACACCCTCGTGGTCACGCGCCCGGACGACGAGCGTCGCCACCGCGCACTGCACGGCCTGTCGCGCTCGCTCGTGGCCAACATGGTCTCGGGCGTGACCGAGGGCTTCACCAAGGAGCTCGAGATCGTGGGCGTGGGCTACCGCGCCACGGCGAAGGGCCCGACCGCGCTCGAGCTGGCCCTGGGCTACTCGCACCCGGTGCTCGTCGACGCGCCCGAGGGCATCACCTTCGAGGTGCCGGTGCCGACGCGGGTCATCGTCAAGGGCATCGACAAGGAGAAGGTGGGCCAGGTGGCCGCCGACATCCGCAAGCTGCGCAAGCCCGAGC
Organism: uncultured Acidimicrobiaceae bacterium; assembly: GCA_963736525.1. Taxonomy (GTDB): domain Bacteria; phylum Actinomycetota; class Acidimicrobiia; order Acidimicrobiales; family RAAP-2; genus Bog-473. The sequence goes on from CAVTPF010000012.1 coordinate 45,595, forward strand.
CCTACAAGGGCAAGGGCGTGCGCTACGCCAACGAACGAGTGCTGCGCAAGGCTGGAAAGGCGGCGAAGTAATGGCACACACGAGCGACCGCACGCGTCTGCGCCTCCGGCGCCACGACCGCGTGCGCAGCAAGGTGATCGGGACGGCCGAGCGCCCGCGGCTGGCCGTCCACCGGTCGAACCGCCACATTTCGGCCCAGCTCATCGACGACACCACCGGTCACACCGTGGCCGCCGCCTCCTCGGTGGAGCCGGATCTGCGCGCGACGCTGGGCAAGGGTGGCGGCGGTAACGTGACGGGCGCTGAATCGGTCGGGCGCCTGCTGGGCACCAGGGCCAAGGCAGCGGGGATCACCAAGGTGGTCTTCGACCGTGGCGGATTCGTCTACCACGGTCGCGTCGCCGTGCTGGCTGACGCGGCGCGGGCCGAAGGACTGGAGTTCTGAGCATGGTCGACACACAGTACGAAGAGCGCACCATCAAGGTGAACCGGGTGGCGAAGGTCGTCAAGGGCGGCCGGCGCTTCTCCTTTGCCGCGCTCATGGTGGTCGGCGACGGAAACGGCAAGGTCGGCCTCGGCTACGGCAAGGCCAAGGAGGCCGGCCTCGCGGTGCAGAAGGGGATCGAAGAGGCGCGCAAGAACCTCTTCGAGGTGCCCCTGGCCGGCAGCACCATCGTGCACCCGGTCATCGGCGAGAGCGGTGCGGGCCGCGTCCTGCTCAAGCCGGCCGCCCCCGGCACCGGCGTCATCGCCGGCGGAGCGGCGCGTCACATCCTCGAGATGGCCGGCATCCGCGACATCCTGGCCAAGTCGCTGGGCTCGTCGAACGGGATCAACGTGGCTCACGCGACCATCGCCGGCCTCAAGCAGTTGCGGCGCCCCGACGACGTGGCCGCGCTGCGCGGCAAGGCGGCCGACGAGGTCACGCCCGGTGGCGTCCTGCGGGCCTACCGCGAGCGCAAGCGAGAGACGGACCTGTACGCGGCGGAGGCGCATTGACCATGGCGCCCCGGGCCACCACGAAGGCGGGGGAGTCCCGCCTGCTCGTCACACAGACGCGCTCAGCCATCGGCACCAAGCCCAAGCACCGCGGCACGCTGCGGGCCCTGGGCCTGCGCGGCATCGGGCAGTCCAACGAACTGCCCGACCGTCCCGAAATCCGGGGCATGCTCGCCCGCGTGCCGCACCTGATCAGCGTCGAGGAGGTGTCCGAATGAAGCTCCACGATCTGGCACCGCCCGCCGGCGCCACCAAGGCCAAGCGCCGTGTCGGCCGCGGCACCGGGGGCAAGGGTCACAAGACGGCCGGCCGGGGGACCAAGGGACAGAAGGCCCGCAACACCATGCCAGCCGGCTTCGAGGGCGGCCAGCTCCCGCTGATGCAGCGCATCCCCAAGCTGAAGGGGTTCACCAACCCGTTCCGGGTCGAGTACACCCCGGTCAACCTCGCCGCGCTGGAGGCGCTGGGGGCCGACGAGGTCACCGTGCAGACCCTGGTGGAGGCCGGGCTCGTGCGGCCCAAGGCGCTGGTCAAGATCCTCGGCCAGGGCTCGTTGCAACGGCCTGTGCGGGTCTCGGCGCACGCGTTCTCCAAGGCGGCCGAGTCGGCCATCACCGCCGTCGGCGGTAGCGTCGAACGCGTGCCGCTGCCCTTCGCCCACGGGCGACCACCGGCCTCGGGCAACGCCCTGATGAACCGCTAGTGGGCGCATCGGGCAGGCACTGAGAGGAAGCGCCATGCTCTCGCGGCTCGCCAATATCTTCAGGGTCCCCGACCTTCGCAACAAGGTCGTCTTCACGCTGGCCATCATCGCCCTGTACCAAATCGGGGCCAATGTCCCCGTGCCCGGCGTCAACTGGTCCCGCCTACAGGGGCTCGAGAGCTCGGCCTCCGCGTCGGGGGTGCTCGGGTTCCTCAACCTCTTCAGCGGGGGCGCCCTGGTACGCCTGGCCGTCTTCGGCCTGGGCGTCATGCCCTACATCACCAGCTCCATCATCATTCAGCTGCTCTCCACGGTGATCCCCAAGCTCGAGGAGTGGCGGGACCAGGGCGCGGTCGGACAGAAGAAGATCACCCAGACCACCCGCTACCTCACCGTGGCGCTGGCCGTGATGCAGTCCTCGGGCCTCGTCTACGCCTTCCACGGCCACGACTCGGCACTCCTCGGCACGAGCGTCGACCTGATCCCGACCTTCAACTGGCCCCTGGCGCTGTTCATGGTGCTGATCCTGACCGCCGGCACGGCTTTCGTGATGTGGCTGGCCGAGCTCATCACCCAGCGCGGCATCGGCCAGGGCATGTCCATCCTGATCTTCGCCAACGTCGTGGCCGCCATCCCCACCGGGTTCAAGGCCATCTACGAGGAGGGTGGCAAGACCAAGTTCGGGACCATCATCCTCGTCTCCATCGTCTTATTGGTGTTCATCGTGTTCATGGACCAGGGCCAGCGCCGGATCCCCGTGACGTTCGCCCGCCGGGTGGTGGGTCGGCGCATGTACGGCGGCAGCTCGACCTACATCCCGCTCAAGGTCAACCAGTCCGGCGTGATCCCGATCATCTTCGCCAGCTCGGTGCTCTACATACCGGTGCTGCTCTCCAACGTCATTCCCTGGAACTGGTTCCAGAACTTCGTGCGCAACAGCCTGACGCCGACCAGCTTCTTCTACATCGCGGCCTATTTCCTGCTCATCGTGATGTTCACGTTCTTCTACGTCTACGTCGCGTTCGACCCCCACCAGCAGGCCGACCTGATCCGCAAGCAGGGCGGGTTCGTCCCCGGCATCCGGCCCGGTCCGCCCACCGAGCGCTACTTCGCGCACATCCTCAGCCGTATCACGGTCGTCGGCGCCCTGTTCCTGGGCTCGGTGGCGGTGGTGCCCTCGCTCCTCATGGCGCTCTGGCACCTGAACCGCTTCCCGTTCTACGGGACGACGCTGCTCATTTCGGTCGGCGTCGCCCTCGAGACGATGCGCCAGATCGACAGCCAGCTGATGATGCGCAACTACGAGGGATTCCTCAAGTAGGCGCCGATGATTCCCGGGGTCAGGCTCGTGGTCCTCGGCAAGCAGGGGGCCGGCAAGGGGACGCAATGCGTCCGCCTTTCGCATCACTATGTCGTGCCGCACGTCTCGACGGGCGACATGCTGCGCAGCGAGGTGAAGTCGCGTTCCTCGCTGGGCCAGCGCGCCCGGGAGCTCATGGAGAAGGGCGAGCTGATCCCCGACGAAATGGTCATGGAGATGGTCGGGGGCCGGCTCTCCGAGCGTGACACCACCGGCCGGGGTTTCGTGCTCGACGGCTGCCCGCGGACGACGCGCCAGGCCGAGGCGCTCGAGAAGATCGTCGAGCCCTTCGGCCTCGACCTGGTGATCGACCTCCAGGTCCCGACCACGCTCGTCATGAAGCGGCTCGCGTCGCGCCGGGTCTGCGTGGACTGCGGTGCCAACTACTCGACGGCGGCCCCGCCGCTGGCCAACTGGACCTGCGACGTCTGTGGTGGCGAAGTCGTGCAGCGCGAGGACGACACCGAGGAGGCCATTGAGCGCCGGCTCAACCTCTACGAGGAGGAGACGGCCCCCCTGCTGCGCTGGTACGAGGTGCGCAGCCTCTTGGTCGAGATCAACGGCACCGGCTCGCCCGACGCCGTGACCCGACGGGTGGTGGGCGCCATCGACATCCTGCGCCAGCGCAGGAAACGAAACGAGCAATGAGGCGGAACGAGGCCGAGCTGGCCAAGATGCGCCGCGCCGGCAAGGTCGTGGCCGAAATGCACGAGGCGACCCGGGCCGCCGCCAAGCCGGGGGTCACCACGCTGGAGCTGGACAAGGTCGCCCGCGAGGTCCTCGAGCACCGAGGTGCCATGTCGAACTTCCTCGGGTACCACGGCTTCCCGGCCGTCATCTGCACCTCGCCCAACGCCATGATCGTGCACGGGATCCCGGGCGGCTACGTGCTGGAGGAGGGGGACATCCTCTCCATCGACTGCGGCGCCATCATTGAGGGCTATCACGGCGACGCCGCCTTCACCATGGGCATCGGGACGATCTCCAAGGAGGCGCAGAAGCTGCTCGAGGTGACCGAGCGCAGTCTGTGGGCCGGGATCGAGCAGCTGGTGAAGGGCAACGCCCTCAACGAGGTCGGCCGCGCCGTCCAAAAGGTGGCGGAGGCGGCGGGCTTCAGCGTCGTGCGGGAGTACGTGGGACACGCCATCGGGACCGCCATGCACGAGCAACCCCAGGTGCCGAACTACTGGCCCGGGAACCGGGGCCCCACCATCAAGACGGGCAACGTCTTCGCCATCGAGCCGATGGTCAACGTGGGGAAGCCCGACACGGTGCTCCTCGACGACGGCTGGAGCGTGGTGACGGCCGACGGGAGCCTCTCCGCCCACTTCGAGCACACCATCGCCGTGACGCCCGACGGGCCCGAGGTCTTCACGGTCCCCTGAGCGAGCCGCCCCGGGCGGATCGGACCCCCCGCGCGGGGGTGGGCAGCGCGCCGATGGACCCCGTCCGCCCCCCGACCAGCGAGAACCGGGCGTCCGGCTGGATTCTGGCGCCAGATGCGGTAGACTTATTCGCTGGCTCAGGGCCTATCCGCCCCCCGCGGGGACGGACCATCCGGCAGCCATGCCCGATCCCGCCCCGTTCCGGCCTCGCGCCGCCGGTGCGCTCGGGGCAGCACACAGAACGACGATCAGGAGAGAGTCACCTGCCCAAGCCCAAGGAAGACGCCATCGTGCTCGAAGGCACGGTGGTCGAGCCACTGCCCAATGCCATGTTCCGTGTCGAGCTCGAAAACGGACACAAGGTGCTGGCGCACAGCTCGGGGAAGATGAGGATGCACCGCATTCGCATTCTTCCGGGGGACAAGGTCCAGGTGGAGATCACTCCGTATGACCTCAACCGGGGTCGGATCACCTATCGGTACAAGTAGGACGGGGAGTCAAGTGAAGGTTCGGCCGAGCGTCAAGCCGATCTGCGAGAAGTGCAAGGTCATCCGGCGCCGGGGCGTCGTCCGGGTGATCTGTGACAACCCGCGCCACAAGCAGCGGCAGGGCTAGGGAGAGGAACGGCACATGGCCCGAATTTCAGGGGTGGACATCCCGCGCGAGAAGCGACTGGAGATCTCGCTGACGTACATCTACGGCATCGGCCCGACGCTGTCGACGCAGATCTGCGAGGCGGTCGACGTGAACCCCTCCACCCGGGTGCGTGACCTGACCGACGAGGAGGTCGCCAAGCTCCGCACCTACATCGACGCCAACTTCCGGGTCGAAGGTGACCTGCGCCGGGACGTGTCCCAGGACATCAAGCGCAAGATGGAGATCAACTGCTACCAGGGCGTGCGGCACCGCAGGGGCCTGCCCGTCCACGGCCAGCGCACGCACACCAACGCTCGCACCCGCAAGGGCCCCAAGAAGACGGTGGCCGGGAAGAAGAAGGTGAAGAAGTAGTGGCCAAGACCACCAAGCCCGGCGCCCGGCGACCCCGCCGCAAGGAGCGCAAGAACGTCGCCTACGGCGTCGCCCACATCAAGAGCTCGTTCAACAACACGATCGTCTCCATCGCTGATCCCGAGGGCAACGTGCTGGCCTGGGCCTCGGCCGGCAATGTCGGCTTCAAGGGCTCGCGCAAGTCCACGCCCTTCGCGGCGCAGCTGGCCGCCGAGGCCTGCGCCCGGCGGGCCATGGAGCACGGTGTGCGCAAGGTCGACGTGCTCGTGCGCGGCCCGGGTTCGGGCCGCGAGACCGCCATCCGCTCCCTGGCTGCGGTGGGGATCGAGGTCGTCGGCATCAAGGACGTCACCCCCATCCCGCACAACGGCTGCCGCCCCAAGAAGCGGCGCCGGGTCTAGGCCGAAGAGGAAGAGGAACACCACCCCATGGCTCGATACACCGGTCCCGTCTGCCGACTCTGCCGGCGCGAGCGGACCAAGCTGTTCTTGAAGGGCGAGCGCTGCTACTCGCTCAAGTGCCCGGTCTCCGAGGCGGTCACCGACCGCCACAGCCGCGCCTACCCGCCCGGCGAGCACGGCCGCGACCGCATGCGTCAGGGCTCCGAGTACCTGGCCCAGCTGCGCGAGAAGCAGAAGGCGCGCCGCATCTACGGGATTCTGGAGAAGCAGTTCCGCAACATGTACGAGGAGGCGACGCGCCAGGGCGGTATCACCGGTGAGAACCTGCTGCGCAACCTCGAGCTCCGCCTGGACAACGTGGTGTTCCGGGCCGGCTGGGGCGCCAGCAGGCGCCAGGCCCGCCAGTTCGTGCGCCACGGGCACGTGAGCGTGAACGGCAAGCGGGTCACCATCCCGAGCTACCGGGTACGCAAGGGCGACAAGGTGGAGCTGCGCGAGGCCACGCGTGGGAACTTCCTCGTCCGCCGCAACATGGACACGCTGGAGCGCCAGACCCCGGCCTGGCTCGAGACCGGTGACGCCGGGTTCTCGGTAGCGGTCCTCAACCCGCCGCTGCGCGAGCACATCGACGAGCCCATTCAAGAGCAGCTCATCGTCGAGCTCTACTCGAAGTAGCCCCGCACCCGATCGCCGACCCCCATCGCACAGGAGTACCCACCATGCTGATCATCCAACGACCAACCGTCGAAGTCGTCGACGAGGAGCAGAACAACCGGCAGCGCTTCGCCATCGGCCCGCTCGACCCGGGCTTCGGCACCACGCTCGGCAACTCGCTGCGCCGCACCCTGCTCTCGTCCATTCCCGGTGGCGCCGTCACCCAGCTCCGCTTCGACGAGGCGCTGCACGAATTCACCACGCTCCCCGGCGTCAAGGAGGACGTGACCGACATCATCTTGAACCTCAAGGACCTGCTGGTCCGGGTGCACTCCGACGAGCCGGTCACCCTGCGTCTCGACGTGCGCGGCCCGGCCGACGCCACGGCGGCCGACCTGCAGCTGACACCCGACGTCGAGATCCTGAACCCGGACCTGCACATCGCCTCCATCAACGCCAAGGGCCGCCTGGCCGTCGACGTGACGGTGGAGCGCGGGCGGGGCTACGCCTCGGCCGACAAGAACAAGAAGTCCTCGACCATCGGCGTCATCCCCATCGACTCCATCTTCTCGCCGGTCCATCGGGTCACCTTCGACATCGAGCCCGTGCGGGTGGAGCAGTCCACCAACTACGACCGCCTGGTCCTCGACATCGAGACCGACGGGACCATCTCGCCCCGCGTGGCGCTGGCCTCGGCCGGCGACACGCTGCGCAACCTGGTCTCGCTGGTGGCCGACCTGGAGGAGGCGCCGCAGGGCCTCGAGCTCGGTGACACCGGCACGCCCTCCAGCGGGTCGCCGGACCTGGACCTGCGCATCGAGGAGCTCGACCTCTCCGAGCGCCCGCGCAACTGCCTCAAGCGGGCCCAGATCAACACCATCGGCGAGCTGGTCGAGCGCACCATGGAGGATCTTCTCGCCATCACCAACTTCGGGCAGAAGTCGGCCGACGAGGTCGTGCAGCGCCTGGACGAGCGCGGGCTGTCGCTCCGCACGAGGGACTGACCGGCCATGCAGGCAACCCCACGGCGCGGGCGGCGGATGGGCGGATCGTCCTCGCACCAGAAGGCCATGATGGGCAACCTGGTCGCCTCGCTGATCGCGGCCGAGTCGATCGTCACCACCGAGGCCAAGGCGAAGGCACTGCGGCCCGTCGCCGAAAAGTGCGTGACGGCGGCGCGCAAGGGCGGCGTGGCCAACCACCGCAACGTCGTCGCGCTCATCCGGGACAAGGACATGGCCCACAAGCTCTTCGAGGAGATCGGGCCCCGCTACGCGGACCGGCCCGGCGGCTACACCCGCATCCTCAAGCTGGGCCCGCGCCCCGGTGACAACGCGCCGATGGCGCGGATCGAGTTCGTCTAGGGGTGGAGCAACCCGCCGGCGCTGCCCCGCAGCGCTGGAGGCTCCTGATCGCCTACGACGGAGCGGCCTTCCGGGGCTTCGCCGCGCAGCCCGAGGTCCCGACCGTGGCCGGTGCGCTGCGCCAAGCGCTCGAGCGCGCCGCCCGGTTGCGCGAGCCCCCGCTCATCACCTGCGCGGGCCGTACCGACGCCGGGGTGCACGCCCGGGGCCAGGTCGTCCACGTCGACCTGCCGGACATCCCCTACGACGGTGCCGACCTGGCCCGCGCCCTCAACCGACAGCTGGCGCCCGAGATCGTGGTGCGCCGGGCCGAGGAGGTGGCCCCCGGCTTCGACGCCCGCCGTTCGGCCACCGGCCGCACCTACCGCTACCTCGTGTGGAACGCACCCGCCCCCGACCCGCTGCTGGCCCACGTGGCCTGGCACGTCGGCGACACCCTCGACCTCGGATCCATGCGGACCGCCTCCGACGTCCTGCTCGGCAGCCACGACTTCCGCTCGTTCTGCCGGCGGCCACCCGGCACCGACGCCTCCCAGCCGATCGTGCGCCGGGTGACGAGGGCCCGCTGGAGCGTCGACGAGGGCCCGGAGGCCCTCGACGCCACGGGCGGGGGGACGGGACGGCTGCTGCGCTTCGAGATAGCGGCCGGCTCCTTCTGTCACCAGATGGTGCGCTCCCTGGTGGCCAGCCTGGTCGATGTCGGGCGCGGGAAGGAGCACGCGGCGGGCCTCATGACCCGTTTGCGCGCCGCCTCCCGCCAGGCCATGCCCGAGCCGGCGCCGGCCCAGGGCCTGTGCCTGGTCTCGGTGGAGTACCCGAGCGAGTCGTCGGGACCCTGAACCACCCCGGCTTGCCCCCCCTGCCTGGGGGCCCTATCCTGATATGTCGGCTCGCGGGACCCCCGGGAGCCCTGAGCCCGGCTCCGGGGCCCGTGTCCCAGGTGCCGCTCGCTCACCACGCAGATGCGAAAGATCGGTCTTGTGCGCACATTTTCACCGAAGGTCTCCGAGATCCAGCGAGCCTGGTACGTCGTCGACGCCGACGGCCTCGTCCTCGGGCGCCTGGCCTCGTCGGTGGCCGCCATCCTGCGCGGGAAGAACCGCCCCTACTTCGCACCGCACGTCGACACCGGTGACCACGTGATCGTGGTCAACGCGGACAAGGTGGTCCTCACCTCGGGCAAGGCCGAGGTGAAGATGGCCTACCGCCACAGCGGGTACCCCGGCGGGCTGCGCGCCACCAGCTATGCCGAACTGCTCGACGACCGGCCCGCCGAACTGATCCGGCGTTCCGTGCGCGGCATGCTGCCCAAGAACACCCTCGGCCGCCAGATGCTGAGCAAGCTCCAGGTCTACGCCGGCCCCGAGCACCCACACGCCGCCCAGAAGCCCGAGCCGCTCGAGCTGCCCGAGGCCCGCCGGGCCGGCTGAGCGCACCAGGAAGGACACGACCCACGCAATGCCCGCACCACTGAGCCAAACCACTGGACGTCGCAAGGAGGCGGTGGCGCGCGTCCGCTTCCGCCCGGGCCAGGGCACCATCACCATCAACAAGTTGCCCTTCGAGAGGTACTTCACGTCGGCCACCCACCGCATGCTGGTGACCGAGCCGCTGCGCATCACCAACACCGCCGAGTCCTACGACATCGACGCAACCATCGACGGAGGCGGCATCTCGGGCCAGGCCGGCGCCATGCGCCTCGGCATCGCGCGGAGCCTGTGCGAGGTCGATCCCGAGCTGCGCGGCCCGCTCAAGCGCTCCGGCCTCCTGACCCGCGACGCCCGCGAGAAGGAATCGAAGAAGTACGGGCTGAAGAAGGCCCGCAAGGCGCCGCAGTACTCCAAGCGGTAGCAAGCGATACGCGAGTGGCGCCGGCCCGCTTCGGCACCGATGGAGTGCGCGGGGTCGCGAACGAGGAGCTGACGGCCGAACTGGCGTTGGCTCTCGGGCGCGCCACCGCCCGCATCCTGCCCGCCCCGACCTTCGTGGTCGGGCGCGACACCCGGCGCTCGGGCCCGCTCCTGCAGGCCGCCTTCTCGGCCGGCCTGGCCACCGAGGGGGCCGACGTCGTGGACCTGGGCGTGCTGCCCACGCCCGGGGTGGCCGCGGTGGCCGAGCGACGCCAGGCCCCCGGCGCCATGATCTCGGCCTCGCACAACCCCTTCGGCGACAACGGCATAAAGCTCTTCAGCCTCCTCGGCACAAAGCTGCCCACCGACGTCGAAGGCGAGATAGAGCGCGAGCTCGAGTCGGTGTTGTCCGACCCCGACCGCCCGCCGCGCCGGCCGACCGGCTACGGAGTGGGGCGCATCACCACCGACCCCTCGGCGGTCGAGCTCTACAAGGAGCACCTGGTCGCCACGACGGAGGGCCGCCGGCTCGACGGACTGCGCATCGTCGTGGACTGCGCCAACGGCGCCGCCAGCGCGATCGCGCCGTGGGTGCTGAGTGAGCTGGGGGCGCGGGTGACCACGTTGAACGACGCACCCGACGGCTCGAACATCAACGAGAAGTGCGGCTCGACCGATCCCGCCCAGCTGTCCCTGGCGGTGGTGGAGCACCAGGCCGACCTCGGTCTCGCCTTCGACGGTGACGCCGACCGGGCGATCGCGGTCGACCACACCGGCACCATCATCGACGGTGACGTGCTCCTCGCGCTCTTCGCGCTCGACCTGGCCGAGCGCGGGCGCCTGGCCGGCCAGACCGTCGCCGTCACCGTCATGACCAACCTCGGCTTCCGCCTGGCCATGGAGAGCCGCGACATCGCCGTGCGCGAGACGGACGTGGGCGACCGTCACGTACTGGCCGCGCTCGATGCCGACGGGCTCAGCCTCGGCGGCGAGCAGTCCGGCCACATCATCTTCCGCTCGCTGTCGACGACGGGCGACGGGATCCTCACCGGCATCGCGCTGGGCGACCTCGTGCTGCGCTCGGGCCGCCCGCTGGCCGATCTCTCGGCCGGGTTGGTCGAGCGGGTGCCGCAGCGCCTCGTCAACGTGCCGATCCCCCAGCCGGAGCGCCTGGCCGACTGCGCCGAGGTGTGGGAGGCCGTGGTGAAGGCCGAGGCCGAGCTCGGCCACGAGGGCCGGGTGCTCCTCCGGCCGAGCGGCACCGAGCCCCTCGTGCGCATCATGGTCGAGGCGCGGTCCGAGGCCCAGGCCAACGCGGTGGCGGCCCAGCTCGCCGGCGTGGTGGAGGCAGCCCTCGGGAAGGTCGAGCCGCAGGCACCCAGGTAGCCGCAGGTAGCCTGGGTCACCATGTGCGGCATCATCGGCGTCACCGGCGAGCCCGACGCCGTGCCCCTCATCGTCGGGGCCCTCCAGCAGCTCGAGTACCGGGGCTACGACTCGGCCGGGATCGCCATGGTCGTGGACGGGACGATCTGGAGGGCGCGCGCCGCCGGGGGCACCAACTCGGTGTCGAAACTGGCCGAGCTGACCAGGGACGCGCCCACGGGTCACGCCGCCGCCATCGGGCACACCCGCTGGGCCACCCACGGGAGCCCCACCCCCGAGAACGCCCATCCGCACACCGACTGCACCGGGCGCCTGGCCATCGTCCACAACGGGATCATCGAGAACCACGCCGAGCTGCGGGCCGAGCTCGAGGCCGCCGGGCACAGCCTCACGTCGGACACCGACACCGAGGTGATGGCGCATCTCATCGAGCAGGGCATGGCGGAGGGTGCGTCCCTGGCCGAGGCGACCCGCGCCATGTTGCGCCGGGTACGCGGCGCCTTCTCCATCGCCGCGGTGTCGGCCGACGAGCCCGACACCATCGTGGCCGCCCGGCGCTCCACCCCGCTGGTGCTCGGGCTGCACGAGGGGATGGCGCTGCTGGCGTCGGACATCCCCGCCCTCATCGGGCACACCCGGCAGGTCTTCGCGCTCGCCGACGACGAGCTGGCCGTCCTGACGCCGGGCGCGCTCGAGGTCAGCACGCTCGACGGCGCGCCCGTGGAGCCCGAGCGACTCACCATCACCTGGGACCTCGAAGCGGCGCAGAAGGGCGGCTACGAGGACTACATGTCCAAGGAGATGCACGAGCAACCGCACGCCGTCGCCGACACCCTGCTCGACCGCCGTGGCCCCGGGGGTGAGCTCATCCTCGACCAGATGCGTCTCGGGGCGGACGAACTGCGCGACATCGACAAGGTGTTCATTGTCGCCTGCGGGAGCAGCTACCACGCCGCGCTGGTGGCCAAGTACGCCATTGAGCACTGGGTCAAGGTGCCGGCCGAGGTCGACATCGCCAGCGAGTTCCGCTACCGCGACCCGGTGCTGAACCAGCGGACCCTCTGCGTGGGCGTCTCGCAGTCCGGCGAGACGCTCGACACCTCGGAGGCTATGCGGGAGGCGTCCCGCCTCGGCGCCAAGGTGCTGGTCGTGTCCAACGTCGTCGACTCCTCCATGGCCCGGGCGGCCGACGGGGTGCTCTACACCCGGGCCGGCCCCGAAATCGGCGTGGCCTCGACGAAGTGCCACCTGGCCCAGATCGTGGCGCTCGAGGTGCTGGGCCTGTACCTGGCCCAGATCCTGGGGACCCAGCCGGCCTCGGAGATCAACGAGATCCTCGACGCCATGGACGTGCTGCCGGGCCTGGTGGCCGAGGCGCTGGTACGCGCCGGTGACGTCGACGAGGTGGCGGCCAAGCTCACCGACGCCCGTGACTTCTTCTTCCTCGGACGCCATGTCGGCTTCCCGGTGGCGCTGGAGGGCGCGCTGAAGCTGAAGGAGCTCGCCTATCTGCGCGCCGAGGGCTACCCGGCGGGCGAGCTCAAGCACGGCCCGATCGCCCTCATTGAGCCGGGCACCGTCGTCGTCGGCATCGCGACGCGCAACCCGCTGTGGGAGAAGATGCTGTCCAACATCGCCGAGGTGCGCAGCCGGGGCGCCACGGTCGTGCTGGTGGCCGACGACGGCGACGAGGAGACCGCGGCGGCGGCGGACCACGTGCTCTGGGTCCCCCCGACGTCCCCCCTCCTCGCGCCCGTGGTGGGGGTGGTGCCGCTCCAACTGCTGGCCTACCGCCTGGCCCGCCTGCACGGTCACGACCCGGACCGCCCGCGCAACCTGGCCAAGACGGTGACGGTCGAATGAGCGCCGCCGCCGGCGGGATCGTCGGTGTCGGAGTGGACGCGGTCGACGTCGAGCGCTTCCGCCGCGTGCTCGACCGCCGCCCTCGCTTCGCGGCGCGCTGCTTCACCGAGTCCGAGCAGTCCGACGCGACCGGCTCGGCCGACGCCGCCCAGAGCCTGGCGGCGCGCTTCGCGGCCAAGGAGGCGGTCATGAAGGCGCTCGGCACCGGCATCGGCGCCTTCGCCCTGACCGACGTGGAGGTGCGCCGGACCCCGGGGAGGGGTGCCACCCGCAACGCCCCCTTCCTCGTGCTGCGGGGCACGGCCGCCGAGCTGGCCGGTGCACAGGGTGCGGGCCGGTTCCACCTCTCGCTCACCCACACCGACGCCGTCGCCATCGCCTTCGTCGTCGCGGAGCAGGCCCAGCCCGCCGCGTGCGCGCCGTCCTGACCCGCGACGAGATGCGGGCCGCCGACGCCGCGGCCCTGGCGTCGGTCTCGCACGAGACGCTCGTGACCCGCGCCGGCACGGCGGTGGCCCACGCGGCGCTGCGCATGCTGGGCGGCGCCTACGGACGCCGCGTCGTCGTGGTGGCCGGCAAGGGCAGCAACGGCGCCGACGGGCGCGTCGCAGCCGACGCGCTGCGCCGGCGGGGGCGCGGGTGCACGTCGTCGAGGCGGCCGACGCGCCGGGCGGGTCCGAGCTGCCGCCCTGCGACCTCGTTGTCGACGGCGCCTACGGCACCGGGTTCCGCGGCTCCTACGATGCTCCCCGGGCACGGCGGGGTACCGCGGTGCTGGCCATCGACATCCCCTCCGGCGTCGACGCCGACAGCGGCGAGGCGCCGGGCGACGCCGTGCGGGCCGACCGCACCGTCACCTTCGCCGCGCTCAAGCCCGGCCTCCTGCAAGGTGACGGGCCACGGCTGAGCGGCGCGGTGGAGGTGGCCGACATCGGGATCGGCTTCGCCACCCCCGAGGCGCTGCTGGTGGAGGACGGCGACGTGGCGGCGCTCGTGCCGCCGCGGCCGCGCCAAGTCAACAAGTGGACCAACGCGGTGGGCGTGGCCGCCGGCTCGGCGGGCATGGAGGGGGCGGCCATCCTGTGCAGCCGCGGGGCCATGGCGGCCGGGGCGGGCATGATCCGCCTGGGCTCGCCCGGCGACCCCAGCGCCGCCTGGCCGACCGAGGCCGTGCGCATGCACCTGCCCCGGGACGGGTGGGCCGGGCCGTTCCTGGAGGCGACCGCCAAGTGCAAGGCCGTGGTCATCGGCCCGGGGCTCGGGACCGGCGCCGCCGTGGCCGAGGAGATCAGGGCCGTGCTGGCCGCGGTACCGGTGCCGTTGGTCATTGACGCCGACGCGCTGACCGCGCTGGGGGATGCGGCCGCGGCGCGCGCGCTGCTCGCGCAGCGCGACGCCCCGAGCATCCTCACCCCGCACGACGGCGAGTACGCCCGCATCGCCGGATCCCCACCCGGTGAGGATCGCCTGGCCGCGGCCCGCAGCCTGGCCACCGGCACCGGTGCCTTCGTGTTGTTGAAGGGCCCGCTCACCGCGGTGGCCGACCCGAGCGGGTCGGTGGCCACGCCCGACGTCCTCCTCGCCGCGGCGGGTGGCCCGGCGCTGGCCACCGCCGGCAGCGGCGACGTCCTGTCGGGCATCATCGGCGCCTTCTGCGCCCGCGGCCTGCCCGCGCTGCAGGCGGCGGCGCTCGCCGCCCACGTGCACGGTCGGGCGGCGTCGCTGGGCCCGAGCGAGGGACTGGTGTCAGGGGACCTCCCTGGCCTGCTGGCCCGGTTGCTCACGTCATTGGCGGGTCCGGAGACGGACGGGCCCGGTGGCTGAGGGGGCGCCGATGCGACTGGTGCCGCCGGCGCCCGCTACGGCGACGGAGGTCGACGCCGAGGTGACGATGGCGCAGGGCCGTTCGCGCCCGGCCTGGGCCGAGATCGACCTGGGCGCGGTGGCCCACAACGCGGCGGTGCTGGCACGCCTGACGGCGCCGGCCGAGCTGTGCGCCGTGGTCAAGGCCCACGGCTACGGGCACGGGGGGCCGGCGGTGGCCCGGGCCGCCTTGGCCGGGGGGGCGCAGCGGTTGGCGGTGGCCCTGGTCGACGAGGGCGTGGAGCTGCGCCAGCACGGCGTCACGGCCCCGATCCTCCTCTTGAGCGAGTGCGGGGCCGACGCCTTCGAGACGGCACTGGCCCACGAGCTCACCCCGACCCTGTACTCGCCCGAGGGCATCGCCGCCTTCGCCGCGGTGACGCGGGCGGCGGGCCGGCGCAGCGCGGTGCACGTCAAGGTCGACACCGGCATGCACCGCGTGGGCGCCGCGCCCGAGGACCTTCCCGCCATCGCCGCCGCAGTCACACGCGAGCCGCTGCTACATCTCGAGGGCGTCTGGACGCACCTGCCCGTGGCCGACGGGGAGCACGAGGAGGACCACGCCTTCACCGAGGGGCAGCTGGACCTCTTCGACCGCCTCGTGGCCGGGTTGGCCGCGGACGGCATCGTCCCTCCGGTGCGGCACACCGCCAACACGGCGGGTGCCATCGCCTTCCCGCGCTCGCGTCAGGACATGGTGCGCTGTGGCCTCGGCCTCTACGGGTACCTGCCGGGGGAGATGGTGCGCGCGTCGTTCGACGCGCAAGCGGGCGGCGAAGAACTGCGACCGGCCATGTCGCTCAAGGCCCGGGTGGTCGCCGTGCGCACGCTGGCCGCGGGCGAACGCCCCTCCTACGGGCGCCTGCGCCCGCTGCCGGCGCGGTCGCTCGTCGCCACGGTGCCCATCGGCTATGCCGACGGTGTGCCGCGGGCCCTGTTCGACGCCGGCTACGAGGTGCTGATCGCCGGGGTGCGGCGGCCGCTGGCCGGCATGGTGACGATGGACCAGATCGTCGTCGACTGCGGCGACGACGACTCCGTCCGGCCGGGCGACGAGGTCGTGCTGCTCGGCCGGCAGGGGAACGAGGTCGTCACCGCAGACGACTGGGCGGACCTGCTGGGGACGATCAGCTACGAAGTGGTCTGCGGGGTGGGACCGCGCATGCCCCGCGTGCTGGTCAACCGCTCCGTTGCATCCGGTGGCTGACGCCTCCGCCGACGTCCTGGCACAGCTGCGCCTCACGGCGTCGACGTGCACCCGCTGCCCGCTGGCCGAGGGTCGCACCCAGGTTGTCTTCGGCGTGGGCAACCCCGCGGCCGACCTCTTGTTCGTGGGGGAGGGCCCGGGGCGCGAGGAGGACCTGGCGGGCGAGCCGTTCGTCGGCCGCTCCGGCAAGCTGCTCGACCGCCTCATGTGGGAGGAGGTCGGGCTGACCCGGGCCGAGTGCTACATCGCCAACGTCGTCAAGTGCCGGCCACCCAACAACCGCGACCCGGCGCCGGCGGAGATCGAGGCGTGCCAGCCCTACCTCACCGAGCAGATCACCCTCATCGACCCGACGGTGATCGTGACGCTCGGGAATTTCGCCACCAAGCTGCTGCTGCAGAGCACCCGGGGCATCCGGGCGCTGCGCGGCCAGGTCTTCGAGCGCGGCCGCGCCCGCCTGGTGCCGACGTACCACCCCGCGTACGTGCTGCGGGCCGGCGGGGAGGCCATGGCCGAGATGCGCGCCGACCTCGTCCGGGCCAAGCGGCTGGTGGCGGCCGGTCGTCCGTGAGCTGGCCCATGGTACGGACGTGCGGCTCCCCGGCCGCCACCAGGGACCTGGCCGGACGGCTGGCCGCCCTGTGCCGTGCCGGTGACGTCGTGCTCCTCGTCGGCGATCTCGGCGCCGGCAAGACCGTCTTCGCCCAGGGCTTTGCCGCCGCGCTGGGGGTCGAAGGGCCGGTCACCAGCCCGACGTTCGCGCTCGTCCGGCACTACCGCTGCGGGGCGGGCAGCCCTGTCGGGAGCCTCATCCACGCCGACGTGTACCGCACGGGCTCGCTGGGCGAGGTGGTCGATCTCGCGCTGGCCGAGCTGGTCGAGGAGGACGCGGTCGCCCTCGTCGAGTGGGGCGACCTGGCGGCGCCGGCGCTGGGCGAGAGCATGCTCGAGGTGAGGCTCGACGTCCCCGACCCCACGGGAGCTCCCGAGCGGCGCACCGTCACGGTGGCCGGGCGCGGGCGCTGGGCCGGACGGGGCGACGAGGTGCTGGCGGCGCTCGGGCCGGTGGTGCCCGGGCCGGTGGCGCAGCGGGACGCGTCGTGAGCGCGAGGGAGGCGGGCCCCGGAGGTCGCGGCGCCGTCGTGGCCATCGAGACGGCGACCGAGACCGTCGGCGTGGCCGTGCGGACGGCGGCCGGCGTGCAGGCCGAGTTCGCCCTGACCGGCCGGCGTCGCCACGTCGAGACACTGACCCCTGCCCTCGAGCACCTGCTGGCCCAGGTCGGCCTCGTTCCGGCGGATCTGGGTGTGGTCGCGGTGGACGTGGGACCGGGACTCTTCACCGGATTGCGCGTCGGCGTGGCCGCCGCCAAGGCGCTGGCCCAGTCGCTCGGCATCGGTGTCGTCGGCTCGACCAGCCTGGAGGTCCTGACCGCCGGAGCCGCCGGCGCCGGGCACCGCGGTCTCGTCCTCCCCTGTGTCGATGCGCGCCGGGGCGAGGTGTTCGCCGCCGTGTACGAGCTGGGCGACGACGGCGCGGTCGTGGCCGAGCCCATCGCTCCTGGCCTGTACGCGCCGGCCGACCTGGTCGCCGCGCTTGACGAGCTCGGGGGCGCACCCGTGGTGGCGGTCGGCGACGGTGCGCTCCGCTACGGCACCGTGTTGCAGGTCATCCCGGGCGTGCGCTCCGACGCCCCCGCGCTGTCCTTCCCGCCGCCGGCGGCCCTCCTCGGCCTCGCCCTGGACCGCCTGGAGGCCGGGGCGCCTCCGGCCGAACCTGCGTCCGTCGTTCCCCTCTACATGCGCGAGGCGGACGCGACGAGCAACTACGTACGGGCGCAGCGGACCTGAGCGGGTGCAGACGTGACGTTGCGCATTGAGAAGCTGAAGCGCCGGGACCTGCGACGACTGTTGCGCATCGAGAGCCAGGTCTTCCCAGAGCCGTGGTCGCCCGAGGTCTTCAACTCCGAGCTGGCCCTGCGCAAGGGTCGGCTGTACCGGGCGGCGTGGGACGGAGAGGAGATGGCGGGCTACATCGGATTCATGATCGTCGACGACGAGGCGCACATGACGACCATCGCGACCGCGCCCGACTACCAGCGCACCGGCGTCGCCACGACCATGATCGTCGACGGCATCCGGTCGCTGCGCGCCCAGGGGGTCAAGCAGGTCTCCCTCGAGGTGGCGGCCAACAACGAGCGGGCCCAGGCGTTGTACCGGCGCTTCGGCTTCGCACCGGTCGCGGTGCGCAAGAACTACTACCCGGTGACGGGGCAGGACGCGATCGTCATGTGGGTCTACGACGTGGACGGCGACGACTACGGCCGCCGACTCGACGAGCTGGCGGCGACCGGTTTGGCCGCCCGGGAGCGTCGCACGCCCTAGCGCACCTGCGATCCGAGCGGGGTGCGGCTGACGTCGCCCCGGGTCGGGCGCTCCGCGCGGACCCGTAGGGTGGGGCCCGTCGAGATCGACGAGGAGAGGAGACTGCACCCATGGAGACGATCGCCCTCGGAACCCAAGGTCTCACGGTCTCCCGCCAGGGGTTGGGGTGCATGGGGATGTCCGACTTCTACGGGCCGGGCGACGACGACGAGTCCATCGCCACCATCCGGCGGGCGCTCGACCTCGGCGTGACCTTCTTCGACACGTCCGACATGTACGGGCCGCACACCAACGAGCTCTTGGTCGGCAGGGCGCTGGCCGGCCGGCGGGACGAGGCGGTCATCGCCACCAAGTTCGGTATCGTGCGCGACCCGAACGACCCGGCGAAGCGCTCCATCAACGGCCGGCCCGAGTACGTGCGCCAGTCCTGTGACGGGTCGCTCTCCCGGCTGGGGGTCGACCACATCGATCTGTACTACCAGCATCGCGTCGACCCCGACACGCCGATTGAGGAGACAGTGGGCGCCATGGCCGAGCTCGTCGCGCAGGGCAAGGTGCGCTTCCTCGGGCTCTCCGAGGCCGCGCCGGCCACGATCAGGCGGGCCCACGCCGTGCACCCGATCTCGGCGTTGCAGACCGAGTACTCGATCTGGTCGCGCGACCCGGAGGGGGAGATCCTCCCGACGCTGCGCGAGCTCGGCATCGGCTTCGTGCCCTACAGCCCTCTCGGTCGTGGCTTCTTGACCGGGACCATGCGCTCGCTCGACGACCTCGACGAGAGCGATTTCCGCCGCTACCAACCCCGCTTCCAGGGCGACAATCTGGCCGACAACGTCGCCATCGTGGAGGTGATCGACGAGCTCGCCTCGGCCAAGGGCTGCACCCCGGCGCAGGTGGCGCTCGCCTTCGTGCACTCGGCCGGGCGCGACGTGGCACCCATCCCCGGCACCAAACGGCGCCGCTACCTGGAGGAGAACGTGGCCGCCCTCGACGTCGAGCTGACCGAGGAGGACCTGGCGGTGCTCGACACCGTGGCCCCCGCCCGGGGCGATCGCTACGCCGACATGTCCCCGGTGAACCGGTAGGGCGGCGACGCCGCAGGGGCCGTGACAGCCGGCCATCCGGTCCCTAGGGTGGGGGTGGGGGGGAACCGTGGACAAGGAGGTGCGTCAATGCCCAAGTACCTCGTCGAAGTGAAGTACACCCTCGACGGCATCAAGGGCCTCAAGTCCGAAGGTGGCTCTGCCCGCGTGTCGGCCGCAACGGCGGGCATCGAGGAGCAGGGCGGCAAGGTCGAGGCCTTCTACTTCGCCTTCGGTGACAACGACGCCTACGTGATCGCCGACATGCCCGACAACGTGTCGGCGGCGGCCCTCGGCCTGATCGTCAGCGCGGCCGGCGGCGCCACCACGCGGACGGTGGTCCTCGTCACCCCCGAAGAGATGGACGCCGCGGCGAAGCGGCAGACGTTGTACCGGCCCCCCGGGGTCTGAACCACACCGTCGGCCTGAACCACACCGTCGGCCTGAACCACACCGTCGGCCTGAACCACACCGTCGGCCTGAACCACACCGTCGGGTGGTCCGTCCGGCCGGGCCGCCGGAGGCACCGCGGCCTCGGGGTGAACCCGAGGGGAGCAGCGGCTAGGACAAGGGGAGCAGCGAGCCCCCGACCCCCGACGTATCGCCCTCGCCTGGCCGCGCCTCCGACGGCATCGCCGCGCCCAGCTCGGCCAGCGTCGTGCTGATCTCACCGAGCGGATCGCTGGCGGCGATCTCGGCCTGCAGGATCCGAGCCCGCTCCCGGTACGACGGCTTGGCGAGGACCCGGCGCACGGCGCGGGCGATCATCGCCTCCGACGGCCGTCCGGTGCGCAGGTTGATCCCGGTGCCGGACCACTGCACGCGCGCGGCGACCTCGGGCTTGTCCTCGCTGTTGCCGGCCACCACCAGCGGCACCCCGTGCGCGAACGCCTGCTGCACGCCGCCGTAGCCGCCGTTGGTGACCATCGCGTCCACGTGGGGGAGCAACGCCGCGTGAGGGATGAAGCGTTCCAGGCGCGTGTTGGCGGGCAGGTCGCGTCGCCAGGGGCCGGGGTCGGGCCCACCCGTGGTGGCGACGACGAGCACGTCGTCGCGGGCCAGCGCCCGCGCCGTGGGCAGGAGGAGCCGGCCCAGGTCCGCGTTGTCCAGCGTCCCCTGGGTGACGTGCACCACCCGACGCCCGTCCTCGAGCTCGCGCCACCACGACGGCGGTTCGAAGGTGGAGGAGGACCGGTCCAAGATGGGCCCCACGAACCGCACCGTCGGCGCGAGGTCGAAGCGGGGATACTCGAAGCCGGGCACCGTGGCCTGCAGATAGGCGTCGACCACCTTGGGCTGCAGGTCGACGATGTAACCGGGGAACCGCTTGCGCGTGCCGGCCTCGGCCAGGCGGCGCCGGGCGAACCGTTGGATGTCGGCCAGCAGGACGTGCTGGGCGGCCCAGTTCATCGTCACGTTGCGGAGGCGGTGCAGCGGACCCTCGCCCGGCTGGAACGCCGCCCCGAACGGCGCGGTGTACCGGCTGCACGAGGCGTAGGGCATGACACCGATGCAGACGAGCGCGGGGCGCCCGGCGCGCGGCCCGAGGGCAAGCGGGAGGGCGCCGAGGAACATCGTGTCGACCACGACGCAGTGGGCGGCGAAGCCGTCCAGGATGGCGCGCAGGTCCCGACTCTGGCCCGGGATCGGCCCGAGGAAGATCCGCCGCAGGTCGTCCTTGACGCCCCGCACGCCGCGCCGCGACGACGACTCGCGCCCGGGGTTGGCCACCATGAGGCCGTAGGCGTCGTATTCCCGTGCGAACGGCACGAAGTCGGCGCCCGTCGCCTTCACCTGGTCCCGGAAGTGCGCCGTCGTGAAGAACACCACCGCGTGCCCCTCGTCCACCAGCCGGCGGGCCAGCGCCAGGAGGGGTGCGACGTGTCCGTGGGCGGGCGTCGCGCACAGCACGTAGCGCCGGGGCCTGACTCGGGCCGTCTCGCTCACGGCGCCACGACGGCGCCGCTCCACGACGGCAAGGTCAGCGCGCCCTCGGTGGTCGCTCCCTCCAGCTCGTGCCCGGTGGCGACGCGCACGGTGCCGCGCACGTCCGCGAAGAAGACGGGGGCGTCCGACATGTTGAGCAGCACGGCGGTGCCCTCACCGCGCCGGTAAGCCCACGTGTCCTCGGGCGAGGGGAGTGACCGATAGGGCCCGACGGCGAGCTCGTCGCTGGTGGCGCGCGCCGCGATCGCCCGCCGGCAGAGCTCGAGCACCGAGTCGGGGTCGCCCTCCTGGTCCGCAACGTTGCAGCGCGCCGGATCGGCCATGGGCAGCCAGGTGGGCACGCCGGGCTCGGTGAACCCGCCGCCCGGGCCGCCGTGCCACGGCATGGGCGTCCGCTCCGGGTCGCGGCCCTTGTAGTACGGCCAGAAGCGGGTGCCGACGGCGTCGAGGACGTCGTCGCGCGCAATCGGCCCGTCGGTCAGTCCGATCTCGTCGCCCTGGTAGAGGAAGGGCGTCCCCCGCAAGGTGAGCAGGATGAGCAGCGCCACCTTCACCCTGGCCGGGTCGCCACCCGCCCAGCGGGTCGCCAGTCGCGACACGTCGTGGTTCGACGCCGTCCAGACCGGCCAGCCCTGGGCCGGCATGAGGGCCTCGGTGTCCTCGACGACGGTGCGCAGCGCGGCGGCCTCGAACGGTGCGTTGATGAAGACGAAGTTGAAGCCGCCGTGCAGCTCGTCACGGCCGGTGCCGTAGAACTGCACCAGCGTCGTCAGCTGGTCCACGTTGGTCTCGCCGATGAGGAGGCGCTCGGGCTCGTAGGTGTCGGCGATGGCCCGCCAGCGTCGCAGGATGTCGTGCGCCTCGGGCCGGTCGGTGTTGTAGACGGCCCGCACGCCCATGAACTGCTGGTCCAGCGGGTCGTCCTTGGTGGCCGGCGGGTTATCGCGCAGATCACGGTCCTTGATCATCATGTTGCAGACGTCGATCCGGAAGCCGGCCACGCCGCGGTCCCACCAGAAGCGGACGATGTCGTCGAACTCGCGCCGCACGTCCTCGTTCCACCAGTTGAGGTCGGGTTGGGCCGCTTCGAAATTGTGCAGGTAGTACTGGCCGCTCGCCTCGTCGAAGTGCCAGGCGGGGCCGCCGAAGATGCTCATCCAGTTGTTGGGCGGGCTGCCGTCGGGCTTGGGGCCGGCCCACACGTAGTAGTCGCGGTTGGCCGCGTCGCGGCCACTCAGCGCGTCGACGAACCACGGGTGCTGGTCGCTCGTGTGGTTGGGTACCAGGTCCAGCAGGATCCGGATGCCGCGCGCATCCGCCTGGCGCACGAGCGCGTCGAGGTCATCGAGCGTCCCGTACGCGGGGTCGACGTCGCGGTAGTCGGACACGTCGTAGCCCCAGTCGCGGTTGGGCGAGCACGTCACCGGCGACAGCCATACGCCGGTGATGCCCAGTCGGGCCAGGTGGTCGAGCTTGGAGATGACGCCGGGCAGGTCGCCCACGCCGTCCCCGTTCGAGTCGGCGTACGAGCGCGCGTAGATCTGGTAGAAGACGCCGCCGTGCCACCAGCGGTCCGGGTCGCTCTTCGGGCTCACTGGCGCCACCTGTGTTTCCCCTCACGTCGCGTCGGTTGCCTGCGAGCGTAGCGACACCCGCCCCGGACCCACCGCGAGGGCCCACCGCGACGGCCCACCGCGAGGGCCCACCGCGGGGAGCGCTCTCAGAGGCGGGACCGGGTCACCGAGAGGAGGTGGAGGGCGAGTGCGGTGGGCGGCGCCTGCGAACCGAAGCTCAGCGCTCGAGCGCGTCGCCGAAGCGCCCCTGGACGAAGAAGACGAGCTCGGTGCGGGCGCGCCTGCTGGTCCCCTGGGGCGACAGGGTGGCCTCGATCACGAAGGCGGTCGTGCCCTTCGCCGACGACAGCCGCGTGACCGACGGCCCGCCGGGCGACGACCCCGGTACGCCGCGACTCGGAGGTCCCAACCCGCACGGCATGGGAGGTTAGGGCGGCGGGTCGCGGGCCCCGGGGCGCCCGGCACGTTCCGGCCTTGCCAGGCCGCACCAGGCCCGCTATCGTTGGCACTCGCAACCTGAGAGTGCTAACGAGTGCCAAGGAGGCCCGTTCAACATGAAGCTGCACCCCCTCGATGACCGGATCGTCGTCCGCCCCGGCGAGTCCGAGGAGACCACGGCGTCCGGCCTCGTCATTCCCGACACCGCCAAGGAGAAGCCGCAGCAGGGTGAGGTGATCGCCGTGGGCCCGGGCCGCCGCTCCGAGGACACCGGCGAGATCATCCCCATGGACGTCAAGGAGGGCGACACCGTCGTCTACTCCAAGTACGGCGGCACCGAGATCACGGTCGAGGGCGAGGACCTGCTCATCCTCTCGAGCCGTGACGTGCTGGCCAAGCTGGCCTGATCCCGGGTCCGGCCGCCGCCCCGGCTCGACCCGGGTCGGCGCGGCGGCACCCAATTCGCTTTTCCAACGACAAGGACTCGAGAGGAGTTCGACACCGCAATGCCCAAGATCCTGAAGTTCGACGAGGCCGCCCGCCGCGGGCTCGAGACCGGCGTGAACAAGCTCGCCGACACCGTGAAGGTCACCCTGGGGCCCAAGGGCCGCAACGTGGTGATCGAGAAGAAGTTCGGCGCCCCGACCATCACCAACGACGGCGTCTCCATCGCCCGCGAGGTCGAGCTCGACGACCCGTTCGAGAACATGGGTGCCCAGCTGGTCAAGGAAGTCGCCACCAAGACCAACGACGTCGCCGGTGACGGCACCACGACGGCCACGGTCCTGGCCCAGTCCCTCATCAGCGAGGGGCTGCGCAACGTGGCCGCCGGCGCCAGCCCGACCGGGCTGAAGCGGGGCATCGAGAAGGCCGTGGGCGCCGCGGTCGACAGCATCGCCAAGCAGTCCAAGGACGTCGGCGGCAAGACCGAGATCGCCCAGGTGGCCTCCATCTCGGCGGCCGACCCCGCCATCGGCGAGGTGCTGGCCGAGGCCATCGACAAGGTCGGCAAGGACGGGACCGTGACCGTCGAGGAGTCCAACACCTTCGGGATCGAGCTCGAGCTCACCGAGGGTATGCAGTTCGACAAGGGCTTCCTGTCGCCGTACTTCGTGACCGACCCCGAGCGGCAGGAAGCGGTGCTCGAGGAGCCCTTCATCCTCTTCTACAACGGCAAGGTCTCGGCGGTGCACGACCTGGTGCCCGTGCTCGAGAAGGTGATGCAGTCGGGCAAGGCGCTGCTGATCGTGGCCGAGGACGTCGAAGGCGAGGCCCTCGCCACGCTCGTGGTCAACAAGATCCGCGGCACCTTCACCTCCGTCGCCGTCAAGGCCCCCGGCTTCGGCGAGCGCCGCAAGGAGATGCTCCAGGACATGGCCGTCCTCACCGGCGCCCAGGTCATCAGCGAGGAGATCGGCCTGAAGCTGGAGAACGCGACGGTCGACCTGCTGGGCACGGCCCGCCGGGTCATCGTGACCAAGGACGACACGACGATCGTCGACGGCGCGGGCTCGCCCGAGGACGTCAAGGGCCGGGTGGCGCAGATCAAGCGCGCCATTGACGAGACCGACTCGGACTGGGACCGCGAGAAGCTGCAGGAGCGCCTGGCCAAGCTGGCCGGTGGTGTGGCCGTGGTCAAGGTCGGCGCCGCCACCGAGGTGGAGCTCAAGGAGAAGAAGCACCGCATCGAGGACGCGTTGTCCGCCACCCGCGCCGCGGTGGAGGAGGGCATCGTGGCCGGCGGTGGCACGGCGCTGATCCGGGCCCGCAAGCCGGTCAACGCGCTGGCCGAGACGCTCGAGGGCGACGAGGCGACCGGTGCCCGCATCGTGGCGCACGCCCTCGAGGCGCCGTTGCGCTGGATCGCCTTCAACGCCGGCCTCGAGGGCGCCGTCCTGGTGGCCCAGATCGAAGACACCAAGGGTGACACCGGCCTGAACGCGGCCACTGGCAACATCGAGGACCTGGTGAAGGCCGGCATCATCGACCCGGCCAAGGTCACGCGCTCGGCCCTGCAGAACGCGGCCTCCGTCGCCGGCCTGCTGCTCACCACCGAGGCGCTCGTGGCCGACAAGCCCGAGAAGGTCGACCACGCCGCCGCAGCCGCCGCCATGGCGGGCGGCATGGGTGGCATGGGTGGCATGGGCGGGATGATGTAGCTCTGTGCGGTGGTGGCACGGTTTCCCGGGCGAGGGTGCGTGAATTCCGGGAACTGTAAGCACTACTGTTTAGAGTGTGTCGGGCATCGTGGCCGGGCCTTCGGGTCCGGTCACGGCGCGTCCAGGGCCCGTTCTGCTTCGGCGGGCCCGATTGTGCTTCGACGGTGCCGCGCCTTGGCCGCGGCGAAGCACCGGCACCGCGTTCGGCGACGCGCCGGTGCGTGTGCGCATGCGCATGGCATCCGCGCGGGATCGGCATCGCTGAGGTCGAGAATTTCTCAACGCGGACAATGGTCGAACAGTTCTGCATCAGCCGCACCCGTCTCAACGCGCGCTGCACGTAGACGCACCCCGCGTGTCACCTGAACATGTCGTGACGCGCGTGCCGCGGCCGCGTTTCCCGCGTGAGGGTGGAGCGAAACAGCGGTCCGCGTAACGCTCACACAACGTTTGCCGCCGAGCGCTTGAACCGTCACGGGCAGTCTCTTGAAGATGCTCTATGGGCGCGCGATCGAAACGGGTACGCGCTCGGGGGTCACGGACTCCGGACGGACGACCGAGTGACGACTGATTGGAGTGCGGTATGAAGCTGTTCGGGAGCAGGCGGCGGGTCATCGTGACGGCGGCGGCCATGACGGCGGCCCTCGCCGGCGGACTGTCCATGACGTCCGCCGTCACCGCGGCACCACCCATCGGGCCCACGGGTCAGAGCGGGCAGACCGGCGCGGGACCGCTGGGTCAGGGCGGGCAGGGCGGTGACGCCATCGCCAGCAGCGGGTTGGCACCGGGCTCCATCAAGCACGTGTGGCTGATCATCCTGGAGAACAAGTCCTACGACGCCACCTTCACCGGGCTCAACCAGAACTCCTACCTGTGGAAGGACCTGCCGGCGCAGGGTGCCCTCCTGACCAACTACTACGGCACCGGCCACTCGAGCATGGACAACTACCTCTCCATGGTGTCGGGGCAGGCACCGTCGGAAGACGTGCAGGACGACTGCTCGACGACGGACAACTTGTTGAACCTCAATTCGGGTGTCGAGACCGCCGGCGGCTCGCTCAAGGCCAACGCCGACTACGGGCAGCTCCTCTCCAAGAGTGGCCCCAACGCACCGCTCGGGGACAACGGCTGCACGTTCCCGACCAACGTCCCGACCCTCTTCAACCAGCTCAACGCGGCCGGGAAGGCGTGGAAGGATTACGACCAGGACCTGGGTGGCGAGCAGAATTACCTGCAGGACCCCGATACCGCCTTCCAGTCCGAGACCGTTCCGGGCCGTGAGGATGCTGCCTGCGGCGGAGCGGGCACGTCGTCGAACAACGCCAATACCGACCCGCTCGACCTGGCCACGCCGCCGGGTGGTGAGATCACCAGCTACACGGGCGCGCAGAGCGCGTCCTCGGGCGGCACCGACTACATCGACCAGTACGTGGCCAAGCACAACCCCGTCCCGTGGTTCGAGTCCCTCACCGGCCAGGTGAACAGCAGCGGCCCAGCGACGCCACCCCTCAACGAACCGGCCAACGGTGGGACCAACTGCGACTCCAACCACGTCGTCAACCTCGACGACCCGACCAACGGTCTGGTGGCGGACCTCAAGAACAACACGGTGCCCGCCTTCAGCTGGATCACGCCCGACAACTGCAGCGACGCCCACGACGCCGTGTGCAAGGGCAACAACCTCTCGGGCGCCTTCAACTCGAACGGCACGCCGAACTACGAGCTCGGAACGCCCTACGCCGACGATCCCCAGACCATCCCGCCGGTGAACCAGACGGGAGGGCTCTACGCCTCGGACCTGTTCCTCGAGTACTACATCCCCCTCATTGAGCAGTCGCAGGCGTTCCGGGACGGCGGCCTCATCGACATCACCTTCGACGAGGGCTTCCCGCCGTTCACCTACAGCGGCAACAGCTTCAACAACGAGCCCACGTCGGGTCCGGGCCAGCCCGCCAACGCTCCGACCTTCGGCAAGCCTGGTACGACGGCACCGGGGGCGGACTCCATCTACGGCGCCTACGGGATTCAAAGCGACGCCGCCGGGGAGAACCTCTTCGGACGCAACGTCGCCTCCGAGCCCACCGGGCCCAACTCCACCCTGCAGACCGATGGCGCCGGCAACCAGCTCTACCCCGGGCCGGGCAACAACTCCAACATCGACCGGCCGCCGGCCTGCACCGCCATCAGCCCCTCGCCGACCCCCGCCAACTGCGTGCCCAGCATCGTGCGCGGCGGATCGGGCAGCTCGCCTGGGGCCCGCACGGACACGGTGTCCACGACGTCGGGCTCGAACGTCATTCAGGACAACGCCATCGTGGCCGACGACACGGGACGCCTGGTCACCGGGGCGGGCATCCCGGCCGACTCCTTCGTGGGCGCCGTCACCGACACCGGACCGCAGTTCCCCACCTCCAGCTCGGGCTCGGCCACCACGGGCCAGTTCCAGCTGGTCGACCAGTCGGGCAATCCGGTCGACCTCTCGACGACGGGAACGCAGACGATCACCCTGAGCGCCGAGGGCGCGCCCGGATTCCTCACCAGCAGCGAGACGCCCGACCCGCTGTACGACGCCACCGACCCGACGTCGGGCGGCGGCGACACAGGGAGCGTGCTCATCAGCCCCTTCATCAAGCCGGGGACGGTGTCGAACGTCTACTACAACCACTACAGCTGGCTGGCCACCATGGAGGACGTCTTCAACGTGGACTCGGGCAGCGGCTGGACGCCGCTCTCACCGGGTGCCGGCACGGTCTCGGGTGGCCTCGACGGGCGCGGGCACCTCGGCTACGCGGCGCAGCCGGGTCTGCGGCCCTTCGGGCCTGACGTGTTCACCAACCCGAGCGGCAGCTAGCGGTCGGTCCCGGTCGGAGCGCTTCGGCGTGCGACGCGTCATCCTGGCGTTCTGCGGCGCGGCCGCGGTGGCCTCGGTCGTGGTGTGCGGACCCGGGGCCGGCGCCGGGGCCGGCGCCGCCACCGCGACCCAAGGGCACGACCAGGGCAAGGGTCACGGTCTCGTCGGCTACCCGTCGTTCCTCCCCAGGCGGACGTTGCACTTCGACAGCGAGGCGGTGCTGGTCGGCACGGTCTCCCGCCCCGCCCTCACCAACCAGGGTGACCCCGTAAAGGTCGTCACGCCGCACTGGTCGGTCGTCGCCGTGGTCAGCGGGCCCGAGGTGCCGGGCGAGGGGCTGCCCTATCAGGCGCCGACGACCACGTGCACCTGGACGGTGACGCTCTCGCAGGCGACGGGCACCGTTCCCGTCTCGGCGGCGGACTTCGACAGTATCGACGATGCGGCACAGGCCTTCGAGCCGGCGCTGGTGCCGGGCCAGGCGGATCCTCCGGCCACGGTCGGACCGGGCCAGACGGTGACCTTCGAGCTGCGGGTGGCCGAGCCCGTGGGTGAGGGACTCATGCGCTGGGCGCCCGACGGCCGCCAGGTCGTCGCCAAGTGGGACTTCGTGGTCGAGAACGACTGATGGCGATCCGGGGCCGACCCGGTGCGGCGGGGTCAGGCGAATGCGTGGACGACGGCGCGGTAGTTCTGGCTCGGCGCCGACGGCTTCGGCGCCGGGAGAGCGCCGAGGCGGCGGGCCAACTGCAGCCGCAGTCCCGGGGGCGACTCCGGCGGGGGTGGCGGGGGCCCGACGATGGTCTTGACCGTGGAGAAGCCGGCGGCGCGGCACAAGTTGTGCAGCGCCTCGATGGTGGGGACGTACCAGTTCCCGAAGTCGGTCCGCAGGGAACTGCCGGCGTGGAACTGCAGCAGCACCTCGTTGTCGAGGCCGTGGAGGTGTACCGCCTCGGTCTCTATGACGGCCACCTCCTTGGTGACCGTGCGCAGGCGCTCGAGACAGGTCAGCGGCTCCTTCATGTGGTACAGGACGCCGAGATAGAGCACCACGTCGAACGACCCCAGCTCGTCGAGGTCGACGGTCTGGAAGTCGGCCACCACCGGCTCGACCTTGGACCCGAGCGCGGCCGACGCGAACTCGAAGCCCCGCCGACCGGGGAGGTCCGGCCGCCAGAAATCCGTCTCGTCGCGCGACTGGTCGGGCAGCGTCCCGTTCCGGATGCATTCCTCCCAGTACGCCCCGCGGGCCACGAAGTCGACCCCCCAGGCGTAGTGGTCGAGTGCCACGACGCGGCTGGCGCCAGCCTGTTCGGCCAGGAAGGAGAATTTCCCGTCCCAGGCACCGATGTCGAGCACGCTGCGCCCGGCGACGTCGGGGATCACGCCGGCGGACGTCTCCTGGACGCTGATCCCCTTGGTGACGACGCCGTTGCCGAGATCGATGGTGTGGTACCACCCGAACGCGTCGGCCTGGGCCTGTAACTCCGCCGGAGACGTCATGGGGCGAGAGCGTAGCGAGGCCGCGGGGAGGGCAACATCGCTCGGCGCCCCCTGTGCCCCGAAGGCGCCGGGGCGGGCCCCCGGTAGCGTGAGGCGATGTCCCGACCCGTCCCTCCCCAGGTGATCCCGCGCCCGGCCACCTGGCGTCCGGGCGGACCGTCACCCTGGTCCGCGCTCCCGCCGGCGCAGCGGACCGGGATCGGCATCGACCGCGTGCTCGACGCGCTGGACGAGCTGGGCCAGCGGGGTTCGGTGCCCGAGGGCATCGGCACGGACCGGGTCCTCGGACCGGCCATCCTGGTGAACGAGACGAACCTCCAGCCCGTGCGGCACGTCAATGCCGGCGTCCTGGCCGCGCTCTTCGAGGAGGACGGGGAGGCCCGCCTGATCCTGACCCGCCGCGCCTCGGGCCTGCGGACGCACCGGGGTGAGGTCAGCTTCCCGGGGGGCCGCCTCGACCAAGGCGAGAGCCCCGCGGCGGCGGCGCTGCGCGAGGCCCACGAGGAGGTCGCGCTCGACCCGGATCTCGTGACCCTTGTCGGGTGGATCCATCCCGTCCTGACCATGGTCTCCGCCTCGCTGATCATGCCTGTCCTCGCCACCGTGCCGGCGCGCCCACACCTGGTGCCGAGCCCCCACGAAGTGGAGCGGGTCTTCGACGTCTCGCTGGGCGAATTGGCGGATCCCGCCATCTTCCACGAGGAGCGGTGGAGCATTCCGGGGCGCGCCGTACCCGGGAGTGACGACGGCTCCTTCGCCGTCTGGTTCTTCGAGGTGTCGGGCGAGATGATCTGGGGCGCCACGGCGCGCATGATCCATGAGCTGCTGAGCATCGTGCTGGCCGGGCAGAACGGGTTCTGAGCCGGGTCGCGCCGCGGGCGACTGACCGAGTCGGCGCCCGGGATCCCGCCGTTACGGGCCGAAGCTGATCCCGAGCTCGCCGAGTGGGCCGAAGGCGACGTGGATCTCGTCGCCGGGTTCCACGTCGACGGGCGCGACGAGCGAACCGGCGATGATGCGGTGGCCGGGCTCGAGTGCGGCGCCGTGGGCGGCGAGGAACCCGCGCACGAACGCGACGGTGACGGCGGGATCCTCGCTCAACGCGCCCTCCGCCACGGCATGGCCGTTCTTCGCCAGCACCACGCGGGTGGCCCACGGGTCGACACCGGGTACCTCGTCGCCGAAGACGACACCGCGCTGGCAGATGTTGCCTGCGAGCACCGGCTCGATGCCGCCGGGTGGGAGGTCCAGGTCGACGAGCTCGAGTGCCGGGGCCAGCCCGGCCACCGCCCCGTCCGGGCCCACCCGCACGGCCACTTCGACCTCCACGGCCGGCGCGCTCCATCCGGCCAGGGACACGGTGGCGCCCTCGGGGGTCACCCCGGTGTCGACCAGGTAGCCGACGACGGGGTCGGTCAGCCCGAAGTGCTGTTGGATGGCGGGCGTGTTGAAGCCGATCTTCCAGCCCACTTGCCGGGCGCCGGCCGACAGCTCGGCGTCGCGGTGGGCCAGCTGGGCGCGCATGCCCCTGGCGATGGCGGCGGCCGTGGCGGTGCGGTCGGGGGGTGCGGCGGTGCGGGCAGCGGGTGCGGCGGGTTCTTGGTCGGGCATGCCCGGAGTCTCGCGCCCGCAGGATCGGCGCCCAACAGGCCGCTCGGCGGGTTGGTGACCTGCGGCTCGCCGTCTCCGCCGAAATTCCTGGTGCCCTCGCTGCAGCCGGTCTCCCCCCCTCGTTTGGGGCCCGGGAGGAGCCTGGAGCGAGGCACCCACGGAGTAGGATGGAGGATCGTCGGCGTGTCGGCCCGGCGTTCGCAGTGAGTCGCAGCGTGCCGGTGTGGTCCGAGAGCCGTACCGGCCCCACGAATGCCGGAGGGCGAGCAAATTGGCTGAGATCGAGATCGGCATCTTCAAGTCGGGGCGCAGGGCCTACGGGTTCGACGACATCGCGATCGTCCCGAGCCGGCGGACCCGGGACCCCGAGGACGTCGACATCTCCTGGGAGATCGACGCCTACCGCTTCGACTTGCCCCTGCTCGGCGCCGCCATGGACGGGGTGATGAGCCCGACCACCGCCATCGAGCTGGGCAAGCTCGGCGGCCTGGGGGTCCTCAACCTCGAAGGACTGTGGACCCGCTACGAGGACCCGACCCCGCTCTTCGACGAGATCCGCGAGCTCGACGACGACAAGGCCACAGCCCGCATGCAGCAGATGTACCAGGAGCCGATCCTCCCCGAGCTGGTGACCGCCCGCATCCGCCAGATGAAGGAGGCCGGCATCACGACGGCGGCCTCCGTGACGCCCCAGCGCACCGAGTCCCTGGCGCCGGCCATCCTGGCCGCGGAGCTCGACCTGCTGGTGATCCAGGGGACGGTGGTCTCGGCCGAACACGTCTCCAAGACCGTCGAGCCCCTCAACCTCAAGCGCTTCATCCGCGAGTTCGACATCCCGGTCATCGTGGGCGGCTGCGCCTCGTACCAGGCCGGCCTGCATCTCATGCGCACCGGCGCCGTGGGAGTCCTGGTGGGCGTCGGCCCGGGCAACGCGTGCACCACCCGCGGCGTCCTCGGTCTGGGCGTGCCCCAGGCGACGGCCATTGCCGACGTGGCGGGGGCCCGCATGCGTCACCTCGACGAGACCGGTGTCTACGTCCACGTCATCGCCGACGGCGGCATGTCCAAGGGCGGCGACATCGCCAAGGCCATCGCCTGCGGCGCCGACGCGGTCATGCTCGGCTCGCCGCTGTCGTCCGCGGTCGAAGCCCCGGCGCGGGGCTTCCACTGGGGCATGGCCACCTTCCACCCGACGCTGCCGCGGGGCGCCCGGGTGCGCACGTCGGTGCGGGGCAGCCTGCGCGAGATCCTCCTCGGCCCCGCTCACGAGAACGACGGCCGCATGAACCTCTTCGGCGCGCTGCGCACCGCCATGGCCACCTGCGGCTACGAGACGGTCAAGGAATTCCAGAAGGCCGAGGTCATGGTCGCCCCGTCGCTGCAGACCGAGGGGAAGTTCTTCCAGCGGTCCCAGGGCGTGGGCATGGGCCATTGAGCGCCGCCGCGGTGCGCGCGTCTCGGTGACCGACACCGTCCTCGTCGTCGACTTCGGGGCCCAGTACGCCCGCCTGATCGCACGCCGGGTCCGCGAGGCCCACGTCTATTCCGAGATCGTCCCGGCCACCATCACGGTCGACGAGCTACGGGCGCGTGCGCCGAAGGGGATCATCCTCAGCGGCGGCCCGAAGTCGGTCTACGAGTCTCCGGCACCCAGCATCGACCCCGCGGTCTACGACCTCGGGGTCCCCATCCTGGGCCTGTGCTACGGCGCGCAGCTCATGGCGCTGCAGCTCGGCGGCACGGTGTCGCGTACGGGTCAGGGGGAGTACGGGCGCACCGAACTGTCGCTCACGGCGACGTCGCCGCTGTGTCCCGACTGGCCCGCTCGGTCGAGCGTCTGGATGAGCCACGGCGACGCCATCACGGCCGTGCCCGCCGGCTTCGTCGCCACGGCCAGCAGCCCGGGCGCACCGGTTGCGGCGCTGCACGACCCCGAGCGGCGGCTGTTCGGCCTGCAGTTCCACCCCGAGGTGGTGCACACCGAGCGGGGCAGCGAGGTCTTCGACCACTTCCTCATCGACGTGTGCGGGTGCCTGCCGGGCTGGACGCACGTGTCGATCATCGAGCAGCAGGTGGCGGCCGTGCGGGCCCAGGTGGGTACCGACCGGGTGCTGTGCGCGCTGAGCGGAGGGGTGGACTCGGCCGTGGCGGCCGCACTGGTCCACAAGGCAGTGGGCGACCAGCTCACCTGCGTCTTCGTCGACACGGGCCTGATGCGCTCGGGCGAGGCCGACCAGGTCGAGGACACCTTCCGGCGCCAGTTCAAGGTCGACCTCGTGCACGTGAAGGCGGCCGACCGCTATTTCGCCGCGCTGGCCGGGGTCACCGACCCCGAACGCAAGCGCAAGATCATCGGGGAGCTGTTCATCCGGATCTTCGAGGAGGTGGCGCGGGACCTCGGTGCGGGCGAGGTGCCCGGAGCCGGCGCTGGTGAGGGGGAGGGGCCGCGTTTCCTCGTCCAGGGGACGCTGTACCCCGACGTCATCGAGTCCGGGAGCGACACCGCGGCGAACATCAAGTCGCACCACAACGTCGGCGGGCTGCCCGACGACCTCGCCTTCGAGCTGGTGGAGCCGTTGCGGCTGCTCTTCAAGGACGAGGTCCGCGCGGTCGGGGAGGAGCTCGGTCTGCCCCACGAGATCGTGTGGCGCCAACCCTTCCCCGGCCCGGGCCTCGGCGTGCGCATCATCGGCGAGGTCACTCCGGAGCGAGCGGAGATCCTGCGCAATGCCGATGCCGTCGTGGTCGAGGAGATCCGCCGGGCCGGCCTCTACCGCGAGCTGTGGCAGAGCTTCGCCGTGCTGCCGGCCGTCCGCACCGTCGGCGTCATGGGCGACAGCCGCACCTACGCCTATCCCATCGTGATCCGGGCGGTCACCAGTGACGACGCCATGACGGCGGACTGGGCCAGGCTGCCCTACGACCTGGTCGAGCGCATCGCCTCCCGCATCATCAACGAGGTGGAGGGCGTCAACCGGGTGGCGCTCGACGTTACGTCGAAGCCACCCGGGACCATCGAGTGGGAGTGACCGTGGCGCCGGGGAGCGGCGGGCACGCACACGGCCGCAACGGGCACGACGGGCAGCTGTTCGACACCTCTGACGCGTCCGACGAGGGCGCCGGCGCCGCGGCCGCCGCGGCCGCCGCGGCCGCACCGGGCGCCGCCGACGGGTCGGGCGACGACGGGCTCGCCCCGACCGACGCGGTCGACGACGGGCTCGCCCCGACCGACGCGGTCGACGGAGCCGATGACGGGCGCCGTCGTCGCCAGCGCTCGGCCACGAAGTCGGGCGCGTTCGCGGGTCGCCCGGCCGCGCTGCTCGACGACCTGACCCTGCCCCAGCGCGCCGCGGTCGAACACCGTGGCGGCCCGCTGCTGATCATTGCCGGCGCCGGATCGGGCAAGACGCGCGTGCTGACCCGGCGCATCGCCCACCTCATGGCCACGGGGGACGCGCCGCCCTGGGGAATCCTGGCCATCACGTTCACCAACAAGGCGGCCGACGAGATGCGCACGCGCGTGGCCGACCTGGTCGGGCCCGCGGCCGACAAGATGTGGGTCTCCACCTTCCACTCGGCCTGCCTGCGCATCCTGCGCACCAACGCCGACCGTCTCGGCTACCGCTCGGGCTTCACCGTCTATGACGACACGGACTCGCGCCGGCTCATCGAGATGATCACGGCCGAGCTCGGCTTCGACCAGAAGCGGCTCCCCTCGCGCGCCGTGCAAGGGGTGATCAGCCAAGCCAAGTCCGAGCTGGTCGACTTCGAGACGTTCCGCGACGACGCCCGCAGCGGCCCCGACCCGTTCCGCAAGCGCATCGCCGACGTCTACGCGCAGTACCAGGAGCGGCTGCTGGGCGCCAACGCCCTCGACTTCGACGACCTGCTCATGGTCACGGCGAACCTGCTCAAGGCCTGCGACGACGTCAGGGCCGCCTACCAGGAGCGCTTCCGGCACATACTGGTCGACGAGTTCCAGGACACGAACCACGCCCAGAACGAGATCGTGAAGCTGCTCGGCGAGGCACACGGCAACGTCTGCGTGGTGGGGGACTCGGACCAGTCCGTCTACCGTTGGCGGGGGGCCGACATCCGCAACATCTTGGAGTTCGAGCGGGCCTTCCCCAACGTCACCACGATCATGTTGGAGCAGAACTTCCGCTCCACCCAGACGATCCTCGACGCGGCCAACGCGGTCATCGCCAACAACATCGGCCGCCAGCCCAAGGAGCTGTTCACCGTCGGCGACACCGGCGGCCCCATCAAGCGCTACCGAGCCGAGGACGAGCGGGACGAGGCGGCGTGGGTGTCGAGTGAAATCCTCCGCCTGCACGCGTCGGACAGGCTGACGTGGGGTGACTTCGCCGTCTTCTACCGCACCAACGCGCAATCGCTGCCGCTCGAGACGTCCATGAAGTTCAGCGGCATCCCCTACAAGGTGGTGGGCGGCGCCAAGTTCTACGACCGCCGGGAGATAAAGGACATCCTGGCCTACGTCCGCGTGCTGGCGAACCCCGACGACGAGGTCTCGGCGCGCCGCATCGTCAACGTCCCCAAGCGCGGCATCGGCGACACGTCGGTGGCCCGCATGGCGGCCTGGGCCCAGGTGCACCATGTCTCCTTCAGCGAGGCCATCGATCAGGCCGAGGACGTGGGCCTCACCGGAAAGGCCCTGAGGGGTGCGCAGCAGCTGTCCCAGACGCTGGCCGAGCTGCGCCCGCTGGTGCAGACCGTGAACCCGGCCGACTTCGTCCAGCTGGTCGCCGACCG
This sequence comes from uncultured Acidimicrobiaceae bacterium, assembly GCA_963736525.1. Taxonomy (GTDB): domain Bacteria; phylum Actinomycetota; class Acidimicrobiia; order Acidimicrobiales; family RAAP-2; genus Bog-473. The sequence goes on from CAVTPF010000012.1 coordinate 81,960, forward strand.
CACCGGGTACCTGGCCGAGCTGGTGGCGGAGCACACCCACGAGGCGGACGGCCGCATTGAGAACCTGGCTGAGCTGGCCACCCAGGCGGGGGACTTCGACGACGTCAACGGCTTCCTCGAGACGGTCGCCCTGGTCGCCGACTCCGACGAGCTGGACAGCGACGGCACCCGGGTCTCCCTCATGACATTGCACACCGCGAAGGGCCTCGAGTACCCGGCCGTGTTCGTGGTCGGCCTGGAGGAGGGGATCTTCCCGCACTTCCGCTCGCTGTCCGAGCCGAGCGAGCTCGAGGAGGAGCGCCGCCTCTTCTACGTCGGCATCACCCGGGCCCGGCGGCACCTCGCCATCTCGCACGCCTGGTCCCGTACCACCTGGGGGCGCACCCAGCCCGCCATGCCGAGCCGCTTCGTGACCGAGGTGCCCGCGCACCTCGTCGACGACGTGGGTCTGGGCTCGCCACGGCGCGGGACGGGGTACGACTCTCTCTCGGCCGAGGAGCACCTGCCCGGGGCCACCTTCGCGCCGGCGGTTCCCCTGGCCGCCCGGTCCGCCGCGGCCCGCGGTGGGGGCGCTGGTGGGGGTGCGGGCGGCGGCGGCGGCCGGCCGGCGTCCCGGGGCAGCACGGGCGCCGAGGACCTCGGGCTGGCGGCCGGCGACGAGGTCGTGCACGACCACTGGGGCCACGGCGTCGTGATCAGCGCCAAGGGCGAGGGATCGCGGGCCCAGGCCACCGTCGACTTCGACACGGTCGGCAAGAAGAACCTGCTGCTCTCGGCCACGCCGCTGCGCCGGGCCTGAGGGCGGCCTTCGAGCGCCGGCGACATTTCTCAAAACGATCAACGTCTCCGTTTATGGTTTTCAGAGGTATCGCCGGCCGGCGCTGTTTCGGTGGTCCAGCGCTGGTTCGGAGGTGTCGCCGGCCGGCGCTGCCATCGGTCTCTTCGGTTCTTATGCTGGCGGGGGAACAGGTCCGATGGCAGGAACGGGTTGCCGAGACGATGGCCCCTTCGAGTTCAGCAACTCCAATTGAACGGCGACCGGCGGACTTCGTCAGCCGCATCAAGGCGCTGCTGGTCACCGCACTCCTCGTCGTGGCGACGTTGGGAGTCGGCTGGCTGGTCTGGAGCGTTCTCGAGTGGCGCCAGGGCAGCACCGCGAGCTTCCGGTTGACGGGGCTGCGCGTCGTCAGGCGCTCCACCGGGCGCCGGATCGGGTTGACTCGATCCGTCGTGCGCAACGCCGTGTGTTGCACGGTGCTCTTGGTGCCGACCATCGTCGCCTGCTGCCTGATCGCGTTCGCCTTCGTCATGGGCGCGTCTCCCCCCGACCGGTTGCTGCGCAAGCCCCGTGCCGCTCCCTGGGACCTCCTCACCGATACCGAGGTCGTCTTCGAACGACCGCTGTTGCGGCGAGACCCGGACTGGGTCGCCGAGATCGCGGGAAACGGGAAGGCTCGGTGAGCCGTCGTTCCAGCCGCCACCGGCCCCGGCCAGCCGCCCCCCGCACGGTCAGGCCCCACTCGCCCGGCTCCGAGCTTCGGCAAGAACGGCCCCGGCGATCTGGCGCCCGGCACCAGGGCCTCCCTATCCTGGGAGCCGCATGAAACGTCCCTACAGGGTGGTCGTGGCCAAGCCCGGCCTCGATGGTCACGACAGGGGGGCCAAGGTCATCGCCAGGGCGCTGCGCGACAGCGGTTTCGAGGTCGTCTACACCGGCCTGCACCAGACGCCGGAGCAGGTGGTCCAGGCGGTCGTGCAGGAGGATGCCGACGCCGTCGGCCTCTCGCTGCTGTCGGGGGCCCATCTCACGCTGGTGCCCAAGGTGGTCAAGCTGCTGGCCGACGCGGGCCGTGGCGACGTCCTGGTCATCGTGGGGGGGATCATCCCAGAGGCGGACATCCCGACGCTGAAGGAGGAGGGCGTGGCGCAGGTCTTCACTCCGGGCGCCCCGCTCGACGCCATTGGGACCTGGCTCGCCGAGGCTCTCGATGCGCGTGAGGAGGCCCTCGAGGCCTGACGCCGAAGTGGCAGCCGGCGCCGGGCGCGCCGGCCGGCTGCGCCCCCCGGACTCGGATTCCCGGACCCAGATTCGCCCCCGACACCCCCACAATCGAAGGAGACAGCACCCAAAGTGGACCTCTACGAGTACCAGGGCAAGCAGTACTTCGCCCGCTTCGGCATCCCGACCTCCCCCGGCGGGGTGGCCGACACGGTGGACGAGGCGGTCGAACAGGCCGAGGCCGCCGGCTACCCCGTGGTGGTCAAGGCCCAGGTGAAGGTGGGCGGCCGGGGCAAGGCAGGCGGCGTGAAGATCGCGGCCGACGCGGACGAGGTGCGGCACCACGCCGGCAACATCCTCGGGCTCGACATCAAGGGCCACGTCGTCAAGCGGCTCTGGGTCGAGCACGCGTCCGACATCGCCAAGGAGTACTACGCCAGCTTCACGCTCGACCGGCCGGCCAAGCTCCATCTCGGCATGCTCTCGGCCGAGGGCGGCGTCGAGATCGAGGAGGTGGCGGAGACCAACCCCGACGCCATCGCCCGCCTCCATGTCGACCCGACCGTCGGCCTCTCCGAGGAGGTGGCCCGGGAGTGGGTCGATCGGGCCAATCTCGACCCCGAGGCCCGGGAGCAGGCGGCCACGCTGCTGGTGCGCCTGTACCACTGCTACGTCGAGGGGGACTGCGACCTGGCCGAGATCAACCCGCTCATCCTCACCCCCGAGGGCAAGGTGCACGCGCTGGACGCCAAGGTGACCCTCGACGAGAACGCCTCCTTCCGCCACCCCGAGTGGGAGGAGTTCGAGGACGACTCCGACGTCGACCCGCGCGAGAAGATGGCCAAGGAGAAGGGCCTCAACTACATAGGGCTCTCGGGCTCGGTGGGCATCATCGCCAACGGTGCCGGGCTGGCCATGAGCACGCTCGACGTGGTCACCCAGGTCGGCGGGCAGGCCGCCAACTTCCTCGACATCGGCGGCGGTGCCAACGCCGACGTGATGGCCGCCGCGCTCGAAGTGATCAACGCCGACCCGGCGGTCAAGTCCATCTTCGTCAACATCTTCGGTGGCATCACGCGGGTGGACGAGGTGGCGAAGGGGATCATCGAGGCCATCGGACGCGTGAAGCTGGGCTCGCCGGTCGTCATGCGCCTCGACGGCACCAACGCCGAGCAGGGCCGGGCGCTGCTGGCCGACCACCTGTCGGACACGCTCATCGCCGAGCCGACCATGCTCGAGGCCGCCCGCCACGCCGTCGCCTTGGCCGAGGCCTAGACGCGGGCCCCTGCCGGACCGACCACAACCCGACCCCGAGAGGACAGAGAACGTGAGCATCTTCGTCGACGAGACGACCAAGGTCGTGATTCAGGGCATCAGCCCGACGAGCCAGGGGCTCTTCCACGGCCTGCGCAACAAGGCGTACGGCACCAAGATCGTGGGCGGCACCAACCCCAAGCGTGGTGGCGAGGAGATCGAGGGCATCCCCGTCTTCGCCTCGGTCGCCGAGGCCGTGAAGGAGACCGGCGCCACGGCGTCGTTCATCTCGGTGCCACCCCGGGGTGCCGCCGACGCCATCTTGGAGGCGGCCGAGGCCGGCATCTCCTTCATCGTCTGCATCACCGAGGGCATCCCGGCCCAGGACGAGGCGGTGGCCTACAACCGCTTGGTGGAGGAGTTCCCCGGGACCCGCCTGCTCGGCCCCAACTGCCCAGGCATCATCAGCCCCGGGAAGTGCAACATCGGCATCACCTCGGGCGACATCGCGCTGGCGGGAGGGCCGGTCGGGATCGTCTCGCGGTCCGGCACGCTCACCTACCAGGCTCTGCACGAGCTCTCCCAGCAGGGCATCGGGCAGACCACCTGTGTCGGCATCGGTGGCGACCCGGTCCCGGGGACCAACTTCATCGACTGCCTGGCCGCGTTCGAGGCCGACCCCGAGACCAAGGCCGTGATGATGATCGGCGAGATCGGCGGCTCGGAGGAGGAGCGGGCGGCCGGCTTCATCGCCAGCTCCATGACCAAGCCGGTGGCGGCCTACATCGCCGGCGTCACGGCGCCCCCCGGCCGCAAGATGGGTCACGCCGGCGCCATCATCTCGGGCTCCCAGGGCACGGCCCAGGCCAAGATGGAGGCGCTGTCGGCCGCCGGTGTGGCCGTGGCGCAGAACCCGACCGAGTGCGGAGAGAAGGTGGTCGAGATCGTGCGGGGGCTCGCCTGACCCCCGCACGAACAACGACCCAACGGCCGTAAGCCGAAGGGCCGACGACCGGAGACGTGGGGGCGGTCCCGGGCCGTTCCGCCAACGGCCCGGGCGCCCGACCGGTGTGCGCTAGGCGGTCACCGGCTTGCCGACGGACGGGAACGTCGGCAAGTGCCCATCGGCGTGGGCGCGGTCCAGGGACCCCTCCGCCGGGCCGAGCGTGCCGCGTCGTGCCTTGACGGTGATGACGAAGCCGGTGGCGATGACCCAGATCGGGAGCCCGAAGAGGAACGCCAGACCGCTCAAGGGCCCGGCACACGAGACGATCGCGACGACGATGGAGTACCACCCGAGCGTCCGGGGCAGCGGTGCCGTTCGGTTCGCCAAGATGCACACCCCGGTGGTCAGCGTGAGCAGGGCCATGCCGAAGACGATCCCGAACTCGTCGTTGTCGCTGACGAAGTTGGCCGTCTTCACGATGCCGAACTGGTGGTTGTGCGCGGCCAGGATCAGGACGACCTGGTCCACGCCGGCGACCATGAGCCCCGCGAGGAGAAAGATGGACGCGAAGAACACGACGTTGGGCAACAGGCTCTCACCGCTCTCACCGCTCTGGCGCAGGACCGTGCGCAGGTGGACCAGGAAGAGGATCAGCAGGGCCGCTCCGAGAGAGACTGCGTAGATCGACCCCCAGCTCTGCCCGACGTGGGCGTTGTACCAATGGGCGACGGAGACGCCCGACGCGTTCTCACCGGGAGCACCACCCCCGAGCGGGCCGAAGCCGACGAACAGCGCCACCACGGTCAGCAGCCCTACGGGCCCCATCCATCGGCTGAAACTCGAATCCTTCATCGTGCCGTTCCTCCTTCATGTCCGTTCGCCGGACGTGTCGGAACGTGACCATGCGAGCCCCTGGAGGCGCTCGCCCGCACGCTCCTGGTTGCAGTGTGGCGCCCGCGGCGTCTGCGAGGAATGGGGCTAGTACCGACATCCGGTCGGGGGGCTAGCACCCCCACCTGCACCAGCGCCTGCATCGGCGCCGGGTACACGAATCTGAGCGGACGCCTCGTTAGCGTCTTGACCCATGGACCGTGGGACGCCCGACGCAGAGCAGCGTTCCCGGCGGCGGTTCGCTCGACGAGACCGCGCCGCCGTGGTCGACGCCGTTCGCCTCGCCGATCTCGAGAAGCACGAACGGCGACGGGCCATCATCCGCTCCGTCGCCATCGTCGCCCTGTCCTGGGTCCTCATCGTGGGCGCGTTCTACGCGTTGCCGATCGGGCACGAAACCCACCTGCGGGCATTGGTCCGCCTGGGCACCGACATCGCGCTGATCGGCGCCGTGTTCGCCTGGCAGATCCGCCGCATCGCGGTCGCCGAGCTCCCCGAGCTGCGCGCCGTCGAGGCGCTCGGCATCGTCATCGCCGTGTTCCTCGTCGCGTTCTCCGCCATCTACCTGTCGATGTCGCACGAGACCGCGTCGACCTTCACGCAGCCCCTCGACCACACCAGGGCGCTCTACTTCACCATCACCGTCTTCTCGACGGTCGGATTCGGCGACATCACGCCCAGGACCGACACCGCCCGCCTCGTCGTCTCCGCGCAGATGCTCCTCGATCTGGCCATCATCGGCGTCGTCGTCCGGTTGATCTTCAATGCCGCCCGGAGCAGGATCGCACCCGGGGCGACGCCCACGCCTGCCCAAGAGCAGTAGGAACCGTGGCGTGTCAACGCATGACACGCCTGCAGTGCATCAACCCTCCCGCTCCTGCATCGGTGTGATCGGAAAGCGCATCCCGAGGCGACCGGTCAAGCCGTCTCGGACGCCCATGGCGATGGCCTTCAGGCGAACAAGGCGACCCGTCTTCTCCCGCCACAAGGCCCTTCCCATGAGACCGGCGAGGTTCCTGGGCAACCGTCCCACCCGTCGCATCACGTGGAGGTGCAGATAGATCATGTTGCGCGTTTCGTAGTAGTACTTCCAGGCCGGGACCTGTGCTCTCTGGCGGATCGCATCATGACGAACCTTCGCCGCGTAGGCGATCCGGCGGGGATGGCCGGCCCGGGGGATCCGCCAGTGGTTGTACTCGGTGTCCTCGGCCCACCAGAAGAGGTCGGCGTTCGGGAGCCCCACCTCTTTGACGATGTCCTTCGCGATGAGGAAACCGCACCAGGATCCCCACTGCTTGATCGACCCGTCCGGCTGGTCCGCCAGCGGGAAGACGTAGGGCGGCTCCTGATGCTTCTCGGCTTCGGCCCAGAGGTTCGCCAGGCAGTCACCTTGGGGGATCATGTCGTCGTCCATCACCCATGCGAAGTCATACCTACCCTCGAGGAACTCGGTGAACGCGATCGCCCAGCCCCCCGCGGGCCCGAGATTGGTGTCTGAGCGAACGACGCGCAGCGGTAGTCCGACGTCGACGAGGGCCGCATCGATGGGCGGGTCGCTGGCGTTGTCGACGACGAGGATCTCCCCCGGGGGGGTCGTCTGCGCAGCAATCGCTTCCATGCAGCGCCCGAGCGACACCGGTGCGTTGTGCGTCAGGACGAGGGCTTGTGTTGCCGAGCCCCGCCCACCGCCACGAAGGCCCTGCTCAAGAGGAGTTTCGAGCTCCGTCACGCCACGTCAGTGTCGCATGGGCCCGAGGAGAGCGGCAAGGTCGCCGGGGTCCGAGGGCCGCCACGGGCCCCTGAGAGCCGCTGGACACGACGTCGGTCCCTCGCCCAACGTCCAGGCCGAAACGTCGAATTTCCCGAGCCCGACCAGACCGGTGCCGTCGCCGGGCGTTGGTAGCCTGAGCGCCGTGCGCCTCGCGGTCCTTGTCTCGGGTTCCGGGACGATCCTGCGGGCCATGTTCGAGGCGGGTCTCCCCGTGACGGCCGTCCTCGCCGATCGGCCCTGTGCGGGCCTCGAGCTGGCCGAGACGAACGGCGCCGCCGCAGAGCTGGTCGACCGCACGCTCTACGGCGGGTTCGGGCCCGCTTTCGACCGCGAGGGGTTCACGGCAACCGTGGCCGCCACGCTCGTCGCCCACCAGGTCGACCTGGTGGCCATGGCCGGGTTCGGCACGGTGATGACGGAGGACGTCCACCGGGCCTTCCCCCACCGGATCCTGAACACCCACCCGGCCCTGCTCCCCGCCTTCCCTGGTTGGCACGGCGTGCGCGATGCCCTGGCGGCCGGGGTGTCGGAGACGGGGTGCACCGTGCACCTGGCCACCCTGGAGATGGACGCAGGGCCGATCCTGGCCCAGGAGGTGGTCCCGGTGCTGCCGGGCGACACCGAGGAGACGCTGCACGAGCGGATCAAGGCGGTCGAGCGGGTCCTCTACCCGGCCACGATCGCCTGGGCGTTGCACGAGCTGGAGTCGGGCCGTGAGATCGCACCACCGGCCCGGCCGGCGGTGCGAGCGGCAGTCGGAGCGACAGCCGGCGCACGAGTCGGAGCGGGACACCAAGGGTCGCGCAGAGAAGGAGCAGACGAGGAGATGACGTCGTGAGGGCCCTGTTGTCGGTGTACGACAAGGAAGGCCTGGTCGAGCTGGCCCAGGGCCTCTCGGACCTGGGGTGGGAGCTCGTGGCCAGCGGCAACACGGCGGCCACGCTGAGCGAGGCCGGCATCGCGCACACCGAGGTCGCAGCGGTGACCGGCTCGCCCGAGATGCTGGGCGGCCGCGTCAAGACGCTCCATCCCAAGATCCACGGCGGCATCCTCGCCGATCGCTCCAAGCCCGAGCACCTGGCCGACCTCGAGGCCAACGGCATCGACGCCATCGACCTCGTGGTGTCCAACCTCTACCCCTTCTCCTCGGACCCGTCCGTCGAGCTGATCGACATCGGCGGCCCCGCCATGGTGCGCGCCGCGGCCAAGAACCACGAGCACGTCGGGATCGTCACGTCACCGGCCGACTACCCCGCGGTGCTCGAGGAGCTGCGTACTGCGGGCCGGCTCTCCGCCGCCACGCGGCGCCGGTTGGCCCGTGCGGCATTCGCGCACACCGCAGCCTACGACGCGGCGATCGTGGCCTGGCTCGACGCCGGAGGACCGTCACCCGTGGGGTCGCTCGAGGGCGCCACACCCGCCGACACGGACGACGCCGCGCTGGCAGCCGTCCTGCCCCCCACCCTCCACCTGACGCTCGAGCGCACCGAGGTGCTGCGCTACGGCGAGAACCCGCACCAGCGTGGCTCGCGCTACCGCACGGCGGGCACGACCAGCTGGTGGGACGACATGGTCCAGCACGGCGGCTCCCCGCTGTCCTATCTCAACCTCTTCGATGGCGACGCCGCCTGGCGGCTCGTGCACGAGCTGGCCGCGGACGCCGGCCAGCCTGCCGTCGCGATCATCAAGCATGCCAACCCGTGCGGTGCCGCGGTGGCCGGCGACCTCGTGACGGCCTACGAGCGCGCGCTGGAGTGCGACATCCAGAGCGCCTTCGGTGGGGTGGTGGCCATCGGGGGCGACATCACCGACGACGTGGCCGACGCGGTCGCGGCAGGGCCGCAGGCCGACGTCATCATCGCCTCGTCCTACACGCCGGGCGCGGTGGAGAAGCTGACCAGCCGGCGCAAGGCCACGCGCCTGCTCTCGGGGCCCGCACCTGAGCGGGCGGTGCGCCAGCTGCGCAGCCTGGGCGCCAGCGTGCTCGTGCAGGACGTCGACGCCTTCGTGTCGCCCCGCAGCGAGTGGCGGGCGGTCACCCGGCGCAGCCCGACCGAGGACGAGTGGCGTGACCTCGTGCTGGCCTGGCGGGTCTGCGGGCGCACGACGTCCAATGCCGTCGCCGTCGTCACCGGCGGCCAGGCGGTCGGGGTCGGCGCCGGGCAGCAGTCCCGCGTCGTCGCCGCGGAGCTCGCCGTGCAGAAGGCGGGCGAGAGGGCCAAGGGCGGCGCCGGGGCCAGCGACGCCTTCTTCCCGTTCCCCGACGGCCTGTTGGTCCTGGCCGACGCCGGCGTGACGGCGGTGGTCCAGCCGGGCGGCTCCGTGAAGGACGCGGAAGTCGTCGCCGCGGCCGACGAGGCGGGGATGGCCATGGTCATGACCGGCGAGCGCCACTTCCGGCACTGATGGGCGCCATCCTGCTCGACGGCGAGGCGGTCGCGGCCCGGATCCGCTCCGAGGTGGCCGATCGCATCGCGCACCTGCGCGCCGAGGGCGTGACGGTCGGACTCGGGACCGTGCTCGTCGGTGACGACGTGCCGAGCGAGCGCTACGTGGCGTTGAAGCACGAAGACTGTGCCGCCATCGGGATGTACTCCGTCGGCGAGCACCTGCCGGCGACCGCATCGCAGCAGGAGGTCATGGACGTCATCACCCGCTTCAACGCCGACCCGGCCGTGAGCGCCTTCCTCGTGCAGCTGCCCCTGCCGGCCGGCCTCGACGAGGAGCGCGCCCTGCTGGCGGTGGACCCGGAGAAGGACGTCGACGGGCTGCACCCGGTCAACCTCGGCCGTCTCGTGCTGGGCACGCCCGGTCCGCTGCCCTGCACGCCGGCGGGGATCGTCGAGTTGCTCCACGCCTACGACGTGCCCGTCGAGGGCCGGCACGTCGTGATCATCGGCCGCGGCGTGACGATCGGTCGCCCCCTCTCCATGCTGCTGTCGTTGAAGCGTCCGGGGTGCAACGCCGCGGTGACGGTGCTGCACACCGGCGTCGACGAGCACGACATGGCCGCGATCGTGCGCACCGCCGACATCATCGTGGCGGCGGCCGGGCGCCCCGCTCTCGTCACGCCGGACATGGTGAAGCCCGGTGCGGCCGTGGTGTCGGCCGGTACCAGCTGGGAGGGCCGCAAGCTGATCCCCGATGTGCGCGAGGACGTCGCCGACGTGGCCGGATGGATCACGCCCCGCCTGGGCGGAGTGGGGCCCATGACCCGTGCCATGCTGTTACGCAACGCGTTGCGGGCCGCGGAGATGTCGGCCCGCTGAGCCAGAGGGCGAGGCCCGAGAGGCCGGCCGGGGAGGCGATGAATCGGTGAGTGAGCGGGAGTACTCCGAGCGGCCGTGGGGCAACTACACCGTGCTCGATGACGATGCGGCCGACCACAAGGTCAAGCGACTCGTGGTGCACCCGGGCAAGCGGCTCAGCTATCAGCGCCACTCCAAGCGGGCCGAGCACTGGTTCATCGTGTCGGGCACCGCGACGGTCACCCTCGACGGCGTCGTCACCGAGGTGCACTCCGGCGAGTCGATCGACATCCCGCTCGAGGGTGCGCACCGCGTCGCCAACGAGGGCGACACCGACGTCGTCCTCATAGAGGTGCAACACGGCACGTACTTCGGCGAGGACGACATCGTCCGGCTTGAAGACGACTACGGGCGCGTCGCGACGTGACGCGCATCGCCGAGCTGCTCGAGGCCGGGCCGACGTACTCCTTCGAGTTCTTCCCGCCGAAGAACGACAAGGAGCTCGCCACCCTGGCCCGCACCATCGGCGAGCTGCAGCCGCTCGAGCCGTCCTTTGTCTCGGTCACCTACCGGGGCGGGGCCGCGTCGCGCCAGCGCACCTTCGACCTCGTCTCGGGCATGCTGCACACGACCAGGCTCAACCCCATGGCCCACCTCATCTGCGTGGCGCACACCCGGCTCGAACTGGCCGACATCCTCGTCTCCTTGCGCAAGGTCGGCGTCGAGAACCTGATGGCCCTCGGGGGCGACCCGCCCGAGGACCCCGACGCCGGACCGGGCGAACTGGCCTACGCCGCGGAGCTGGTGCAGCTCGCCCGCGCCATCGGGGGATTCTCGGTGGGCGTGGCGGCCCACCCGGCGGGGCACCCGCGCTCGCGGGACCTGACGAGCGACCGCGACCACCTGGCCGCCAAGCTCGAGCTGGCCGACTTCGGCGTGACCCAGTTCTTCTTCGAGGCCTCGGAGTACCAATCCCTCGTCGCCGACCTGCATGAGCGCGGCGTCGACACGCCCGTGCTGCCCGGCATCCTGCCCGTGACCTCCCTGTCGACCATGGGCCGCCTGGGCGCCATGGGCGCGGCCGCGCCGGCCTGGATGGAGGAGCGCCTGCGCGCCGCCGACGAGCGGGGCGGGGCCGACGCGGTGCGCAAGGAGGGCGTGGAGCTGGCCACCGAGCTCTGCTCGCACCTCCTCGAATCCGGCGTGCCGGGGCTGCACTTCTACACCTTCAACACCTCGAGCGCGACGCGTGAGATCTACGCCGCGCTGGGCCTGGGGCCAAGCAGGCCAAGCGGCGCCTGACCTCTGGCCGGAGGGCGACCGTGAGAGATAGTGGGTATCAGGGGCGGTAGTGGGTCGGTAACATAGTGGGTATGGCCTACGTGGTCGCCCGCCCCAGGGGACGCTTCGAGATCCGTGAGTCCGTGCACACGGCCAAGGGCCCGCGGGCCCGCTCACTGGCCAACTTCGCCGACCTGACCGATGACGTGCTGGCCACGGCGCGCGACCGGGCCAGCCGGCCGTTCGACCCGGAGGCCGTGCGAGCCTCGGCACGGCGGGCGCTGTCACGGCGTGCTTCGGCCCGGCGGGATCCGGCCCGGCGGGATCCCGCCCGGCGTGATCCGGCCCGTCGTGATCCGGCCCGTCGTGATCCGGCCCGGCGGGGCCGGATGCCCGCGCCCGCGCCCCCGCCCTCCCGCCGGAGCCCCGGCCACGCCGACAGTGCGGACAGCCCCAACAGCCCCGGCCGCCCCGCGCCGACACCGCGCGCGGCCCGCCGTTTCGTCGCCTCGTCGCGGCGCATGGCCGATTCGCTCGAGGCCCGTCCCCCGGCGCCGGGGAGCGGCGGCGAGAGGGATCCGGGCGACATCCTGATCGATCTCCTCGACTTCGCCGAGCAGATCACGGCGTTCACGCCCGAGCGTGCACCAGCGGAGCTGACGTTCCCGCCGCTGGCGGAGGTGGTCGCGGCGACCGCGGAGCGGCGGGCCGGTGGTGGGCCGGAAGGGTGACCGTGGCCGCCGCTCCCGCCCCGCTCGGACGGCTCGCCTCCCGGATCGTCACGCTGCACGAGATGCTCGACTCGCTCGGCGTGCCGCACCAGTTCGGGGGTGCCCTCGCGCTGGCCTGGTACCGCAACCCCCGGGCGACGACGGACATCGACGTGAACCTGACCCTGCCGCCCGAGGCGGCGGCCCCCATCCTCGGGGCGATCGCCACCCTCGGGGTCACCGTCACCGCCGCCGACCGGGCGCTCATCGCACGGGACGGCCAGGCCCGCTTGGACTGGGACGGCTCCTACCTCGACGTCTTCTTCGCCACCATCGAGTTCCACCACGACATGGCACGGCGGGCGCGGACCGTGCGGTTCGGGCCCGTGGAGATCCCGATCCTGTCCCCCGAGCACCTCGTCGTCTGCAAGGCCGTCTTCGACCGGCCCAAGGACTGGCTCGACATCGAGGAGATGGTCCGCTGGGGGACGGCGATCGACGCCTCCGCCACGCTGGGCTGGGTCGCCGCCATCCTGGGTCCGGACGCGCCGGCGTACGCCCGCCTCACCGGGGTGCTCACGGCATGAGGCGGCAGTCGCCCGAGCGACCAGCCCAATTGGGACCGCCCCGCCCCGCCCCGTAGCATCCGGTCCATGGCAGATCTCATCCGCATGGGCGACGACGGCACCCTCCACGTCCCCGACGAGCCCATCATTCCCTTCATTGAGGGCGACGGCACCGGGGTCGACATCTGGCCCGCCGCCAAGCTGGTCCTCGATGCGGCGGCCGCCAAGCACGGCCACAAGATCGCGTGGAAGGAGGTCCTGGCCGGCCAGAAGGCCTTCGACGAGGTGGGCAGCTGGCTGCCCGACGAGACGGTCGAGACGTTCCGCAGCCACCTGATCGGGATCAAGGGGCCCCTGACCACGCCGGTCGGGGGCGGCATCCGCTCTCTCAACGTGGCGCTGCGCCAGATCCTCGACCTCTACGTCTGCCTGCGCCCGGTGCGCTGGTTCACCGGGGTCCCCTCGCCGGTCCTGCATCCTGAGCTGGTCGACATGGTCATCTTCCGGGAGAACACCGAGGACGTCTACGCCGGCTACGAGGTGCAGGCGGGCACGCCCGAGGCGCTCAAGCTGACCGAGTACCTGCGCACCGACATGGGTTGGCCCATCCGCGACGGCTCGGGCATCGGGATCAAGCCGGTCTCGGACATGGGCTCCAAGCGGCTCATCCGCGCCGCCATCAATTACGCGCTCGACCGCAAGCGGCGCTCGGTCACCCTGGTGCACAAGGGCAACATCATGAAGTTCACGGAGGGTGCGTTCCGCGAGTGGGGCTACGAGCTGGTGCGCGAGGAGTTCGCCGACGTCGCCGTCGGTTGGGACGACTGCGGCGGGGATCCCGGCGACAAGCTGCTCGTCAAGGACACCATTGCCGACATCACGCTCCAGCAGGTGCTGACGCGGCCGTCGGACTTCGACGTCATCGCCACGACCAACCTCAACGGCGACTACCTCTCCGATGCCCTGGCCGCCCAGGTCGGTGGCATCGGGATCGCCCCAGGGGCCAACATCAACTACGTCACCGGCCACGGGATCTTCGAGGCCACACACGGCACCGCGCCGAAGTACGCGGGGCAGGACAAGGTGAACCCCGGCTCGGTGCTGCTCTCCGGCGTGTTGATGTTCGAGCACATCGGCTGGAACGACGCGGCTTCCGACATCGTGCACGCCCTGGAGGCCACCATCGCGGACAAGGTCGTGACCTACGACTTCGCCCGCCTCATGGAGGGCGCCACCGAGGTCAAGTGCTCCGAGTTCGCCGCCGCCATCGTCGACCGCCTGTAGTTCGCCCTCCGCACTCGCCCCACTCGCCCCCCTGTCGGATTCCTCGCTGTCGGAAAGGAACACACTCACCATGGCCAAGCCCCCCGTCCACGTCACCGTCACCGGCGCCGGCGGCCAGATCGGCTACTCCATCCTGTTCCGCATCGCCTCGGGTCAGCTCCTCGGCGAGGATCAGCCGATCGTGCTGCGCCTGCTCGAGATCGAGCCCGCCATGAAGGTGCTCGAGGGCGTCTGCATGGAGATCGACGACGGGGCCTTCCGGCTGGTCCACGACATCGTGCCGACCTCCGATCTGAAGACCGCCTTCGACGGGACGTCGTGGGCCCTGCTGGTCGGTTCGGTGCCGCGCAAGGCCGGCATGGAGCGCGGCGACCTGCTCAACGTCAACGGGGGGATCTTCAAGCCCCAGGGCCGGGCCATCGCGGAGAACGCCGCCTCGGACGTCCGGGTCCTCGTCGTGGGCAACCCCTGCAACACCAACTGCCTGATCGCGCGGTCCAATGCGCCCGAGGTGCCCGCCGACCGCTGGTTCGCCATGACCCGGCTCGACGAGAACCGCGCCAAGGCGCAGCTGGCCCGCAAGGCCGGCGTGCTGGCGGGCGACGTGACGAACGTCGCCATCTGGGGCAACCACTCGGCGACGCAGTTCCCCGACTTCGCCAACGCCAAGATCGGCGGGAAACCGGCACCCGAGGTCATCAGCGACGAGGCCTGGCTCCGGGGCGACTTCATCACGACCGTGCAGAAGCGCGGGGCCGCCATCATCGACGCTCGTGGCTCCTCCTCGGCCGCCTCGGCCGCTGCGGCCGCGATCGACACCGTGGTCTCGCTGCGCACCAAGACCGACAAAGGCGACTGCTTCTCGGTCGCCATCGCGAGCGAGGGCCAGTACGGGGCGCCCGAGGGCCTCCAGTTCGGGTTCCCGGTCGCCTCGGACGGAAAGGGCGGCTGGTCCGTCGTCGAGGGATTCGCCCGCGACGACTTCGCCACCGAGCGCATCGGCATCACGACCGACGAGCTGCTGGCCGAGCGCGACGACGTCAAGGAGCTGGGCCTCATCGGCTGAAAGGGGTAACACCCCCGGTACGATGCAGGCTTGATTCCTCGTACACCCGCCTGCCGTCACCGGCTGTTCGCGGCCATGAAACCGCCGCGAAACACATGCCTGGCACGCTGAGACCCGTGGGAGACCTCTTCGACGGTTACGGCGCGTCCGCGCGCGGGCTGACCGAGGCCGCCTTCGACGAGATGGTCGGGCGGGAAGGCGAAGCCCGGCCACCCTATGGCGCCGTCGCGTCCTCCCTGGCCCAGATGGGCCCGGACGACGTCTCGGCCCGTGCCTCGCGCCTCGCCCGGGCCTTCATGGACCAGGGGGTCACCTTCGACCTCGACGGCGAGGAGCGCCCGTTCCCCCTCGACGTGGTGCCGCGCATCTTCACGGCGGCGGAGTGGGCCCGGGTCGCAGCCGGGGTGGCGCAGCGGGTGCGGGCGCTGGAGCTGTTCCTTGACGACGTCTACAGCGCGGCGCGCATCGTGAGCGACGGACTGGTGCCCCACGAGGTCGTCACGAGCTCGCCCGGTTACGTGCGGGCCGCCTACGGGTACACGCCGCCCAACGGTGTGCGCATCCACGTGGCCGGCATCGACGTGATCCGGGACGAGGACGGGGAGTTCCGCGTGCTGGAGGACAACCTGCGCAGCCCCTCGGGGGTGAGCTACGTGTTGGCCAACCGGGCGGCCATGGCGCGGGTGCTCCCCGAGCTCTTCTGGGGCCAACCGATACAGATGGTGACCGACTACCCGGCCCGCCTGATCAACGCGCTGCGGCGCGCCGCCCCGGTGTCGGTGCAGGACCCGACGGTCGTCGTGCTCACGCCCGGGGTGCACAACTCGGCCTTCTACGAGCACGCGCTGCTCGCCCGCCTCATGGGTGTGCACCTGGTGGAGGGCCGGGACCTGGTGTGTCACGGCACCGACGTGTTCCTGCGGACGACGGAGGGCGAGGTGCCGGTGCACGTGATCTACCGGCGCATCGACGACGACTACCTCGACCCACTGCAGTTCCGGCCCGAGTCACTGGTGGGCTGCCCGGGCATCGTCAACGCGGCGCGGGCGGGCCGCGTCACGATCGCCAACGGCGTGGGCAACGGCGTCGCCGACGACAAGCTCGTCTACACCTACGTGCCGGCGATGATCCGCTACTACCTGGGGGAGGATCCCATCCTCCACAACGTCGAGACCATGCACCTGGTGGACGACGCCGTCCGCAAGGACGCACTGGAGCGCCGCGACGAGCTCGTGTTCAAGCGCGTCGACGGCTCGGGGGGCAAGGGCCTCGTCATCGGGCCGGCCGCCACGGGCGGGGAGCTCGACCAGCTCGCCCTCGAGGTCGAAGCCGACCCCCGCCACTGGATCGCCCAGCGCGTCGTCGCTCTCTCTACGTCGCCGACGTGGGTCGGCAATGCCATGGTCCGCCGCCACGTCGACCTGCGTCCCTTCGCGGTGAACGACGGAGACGACATCTGGGTCCTCCCGGGCGGCCTCACCCGGGTCGCGCTGCGGGAGGGCGGCCTGGTCGTCAACTCCAGCCAGGGCGGGGGCTCCAAGGACACCTGGGTGGTGGGCGGCGGGCTGTCGATGCCCGTGCTCCCGCCGCGCCAGGCCTCGCCCCGCCTGGCGGGCCCCCCCATGGACGTCGGGCCGCTGAGCGAGTCCGAGCACGGGGTGCAGCAGCAGCAACAACAGCAGGGCCCACAACAGGGCCAACGACAGGACGCGGTGGGGCCGACGTGACGCGTGCGCTGTTGAGCCGTGTCGCCGAGTCGATCTTCTGGGTGGGTCGCTACGTCGAGCGGGCCGAGGGGACGGCGCGCATCCTCGACGTCTCGGTGTACCAGGCCCTCGAGCAGAGCGACGTCGAGGGCTCCAACGCGGCGCGGCGGCTCCTGGCCGTCATGGGACTGCCCGACTCGGGGACCGAGACCCTCTGGCAGGCGACCGAGCGGCTCGCCACCGACCCGCAGAACCGGTCGTCCATCGCCGGTGCGCTCGCCGCGGCACGCGAGAACACCCGCGCCGTGCGCCACGTCGTGCCGGTGGAGTTCTGGGAGCACATCAACGCCACCTGGGCCGAGCTGCCGGCGCAGTGGGAGGTGGCGCGCCGGGCGGGACCGGCCTACTACCTCTCCTTCGTCAAGACGCAGTGCGCGGGCATGATGGGCCTGGCCGACACCATGATGAGCCGGGACCAGACCTGGCTCTTCTTCACCCTCGGCCGCTGCCTGGAGCGCACCGACGTGGTCGCCCGCCAACTGGCCACCGTGGCGTTCGACGAGGTGTTCGACAGCGGCCTCGTCATGCTGCTGCGGTCCTGCGGCGGCTACGAGCCCTACCTGCGGTTGTCCCAGGGGGTGGTCGAGCCGGGTCGCGTCCTCGACTTCCTGCTGCGCGACCGGCTCTTCCCCCGGTCGGCCTTCGCATCCTTGACCCTGGCCGAGGACTGCCTCGACCAGATCAACGCCGGCCGGGAGGGGACGTGGGACGACGCCCGCGGGCTGGTCGGCCTGGCCCGGGCCGAGCTCGAGTACTCGGCGCCGTCCACCCTGGCGCGGGGCCTCGAGACGCGCCTGGAACGCCTGCAGGCGTCCATCTCCTCGGTGAGCGATGCCGTGACCCGGCGCTACTTCGCCCAGGACCTGCCCGTGCAGTGGCGGCAGGGGGGTGGGGGCGGGTGAGCCGCGGCGACGGGTGGCGGCTCCGGGTCTCCCACGAGACCCGCTTCGACTACGACGCCCCGGCGCGGGCCTCGTACAACGAGCTCCGCCTCACGCCGCGCACCGAGCTGCGCCAGACCGCGCTCGAGACGCGGGTGGTGACCCTGCCGGCGGCGCCCCAGTACTCCTACGTCGACTACTGGGGGACGCACGTGGTGGCCTTCAACGTCGACCGCGGTCACGAGGTGCTCTCCATCACGGGCAACTCGCTGGTCGACACCCAGGCCGCCGACGAGCCCGAGGACTGCACGTGGGAGGACGTCGCCGATGCGTCGCTGACGATGGCCGACTTCCTGTCGCACAACCTCTACACGGCCCCGGGCGGCGAGCTCACCGAGCTGGGGGCCGGGCTCCGGGCCGACCGGCCGCTGCAGACCGTTCGGCGCATCATCGAGACCACCCATGACGCACTGCGCTACATCCGGGGCGTCACCTCGGTGCACACGTCGGCCAACGAGGCCTACGCCGATGGCGCGGGCGTCTGCCAGGACTTCGCCCACCTGGCCCTCGCCCTGGCCAAGTCGGTCGAACTGCCGGCGCGCTACGTCTCGGGCTACTTCCACCCCGAGGAGGACGCGACGATCGGCGAGGAGATCACGGGGGAGAGCCACGCCTGGGTGGAGTTCTGGACCGGGCGTTGGTGGGGCTACGACCCCACCAACGACTGCCCCGTGGGGGAGCGTCACGTGGCCGTCGGCCGGGGCCGCGACTACGGCGACGTGCCGCCGGTCAAGGGCGTCTACGCCGGTAACGCCGAGAA
This sequence comes from uncultured Acidimicrobiaceae bacterium, assembly GCA_963736525.1. GTDB lineage: Bacteria > Actinomycetota > Acidimicrobiia > Acidimicrobiales > RAAP-2 > Bog-473. The sequence continues at coordinate 100,443 of CAVTPF010000012.1, forward strand.
CCGCATGCGGGTGGTGGTCCGGATGACGAGGACCCACTGAGCGGGGATGCCGCTCCCGCCGACGGATCGCCCGGTGCCGTGCTGACGAGGATGCGCATCTGGTTGCCCGATGCGCCCGGCGTGCTCGGGGCGGTGGCCGCCGAGATCGGGGCGATGAAGGGCAACGTCGTCGGGCTCGAGGTGCTCGAGCGCGAGGCGGGCGTGGCGATCGACGAGCTGGTGGTGGAGCTGCCGGAAGAGCCCGGCGTGCTCGAGGCGGTGTGCCGCGGGGTGCGCAACGTCCCCGGGGCGGGCGTCGAGGAGGTCACGCCGCTGTCGGCGGCGGAGGCGCCCGACCGGGAGGACACCGTCCTCGCCGCTGCGGCGGGGATCCTGCAGGCCGCCACCCCCACGGCGGCCATGAACGCGCTGAGCGGCCATTTGATGGCGCTCTTCGACCTGTCCTGGCTGGCCCTCGCCGACGACGGGCTCGAGCGCTTCAGCGAGGTGCACGGCGAAGCGCCCTCCGTGCAGTGGGTGGCCGCGTTCGCCGAGGGCTCGCGCAGCGGCACCGACCCGGCCCACGACACCACCGGGTCGGGTGTCTTCGTCGAACCCGTTCCCGAGACCGGGTTCACCGTGTGCGGCGGCCGCCCGGTGCCGATCAGACACCGGGAGCGCCACGAGATCGCCATGCTGGTCATGGTGGCGGCGCGCTTCGTCGACGCGCTGGCCGGGCGCGACCGCGGCAGCTGACGCCGGGGGACCGGGCAGACCGCCGTGACGCGGCCGGAGGCCTAGTGTCCGTGGGATGTTGCGCCTCGGGTTCGTCGGCTCGGGTCTGATCGCCTGGGCCCACGGGCTGGGCCTCAAGGCGATGAGGGACGGCGGGGTGACCGACGCGTCGATCGTCGCAGTCCACGACCCACGGGAGCGGCGGGCCCACGGCTTCGCCGATGCGATGGGTGCCGACGCGGCGGTCGTGGGCAGCGCCGCGGAGGTTGCGGCGCGCTGTGACGCGGTGTGGGTGTGCACGCCGACGGCGGCGCATCGTCATGCGGTGGACGAGGCACTGGCGGCGGGCCGCGCCGTGTTCTGCGAAAAGCCGTTGGACCGGGACCTGGCGGGGGCCCGCGCGCTCGTCCAGGCGGTGGCCGCGTCCGGGCTGCCGAGCCAATGCGGTCTGGTGCTGCGGAGCGCGCCGGTGTTCCGGGCGCTCCGCGACCTGGTGCGGTCGGGGGAGCTGGGCGACCCGATGGCCGCCGTGTTCCGCGACGACCAGTACTTCCCCGTGCAGGGTACCTACGCCTCGCAGTGGCGGGCCGATGTGGCCCAGGCCGGTGGCGGCTGTCTCATCGAGCACTCCATCCACGACGTCGACATCCTGCGTTTCTGCTTCGGGGAGGTGGACGAGGTGGCGGCCCGGACGGCCAACCACGCCGGCCACGAGGGGATCGAGGACCTGGCCAGCGTGTCCCTGTCGTTTGCCTCGGGCCTGGAGGCACACCTCACGAGCGTGTGGCACGACATCTTGAGCAGGGGTTCGACGCGCCGGGTGGAGGTGTTCTGCCGCGCCGCCATGGTGTGGTTGGACGACGAATTCCGGGGGCCGCTGCACATCCAGACGAGCGAGGGGATGGAGGCGCGGGCGTGCCCGTCACCGGATTGGGTGGACGCACTGCCGTTGCCCGACGACGAGGTCGGGCTCGCCGTGCGGGCCTACGTGGAGGCCGATCGGGCCTTCGTCGACGCCGTGACGGCGGGGACGCCGCCCGCACCCGGGCTCGACGTGGCGCTGGCGGCCCACCGGCTGGTCGACGCCGCGTACCGTTCCGCCGCCGCCGGGGGCGTGCCGCTCGCCGTGCGGGAAGGCGCACCCTCGCCTCAAGGATGATTTCGGCGGGGCCGGCCTCATCCTGAAGTCGGATTGCGGGCCGGAAAAGCGGGGTTGACCAGGGGCAGAACCTCTCCGAAGCGGCATCGGGCGTCGCGGGAGCGAGGTTACGATTGCCCCTGGCCGCCCGTCGTCCGACGAGCCGCCCGGCGCTCTCCCCCGGACAGCGAGAGAAGGAGACCCAACGAGCGTGCGCTCACTGTTTCGCATCTTCACCCAGCAGCCCCTCGCCGCGAAGGTGCCCGAGGTCACCGCGCTGTTCTGGGTGATCAAGATCTCCACCACGGCGGCCGGCGAGGCCATCTCCGACACGTTCGTCAACAACAAGGAACTCGGCTTCGTGGTGGAGGTCTCGATGTTCTGCGTCGCGCTGTTCCTGCAGTTCCGGGCCCGGCGCTACTCGGCCGTCACGTACTGGTTCCTGGCGCTCGCCATCGCGACGGCCGGCACGGGCGTCGCCGACACGATGCATCTCGTCCTCGGCATGCCGTACGCGGTCACCTCGCTGTTCTGGCTGCTGGTGCTCGCGGCGATCTTCTACCTGTGGGACCGGAGCGAGCACACGCTCGACATCCACTCCATCACCACCAGCCGGCGGGAGAAGTTCTACTGGTCGGTCGTCTTTGCCACCTTTGCCCTGGGTACCGCTGTCGGGGACTTCGCCGCCACCACCCTCGGCCTGGGCTACCTGTCGTCGGCCATCTTCTTCTGTGGCGTCATCGTGATCCCGTGGGCGGGCTGGAAATTCCTCAAGTGGAACGGCATCTTCTCCTTCTGGTTCGCCTACGTCATCACGCGCCCGATCGGGGCCTCCTTCGCCGACTACGCCAGCAAGGGCCACCAGCTGAGCGGCGCCGACTTGGGCGATTGGCAGACCGCAGTCGCGATGACCTGCGTGGTGGCGATCCTGGTGGCCTACACGGCATGGGCCCGCTACGACATCCAGTCGCCCGACGTGGAGATCGCCGGCGGCACCTGAGGGCCTCACCGTCCCATAAGGTGCCCACGTGGACACCGCATCGCTCCTGCTCGAACTGTTCGGACGTATCGAGCCGCTGGCGGTCGAGGTGGTCGACGATCTCGACGCGGCGCAGCTCCGACAGGCGCCTGCCCCCGGGGCGAACACCATCGGCTGGCTCGTCTGGCACCTGACCCGCGTCCAGGACCACCACGTCGCCGAGCTCCTCGGCACCGAGCAGATCTGGGCCACCGGGAAGTGGGCCCGGCGCTGCGGGCTCGACGCCGACCCGTCCAACACCGGCTACGGCCACGGTCCAGAGGACGTGCTTGAGGTGCGACCCGACGGTCCTGGCGCGCTCCTCGGCTACCTCGCCGAGGTCGACGCGCGCACGAAGGAATTGCTGCGGGGCCTGTCCACCGAGGACCTCGACCGGGTGGTCGACCGCCGCTGGGACCCGCCCGTCACCATGGGTGTCCGTCTCGTCAGCGTCGCCGACGACTGCCTCGAGCACGTCGGCCAGGCCGCCTACGCCCGCGGACTGCTCGGGTTCTGAGCGCCCCGCGCTCCGTCTGCGAGGCGGGGCGCGCCTGAACGTGCGGTGCTGCCGCCGGCCACCCGGGGGGACTCAGCCGGCAGGAGGCTTCGGCCACCGGACGAATTCGGAGTAGTGGTAGATCGTCTCGTAGCCGAGCTCGAGGTAGAGCGGCGCCCCCATGGGTGAGGCCTGCAGGGTGCAGGACGAGGCCCCGCGCTCGAAGGCGAGGTTGGTGGCAACGGTGGTGACGAGCCCGCCGAGGCCGCTGCCTCGGGCCGCCGGAACCGTCCCGACCCACTGCAGGCTGGCGACGCCGTCGCTCTCGTAGGTCATGGCCGTCGCCAGCGGTTCGCCGGAGCGACGGGCCAGCACGATGTGGGCTGCCTCGTCGCCGAGCACCTGCGCGGTCTCGTCGAAGAGGTCGGAGAGCACTTCGGCGGGCATGCCGTAGGTCCCGTAGGCGGCCGCGTTCACCTCCATGAAGGCGCGCAGATCCGCCGCGTCGCCGACCTGACGCACGCTGACGTCCGCCGGTAGCGCGCGCTCGGGCAGCGGGAAGCGGCGGATCATCTGGGGCGTGGGCTCGCCGAAGACGGCCAGGCCCGCGACGTCACAGGCCTCCCGCAGATCGTCGTCCTCGCCGTTGTCGCGCACCTTGACGGTGTAACCGCGGGCCAAGCCGGTGAAGAAGACCTCGGCGCGAGCGAGAAGCTCTGGCCCGCTCAGGGTCCCGCCCATGCGGAAGGCACCGTTGGCCACCACGGGGATCCAGGTGCCCCCAGCACACAAGACCGCGCCACCCCCTTCTTCGAGCGCGCCGCGACTGCCCCAGTGAGTCAGGGACCGGTTGAAGGCGATGAGATTTCGATGGCCGAGCTCTTCGTCGTTCCGTGTGGCAGGTCGTCTCCGGCCCGTGCTCATTGGCTGCGCGGGCGGGTCGCTCATGGACCCATGATGGCCCAGCCCACTACCGCAGCAGCGCCCGCCGCGAACGAGGCTACGCCTGGGGGTGGCTCAGTACCTCCTTTGCTCGCTTTGCTCGCTTTGCTCGCTTTGCTCGCTTTGCTCGTCCAACCCCCTCAGACAGGACCACCCGTTCGGCTCGGTGTCCCCTTGCGAGGTCCGCGTGAGCCATGCAGAGCGCCGGTGGGACGCTCTCGGGCCACCGCCCGGTCGACGCCATTCGTCGTCGAGGCGACCAAGCCGGTGACGGGGACGGGGTTGGTTGCGGAAACGGTCGGGGGCTTGCTCCCCGACGTGACTGCCGACGCCGCAGCGCTCCGCCCCGCGGTGCCAGCCCTACTCGGCGGCGGGCCCTCATCGACGCGGTCGGCGACCTCGCCCCGCAACATGCCGACGCCTCAGCAGTCGATGGCGAAGACGGGGTGGTGGGCGGCGACGGCGGCCCACTCGTCATCGGTCGAGTCCGGTGTCACGCCGTCGAAGAACATCCCGGTCTCGAACTTCCAGCGGCGCAGGTAGGTGCGGAGGATGGGGACGCTGGCGGAGGTCGGGATCTCCTTCGCCGAGCAGATCTGGCGGCTCCGACCGAGGATCAGCACGAAGTGCCCGTCGGCGCTGCGGACGTTGCGGACCCATTGCGTCTCACCACGGGGGGCGACCAGGTAGTGGTTCCCCTCGATGGTGAGCAGGTTCACCGGTGTGTGGTGCAGCTTGCCCGTGGTCCGGCCCCGGTGTTCGAGCACCCGGGAGCCCAAGACGCTGATGCCCAGCCGTGTGAGGCCGCTGACCGAGGGGTTGAAGACGTTGCGGGTGAACCAGTCGGGGCGCTTGTAGTGGGCGGCGGCCGGCTGCTTGGGCGTGGGGTCGGTGGTCATCGGGACCTCCTCTGTGTGCGTGATCATGAACACTGATTCTAAAAGTGAACAATGTTCTTGTCAAGTACTTGTGTTCTCGTTCAGGAGGAACCAGACTGATCCCGATGTCAGCGCCGCGCACCGCCCGGGAGAGGGTCAGGGAGGAAATGACGACCGAGATCCTGGCCGTGGCCCGCCGGCATGTGGCCGGCGAGGGCGCCGCCGCGCTCTCGCTGCGCTCCATCGCTCGGGAGCTGCAGATGGCCCCGTCCGCCCTCTATCGGTACTTCGACGGACGCGACGCGTTGCTCAGCGCGCTGATCATGGCTGCCTACGAGTCGCTCGCCGGCGAGGGGGAGTGGGCCGCGGCCGAAGCGGAGGGGCGGGGTGGCACTGACGCGGAACGCTGGCTGGCGGTCCCGCGGGCCCTGCGTGCATGGGCCCTGGCGCGCCCGCACGAGTGGGGGTTGATCTTCGGCACCCCCGTGCCGGGTTATGAGGCGCCGCTGGACACGGTCGAGCCCTACGCACGTATTGCCGCGGCCATGATGCGCCCTGTGGTCCAGGCCGCCGGCGGGGGTCGCCTGCGCACGGACCACCACACCCGCACCGTCACCCAGGAGCTGCGAGAGGCGGTGGCGCCGGTCACCGAGGGACTGTTCCAGGGCATGCCGGCGGAGACGGTCGTGCAGGCGATTCAGGCCTGGAGCACCATCGTCGGTGTGGTCAGCCTCGAGGTGTTCGGGCACTGGCGCAACACCATCTTGGACCCGGGTCGGTTCTACGAGGCCACCATCCGCGACCTCGCGGATTCGATCGGTCTCGCCTGATGTCGACCGGTCTCGCCTGACTGACGTCGTCTGGCCCGCCCGCCACGGCCGGCGGTGCGTCCCCGTCAGCGGAGACGCTGGTGCAGGGCCCGGGCCCGAACCCGGAGCTCTTCGAGCTGGTCGTCGGGGACCCACTCCGCCATGGCCACCAGGAGATCGGCCACCAGCCCGGCCAGGTCGGCCAGCTCCTGACTGGGCTCCTGCAGCTTTATCTGCGAGAACGGGAATGCGACGTTGACGCGGCTGGAGGGAGCGACCACCTCCGGGGCCTGACGGGGCTTGCCGTCGTGCGGCCGCGACTCCCACCCGTTCGCCTCGGAGGCGGAGTCGCTCTTATCGTGGGACTTGGGCACCATGCCATCCTGGCACGCGTCCTGCCCACGTCCGCCACAATCCGACGGCTCCTCGGGTGCGTGCGCACGCCGCGGAGCCGACCGGAGCGGGCGTCTGCTAGCCCAGGACGGGCAGCTTCAGGTCGATCCCCGCGTTGGCCAGGAAGACGAGTTTGTGCTCCAGAGCGTTCTGCCAATCGACCATGTCCTTGTCGAACTGCATGCGGTTGCCTTCCTCGCATGCGTGCTCGAGCTCGTCGAATGCCAGGTCTTCGGCATCGAGTAGGGCCCGGTATCTCAAAAGGAAGTGGTCGTCGATCGGCTGATGCACGTCGTCCCTCCTACTTCGGCCCGACCTTTGCGAGCCGGTGACAAGAACGATAGTTCCGTCACGCGTTGTTCGCTCAGGGCGGCGTCGGTCGCCCTGCCGGTGGCACCCATAAGGTCGTACCAGGCTTCCTACCAGCTGCGCGCAAGCAGGTGAGAAGTGGCCACGGGCCCGCTCAGTCGGGCTGGGTCCGGGTCCCGGCGTCGGGCGTGCCCGCGTCACCGCCGCCTTCTTCGGCGGAGTCGGTCAGGCCCGCCAGGTCCGCGCCGAGCCGTGCCGCCGCCACGGCCAGCACGTCCTGGCCGGCCACGAGCGCCGCCAGGTCGCCGCGCACGCGCACCCGCCCGGCGGCCAGCGCGTCGGCGGGGTCGAGCGCGCCACGCGCCATGGCCAGCGCGTCGGCGTAGTCCAGCACGATGGTGGCGTTTGCACCCAGCGAGCCCTCGGGGTCCAGCACGAGTCGGGCTCGGCCTCCGGCGACCGTCAGAACCACGCGCACCTCCGCCGCGTCCCCAGCGGGGTCGTCCGGCCCGCCCGGGACCCCCGACACCACCTGGGCCACGGCGAAGGTGCCGTCGGCCGCGGCCAGGGAGCCCGCACCGGCCGCCGCCACGGCGTCGGACAGGTCGAGCTCATTCAGCGCGGCGTCGAACGACGCCACCCATTCGGGCGAGAGGTACTGGGCCATGGCGGGGACTGTAGGGCGACGACGGCGCGGCGGGCGCCGAGTGGCCGGATCAGCCGGCGGCGGCCTCGCGGGCCGACTTCTTGGTCCGCCCCGTGATCTTGCGCCCGAGCCAGGCCACCGGGTCGTAGCGCGCGTCGACGACACGCTCCTTCATGGGGATGATGCCGTTGTCGGTGATCTTGATGTGCTCGGGGCAGACCTCGGTGCAGCACTTGGTGATGTTGCACATGCCGAGCCCGCGGTCGTGCGCCAGCTCGCGGCGATCGTTGACGTCGAGGGGGTGCATCTCGAGCTCGGCGAAACGGATGAAGAAGCGAGGACCGGCGTACTTGGGCTTGTTCTCCTCGTGGTCGCGGATCACGTGGCAGACGTCCTGGCACATGAAGCACTCGATGCACTTGCGGAACTCCTGGCCCCGCTCTACGTCGACCTGCATCATCCGGTAGCCGCCCTCGGGCTCGGGGCCCGGCTTGAAGGCCGGGATGGTCTTCGCGACTTCGTAGTTGAAGGAGACATCGGTCACGAGGTCGCGGATGATGGGGAAGGTCTTCATCGGCGCCACCGTCACCGGCTCACCCACCGGCAGCGTGTCCATGCGCGTCATGCACATGAGGCGGGGCAGCCCGTTGATCTCGGCCGAGCACGACCCACACTTGCCCGCCTTGCAGTTCCAGCGGCAGGCCAGGTCCGGGGCCGGGTCGGCCTGAATGCGGTGGACGACGTCGAGCACCACCTCGCCGTCGACGGCGGGCATCACGTAGTCGGTGAACTCGCCGCCCTCGGCGTCGCCCCGCCAGATCCGCATGGTGACCTTGTCCGCGTCGGCCATCTCAGTGTCCTTCCTCGAACAGTGCGCGCAGCTCGGCCGGCATCTCCGGCAGGGGCTCGGGGGCGATCGCGATCGGCGCCAGGTAGCCGCGCTCGCCGGTCTGGTGCTGCACGAAGTTGACCTTGCCCATCTCGGGGTCGGGCCCCGGGTAGTCCTCCCTCGTGTGCCCGCCGCGGGACTCCTTGCGGTTGAGCGCCCCCTGGGTCACGGCGATGGAGGTGGTGATCATGGACGGCAGGTCTGTGGCCAGGTTCCAACCTGGGTTGTAGGTCCGGCCGCCGGTGACCGAAACCTTGGCCGTTTGCTGCTTGAGGTCCTCCAGCTTGGTGAGCGCCTCCTCGAGCTCGGGACCGGTGCGGATGATGCCGACCAGCGAATGCATGGTCTCCTGCAGCTCGTGCTGGACGTCGTAGGGGTTGCGGCCGCCCTCGCGGCCGAAAGGAGCGAAGGCCTCGTCGATCACCGAGGCGACCTCCGCCGGATCGACGCTGGGCGAGCCGGCGCGGCCCTCCGCGAAGTCGGCTGCGCCGATGCCGGCCCGGCGGCCGAAGACGACGAGGTCCGACAGCGAGTTGCCGCCCAGGCGGTTGGCCCCGTGCATGCCGCCAGCCACCTCGCCCGCGGCGAAGAGGCCGGGGACGGTGGCGGCCTGCGTTTCGGCGTCGACGCGCACCCCGCCCATCATGTAGTGGCAGGTGGGCCCGACCTCAAATGGGCCGGCCGTGATGTCCACGCCGGCCAGCTCCATGAACTGGTGGTACATGGAGGGGAGGCGGCGCCGGATGTACTCGGGGGTGCGCCGCGACGCGATGTCGAGGTAGACGCCGCCGTGCGGGCTGCCCCGGCCGGCCTTGACCTCGGAGTTGATGGCGCGGGCCACTTCGTCGCGCGGCAGCAGGTCGGGCGTGCGCCGGTTGTTGTGGTGGTCCTCGTACCAGGCGTCGGCCTCTTCCTCGGTCTCCGCCGTCTCGGCCCGGAACATGTCGGCTACGTAGTTGAACATGAAGCGGGTGCCCTCGGAGTTGCGCAGCACCCCGCCATCGCCGCGCACGCCCTCGGTGACGAGGATGCCGCGCACCGAGAGCGGCCACACCATGCCGGTCGGGTGGAACTGCACGGACTCCATGTCGATGACGTCGGCCCCGGCCCAGATCGCCATGGCGTGGCCGTCGCCCACCGACTCCCACGAGTTGGACGTGTACTTCCACGACTTGCCGATCGACCCCGTGGCGAGCACGAAGGCCTTGGCGGTGAAGAGGACCATCTCGCCTGTCGGGCGCATGTAGCCCACTGCACCGGAGATGCGGCCGTCCGCGTCGGGCAGCAGGCGCAGGATCTTGCACTCCATGAAGACGTCGGTCCCCATGGAGACGACCTTCTGCTGCAGTGTGCGGATCAGCTCCAGGCCGGTGCGGTCGCCGACGTGGGCCAGGCGGGCGTAGCGGTGGCCGCCGAAGTCGCGCTGGGTGATGCGGCCGTCCGGGGTGCGGTCGAGCAGGGCGCCCCAGCGCTCGAGCTCGTAGACCCGGTCGGGGGCCTCCATGGCGTGGATCTGCGCCATGCGCCAGTTGTTGAGCATCTTGCCGCCGCGCATGGTGTCGCGGAAGTGGACCTGCCAGTTGTCCTCGGGCCAGACGTGGCCCATGGCGGCGGCAATGCCGCCCTCGGCCATGACGGTGTGGGCCTTGCCGAGCAGCGACTTGCAGACGAGGGCCACCCGCAGGCCGCGCTCCTTCGCCTCGATGGCGGCGCGCAGCCCCGAGCCGCCCGCCCCGATGATGATGACGTCGTAGTCGTGGGTTTCGTAGTCGGCCATGTGAGTCCTGGTCAGTCCTGCGTCCCGAGCCCTGGGCGCCCTAGAAGTGGAAGCCGGGGTCGTGGATGGTGCCGCTCGCCACCAGCCGCACGTACAGGTCGCACAGGGCCACGCCGAAGAGGCTGATCCAGGCGAAGCGCATGTGGCGGGCGTTGAGCGGCGTGACGAACCTCCAGAGCTTGTAGCGGGTGGGGTGCTGGGCGAAGGACTTCACCTGCCCACCGCAGAAGTGCCGGCAGGCGTGGCACGACAGCGAGTAGAGCCACAGGAAGACGGCGTTGGCGCACAGGACCACCGTGCCCACGCTGATGCCGATGCCGACCCCGGGCTGGCGGAAGGCGAGGATGGCGTCATAGGTCAGGACGCAATTGAAGAGGAGGAGGATCCAGAAGAAGTAGCGGTGGATGTTCTGGAGGATGAGGGGGAAGCGGGTCTCGCCGCTGTAGCTGCCGTGCGCGTCGGCGACGGCGCAGGCCGGGGGGGACCACCAGAAGGAGCGGTAATAGGCCTTGCGGTAGTAGTAGCAGGTGAGCCGGAAACCGAGGGGGAAGATCAGGATCAACAAGGCCGGCGAGTAGTTCCAGAAGGGCAAGGTCCCGAACGTATGGCTGCCGGTCACGCAGCTGTTGGCGATGCAGGGCGAATAGAAGGGCGAGATGAGGTCGCGGTGCAGGCTCGCCCCGGCGTAGTAGTTCTTGCCGACGAAGGCGGCCCACGTCGAGTAGGCGACGAAGGCGATGAGGATCACGACCGTGACCACCGGCTCCACCCACCAGGCGTCCCTCCGCACGGTGGGCTGGTCCGGGCCGCCCCGGACCCCGATGGCGACCGGGGTCGCGGTCGCGCTCTCGACCGTCGTCGTCACTTGCACCTCCTCAGTGCCCAGCTCGTCAGTGCCCAGCTCGGATTGCAGCGGCCCCGCGGCCGCCAAATCATTTCAGACCACTCCCGCGACGGCGCAAGTCGTCCCGCTGCGCGGTGCCTCGGGCTCTGACCCTACGGTCGTCCGGGCGGGACGTCAAAGACATAATAAGAATGAGAATGAGAGCTATAGGCTCTCAATATGCAGCTGCACCAACTCGCCTACACCCTGGCCGTCGCCGAGGAGCGCAGCTTCACCGGCGCCGCGGCCCGGCTGCACCTGGCCCAGCCCTCGCTGTCGCGCCAGGTGCGCCTGCTCGAGCGCGAGCTCGGCGTCACCCTGTTCAACCGCAGCCCGGGTCAGGGACCGGTCACCCTGACCCCCGACGGCAGTGCCCTGCTGCCCTTCGTGCAGCGGGTGCTGGCCGACGTCGAGGCGACCGGCGCGGAGGCGCGGGCGCTCTCGGGCATGGCGCGCGGGCGCCTCGCCGTGGGCGCCACGCCGAGCCTCGTGACGAGTGTGCTCGCGCCCGCGCTCGTGGAGTTCCATGCCAGCCACCCGGGCATCGACCTGTCGGTCGTGGAAGCCGGCTCGCACCAGCTGGTGCCCCGGGTGGCCTCGGGCGAGGTCGACCTGGCGCTCGTCGTGCTGCCGGTGACCGACCCGCTGGTGGTGACCACCGCCCTCTTCGACGACCCGCTGGTGCTGGCCACCGCGCCGGACCATCCCTTCGCCCACCGGCGCCGGGTCCGCGTGCGCGACCTCGACGGGCTGGACCTGGTGATGTTCCGCGAGGGGTACGACCTGCGCGCCGTGACCCTGGCGGCGTGCGCAGAGGCGGGCGTCGAACCCCACCTGGTCAGCGAGGGGGGCGAGATGGCGGGCGTCCTCTCCTTCGTGGCATCCGGACTGGGCGCGGCCGTGGTGCCCGCCATCGCGCTCTCCGGTGACGGCGCACTGCGCGCCATCCCGTTCACGGGCCCCGGCCCGTCCATGCGCCGCACCGTCGCCTTCGCCCAGCGTGGGGACCGCACCCCGGCCCGGCCGGCCCGCGCCCTGGCCGACCAGCTCGTGGAGCGCCATGCAACCCCGCAGAGCGCGCCCGCCTGATGCACGCCGCCGCGCCAGCTCGCGGCCCGTGGGTTTAGGCTTCGTTCATGGACGGCCCCCCGCAACGTTTCGACCCCTCTGCGACCCCGAGCCCGGAGGGGCTCAAGCCGCCGGCCGATCTGCCCCGCTCGCTGGCCGACCTGCGCGCCTCGGGATGGGAGTCGGCGTCGGTGGCCGACGAGATGCGGCGCAACACAGCGGCCGCCATCGCGGCCGGCCGCTCGCTCGTGCCCGGTGTGCTCGGCTTCGAGGAGACCGTGGTGCCGCAGTTGGAGAACGCGATCCTGGCGGGCCACGACATCATCCTGCTGGGGGAGCGCGGCCAGGCCAAAACGCGAGTGATCCGCTCGCTGGTCGGCCTCCTCGACGAGTGGATGCCCGTCGTCGGCGGCTCGGAGATCAACGACGACCCGTACAAGCCGGTCTCGCGCTTCGCTCTCGACCTGGTCGACGAGCTCGGCGAGGCCACGCCGATCGACTGGGTCCACCGCTCACAGCGCTACGGCGAGAAGCTGGCCACCCCCGACACCTCCATCGCCGACCTCATCGGCGAGGTCGACCCGATCAAGATCGCCGAGGGCCGCTACCTGAGCGACGAGCTGGCGCTGCACTACGGGCTGATCCCGCGGGTCAACCGCGGCGTCTTTGCCATCAACGAGCTGCCGGACCTCTCGGAGCGGATCCAGGTGGGGCTGCTCAACATCTTGGAGGAGCGCGACGTGCAGATCCGGGGCCACCGCATCCGGCTGCCGCTCGACATCATGTTGGTGGCCACGGCCAACCCGGAGGACTACACCAACCGGGGCCGCATCATCACGCCGCTCAAGGACCGTTTCGGCGCGCAGATCCGCACCCACTACCCGTTCGAGACCATGACCGAGGTCAGGATCATGGAGAGCGAGGCCGACCTGCCCACCGCGGGCATCCCGGTCAGCGTCCCGCCCTTCATGAAGGAGGTGGTGGCCGAGGTCAGCCAGCTGGCCCGGCGCAGCACCCACCTGAACCAGCGCAGCGGCGTCTCGGTCCGCCTCTCCATCGCGAACTACGAGACCCTGGTCGCGTCCGCCATCCGCCGGGCCCTGCGCACCGGCGAGCCCGTCGCCGTGCCGCGCATCAGCGACCTCTCGGCCCTGGTGCCCTCGACGCAGGGCAAGATCGAGGTCGAGGCCATGGAGGAGGGTCACGAGGACGAGGTGGTCGCCCAGCTCGTCGCCGCGGCGACGCTGTCGGTGTTCCGGCGCCGCGTCACCCTCGACGACCCGCAGTCGATCGTGGGCGCCTTCCACGACCAGGTCGTGGTGCACGTCGGCGACGACCTCCCGTCGTCGGCCTATCTGGCGGTGCTGGCCGACATCCCCGAGCTCGAGCCGCCGACGCGCAAGTTGGCCGGGCCCGAGGCCGCCGAGTCGGAGTCGCCGGCCCTCATGGCCAGCGCCATGGAGTTCCTGCTCGAGGGGCTCCACCTCACCAAGCGCCTCAACAAGGACGCCTCCGGGGCCCGCGCCCTGTACCGCGGGCGCAAGTAGGGCGCGCGGCCACGTGAGCGTCGGCTACGACTACTCGGAATGGGACGGCACCCAGCGGTTCGGCGACCTCGATCCCGACGACCTGCTGGCGGGCCTCACCGACGACCTGCTGGCGGGCGGTGACCTCGACGACGCACTGCGTCGTCTCCTGCGCTCCGGCTTCCACACCGCGGACGGCGACCAGGTCCCCGGGCTGCGGGACCTCCTCGAGCAGCTGCGCCGGCGCCGGGCCGAGATGCTCGCCGAGGGCGACCCCGACGGGCGCATGGCCGAGCTCACGCGACAACTCGACGAGATAGAGCAGGACGAGCGCGCCGCCATCGACGAGCTCCTCGAGGAGGCGCACGCCTCGGGTGACGAGCGGCGCAGCCAGGTCACCGACGACGTGGCCACCGAGCGCCGCATGGCGCTCGACCTCCAACCCGACGACCCGGCCGGGCGCATCAGCTCCCTGCAGCACTACGACTTCGTGTCCTCCGACGCGCGCGAGCGCTTCGAGGAGCTCGTCGAGGAGCTCAGGCGCGAGATGGCCGACACCTTCTTCGAGGGCGCGTCGGACGCGCTCTCGAACATGAGCCCCGAGCAGATGGCGCGCATGCGCGACGCGTACGACGCCCTCAACAAGATGCTCGAGCAGCGCGAGCGGGGCGAGGAGCTCGACCCGAGCTTCGAGGAGTTCATGGCGCAGTACGGCGACATGTTCCCGGGCAACCCGCAGACACTCGACGAGTTGCTGGAGCAGCTGGCCGAGCGCATGGCGGCCGCCCAGGCCGTGTGGAACTCGCTCAGCCCCGAGCAGCAGGCGCAGTTGAGCCAGCTCATGGAGGCCGTGCTGGAGGACATGGACCTGCGCTGGCAGGTGGAACGCCTGGCCCAGAACCTCCAGCGCGCCGTGCCCGACGCCGGCTGGCAGCGCAGCTACGACTTCAACGGCGAGGGGCCCATGAGCCTGAACCGGGCCACCGACCTCGCCTCCCAGCTGGGCCAGCTGGACCGCATGGAGGACGTGCTCCAGTCGGCGTCCACCCCCGCCGCCCTGGGCGAGATCGACCTGGACCAGGTGAAGCAGCACATGGGCGAGGACGCCGCCCGCGCGCTCGACCGCCTGGCCAACCTCACCAAGTCGCTGGCCGACGCCGGGCTGATCGAGCAGCAGGGCGGCCGCATCGAGCTGACCCCCCTGGGCGTGCGGCGCCTCGGCCAGAAGGCGCTGGCCGACCTGTTCGGTCAGATCAACAAGGACCGCATCGGCGACCACTCGGCGCTGCGCACCGGATCGGGCCACGACCGCGAGGAGACCACGAAGGCCTACGAGTACGGCGACCCGCTGAACCTGCACCTCTCGACGACGGTGCACAACGCGGTGCGCCGCGGCGGCTCGGGTGTTCCGGTGCGGCTCACCCCCGAGGACTTCGAGGTGGTCGAGGTCGAGGCGCTCAGCCGCTCGGCCACCGTGCTGGCGATCGACCTGTCGATGTCGATGCCGATGCGGGACAACTTCGTGCCGGCCAAGCGCATGGCCATGGCGCTGCAGACGCTGATCTCGTCGAAGTTCCCCCGCGACTACCTCGGCATCGTGGGCTTCTCCGAAGTCGCCCGCGAGATACGCCCCGACGAGATCCCCACGGCCATGTGGGACTACGTCTACGGCACCAACCTGCAGCACGCGCTGGCGCTGTCGCGGCGCATGCTGGCGCACCAACACGGGACCAAGCAGATCATCGTGGTGACCGACGGCGAGCCGACGGCCCACATCGACGACCACGGCGAGGTCTGGTTCAACTACCCGCCCATCCCCGAGACGCTGCGTCGCACCATGGCCGAGGTGATCCGCTGCACCCGGGCGGGCATCGTGATCAACACCTTCGCCCTCGACCTCCAGCGGACCCACTACCCCTTCGTGGAGCAGATCGCCCGGGTCAACGGCGGCCGCACCTTCTACACCACCCCCGACGCCCTCGGTGGGTACGTGCTGGTCGACTTCCTCAAGCACCGCCGGGTGTTGCGGCCCGCCGGCTGAGCCCGCCGGCGAGCCCTGCCGGCTGAGGCACCCTGCCGGCTGAGGCACCCTGCCGGCCGGAACACCCCGTCGGGGAGCCCGCCGGCCGCTTCTGCGCCGGGTCCGGGCGGCGGAGAGGGCCCTTCGTCACGACGGTTGCCCGAACCCGCTCTCAACTGGGGTTTTCCCGGCACGGGGAGGCCGTGGGACGCCCGTTGACGCACATTTCGTGCCTGGAGATGCCGATTGCCCCCTTGCGCTCGGCAGGAGGGTGGGGAAAGATGACTACACCGTTGTAACTACACCGATGCCACCTGAGGCGAAGAAGGGGGGCGAACCAGTGCCAGTGGACATAGTCACCACGCTCTACGGTCGCCAAGAACGAAGTTGGCAGTTGCAGGCGAACTGCATGGGCGTCGACCCGGACCTGTTCTTCCCGGAGCGTGGCGCGTCCACGCGCGAGGCCAAGGAGGTCTGCCGCGGTTGCGTCGTGCAAGAGGACTGCCTCGAGTACGCTCTGGCCAACGGCGAGAAGTTCGGCATCTGGGGCGGCATGAGCGAACGCGAGCGCCGGCGCCTGCGCCGAGCCCGGGCCCTGGCGCGCCGGGACGCCGCCAGCGCCTGAGGGCGCGGGCGCACACGCAGGCGCCTCGACGAGGGTCTCCCTAGGTCGAGGCGGACGCCGCCAGACGCGACTCGATGGTCTGGTCCCCGGAGAGCCCGAGCTCGGGCCACCGTGGCCGCGGGACGGCGCCGAGCACGCCACCGGGGATGAGGCCGACCAGCTCCGCACCCGCCACCGAGCCACCGGCCGCCGTCACCAGATCGCGCACCGCGTCGTAGAGCCCGGCCGGGCCGAACGCCCACGGGTCGACCAGGTTGCACGACACCTGGGCCCGGCTGCCCACCGCCAGGCCGAGCGCGCGCACGTGGGGGCCGCGCACGAGCGGCGCCACCCGGCGGGCCACCTCCGTCGAGGAGACCCAGACGTTGTAGGCCACCAAAGCCGGCCGGGCCCCCACCGCCGTGGCGCCGCTCCGGGGGTCGGGCTGCGCCGGACCGAAGTCGGGCGTGAGGCCACCCGGGCCGGCGAAGGCGTGGCGTCGGATGTCGGGCAAGGTGCGGGTCCGGCCGCCGCCCAGGGGTCCGTAGAGAAAGCTCGGCACGCCCAGCTCGGTGCCGAGCCAGCGGGCGAAGTCGTCGCGCAGCGCCACCGCGCCCGACAGGTCCGTGGCGCGCGGTCCTCCGGGCTCGTAGGGCACGAAGGGCACGACGTCGAGCACGCCCAGACGGGGGTGCGCACCTTGGTGCGCCCGCAGGTCGAGTCGGGACACGGCCTCGGCCGCCAGCGCCCGGGCCGACCCCGCCACGTCGTCGGGCGGGCCGGCCAGGGTGAGGACGGAGCGGTTGTGGTCCGGGTCCCGGTGCAGGTCCAGCAAGGCCCGCCCCGCGGCGGCGGCCAGCTCGGTCACGACGGCCTCGTCACGGCCCTCGCTGACGTTGACCACGCACTCGACGATCACGGCGTCAGCGTGTCAGACGCAGGCCGGCGTCGGGAGCGTGGACCCGGCCGCTACCCGGCCGGGTCGGCGACCGCCCCGGCGTTACTTGACGGCGACGGCGTGTGAGAGGCGGCGGCGACGCAGAATGCGGCGGCGCTCACGCTCGGACGCACCACCCCAGACCCCGTGGTCGATGTGGTGCTCCAGCGCGTACTCGAGGCAGGGCTCGGAGACGGGGCACTCCGCGCAGATGCGCTGCGCGGCCACCACGCCCATCCCGTCGTTCGGAAAGAAGATGTCGGGTGCAACTTCCTTGCACTTCCCCCGGGCCATCCAATCGCTATTCATTGTTCGGCTCCCTTTTCACGCATCATTCTACGGGAGCTGCCGGTCCGGAAGATAGGTTCTGCGCTTAGGAAGTTCGTAAGAATCCAGGGTGGATTTGCGCTCTACCAGGGAGAATCCCCGCGGGCCCCCCCGGACTACGCTGGCCCTCCATCGCCGACGGCCAGCGCCCGACGGCCATCGCCGCCGATCGCCGAAGCCAGGCCGAAGCCAGGAGGTGCCATGTCCCCGGACGCAGAGAACGACGTTGTCGAAGAGGGTGAGCCGGTCGAACCGATCGGGCACGTGCGCGTCGTGTACCTGGGCCCGGTGGCACCTCACTGGGAGGTGCAGTCCGACTACGGCCCGCCGGAGGTGATCGAGCAGTTCCGTGAGCGGGTCCTGGCCCGGCTGGTGCTGCTCCCCCCGCACGACCCCCAGTTCCGCCGGAACAGCGAGCGCGTCGTACGCGACGCCGAACGCGAGCAGCTGGCCCTCGAGTGGGTGCTCGACTACGGCGAAGAAGCCGGCGCCTGAGCCCAAGGCCCGGGGCCTGAGCGGGGGGCCCTGGCGCCTGCGGACCTCCCGGCGTCGCACCCGTACTGCATCCTGAGCGCCACTCGGACGACACCACCGTGGTGAAAAATCTGCGCCCGTGGCGATAGCGAACTGCGGGCCAGGGCCCGTGGCAGGGGGAGGCAGCGACAGTGAGTGACACCTACGTGCTGGACGCACCAGTCGTCCGCGAGATCCAAGGGCTGATCGGCGAGCTCACCGACGACGAAGCGGCGCTGGTGCGCACGCTCACGCCTGTCGACTCCGCACACGCGACGACGGTCGAGCACCTGTTCGAGCTCGTGGACCTCTTGGCGACGATCCGGTACGACGAGGCGTTGGCGGACTACGTCTACGCCATCGCACCGGATTGGGACGGCAGCATCGGGATGCTCATGCTCGGGGGGCGGGTGACCACCGCGCTCGCCCGTTACGAGCTGGAGCGCGGCGCACCCGAGCGGATCAGCTGAACCTCTGTCGGCGGCCCGCCCTCCGCGGCGGGTCGCCGACCCGGTTGGGGCTCAGTCCAGCAGCCCGATCCGGGCCAGCCACAGACCCGGCGCGTCGACTTCCGCCGGCGTCGGCAGGTCGAGCTCGTCGCCCCACAGCCGGGCCAGTGCATCCTCGCCGGCACGCTCCACCACGCCCGTGACGAAGGCGCGTCCCCGGTCCACCTCTTCCTGGCCCACGTTGAGGCCGAACAGCCCCGCGAAGGCCTGCTCGCCCTTGCCCTCCTCAATGCGGTAGCGGTACCAGGCCTCGCGCAAGGCGGCGGGCGCTGACGTGAGCGACTCGGCGATGCCGGCCGTGACGTGGTCCACGTAGGCGCCGATGGCGGTGGTCTGCGCGGTCAGCGCGCCCGAGATGCTCCGTTGCTCTGGGCTGATGAGATCCGACAGCAACGCCTCGGGATCGCCCAGGGCGTCCTCGAGCGCCGACGGGTCGGCGAGGCCGTCGCCCAGGCGCTCGACGATCGATCGCTGGGCCGCCGCCGCATGGGCCGACGCGTCACCGAGCAGGGTCACGAGCGAGGACCGGACGCCGGGCCGGGTCAGCACGGCGTGCATGGTGAGCTCGCGCAGGCACACCCAGAGCTGGACCTCCTGCAGGGGAAGGCTCCAGTCGTCGGCGAAGCGGGCCACGTTGCCCGGCACGAGGAGCAGGGTGGTCGACTCGGGCCAGGGCAACGGGAGCGCGTACTGCCCGAAGGCCCGGCGGGCCAGGTGCCCGGCCGCCGATCCGAACTGCATGCCGAGGAAGACGGGGCCGAGCGTCACCGCGAATTGCCCGAGCAACCCGCCGAGCCCGGCGGACGCGTCGGGCTCGAGCTCGGTCAGGTCGAGCGACGAGGGGACGGCGGCCGCCCCCTGCTGTTGCGCCTCCACCATGGACCGCAGCACGGGGCGGTAGGCCTCGAGCACCCGGAACGACCACTGCCCCGGCCCGACCGCCTCGAACGAGATGGAGCCGGTCCCGGAGGGCGCGATGCCGGTGGCGTCGGCGACGTGGAGCTCGGCCACCCGTGCCAGCTCCTCGAAGGCGATGCGCACCAGCGGGTCGGGTGTTTCGTCCTCGCCCCCGTCCGTGGCGACGCCGTAGGCGAGGGTGCGGGCGGCCTCGAACCAGCTGTCCGCGGCACCCGGACCCGACCCGATCACCTTCAAGAGGTCGCCGAGGAGGCCCCCCATCGGGTTGTCGGGGTCGCTGGAACCGAACATGCTCACCCTCGCATGCTAGGAGGACCCGCCGAGGGTGACGTTCACGAGCTTCGTGCCCGTCGTCTGCTGCACCGAGACCGCAATGGGCGTGCCGGGAGCCAGGACGTAGAGCCGGGCCCGCAGCTCCGCCATGGTGCGCACCGGCAGGGCGTTCACCGCGACGATCACCTGGCCCGCCTGCAGGCGGCCGGCCGCCGGGCCGTTGGCCTGGACGGACTGCACCTCGGCACCGGCGCCGTTCGGGGCGTCGGAGCCGTCCACCCCGAGCCAGCCGTGCACCACCCGGTGGCGCGAGCGCAGGTCGTCCGCCACCCCGACCACGAGATCGCTCGGCAGGAAGCTGGTGGGAGGGGAACCGGCCGACTGCGGGTCGTAGAGGATGCCCACGACGGCACCGGCGGCGTCGAGGAGCGGCTCCCCCGCGGCGCCGGACGGCGCCGTGCCCGACGTGGTGATGGACGGCATCCCGCCGGCCGGACCGCCCGCGATGGCCGTCCCGACGCCGGTCACCGAGCCCGCAGTGCAGTGCAGCGCCAGCGACGTCCCACCCGCCGGCACGAAGCTGAGCATGAGGTCGGGCGACCCGCCGTCGAGACCGGCGTCGTCGGCGAACGGCGCCACCGGCACGTCCTCTGGCACATCTACCAGGGCGATGTCGGAGCTCGTGTCGGACGCCACCAGCGACGCGGGCTCGAGCTTGCCGCCGGGCCCGACCATGACGATGCGCTCCAGTCCGCCGAGCAGGTCGGCGGTCGTCACGACCAGCCCGCCCTCGGCCACCGCGACCCCGATCACCGCCACCGTCCCGTGCGGGGTGGTCGCCATGAGCTCCACCATGGACCGGCCGGCCGCCTGAGCGGCCGCCGGCACCGCGTTCTGCGCCCCGGCCAGGGTCGTGACGGTCGATCCCACCAGGGTGTCGCGCGTGGCGTTCAGGGGCCGCTGCGATGCGGGCGAGAGCAGCACGATCACCCAGGCCGCCGCGGCCATCACCGCCCCGACGCCGACGAGGATCATCACTGCATCGCGGTAGTGGTGCCGTCGCGGGGCGTTGATCCGAAGCGGAGCACCGCCCCCGGCGTCCGGCCCTCTGATCTCGCTCGGGTGGCGCCACAGGCGGTCGTCGGGGTCGATCCACCCGCGCAGCGGCGTCTCGGGCTCGTCGGGGCCCGTCTCACCCCCTCCACCGGGGCCCGGCTCGCCGTCCATGGGCTCCTCGGGCGTATCGTCCACCTGGGCGACGATACCGAGAACGGCCTGGGAAATGCCGTCGGGGCAGTGGCCGGCCGTACCATGTGGCCCCTATGTCGCGCGACCTGGCCATCGACCTGGGTACGGCCAACACGCTCGTCTACGCCAAGGGCAAGGGCGTGGTGCTCAACGAGCCCACCGTGGTCGCGCTCGACTCGCGCAGCCGCGAGGTGCTCGCCATAGGGACGGACGCGTGGCAGATGATCGGCCGGACGCCGGGCTACATCGTGGCCGAGCGGCCCCTGCGTGGCGGCGCCATCACCGACTTCGAGGTCACCGAACGGATGCTCAGCGTGTTGTTGCGCCGGGTGGGTGTCAGCCGCCTGAACCGGCCCAAGGTCCTCATCTGCGTGCCCTCCGCCATCACCGCGGTGGAACGGCGCGCCGTCAAGGAGGCGGCCCGGCGCGCCGGCGCATCGGCCAGCTTCCTCATCGAGCAGCCCATGGCGGCGGCCATCGGCGCCGGTCTGCCGATCCACGAGCCGGTGGGGAACATGGTGGTCGACGTGGGCGGCGGCACGGCGGAGATGGCGGTGATCTCACTGGGAGGTGTCGTCGCCGTGCAGGCGCTGCGCTGCGGCGGCTTCGACTTCGACGCGTCGATCCAGACCTTCGTCCGGCACCGCTACGGCGTGGCCATCGGCGAGCGGACGGCCGAGGCGGTCAAGCTGGCCATCGGCTCCGCCTCCCCCTACGACAGGGAGCAGCAGGCCGAGATCCGCGGCCGCGAGGTGGCCACCGGCCGGCCGAAGACGGTCGTGCTGTCCCCGGTCGAGATCCGCGGGGCCATGGAGGACAACGTGCGGTCCATCGTCGTGGCGGCGGCGGAGTGCCTGGGGGAGGCGCCGCCCGAGCTGGCCCAGGACATCATGTTCGAGGGCGTCCACCTGACCGGCGGCGGGGCGCTGCTGCGCGGCATGACCCAGCGTCTGGCCGACGCGACCGCCGTCCCGGTGCACCTGGTCGACACGCCCCTCGAGTGCGTGGTGCAGGGTGCGGGCGTGTGCCTGGAGTCGTTCGACAAGCTGAAGCGGCTGTTCACCCAGGAGGACTAGTCACCCCGGGGGCCGAATCACCCAGGGGGACGCGTGCCCTCGGGCACCGGGTCGCCCGACCCGGCGTCGAGCAGCTCGTCGGCGGCCTGGCGCACCTGCCAGTCCCGGTCGCCCGAGGCGACGCGCAGGGCAGGCTCGACCCTCGGGTCGTCGAAGCCGGCCAGCGCCACCGTCGCCCGTCGCCGGACGGTCGGCTTGTCGTGCAGCGCGGCCAGCACGGCCGGGAGCCCGGCCGGGTCGCCGATGGCCCCCAGTGCGGCGACCGCCGCCTCGCGACAGCGGGTGTCGGGGTGTGCGCTCGCCGTCGTCACGAGGTCCGCCACGGCCGGCCGGTGGTGCCGTTCGGCGAGGAACCAGGCCGCGCCGACCACGACCAGAGGATCAGCGTCGCGGAGCGCGCCGGTGACGGCGGCGGGGAGCGCCGAGCGCGAACCGCGGCCGCGCACGCCGGGCGCGGCGTCGACGGCGCGGCGTCGCACCGCAGGCGAGCCCACCTTCAGCGCCGCGATGACGTCGTTTGCCATGAGGTGTCCCAGGCGGGCCAACGCGCCGAGGGCCGCGACCTGCACCCCTTCGTCGGGATCATCGAGGGCCTGCCGCACCGTGGCGATGTCACCCCGGTGGCCCGCCACGGTGACCTGGCGCCGGCGCAGCGTGGCGCGGCTCTCGCGGCCCGCATCCGTGGCAACATCGTCGCTCACCGTTTCGAGTATGTCCGACACTGACGCGACCGCCGACGGGGACGCCGCGGCGACACCCCCTGCCAGCCCCGCCGGCCCCGTCGCGCCCCGCCGGCGGGGCCGGAGACGGATCTGGCCCTGGTTCGTCACCGGCGCCGTGGCCGCCGTTCTCATCGCAGCCTTGGTCGCCGCCCGCATCTCGGTCAACTACTACGTCATCACCCCCGGGGACGCCACGCCGGTCGCCCAGTACATCGAGGTGCCCTCGGCGGACAACCATCCCCTGACCGGCAAGATCCTGCTGACCGACGTCTTCTTGTCCCAGCTCAACGCCCTCAGCTATCTGCAGTACCGCTACTTCGACTCGGACAGCCAGGTCGTCTCGGGTGCCGCGCTGCTCGGCCCCACGCCGAACGAGACCCAATTCCTCAACCAGGGCTACCTCCAGATGGCCCAGGCCCAGTCCTTCGCCACGGCGGCCGCGCTGACGCATCTCGGCTACACGGTCACCTCCACCAATGCCGGCGCGCTCATCTACGGCATCGAGCCCGGGTCCCCCGCCTCCACGACCCTGCAGGTGGCCCAGGTGATCACCGCGGTGAACGGCACGGCCACGCCGACGGCCTGCGCCCTCATCAGTGCCCTGCACGGGGTGACGCCGGGGACGACGGTCTCCCTCAGCGTCGAGCAGTCCTCCATCAACGACGTCGGCGACGTCGTGCCCGGGCCGACCGTCCAGAAGCCTGTGACGCTGGCGACGCCCCCCAAGGGCCTGGTCGACATGGGATGCGGGGCGCCGACCAGGCCGACCGCCTACCTCGGGATCGACCCGCAGACCCAGCAGGACTGGCACTTCCCCGTCCAGGTGACGGTGCACACACAGGACATCGGCGGCCCGTCGGCCGGCCTGGCCATGACGCTCGGCATCATCGACAAGCTGAGCAGCGGGCGCCTCACCGGCCACCGGATCGTCGCGGCCACCGGCACCATCGACCAGTACGGCAACGTCGGTGACGTGGGCGGCGTGGCCGAGAAGACCATCGCCGTCGAGCGAGCGGGGGCCACCGTCTTCTTCGTGCCCTCGGTGGAGCTCGAGGCGGCCGAGTCCAAGGCGACCCCGCAGCTGCACGTCTACGCGGTCAGCAACCTGAATCAGGTGCTGCGCATCCTCAAACACCTCGGGGGCAACGTCCCCACCAACCCGGTGTCCGCCCAGGCGGCGCCATAGGCTCTGGCCATGCCCGAAGGCCGTGCCCCCATCTCTTCGTCCCGCATCGCGACCGGGGACATCGCCCGTCACTCCTTTGCCATCGTCCGCCGGGGTTTCGACACCGACGAGGTACGGGCGTACCTCCAATCGGT
Organism: uncultured Acidimicrobiaceae bacterium; assembly: GCA_963736525.1. Lineage (GTDB taxonomy): Bacteria > Actinomycetota > Acidimicrobiia > Acidimicrobiales > RAAP-2 > Bog-473. Next base: position 124,396 of record CAVTPF010000012.1, read on the forward strand.
GGGACGGAGCCTGGAGGCGCTCGAGGAGCGCGAGCAGGAGCTGCGGGCCGAGCTGGCCGAGGCCGAGGAGCGCGCCGCGCACCCGGTGGTCGACGAGGCCACCCTCACCGCGTCGCTCGGCCAGCACAGCGCGCAGATCCTGCGCCACGCGCACGAGGAGGCAGCCCGCATCGTCGCCCAGGCCCAGGAGGGCGCCGCCACGCTGCTGCGTGAGACCCAGAGCCAGGTAGACGAGCTCCAGGCGCGCACGGAGGCCTCGTCTGCCGAGCGGGTGGTCGAGGTGGAACTGCTGGTGGCCAACGCGCAGCAAGAAGCCCGCGTCGACAGCGAGCGGATCGTTGGCGACGCGTTGGCGGAGGGGGAGGCGATCATCGCCCGCGCCAAGGACGAGGGCCGCGCCCTCCTCGAGCAGGTCCAGGAGGCCCGGCGCCGGGTGCTGGCCGACCTGGCCTCGCGGCGACGAGGGCTCGGGATCCAGATCGAGCAGCTGCGTGCCGCGCGTGACGAGATGGCCGCCTCGGTGCACGGCGTGCGCGACCGCGTCGACGGGATCCTGGCCCACTTGGACCGCACCGACGAGGAGGCGCGGGCGGCCGCGCAGGCCGTCGGCGACCAGTTCCGCCTGCACGGTGGCGAGCCTCACGACCAGGATGCCGAAGGCGAGGTGTCCGGCGAGGCGCCACCGACCGGGCCGACGCCGATCGTCGGGGGTGGGAAACCCGGCCCCGCCTCTGAGCCGGACGACGCTGGCGTCCCGGCGGCGGCGCCATCGGTCGACGAGCTCTTCGCGCGTATTCGCGCCGGGTCCGGGGAAGCCGCGCCGTCGTCCGGGCACGCGCCTGAGCGCACGCCCGAGGCCGGGCTCGAGAGCGCGGCCGAGGCCGTCGCCCCGGACGCGGCAGCCGCCGCCGGGGCCGTGGACGCGACCGAGGCGGACGTAGAGCCAGGGCCGGATGACGCCCTCATCGCCCGTCGCGACGAGCTGCTCGGACCAGTGGCGGCGCGTCTCGGCCGGACGGTGAAGCGTGCACTTGGCGACGACCAGAACCGGCTGCTCGACCGGCTCCGCAGCGCGCCGTCGCTGACGGCGGACGACCTGGTCGGGCCCGAGGAGGAGCACGTGGCGGCGTTCGCCACCGCGGGCCGCCGCCACTTGGCCGACGCCTTCGCCGCGGGGGTGGCGTTCGCCGGGGCTGACGCGGCGGGTGTCTCGACGAGCGACGTGGTCGAGCAGTCGGTGGAGGGACTGGCGCACGTCGTCGTCACCATGCTGCGGCGGCAGATCGCGGACGGCAGCGGCGAGCTCGGCGACCGGGTGGGCGCCGCGTTCCGCGAGTGGCGCGGGGAACGGGTGGAACGCCTCGTCGGCGACTACGCGACCCAGGCCTTCTCGGCCGGCGTGGCCGCGGCCGGCGCGTCGACCAAGCTCCGCTGGGTCGTGACGTCGGCCGCTGGTTGCTCGGACTGCGAGGACAACGCGCTGGCCGGCGCGATCAGCGGCTCCGAAGAGTTCCCCACCGGGCACTTCTACCCGCCGGCGCACTCGGGCTGTCGGTGTCTCGTGGCCCTCTCAGACGACTGAGCACGGCTGAGCACGGCTGAGCTGGACTTTTTCTGCGCGACGTCGTGCGAACCCTGCCCCTGGGGCCGGGGGTGACGGACGTTAGGCTCCCCTCGTGCGCATCCCCAGCGATCTGACTGCTGACTCCGCGCCGCACCGCCGCCACCGCGCTCGATGGTGGCTCATCGGCGCGGCGGTGGTCCTGATCGTGTTGCTGGTGTCGCTGCGCTCGCTGGCCGGCATCTACACCGACAGCCTCTGGTTCTCCTCGGTGGGCTACCACAACGTCTTCTCGACCCTCCTCGTCATAAAGCTCGGCCTCTTCGGCGTGTTCGGGGCGATCTTCTTCGCGGTGCTGTGGATCAACCTCGTGGTGTGCGATCGCATCGCGGGCCATGACATCGTGTTGGCGCAGGAGGACGAGTTCGTCCGGCGGTACCAGCAGTACGTGCGGCCCTATGCGGGGCGGATCTACGTGGCGCTGGCGTTCGTGCTCGCTCTGATCGGCGCGTCGGGCACGGTCGGGCAGTGGAACAACTGGATCCTGTTCCTGCACGGCGGCAGCTTCCACATCGCCGATCCGCAGTTCCACAAGGACGTGGGTTTCTACGTCTTCAAGCTGCCGTTCCTGACCTTCTTGGTGGACTGGACGCTGGCCATTCTCATCGTGACGCTGGCGGTCTCGGTGGTGTTCCACTACTTCAACGGCGGGATCCAGCCCCAACGAGGCCTGCCGCGGGTCCGGCCCGCGGTCAAGGCGCACATCTCCGTCTTGCTGGCGCTCATCGCGCTGGACAAGGCGGCGGGCTACGTCCTGCAGCGCTGGTCTCTCGTGAACGCGCAGGACGGGTACGTCAACGGCGCGGGGTACACCGACGTGCACGCGCGTCTCCCGGCCGAGACGCTGCTTGTCTACGTGTCGATCTTCGCGGCGGCCATCCTCTTGTTCAACATCCGCCGCCAGGGATGGACGCTCCCCGTGCTGGCCATCGGGATCTGGGCCTTCGTCGCGCTCGTCGTGGGCATCATCTACCCTGCCTTGTTGCAGACGCTGAAGGTGACGCCGGCGCAGAGCTCGCTGGAGGCGCCGTACATCCAGCGCAACATCAACGCCACGCGCGCCGCCTACGGATTGAACGACGTGCAGGTGCACCAGTTCCCGGCCCAGACGAGCATCACCGCCAGCCAGACGGTCCTCGCCAGCCCGACCATCGCCAACATCCGGCAGTGGGACCCCGACCCGACGATCTCGCTGCAGACGTTCCTGCGCCAGCAGGGCATCCGCTCGTACTACACGTTTCCGTCGCTCGGCGTCGACCGCTACACGGTGGGTGGGCAGCGGACGCCGGTGCTGGTAGGGGTACGCGAGATCTCGTCCGCCAACGTGCCCTCGCCGTCCTGGGTCAACATCCACCTGCAGTACACCCACGGCAACGGTGTCGCCGTGGCCCTGTCCAACCAGACCTCCTCGAACAACCCGGTCTACGCCGTGCAGGGTGTGCCGCCGACCTCCTCGAACGGGCTGCCTGCGATCACCCAGCCGAACGTCTACTTCGGGCTGGGCCAGACCGGCTACGTGGTGGCGAACACCAAGCAGCTCGAGGTGGACTACCAGCAGAACGGCAGCAACGTCGAGAGCCACTACACGGGTACCGGCGGGGTCCAGCTGTCCTCGCTCTTCACTCAGGCTGCCTTCGCGCTGCGGTTGGGTGACTTCAACCTCTTGATCTCGAGCCAGATCACGGACAAGTCGCGCATCATGTTCGTCCGCGACCCTGTGGCCATGGCGGAGAAGGCGGCGCCGTTCTTGACCTTCGACCACGACCCCTACGCCGTCATCAACGACGGCCACATCGACTGGGTGCTGGACGGCTACACGACGACGGCCAACTACCCGTACTCGCAGAACGCCAACACGCAGCAGGTGGCCATCGGGAGCAATCTGCCGGGCAGCTACAACTACGTGCGCAACTCGGTCAAGGTCGTGATCGACGCCTACTCGGGTCAGATGACGCTTTACGACGCCGACCCCAAGGACCCCATTCTGCAGGCGTACGAGGCGGCCTTCCCCCACATGTTCCAGCCGCTGTCGAAGATGAGCCCGACCCTGTTGGCCCACCTGCGCTACCCGCCGGACATCTTCTCCATTCAGTCCGCCATTTACGGCCGCTACCACTTGACCAATCCCCAGGCGTTCTACGCGGCCAGCAACGCGTGGCAGCTGTCGCCCACCGCGGGCGCCGGACCGCAGTCCCAGGCCCTCCTGGCGGAGAACACCTACAACAACCAGGGCCAGCTGATCTCCACCACGCCGGCTCGCATGGCGCCCCAGTACCAGGTGTACTCGTTGCCGGGCACCAACCCCGACCAGCAGGAGTTCACCGTCTCGGACGGCTTCGTGCCGGCGTCGCAATCGACGCTCTCGGGCTCCAACCAGAACTTCAACCTGACCGCGTGGATGGTGGGGCAGTCGGATCCGGGGCACTACGGCCAGCTCGACCTCTACGAGACGCCCCAGGGGACGTCGGGCCCTGCCAACGCGGACGCGGAGATCTCGGCCAACAAGACGGTGTCGTCGGACATCTCGTTGTTGGACCAGCACGGGTCCGAGGTCTTGCTGGGGGAGACCCTCATGGTCCCCATCGCGGACTCCATGGTGTACCTGCGCCCGATGTACGTGGCCGCGACGACCAACCCGCAGCCCCAGCTGGCGTACATGGTGGCCGTCCTCGGCAAGAACGTCCAGATCGACACGTCGCTGTCCGCGGTGCTCTCCGACCTGCTCCAGACGACCGTCTCGTTACCTTCGAGCCCGGGCGCGCCCTCCAGCGGCACGGTGCCCACGGCGGTATCGGGGTTCCTGGCGGCGGCGCAGGCCGACTACAACAGTGCGCTCGCCGCGCTGAAGGCTGACAACCTGGCTGCGTTCCAGGCCGACATCCAGGCCATGGCGCAACAGATCAGCCAGGCCCAGCAGGTCATCGGGACGCCCGCTTCCTCGGCGCCGACCACGACGACGACCACGGCGCCCCCGATCAAGACGGGAAAGTCCGGCAAGTTGAAAGTGACGGGCACGACCACCTCGACGACGTCGCCCACCGCATCCTCATCGTCCACGACATCGGTGCCGACCAGTACGGAGCCCAAGGGGGGCTCGACGACGACTTCGACCACCCTCGCCTCGGCGGCGGCGGCTCCCTGACCGAGGGGCCAGCTCGGACCTGCGGGAGACCAGCCGGGCGGACGGGCTGGTCCGGGTCGCCCGTTGGGGGGCGGGATCGGCAGGACCGGTTGCGGGCGACGCCGGTGCGTCCCATGATGTCGGGAGCGGGTCGCGAGGAAAGGAAGGCTTCCCATGGGACTGCTGGACAAGGTCAAGGCATCGGCGACGGCGGCCACGGACATGGCCAAGGACGCGGCAGCCAAGGGCCAGGCAAAGATCGACGAGGCGCAATCCAAGAAGGCGGCCGACGGGATGCTGCGTGACCTCGGGGCCGCCTTCTACGCCACCAAGACGGGGCGGGCCACCCCGACCACGGACGCCGACATAGAGCGGCTGGTCACGGCATTGCAGACGTACGAGTCCGAGCACGGCCAAATCACGCTGGCGCCCGAGTCCCCCGCGGGTGGGCCGACGGCGACGCCGGCCGGCGACGCGGCCGCTGGCTCCTCCTCCCCACCGCCGCCTCCGCCCAAGGCGGCCGACCCGTCGTCGCCACCTCCTCCGCCCCCGACGGCGCAGACGTTGTAGCGAGAGCCCCTGGTTGGCGACGGGGCCAGGGGTGTAGAGTGTGCACTTCGCCGCGGGGTGGAGCAGTCTGGTAGCTCGTCGGGCTCATAACCCGAAGGTCGGAGGTTCAAATCCTCCCCCCGCCACCAAATCCGAGAAACCGGAGACAAAGGCCCAGGTCTGAACTGGGCCTTTGTGCTGTCTGCTCTCGAAGCCTCAAAGGCGGGGTTGTTCAGGCGACCAGCGTGACCACCCGTGAACACCTTGACCCGACCTTGATCTTTGCATCGGCAGGGTGGTCAGGGGGTGTTCATGCATTTTTTTCTGGCGGGAGCAATCGTTCGATCGCCACACATCCGGAAATGCGTCACCGTGACCCGACGGATCGGAGCGCCTGGGTGACAAAGAAGTCGCTCTCGAGCCGTCATACGGTCAAATCTTCGGATGGTTGTGATGCGGAGAAGGCGGTCTTCACGCCAAGACCCCACGAAGAGGTCTCACTCCTACGTTGACGAGTGCGCGTGGACCCAAGAATCTACGTCTTGTGCCATGGCGCCCGGGTCCTCCAATGGCCCGAAGTGGCCGAGGCGGGATCGCTCGATGAGAATGCCATGAGGGAGTGCGTCTGCGATGGCCGGACCGAAGACCCCGGGCCCAACTTCTTCCGGGCTTCCGACGACAACGGCTACAGGAATCTCGACCGCAGCGAGGACGCGCCACGCGCCGCTCGCCCCAGCCTGACGAAAGACCTCGGCTTCAACGGACGGCCGGCAGCGCAACGTGACGGAGCCGTCCGGATCAGACGAGAATCCGCCCTCCACGTAGGCCCAGAGAGCATCGGGATGCAATCGGTCGAGAGGCGGCTTCGACCGATAGTTCTCATAGGCGCCTTCGAGCGAGTCGAAGCGTTCGCGACGTCGGGCTGCCCCAATAGACAGTGGATTGTCGCCATCTGGCAGTTCGCCTTCGGCCGGGACGATGACTGGCTCATAGAGCCAAAGCGAACGAAATGCATCGGGTCGTCGTTGCGCTGCCAGCACGAGTGCCGCTCCACCCATCGAGTGGCCAATGCCATGAAGTGGTCCAGTCGGGAGGCGATCGCTGTCCAGTGCCGCCACGATGTCGTCAGCCATACCCGACCACGCCAACCTGGCTCCCAGAGGCAACTCGGACACACCATGGCCTCGCAGATCGAAGGCCACACAGTGGAACCGATCGATGAGGTGCGACGCAAGTGGCCCAAAGACCCGACCGTGGAAGCCGGTGGCGTGTGCAAAGAGCAGCGCCGGAGCGCTGCTCATGTCATCTGGTCCACCCAAATCATGCAGGGCGATCCGCATGCCGCCGCTGGATTCGATCATCTCGCACGCACCGTCTGCCATGGCGAGCGAGAGGCTACCTGGCGTGACTCGCGATGCACTTCCTGACCTCGGCCGGATGAAGTGCGTCCGATCGCTATGGCGATGGCGAACGGAGCAACAGCGCCGGACACGAGTCAACGCCCTGGCACTGGGAGCTGTGGGTTGCCGAATCAGGCGCCCTTACGAGTGACGGCCGTCCGAGTTGAATACCAGAGCGTACGGAGGTTCTCCCAACCCGGATAGCGCTCGACCATCCGGGACACGATGCCGTCCACCGTGGTCTCCTCGACGACGGCCGCCGAGAAGTCGCGCAGGTATTGCTGGGATTCGGCGATGATCTTCGGATCGTTGTCGTTGGCGACCTTCTTGTGCCCGGCGACGACGAAGGTCGGCTTGAGCGCAGCGACTGCATCGAGGTTGGCAATCCACTGGGCCCGTTCGGCCTCGCCCGTTTCGGCCGTCATCATGTGCACTTCGTTGTAGGCCAGATCCCCTGTGACGACCGCCCCGAGCGAGGGGATGTGCACAACGGTGGACTCAGCGGTGTCGGCCTGACCGATCCGGATGATCCGCAGTTCGTTTCCCTCGAGGTCGATGGTGTCGGTCGTCAGGAGTTCGGGGAGCACTTTGTCGTCGCCGGTGGGAACCTCGCCGGGGAAGATGCCTTCCCAGTACCCGGCCATGCCGGGCCCAGCCTCGAACTCCACGTGTGCCAGGACCTCAGAGGTCGCAAGACCCCGGACGCCGGGAAACCGCTCAGCGAGTCGAGCTAGACCCAACCAATGGTCGCCGTGGCCGTGGGTGATGTAGACGCGCGACAGCCGACGCCCCTTCGTCTCGATCCAGTCGGCCAGTGCGTCCGCCTGGTCGTAGGTCGCCCAGGCGTCGACGAGGATGGCGTCTTCTTCGCCGTAGATCAGCGTCGCGGACATGGGGGACCAGGTCGGCAGATCATCCGGGGCGCCCTGGGGCGACGCGCTGACGATCGGCCGCCCCGGCGTCGTGAAGACCTCAATGGAGAGATCGGCTTGAGCTGGCTGAGCGTCCGTCGCGGTCATTGATCCGCCTTTCGTACCTTCTTTCAAGAGGATGAACATCCTCCACCTCTAAATGAGGATGTCAGATGTACTCTTGTTGGTCAAGAAGAACCATTGAGCTGGAGGAATGACTGTGGGCACATCGCAAGCGGCAAAGGCGGCGAGCCATGACCGCATCCTCGATGTCGCCGCCGCCACGATCCGCCGCGACGGCATCGACAAGCTCACCGTTGCCCGGCTGATGAAGGAGGCCGGGCTGACCAACGGGGGCTTCTACCGCCACTTCGATTCTCGGGAGCAGCTCGTGGCCGAGGCAACGCAACGGGCCATGAGGCAAGGTAGCGCGTGGACGGTCGAGTCCGGCCAACTCGGCGGTCGGCGGGGGTACGCCAGGCTCGTCAACGGATACCTCAGCGCGGAGCACCGCGACCATCCCGAGTCCGGCTGCGGGGTGGCGGGAATGGCCGCCGATGCCGCCAGAACCGACGGCCCGGCCCGAGATGCCTATACACGCCAGGTGGAGAGCTGTCTCACCGTCCTTGCTGATCTCGTTGAGGCATCCGATCTCAAGGTGGCGAGGCGCGAAGCCGCTCTTCTCCTCAGCGCCTTGGTCGGTGCGATCTCGATTGCCAGAGCAGTCGATGACGAGGCGTTGTCGGATCAGATCCTGAGAGATGCCGGAATGTCCCTGAAAGAGCGTCTTTCGGGAACGGACTGAGTGTTGGTGGCAGAAGTCACCGAACCGATCTACCCATAGCCCCGTTGTGCCGAATTGCCCACCATTCCGGCAGCGTCGTACGGGGACACCCCAAACGAATTAGGTGAGTGATGTGAAAGACGGGAGCATTCAGCGGTCTGCCGAGCGGCATCCGATTCAACCGAGCCGGCGACGAACCCACCAGATGCAGAATCCACCCAGTACCGCCGCCGCACCGGTGCCGTCGGGTTCTGCGCCCGACCGGCCGTCTCGCCCTCGTATCTCTCGCCCTACCCGACGCGCCCAATGTGATGACCCGACTCTACCTCGCCGCTCACCGACGTTGGCCCCGTGTGGCTGACTGCCGCCCGCTCCCCCTTCTCGACGTGCTCACAGACAGCGACTTGACCCCTTTTGCAACCTGGTCTTCGACCATCGCAGGGCTGCCCGTCTTGGCGGTCGCTGCCAAGCGGGAGGCGCCCGTCGATCAGAGCCCGACGATGCCATGAGTTCAAGCACGAGACGCACTGTCGGTCCGAATCCGACCACCGTCATGGTCCGGTGTCGGCGAACGGACCGGACTGCGAGAGAACGTTCTTGAACGTTCGTCCGGTGGTGCGTCGGTACACGACCTCGAAAAAGAAGCTCAACGCCAAGGTCACCGCCAGCGCAATGACCGAGCTCGGTGCTGAGGACATCATGTGGTGAAGGAGGATGACCAAGAGGGAGACGCACACGACCACCGATGCCACGACGGGCAACGCCTTGGCGCCGGTCTGGCTCCGAATCCTCAGGTGTCCGATGCTCACTGCCGCATAGACCAGGAGGAATCCTGCGCTCCCCATGGAAGCCACCGAGCTCAACGGAAAGAGAACGACGAAGACGAGAACCAAGCCCGTCGTGATGAACAGCCCTTCGACGTCGTGCCCCCAGAGCTTGCGACTGAAGGCTAGGGGAAGGTCACCGTTCTTGGCGATCTGATATGCGACGTTCGTGCAGCCGAACAGCGTGGCATTCACCGCTGATGCCGTCGAGAGCAAGGCAGCGATGGCGACCAGCTTGAACCCCGCTTCTCCGAGTGAGGGCTTGGCGGCGACGGCCAAGGCAGAGTCCCCCAGCCCCTTGAGAACATCGAGGGGGACGTTGGTCACCACACCCATGGCGACGAGCAAGTAGATGGCGATCACGATGGCCACACTGCCGTAGATGGCTCGTGGCAATTCGCGCCTGGGTCTGACCATGTTGGCTGCGGCGTTCGTGATCAAGCCGAAGCCTTCGTAGCCGACGAACAACACCGCCGCGCCGGTGACGATCGCCAGTGGACTCGGCCACGTGGCCGGAGAGAGACGGGCCATTCCATCCCCCGGAAGCGAAATGAAGGCCGCCACGATGAAGACAATGAGAATGCCGACCTTGATGAAGACGATCACGGACTCCGTTCGTCCCATGCTCCGGCTGCCGAGGAAGTTGATCACCATGAACACGAGGACGATGCCGACGGCCCAGACCTTGGACGGGAGGGGGATGAACGTTCGGGCATATGCCGCGAACCCCGTGGCGTAGAGCGCAATGGTGATGATGTAGCTGAAGTACTGAAAGAGGCTCAGCGAGCCTGAGAGCACGCCCTCGCCGTACCCCCGGACGAGGAACGTGACCGAGCCCCCCACGGTTGGAAACGTCTTTCCGAGAAGGACGTAGCTATACGCGGCCAGTCCGGCCGCCACCCCTCCGATCGCGAACGAGAGCGGGAGTGCGGAGCCAGAGAGATTCGCCGCCACGCCGAGGATGGAGAAGATCCCGGCACCGATCATGCCGCCGATGCCGATGCTCAGAGCCGCGGGCAGGCCGATAGTCGACTTCACATCAGAAGCGGTCACTGGCTCCGCGTTCGTGCGATCTGCGTCCTAGAACTCTTCGTCGACAAGGTAGCGGAACCCTTCAATTTGGGTTTGGTGAGAGGGATCACACCTCAGTGCAGATCGAGGCGATCGAAGCTCAGGGCGGCCAACGCCACCAGGGCAAGGGCGCAGCAGACCAGCGCGGCGGCGTCCCCGAGGCTCAGGCCGGAAGTGAGCTGGTTATTGCCGACCGACCAGTAGAAGAGCGAGACGAACCGGGCCGGGCGGACCCAGCCCACCACGGGTGCCAGTGAGCTGATGAGGTAGGAGAGGGCAGCGACGGCACTGGCGACTCCCAGGGCCATCCCCCTGCTCCCGCTCGCAGCACCGGCGACCAGGGCGACGAGGCCGAGGTCGACGCCGAGGAACAGCACCCCCAGCGAGGTGCCGACCAGGTCGGCCACGCCAACGGTGATGTCGAAGGAGTGGCCGAGGGCCAGGACCACCGCCACCACGGCCACGATCACGGTGGCCTGGACGGCCATGGCGACGACCTTCTCGAAGGTGATCCGCCGGCGGCGGATGGGGAGGGTGACCACAAGGGCGAGCGTTCCCTCCGCGTCCTGACCGGCGAGGCAGGACGCGCCGTACCCGATGGTGGCCAGGAGGACGATGAGCGGGTAGAAGTTCGCGTAGAGGTTGACGTTCAACCACCCCGAAGGTGACGTCAAGGAACCCGTGGCGCCGAAGAGCGCGGCCATGGTCGGCGAGTCCTTGGTCAGGTTGTCCAGACCGGTCGAATGCTCGAAAGAGGGGTACAGGGCCACGATGACAAAGGCGTAGAGGGCCATCCCGACCGCGTAGCCGATGGTGACCCGACGACGGGTGAGGAGGTCGAGGCGCAGGATCTCAGCGCGCACCGTCGCCCCCCTCGGTGTCCCGGTAGAAATCCAAGAAGAGCTCGTCGAGATCCGCGTGGCGTGACACCAGGTCCACCGGGTCGAGGTCGGCTGCGATACGTAGCACGGGCCCGATGGCACCGGTGATCTCCAGTGTGATGTGGGAGCCGGTCGAAGCGACGACGCGCACCCCGTTGATGCGGAACTGCGCCGGGTCCACCGGGTCGCGGAAGCGCAGCTCGAGCGTGCTCGGCGCGCTCTGGCGCAGGCCCTCGACGGTGTCGGTGCGAACCAGCCGGCCGTCTTTGATGATCCCGACCCGGTCCGCCACCCGTTGGACCTCGTCGAGCTCATGGGAGGAGAGGAACACCGTCCGCCCGGCTGCGGTCGTCTCGCGCAGCAGATGCTCGAACTCGTCCTTCATCAGTGGGTCGAGCCCCGAGGTCGGCTCGTCGAGGATGAGCAGCTCGGGTTCGTGCATCAGTGCGAGCACGATGCCGACTTTCTGACGGTTGCCCTTCGAGAGCTCCGTGACCTTGCGGTCGAGCGCCAACCCGAACCGCTCAGCGAGGTCCCCGGCGCAGCCGGTGCCGGATAGGCCTCGAGCCCGAGCGAACCGCTCGATGTGGTCCCGGGCCGTCATGCGACCGAAGAGAGCGAGGTCGCCGGGAAGGTAGCCCACCCTTCGGTGGACGGCCACGCTGTCGAGGTGCGAGTCGAGTCCGAGTACCCGGGCCGAGCCCGAGGTGGGGCGGTGGAGGTCGAGGAGGGTCCGGATGGTGGTTGTCTTGCCCGCACCATTGGGTCCGAGAAAGCCGAAGATCTCGCCCGACTCCACGCGCAGATTGAGGTCGATGACGGCGCGTGTCTTCCCGAACACCTTGGTCAAGGCCGACGTCTCGATGGCCGAGCTCATCGATTGGCCTTGCGTGTCCCTTATTCCGCGACCTGGTTTGCAGTCTCTCGTTGCGATCCGATCACCGACCTAGCTGGACGCCAGCACTACCACGACGAAGAGGGCGTAGCCCGCGATGATCGCTCCTCCCGAATTGCGGCCGAGCCCGCCGCCGGCATAGGCGAGCGCAAGGGTGAGTGCGGTGAGCCCCACGTACCAGCCAGCGACCAGCATGCCCGATCCTGACGGATTGGCCAGGCCGATGACCGTGGCGGGGATCAAGAGACCGGCGGTCACGTTGAGAGAGTTGGAGTTGAGTGCGGTGCTCAGGGTGGCCGCGCCACGGCCTCGCCGAGCCAGGTAGATGGCGGAGACCGCGTTGGGGAGGCTGGTGACGGCGGCGAGGACGAGAGCGCCGAGAACGATCTCGGGGACTCCGAAGTGCACACCCAGTGAGGAGGCTCCGCGCTCCATGGCGACACTGGCCGCCACCACGACGACCAGTGCGGCTCCCGCCGTGAGGACGTCACCTGCGGTCGCAGGTCGTGGATGGATGGCCTCCTCGAGCTCGCTCTCCTCCTCGGCGACGGCGGACGTAAGCCAGGCCGTCCAACTTGCCGGCAGTCGGAGGTGGTCGAGAACACCTCGATGCGCACCCAAGAGAGCGACGTAAGGGACCAGGACGGCGAGCACAAGGACAAGCCCCGTGCTGGCCGAGACCTGTCCTCCCACACTGAGGAGGCAGGCCACACCGACCAGCAGCGCCACGGTTCCCCCGAGGGCCACCACCTTTCGGTGCAGGTGGATCCGGCCCGCCACGACCGCCCCCGCACCGAGTAGCACGGCCAGGTTGAAGACGTTCGAGCCGAGAACGATGCCGGCCCCGACGTTGGGTTGATGGTGCACGAGAGCGGTCACCGAAGCGGTGATCTCGGGTGCATCAGCCGCCAGGGCGGCAACGATGCCAAGCAAAGCCTCGGAGAGCCCGAGACGCTCACCGACTCGTTCGAGGCGAGACACGAGGACCCAGCTCGTCCCGAGGCTGGCCAGCGCTCCGATGACGAAGGCTGCGACCGCTGGCCCCAGCGTCATCGACGCTCTAATCCCTCTCCGAGGACGACGCGACGGTTGGGGCGAACAGATCGGGTGACACGTGGGTTGGGGTCATCTTGCCGGCACATATGGGCTCCTCAGCGTGGATCGGCGACGCGCCGACCAGGCGCACGCTCCCCGGGCAGAGCGAAGCTGCAGTCGATGAGACGCCCTTCACTTAGTCTATGCAATGATTAGTAGGTGCATCCAAATCCGGAGACCAAGGCGACTCCACCCGACTCGATGGTCGACGCCGTGCTCAGCGCCAGTCGCGTCCTCGTGGCGATCGCGGCGCGCTCCCTCGCCGATGCCGGTGAGGACGTCACCCTCACCCAGTACCGCTCCCTGGTCGTGCTCGCGTCACGCGGGCCCCAGACCGTGGCGGAGCTGGCGGATCTGCTGGCCGTCACCCCTCCGACGGCGTCCCGCCTGTGCGACCGGCTGGTCAAGAAGGGGCTGATACGCCGGCGGGCGGGTCGGCACGATCGCCGCCAGGTGCACATCGCCCTCACCGAGACGGGCCGAGAGCTCATCGACGCGGTCACCGTCCGCCGCCGCCGAGAGATCGCTGAGCTCTTGGCCTCCATTCCTCCTGAGACCCAGCGCTCGGTGGTGGCCGCGCTGACCCACTTGGCCGAGGTCGCGGGCGAGGTGCCCGAACAGGACTGGAGCGCTGGGTGGGACCTGTGAGCGCGCCGAGCGCGACGCCTCATCCCAGCCGCGCCGTGTGGGCTCGGGCGCTCAGCGCCCGCGCCGGGCGTTGGGTGGCCGCCGCTTCCTACCTCAAGAAGTGGAGTGTCCTCGGGGTCGTGATCGGGGCGGTGGCGGGACTGGGCGCCATCGTGTTCTACGAGGCGCTCGTCGTGTGCACCCACTTCTTCTTGAACGTGTGCGCCGGCTACCAGGTGCCCACGCCAGCCGGCGAGGGTGGCCTGGCCGCCTCGACGTCGGCGGCTCGCCCGTGGGCGCTCCCGCTCATCGCCGGGTTCGGTGCACTGCTGGGCGCGGTGTTGGTCTTTCGCATCGCACCGGAGGCGGAGGGCCACGGCACCGACGCCGCCATCTCGGCGGTGCACCACAACCCGCGGGGAGTTCGCTTCCGCGCTGTGATCGTCAAGATCGTGGCGTCGGCCCTCACCATCGGGTCGGGTGGCTCCGGCGGTCGGGAAGGCCCGACCGGCCAGATCAGCGCCGGCTTCGGGTCGCTGCTCGCCCGCATCCTCGATCTCGAACCGGCCGACGGGCGGATCGCCGTGGCGACAGGGATCGGGTCGGGTATCGGGGCCATCTTCGGTGCCCCCCTCGGTGGCGCTGTCCTCGCGTCAGAGGTCCTCTACCGCGACGACTTCGACCCGGCAGCGCTGCTGCCGAGCTTCATCGCCTCGGTCGTCAGCTTCGTCGTGTTCGGTGCGGTCGAAGGCTTCTCACCGCTCTTCGGGTACGTCGGGACTTACCGCTTCACCGACCCGGACCAGCTGCTGTGGTTCGCCCTCATCGGCCTGCTCGCGGGGGGAATCGGTCTCCTCTACGCCAAGGGCTTCTACGGACTGGCCGACCTCTTCAAACGTTCCCCCCTGCCCAGGTGGGTGGGTCCAGCCATCGGCGGTCTCATCGTCGGAACGATCGCCATCGCCATACCGGAGGTCATCGGCACCGGCTACGGCTGGGTGCAGCAGTGCCTGACCCACAACGGGCTCGAGTCCATCCCGTTGTGGATCGTGCTCATCGTCCCCTTCGCCCGGATCCTGGCCACCGGCCTGTCCATCGGGTCGGGCGGGTCGGGCGGGATCTTCGGTCCCGGGATCGTGATCGGTGCGTTTCTCGGTGCGGCGGTCTGGCGGGTCTTCGACCCCGTGTTCCCCGCCATGGGACACGACCCCGCCCCCTACGTCATCGTCGGCATGATGAGCTGCTTCGGAGGCATCTCGCGAGCCCCGTTGGCCGTCATGCTCATGGTGGCCGAGATGACTGGGAGCCTGTCCATCCTCACGCCCGCCATGATCGCCGTCGGCATCTCATGGCTGATCGTGCGCCACAGCGACGACACGATGTACCGCAGCCAACTGAAAAGCCGATCCGACGCGCCCTCCCAACGGCTCCTGGCCGGACTGCCGCTCCTCGGCGTGATTCCGGTCACCCGGGCGATAGCCGTGCCGCGGTTGGTGATCACCGCTCAGCGCAGCATCGACAGCGTTCGGCGGGCACTTGACGACACCAGCCTCAGCGGAGCACCGGTGGTCGACGAGGCCGGGCGGCTCGAAGGGACAGTCGCCCGATCGAGGCTCGAAGTGTCCGGTGACGGCCAGCACGCAGTGGGGGATCTCGTCGACGCGGGGGCTCCCACGGTCTCGGCGTCCAGCCGACTCGACGTGGCACTCGAGAGCCTTACCGCCGCACCGCAGTCGTGGGTTCCCGTCCTCGACGACGAGCGTCGAGTCGTGGGGACCTTGTCCGTCTCCGATGTGGTGCGGGCGTACCGCCAGGAGCTGGTCACCAGCGCGGAACGCATGAGCGATCTCGGTACCATGACCGGCGCGGCCCAGGTGACGGTCACCGCCGACTCACCCGTCGCAGGCATGACGCTTCGACATGCCGACTTACCCCCCGGACTTCTCGTTACCTCGATCTCCCGCGGGGAGAGGGTGTTCTTCCCCACCGGCGACACCACGCTAGAAGTCGGTGACCATCTCACCGTGATCGGATCAGACTCCGATCTGTCCCGAATCGGGAGGAGCGCATCGCTCGACCCACCCACCGACTAGGTCGAACTCGAACCCTCCTCGTCGCATTGGCCAATACGTGCATTAGTGAACCGGAATAGCATCCGGCTGTTGGTTCTTTGACCTGCGGGTTCACACCTCCAGGCCGTTGTTCGGACTCTCGGCACGAGACCGGGTAGCTGAATGCTGAGCAAGGACCGTGTCCGTGGAGCCCCGATCCTCTCGAGCTTTGAGGTAGCTACCGAGATCGCCCTCCGGCGCGTGCTCGAAGCCGAGTTGGCTGGAATCGTCGCGTTGGGGAAGAACGCCCATCGTCAGGCTGAATCCGGACGAGCTGGCCCAGACGCTCAACCGGGATAGCGCGAGTCGGTGAGAGCAATTCATTTTCCGGGCCAAGTCCGCGAAGACTGGAGGCTACACAGGCCGCTTGGCTCGGACGACTGCGTCGATCGCCTCTCTCGGGCCATCATCGGTGTCCACCACTCGGACTGCCTGCTGTGCACGCTCCACTGTCAGGCCGGCGTCGACCGCCGCTTCCGTCACGTCACTGACCAGATAGAGCACGTCAGCATTCTGCGGACCCCCGTACCCCCGGGTCAGGTTGTCCAGATCGTGAGCGATGACGAGCAGCGTTCCGCCCGGGGCCACCGCGGACGCGGCCAGCGCGAGGGCCGCTGAGCGAGCAGGCTGAGGGAGCTGGAGATAGAGCACGGCGACGAGATCGAAACCCTCAGGGGGTGGCGTCCAGTTCTCCACGGCGGATTCGACCCAGGTGACCTCGACGCCCCAGAGGTCGGCGAACCGCTGGGCCTTGGCCAGGCCGACCGGCGAGAAGTCCACGCCGGTCACCTGCCAACCGCGTTCGGCGAGCCAGATCGAGTTACGACCCTCGCCACAGGCGAGATCTACCGCCCGCCCGGCGGGAAGGTCGATGACCTCAGCGACGAGGAATTGGTTGGGTGTGCTCGTCCATACCAACTCGTCCCCGCTGTAGCGCTCGTCCCACTGCTGACTGCTCACGGTCACGCCTGCTCAAAAAGGGACGCTGAAGGAAACAGTGTGGACAAGGTGGTGCCGGTCATCGATGTGCTTTCCGGATGATTTTGAGCATCTTGGTGTTGATGGTCAGGAACCGCCCGAACTGGATGAACAGGTTCTTGCGTGCCCGCAACGTCTTGTCCGTCGGGAGCGGGGCGCTCGCGATGTCGCTGTCAGTGGAATCCATCGAGCTCTCCTCTCCTACTCGGGAATCAGGTGCCAGCCCGGACGTGCCTTGGCCTTGTAGATGAACATGTAGTGGAGAAGCAGCTTGATCCAGTGACCGCTCAGGCCGATTTCGCCGAAGGTGTCCTTCAGGCTCCGCCCGGTAGTGGGGTACTTCACCAGGTCCGGCACGACCGGGTACATGGTCATAGACGCCGCGCTGCCCTTTCGCAGCCCGGACCCGGCCGAGGCGACACACGCCGCCCCCATGTCCGCCATCGATGCCGTGCGGACCTGCGCCGAGTCGCCGTGCTTGATCATCTCGGCGATGTTCGTGGCAGCCAACTTGCCCATGATCCCCGACGGCATCCCGGTCCGGGGGGGTGACGGGGTGATCACGGTGCCGCTGGGCGACTTGCGCGGTCGTGAGATCTGGTGGGGTGGGGCGAAGGCGATGCCCACCGCGAAGATGTTCGGGTAACGGGGCACCTGGTAGGTGCTCGGCCAGTCCTCAGCCCGCCACTCCTCGAACGGTTTGCCCGAGTAGTCCGCATCGACCTTCATGAACCCGTTGGGGGCGAACAGCTCGTCGGAGATGTCCACCCCGTTTGCGTCGTAGGCGTGGAGATCCACCCCTCGGAACGGCGGGAGCAGCATGGCGAAGTCGAAGGGCAACGAGTTCGACGAACCGTCCAGTTGCTCGTAGTGAACGACGCTCTCCTCGACGCCTGTCACGTGGGCTCCGGTGATCGCCCGGATCCCACGCTCACGGAAGAGCGACTCGGTCCATAGCTTGGACGTCGTCTGGAATCCCTGTTGGGTGAAGGTCAGCCCGCCGACGCCGAAGTCACCGAGCTCGTACTCGTTGGTCAAGTAGACGATGTCGGCCAGGTCACGGACCCCTGCCTGGCGTACCTCGTGCTCCACGTTGAACGTGTACTCGAAGGCCGCTCCCTCGCAGGTGCAGGTCCCGTGTCCCATCCCGATGACGAGGACCTGACGTTGGCCGTTCTTCATCCTTGCGATCGACTCCTGGAGGGCCGCTGACGCAGCAACGGCGTGGCCCGAGGTGCACACCGAGTAGGAGTGGCCGTCGGGTCCGAGCCCGGGGGTGGCACCGAAGTTGAGCTTCGGACCGGTGGCGTTGACCAGGTAGTCGTAGTCCAACTCGCCCGGCTGGCCGGCACGGGCTGGGTCGGTATAGGTGACGTCGATATAGGGCCTTGGCCGCCCAGGCCCGCCCTCGGGGTGGATCGCCGTCGCCAGTGCCTGATGGAACTCGATCCCCTTGCGCCTGTAGATGGGTGCGAGCTCGAAGGTCACCTGGTCGGTCTTCATCTTGCCCACCCCGACCCAGATGTTCGACGGGATCCAATTCCACTTGGAGTTGGGGGTGACCACCACGATCTCGTCGGAGCGCGTGAGCATCCGGGTCAGATGGAGCGCCGCCGTATGACCGGCGATTCCTCCGCCCAGAACTACGACTCGTGCCACGTCAGACCTCCGTCCGTCTCCTCCCAGTCTATCTGATACCCCTAGGGGTATCAATCACTTCGCCACGTCGGTGCGTCCGGTCCGGGCGCGCTGCTCTTCGATCGTCCGCATCCGACGTGGGTGAAGGGGACACCAGATGTCGGCGAAGACCTCGATGGCTAAACCCGGCGTTGTGCTCATGCTGCCGCCTTTCGAATCAGTGAGCGACGGCGGATCCGGCGCAGCGGCCCCGTCGCGCCCACTTGGTGGGCAGTCAGCTCGCCCGAACGGCCCTGCCGCTGAGTGGCTGCCCGAAGAGGACGTTGAACAGGCAGATGTCGAGTGCGCCGGCAGCGAGTGGGACCAGGCCAACGACGTCGAGGGCCCACCAACCTCCGCCGAGGGTCCCACCGGCGACGATCAGTGCCACACCGGCAATGACCCTGATGCTCCGGCCCGCGGTTGATGCCATGAACTTGGATAATCCCATGAGTGCTGCTCCTTCTCTCTTGATTCCTTCCTTCATTGCTGTGGCTCTTCTGCTTATGCCAACTTGGTGAACAGCCGCTGGACCTCGTCGAGCGGATATCCGGACTCCGCGGCCTCCTCGGGATGCTGGACGCAGTAGGTCAGCCCACTGGCGATCAGTCGAAAGCCGACCTGCTCGAGTGCCTTGGTTGCAGCACTCAGCTGGCTGACGATGTCGCGACACTCACGGCCTTCGGACAGCATCGTCTCCACGGCGTGCACCTGCCCCCCGCGCGCCTTAACCGCAAGCAAAGGTCCTCGACCACCTCGTCGGGTAGTTGCATGACCGCTCCTTCTTCATCGTCGTAGGCGACCTCGTCAGCTGGTCTAAACCCCGGTCAGTGGGAGAACTTCACCTTGGGCAGGATCCGCCCGAGCCACTTCGGCTGGTGCCAAGCCCCGTGCCCGCCCAACCGCAGCACGACCGGGAGCACGACCAGGCGCACCACCAGGGCGTCGAGCGCGACGGCGATGGCCAGGATCACACCCATCTCCTTGGGGGCCAGGGGTCCCGAGAGGGCAAAGGTCAGGAACACGGCGATCATGACCGCGGCCGCCGAAAGCACGACCCGTCCCGAGGTGCGCATCGACCCGACCATGGCGTGCTCGGGGTCCGGGTGCGTCTCGTAGCGCTCCTTGGCGGCCGACAGCATGAACAGGGTGTAGTCCATGGCCACGCCGAACACCATGGCCCCGAAGAACAGTGGGGCCCAGGCGTCGATGAAGCCCTGGGGCTGGAATCCGAGCAGTCCGGACAGGTAGCCGTCTTGGAAGATGAGCCGGCCGATGCCGAAGGCCCCCGCCACGGACAGGGCCGTGATCAGCACGCCGAGCGCGGCGATTAGCGGGGCACCGAGAGCGATGAGCAGCAGCAGGAACCCGAGGAGGCCCAGGATGGCGAGGACGATCGGCGTGTACGACGCCAGCGTCTGCTGGAGGTCGTGGTTCTCCGCCGCTGCCCCGCCGACCAGCGTCCCGGCCGGCAGCACCTGGCGGAGGCGGTCGATGGTCGTACCGGTCGTGGTCGTCGAGGGCCCGGTGGTCGGGACCACCTGGTCGATGGTCCACCCGGCGTTGGTCGGCCCCGGGACGACGCCGGCCACTCCGGGTGCGTGGGCGAGGGTGGAAAGGGCGCGGCCCTGTTCTCCCTCGGGGACAACCACCTGGAGGGTGCCGGGAGCGCCGGGGCCGAAGGCACTGGTCACCTGGTCGTAGCCGACTCGGGCGTTGGCGCTGGCCGGCACGATGGTGATCGAGGGCATGTTGGTCCGCATCCCGATGATCGGCGCGGCGGCCAGGAGCAGTAGGACCAGAGCCGCCGCACCCGCTGGGAACGGATGGCGCCACAGGAAGTTGCCCCAGCGGTGCAGGATCCGATCGAGCGAGCCGTCCCCCAGCCGCGCGGAAAATGGACTATCGCCTCTGTCTGACCAGGACAACGATCAGGAAGGTTGATCCATGGGACACGCACACGATGTCATCGACGACCTCCGGGGCCCCACCCGGTCGCTACGCCAAGCGGCCCCTGCAGCGTGGGAGGGATTCACCAAACTGCACGGTGCGGCCGTGGCCGACGGCATGCTTCCCGGACGAGTGAAAGAGCTCATGGCGCTCGCCATCGCTGTGGTCAAGGCGTGCGACGGTTGCATCGCCTATCACGCCAAGGCGGCCGCACAGCAGGGGGCGACTTCCGAGGAGGTCGCCGAGGCGCTCTCGGTGGCCCTGTTGATGGACGGGGGGACCGCCACCGTCTACGGCCCCCGGGCCTGGGCCGCCTTCGAGGAGTTTGCATGCCCAGTGGCATCTGCCGCGCAACGATCGGCTGCTGATTACGAAGCCTGACACGCGGACAGTTGCTCGGGACGATCAAGATAGTTTGACGCCCATGGAGAAAGGATCTCTGAACACCATGGAATGGGACGACAAGGAGGCGCAGGGCGTCGTGCAGATCGGCGGCGTCCGGTTGCCCCTCATGGGCACGGGACGGATCTACATCTGCGGCATCACCCCGTACGACACCACACACCTGGGTCATGCGGCCACATTCGTGTGGGCCGACATGGCCGCCCGGGTCCTGCGCCTGACCGGGCACCCGGTGGACGTGTGCCGCAACATCACCGATGTCGACGACCATCTGCTCGTCCAGGCCAAGGAGCGGGGCGTGCCATGGAAGTCTTTGGCGACCCAACAGTCCTACCGCTTCGAGCATGACATGGATCTCTTGGGCATCTCTCGACCGGCGTTCGAGCCCCGCAGCCATGACCACGTCGACGGCGTCATCGCCTTGGCCGTCGAGCTCCTGGTCCGCGGGGTCGCCTACGAGCGCAACGGATCGGTCTACTTCCGCGGTGGTGCGGTCCACCAGACAGCGGGACTGAGCCGCGAGAGGGCGATATCGCTGGCGGCCGAACGCGGCGGCCACCCCGACGACCCGAACAAGGACGATCCGCTCGATGCCGCGCTGTGGGTGCGCTCCATCGGCGACGAGCCGGCCTGGCCGAGCCCGTGGGGTGCGGGGCGGCCCGGCTGGCACGCGGAGTGCACGGCCATGGCCCTCACGACCTTCGGGGCTACGGTGGACCTGCACGCCGGTGGCGCCGATCTGGCGTTCCCGCACCACGCCTATGAAGCCGCCCAGGCCGAGGCCTTCACCGGGGTGCGGCCCTTCGCCCGCTCCTGGATGCACGTCGGCACCGTGATGGTGGACGGCCAGAAGATGGCCAAGTCGACCGGCAACCTGGTGTTCGTCCATGACCTGCTCGAACGCCGGCCCGCAGCCGCGATCCGTTACCTGATCTTGTCGCGGCCGTGGCACGAATCCTGGGAGTTCACCGAGTCCGAACTCGACCGGGCCGAGCACGAGCTCGAGGAACTTCGGGTCCTCGAGACGAAGCCGGGAGGATCCTCCGCGGCGGTCGAGGAAGTGCAGCGGGCCATGTTCGAGAACCTGGACCTCCCACGGGCCCTGGCCGTCGCCAAGGAGGCGCACGGAGCGGTACTGCACGACCTCACGCGTCTCTTGGGACTGCAATACGTCGAACGACTCCCATGGTGACCGACCACGAGAATGAGCCGGATGCCTGAGTCGCCTGACCACGAATTGACAGGACCGCTCCCGGAGGCTGAGTACCGGGCGATCTTCCAGAAGGTGCCCCGGCTCACCGTCGAGGTCGTCGTCCGCTCGGAACTGGGCGTGCTGCTGGCCCGTCGGATCGGCGGCCCGTGCGACGGCCTGTGGAACCTGCCCGGTGGGACCGTCAGGTTCGCCGAGCCGCTGACCCATGCCGTCCGCCGGGTCGCGCTCGACGAGATCGGCGCGCAGGTCGCCATCGACGACTTCCTCGGCTACATCGAATACCCGAGTCACGCCCGACGGGGTCTCGACTGGCCCGTCGGCCTGGCGTTCCGCACCCACCTGGCCCCTCCAGAGGGCCTTGCGCTCGCAACCGTGCCAGACCGACTCGACTGGTTCTCAAAACTCCCCGACGAGATGCACGCCGAGCAACGGACCTTCCTGCGGGCGCACGGTCTCGCCGGCTGAGGTGCCGAGCTTGCCCTTACCCGGTGACGACGTCGTCCAACGACCCAAGGGCCGTCTCCAGGCGATGCGCGGCTTCGGCGGCGAGCTCGGCGAAGGCCGGTTCGTCCATGAGCTCGCGTGGATCAGCGATCGAGATGGAGGTGCGAGGGCCGTCCCCGCGCAGCACGACGTTGCACGGCAGCACGAGCGCGACCGTCGGATCGAGCTCCAGGGCCCGATGGGCCAGCGCCGGGTTGCACGCGCCGAGGATCTTGAGGGGCGGACCGATGACCCCGAGCTTCGCCTCGAAAGTGGCGGCCACATCGATCTCGGTGAGGACGCCGAAGCCCTGGGAAGCCAGCGCCACCCGCACCGCACCCTCGGCGCGCTCGATGGGTTGGTTGACGACGGCGTCGAGAGAACGCATCGGTGCCCGCCTCAGCCCGACGCGAGGCCCAGCTCGCCGTCGATCTGGCGCAGAGGTTTGGCGTCGGTGCGCGCGGCCGCCGCCATATCGTCACGGAACGAGGCGATGGTCGGGACTCCCTGGGCGTCGTCGGGCAAGGTGAACTGCCCCGTGTCCTCGGTGATCGCGATGGTGACGGTGCACATAGCGGCGCTGACTCTCAGGCGAGCTTCATGAACATCTTCTGGACGGCGTCGATCGGGTAGCCGTCGGCCTCGGCTTCGTCCGGGTTCTCGAGGCAATAGGTGAGGCCGGCTGCGACCAAGCGGAACCCGGCCTGCTCGAGCGCCTTGGTGGCGGCCGACAACTGGATCACGACGTCGCGGCACTCGCGACCCTCGTCGAGCATCCGCTCGACGCCCTGGACTTGCCCGACTACACGGTGCAGCCGCTTGCGGACATCCTCGATGACATCCTCGGGAAGTTCCATCGTTTCTCCTGTCCTTGCGTGTGTGGCGAACTCTGCGGCCGGATCTGTGACCCTCGTCACTCAGGCCGAGACCGAGCAGCGGTTGGGACCCAGCTCGAGTTGGCGCAACGCAGCGAGCGGCGCGTCCGACCGGCCCATGTTGGCCTGGATGATCTCCACGTAGTTCGGGGGACGCGGCGCGGATCGGGCCGTTGCCCAGGAGACGAACTTCTCCTCGTCGTAGGACAGAGGCGCAAGAGCTTGGCGCAGCTCGCCCAGGGTCGCGCCGACCGGCCGGTCCGGCTGGACGACGACGTCGTCGCCGTAGTGGCCGGGGAGGACCAGAGCGTCGTCGGGCAGGGCCAGGACCTTCTCGTGGAGCGAGCGGTACAGGTTGTGAGCAAACTCCTCGGCCCGTTCGGCGAGGTCCGGCCGACCGACACTGTCGACGAACAGGGTGTCACCCGACAGCACGAAACGGTCGGCGACGACGTAGATCGACGAACCACGGGTGTGGCCCGGGGTGTGGATGGCCGCCACTTGGAACGTGACACCGCCGGGGAGCTCGAAGCGGTCCTCTTCGCCGAGCGGCTCGTAGGCAAACTCGAACAGGTCGGCCGGGTTCAGATGCAAGTACGCATCCGCGGCCTCGGCCAGTTGGCGAGCGCCACTCAAGTGATCAGCATGGAGGTGGGTGTCGAAGACGCGGGTGATCCGCCACCCGTGTTCGTCGGCCAGTCGGGAGTACACCTCCGTATCGACGGACGGGTCGACGACGAACGCCTGGTCCCCTGCCCCGACCAGGTAGGACAAGCACCCTTTGCCGCGCCGACGCACCTGGACGACCCGCACGTCGTCGAGCTCGAGGGTCACCGCGTCGTAGGTTGTGGCCCACCCAACCATGCCGCCGGCGAGGTTGGCGACCTTCCTCCCGGTGCGGCTCAGTATCTCCGCCGCTGACGACGAACGACTCCCCGTGGCGCACACGGTGACCACTTCACGATCGGCCGGAACCTCCGAGACGCGCCCGGCGAGCTCGCCCAGAGGGATGTTGACGGAGGATGGGATGGACCAGGCTGCGAACTCGACGGGCTCTCGCACATCCACCACGAAGGGCTCGTCTGACGTGCCCAGTCTGGCGGCCAACTCGGCCGGTTCGGCGTCTCGGTACATCGCCTCGCTCCTCGGTGGCTCAACCGGCCACATTTCGTCTGTGACGCAGTATAGCGAATACCCAAGGGGGTATATTCGGGGAGGGACAAATTCCGGGTATCCGAAAAAGGTTGCTTGGACGTCGGGAGGTCGCGTGGGCTGGCTGCAAGGGAAGCATGGGGACGCGGACCGGGGCGACATCGGCCCGCAGGAGGCCGACGCCCTCGTGCGTGGAGGTGCGGTGCTCCTCGATGTCCGTGAGCCGGCCGAGTGGCAGGCCGGTCACGTGGCTGGTGCTTTCCATGTCCCTCTTGGACAGCTCGAGAGCCGGCTCGCAGCGCTCCCTCGGGACCGACGAGTGGTGGTCATCTGCCGGTCGGGGAACCGCTCGGCCACGGCGACGTCCCTCCTCGTCCGCTCGGGCTTCGATGCCGTGAATCTCCGTGGTGGGATGAAGGCCTGGTCCTCTGCCGGACTGCCCGTGGAGACCGGCGACGCGCGGCCGGGCACGGTGGTGTGAGGCTCCTCCTCACTCTGCCCCTGGGGCTGCTCGTTGGGCTCGCGCTCGGCGCCCTCGGCGGGGGCGGTTCGATCCTGGCCGTGCCCGCTCTCGTCTATGTCGTCGGTCTCGGGGCCAAAGAAGCGGTCACGACGTCGCTCGTCATCGTCGGCGTCGCCGCCCTGGGGGGCATGGTCGGTCATTGGCGCGCCGGACGCGTTCGGGTGGCCGCCGGCCTGTGGTTCAGCCTGGCCGGTGTGGCCGGATCTCTGCTCGGCACACGGCTGAACCGGTCGGTCAACCCCGATGTCCTGCTCGCCGCGTTTGCCGTCGTCATGATGATCGCCGCATGGCGCATGTGGGGGACAGCGAGATGGCAGGACCGCATCGCAGCGGCGGCGAGTGCGACGAGTTCGTCCTCCGGCCCAGCCACCCCAGCCGACCAGATCAGCCGGGATCCGGGCCCCGCGAGCCATTCCGAGAACACTGCGGTCGACCACCACCCGACCATCACCCCGGGGCTACCACCCGGGGCTGGCCTCCGGATGTCGACGGTAGTCAAGGTGGTGGTGGCTGGAACGGTGGTCGGATTCATGACCGGGTTCTTCGGCGTCGGCGGCGGCTTCATCATCGTCCCCGCCCTCGTGCTCGCTTTGGGCTTCGAGATGCCGATCGCCGTCGGCACCTCGCTTCTCGTCATCGCCGTGAACTGCGGCGTTTCCCTGACCTCGAGATTGGCGACCACCGGCATCGACTGGCGCGTCGCTCTGCCGTTCACCGCCGCCGGGCTGGTGGGCGCGCTCGCCGGCAACCACCTGGCGAGCCGAACGCGCGCACCGGTCCTGCTGCGCTGGTTCGCCGTGCTCCTCGTTGCCGTCGCCACCTACACGCTTGCCCGCTCAGCCGCATCGCTCTGAGCCACGTCGGCTTGAGGGCAGACCGCTCCCGTCACACCGGTCGCCTGCTCCCGGGGAGATCTCGCTTGCAGAGAAGACCCAAGGGGGTATACGCGACCCGCAGGATCGCACCACCTGCACATCGTCACGAACCCATCCCAGGGGACCAAGAGAGCTCCGCCGTGGCATGCGGGGACCCGCGTGTCCCACTGAACTCCGTCAGGAGCCTTCGAACCCACGACACTTCATCAAACCGGCCAGCGCCCCTGAATCGAAAGGTGATTACTCTGCGTGACATGGGTCTTTACCGTGAGCAGGTCCTGCCCCGCCTGGTTGACCGGGCCTGCGGCACCAGCGGCTTGCGTCGCTGGCGCGCCAGCGTGACCGAGGGTCTGGCGGGACGGGTCGTCGAGATCGGCTTCGGCTCCGGCTTGAACGTCGACTTCTACCCGCCCGATGTCGAAGTGGTCCTGGCCGTCGAGCCCGCGGCCGTCGCCCGCAAGCTGGCCGACAAGCGGGTGTCGCGGTCAGGGGTGGCGGTTGAGCACATCGGCCTCGACGGACAGTCCATCCCCCTCGACGACGACAGCTGCGACGGCGCGCTGTCGACCTTCACCTTGTGCACCATCCCCGACGCTGCCCAGGCACTGGCCGAGCTACGCCGGGTGATGCGCCCGGGCGCCCGGTTCCATTTCCTTGAGCACGGGCTTGCTCCGGACCCGGGCGTGGCCGCCTGGCAACGGCGACTTGAGCCGTGGCAACGGCGGCTTGCCGACGGCTGTCATCTCACGCGCGAACCGGTGGTGCTGGTACGCGAGTCGGGTTTCACGATCGAGCGTATCGAGGAGCGTTACGCCAAAGGACCGAAGCCCTGGAGCTGGTTCAGCGCCGGGATCGCCACCAATCCCCGGTAGGGGATCGGTGGTTTCCGCCCGGCGTCAGGCTGACACGCCAGCCTGTCCGGCGATCTTGGGATGGACGTCGTCCATGTCCAACGCGCCCACCCGACCTCGTGACCTGCCAGGACAGAAGAATGTTGAAGCCTCCACGTTCTGACCGGCTGGATTCGCCTACCGAGAACGCCGAGTGTGCCACCGGGATCTCGGCCGGCTCCATTTCGCCGTGGAGGACCCGCCAGCGAGTTCGGGTGCCACCCGGACGAGCTCGTCGACGACCCGGCGTGCTGACGGATTGATCATGGCAACGTCCCCAATGGTGACCGTTGGAACCACTTCGTTCCCATTAGCGACTTCCCGGACCAGCGCTGCGCCCGTGGGGTCCTCCCAGATGTTGACTTCGTGCACCGAGATCCCAAAACGCCGGAGCTTGAAACGAAGGAGGAAGCAGTAGGGGCATCCTGGTCGCCAGTAGACCGTGACAGGACCATCCGTGGCATTCGCGGTGGCTCGACTCATCGATTGATCCTTTCACGCTCAGGTCGGGCGTTCGGGTGCGGGGTTTGCCCGATCCGACGCATACGCACTCGCCCCGAGCAACTCAGGTCACGTTGCTCCGCCACCCAAGACAGCGTCTACCCGCTGCCGCAGGGCCTCTTCGGGCAGGGCGCCGACGATGCGATCCACGAAGAGGCACTGGCCCAGGCCGAAGGTGCCTGCCTGGCGGACGAGGAGGCGCGGGCCAGGCGCCGCCTGCGCCAGGCCGAACACCGATCGGTTGAGGACAACTCCTTCAAGGAATTTCTCGGCAAAGAGATCATTCGGCTCTTTCCGGGCTGTCCACAGGAGAGGGCCGAGGTCATCGCGGCCTATGCCGGAACTCGGGGGAGCGGACGCGTTGGCCGCAGTGCGGGTGGCCGGGCGCTCGATCCCGACGCCGTGACGCTTGCCGTCGTGGCCTCGGTGCGTCACAGCGATACCGGCTACGACCAACTCCTGATGTCCGGGGTCCCACGTGCTGATGCTCGCGATCGGGTGCGATCTGATATCCAAGGTGTTCTCGAAGCGTGGCGCAGACCTGACAAACGCAGCTGATTGACCTTCCGAGTGTCGCTACTGCAGAACGTTTGCATCTCAGACGGCGGGACGCCGCGTGCAGTGGCACGACTCGAAGTAGACGAGGAACACCCGTGTCCTTGAGGTGTGAGCGGAAGGTCACACGACAGTGGGCAAGCTGCGCCCATAACCGGGCAGCGAACGGGGATACCCAGCGAACGTCTTAGACCTCTTCGACCGCCTGGCTCACAAGACGTTCCGCCAAAGTCAGTGGGTCAACGTTGAGCCAGCCCGTTTGTTCGACTTCCGTCAACCGCTCCCGTCGATCGTCGGGCCACGGCTCCCGAGTAGCCCATACCAGGTCGACCCATTGCGCCCCAGGTTCACTCTCGACGCCGTTTCTCCCCGGTTTCGACAGCTTCCACCCACGTTGGGTCAACGTGGGTGCGTAGAGCAAGCTCCTCAACTGAGAGCCCGACGGCTTCTCGTCGCCGCTGTAGTCGCTCTCCCGGATTGCGCTCTCTATCAGCGAAGAGGTTGCGCAGGTCCTCTTTGTGCGCCTCGGGCAACGCCACTGCCGTTGCCCATGCGCCTTCTGGCCGACCGCGTGGATCATCCTTCGAGGGAACTTCCAACGGTTGACCGGTTTCGGGATCATTAGGAGGCGGGCCAGTTCCTGCCCACAGATAGGGACCGTAATCATCCAATGTGACGAAGATGCGCTCGGCGCCCCTCGACTTCCACCATTCGACTCCTACGCTGGCGTCAGCGAAGTCCGGGCCTTCTTCCGCCGTCCTTCCAAGCTCATTGAACTCGATACGGCTCCACCAATGGGGGTCCTCTACCTCGTCGGCGAGGTCGACAATCCCTGAATCCAGTGCCAGATACACCGTGCCCGAATGGACCTGCTCCACCGAGCCAGAGTACCCAGGACGTTGACACGCCCTAGCCCGGCGAAGTGGGGCACCTCTGCCCTCCTCGGTATCGGCTTCACTTTTAGACCGGTCCACAGCGATATACGACACGACCGGAACAGCAGTTATGAGGGTGGGGATACCGGCCTGCCACTCCTCCGGAGGTATTGGAGGTGTTCTTGATTCCTGACGAATGTCGATCTCACGATATGGCCTTCTCGATAACGAGAACCTGAAAGGCACCGATGACCGGAAGGAGCTTCTGTCCGACTGATTCTGTGACATCGCCGACTCGGGTAGAGGGGGCGCGACCTGAAGCGAACAGGGCACCGACAAGAGAAGTCGGCCCATGGAGCCCCCCTAGAGCGCGCATCTCGCGTCTGGAGAATAATCGAGCCTCGCTCCATGGTGGTGCGTGAAGTCGCCCCCGCCGGGCCAGTCGCCCAAGGGCTCCGGGGGTTCAGCGTGCCGATGACGATTCGCCCGCCCGGACGGGTGACGCGGGCGAGCTCTCCGATGACGGTTGCCGGGTCGGCGGTGAACTCGCAGAGGGTGACGGCGACGGTCACGTCGAAGGCAGCGTCGCAGTAGGGAAGTTGATGGGCGTCGGCAACGAGAAGTGGGCCGCGGACTCGCGTTGACGCGACCTGCACCATGGTGGGATCGAGATCAACGGCCGCCACCCATCGGGCGTCAGTCTCGAAGTCGGCGGTGAAGCGGCCGGTGCCACAGCCGACGTCGAGGACCCGCTTGCCGTTGAGGGGGCCGATGGCGCGGCGCAACGCGGCGCGCTCCACCCTGAAGGCGTGACGCCCCCAGGCGGTGTCGAACCAACGGTCGTAGCCGGGCGCGTCGGTACACGGCTCACTGCCGAGCGTCAGAGCCACCGCCTCTCCAGAAATGCCCAGCGATCCCCGTCGGTCAGCCCTCGCCCAAGCGCTGAGCGGGCACGTACCGCTCGCTCATCAACCTTCCGGCTCGCGGGCGGATTCACGCAAGGCTTCGAGCTCCGCTCGCACGGCCGCGAGCTCCTCCTCCAAGTCGCTCAAGTGATCCTCGAGATCCTCGGCCCGGGCTCGACACCGACGTGGCCCGCGTCCGTACGTCGGCCCGTATCCGGGCCCGTACTCATAGCCGTATCCGGGCCCCGGCCCTCATCGGTGGTGCCAAGGCCCGTGACCACACCAACAAGTCATCAGTTCACCTCCTGGGTGTGTGTCTCCATCTCGATGCTACGAAACGACGCCGAAGGCCGGGTAGGGGCAAACGTCCCACGCAGATGCAGAAGTCACCGGGCCTACCCGACACCTATTTCAAGGTCGAACGAAGGTCAGCCTCATCCCGGCAATGTACTGGGGCGTATTTGCGGTTCGGCTAATCGGCTCCATTTTGGGACCGGGGTGTTGACTTTGGACCCTACGACGTGGCCGCTTGACCATGAATGCTTCCAGACAGGGCCATGGATGCACCGGCCCTGCGACGAAGAGACGAGGGAGGTCCGAGTGAAGCGACTGTTCAGGCTCGCAATGACGATGGGCCTCCTCGGGGCGACGGCACTTCTCGCACCTATGGGTGCGTCTTCGGCTGGTGCTGCGACTCGGAATCCCGGCTATTGGCTGGAGTCTCGCGACGGCGGCGTCTTCGCCTTCGGTGCGGCCCCGTTCCTGGGGTCGGCGACCCAACAATGCACGCTCCAGTGCTGGGGGTTCGGCGCAACGGGGGACGAGAACGGCTACTGGGTTGTGGACAACTATCCGTACGATAACCCGTCGGTCACCAAGCTCTACGGATTCGGTGACGCCGCCGACGTGTCCATGCCCGGCCTAAGTGGCGGTGCGACGGCCGTGGCATCCACCCCGTCTGGTCACGGTGGGTGGGTCCTCTACGGACAGAGCGGCACCGTCGTGCCGTTCGGCGATGCCACCTGGTTCGGCGACGGCTCTGCCATCCAGCATCGCGGTGGGACGTGGCCGCCATACGGGAGCGCCATCGACTACTTCTCGGGTATCGCCTCGACCCCCGACGGTGGAGGGTACTGGCTGGTGGGGATCGACGGAGGCGTGTTCGCCTACGGTGACGCTGCCTTCTACGGATCAATGGGCGGGCAGGCGGTGAACGCCCCCGTGGGGGGGATCGCCCGCACCTCCGACGGCCATGGGTACTGGCTCGTGTCGTGGGACGGTGGCGTGTTCGCCTTCGGAGATGCCCAGTTCTCGGGATCCATGGGGGGCAAGCCCCTCAACGCGCTCATGATCGGCATCGCGGGCAGCCCGGACGGACCCGGCTACTGGACCGTGGCTCAGGATGGCGGTGTCTTCGCCTTTGGTGGCGCCCCATTTCTGGGTTCAATGGCGAGCCACAACCCCCCGGTTCAGCCGGTCTTTGGCATTGCCGCGAGCGGCTAATCGCTGCACGCAATCGGCGACAGACCCCTGCCCCACTCGTGCCGCACGGTGGCACCCACTCCCGGCGACGGGGGCACCCGGAGCCACTCGGCATCGCGTAGGGGGCGGTCACTCGGGAAGAGCGATGACAAACTCCAGGTCGTAGAGATCGTCCGGTGGTGACGGCGAATCCTTGACAGACGGCGCGTTCGCCACCCATGCTCCCGGATTGCCGACGCTCGTTGCCGGACGATCTGGCGACGCCTCCTTGTGGGCACGAAGTCGCTCTCTTCGTTCTTCGTTGCGGCGATCCCGCTCCACGAGGGTCGGACTCTTCTCGGTGTTGTAGATGTGCACGGCGGGTCCATGCCCAATCACCCGCCACGCTTGTTCGCCTTCGCGTTCGTAGACGTACGGATGCCAGTAGATTGCCTCGATCCGCCCGCTGATTGTCCGGGCCGGAGGATCATCCGTGACTTGGTGCCGTGCTTCCGAGAGTCGTCCCTCGGTTTCGACCACCTCCTAGAAGACCTGATCTCCGACCTTGCGTTGCGGGCCGCAACAGTCGTACTCCCAGGACGCAAGCCAGACGGAAACGGTCGCCATCAGGGAAGACCGTAGCGGCGAGCCGACCGCCGCGTAGTGCTGGACATCGCCGGGCCACGGGGTGCCCCACTCGTGCCTGCTTCGGACTGGGGCACCCCCAGCTACCTCCTCGGCTGCCGAACCCGGCGTCAGCGGATGGCCTTTAGCTCGTCTTCGCTCGAAGACGCCAAGCCTTGGTCCAGCGGTCCCAGAAGACGGTGTCTTTGGTAAGCTCGTGAAAAGCTTGCAGCACCGGCGCGGCTATCGCGAGACTGCCCGCCTCGCTCCTGTAAGTGAACTCCTCACCGAAGTGCTCGGCAATGTGGTTCACCGCCTTCGACTGGTACAGGAATCCCAGCACCTCGACCTCCGCCACCATCCAGTCTGCGACATCTTGAGCGGTCGTCACCGCTCGCCATCATCGCACCCGAGACGTCCTTGAATGGCACCAGCGGGCGCGGAGGGTGCCCCCGTACGTACCGTCACGGTGTCGTCAGCACTGCCCCACTCGTGCCTGATTCGTACGGGGCGACCCCACTTGCTCTGATCCATCACACACGCCGCGCCGCTTGAAGGTGTTCAGGGTCGGCCAGCGACTCCATCTCCTGCGACGGGTTTGGGTCGCCAACGTCCGGCTGGGTACGCGTTAGCTGAGGTTGGAGAACGGTCGACTCTTGTGATTCCTGAAAGGCGGTCACCCTAGCCAACCCCTCCCCAGATCTCTGGTCGGGGACCACAGGAGCGACCGGCCCGCTCCTTGGACTGATCCGCGCAAAGTTCCTGATCAGGGCCGTGGGAAATCCGAGTCGATAGCGTGGGAAATGGGGTTGCCAACCCGCCGCTCCCTCCTGGGCACAGGGGTTTTGTCGAGAGCCCACTTTCTGAACGCTCGGTCGTTCTGTTACGAATCGGATGACCGCTGCGGTCGCTCCCGTGACCTGGGCCTTCGCGTGAGTTCGGGAGCCTGCGCGCCTACCGATGGGCGTGTGAGCGGGCCGTTGGCAAGCATCGCAGCATGGCCAACACCTATCGGTGGTCTCCGACCGCCCAAGCGACCTCGGTCTCCTCAGCGGCTTCGGCGCGTCAAGAGGTGGCGGACGACGCCGCCTCGGTAGCTCAGATGTGGGTGGCCGCCACCTACGACGATCTCCGGCGGGCAGGACCGGACCGAGCGACGCAGGTGCGCCGCGTTCTCGATAGCTACGTGATTCCCTGGTTTGGCCCCCGGACGAGCACCGTTGGCGACATCACCTACTTCATGGTGCATGAGTGGCTGCTGATGCTGGTCGGTCGACGGCGGGGTGAGCCAGAGGATCGCCAACAGGCGCCTGCGGAACTCGGGGAGCGCGACGGCGAACTCTGCGGGGCGTACCGGAACTCGCACGGACATGTCCGAGTGCCAGAGCAGGCGATGGACGATGTCATTGATCTCGGTGACTCCGGTCTGCTGATCGTGCGGGGCCAAGGAGGTCGTGCCTTTCGGGTTCGCGATGACCACGGTCGAGTCGTCGCCGTTCCGTAGAAGGAGAGGACGAAGACCGAGGCCGGATCTCGAGTCCTCGTTCTTCCGCCGGCCATGCTGGAGCCGCTCGTGTCGCTATCGAGGCATTCCACACGGATCCCGAGACGGGCGACGTCGACGACACGGCGCGCCTCGTGCCTGGTCTTCGTCAAGCCGACCAGTCTGGTCAGCTGAGCTTTCGAGAGGCCTTTGAGGCCGCTGCGGCCGCCGAAGGACTCAGCTCGATGGACTTGGGATTCCGGGTCTCGCCACATCTCTGCGAAAGAGCGTCGCAACAGATCTCGCGTGGCATTCGGGAATCGAGGGCGCAGTACGTCGGTGCTTTCTCGGCCATCGGGCATCCGACGACGTCTTCGGGCGCGTCTACACGCTCGACCATCCTGAACTGACTCCGCTCACCGAAGTAGCCCGCGTTCTCAACGAACTCATACGAGCTTCGATCGGATCCTTGCTGATCCCGACCACGCGACGAATTCGGTGGGGCCATACCAATCGGATCGTTCTCCGTGCTGACCACGCCGAGGCAACGCTTCTTGCCGCTAGTTGGTCGATTGACCCGGACAGCGGTGACGATCCGCTGTGCCATGCGCGGCGGGTGGCGTCGGAGCTCCAGATCGCAGAAACGACCGCCAGACGGTAGATGCGCGATGGCACCTTGAGGTCCGTGATCGTCCGCGATGGCGATAGGGTAGAGCGACGTTGGGCCAGGCTGAGCGAAGTATGGGTCATGCGCGACCATCTCGCTGACCGGATTCTCCTCCCGGACCTGGCCGAGGAGCTCGGCGTCCGCTACCACGAACTCTACCGACTATCGCGTCTCCTTGGCCTTGAGTTCGCGCAGCATCCGACGAGTCGTCAGTTCGAAGTCCCGCCCGAGGCCGCCAGACAACTACGAGACGAACATGCCCGCGTCCGTGCCTTACACCAGCGTTCGCTCAAGCTCGCGGCTGTGGCGCGCGTTCTCGATCGCGCTGTGAGCACGGTTCGTCTGATCGCCAAACGTGGAGATCTCGAGGTCGATCCGGAGACGGACAGCAGCAACGCGGTCTTCGTTACCCGTGCATCGGTGGAGAGGTGCGGTGATTCGTCGAAGAGAGAGCTCGAGCAAACAGCTTTGCCGCTGGCCGAAGTGGTCTGATTCACTGGAGCAGCCGGATCGAATTGCTCGACCTCGTTCGTGTCGGTGTTCTCGATGAGGTTCCTGGGCGCGGTGAGTGAAAGCTCACCGCATCGAGTCTCCGCTCCTAGATGACCGCAAGCGCCTGATTTTGACGACGACGAGCCGCAATCCGCTCGCAACCCGACGGTAGGATCATGCCAGCGACTCGGCCCCTCTGGGCTATACCTCTGAGGTCGGCGACCCGGCCAGGTCCCAACGAGCGCAGGAGAGCGTCGATGACATCTTCAGTAAGTGCAAAGCCGGCGTCAGAGGAGGAGCATGGTACGTCACGAGCCGAGAAGAAGGTCGCGATCGTCACCGGGGCGTCGCAAGGGATCGGTGCCGGCATCGCTGCCGCTTTCACCGCGGCGGGTTACGCCGTAGTGGGTACGGCGCTTTCCGTCGAGCCGTCCGCTACACCGGATGTGCTGATGGTACCTGGAGACATCGCGCAAGCCGAGACCGCCGAACTCGTCGTCCAGCAGGGGCTCGATCGGTTCGGCCGGATCGACACGCTGGTCAACAACGCAGGCATCTACATCGGGAAACCGTTCACCGATTACACCGTCGACGATTACGTGGCGATCACGTCGGTCAACCTCACCGGGTTCTTCCACATGACCCAGCGGACCATCGCGCAAATGGTCGCCCAGGGTGGAGGCCACGTCGTCAATGTCAGCACCAGTCTTGTGGAGCACGCGGACGCAAGGGAACCGTCGGCCCTTACCTCCCTGACCAAGGGCGGGCTGGAGGCGGTGACACGCTCGCTCGCCACCGAGTACGCCGGACGGGGCATCCGCGTCAATGCGGTGGCGCTCGGCATCATCGAGACCCCCCTCCACGACCCGGCTTCGTACCGGGAGCTGGCGAAACGACATCCTCTGGGCCGCGTGGGCGAGGTCAGCGACGTGGTCGACGGGGTTCTCTACCTCGAACGCGCGACGTTCGTCACCGGTGCGACGCTCCGTATTGACGGGGCCGGGCGGCCGGAGGCTAACCAAGACCTGCGGACAGCCAACGCCGGCCTACAGAAGTGTGCGATTAGATTTCGGGCGCGCGTCGGGGTCTCTCGCACTAACGCCGCAGCCGTTCTTGTTGCAGACCCGCCGAATCGCACCGCCCGACGGCGGTCTTCTGATCGCCTATGGACATCTCGTGTCCGGTGGCGCAGTCTTGGGGGAGTGGCCACGCCGGTGGTAGGGCCGCGGCTTACCGGTTGTCAGCGGGTATGAGTTCTAACCGACGGAGGTGTCAGATGGCTGAGCTCGGTCCGCCGACAGAGGAAATCGCGCCGGCCCACTTCATCGTCTCGGACGACGTGGAGCGCTCTCGATGTTCCTACACCGAGTGCTCGGTGGCAGGGTGATCTTCTCCGGCCCCGGAGGGCCGACCTATGTCGCGCTTTCCAACAGCGGGCTCATCATCAATGTCGGCAGGGGCCAATCCGACCGACACTGAGATCCCCGCAGGCATCGTCGAGTGAAAGGCAGTCACCCCATGCGATCCGACATCAGACCAGGCGGCGTGTTCCCCGACTACTCGTTGCCGGATCACACCAACATCGTTCGCACACTCAGTGAGCTCCAAGGTGACGATCCGATGATCCTCACGCTGGCGCGAGGCAACTACTGTCCGAAGGAACACCAGCAGCACCTGGAGCTCGCAGCGAACTATCCGAAAATCGCCGTCGCCTATACCCAGGTCGTCACCATCGCCACCGACGACCACCACACCCTGCAGGAGTTTCGGGGTTCAGTCGGCGCTCAATGGACCTTTCTCTCGGACCCAGCTCGGACGATCCAAAAGGACCTCGACATCCGGGAATACACCGACCCCGAGCACGATCCGATGATCCCCCACACGCTGGTGCTCAAGCCTGGACTCCTCATTCACAGCATCTACAACGGCTACTGGTTCTGGGGACGCCCGTCGTTTTATGACCTGTGGTCCGACTTGTGCGCTGCGTCGAGCGAGATCCGCCCCGACTGGGACCTTAGCAAACCGGGATTGCGCGAGGCCTGGGATGCAGGCGACTACTCGAGCTTTCACGGTTGGAACAAACGGGCCGCCAAGTCGATGCCCACATCGTATGAGTCCTAGAAGAAAATGGATCTGTCCGTGTTGGGTGCAGGGCGGCCTGGATGGAAGGGGTAGGTGGCAGTAGTGCGAACGCCGGTCTGCGAACTGCTCGGGATTGAACAACCGATTGCCTTGGCGGCGATGGTGGCGGTGCCCGAACTGGCGGCAGCGGTCTCGAATGCTGGTGGGCTCGGCATGGTGACGCTGACGTGGTCTGATCCGGCAGGAGACGTGGTTCGCGAGACGGCGGCGCTCACCGATCGTCCCTTCTGCGGCAACCTGGTTCTCACCTCAGATCAGCACCGTCGTCTCGATGAAGCCCTCGAGGCCGGTTTGCGGATCGTGTCATTGTTCCTGGGAGATCCTGCCGGCTACATCGAGCCGGTCCACGATGCGGGCGGACTCGTTCTGTGTACGGTCGGAAGCGCCGAAGAGGCGCGGCGGGCGGTCGCCAGCGGAGTGGATGTCATCGTGGCGCAGGGTTGGGAAGCTGGGGGGCACGTGGGGGGTCAGATTGCGACGCTCCCCTTGGTGCCCGCCGTCGTGGACGCGGTGGCGCCGGTGCCAGTGATCGCGGCTGGTGGGATCGGGGACGCTCGCGGCGTGGCCGCCGTCCTCGCCTTGGGTGCTCAGGCGGCGTGGGTGGGTACCCAGTTTCTGCTTGCCCAGGAGATGCCCACCCACCAGGAGTACCGCACTCGCCTGATCAACGCGGTCGAGACCGACGCGGAGTGGTACCCCGACCTCTACGACGTCGACTGGCCGGACTCGCCCCACCGCGCGCTCCGCAACTCGACGGCCGAGATCTGGGAGACCGCGGGCCGGCCGCCTCTGGAGAGTCGGCCCGGAGTGGGCGATGTCATCGCGCACTTCGCTTCGGGCGAAGCAATCGTCCGCTACGAGCCAGCGCCGCCGATGGTTGGGACCACCGGTGACATTGAAGCGCTTTCCATGTGGGCCGGACAGAGCGTCGCGCTCGCCAGGCAGCCACGACCAGCGGCGGAGATCGTAGCTGAGCTCGTTTCGCGTTTGTGAGCCAAGCCGGCCTGTCGGCGACGGCGACGATCAGAGCCTTGAGAGAGACTCGTCATCGATCATCCATTTGAATTCTCTACCAAGTTCCCAGAGCGTTGAAACCGACGTATCTGCGCAGTTGTCAAACAAGACCCGGCCCTCAGGCGCTTCCGACGGCGCCTCCACTCACTGACGACTCGCACGAAAGGAATGAACGCTCAGGGTGTCGTGATGAACGTGGTCGATGGCTCGATCTGCCCGGGAGCTCATGCTGTGACGAGTTTGGCGTCGCCGCTGGCCGACCTCAGACCAGCCCGGGCGACGCTCGTGACTCATGGTCCTCCTTTCTTGTCACCGGGCTGTCGTCGCCAAATCGGGCCGGGATAGGTTCGCGAACTCCTCCTCACGTGGCGGCAACGTAGGTGTCGTGCATCTCCTTGTATCTCCTAGCGATGTTCTGAACTGCATCGTCCGGGAGACCTGTCCCGCGAGGAATCCCGCGTGTGCGTCGTACCAGATGGTTCGCCCCACGGCGAACCCGTCGAAGCCTCTTACCGAAGCCGCCATCCGTAGCCAATGGAGCACCTTGGCCTCGTCAGCACCTCGGCCGAGCATGATGCAGGCCACTCCGTCACGGCTTCCGCTGCGGGCTTGGGTCACAACCTTCTGACAATCCTCCGCGAGATCGAGTCCCTCGATCTTCCACACGTCAGGCTCGACGTCGGTTGTCTGCAGAGTATGGATCACCTCGACGACGAGAGACGGCCGCAACTCTTTGTCATAGATCCCAGTGTCTTTGTAGCGGTCGAGCTGCTCGGTTGTGGGGGGCACCGGGAGCTCGAAGAGGAATTTGCGCTCGTGCTCGCGAAGCCACCGCGAGAGCCGGGCCAGGCGCCCGTTCTGTCGCTTGTTCAGCTCGACGTCACCCTTGGGGTTGTAGCGAACGAGCACCTTGGCGAAGGTCGGGTCGAAAGCCTCGATGTGTTGACCGAAATCATCGCCGTACTCGAACTGGAACTCGTCTTGACCTGACCTCTCTACAGGCATGGCGAGCGGCGTGCCCTCCGCCTTGGCTTTGCGCGCCACCGAGGCTCCGAACTCCTCGTCCACGAGTACGCCGGCAGCCGCTGCCGGCACGCGACCGTTCTTCACGACCTCGAGGTGGGCCTCGAAGATCACACCCGTCGCGATTTCTGGGCCGACCGCTTCAGCAACGAAACTGCTCTCCGGGCGAATTTCTTGTCCTTCGATGCCACCCGCCAACGGCACGTGGGGACCAGCCCGAACGTATCGCTCTTCGACCCAGACCTCTGGACCGACGAGTTCGCGTTCCTGAGCCGTCCAGGCCAGGGCGACATCCAGATGGACCTGTTCTATGGCTACCGGACCAACGTCGCGAGCTATCCCGCGTGGCAGGAGTGGCTTCGCCGCCACCAGCCGCCGCTCCTCGTGCTGTGGGGTCGTTTCGACCCGTCGTTCCAGGTCGAAGAAGCCGAGGCATACCGGCGAGACGTGCCCAGCGCCGAAGTGCACGTTCTCGATGCTGGTCATTTCGCACTCGACGAGCAGCCCGCCATGGTCGCGCGCTTGACCCGGAAGTTCCTTCTATCTGCCGGCGGCTAGGGCGGACAGGCAGCCAGGGCGCCTTGTCCGGACTCCAGATTGAATTTAGAAGCGACCCCTAACAATGGCACCTTTCGGGGAAGGCGCACCTTGGTTCCTGGGGTCGAAGATTTGAACCGCCAACCCGCTACCCCGTCCAAGTCGTCCGGGCTAGGTTCGCTGAGTATGCCAGTCCGATAGCCGATAGCCCATCTCCAATCGCAGTTGTGCGGATCTGATCTGATACCAATCGGCGCTGCCAGGTCGGATCTTGCGCATCCACGAGCGAAGGAGTTCACGTGACCACGACCCCCATAGCTGACTACGCGCTCCTGTCGGATCGGCACAGCGCTGCGCTGGTCAGCCGGGGCGGGTCGATCGACTGGCTCTGCTTCCCGCGGTTCGACAGCCCCTCGACCTTCGGTCGCCTCCTCGACGAGAAGGCCGGGCACTGGTTCTTCGGGGCCACCGACGCGACGGAAGTGAGCAGGCGCTACCTGGACCGCACCATGGTGTTGGAGACCACGCTGCGCACACCGACCGGTTCGGTCACGATCACCGACGCACTTGCCATGGGTTCTGGCAACCGGGGACACGAGCTCGGCAAAGGAGCGCCTCACGTTCTCCTGCGGCGCGCCACGTGTACGGAGGGACGGGTCGACTTGTCCCTGGAGTACGTCCCGCGCCCCGATTACGGGTTGAAACATCCATCGCTCGACGCGGTCGACGGTGGAATGACGGAGTCGGGGAGCGCTGACGGGCTGGTGCTGTCGACGTCCGTGGCCCTGACGCTCGATCAGGACCGCGCCGCGGCCTCGGGCCGGTTCCAGCTTGCCCAAGGCGAAAGCATGGGCTTCGCCCTGCATCACGGGAACCCGACTGAGGGCAGTTCGGCCAGGGTCTGGAGCCCGTCGGAAATACGCGCCCGGCTCGAAGACACCGTGGCGGGGTGGGAGTCGTGGTCTGAGCTCCACCAGGCCTACGTGGGTCCGTGGCAAGACATGGTGCACCACAGCGGCCGGGTGCTCCAGTCACTCTCCTTTGCACCCACCGGCGCTATCTGCGCGGCGGCGACCACGTCGTTGCCCGAGGTGGTGGGCGGCGCCCGGAACTGGGACTACCGCTATGCCTGGGTCCGGGACGCTTCCTTCACGATCCAGGCCCTTTGGGTGGCGGCTTGTCCTGACGAAGCCAACCAGTTCTTCGACTACGTCTCCTCGTCCGCGGCCGGCTCGCTCGACCGGGGCGGTGCCTTGCAGATTATGTTCGGCATCGGCGGTGAACGGGACCTGACCGAGCGGGAGCTGCCGCAGCTGGAGGGCTGGCGGCACTCGGCGCCGGTCCGGGT
This sequence comes from uncultured Acidimicrobiaceae bacterium, assembly GCA_963736525.1. GTDB lineage: Bacteria > Actinomycetota > Acidimicrobiia > Acidimicrobiales > RAAP-2 > Bog-473. The sequence continues at coordinate 164,931 of CAVTPF010000012.1, forward strand.
GGGCAACGCGGCCTGGAAACAACGCCAGCTCGACGTCTACGGCGAGTTGCTCAACGCGGTGTACCGCATGTCTGACCACCTGTTCGACGACACCCACCGGGTCGGGCCACTGTCCGACTCGGGCAAGTGGGATACACCCACCGACCTGGCACCAGCCACGCGAAAGTTCATCGTGCAGCTGGCCGACACCGCCGCCCGCCGGTGGCAGGAGAAGGACCAAGGAATCTGGGAGATCCGGGGGGAGCCGCGTGATTTCTTGTATTCCAAGCTGATGTGCTGGGTGGCCCTCGATCGAGCGGTGATCCTGGCCGACCGTCTCAACGCCTCCTCTCGAATCGGGTCATGGACGCAGACGCGGGACCAGATCCGTGAGGCGATCGTGACCAAGGGCTGGAGTGACCGGGCCAAGGCCTTCACCCAGTCCTTTGGCTCGGACGAGCTTGACGCCTCCAACCTTATGGTGCCCCTGGTGGGATTTCTCCCGGCGGACGATCCGAGGGTGCTGGCCACGGTCGACGCGACAGAGGAGCGGCTCACCGACCAGCGGGGATTGGTCTATCGCTATCGGTCCCGCGACGGCCTCGAGGGTGAGGAGGGCACCTTCCTTTTGTGCACCTTCTGGCTGGCCCAGGCCCTGGCCCAGGCAGGCCAGCCGGTTCGGGCCCGGGCCGTTTTCGAGCGTGCCGCCGCCTTCGTGAATGAGGTCGGCCTGCTGGCCGAGGAGGTCGATCCAGTCAGCGGGGAGCTCCTTGGCAACTTCCCGCAGGCTTTCAGCCATATCGGGCTCGTCAACGCGGCCTGGGCAATTTCTGAGAGCGAGTGGCCGGCGCAACCGACTTGAACATCTGCTGGACTCCCGTGGGATCTTTGGACCAGACCCCTTCGAGTTTGGAGGCCACATGCGCAGCGATATCCGTGAAGGCGAGACGTTTCCCGACTACGAGCTCGCCGATCAATCCGGCCGGCGGCGGTCCCTATCGGAGCTCCAGGGGGGCAACCCGATGGTGCTCCATCTGTCCCGTGGCGGCTTCGATCCCAAAGAGCATCAGTTCGTAGGGCAATTGGTCGACGTATTTCCCGAGTTCAGGAATGCTTACACGCGATTGGCCCTCATCTCGACCGACAATCAGCTGAACATCAATGAGTTCCGGGACGCGCTGGGCGCCACGTGGCCGTTCCTGTCTGACCCCGATCGGGTCGTCCAGAAGGATCTGGACATCAAAGAGTTCACGGATGAGCCGCACGATCCGATGATCCCCCACACGTTCGTCCTCGAGCCCGGACTCAAGATCTTCAAGATCTACAACGGATACTGGTACTGGGGCCGGCCCACCATGGCAGAGCTCCACGTAGATCTGAGGGGTGTGTTCAAGAAAATTCGGCCCGACTTCGACTTGGCGGCTCCCGGGTTGAGGGAGGCGTGGGAACGAGGAGACCGGGATCAATTCCTCGTCGACACATTGGAGGAGCCGATCCGGTTCACCGAAGGCAAGAGCATCGGTATCAAACGCTGACCCTGGGGGGCCGGGGCGCCCGTCCTCCGCTCGGGTTCTCGACCATAGGAACTCGAGCTGCTCCGCGGGGCCGGGCGGAAAGGTTGAGACGTGCACCCTTGCTTCGCCATTCGACCCCCGTGCGCTGGAACGACGTCGAACCCGAGTGCGAGGGATGTTTTCGTGCAAAGCGTTCGCCTGGGTGCGACAATCGTTTCGGGACCAGACAGAGGAGAGCCGGATGAGCACCCTCGATGGACAGAGCGCACCCGGCGGATCGCCGAGCATCGAACCGGCCGATCTCAAGCTGGAGGCGGTCGTCATCCCCGTGGCCGACGCCGATCGCTCCAAGGCGTTCTACGCCGGCCTCGGCTGGAGGCTCGACGCCGACTTCTCCTTCGACAACGGCTTCCGGGTCGTGCAATTCACGCCACCGGGATCGCAGTGTTCTGTGCAGTTCGGCACTCACATCACGGGGGCGCCACCCGGATCTGCCCATGGCCTGTACCTGATCGTGTCTGACATCGAAGCCGGGCGCGACGAACTTGTCAGCCGGAGAGCCACGGTCAGTGGGGTGTTCCATTCCGGAGCGCCCGGAGCGCAATTCGATCCTGAGGGGACCGGTGATCGGGTCAACGGGCCGGATCCGGATCACAAGAGCTACAACTCCTTTGCCACGTTCGAAGACCCCGACGGCAACAGCTGGCTGCTCCAAGAGGTGACCGATCGCCTCCCGGGCCGCCTCGATCCGACCACCACCTCGTTCAACTCCGCCGGTGACCTGGCTGCGGCATTGCGCCGCGCCGAGTCGGCCCACGCTGAGCACGAGAAGCGCATCGGCCGGGCCGACTCGGACTGGCCCGACTGGTACGGCGAGTACATGGTGCGCGAACAGAGCGGCCAGGAACTTCCTGTATGAGCGATTTCGACGTGATCGTGCTGGGCGGCGGTGCGCCCGGCGAGCACTGCGCCGGGGCCATCGCGGCGCGTGGGCTTCGGGTCGCCGTCGTCGAGCGGGAGCTGGTCGGCGGCGAGTGCTCCTACTGGGCGTGCATCCCGTCCAAGTCCCTCTTGCGTCCGGGGGAGGCGGTCCATGGCGCCCGCGACGTCGGCGCCAGCGCCGAGGTGAACGTGCAGGCGGCGCTGGACTGGCGGGACTACATGGTGTCCGGCTATTCGGATGCGGGACAGGAGAAATGGCTGGCGGATCGGGGCATCGCGCTGGTCCGGGGCGTGGGCCGGCTCGCCGGGCCCGGCGTGGTCGACGTGGACGGCACTCGCCACACGGCGGAGCATGTCGTCGTAGCGACGGGCGCGGATCCTTTCGTGCCACCCATTCCGGGGCTCGACGGCCTGGTCGGCGTGTGGGGCACGCGCGAAGCGACGGCGATGAAGACGGTTCCCAGCCGCCTCATCGTGCTCGGCGGTGGCCCGGCCGGTGTCGAGATCGCACAGGTGGTACGGCGGCTCGGTGGTCAGGCCGTGCTCGTCGAGGGCGCCGATCGGCTGATCCCACGAGAGTCGGCCCCCCTCGGCGTGGCTCTGACCGAGGCACTGCGGCGGGACGGGATCGAGTTGCACCTCGGAGTCCAGGCCGCGGAGGCCTCGCGCGACGGCGGCGACTACGTCCTGAGGCTCTCGGACGGGACCTCGGTACAAGGAGAGCGACTGCTCGTGGCGACCGGCCGCCGTCCCCGTGTCGAAGGGATCGGGCTCGAGACGGTCGGTATCGAGGCAAACCCACACGGCGTCGTCGTGGACGAGTATCTGCGTGCCGGCGACAACATTTGGGCCATTGGGGATGTCAACGGGATCTGGCCCCTGACACACGTCGGCGAGTACGAGGGAGACGTTGTGGCGGCGAACATCGCCGGAGAGAGCCACCAGACGAACTACGAAGCCGTGCCGCGCGTCACGTACACCGATCCGCAGGCGGCCGCCGTCGGTGCCGCGGAGGCACCCTACAGCAGCACAACGCTCTTGACCGACGTGTCCAAGACCGCGACGTACAGCCACCAGTACGCCCAGTCGAACGGATTCTTGACCCTGCTCAGCGACGGCGCCCGGTTGACCGGCGCTTACGCCCTCGGAGCCGAGGCCGGCGAGTGGCTCCAGCAGGCGACGCTCGCCATACGCGCCCGCGTTCCGTTGGAGGTGTTGAGCGACGTCATCCAGCCGTTTCCGAGTTTCTCGACCATCTTCGATTCGGCCTTCAAGACCCTTCGGATGGAGATCGCCAAAATGCCGCCGCCTTTGCAGCCCATGCAGGCGCAGATGGCACGGCTATGACCGTCGAAGACCATCGGAGGTAGCAGATGGCCGAGGTCTCACCGCCCCAAGAGGAAATCCTGCTCACACACTTCATCGTGTCGGACGACGTCGAGCGCTCTCGGCACTTCTACACCGAAGTCCTTGGGGGCCGGGTCGCCTTCTCCAGCCCCGGAGGACCGACCAACGTCGCACTGTCCAATAGTTGGATCGTCATCAATGCCGGCGGAGGCCCGACCGACGACAAGCCGGAGGTCACCCTGGAGACGCCCGGCGACCCAAATCGGGTGAGCAGCTTCGTCAACATCCGCGTCAAGGACATGGAGAAGGTGTACTCCGAATGGAGCGCGCGGGGTGCTCAGTTCCTGACGCCTCCGAAGCAACACCAGTACGAGATCCGTTGCTACATCCGCGATCCCGATGGTCACCTTATCGAAGTGGGACAGACCACCGACCCCCAGGGGGACTGGGTGCCCGATCACTGGCCATCGAGTACGCGCGCCGACGAGCTCCCAACGCCCCCAGAGGGAATCGTGCTGGCCCACTTCATCGTGTCGGACGACGTCGAGCGCTCTCGCCGCTTCTACACCGATGTGCTCGGCGGCAGGGATGCGTTCTCCGGACCCGGAGGGCTCACGTATGTCCAACTGTCGAACAGTTGGATCATCATCAACGTCGGCGGAGGGCCGACCGACGACAAGCCGGAGGTCACCCTTGAGACGCCTGCCGATCCTAACCGGGTCAGCAGTTTCCTCAATATACGAGTGACGGACATGCACGCTGTGTACACCGAATGGAGCGCGCGCGGTGCGGAATTCCTGACGCCACCGAAGCAGCACCAGTACGAAATCCGTTGTTATATCCGCGATCCCGATGGTCATCTGATCGAAGTGGGACAAACGACGGACCCGGGGGGAGATTGGTTCCCCGATCAATGGCCATCGAGCAAGTCGGAGTGAGCTCTGTGACGGGGCGGAGGTCTCCATCATGACCACGGCGATCATCGGCACCGGAGGCATCGGATCGGCCATCGCGCGTCAGCTTGCTGCCGGTGGCGAGGCCCTCCAGCTCTCGAGCGCCGACAAGGAGTCGGCGCGAAAGCTGGTCGCGGCAATCGGCGGAGCGGCGGTCGTCGCGCTCGACAACCGGAGCGCTTTGCAGGGAGCCGATGCCGTCGTCCTTGCGCTGCGGTTTTCCGTGTTGAAAGACGTCATCGACGAGATCGCCGACGCGCTGGGAGACACGTCTCTCGTCGTTCCGAGCAATCCGGTCGGACTCGACGCACAAGGCAAGGTCGTGCGACTCCTACCGGAAGGGCAGTCATCGGGCCAAGTTGTTGCTGGGTGGTTGCCGATCGGGACACGCTTTGCCATTGCGTTCGGCACCATGTCGGCCGATCTCTTCAAGTCCTCGAGCCACCGGTCGCCCGAGCCCGCGGTTCTGTTCTACGTGTCCGAGGACGAGCATGGGAGCGACGAAGTCGAGCACTTGATCCGAACGGCGGGCTTTGAGCCGATGAGGATCGGCGGGGTCGAACAGTCGAGCCGACTCGAGGTGGGCGGCGATCTTCACGATCTTGTGGTCGGCTCCGCAGAGGCGCGGTCCCTCGTCGTGGGGGCCTGATTGCCTTCCGACGTGGCCGGGGCCAGCAAACGAGACCGAATAAGAAGTGATGTCGTGAACAGTCGTCTTCCCGATCCACGTCTCGACCTGATCTACCGCCTGGAAGCGAGCGTCGGCGACCCCCAGGACGTTGGCCAGATCTCCGTTGGACACCGGCGGATCGTTCCATTGAACGGCGGGACGTTCAGCGGACCTGAGTTGCGCGGGACATTGCTTCCCGGAGCCAGCGCCGATTGGCAGACGGTTCTTCCTGATGGCACTGTGCTCGGCGACGTCCGCTACACGCTGGAAACCGAGAGAGGAAATATGCTCTATGTCCGATCTCAAGGCGTGCGCCACGGAAGCCCGGAAATTCTCGAGCGCCTCGTCCGTGGGGAGGCCGTCGACGCCGCCGAATACACCTTTCGTACCGCAGTCAAGATCGAGACCGGGGCCGACGGCCTCGACTGGTTGAACAAGGGGGTATTCGTCAGTGTCGGAGGCCGGCAGAGCGGTGGTGTGATCTACGAGGTGTATCTCGTCGGATGAGCCCTGCATCCACGACTCACGCAAAATCGCAGTGGAGGTGAACTTCCATCGCCCTGCCCATCTCGGGCCGACGCTGGGCTCACCGCTTGGCCCGAAAGCATCGACACGTCCCAGATCCCCACCCTGGGTCCCCGGTGAACTAACCAACCTCCTTCATGTTCACAGGAACGAGGACATGGAAGCAACAGCGTTACGCGAGCAGCGCTACCGGTCGATAGGCGGGTACACCTGTGCTGTAGCGACGATCCACCAGGATCAGATCAAGGCCGACTGCACGAAGTGGGCAGCGGCCGACGCCACCCCCCACCGACCTTGCGCAGAGCACCGCCACCCGGGGACCACGATGATGAGCGCGCGGCCAGCCAAGGTCTAGTTCGCCACCGTCACAGAGATGGCAGGACTGACTCCCTGGTCGCCACCCGGATCGGAGGCCTCGCTCTGCAAGGTGTAGGTGCCGTCGGGCACGGTCGCGCTGTTCCAGCTCGCGATCCAGCCGTAATAGCTCGGGGTTGCCGTGGCGATGAGTACATCGTTCAGCGATCCACCCGTGAGATAGAACCCGACACTGGACACACCCGCCACGCTGTCCGACGCCCCGGCGTCCAAGAGCACCTGAGCCCCTGACACCGAGGCGCCGTTCGACGGAATCACGATGCTGGTCGTCGGCGGCGGGTTGTCGACGACGACCGTCACCCCCGGGCTCACTCCCTGGAGGCCGGCCGTATCGGAGGCCTCGCTCTCCAAGGTGTAGGTGCCGTCGGGCACCGTCGTGCTGTTCCAGGTCGCGACCCAGCCGTAATAGCTCGGGGTCGCCGTGGCGATGACCGCATTGTCCAGCGATCCGCCCGTGAGCGTGAACTGGACCTGATTCACACCCATGTTGAGCGACGCACTGGCGTCCAAGCCCACCTGGGATCCTGACACCGAGGCGCCGTTCGAGGGAACCACGATGCTGGTCGTCGGCGGCGGGTTGTCGACGACGACCGTCACCCCCGGACTCACCCCCTCGAATCCGGCCCCGTCGGAGGCTTCGCTCCCCAGGGTGTAGGTCCCGTTGGGCACGGTCGTGCTGTTCCAGAGCGCGATCCAGCCGTAGGGGCTCGCGGTCGCCGTGGCGATGAGCGCATTGTCCAGCGATCCGCCCGTGAGGGTGAACTGGACCTTGTTCACACCCACGTTGAGAGTCGCACCGGCGTCCAAGACCACCTGGGATCCCGACACCGAGGCGCCGTTCGAGGGAAGCACGATGCTGGTCGTCGGCGACGTGTTCTCGACGACGACGGTGACCCCCTTACTGACCCCTTCGAATCCAGCCCCGTCGGAGGCTTCGGCCTGCAGGGTGTAGGTGCCGTCGGGCACCGTCGTGGTGTCCCACGCCCCGAGCCAGCCGTAGCGGCTCGGGCCCGCCTGGGCGATGACCGCATTGTCCAGCGATCCGCCCGTGAGGGTGAACTCGACATTGGTCACACCCACGTTGGTCGCCACCCCGGCGCCGAGGAACACCTCGCCCGACACCCAGGAACCGTTGGAGGGGATGGCGACGGTGGGTTTCGGCGGTGTGTTCTCGACGATGACCGTGACCCCGGGACTGGTTCCCTGGTTGCCGGCCGCATCGGAAGCGACGCTCTGGAGGGTGTAGGTGCCGTCGGGCACCTCCGTGCTGTTCCACTCCGCGATCCAGCCGTAGCGGCTCGGGGTCGCCGTGGCGACGACCGCATTGTTGAGCGATCCGCCCGTGAGGGTGAACTGGACCTTGTTCACACCCGCGGGGTCGGACGCCCCGGCGTCGAGGACCACTTGGGATCCGGACACCCAAGAGCCACTGGTCGAGGGAACCAGGACATTTGTGGTGACGGTGTTCTGGACGTTGACCGTCACCCCCTGGCTGTAGGCGACGTTTCCGGCGGCGTCGGTCACCACGCTCTGCAGCGTGTAGGCGCCATTGGGCACGGTTCCCGACTGCCAGCTGGCGACCCAGCCGTTCTGGGTCTGGCTTCCCGTGGCGATCACGGCGTCGCTCAGTGTCCCCCCGGTCAGGACGTACTGCACTTGGCTGACGGGGGAGGCGGAGTCGGACGCACTGGCATCGAGCGTCTGGATCCCGGCCAAGTCGCTCCCACCCGAGGGGGCGGTGACCGTGGTCACCGGGTTCGGAAAGGCGACGCTCGGCGTCCAACTCACCCGACACTGGCTCGAACCGTTCTCCTGCACGGCGAAGTGCAGCACGTCACCCGCGTTGACGCTGACACCGTCGAGATTCGCGTCGACGCCCACGTCGTTGCCCGCAGTGATGGTCTGGGGACCCCACAGTGGGGTCGACGAGCCGTTCTTGGTGATCTCGGCCGTCACGCCCGACGCGCAGGTCGGATCGGTCATCAGCACTCTGCCGCGGATGCTGGCGCTGCCGGCGTTCGGCGCCGTCCACGACCGGGCCACCCACGACGTCGAGGTCGATGGGGGCAACTCCTCGAAGTTGCTCACGAAGCCCGAAGCGGTCCCCCCTGTCGTCCACTCCTGATCCAAGGTGGCCAACGTCGTACAGCCAGAGAGGTTCGTCCATGTCGAATTGTTGGCGCTTGATTGATACGACCAACCATTGGCACCCTGAGTGCTGCAGCTGAAGCCGTTGGCCGCGTACCACAGGTTGTTCGGACCACTCGCAGCCACATTGTTGTTTTGGTCGAACCCGCTGAAGTTCGCACCATTTGCCACCTCGAACCCACCTGTGCCTGTCGGCGCGTTGTAGAGGTTGTTCTCAATGGAACCGGTTGCTTCGACGAAGTTCGAAAGCCATTCACTCGTCCAGATCTGACCCCAGACAGGGTAGGGGACATAGCCCAATCTGTAACCGGCGCCGTTGTCAGAAAAGACGTTCCCGGAGATGTTCAGGTTGGTGATGGGAGCCGGATGATCGAGGACTTCTATTCCGGGTCCTGCATTGTTGGCGATGTAATTGTCCTCGATGTTGATCCCGCTGTCGGGACCGTCCGAGGGCTCGATATCGAGCGCAGAGAGGTCGACTTCAGCGGCGGGCGGTACGTCATCGATGACGTCGTTGACGAACGTCAGGTTCGTGTCGTCATCGATGTAGTTCGCGGTGGACCCTCCCGGGGTGTCGCAGGCCGCGTCGCCGATCGATTCGGAGTTTTCGATGATCACATTTGATGCGCCTGGACCAGGTCCCCAACCAGTCTCCGCGCAGCCGCCGTAGGAATACAGGCGGTTGACAATCACGTCAGAGACTCCCGCTAAAGCTAACGTAGCTCCGCTACAGGGGCCATTGTTGCTACAGCTCAACGTGTTCGCCCCTCCTAACACGTCTTGCACCAGCACATTGCTGGCGGTGCCTGTTCCGGTCGGTGACTGAATTCCCTCACCGTCTCCCGACAAAACAAGGTCCAAGAAGCGGTAGCCGGTTTGATTGGTGCTGTCATTGATCAGTATGCCGGTTCCGGCATCTTCGACTGTGATGTCTTCAATCTCGACATAACTGTTGTTGTAGAGGTTGATTCCAATGAAGCTCGTGTTGTCGTTGCCGTTGATGATTGGCGCCGCGCCCGAGCCATACGCGGAAACCGTCAAGTAGTTCGTGGATGTTCCTGACCCATAGAGGACCATTTCCCCCGTGAAGGAGTCCCCACGTTTGAGAAGGATCTGATCGCCCGGCTGAAAGGTCGAGGAGTCGATGACACTGAAGCCGCACCATGGGGACGCCTCTGTTCCTGCTCCCGGACAGGTCGCCGTGCTGTCCACGTAATACGTCGTAGAGGCGGCGCTGGACGCGGTGGCCCCCAAGAACACCAGGCATCCGACGACGAGACAGAACGTCGCCCCAAGGGAGACCATTCGACCGAGAACCCGCCAATCACCCATGGAGTGCCTCCCCTGCCGAACTCCGTACGGCATGATGTTTGCACATTGAGCGCCTCAAAGACTCGGCGCTCTTGGCCTTCCCGTTGTCGGACTCGGACGCGAACCGCACGTGGATGGCGAAACGTCATGATGGCCGCCGACCTGGTGCGCTGGTTCCAGCTCCTCTGCCTCGGCGGATCCTGGGCCAAGGCGCAACCAATGTTTGTGCTGGGGCCTGTTCCACGCGCCGGGCCGTCTCGTGCGTACGGGCCGACGCCACGTCGTGCGCATCCAGAGCGGCTGGCCCAGTGCCGATGCGGCTGCTCGGCGCCTATCGAAGACTCGACCTCATCGTCTTTTATCGGTCCCGATTCCCCTCAGTCGACAGCCGCGGCGGAAGAGCCCGCTCCGAATCACCTCCGGGTCTAAATGACCACACCAACCGACGCCAATGGGGTGCCACCGCTGCGGGCGAGCGCGAATCACGCCGCTCGACCTCAACCCCTTGGACCAGAAGAGACCAAAGTGTGGTGGTTACAGGCTCGCGAAAGGCGGAAACTGGACCGCTATCGCAACGTCAGCCATAGGGGGGGTATGGACAGTCGGGAAGATTTGCGGGATGTGGAACAGAGGCAGATAAGGGTTGTCCCGGAACTGATGGGTAAGTCGCCACTGCGACGAATCAGTTCACCCGCAGACACGTTCTGGGCATAGCGTTTGACCTCGTTGGCATTCGGACATGACTGTGCGGCAGGTGCCTTTCCTGGAAAACTGGTTCGCCGATGAGACCATGACCCGGAAGTTCGTCGCCTGCAGCTTGGGCAAGGTGGATGGTGAGGTCCCGATCTCGGTGAGCAAACTCCGATAGTCAAGGAGTGGCAAAGTTAACGAAATGGTTATGACCCCTCAGGCGACGAAAGTTGCTCGGACGGAGGCGGGCACCTCGGAGCGGATAGACAACCGTTGGCCAATGGTCGCGTTGGCCGCCGTCATGATCGTCTTTGTATTCCTCGGAATCGTGATCGCCGTGAACACCCCCGCCTACGAGTCGTCCGACGAACCTGGCCACGTAGAGAACATCGAGACGCTGGTCAGCGGGCATTGGTACGGGATGAGGTCGAACTGCCAGCCTCCCTGCTCGGGCAACGAGGCCCAGCAGGGCCCGCTCTACTACCTAGTCATGGCAGGGTGGCAGAAGCTCGCTGGCGTACCAGCCCACGCTCCGTTCCGGGGACAGCTGAGTCCTGGGATCTTCTTTGGCGGCAAAGAATGGTTCGCGCATCACAGCGCCGCCGACCTCAGGTTCCTCCTCTGGCTCAGGCTGCCCAATGTCATTCTCGGCATGCTCACGGTTTTGTTCGCCTACTTCAGCATTCGGCTCATCACTAAGGATCCCTGGACACCCGTCGTCGCCGCCTCCTTGGTTGCCTTCCTTCCCCGCTTTGTCTTCCTGTCATCGTTCGTTACCAACGACAACCTGGTGGACCTCCTGGGAGCGGTCCTCGTCTTCCTGTCTCTCCGTTACGCCAAGGCCCCGAGCCTCTGGCGCATGACGTGGGTGGGCGTAGTCTTCGGGCTTCTCATCACCACGAAGATCTCGACTCTGTCCCTCGGCCTGGCGATTCTGGCCTTGGCCTGCTTGGTTCCCGGATGGGCGAGGCGTGTCCAGTTCGCTGTGATCGGACTCGGCTCTGCCTTACTGGTGAGCAGCTGGTACCTCGTCCAAAACACCGTCCGCTACGGCGACCCACTGGCCAGCACCGCCACGATCCGCTACCTGACCAAGCTGAACGGACTCGGTGCGGGCTTATCCGGGGTCTACGTCGTGGGGGACCCGCTGAGACATGTCTTTGTGAGCGTGCCCAACCGCATCGTGGAATCGTTCTGGTACCAATCGGGATGGAACCGCTCCCATTGGCCCTGGGAAGTCAACGTGGCCATCACCATTGGCTTCGCATGCGCTCTCATCGGTCTGGTCGGGCGGCATGTGGAACGCCACACGCTTTTCACCCTCGGAGCCCTCTCTATTGCTGCGCTGCTCGCCGTCTGGGCCGTGTCATTTCAGACCGGGACCTATCAGGCACGCTACGCCTACTTTGGCCTAGTGGCCATCTGCGGGCTGGCGGCGTTGGGTCTCGAACGGTGGCGGTTGCTCGTTCGCTTTTTGCTCCCATTAGCTGGGCTGGTTGGGACGGCGGTGGCAATTCAGCAGGACGTTCTGGCAGTCCACTGGACCTGAACGCGAACCGGACACAGGACGAGTTGCGGCGCGACCGGAGGTTCCTCGGGGATTGTGGACACGAGCGACAAGCGTTCGACGGCTCGCCGCTTGACAGGTAATGACAGCGAGTCCCCGACCAAACGGGGTCCGATAGCCATCAACCGCAACCAACGACGGGGTCGCATGAGCGCAGTTCAGAGCCACTCCGAGCAACTGTGTCCAACCACGACCTAGCCGAAGGTCCAGACTCATAACCCGAGGGGTCAAAATCCCCACGTGGTCCGGGCGTACCGGGCTTCGGTAGGGGTCACAGACGCCGGCCGAGAGGCTGCTTAGGAGCGCGCTTCGGGGATTGGTCGGCAGTAACGCGTTTTCCACTGACGTTGACTGCCAAGGTGGGCGGGAGGGTGACGGCGTGCTCCCTGAGTGCGTGGGCAGCGGCGCGGGAACTGAGTCCGAAGGTTGAGCAATTGATCGATTCGTCAGATGATCGCTTCGCGAGGTATGCTTCTTCAGCTCCAGTTCGTTACGCACTCTTTGATGCCCAACCCAAGAGAAGCGGTGTCCACTCACACGACCCTCGAAGCCGATCAGCGCCCTTATCCGACGATGTCGGCATCTGGCGCTCGGCTGAAGTCGATTCGATCGGTGGCGGCGCTGACGTTCTTTGAGCAGTTCGCTGCGCCGATCCATGGCGTTCCCCGACGTGTCGATGCGTGGGGGGCGTTCGAGGACGCCAGCACCCTGATCGGCGCCGTTGCCCTGGCGCGCGTGTCAGGAACCACGTTCTGGGCCCAGGTCGCGATCGCACCCGAGCGCCGACGCCTGGGCATCGGCGGGGAGTTGCTCGACATCGCGATCCGGACAGCCTCCGAGGGTGGGGGACGGAGGCTGATCGGTTCGTACCCGGCCTGTGCCATCGAGCCGCGAGTGCTCGTCGAATCGCTGCCGCTCACGGTCGCTCGGCGGGTCGAGCACGGTTTGACCGAGATCGTGCTCTTCATCCCGGAGTCGCCAGCGAGAACACCAGGAGGACAGACGTGAGTGCAGAGGTTCCCCACAAGGCGTTGTATGAGTGGGTGCAAGAATGGGCGGAGCTCTTTCAGCCGAGCGCTCTGCACTGGTGCGACGGATCGGTGCAGGAATACGCGGAGCTGTGCCGCCGACTCGTGGAGGCCGGGACGCTGGTCCCGCTGGCCGCCGAGCGGCGCCCGGGAAGCTACCTATGCCGCTCGGATCCGGGTGACGTGGCCCGGGTCGAGGACCGGACTTTCATCTGCAGCGAGCACGCCGAGGATGCCGGGCCGACCAACAACTGGCAGGACCCCGCCGAGATGCGGTTCGAGCTGCGAGAGCTGTACCGGGGTTCGATGCGAGGCCGCACCATGTACGTGGTCCCGTTCTCCATGGGACCCCTTGGCAGCCCCATCGCCCACATCGGCGTGCAGCTGACCGACTCGGCCTACGTGGCAGCGTCGATGCGGATCATGACCCGGATGGGCCAGGGTGCGCTCGAACAGCTCGGAACCGACCGCCCCTTCGTGCCGTGCGTCCATTCGGTGGGGATGCCGCTCGACGAGGGCCAAGAGGACGTGTCCTGGCCCTGCGATCCGAACCGCAAGTACATCGTCCATTTTCCCGAGACGCGCGAGATCTGGTCCTACGGCTCGGGCTACGGCGGCAACGCCCTGTTGGGGAAGAAGTGCTTCGCCCTGCGCATCGCCTCTGTGATGGCCCGCCACGACGGCTGGCTGGCTGAGCACATGCTGATCCTGAAACTCACCAACCCCGAGGGCGAGGCCCGCTACATGGCGGCGGCGTTCCCGAGCGCGTGCGGCAAGACCAACCTGGCCATGGTGGTGCCAACTGTCCCAGGCTGGGAGGCCGAGACCATCGGCGACGACATCTGCTGGATGAAGTTTGGCTCCGACGGGCGCCTCCGGGCCATCAACCCCGAGTTCGGCATGTTCGGGGTGGCCCCGGGCACCGGCACTCACACCAATCCCAACGCCGTCGCCGCGCTCAGCCACGACACGATCTTCACCAACGTGGCCGCCACCGACGAGGGCGACGTATGGTGGGAGGGTCTCAGTGAGGAGCCCCCGGCGCACCTGATCGACTGGCGCGGCCAGGACTGGACACCGGAGTCCGCGACCCCCGCCGCCCACCCCAACAGCCGTTTCACAGCCGCGCTCTCCCAGGTGCCCTCGATCGCCCCTGAATGGGAGGATCCCGAGGGGGTCCCGATCTCGGCCATCCTCTTCGGCGGGCGCCGCGCCTCGGTGGCGCCGCTGGTCACCGAGGCGTTCGACTGGTCCCACGGGGTGTTCCTCGGCTCGATCATGGCGTCGGAGACCACTGCGGCGGCGGCAGGCGCCGTCGGCACCTTGCGGCGCGATCCCTTCGCCATGCTGCCCTTCTGCGGCTATCACATGGGCGACTACTTCGCCCACTGGCTCAACGTCGGGGCCGGGGTCAAGGACCAATCGCTGCTGCCCAAGATCTTCTACGTGAACTGGTTCCGCCGCGGCGCCGACGGCACGTTCCTCTGGCCCGGCTACGGCGAGAACTCCCGCGTGCTGGCCTGGATCTTCGACCGCTGCGCCGGCGAAGGCGGCGCCATCGAGACCCCAATCGGGCGCCTGCCCGACACCGGCGCCCTCAACACCGGGGGACTGGACCTCGCTCCCGAGCGGCTCGACGAACTCTTGGCCGTGGACCACGACGCGTGGCGTAACGAGGTCGATCTCATCGAGGAGCACTACGCCCGCTTCGGCCACCGGCTGCCCGACGCACTGCGCGACCAGCTCCTCGCTCTCGACAAGCGGCTGGCCGCAGAAACCCTGACGCCCTGACGCCCGGGTGGGAAAGGGAACGATTCGAGAGATCCGACGACGGCTGGGCCAGCGCCCCGCCCCCCTCGCCGCGCCGGCCGTCGCCGGTGGTGCCGCCCCCGAGGCCGCGAGACGCAACCGGGGCTCGCTCCAGCTCCGCCAGGTGGACGCCGGGTCGTGCAACGGCTGCGAACTCGAGATCGCCTCGTGCTTCTCCCCGACATATGACGCAGAACGCTTCGGCATCCGCCTCGAGGCGTCCCCACGCCACACCGACGGGCTGCTCGTGACGGGACCGGTCACCCACAACATGGCCGACCCGTTGCGCAAGACCTACGAGGCAGTGCCCGAACCCAAGCTGGTGGTGGCGGTCGGGGACTGCGCCCGGGACTGCGGGGTGTTCCGCGGTGCCTACGGGGTGGCCGGGGCGGTAGCGGACGTCGTGCGGGTCGACGTCGAGATCCCCGGCTGCCCGCCTGACCCCGAAGCCATCATCGCCGCGCTACGGAGCCTGTCGGGGAGGTGAGGACCGACCTTTTGGTGGCCACGGCCCTGCTCGGCCTGGTCGCCTCACTGGCCGGTGCCGCGGCGCCGCCACGCGCTCGCGTCCGCTTGTCGGTCGCCCTCACCGTGGCCGCCTGCGTATGCGGGTTCGCGCTGGCCGCCGACGTGCTCGCCAGCGGCAACGCCGCCACGGTGCACACCAGCCAGCTACTCCCGCTACTCGGCTTCTCTCTTCGTCTCGATCGACTCGGGGCACTCTTCGTCGCCATCGCGGCGGGCATCGGGCTGTGCGCCATGGTCTTTCGCCTCGGCTACCGCGGCCACGGACTCGCCAGCCGCACCGGGTCGTGCGTGCTGCCCCTCTTCGTCACGACCCTGCTGCTCGTGCCGGCCGCGTCCGCCGTCGGCACCTTCTTGTTCCTCTGGGAGCTGATGGCGGTGACGTCCCTGCTGTTGGTCCTGGCCGACCACCGCGTCCGCGACGAGGTGCAGCGGGCGGGCCAGTGGTACGGGGTAATGACCCAGTTCGGGGCGGCTGCGTTGCTCCTGGCGCTGGTGCTGCTGGCCGAGCGCGCCGGGAGCCAGTCCTTCGCCGTGATCGCCCAGCACGGCCCGCACCTCGCTCCCTGGGTGCGCTCGACGGCGTTCGTGCTGGCGGTCGTCGGGTTCGCTTCGAAAGCGGGTGCGGTGCCGTTGCACGTGTGGCTGCCGCGCGCCCATCCCGAGGCGCCCGGCCCGGTCTCGGCTCTCATGTCGGCGGCCATGGTCAACCTGGGCATCTACGGAATCATCCGGGTCGGCGACACTCTCCTCGGCGGTGGACCGGCGTGGTGGTGGCTCCTTGTCATGGCGCTCGGCGGGCTCTCTGCGCTCTTCGGTGCCTTGCACTCCTCGACCAGCACCGATCTGAAACGACTGCTGGCGTACTCGACGACCGACAACGTCGGTCTCATGCTGCTTGGGGTGGGGGCCTCCGGTCTGTTCGCCGCCACCGGGCATCGCCCGCTTGCGGTGGTCGCCCTCGTCGCAGCCCTCTTGCACGTCGTGTTCCACGCCGTCTTCAAAGGCTCGCTGTTCCTCTCGGCCAGCTCGCTCCAGCAGGCAACCGGCCTGCGCGACCTGGACCGGCTCGGTGGCCTGGTGCGGCGGCTTCCGCTCAGCACCCCCGTGTTCATCCTGGCCGGACTGGCCATCTGCGCCCTGCCGCCTTTGTGCGGCTTCGTGAGCGAGTGGCTACTGCTGCAGAGCCTGCTCCACGGGCTGCCCTCGGCCGACACTGCCGTCCAGGTCGCCATGCCGCTCGGGGTGGGTGTGCTGGCGCTCACCGGTGGGTTGACCGCGGCCACGTTCGTCAAAGCCATCGGGGTCAGTCTCCTCGGCCAGGCGCGCAGCGATGGCGCCGGGTCGGCGAACGAGGTCCCGGCCACCATGTGGGGCGGCGCCGCGCTGCTGGCCCTGCTATGTGTGGTCTTCGGCGTCGCCCCCTTTCTGGTGCTCCCTGCCGTGGTCGATGCGGCGCGCAGCGGCCTTGGCTACGGCGCGGCGCACCCCGTGGCGCAGGGGTGGAGCGTCGGGCTCACCGGGGTGCGGGGGATGCTCGCTCCGGGGCTGTTGGCTATCGGGCTGGTCGTCGCGGTGTCGCTCGCCGCCGGTGTCCGCCAGGTGGCCCAGCGCGGGGCGTTGCGGCGGACCGAGGCGTGGGGGTGTGGGAGAGAGGTCCAGACGGCGCGCATGCAATACACGGCAACGTCGTTCGCCGAACCGTTGGCCCGCGTATTCGAGGACGTGCTTGGTCCGACCCACGACCTCGACGTCAGCCACAGCGCCGAGTCCCGCTACTACGTCGAGTCGGCGGCGTTCCACACCACGACCCACGACGCCTTCGAGCGCCACGGCTACCGCCCCCTCTCGGCGGCGCTCGGGTGGTGGGGCCGCCAGGCGCGCCGCGTCCCCAACGGCAGCGTGCACCGCTATCTGGCCTTCGGCCTCGCCGCCCTGGTCGTCGTGCTGGTGGTCGTCGCATGAGCGCGCACTGGCCACTCACCTCCGTCGTGGCCGTCGCCGTGCTCCAGGTGGTCAGCGTGGTCGTGGGCGGCCCGCTGCTCACGGGCCTCATGCGCAAGACCCGCTGCCGCCTCGAAGGTCGGGCCGGCCCGCCCATCCGCCAGCCGCTGCTCGACCTGCGCAAGCTCATGCGCAAGGAGCGCACCCGCCCGGAGGGGGCCAGCTGGGTCTTCTCGGCGGCCCCCGTCGTGCTCGTGGGATCGATCGCGGTCGCTGCTGCGATCACGCCGCTCCTGGGCACCGCCCCCGCCTTCGGCTGGTCGGCCGACCTGTTCGCGGTGGTGTTCCTGCTGCTCTTGGGCTCGGTGGCCCTCGCCCTCGGGGCCCTCGACACGGGGACGGCGTTCGGAGGCATGGGAGCGAGCCGGGCCATGACCATCGGAGCGCTCAGCGAACCGGCGCTCTTGGTGGCCGTCCTGGCCCTGTCGATCCCGGCCCGGTCGTCGAACCTCCCCGCCATCGTCACCCGTTCCCTGGCCCATCCGGCCTGGCTCGCCAGCCCCCAGCGCCTCTTGGCCGTGGTGGCCCTCGTGATCGTGATCGTGGCCGAATGCGGTCGCCTGCCCGTGGACAACCCGAGCACCCACCTGGAGCTGACGATGATCCACGAGGCCATGGTCCTCGAATTCGCCGGTCCCGACCTCGCCCTGGTCAAGCTGGCCGAGGCGATGCGCCTCGGGTTCTTGGTGGCGCTGCTCGCCGTCCTCTTCGTCCCGTGGGGGATCGCCACGGCCCCGGGCGCGGGGCACCTCACCCTCGGGCTGGTGGCGGCCAGCGCCAAGGTCGCCGCGCTGGGCGTGGCGCTGGCCGCGGCCGAAGTGATGGTGGCCAAGCTTCGTCTCTTCCGGGTACCCGAGTTGATGGCCGGCGCCTTCGTCCTCTCGGTGCTCGCCGTGATCTCGGTGGTGGTCGCGTGAGCGGGCAGACCTTCAACTCGTCGCTCACCTTCTTCGTCGGTGCGGTGCTCGTCTGTGCCGTGGCCGTCCTGTGGCTGAGCGCAGTGCGCGCCGTGGTGCGGGTGCTGGCGGTCCAGGGCCTCGCCCTCGGCGCAGTGGCCGCCACCCTCGGCTTCCACGTCCACGACGCCGGTCTCGTCGCCACGGCAGTGGTCGTGGTGGCGATCAAGGCGGTGGTCATCCCGGCGCTGCTGCGGCGTATCGGATCGGTCGACGCGACAGACCGCGAGCGACGCCCGCTGGTGAACGTCCCGGCGTCCCTGGTCGTCTCCGCCGCCTTGATCCTGCTCGCCTTCGCCTCCACTCACGTGCTCTCGCGCGTGGTCGCCGGCACAGCTGGATCGCTGGTCCCGGTGGGCTTTGCCACCTTGCTCGTCGGGTTCTTCGTGCTGGTGGCTCGCCGTCGGCCGATCTTTCAGATCGTGGGGCTGTTGCTCGTCGACAACGGCATCGCCCTCGTCGCGTTCCTCGTCACCGCGGGGGTGCCCTTCCTGATTGAGCTCGGAGTCACCCTCGACGTGCTCTTGGGTGTCGTAGTCCTGATGGTGCTCGCCCAGCGTCTGCACCACGAGTTCGGCGAGATCGATCTGGACGAACTCCAGGAGCTGCACGACTGATGCTGGCGGTGCTCATCCTCGTGCTCCCCGCCGTGGGCGCCCTCGTGTGTGCGGCCGCCCGCTGGCGGCCCTGGGCGGCCTGGGCGGCGGTCGGCACCAACGTGGTAATGCTCGCACTCGGGATTGTGCTCTCGGTCCGGGTCGTCCGCCATGGTGCGCTCGGGGGGCTGTTCGGGGTGCTGCGCGCGGATGCCCTGAGCGCCTTCATGGTGGTGGTCATCGGGGCCATTGCCGTGCTGGCCTCCTGGCTCGGAGTCCGCACCATCGGCAATGAGCTCGAGATGGGTCGCTGCACCGAGCGGCGAGCCACGCTCTATGCCGTCTTGGTCCAGGTCTTCGTCACCATGATGGTGCTCGCCGTCTTAGCGGCCAACCTCGGGGTGCTTTGGGTCGGGGTGGAAGCAACCACCGTGGCGACGACGTTCCTGATCGGCCACGGCCGCACCAAGGGTTCGCTCGAAGCCTCGTGGAAGTACATCGTCATCTGCTCGGTGGGGATCGCGCTCGCCTTTTTGGGCACCGTGCTCGTCTACCTGGCGGCCATCCACGCCGGAGGACACTCGGCGCACGCCCTCGAATGGACGTCGCTCATGGCGAACGCTCGGCACCTCGATCCCTCGGTGATGCGCATCGCATTCGCACTGGTCGTGCTCGGGTACGGCACGAAGGTGGGTCTCGCCCCCATGCACAGCTGGCTGCCCGACGCCCACAGCCAGGCCCCGGCCCCGATCTCCGCGCTGATGTCAGGGGTCCTCCTCACCGTCGCGTTCTACGCCATCTTGCGCTTCAAGGCCATCTGTGACCTGAGCGTCGGGCCGGAGTTCGCCCGAACGCTGCTCGTGATCGTGGCCTTACTCTCGCTCGCCCTGGCGGCGTCATTGCTGCTCACCCAACGCGACTACAAGCGCATGCTCGCGTACCACAGCATCGAGCACATGGGGCTCATTGCCTTGGGAGCGGCAGCCGGCATTCCACTCGCCATCGCCGCGGTCCTGTTGCACATCCTCGGGCACGGCCTGGCCAAGAGCGTCCTGTTCCTCACCTCCGGCGAGATCCTGGCGGCCGAGGGCACGAGCCAGATCGACGGGGTGCGGGCCTTGGTGGCCCGGCGTCCCGCCCTCGGCGGCGTCTTCGGCGTCGGGCTCTTAGCCCTCTTGGGCTTCCCGCCGTTCAGCCTCTTCGCCAGCGAGCTCGGCATGATCCGAGCCGAGTTCCAGGTCGGCTTGGGCTGGGCCGCCGCCGCCGCCATGGTGGCGATGGTGGTGATCTTCATTGCGGTGGTCGGCCACGCCCGCCACATGCTGCTCGGCCCCGCCGAATCACCGGGAGCCGAAGCCACGCCGCGCCTCGCGGTCGCACCGCTGGTCGGGGCTCTCGCGGTGTGCGCGGCCATCGGCGTCTTTGCCTGGCCGCTCACCAGTCTGCTCGAGGCGGCAGCCCGCGCGGTGGCGCTGTGATCCCGACCACGTCGGGAGCCCGCGATCCGGCGGCAGTGGGTCGCCGCCGCACCGCACGTCGCGTGATGCCGAGCGACCTGTTCGGCGTCGCCCAAGGGCTTTTCGCCGACGGCATGCGCCTCGCCCTCGTCTCGGGTCACGACGACGGCGCCGAGATGCGCGCCGTCTATCTCTTCACCTCGGGACCACCGGACCGCCGCGTCGAGCTCCACGTGCCGCTGGATCGGGCCCGGCCCGAGGTGCCCACCTTGGCCGGCCTGTCCTTTCCGGCCAGCCGCTTCGAGCGAGAGCTCCAGGACCTCTTCGGCATCGTGCCGGTGGGTCACCCCCAACCGCGGCGCCTCGTCCTCCACCAACACTGGCCCGAGGGATGGCATCCGATGCGCCACGATGCCGGAACTACTCCACCGCTCGCCGCCGACGGACGATCGTACCCCTTCGTACCCGTCGAGGGTTTCGGCGTCTACGAGATCCCCGTCGGCCCCGTTCACGCCGGCCTCATCGAACCGGGCCACTTCCGCTTCTGGGTGGTCGGGGAGACCATCCTGCGCATGAAGGCCCGCCTCTGGTTCGTCCACAAAGGCATCGAACGTCACTTCCAAGGACAGGATGCGCACCACGCCCTGGCCCTGGCCGAGCGCATCTCGGGGGACACGGCCGTCGGCCACGCCCTGGCCTACTGCCAAGCCATCGAGGACGCCTGGCAGCTCGCGGTCACAGAGAACGCCAGCTGGCTGCGCGCCGCGCTGCTCGAACTCGAGCGCCTCTATAACCACGTGGCCGACATCGGCGCGCTGTGCAACGACGTCGGCTTCGGCCTGGCCCAGGCCTGGGCCCTCGACCTGCGCGAACAGCTCCTGCGACTCAACCGAGACACCACCGGGCATCGCCTCCTGCGCGGCGGCGTGACCCTGGGCGGCGCTCGCGTCCGCTCGCTGCCCACGCCCGGCCACCTGGCCGAGTTGCGCGAACGCTTCGAGAAGGTCGTCGGGCTGGCGACCTCGAGCGCGCTCGTCATGGACCGCTTCAGCGGAGCGGCGGTTCTCGACCGCGCGCACGCCGTCGAGCTCGGAGTAGTAGGCCCCGCCGGCCGAGCGTCGGGCCTCGACTACGACACCCGCATCGCGCATCCCTCGACCACGCCGGTCGAGGGTTTCTCGCCCGCGGTTCAGGCCGACGGCGACGTGCTGGCTCGGTTCCGCGTCCGGGCGGACGAGGTACGGGCGTCGTTCGACCTGGTGGCGCACTATTTTGAGGCCGCCGGCACCCTCGACGACGTGGCTACGCCCCCGGAACGTCGACCGGGTGAGCACGCGAGGAGCGGGATCGGCATCGCCGAGGGATGGCGCGGTGCCATCGTGCACCGTGTCGAGGTAGACGACGCGGGACGCGTGACTCGGATCAAGGTCGTCGACCCGTCCTTTTTCAACTGGCCGGCGCTCCCCGTTTCGCTGGCAGACACGATCGTGCCGGACTTCCCGCTCGCCAACAAGAGCTTCAACCTCTCCTACGCCGGGAACGACCTGTGAGGTTCCCGACGGGTCATGTAATTGGTAATTTGATCAATTCGTTAAACTCTCAAGTATTCGCCCGCACCGGGTCCGCCCCGGCGTCCCGACTGAGGGGTGCGCGGGGAGGGAGGGACATGCCATGACGACGGCCGGGAGCGACTCGCTCGTGACGGCACCTATCTACCAGGTGAAGGCCGAGTTCTTCCGCACGCTTGGGCACCCTGCACGGATCCGGGTCCTCGAACTCCTCAAGGGAGGGGAGCGACAGGTCAGCGAGCTGATCCCCGAGGTGGGCATCGAGGCCTCACATCTGTCCCAACAGCTCGGCGTGATGCGAAGGGCCGGCATCATCCAGTCACGCAAGGTGGGAGCGAACGTTTACTACTCGGTGGGTGACCCCAAACTCTTCGAGCTGCTCGATGTCGCCAAGCGCATCATCACGTCGTCGCTGGCCGAGTCTCAGCTTCTCTTAGAGCAGATGGAAGCGACCGACGAGTCAGGATCGCCACGACCGCGGACACAGCCCAAACGAGCGGCGCGGCGGGCGGGCGGATCGCGGTGAGTGATGGCAGTGCACCGGTTCAGTGATCGCCAGAGGCAGCGAGGGCCACGCCAGGTGAGTTCGGGCTACCCACCGGCCCTCCGATGCCACGAGCCAAGCACCTCCTTCAGGTGGGATCCGCGATAGTTCGATGCGCATAGTCGTACGGGTGTCGCCGGGAGCCCCTGCGACCAAGGTCGGAGGCAGATATGGCGATTCGGAACCGCCAGTCCTCATCGTTCGAGTCACTGCCCCGGCCGTTGATGGCAAGGCGAACGTCGCAACAGTCAGAGCGCTGGCTGAGGCATTCGGCGTGTCACAGAGCCTCGTGCGGATCGTGACTGGCGAGCGGGCCCGCACCAAGGTGGTCCAGGTGGAATCAGCCGACCCCAATATCATCACGGCCCTGCTGCGTGGCTAATGGTTGTGCACGAGTCCTTGAGCGTAGACGGACTCTCTCTCCCGCCCACCAGGGTGGGGCCATGCCCTGCCAGGCGGTCAGTCCGCCGAGCCATGGCTGGGTGTGTCCATTTGCAGCACGCTCTGAGGCCCGTGTCGATGGGTGGTGCGCTCCGAGTCGGACCGTGGGCCTAGCGAGGGGCGGTCGATATGCCCTTACGCCGGGTCTGCCGCTCTGCGTCGGTTGTAGAGGCGAGTGGCCCAGAGGTAGGAGACGGCGGCGATGCCGAGGCTCCAGGCGAGCGCAACGATGGCATGGCTGCCGATGGTGGCATCGGTGAGCAGTCCGCGCACGGTGTCGACGACAGGGGAGAAGGGCTGGTACTCGGCGAACTGACGCAGCCCGCCGGGCATCGTTTGGGTCCGCACGAACCCGCTGCTGAGGAACACAAGCAGGAACAGGATCATCGGGGTATTGCTGGCGGTCTCGACGCTCTTGGCGGCCAAGCCGAGTGCGACGGCCAGCCAGATCAGCGCGTACGCGAACAGGACAAGCACCCCGATCGTTGCCAGCCACTCGAGAGGCCCGGCTGTGGTGCTGAATCCGAGACCGAAGGCGACCCCGATCAGGACGGCCAGAGCGGCCAGCGTTTGGATCAGGCTGCCGAGCACGTGGCCCGTGAGGACCGAGGCGCGGGCGATGGCCATGGTCCGGAACCGGTCGATGATGCCTCCGGTCATGTCCATGGCAACCATGATCGAAGTGCCCTGAACGGCCGCGGCCACGGTCACCAGCAGGAGCCCCGGTACGACGTAGTCGAGGTAGGCGCTACGGCCCTCGTGCGTGCCGAGGCCAGCACCGAGTTGGCCGCCGAATACGTAGACGAACAGCAGGAGGAGCACGATGGGCATGCCAACGAGCATCAAAGTCATTGAGGGATAGCGGAGTTGGTGCTTGAGGTTGCGGCGTAGCATGACCCGCGAGTCACTGAGTGTGTAGGCAAGCGTGCTCATCGTTGCGCTGCTCCTTGTGGTGCGGGGAGCTCGCCGGGCCGGCTGGTGACATGACTGCCGGTAACGGCCAGGAACACGTCATCGAGGTCCGGGGTGTGGATCGACAGCCGCTCGACGTCGAGTGCGGCTTTGTGGAGTTGGTCGAGTAGGTCTCGGAGTGAGTCGACGGTGCCGTCTGCCGGCACTTGAAGGATGAGTTGGTCGGGGTCGGCGGCGGCGGAGGGAAGGAGGTTGGCGGCCGAGCGCAGCACCTGCGGGTCGGCGAAGTGGAGCCGGAGGTGACCGCCGGGGATGCGGCTCTTGAGTTCGGCCGGAGTGCCTTCGGCGACGACCCGACCCTGATCGAGCACAGCGATCCGATCGGCCAGTTGGTCCGCCTCGTCGAGGTACTGGGTGGTCAGGAGGATCGTGACTCCGTTGGAGGCGAGCTCGCGGATGATTTGCCACATGGTGCGGCGGCTGCGCGGATCCAACCCCGTCGTGGGCTCGTCGAGGAAGATCACCCGGGGCAGGGTCACGAGAGTCATCGCTAAGTCGAGACGTCGTCGCATCCCGCCCGAGTAGATCGACAGCGGTTTGTCCGCGGCGTCAGTGAGCTCGAAGTGTTCCAACAACTCGACTACCCGCCGCCGTCCGGCTTCACGGCCGAGATGGCGGAGGTCGGCCATCAACTGCAGGTTCTCCGCCCCGGTAAGCAGGTTGTCCACGGCGGAGAACTGGCCGGTGACCCCGATGACGGTCCGCACCCCATCAGGGTCGGTGGCCACGTCGTGACCGGCGATGCGCATGGAACCCGAATCGGCCGGGATCAAGGTGGACAGGATGCGGACCATGGTGGTCTTGCCGGCCCCGTTTGGTCCGAGTAGCGACACGATCGTGCCTTCTTCGACCTCCAGGTTCACCTTGTCGAGCACGAGATGATCGCCGAACGACTTGCACACGTCGCGGGCCACAATCCCTGGCGCGCCGTCCTGGTTCGTCATTACGCCGTACCTCCTCCATGTGCGGCTGGGGGGTCAGGGAGCTCGCCCGCGGCGCGAAGCGCCTCCCGCCGCTGTACCCACTCCTGTTCGAGTACCGGAAGTCGATCCACCAGAAAGTCGGCGAACGCAGCCCATTCGAGCAGCACTGCTCGCCGCTCGGGCGGGGTGTCAGCGAGGAGTCGGAGACCTTCTCGGGCCAGCTCTCCTTGTTCCTTGTACTCGGTGAGGTCGAATCCCATCGCTTGGGATGACGACATATCGGTGCACACCCGGTCCATTCGTTCGCCCGCCGCCCGGGACCGCCGGATGAGTCCGAGGTTCTCCAACGTGTTGACCGCACCGGCGATGGCGCTTCTGCTGGCCAGCAGGGCGTCCGCCAGCTCGCTGACGCTCTGCTCGCGCGGCTCGCAGACCGCCAGGTAGCCGATCAGTCGTCCAACCATCGGGGCCATCCCATAGCGGCGGGCATAGAACCGACCGGCGTGGTCGGCGAACGTGATCTCACCATCGCTGGGCACGCCCATACCATATACAGTCTTCTGAGAAAACACAAATTTGTGGAATCTCAGTGTTCATGGGTCTGCCCATCTTGGGCCGCACACCCAACTAGCCGGCATCGATCTGCGCATCGACCAAGGCGAGTTGGTCGCGATCGTCGGCCCATCGGGGTCGGGGAAGCGCACTTGCTCCACGTGATGGGCACCCTCGACCGACGCCCGGGGGGTGGTCCGCATCGCGGGAAGCGGACGTCTCGACCAAGTCCGACACGCAGCTCTCGGGCTGGCGGGCCCGTCGCCTCGGCTTCGTCTTCCAGCAGTTCTTCCTACTCGACGGGCTCAGCGTGCTCGACAACGTCGCCGACGGCCTGCTCTACCGTGACGGGCGGGTGGCCCAGCGGCGCCAGTTGGCCGAGGCGTTGCGCACGATATGAACGTCGGTCCCGCGCCACGCCTAACGAGCGCGACGCAGCTACGCCCGACGGCCGAGGAAATAGAGGAACTCCGTCTGTAGATCTCCCCCCGGGGGTGGCTCCAGCTTGGGTCCAAAGACGTTCGGTTGGCGGATCATGGCATCCATCGGCTTGAGGCCCTCGTAGGCCCGCCGGACGGAGTCCTCGTCGAGGCGTTCGTCCGCGCCCACCGTGCGCGCCAGGTCCCAGGTGTGGACGAGCAAGTCCATCGTCACGAACCGGTCGATGACCTCACCCGCGGGCATCTTGCCTGTCGGACCATCGATCCCTTTGGCCAGCGCCTCGGGGTCCGCGGTGATTTCGTCCATCGCCCTAGACGCTTCCTCCCAGGCTTTCTTCGGGTCATCGTCGGCGCCCAGGGGTGTCGACTCCGCACCCCTCACGCCGGCAATCACACCCCGATGGCCCGCGACCACGTGGGCCATTATGTCCCGGGCCTTCCATTGCTCACAGGGGGACTGCGTGCCCCACTGGTCAGGGCTTACGGCCTTGACGGCGACGTCGAAGCCGTTCGAGACCTGGCGGTACCTGTCTTGGACTTCGGTCATCGTCGGATCGTAGACGCGTAGCGTCTCACGCGTCGACGAAGGTCGACCATATCTCTCGACACGCCAAAGTCGTGGCCCGCGTCCTCGCGGCCAGACGGCTTTTCGTCGACGTCGACGTCTCCCAGCTCGAGATGTCGTGATTATTCGTTGTGTCCTCAATGGGTCCCTTTCGGAAGCCCTTGCTCGAGATGCCTCGTGTATCCAGTAGGTCACCGACAGCGTCCCGGGACGATGACGGCGCCCGCAGTACCGCGGGACGTCAAGGCCCAGGGCGCCGGCGACGCTCTCGACACCGCGCGATCGCTCAAGATCTACTGACTCCCCACGAGGCTCGTCGGCCTCATCGTGAGATCGGGGTCCAGCCTGGGTCGGCGTGTTCCGCGTTGACGTCACCCCGGGGCCGCGATCGCGCATCGCGCCCGCGTGGCAGCACGCGCCCGAGCGAAGCAAGCTGCTCGCCCGCGCCTAGACGGACCGGAGCACCAAAATGCGGGCAGTGCAGGGCTCGTAGAGGGGCCACTCGAGGCCCTCCTCCATGAGCGCCGCGCCCAGTCGTCGCTCGACGTCGATCCGTGTCGGGTCGGGGCCGGCTGCGAGATCGACCGCGACGACCTCGTAGGTCCGGTCCGGGTCCAGCCCACGAAGGCGCAGCGGGTCCGCATCGTTCGTGCGTAGCGTGAGTTGGAAGGCGAAGAGGACCGCCCGACGGCCGTCCGCGGACACGTAGGCGAGGGCGGCGCGCTCACCTGGCGGGACCAGCCGCCACAGCTCGCCCTGTTGGACAAGCGGCCGGACGTCCCGGTACAGCGCCACCGCGCGGCGGCAGGCGGCCAGCTCGTCGTCGGTCATGCCCGCAAAGTCGATGTCGAAGCCGAACCGGGCGCTCATCGCCACGGCACACCCGAAGGCCACCGGCCTGTCTCCTTCCCGGGTCACGTGCGCGCCGACGACGTTGGCCGGCAGGAAGTGCGACGCGGCCCACTGCATCCGCACCCTGTCCACGGGATCGGTGTTGTCCGAGAGCCAGACCTCGTGGAACCAGCGCAGTGACCCGAGGTCGACCCGCCCGCCGCCCGAGGCGCACAGCATGAGCGTCTGCTCCGGGTGGCGCTCGGCGACGGTCTCCATCAGCCGCCAGGTCGCACGGGCGTGGTCGACCCAGTAGTTGGCCTGCCGGTCGGCGGCCAGCGTGGAGGACCCGGGGTCGGTCAGGGGCCGGTTGGCGTCCCACTTGAGGTAGCTGATGCCCGGGTTCTCCACCAGGACGCGGTCCACCACACCGCAGACGAAGTCGGCGACGTCCGGCTGAAGGACATCGAGGACGAGCTGGTGGCGCCATCGGCGTGGGCGGCGCGCCGGTTGGCCCACCACCCACTCGGGATGGACGCCGTAGAGGGTCGAGTCCGGGTTCACCATCTCGGGTTCCACCCACAGGCCGAACCGGACGCCGCGCGCGTCCGCCCGCGCAATGACGGGACCGAGGCCGCCGGGCAGCTTGGCCTCGTCGACCTCCCAGTCACCCAGTCCCCTGGTGTCGTCGTCGCGGGGATTGCTCGCGCCGAACCAGCCGTCGTCGAGCAGGAAGAGGTCCGCGCCCAGGTCCGCCGTGTGGTCGATGAGCCCCAGGAGCCGGTCCGTGTCGAACGAGAAGGAGGTGGCCTCCCAGTTGTTCACCACGATCGGCCGCAGTTCGTCGCCGTCGCGCACGGCGTGGGCGCGGACCCAGCGGTGGAAGCGGCGCGTCAGGGGGCCGACACCTTCGGTCGACCACATCCAGATCTGCTCGGGGGTGGCGAAGGTGGCATCTGGGTCGAGCACGTACTCGGATGACGCAGGGTTGTGCCCGCACCAGACCCGGACCGCAGGGGCCGTCGTCCGCTCGAAGGCGAACCGGATGTTGCCGCCCCAGGCCAGCGCGCCGGCGAGGACCGTACCGACCGACTCCTCGGGCGATCCGTCGGGGGCGAGTAGGAAGAAGGGGCAGGACCGCAGATGGGGCTGCACACCGCCGCGCGACTCGACCATCTTGGTCCCCGGGGTCAGGGCCTCGGTGGTCGTGGTCCACTCGGCCGCCCAGTCACCTCCGCCGAAGTGGGTCAGGTGCGGCGCAGGAGTGGCGAGCAGAGGTGAGGCCGCGGCGATCTCGTGGAGGGTCACCGCCCCGCGCTGGCGATTGGTGATGCTCGCCCACTGGCGCAGCACGCCGTGGTCCTCCGCGTGGAACGACAGCGTGACCTCGAGCGGGCAGTCGGGGTCGACGAGGAGGATGTCGGTCCGAGAGCCGTCCACCCTGACCTCCTCCACCTTCGGCCGGGTGGTCGTGGTGCCGTCACTGTGCGTAACGCGCAACGCGGGCGCCCGGGTCGGCTCCTCGTCGTAGGCGGGATAGGCCAGGGGGTAGAGCGCAGGCGGGATCCCGTCCGGCAGCCGCTGCATGTGGGCATCGATCTCGGACCCGAACCCAGCCTGGCGGAGCCGACCCTGGTCGTCGACGAAGAAGCCGTAGCCGGCGCCCCCGGACGACACGACGATGGTGCTCACCCGCCCACCATTGCAGAGCCCTGGCATTGCGCCAAGCGCAGCTCGCGGGGACAGCTTCTCGCTCCCGTGTTGTGCGCCGAGGCCGCTCGCTGATCGGCCAGTGCGCGAAGGATGGTCCGCACTTGGTCTGACGTCGAGGCTCACTGGGAGTGCCCCACCAGTCAGAAACCGCGGATCACGTACGGCTGGACAACGCTGCCTCCGTGGCTTGATCGGTCGGATAGAACAGCTCGACGGCCAGCTCGGACAATGTGATGTCCGACGGAGTTCCGAAGCTGGTGATGGTCGTGAAGAAGGAGAGGTTCAAGCCGTCGACCTCGATCCTCCAGAGGACGAGCAGCGTCGGCTCCTGGTCGACCTGCCGCTGGCGCCAGTCGCCCCATGCCTCGACTGTCGGGTAGGCCATGACCTCGTCGATGAGACGGCGACCTCAGGGTCGGCGGTACGCGTCGCTACACGGCGGAGCTCACCGAGCAGGTAGGCGGCCCACTCGGTGAAGTCCTGGGTCACGGGGGCGAGCCCGTCAGGGTGGAGGCAAGCCCAGAACACATTCAGCGGCGGTCCTGATAGGTGCGAGAGGAGCCCAGCCACGAGCCGGCCGGCGCTGTCGTTGGCGAGGACGACGTTCCACGCCCGATCGACCGCCACTCCCGGGTACGGATGGTGGTGGTCGAGCAGCTTCTGGATCGTGCGTTGGGCGTAGCGGTCATTGGAGTCCTCTATTACGGCGCCCGCAACTCCGCAGGCTCGTCGCCCGGCGGCTTCGGCCACGGCCTGATCTACCTCATGGTGGTGGCTGCCAAGACGACCGCGCTCGTTCAGCTCGTGCCGGACGGCCGGTCAACGCAGTGACATCCCGGGCCGCGGTGGGGTCGTGCGTCTCGTGATCGATTGACCCTCCCCGTCGGCGCCCGGGATGAGCCCCCGGGTTCCAGCCGCAGCCTTTCGTCCATTTGCCCGTTCATCGCCGATGAGTCCCGGCTTGGCGAGGATCGGGAGTGATCGGAGATGGTCGCCTGGCTCTTGCCCCGGAGCCGAGCGACCAAAGGGCTGTTAGCGGTCCTCGGCGGCGTCACTTTCGGCAGGCGGCATCCAACCGCGGGTGCTCCACTCGGGAAGTGATTCCTCGACCCTGTCGAATCGTTTATGAAGATCAACGACGTGGTCGGCCAGCTCGTGAACCGCCTTCGTCACGTCAGCGAGTGCTTCTCCGGTTGGTTCCTCCACACCGGTGAGGTACTTGCCGATTGACGATTTCAGCTCGCCGATCCGCTCCTCGGCATTCGGATGATCACCAGTTGTCCGCATGCGCTCATCCTAGGTCTTTCGGCCTCAGAGTCGGTCCTGGCAGGATCGTAAACCAACCCGCTCGCGCTTCGTTCAGCCGGTCAGCCAGCCGAGGACGACGGCTTCATTCGCGAGATCCAACGACCAGGCAAGACTGGACATCGGTTCAGGCTGTCGCAAGCCTCTTGCCTAGCAAGCGCGGGTGGCCCCCCGTTTTAGGTGCCACTCGGTGGGTAGTGAAGGGGCGGGCTCGACCACCTCCCGTACCAGCCGGTCGCGACGAGGCCTCGAACCTCCGTGCGGAGAGTGCACAGGCCGACCTTCCCTCTCTACGTCACTGGCGAACATAAGCCCCCCGCATGAGAGCCTGCGCTGGTCTCAGATGTAGCTCGTCAACTCGAGCCGCCTGCGGAGGGGGCGGTGCAGTCTGACGTGGAGGTCGCTCAGAAGTTCTCTCCAAAGTGGGTGAGCATCTACCTGCGAATTAGGTCATCGTCGCGTGGTCTCCCCTCCAAGAGTGTCACAACGCCTCACACAGAGGTCGTGACTTGAAGGAGACGCGCCGCTAGACTTCCTTCTGTGGCAGACAAACTCGACCAGGCCGCTGAATTGGTCGGAGAGGCCGTCGGCAAGGTGGAGGTTGCCACAGTTGCCGTCGGGGCCCGCACCCAACAAGGGATCAATGAGGCGACTACGGCCCTAGGCAAATCGGAGACCGTAGGGCGGCTCGAGAAGCGGCTGCGGCCCGCCCGCAAGTCCATCGCCAAGCGGGCCGCCAAAGCCAAGAAGGTCATGAAGCGAAAGGCAGCAAGCGCAAAGAAGACCGTCAAGAAGAAGGCCGCGGCCACGACCCGCAAAACGACCCGCAAGGTTGCGACTACCAAAAGAACCACCAAGAAGAAGGCCGCCGTCAGCAAGGAGGCCGCTGCGACGGCACCCCGCAAGGCTGCGAGCGTCGGGAAGGCGACGAAGAAAGCCGCCAAGACACAGAAGAGAGCCGCCAAATCGAAGACGGCCACAAGTCGCAAGCTCAGTACCGCCAAGAAGAAGGCCGCGACGACGACCCGCAAAGCTACGGCTGTCAAGAAGCCTATGACTGCCAAACGAGCGAGCACCAAGAAGGCTGCGAAGAAGAAGGCAGCGCCGAGAAGGAGCTGAGGCGCTACGCCCCCGGAATTCGGCGAGCCCGGGTTCCGGCGGTGGTTCATGAAGGGTCGCCTCCCACCACCGCGGCAGCCGTACGCACCGCGAGGAGCCGAGCCATCCTTACGCCCGCGCCTTCTCGATGGGTACCAAGGCGTGCCGACTCTGGCGACGGCCACATCCAAAGTCCCTGTTTTGCTTCCCGGGCTGACGGGCATCGTCATAGGGTGAGCACATGCTTCACTCGCAAGGCTTCTTCGGGCCGAGATCGAATGGAATGCCATAACACAGTCAGACGACGCACCTGACCTCAATGAAGTCATGGACACTCGCGAGCACCCACATCCGAACCGGCTCGAGCACGCCAAAGCGAACCCGAGGCCCGATGAAGACTTGGAACGCCGTGCCCAAATCGAGCGATCTGAGGCCGGAATGCGCGAGGAGAGCTGACGCAGCGAATACCCCACCAAGCCGCGTAGGGCCCCATTGCTTTAATCGAACTCTGATGCGGAACAGGCTGCTCGTGTCGGCGCCGACCCGAACCTCCTCGGCGGCATCCGCCTCATCGCTGCGGCTGTTGCCGCGGTCGCCGGCGGCGCGAAGCACGCTCTGATCGTCCGAAGTCAGTGGGTGTTCTGGTCCAGTGTCGCTGGTGCCACTCGTGGGCCTCATCCCACAGCGGCGTCAAAGGCCATCTGGTCAGAAGCGACCCTCAACCGTCGGCTGCGGGAACCTCTGGAGCAATGAGGATCGGGCGTCGGGTATGCGACGCCAGAGTGTGGGAGACGCTGCCGAGCAGAGTGCTACGTAGAAGCCCCCGACCCCGCTGGCCGCAGACGATCAGGCATGCCGAGAGGTCGTCCGCGGTCTCCAGGATGGCTTTGGCAATGCCTTCGAAGGACTCCCTGATCATCGGTGAGGCGTCATATCCGTGCTTCCTCGCCCGGAGCGCTCCCTCTTCCGCCACAGACCTTGCAAACGACTCTTCCTCGGCATCCAAGTCCGCGTCACCGGTTGTATTCCCCGCCGCGAAGGCGCCGGCAAGAGCCAGGCGGGTTGCGACTGTCTCCCAAACCGTGAGCACAACAGCGTCCACCGGACGGTTGATCAGATCAGCCGCCGTTTTCATGGCGACCCTTGACCCCTCAGAACCGTCGAAGCAGAACAGCACCGGACCATCTCCGCTTGCTCCCGTCATGAAGATCCTTCCTTTCCTTACAAGCTCTCGGACCTTGCGAGCCGACCAACCAAGCGGCCCGTGGCCTTACAAGAGGGTGCCTCTGAGTTTCGCCTACTCCACCCGGCTGCCGCCAGGGCAGAAACACTGCCCAAACGCATCTTGTCGATGTCAGAATTGGGCCCGTGGAACTCGGCTTCAAGACGAACTCGCCGACACTCCTGGGTTGAACCATGACGTGCGGGCAGTGTTGTCTTGGCACGTCGCGGCTCTCCATCAAACCTGAAAGGCAACGAGGTCATGTCGAACACCGGAACCGTCCCAACGTCGACGATTGTTGTGCTCTACGGAGCCACAGGAGACCTGGCTCGTCGGTTGGTCCTACCCGCCTTTTACCGTTTGGCTATCGCGGGCCTTCTTCCCGAGGACTGGAGGATGATTGCCGAGGGTCGGGGCGAGGTCACCGATGAGGCGTTTCAAGAAGAAGTACGAAGCTCTCTGGAGGAGTTCGGACCACGGCCCTCCGAGGGTCCATGGGACGAGGTGCACCATCGCTTTCTCTTTGCCGGAGGCGGTTTCCGAGTGGACGACCCCGGAAGCCTTCTCCATGTGGTCTCGCAAGCGAAGAAGGAGATAGGCGGGAACCCGCAGCTGATCCACTACATGGCTGTGCCACCGTCCGCGTTCGGACCATTGACCGAGGCCATTGGCGCGCATGGTCTCGCTCCTGGCTCCCGAGTCGTGTACGAGAAGCCATTCGGGACTTCGCTTGATTCCTTTCGACAGCTGGATCGAATCGCCCATGAGACATTCGAAGAGTCGCAGATCTATCGGATTGATCACTTTCTCGGAAAGGAGGCGACACAGAACATCCACGTTCTGCGGTTTGCCAACGGCCTCTTTGCAGGTGCCTGGGATAGCTCTCACATCGAGAGCGTGCAGATCGATGTGCCAGAGACTCTCGATGTCGCGAT
Source organism: uncultured Acidimicrobiaceae bacterium (assembly GCA_963736525.1). Lineage (GTDB taxonomy): Bacteria > Actinomycetota > Acidimicrobiia > Acidimicrobiales > RAAP-2 > Bog-473. Next base: position 198,436 of record CAVTPF010000012.1, read on the forward strand.
GCGAGCAGACTTCTACGACGCGACCGGCGCGATTCTCGACATGCTGGTGACCCACCTGTTCCAGATCGCCGGCGAGCTCGCAATGGAGCCACCACACTGCCTCGAACCCGATTGCCTGGCCGAGGCACGCGAGGCGGTCATCGGCTGCTTTCGGCCATTGAGTGCCTCTGACGTCGTGGTGGGGCAATACAACGGGTACCGGGATACGAGCGATGTGCCTGCTGATTCGCGTACCGAGACGTACGTTGCGGCCCGCATATGGATCGACAACGAACGCTGGAGGGGAGTGCCTTTCCTCCTCCGTACTGGCAAGTGCCTCGTCGAGAGCCGGCAGAGAGTCAGCGTGGTCTTCAAGGATGCAGTCCCGGGGCTACCGGGTCAGCCAGGCGACGGAAGCATCCTCGGTTTCGAGCTGTCCGGGGATGGGGAGATCGATCTTGGACTCGTCATCAAGCAACCAGGGCCCGAGATGACCCTCGGGGTGGGCAGAACCACGCTGCCCTTGGGCTCGGCAGGCATGGGGCCGCCGCTCCCGGCCTACTCGGTCCTTCTCCATGATGTGCTGACCGGTGACCGCTCGCTCTTCACTCGACCGGACGGACTCGAGCACGTGTGGACAGTGGCCGATGACATCCTACGGAACAAGCCAGAGCCAATTGAATATGCGCGGGGTTCGTGGGGCCCACGCCAAGCGGCGGAGCTGGCGCGTCCACATGCTTGGGTCTTGGGTGAGTGAACTCGGAGAAGATCGACGTACTACTCGGCGACTTCTCTGCCGTCGGCATATGTCGGGTCATAGGGAGTGGGCGGCTTCGTTCACACGGCTCACATGGCACTGTGCTGTCAGCCACCCACGCTCGACTGCGCCGCCAGCTGGTCGAGGGTCTGGGCGTCGGCCGGCAGTAGGTAGCCCTGCCTCACCTCGGCGGCTGTGGCCGCATTCCACTTCGTTACGAAGTCGCCATGCGTCGGGTAAAGCTGGGCCAGCTTGGCCGCGCTGAACGGCACAGTGGTGCCGAAGATCCCGCACAGGGCCTGTCCTGAGACGGCCTGCGTGTTCGCCCCCGCACTGGTGTGCACCGGCGCCGCCCCGGGTTGGCCCACACCCGAGAGCGTGGCCACTGGAGCTGCCACCTGGGGCGACCGGATCCCACCCAACGCGTTGCCATTGGCATCGTGCAAGAAGGCGTGCTGATTTGCGGGGTTCACTTCGAGTCGCGGTGACTGCGGGGGAGCATCTCCGGCGGTGACCCACATGTTGACCGCGTGTACCGCGGCTCGCAGCTCGTAGGTATGCGAGCCGGCGTTGATGGGCGCCTCGCAATCGACGATGCCCGGGATCGGATCCTTCGGCGGGTTGAGCATGGAGTCGAACGCCGAGGTGTCGGCTGTCCCGTTTCCGGTATCGCCGCGGCTGTACAGCAGGCCGTAGGTGTCGTCGTGGGCGGTGCCGGCCGTTTCCCATTCACGGATGTACGGAGTGGCGGGCTGCCGAGCGGCCAAATAACCGAGCCCGAGCACGTCCGACTCCGTTTCGAACAGGAATACCGGCACGTGCAGATCGGTACGGATGTACGTCGGGGTTGGGGTAGGGATGGTCTTCTGTGGCGACTGCGAGAGATCAGCGCCGTCACCACCACGGCTGTAGACGAAGTAGGCGTCGAATATCCCCGCCGACAGCGGTTGGAGGGCGTCGATGTAGGTGACGAGGCGGAAGGCGGACTGTGACTCCCCGAGCGCGATCACGTGTTGGGGCACCAGGCCGCCGAGAAGTTCAGACCCGTCGGCGTGCAGTGCCTGACCGGCCTGCTGGTAGATGCTGTACGAGAAGCTGTCGCCGGGATGGTGCAACGAGCCGTAGCGCGCCGGATCTGTCTGCTTGATGCCACCTGCACCGTCTTTCGCCGCGATCGAGCCCGCCTCGCCGTTGATTCCTCCGGCCTGGGCGTCGACCCCGACGAAGGCCATGCCCTGCCGGATCATCTGGATGTGCGCGTTGAGCCATGCTGCGGGCGCGTCGATGCCCCCGGTGACGTTCAACCACTCCACCACGACGGTCCCGTCGAACTTGCTCGGATCGATGGGCCGGTAGACGACGACCCTGGTGGTGTACGGCGCTGTCGTCTGCGGCGTGACGTGCCATCTCCCGTCCTTGTTGAGCGGCTGGTTGCTCTGGTAGGCGGTGGCAGTGCCCGAGAGGAAGAACTCGGATTGTTCGTAACCGACCACGGACGGGTTGAACGTCGTCGACCCCAGGTACGAGATCCCGCTGCTCGGGAGGATCGGTCCTTGGACCGTCGGTGTAGGGACCTGTGTGGAAGCGACGGCGCCGCCGGCGGCGTCAGGACCGGCGCTCACGGCCGACAGGGTCGTCGCCATCGCGACGAGCAGCGAGACGGTCACTGCCCACAGGACTCTTGTGCTCGAGACACGCCCACCGTGGACACGGGTGAAGACTGCTCCGAAGTGACTCACCGAACACCCCCCAAAATCAAAGCACCCTCGTGGTGGCACAGTGTGTCAATCATGGCGTGCTCTGTCAACGATGGTTCATCAAGGTCCGGCTTTGCGCGACCGGGGCCTGGGCCGGGTCTGTTTCCCCGTCCTTCCCCCCGTCTTCTGTGTGCCTCCGGCCTCCACCGCCCAGTCCTTGGGGTCAGTGCGAATGGCTTGCTCGAGAACAGCGAGGCTTTCGGACATCGTGGCCGCCAAGTCGCCTTCGTGGATGAACCACTGCGTGTGAGCGGCCTGTACGACGCCCAATGCCGCCGCCGCCAGCATCGTGGGTATCAGGGCATCACTCGGCAGTCCCAACCGAGAACCGAAGAATTCGGCGATGACCGGCTGGATCCTCAACTGGATGGCACCCACGACTCCCTTCATCACGTTCGGATTGTCCGCGATGACGGCGATCCAGCGCCTGAGAACTATTGGGTCAACGGCTGAGAACTCTTCCTCGAGTACCACGCGAAGGGAGCGCAGCGGCGGCTCGTCAACGGGCCGGGCGACGAGCTTCTCCCCGAGGACCTCGCTTCGTCTGACGATCCGTAGCTGCAGCACGTCTTCTTTGGACGGAAAATAGCGATAGAACGTGCGCATCGAGATGTGCGCCTCATTCGCGATCTCCTCGACCGTCACGTTGGCGAACCCGCGCTGATCGAACAATCGCAGAGCGACTTCTTCCAACTCGGACAGCATCATCTCCGAGCGTTTCGCCCGAAGCTGTTGCGAGAATGGTTGAGCTTCCAGGTCCTGATCTCGCATCGGCGTCATGTTCCTTCAACCGCAACTATCGGCATGGTGAGACGCGTCGAGTACGTATGAGTCGGCTCATGGATCTTGCCGACCGATGTGCGACACAGCTGCAGAGTGCAACAGCTCAACGGCATCGGCGGGGAGCAGGAAACCATCGGTACGGTCCCTTTTGACCGCGCGAGCCCAGGCTGCGACGAATTGGCCGTGGGTCTTGTAGAGGCTGGCGAGCTGAGCCGCGCTGTACGGCACGGTGGAACCGAAGAGGAAGCAGAATCCCCCACTGTTGCCCTGGCTTCCCAATGCTGCGACGGGTGCGTCTACCTGTGGCGTTCGCACCCCTCCGATGACGTTTCCGTTTGCGTCAAGTGTGTACACCACCGGCGAGACATGGGTCGTCGCCAGGAGGGGAGCTCGAGGAGGTGGCGTGCCGGTCACGACCCACTTGTTGAGCCAATAGACCGCTGCATCGAGTGCCCAGTGCGTCCCGCCGGTGTTGATGGGCACGGCGCAGTTGAATCCACCCACGGGCGTGCGCGTCGGGTTCTGCATGGCCGCCAGATTCTCAACGGCACCCTGACCGTTGCCGGTGTCATTGGGACCGATAGCGAGGCCGTAGTAGTCATAGTGCGAGCTGCCGGCGATCTCCCAGAGTCGGAACCACTTCGGATTGCCGTAGTGGAGCCGATCAGTCAGGTTGCTGTTGTCGACGTCGGTCTCGGTCTCGAACTCGAAGACCGGGACGCCGATATCGCTGCGAATTGTGGTTGGGGTCGGGACCGAATAACTGGTTTGGGGTGCTTGGGAGAGTGGAGCGCCAGTACCGAATTGGCTGTGCACCAGGAATCCTTGATACACGCGGGTGATCGGCTGTACCGCATCGATGTAGGTCATGAGCCGGCCGGCTGACTGTGACTCGCCGGCCGCGATCAGCGTGCGGGGGTGCAAACCACCCAAGATCACCGTTGCGTCCTTGCGAACCGTCTGGCCTGCCTGCGCAAAGATGTCGTAAGAGAAGCTGTCACCTGGGTGAGAGAGCGACGAGTACTCCGCCGGATCGGTGGACTTCGCTGCGTCGACACCGACTTGTTGGGCGGAAACCCCCACCCAGGCGAACCCGTCGCGGATCAGTTCGTTGTGGGACAACGTCCAGTCGGGACTGTCATCCGTTCCTCCGCTCACATTGAGCCATTCAACGATAACCGTCCCGTTGAACTTCTTCGGGTTGATCGGACGGTAGACAGCTATCCGCGTCTTATACGGCATGCTCACGTCAGTCGTGATCTTCCACTTGCCGTCGCTCGTCAGGGGCTGCGTCGGCACGTAGGAGTGAGCAGTGCCTGACACGAAGAACTGAGACGTCTCGTAACCGACCTTTGACAGATCGAAGCTTGTTCCATACAGGGTCTTGTTGAAGGTGGGAGAACCGACCCGAACAGGTCCTGCAACGGCGACACCGGGCACGACGGATGAGACCACCCTGGACTGCACCGACCCGCTGACGGATGCGGACGACGCCGAGCTCGGTGATCCTCCGCACCCGACGAGAAGCACGCTCAGGCTCAGGGCTGCCGGGAGACCGCGTGCCATGCGCCGCCGGCCGCAGCCCTTAGACCGAACTCCTCCCGTGGTGGCCTCTGACGTCATGATCCCCCTTGGGTCGCACGGCGGGGTGTCGATGGTGGCGGTGTATGCCGAGTGTGGCACACCGCGCCATACCTCGGCTGCTCTCGCGTACCCTTCTCCGGCAGGGTGGCTCCGCCACTCGCAGGGAGCACGCGTCCGATCCGTGGGCAGAAGGCTGGCCTAGTCGGGCCAGGCGTCTGCGTACTCTTTGCCGCAGCGCAGGGGAGGGTCCATCTCGCTCTCGATACCCTTGCGCGATGGACCCGTTCGTCCTCGTCTGGCATGCGAAGCCGCTTCGAGATGCCACGCTGGCTCCGTCAGAATGGAAGCTCGACCCGAACCGCCTCGAGGAGATTTCGGAGTTGGCTGACGCTCTTCGCGATGTAGACCTCGAGCAACTCATGAGCAGCACGAGCCGAAGGCAATGCAGACGGGGCAGCGACTCGCCGACCTCCTGAGGGTTCCGGTGAAGTCGGACGCTCGACTGAACGAGGTGCGCCGTCCAAGGGTGCGTGACGACTCCGAGTTCACGAAAATGATTCAGTCGTACCTCAGTGGTGACATCGTCACCGGTTGGGAACCCCATGAAACTGTCGTCCAGAGGATGCAGGACGCCATTGGTCATGTGACCTGGACATCGGCTTCGTCGGGCGCTCGGGAATTCTGGATGGCGTTCTCCACTCCGGATGGCTGGCTGGTCGACCCACCCACCGTTCGACGACTGGTTGCCGATCGGTCTCTCTGACCGATCACATAGAGGTCGTCGGCGTGGTGGGTGTCGTTTGTGAGGTGCGCAACTGCGCCGCAGCAATCCCCGCCGTCGCACGCACGATGTCAAATGCAGCGCGACTGACCTTGGAGAGGGATGCGTGATCCACCTTGTCCAAGGTGTCGGCCGGGTCGAAGAGATACCACGGCGCGGTCAGGTAATTGATCAACGGCACTCCTTCCAGATGGAAGAATCCGCCATCGGTCGTCGGGAACGGAGCGAGTGCGTCAGGAGTCAGGATGAGGGAACGATCGAGTTGATGCTCCACGATGGCGTCCCAGACGATCTGCTCGAGAACAGGGTGTTCTGTGGTGAACCACCAGCGCGGTGTCACGCGCGTACTCGACGCTTCGAGGACCCGTCCTTCGGCTGGACTCTCGAGAGCGGCGTGCTCGAGATGGACCTCCAGCACCGTGTTCTCCAACATCGCGTGGTGGCGCTCGATGAAGGCCCGGGTCCCTGCGCCATGGGACATGTGCGCCGCGGTCGCGAGGAAGACCAGGCGATGCGGGCGTTGGGACTCGGGTACCGCCGCCCATGCCGTTGCCTGGGCCAACACCATGGCAATCCCGGTGCCGTCTTCCACGGCGGATGCCCAGGGTGCGTCGTGATGGGTGCCGATGATGACCCACTCATCGTCTGCTCCTGGCAGCTCGCCTACGACATTCCTGGTCGCCGCCGACCGTCGTTCCGCCACGACCTCGATGCTTGCCTTCACAGGGCCGTTCTCGAGCACCGCCAGAAGTTGATCACCGTCGCTCTCAGAGACGTAGACACCGGGGATCGACCTGAACGTGCCGTCATAGGGCACGTAGTACTCGCAGCCGCCGCTTGGGTATCCGCGCAGAACTCCGACAAACCCGATGGCACCCGCCGCGATGGCCGGCTCCATCGTTTCTTGGAGCTCCATGGCAAAGGGAAGGCGGTGTCGCCCCTCCGCGAACGTGTGGCCGGGGTCGAATGCCCATCCGGCCTCGACCAACGCTGCAGGTGACGAGAGCCGACGCTTTTCTGGGGTTCGACGTGAGAGAACCGGGAACTCGGCCGGAAGGGAATCGAACCGGAGCTCGTAGACGGCGATCTTGTCGGCCACGCTCTTTGGATCCGCCGGATCCCAGCGTGCGAGTTCACCCTCCATCTTGGTCGGCTTCGACAACGGCACCGGGAAGCATTCGATCGCGAGGGGATGTGGAGCCGCCGAGACCGCCAACGCACCGTGGCTGTCCTTCCAGAATGTCGAGTCCACCGGTTCGAATCGCACCGACTCGAGACCGAGCATCTCAAACTTACGAAGGATGAATTCCTCAGCCCATTGGTCTGCGGGATAGCCCGGCCGCCGGATGCCACGTGCGACCACGTCCTCGACCCATTGGAGCATCTCGGCTACTGACGGCAGCTCCGGCTTCACCCAAGTCTCCTCCGTTCCACGCAGGTCAGGCGACCGCTGATGCTAACAGCGCCCTGCAGACGCTGATCTCTCATCAGCCGGTCAGCTGAAGCTCCCGAGCTGGCTCCTCTACCCCCTCACGGAAGGAGAGCAACCCGTCGGGCGTGTGTCGAAGTCGGGGTTATTCGCTCCAGTGGCTGCGGCGTCGTGTCGAAGTCAAGAAGGTGAAGGCCGATGCAATGGCAACCATCCTGACGGCATCGGCGATATTGACGCTGGACGAGCACGGCACCCGGGCAACAGCGGTCGCGTTCGATGACTCGACGGGAGAAATCCTCGTCGTCGGCACGCTCGCTGAGTGCCAGGCCGTGGCGCCCACTGCACGCGTCACCGACCTTGGCTCCGCCGTGTTGGCGCCAGGCTTCGTGGACGCTCACAGTCATCCCTTCCTCTCGGGTGTCGTGACCCAGGAGCCGGCCCACTGGATCGCTCCCTACGTCGGCTATCCCACCTGGGAGGACGTCACGGAGCACTTCACCAAGGTGAACCGCGAGACGCCAGGCGATGACCCGGTGCTCTTCAACGGTCTGGACCGAATGCTCCAGCGGGCGCCCATTCCAACCGCCGAGATCCTCGATCAATTCTTCCCGTCCCGCCCAGCGGTTGTCCTCGACAATTCGGGCCACCTGGCGTACTTCAACACGGCCGTTATGAAGATGAACGGGTGGGACGCCTCATCTCCGGCCGACCCGGTGGGCGGCTCGTATGCGCGTGACGGAAAGGGCGATCTCACGGGGCTCGCCTTTGAGCTCCCCGCCGTCCTGGCTGCGGTCGGCGGCGTCCTCCAAGAAGTGGTGTCCCATCCGCTGCACTCGGCGGCACAGTGGTTTGCCCTCATGGGTGAACACGGCGTCACGATGACCTCGGAGCACACGTTCGATCGGATGTATCTGAAGGGCTATGAAGCGCTGGCAGCCCAGCCGGACTGCCCCATCCGGGTTGCGCTGTACCACATGTCGACAGCCGACGCACCGGGCGACCCCGTCGAGTCACCGGTTCCGGCCATGCTCTGGAAGCAGGGAATCAAACTGTGGGCCGACGGCTCGCCGTGGGTGGGCACCGCGGCAATCAGCTTTCCCTACGTCGACAGTGACACCGTCAAGGCGGCGCAGATCCCGATCGGGCCACTCGGCGAGAAGAACATGAATTACACGAGGGCAGAGCTCAACGCCATCGTCGACCAGCACGCTGGTCAGGGCTGGCAGCTCGCGTTTCACTGCAACGGCGACGTCGGACTCGATGTGGTACTCGACTGCTACGAGGCCGGTCTCGATCGCCACGGTCTGATGGGCACGGACCACCGATGGAGGGTCGAGCACTGTGGCGCAGGGCGGGGCGACCAGTTCGAACGTGCCGGCCGGCTCGGGGTCACCGTCTCGCTGGCACCGTTCCAGTTCATCTACTGGGGCGACCTCCTCGACGGCGAGCTGTTCACCCCGGCGATCGGTTCGCAATGGCAGCGGTTCGCCGATGCCTGGAAGGGCGGGGTACGGCCGTCCTTCCACAACGATGGCGCCGTTTCGCCGCCCATCCCGTTGCTCAATATCGAGGCAGCCGTGACGAGGTCGACACCGAGCGGCGCGGTGCACGGCACCAACCAGGCCTTGACGATCGACCAGGCGCTTCGGGCCCAGACCATCCACGGCGCCCGCCAACTGGGTCGCGATCACGACCTCGGCACGATCGAGGTCGGCAAGCTCGCGGATTTCGTCGAGCTCAGTGCGGATCCGACTGCGGTCGACCCACACAGTCTCACCAAGGAGGTGAAGGTGCGCGGCACCTGGATCGGAGGCCGAAAGATCGATGTGCGCTCATTTGTTGCCGAAGTGAAGAGGGTCGATCCGGTGCCGCACCGGCACCTCGCAACCGCCGCCAGGCACCGATGCTGCTGAGCCGCGTGCTCGTGACGCGGCGCTCCCTGCAGGACAGCTCAGTCCTTCAGGGCTTGGCAGCGAGTCCCTCGGGCCGTAGCGCCCGCCGCAGGCACTCCTTGACCGAGCGGCGGGCCAAGGCGATCAGGCTCGCGGGACACAGTCGTGAGGGAACGGTCATCGCGACCGGAACGAGCCTCGTCATCCTCGGTGTCATGGTGGGTGTCTTCGACGTACCGAGCGTGTGGTCCAATTTGGTCGCGACGGCGTCGGCACGATGCCGTCCTTCGAACGAAACCGGCGCTGGGTCTGGTCCCAGCGCGGCAAGATACAGCTGTTCCGCCAGGTAGTGCCGTTTTGCACGCTGTGTCTCATCGGGCTCGTCTTGTAATCGATTGCTGTCCACGTGGCCTCGGACTGGACATCGGTTCGAGCCAGTTGATCCACACGGCGGCGGTTGAAGCCCTCACATCGGGACCTTCGGTGTGCGATGGGTCGTGCACTACAGCCTGTGCAACAAGGTGCTGTTCACTCAGAGATCGAATCACGCCGCGGTTCCGCAAGGCTTGGAATTCAGTCACTCATTCGTCAATCGACTGAGGGTCAGCGGTGCCAGCCGGCCGGTCGAGGCCGGAGGTCCGTAGAGAGGTCCAGGCATTGGCGTGGGCATTCTCCGCGGGCTCTCAGCGGGTCCTCCGTTGGGCTTTGTGGGCGCCCGTCATGCTGACCGGTGTCATCGAGAACAGATGGCCGGAACAAGAAAGGAATCGCCGTGATCATCTTCTACCTCACCATCCCGCTCATGCTCTTTGCAATCGGCATCGCCACCGCCCCGCTCCTGTGGGCGATGAAGCGTCAGGTCGAATCGGAGACGCGGTCCGCCGTCGCCGAACGCGGGCAGGAGTCCCAGTCCGGGCGCAAAGCCGCGACGCCGCAGGTCTCCGACGTGTGCACCTCGTATAGCGACGTGGCGGCGTAGGGCCGACCGCATCGGGCCTCGACGGTCTGCGTGTCCTGGGTCAGCCCTTGGCCGTAAGGATCGTCCCCGGTTTCGGAGTGGCCGGGCGGGCGCCCCATCGCCCAGTGGCCGCGACTCGAAGCGGGACGCTCCGACGACCTCGGCACACCAGGGACGGCGACCGGATCGGTCCACTGCCACTCGCTGGTTGCTCCGGCTCTCGCCGAGCCCGGTGCGCGCCGTTTCAGGTGCGCCACTCCGGCGGGCTCGAACCCCGCGGGACGAGGATCGGGTCTGACCACGCTGGTCGGGTGTGCGAGAAATGCACGGGTGGGGCGATCTACGGCTACTTCAAGGGCAAGGACCAGATCATCAACGCCGTCGTGACCGAGGGGACCGCGGCGATGGCCGCGGACCTGGCGCCGATCCTGACCAACCCGGAGCCGCCGCCACTGCCCGAGCTCCTCCAACAGGTGCTCCGCGCCGTCGTCGGTTTCGGCCGGCACCGCAAAGACAACATCGACCGCCTGCTCGTTTCCCTGCACGGGTGGAGCCACTCCCAGAGCGACCCTGACCTCAAGGCGGCCACTCGGGCCTCCTACGCCGGGCTCCGGCGTCTGTTCGCCGACACGGTCAGGCGGTGGCAGGCCGCGGGGACCTTCGACGCGACCGCAGAGCCCGAAGCCGTCGCGCAGTTGCTGACGTCGATCACCCTTGGGTTCGTGGCCCAGCGAGCCCTGGCCGGAACCGCCGACGTGCAGGCACACGTGCGCGCCCTGCAGGCACTGATCGATCTGCCGAGTGACGAGCACCTCTCGCACGGCGTCACCACGTAGGTCCGCGGCTCGATACTCGTCGACGTCCTTCTCGCCGTTGCGCTTTTTCGGGTGATCGGGAACGCGTTGATAAAATGCGGAAGGGCAAAGGGGTGAGATGACCGAGGACTTGCAGCCGACGGCGGTGGCGCCGACATCGCCCGGTTCATCGGTGCCCGGCGATCTCCACGCCGGAGGTCGCCCGTACCGATTGCCCGGGTCGTATCCGCCGCCCGGTCAATTTCCGAACAATTTCCCGATGACGCCCAAGGAGCTCGGGTCCATCGGATGGGCCCTGGCACCACTGCTCACCATCGGCATGGCTGCGGCACCCTGCTTCGCGTACGCAGCGGTTCGCGCGCGTCGCTGGGCCCTCGGGCTGGCGGCTGCCGGATACGCGGCAGTCAGTGGGTTCGTCGTGTGGGGTGGCGCCTGGAACTCCGACGGCAACGTGCAGATCAATCTCGGAGTCGTGGCCGTCCTGCTGCTCTGGGGTGGGAGCACCGCGCATGCGTTGGCCATACGACGGTCCTTGTTCTTCGGCGACGAGCCGGAAGACGATGCGATCCTCGCTGCGAAGGAGCGACTCCGCCGGCGCGACGAGTCGCGCCGGATCGTCGCCACGGATCCGAGGTTGGCGAAGGAGCTGCGGATCGGTCGACCCGATCAACCCTCTTCGTACGACGACGGAGGCCTCGTCGACGTGAACCACGTGCCGGCCCACTACCTGAGTGGACTGGGCCTCATCGGTCCGGACCTGGCCCTCCGAATCGTCGAGGCTCGCGACCTGGTGGGCGGATTCGACAACCGCAGCGACCTCGAGGCTGTCCTGGGCCTCGATCCTCGTTCTCTCGACGACGCCTCTGACCTCTTGATCTTCTGTCGCTGAGGGGGATCGCGCCAAGCCTCGGTGCGGTCCCGCTTAGCTCCGTGACGCCGCGAGCGTGGCCTCCCGCGCCGACGGCGGCTCGGGCTCTGATCGCTCCTGCGCCCCGGCAGCCCGCCGGTTGGCCCGGCGAGCCGCGTAGACGGCCCAGCCGACACGATCGGAGGTGGGTACACCCGCCTCCAGGTTCTCGTTCCGGATCCGTTCGAGGACCTCGGCCCGGTCGATGCGGATCTGCCGTGGCGCCTCGATGCCGAGACGGACCCGCCCGTTTTCGGACACGGACACCACCGTGATCACGATGTCGTCGCCGATGACGATCTTCTCCCCCGGCTCGCGGGTGAGGGTCAACATGTCGGGCCTCCTTCGTCGCCACTCTCTGCCACCAGCGAGACGGGCAGTGGCGTACGTACGCGCCAGCCGGTCTCCGCCTCGCCGAGGGCCGGCACGAATTGGTCGGCCAGACCGGTGTGCCGGTTGACCACAATCGGCGAGAAGAGATTGACTGTTGATCGTTCGAGAGGTTTCCGCTGGGTGACGATGGCCAGCAGTGCCGCATCGTCGGGGACGACCAGGTCCAGGCTGTCGGCGAACTGCTCGTCGAGGGCAATCTGGTAGCTCGGGGCGAAGAATCCGGGCGGAGCGACGAGGAACACCGGACTGGGCACGACGGCTCCGCCCTGGAGGCGCACCGTATCCGTGCACCGCAGCGCCGCGAACACTCCGTCGGTCTCGTCGCTGAGGGGATCGAGCGCGAAGTGGGTGGCACCGACCCAGCCCAGCATCTCCCGACGGAACGTGATCTCCCTCAGCGAGAGGGTGATCGGGCGGATGGGCGTCGTCTGCACGTGGGCGCTCCTCGTCGAATGCACGGGTGTCCGGGTACACGTCGGGCGGTGGTCTCGTGGTCGGGTGGCACCGAGCCGCATCATCGGATCGTCTCCTGCTCTGTTGACGCCGGCATCACAGGAAATGCACCAGGGTCTCGGGGATGGCCTGCGACGCCGCCCACATCGCGGCCTGGTAGTTGGTCATTTCGGAATCCAACTGCGTGGTCACCGTGGCGACGTTGACATCCTGCAATCCGGCCTGGCTGTTCTGGACGGCTGTCAGCTGCGTGGTGAGCGCCGACGAGACCGAGGCCACCGATTCCGATGCGTTGCCGAGCACCGCACTGGCCTGCTCGGCGGTGCTGATGTTGGTGTCGAGAGCGGTCAGGGCGCTGTTGAGCTGGGCGGCCGTCGGTGACCCCGATCCGAGCTGCCCGATCACCGTCGACAACGTCGTGAAGATGCTGGCCGCCCCCGTGCCGAAGACCGTCGGCCCGGGAACCGAAAGGACGGAAGCCTGCCCCGGCCCAGGACCGGGCCCCACGATGACGGTCGGCGCGTCGGCGTTGCCCAGATAGTTGCCCGCGCTGTCGTAGGCCTGCGGTGACGCCGAGGTGCCCGCGAAGATCGGTCTGCCTTCGTATTCCGTGTTGGCCGTCGTCAGCAGGTCGGCGTTGATGCCCTGGAGTTGCTGGGCGATCGCCTGGTACGTCGTGGAGTTCTGCGTGCCTTGGTTGAGGGCTTGCAGCAGCAGGGTCCGCGCCGTCTGCATGTCGTTGAGGGTCGTATTGAGAGCGTCGTTGCCCATGCCGAGCCACGAGGTGGCGATTTGGGAGTTCGCCTGCCAGGTGGTCAGCTGGCTGGCCTGCCCCGAAAGTTGGAGGACCTGGGTGACGCCGGCCGGGTTGTCCGAGGGCTGGTTGAGCGCCTTGCCCGAGGAGACCTGCTGCTCGAGGTTGGCGATGGCAGCCTCTTGCTGGTTGAGCTGCTCGCTGATGGCCTGGGAGAGGCTGATGTCGGCGACGCGCACGTCAGACCGCCTGGAGCAGCGATTGGAACGAGAGGTTGATGGAGTTGATGGCCTGCGACACCGCTTGGAACGCGTTCTGCGCACCCAGGATGTCGACCTCCTCTTCGTTCTGGTTGACCCCGGAGATCGAGGCGAGGTTGGTGGCCGCCGTGGTGGCCAGGTTCGATGCCGACGTCGACATGGCCGATGCGTTGGCCGCCTCGGTGCCGAGCGACCCGATGAGCGACCGGTACGCCGAGTCGGGGCCCGTGCTCGACCCGGCCAGCGCGGCCATCGCCTGGGCATTGGTGCTGTCCAAGGTGGGGGTGCCGATCACGTTGCTGTTCCCGGGACCCGGCGCCGCCCCCGTGGCGATCAGCGACGGGTCACCGGCGTAGGCGGGCGAGACGGCGATGGTGGCCGCCGAGGTGGTCGTGTTCGAGTACGTGGTGGCGGACCCGTCGTCGACGAAGATGTTCGGGAGCACCGTGCCGGCGTAGCCACCGGCGATTGCCGATCCGGGGTCGCCGTTGGCATCCATGCCGTTCGCCTGCAGCGCGTTGATGCTCCCTGCCAGTGTGTTCGCCACCGCAGAGAGTTGGGCCTGGTATCCGGGGATCGTGGTGTTGACCGCCGCCAGGCTGGCGCCGATGGACCCGCCTGGCTGCAGGACGACGCCGGTGGAGGTGGTGACGGACAGGTTGGCGGTGGCGCCGGAGCCGGCCGCCGACAGGGTCTGGGCGACCGTGCCGGCCACGAGCTGCACCCCACCCGACAGGACGGTCAGGGCGCCATCGGGTTCGGTGGACGTCGTGATGCCGAGCAAACCGGCCAGCTGGTCGACCGCAGCCCGGCGCTCGTCGGTGAGCGAGTTGACGTCTTGGCCGCCGGCGTCGCCCGCCACGATGCCCTGGTTGAGCTGGGCAACCTGCGCGAGCAGCCCGTTGGCCTGGGCCAGCGTTCCGCCGTCACCCGCACCCGTGCCCACCCCACTCTGGAGCGTGGACGAGAGCTGGGAGAGCTGGGTCATGGAGTTGTTGAGCGAGTAGGCGAGGTTCTGGGCATCGGTCGCCACGGTTTGCTGGGCCCCGGCCTGCCCCGGATTCGACGCCAACGCCGAGAGATCAGACCAGAACGTCGAGAGCTGCGCCGCCAACCCGTCGCCGTTCGGTTCCGGAAAGATGCTCTGGATGGACGTCATGACCTGGTTGGCCTGGCCGGCCGCTCCCTGCACGCCTTCGGCAGCGACGTTGGCCGATTCGTAGATCGCGTCGGTGAGGGCGCCGACGGACACGATGGACACTCCTCGGCCGACTCCGAGCGGTCCGGCTGCGGCCTCGGGAGCGAGGTTGACCACCTCGCGGGCGTAGCCCGGGGTGTTGATGTTGGAGAGGTTGTTCGACGCCGTGTCCAACTCCGCCGTGTCTGCGATGAGGCCGCTGGCGGCGACGGCCAGGCTCACGTCACTCACATGGCCCCCTGGACCAGTTGGGCGGTCCCGGTCGGACGCCGGCCGTAGGTCGATGCTCCGTCACTACGGAGGAACGCCAGCGCGTCCTGGACCAGGGCGGTCCGGCGGCCCACGGCGGCGGCGGTCGTCTCGACGAGGCCTTCCACCGAGGCGATCTCTTCCAGGAGCTGGATCCGACGGTCCCGCAGGATCTCGCCCCAGGCCAGGTCGACATGGTCGGCGAGGTCTTCGAGTCGTGCGTCGGAGCCGAGGTGGTACCGGTCGCTGAGGCCGACCGTCGTCGCCGCCCGCCGGAGATCGACCAGCCGGAGCTGTTCAGAGGCCCGCTCGAGCTCCTGGACCGATCGGTCCAACCACGGAACCTGGTCGGCGGCCATCAGCGAGCCGAGGACGACGAGGCGGAATCGCAAGATTGCGATCCGCTCGATCTCGTCGTCGAGGACGTCGATGAGCTGCAGGAGGAGGTGGTCGGTGCTCACTGCAAGAACAACGACCCGTGGGCCGGCGGAATTCAGGGGGTCATGCGTCGAATTCTGGCGGCGTCTCCATGGCCGACCGCGAGCGGAGTTGGACCCTCGCGTAGTGGAGGACGACCCCGGTCGTCGCCCACACGAGCAGGCTGCAGACGAGCAGCGCCAGGGCCAAGCGCCCGAGCACGGTGACGGGGGAGAGGTTGTTCGCGGCCGCCTCCCACAGCGAAGGTGTCACAGCCAGGGCGGCGAGCACGACCGTCGCCACCGGTCTCAGCCGGCACACTTCGGCGATGAATCGCTGATGGTCTCGCGGATTCATGGTGCGCTTCCCGCCACCCGTGCCAGCAGCGCCGCCGTCCAGCTGATGGCGGAGCACAGGGTTCCGTCCGCGTAGGCGATTGGCGCCGCGCCGAGCAGCCCGCCGGGTGTCCTCGTGCTGTCGAGACCCCACACGGCCAGCGCGTCCACCGTGCCAAGCCCGTCGAGCCAGTGCGCGACATCGGCGCGCTGGGCCGAGGCCTCGAAGGCGGCGAGCACATAATCGGGCCGGAGGCAGGCGATCACGTCCGCGGCCGCCGACCAGTCACTCAGACCCGTCGTGGTCGGCACCGTCACGAGAGAGGTCCTGCCGGCGGCACTCCGACGCGCCACCCGGACCGCGGCACTGAGCTTGGCGGCCGCCCCTGCCCGCGCCGGTGCGGGCCGGTCGGGACCATCCATTCCTTCGGCGCACCGCACGATCTCTCGACGCCCAAGTCCGAGGGCACGGAGGAGGAGGTCGGCGGTGCGGTCGGCCAGGGCGTGTGGGCCGACGATCACCACGACTGCTCCGTCCCGTGACGGGAGCGGCGGGGCGCACGGCAGGGTGCCCATGGCGCGCGCCAGTGCATCGATCGACGGGCGCTGCCCGCGGGGAAGGTATGCGTCGGGCACGCCGATGGCGCGGAGCCGGGCCTTCACGTCGGGAATTCGTTCGGGCCCGCGTGGGTGAGCGGCGACCCCGGATGGCCGTGTGGCGACCGCTGCCGGAGCCTCGCGGGCGGCCCGCGTCGTCGTGTCGGGCTCCGGTGGCGGGGGCACCGCGCGGGAGCTTGGCGCGCGGGCCGTGTCGGGAGCCGCGGCACGCTCGTTCCCGCTCGAGACCGGTACTGCACCTGGCGACGAGGTGACGGACGGTTCGCTGGGCCCGATCGGTTCCGGGTCGGCGGCCAGCACCGACTCGGCCTCGGCCAGCACGGCGTGAAAGGCAGCCGAGGGGATGGCGGAGTGCTGGAGCGACACCTGGTCGGTCATGCCGTCGACCAGCTCGGCCAGTGGGTCGAGGCTGCCGTCGGGCGCATCCGCCCCGGTTGCCTCCTCGGCCGCCGCCGTTCGTGGCGGGCGCGCTGGCTTGCGCTCCGCTCCCTTCGGCGGGGTCGAGCCGGCGACGTACACCTCGGTGGCGAAGAAACCGGCGACGCCGCCGCGCCGCGTCTTCCAACACCGCAGGTCGGCCGACGGCCCAAGGGCGGCGGTTGCCCGGGCCAGCGCTTCCTCGGCGGTGCGCCCGAGGTACTGACCGGAATCGGTCACGGGTGAATCGGACTGGTCAGAGGAGGGCCACAGCTTCATCGTTCACACTCCCGATGGTCTCGACCGACATGGACGCCCCGATCTCCGCGGCACCGATCACCGCCAGCCGGGGGAGGCTGGGTCGCAGCAGCCGACGGAGCGCCGGACGGAGCCGGGTGGAGCACATCACCACCGGGACCGTGCCCCGCGATTCTGCGTCGTGGCTGAGGCGGCCCACCTGCCGCACCAGCGACTCCGCCACAGGAGCGGCGATCCCCAGGGTGCGGCCCCGGTCCGTGGACTGCAGCGAAGACAGCAGGCTCTGCTCGAGTGCCGGGACCAGCGTGATGACGGGCAGGGTGCCGTCCGGGGCGAACAGCGATCCGATGGTCGGTCCGAGGGCGATGCGTGCCGCTTCGAGCAGGCTGTCCGGGTCTTTCGGCTGGGTGCGGGCCTGCTCGGTGAGGGCCTCGACGATTCGCACCAGGTCCCGGACCGGGATCGCCTCGTCCAGCAGGCCACGGAGGACACCCTGGACGTCGCCCAGGGTGAGACTGGCGGCGGTCATCTCCTCGAGCACGACCGGATTGGTCGCCTTGACCGCGTCGAGCAGCACCTTGGTGTCCTGCCTCGACACCAGGACGCCGGCGTGCTCGCGCACCACCTCGGCGAGGTGGGTCGTGACCACGGCCGAGCGGTCGACGACGGTGACCCCGACCACCGCCGCCTGATGGCTGACGTCAGCGGAAATCCATTTCGCGCGGCCGCCGAATGCCGGATCGCGCGTCTCGGTACCCGAAAGCTGGTCGATGTTGGGGCCGACGGCGAGCAGCTTGCCTCGGGGGGTCTCACCCCGAGCCACCTCGACACCGTGCACCCTGATGGCGTACGCCGACGGCGGCAGGTCGAGGTTGTCACGCGTGTGCACCTGGGGCATGACGATGCCGAGCTCCATGGCGACGTTGCGCCGGAGCGACTTGACGCGCTCGAGCAGGTCGCCGCCCCGCTCCGGTTGGACCAGATCGATGAGCTCGAGACCGAGCTCGAGGGCCAGCGGCTCCACCCCGAGGGTGGCCGCCAGCGCCTCGGGGGAGTCGGCCGCCGGCGCGGCGGGCGCCGGCTCCTGGCTGACCGGTTGGGCGGGAGCCTCCTTCGGGAGACGGGCTCCCAAGACGTAGACGGACACCCCGATGATCAGGAAGGGCAACTTGGGCAAACCCGGGACGATGGCGAGGCCGGCCATCACGAGGCCGGTGGTCCGCACGATGCGCCGGTAGCGCGAGAGCTGACTGAAGACGTCGTGACCGAGATCGTGTTCGGTGGCCGCCCGTGTGACGATGATTGCCGTCGACAGCGACAAGAGCAGCGCCGGGATCTGCGAGACCAGCCCGTCGCCGACGGACAGGAGGCTGTAGGTGCTGATCGCCTCGGACAGTGACAGATGGTTCTGGGCGATCCCGATGGCCAACCCGCCGATCAGGTTCACCATGGTGATGACGATGGCGGCGATGGCGTCGCCACGCACGAACTTGGACGCGCCGTCCATGGCGCCGTAGAAGTCCGCCTCGTCGGCGACCTCTTGGCGGCGCCGGCGGGCCCCGGCCTCGTCGATGGCTCCGGCATGCAGGTCCGCGTCGATCGCCATTTGCTTTCCTGGCATCCCGTCGAGGGTGAATCGGGCCGCCACCTCGGCCACGCGGCCTGCACCGGAGGTGATCACCACGAACTGGATGACGATCAGGATGAAGAACACGACGAGTCCGACCAGTATGGAGCCACCGATGACGAAGTGGCCGAAGCTCTCGATCACGACGCCCGCATAGCCGTGGAGGAGCACGAGGCGGGTGGCCGCCACGTTGAGGGCCAGCCGGAACATGGTGGCCACCAGGATCAAGGTGGGGAAGACGGAGAAATCGAGGGGGCGCTTGACCTGCATGGCCGTCAACAGCACCAGGATCGAGCCCGTGATGTTGGCGGTGATCAGGAGGTCCACCACGAAGGTGGGGAGCGGGACGACGAGCACGACGACGACCGCCACCACCGACAGCGGGATGGCCATGGTGACCACGTGCCTCCATCGCTCCGAGCCGCTGGACACGGCGAGGGCAGCGGGGTCAGCCATATGACGCTTCTGGCTGTGAGGGATGGACGGTGTGCACGTGCGGTACCCCCGGCAAGGCAGTTCGCGGCGTTCCGTCCCTGGAGGTGATGCGGCCGTCCTGGCCGGAAGGTGCTACGTCCCGTTTCGGTACAGAGTTCAGTCCCCATCGGGCGGTGGTGTTCATCCGGCCCGCCTCAGCACGACCGGCGTCATCCGGTGCACCTCCCGCAGAGCCTTCGCAGTGGGGGAGAGCGAGTACACGAAGGCCAGCAGGCGTGCGACCGCCGTGTAGAGAGCGGCGGGTACGACGTCGTCGACCTCGCAGACGGCGTGCAGGGTACGGGCGAGCTCGGGGTTCTCCACAACGGGCACGCAATACCGAGCGGCCCGTTCTCGGATCCGGGCGGCCAGGAGATCCGCCCCTTTGGCCACCACCCGTGGTGCCCGATCCCGTGCCCGGTCGTAGGCAATTGCCACCGCGTAGTGCGTCGGGTTCACCACCACGGCGTCCGCCGTCGCCACGGCCGCCATCATCCGCATGCGGGACAGCCGTCGTGCCTTGGAGCGCAGCGCCCGGCGCATCTCCGGCGACCCGTCGTTGCGCCGAGCTTCGTCCCGGACTTCCTGCTTGGTCATGCGCAGGCTCTGCTGGTACTGCCGCCGCTGGAAGCCGTAGTCGACCCCGGCAACGACGAGTGCCAGCACGCCGATGTCCCGCAACAGCGACTCTGTGGTGGAGCCCGCCGCCCCCAGTGTGGTGGACAGGGGCAGGGTGTCACCACCGAGGACCGACGAGAACAGCTGGTGCAGGAGGGCGTAGCCGACGAGCGCGAGAATGACCACCTTCAGCAGCGTCTTCGCCAGTGACCAGGCACCCTGGGACGAAACGATGCGCTTCAGTCCCGTGCGGGGACTGATCCTGGAGACCTGCACCCGCAGTGCTTTGGGGGTGAACCGGAGCCCGACCTGGGCGAAGGCTGCGGCCACCGCAATGCCCGTACAGAGCGCGACGATCGGGAGGGCCGCGAGCGCGGCCGTGGCCAGGCCGCCCCCGAGCACGCCGAGGGCGGCGGTGGTGCTCGGGTGGGCGATGGCGCCCGCGACCTGATGGGTGAAGCTGCTCACTCGGCTGGCCGCCGCGCCCCCGAGGCGGGGGAGGACCGACGCCACCACCAGCAGGCTGGCCCACGATCCGAGCTCGGGTGACCGCGCCACCCTGCCCTTTTCGCGGACCTCCTTCTTGTGCTTGGCGGTGGGCCGCTCCGTGCGCTCTGACTTGAGGGCCATGGGCTAGGACCCGAACAGCTGGACGGTGGCCTTCCCGACCAGGTTGGTCACGTCCGAGGGCAGGGCGACGAGGGCCAGTCCCACGGCGACCAGGGCCAGGAGGATCTGCAGGGGGAAGCCGAACACGAACACGTTGATCTGCGGCGCGGCCTTGGCCAGCAGGGCGAGGAGGACCTGCGTGGCGAACAGGACCACGATGACGGGGGCAGCGATCTCCACCGCGGCGGCGAAGAAGGTGGTGACGTCACCGGTCAGCACACCGGCGACCGAACCGAGGGTGGTCGGGGGGAACGTGGTGCCGACGGCGGCGAAAGAGCGGATGAAGCCGTCGACGATCACCAGGACCGAGCCGGTGGTGAACAGCAGGGCGGTGGCCACCAGGTTGTAGAACTGGCCGATGATCGGCGTCTGCTGGAGGGACAGGGGGTCGATCGACGCCGGCAGGTTGAGCCCCGAGAACAGGTCGACCAGACTGCCGGCTGCGGCCACCGCGGAGACGAAGAGCGAGACGACGAACCCGAGCACCAGGCCCACCACCGCCTGGACGACCAGCTGTACCAGGACATCCGCATCGGTCGTGGGCATGGGCTCGTGTTGGAGCGTGCCGGCGGCGTCGAAGGCGACGCCGAGGGAGATCCCGATCTTCGCCATTCCAGGGATGGTCTTGTTGGAGAACGGCGGGCAGACCGTCACCCAGGCCGAGGCCCGCACGAGCGCCAGCATGAAGGCCATGGCGAAGCTCGACGACAGTTGGAACGTCATCCCGATCCACTGAGCGTCGACGGGATCGATTCGTAGAGATGCTCGGTGTAGGTCACTGCGTCGGCCAGCATCCAGTGGCCGAAGAAGAGGAGCACGAGGCCGATGGCAACCACCTTGGGCAAGAAGGTGAGCGTGAACTCCTGAATAGAGGTCACGGCCTGGAACAGCGCCACGACCAGTCCGACGACGAGGCTCACGACCAGGACCGGGCCCGCCAGCTCCGCCATGAGGAGCATGGCCTGGGAGGCCAGGTGGATGACGGTGGTGTCATTCATCGGATGCCGGGCCTCTGGCGCTCATGGCCGGAAGGACTGAATGAGGGAATGAGCCACCAACGTCCATCCGTCGACCAGGACGAAGAGGAGGATCTTGAAGGGCAGGGAGATGAGCGTGGGCGGCAGCATGTACATGCCCATCGACATCATGATCGCCGACACGACGAGGTCGATGATCATGAAGGGAATGAAGATCATGAAGCCGATGAGGAAGGCCGTCTCGATCTCGGAGAGGACGAAGGCGGGCACCACCGTGGTGAGCGGGAGGGAACTGGGGTGGGCGACGTGCTCGTGGGCCGTCGAGGCGAAGAGATCGAGTTCGTTGGCTTTGGTCTGATCGAGCATCCAGCGCTTCAGCGGCACCTCGCCGGCGTCGATCGCCTGGGAGGCGGTCATCTTGCCGTGCTCGTACGGCTGGACGGCGACATGGTCGATTTGCGAGAAGACCGGCGCCATGATGAACAGAGCGATGATCAGCGACAGACCGGCGATGACCTGGTTGGGTGGCACCGTCTGGGTTCCGAGCGCGCTGCGGGTCAACGACAGCACGATGAAGATGCGCGTGAACCCCGTCGTCAGGATGAGTATTGCTGGCGCAATCGCCAGCACGGTGATGACGACGATGATCAACACCGCGGTGGACGGGCTCTTCAGTCCGTTCACGTTGACGTTGACGTTGGACGCAGCGGCGAGCAGCGCTGGGCTCATGGGAACCTCGGAGGTGCGAGCAAGTGGACCGGCAGACCGGTCCGCTCAATGCCGTACTGTCATCTCCCGCAAACGGTCGACGAGCGCGTCCCATGCCTTCGGGGCGTCTGCCCCGCCACCCAATGCCAGCCTTGGCATCAGATCGTCCTCGAGCCCGGCGGAAGTCGCTTCGGCCGGGACGTCCACCGGCTTGGCCTCCTCCTCGGCGAGCAGGGTGATGTGTTGAGGGGTCTGGCCGACCACCATCGTCCGTCCACCAGTTCGGATCACCACGATCGCGCTGTGTCGGCCCAGCGACCGGCGCCCCAGCATCTCGATTCGGTTGCCGCCGCCCCCTGGCGCCATGCGGGCCGCACGACCGCTGGACTGACGCCCGCGCCCCACCCTGGCGATGACCCAGAGCAGTCCGAGCACAAAGGACAAGGACAGCAACGTCCGTCCCATTTCGAAGAGCATCGTGGTCGACCTACCCGGCCTCGTCGCCGACGATTTCCGTGATCCGCACCCCGTACTCGTCGCCGACGTCGACGACCTCACCGCGGGCGATCACCACCTCGCGGTTCAGGACGATGTCGACGGGGGCGCCCACCGCCCGGTCCAGCTCGATCACGTCACCGGGGCGCAAGTGGGCAAGGTCGCCGAAGGTTCGGCGGGTCTTGCCGATCCAGACCGACACCTCCACGGTCACCGAGCGGAACTGCGCCTCCCGGACGGCCATCCGCCGTCCGAGGTCACCTTCGTCGGGGTGATCCGTCCGGGCCGCCGCCTGCGGTGCCGGCGCGATTTCATCCATTGTCATGACAGAACCTCCTCCGTGATACAGCACGCCTTGCGGACACCGGAGCGCCCGATGGTGGCCCGAGCGACCAGTTGTCCCTCGGCCCGCACCTCGAGGGGCCGATCGGTGGGCAGCCCGAGGTGGAGCTCGTCCCCGGTGGCCAGGGAGAGCAGGGTCTCAGCCGTTGACTCGAAGCTCGGGAACTGCAGGACCAGATCGATGGGAACCGCCTCGAGCCTCTTTCGTGCCTCGCTGGAGCCGGATGCCGTCGCCGGTTCTTCGGCCGAACCGGGTCCGCCGGTCATGCCCTCCACGAGATGGCGCGCCGTGGGGAGCGGCATGCAAAGGCTCAGCTCGCTCTGCGGACGGTTGCCAATCGACAGGTCGAAGCCCGCCAACAGGAAGGTGTCGCCCGGCGCGGCCACCGACACGAACTGGATGTTCGATTCCTGCATCTCGAGCACCGGTCGGGTCGCGTGCAGCCGGGCCATCGCCCGGCCCAGTTCGTCGAGCACGCCGTCGACGACCGGCGCCAACAGCTCCTGCTCGATCTCGGTCAGGATGCGCTCGGGGTAGTCCTCGTCGCCGCTTCCGGCGAGGCGCAGGTCGACGATGGCCAGCGCCTCGCCAGTGGGGATGGCGAGAATGCTCGCGCCCGGCACGGGTTGGAGGGAGAAGGTCACGAAATGGAGGCCGTGCTCGAGGGTGTAGCCGACGTCCGCCCAGGTGACCTGGTCGAGGGTGCGCAGGGAGAGGGCACACGGCTGACGCAGCACCGTCGAGAGCGGGGTGCTCGCGAGCCGGGCGAAGTTCTCGAGGACCATGGTCACGGTGTGGAGGTGAAACCGATCCAACGTCTTGGTGCGCCGGAAGTCGTGGGGAGTGGCCTGCGGCTCGTGGCGGCTCATGAGCTCACCGTGGCCGTGCCGGCAGTCTGCCGGCTGATGACGATGTTGACGCGCCGATTCTGCGCCTGGGCCGCGGGCGACGTGTTGGGTACCACCGGGTGGTACTGGCCGTACCCGATGGCCACGACGCGCGTGGGGGCGACCCCGTCGGTGAGGGTGAGCCGCTCGACGACGGAGGTGGCCCGCGCCGCCGAGAGCTCCCAGTTGTTGGCGTAGATGCCGCCGGTGATGGGCTGGTCGTCGGTATAGCCGGCGATCTCGAGTGTGTTGGAGTAAGCGGCGAGCACGCGGCCCGAGGTGTCGATGATCTCGACGCCCAGAGGCGACAGCTGTGCCGAGTCGACGAGGAAGAACGTGGAGTCCGCGACCAGGCCTTCGACGAGCCCCGACGCATTGATGGTGAGGGTCACGTCGCCGAGCAGGTTGCGCTGGGCGAGTGCGTGGGACAAGGCCTGCTCGATCTCGCGCAGCTTGTCCGGTGACGCCGACAGCGGCCGGGGCCCGTGGCTTGGCCGGGGCGCCGCGCCGTGGATCATCGAGTCGCCAACCACCTTGTCGTCGCTCACGGATTCTTGGAATTGGCGGTACTTGGCCTCATTGATCTTCGAGAGCGCGAAGAGCACGATGAAGAGGACGAGCAAGAGGGTGATCATGTCGGCGTAGGTCAGGAGCCAGCGCTCTTGGTTCTGCTCATGGGCTCCGTCCGGCTCCCGGTGCAGGCGCCTGGTCCTGCGACTCGTCGACGTCGCACGGCTGCTCACGCCGCCGTCACCACCGCGACGAGCGGATCCGGCGCGGTCTCCGGGCGGTCCCCGGCGCGCTCGGATGGCGGGAGATAGGTGTACAACCGGTCCCGGAGGTCCATGCTGGAGACGTTGAGTTGCATGGTCAGCAGGCCTTCCGTGACCATCTCGCGATAGGCGACCTCCTCCTCCGAGCGCCGCCTGAGCTTGTTGGACATGGGGAGCCAGACCGCGTTGGCCAACATCACGCCCCAGAGGGTGGCGGCGAAGGCCGACGCGATGGCGGGGCCGAGCTTGCCCGGGCTGTCGATTTGTCCGAGCACACCGATCAAGCCGACGACCGTCCCGAGGATCCCAAAGGTCGGCGAGTAGCCGGCCAAGTCCGAGAAGAACTTGATCGATGCACTGTGGCGGACCCGGAGGTTGTCCACTTCGGCGCCCAGCAGCTCGTGGACCCGCTCCGGATCCGACGTCGACGTGATCAGCTGGATCCCCGTCTTCAGGAAGGGGTCGTCGGTCTCGAGCTGTTCGAGGACGAGCGGGTTCTGTCGCACCTCCCTGGCGACGGAGAGGAGTTGGTCGATGGTCCCGCGCAGGTCGGGCCCATGGTGGGGCAGGATGATGCTCTTGACTGCCTTGGGTACAGCCTTCAGCCTTCGTCCGTCGTAGCCGGCGATGGTGGCCCCGAGGCTCCCGCCGACGACCAGGAGGAGCGGGGGAATCTTGATCAATTCCGTCACCCGCCCGTGGTCCAGGGTCATGGAGACCAGCACCGCCAGCAGGGCGACCAGGATTCCGATGGGGGTCACAGCGGCTCGTCCCGATGCGCGCCACCGTCGGGCGCGGCCAGCGCCAGCGACGGGTTACCCCCCGCGGCGACGGCCAACGCACCGGCCAGGAGGGTCTGCTTCTCCCGGCGGATTCTGGCATTGATGGTGGCCACGTCGTCCCGCACGACGAAGTAGGTGCCGTTGACCAGATGAACCGCCGAGTTGGCTCCGCCCTCGACCCGCTCCACGTGGTCCTCGTTGACGTACATGGTGGATCCATCGAGCTTGCATAGGGCGATCAACCGCGGCTCCGTTCGCGAGGAGGCACCTTCCACTCTTGAGTTACGACCCGCCAGCAGGCAGAGTTCAGGGCTGGCCCTGCGCGGCAAGGATCACGACATTTGGACTAGGGATTCGAGCGCGGTCGACGAGGAGTCCACGACCTTGGTGTTCGCCTGGTACGCGGTCTGCGCTTCGATCAGATCGGTGAGCTGGGTGGCCAGGTCCACGTTCGACCCCTCCACCGCACCTCCCTGCAGCGTGCCGAGACCCCCGCTGCCGGGGGCGCCCAACTGCGGGTTGCCCGAGGCTGCGGTGGGGAGGTAGTCCGTGTTCCCAAGGTCCTCGAGCCCGTTCGGATTGGCGAACTGGGCCAGGGCGATGGTGCCCAGGCTCTGGCTGTGCCCGTTGGAGTAGCTCCCTGTGATGACCCCGTCGGAACCGATGGAGTACGCATCGAGAGTGCCCGCGGCGTACCCGTCCTGGTTGGTCACCGCGAGGGTCTGGTCGGCGGCGAACTGGGTGATGGCATTCTGCGAACCAACCGGGGGGAAGTCGACGTCCACCGCGGTCCCGCTCCAGGTGTAATTGCTCGGGAGGTTGTTGATTGGGATGGCGGTCGTCGTCGTCCCCACCGCAGCGCCGTTGATCGACGAGAGTTGCCCGTTGGTCCCGAAGACGATCGTCTGGGGGGCGGTCCACAGCGGCGCGGCGGCGCCGGCCACGGTGCCTTGGAGGCTCCAGGTGTTGGCCGCGCCGGTCGGGGTGAACGTGAGGTCGACGGGAACGGCGTCGCCCAACGAGTCGTAGATGGTCGTGGTGATGGTCACCGGTCCGGTGGCTCCGGCCGACAGGTTCCCGCCCAGGTCGACGTTGCCAGTCTGTGCCGGCGGTTCCGCCGAGCCGGCGATGATGCTCAGGGGCCCGGGGGGCGAAGTCGTGGGTTGACCGCCGGCCCAGCCGAGGACGAGACCGCCGCTCTCGGTGGCCAGGTTGCCGTTGGCGTCGATCTGCAAGTTGCCGTCTCGCGTGTAGACGTCCTGCCCGTTCTGGCTCACCACCAAGAACCCGTTGCCTTCAATGGCGACGTCGGTGCTCACGCCGGTCTGGGTCACTGGGCCCTCGGAGAAGTCGGTGCTGATCGCGGACACCTCGTCTCCGGCTCCGATGGAGGAGGGATTGGTGCTCGCCAGGGTCGTCCCCACCGCAGCCCCGGCCGGCTGGAGCTGCTCGGTCAGCAGATCCTCGAATTGGGCCGTGCCGGACTTGAAGCCGTCGGTTTCGGAATTGGCAATGTCGTTGCCGATCGTGTCCAGATCGGTCTGCATGGTTTCGATGCCGGAGGCGGCGGCACCGAGGGATCGTACGCTCATGGGTTTGCTCCTTTTGGCTTGTCTCGGGTGATGTCGGTTCGTGGTGGCGGAAATCTGGTGGTCAGGTCAGGGGCTGTCAGTCGGTGATCTGTTGGACGGCGTCGAGGCTCACGGTGGCTCCCCCGACGTCGAGCAGGGGTCCGCTCGTGCCGTTGGTCACTCCGCTGACCGTCCCGGTGACGGTGCCACTGCCGGCATCGACGGTGACGTTCTTACCGATGAGACCCGCCGCCTCCCCCATTTGCGATGCCGACGACACCGACTGGAGCTGCTCGACCTGCGAGAGGGAGGCGATCTGGCTCATGAAGTCGGACGACGACGTTGGGTCGAGCGGGTTCTGGTACTTGAGCTCGTCGACGAGCAAGCTGAGGAAGGTGCTCGGGTCGAGCAACCCCGCCGTCCCCGAGGTGGAGGCACCCGAGCTGGAGGCGTCCGAGGACGTGCCGCCTGCGGCGGCGGTCGGGTCACTCCCTACGGGCGGGATGGTGGTCATGAGATTTCCTTTCGATGGACCGGTGGCCGGGACGGTCAGAGCACGAGATGGAGTCGGTCACCGCCCCCGGGCGGCGGCGTTGGCGAAGCGACGGGGGAACTGCCGGCGGTGTCCGGCGACTGGCGGCCTGTGTCGGGACCGTTACGCGGGGAGCCCCCGGCCGGCGCACCGTCCGGACGGGCGCCCGGGTCGCCGAGCGTGACATCCACGTCGACACCGCCCTGAGAGAGCTGCTCCCGCAGCGTGGAGAGGGCACCCTCGAGCGCGTCGTGGGCGGCGGGGTGCTCGGGGGAGAGGTACACCTGGAGCAGATCGCCGCGCAGTGACAGCCTGGCCTGCACCTCGCCCAACTCGGGTGGATGCATGCTCAGCAGCACGCTGTAGTCGCCGTTCCCGCCGTCGAGGACCTGAGAGATCGACGCCGCCAGGCCCGGAGCATCGAGTACCAGGCCGGAGCTGATCGGGAGATCACCGCCATCTCCGCTGTTCCCTGCGGCGTCGACCGATCCCTCGGCTTCGGTAGTGCCGACGGTCTGCACCGGCGCCCCGCGCGGCGTGGGTTCGCCCGAGGATCCGGAGGCGAGGACCGCCGGCCGAGGCCCATCCACCGGACGGCCCGTCGCCGCCGCAGGTTCTCGCACCTCCTCGGGGGCGCCCACCTCTCCGAGGAGGCTTCGTCCCGAGGCGACGGCGGCAGGGCGAGCCGGGACGGGGAGTGGCTTCTGAGAGGTGGAGGACTCAAGCGGGACCGTCGCCACAACGACGGGCGTGCGGGAGGCCGGTGGCGATGCCGTGCCCGATGCAGCATCTGAGGAGAGCGGCACGGCGGTCCTCGCCGTGCCGACGCGGCGCGTCCCGAGAGACGGGGGCTCGGAACCGTCGGTGGACCCGGGGGGCTCGGAACCGTCGGTGGACCCGGGGGGCTCGGAACCGTCGGTCGTCCCGGGGGTTTCGGAACCGTCGATGGGTGGCCCCGTCTTCCGACCCGAAGTGACGCGACCGGTGTGCTCGACCTGTGGGTCGGGCGACGCACCGACCGGATGCGGCCCGACGTCGAGCGGTTGCGCCGCCGACCCACCGACCGACCCCGGTGGTCGTCGTGGCCGTGCGGACGGGGACCCGGAACCACCGGGCCGCCGCGCGACGCGCTCCGCCGGCGCGGTCGCGCGGTGCTCGGACAGCACCTCGTCGAAGGGATGCGGCTCGCCTTCGTCGACGCGCGTGGCGACCCCTTGTGCGCCCGCCGAGGCCGGATCGACCGCGGGCACCGCAGGGGCAGACACCGGTGCGGCCGTCACGACGCGGACCCGGCACCGCCGGCGGACAGCCCGGCGAGGGAGAGAACGGAGGGTACGTAGGCCTGGGTCTCGGCGTAGGGGGGCACGCCGCCGTACTGCTCGACCGCACCGGGTCCGGCGTCGTACGCGGCGAGCGCATCGGCGTAAGAGCCGAACTGCCGGGTGTAATTCCCGAGAAGCTGGGCGGCCCCCTGAATGGATTGGACGGGGTTCGTCGGGTCGATGCCCATGCCGGCCGCCGTCCCGGGCATGAACTGGGCGATGCCCTCGGCGCCCGCTTGACTGACGGCATCCGTCTCGAAGCGGCTCTCGTGGTAGAGGAGCGCGCTGAGGAGAGAGGCGGGGATGGCGTTGGCCGCGGACGCCTGCTCAATGGTTCCCACGTACTGATCGGGCACCTGCACGTTCCCGATCAGTGTCGACCCGCCACCACTGCTGCCGACCGTGGTCTCCGAGGTCTCCGAGGTCTCCGTGGCGGGTGCGGCGGGGAGCACGCGCCGGATGGCCACCACCTGGTCGGTCGGGACGGGCTGGACTTGGACGCTCGTGCCCGTGTGCGGGGCATCGATCATCTCGCCGTCACCGACGTAGATGCCGACATGGCCAGGAGCGCTGGCGGTGCCGTCCGAACCGGCGAAGAACAGGAGGTCCCCGGGTTCGGCCTGGCTCAGCCCGGCGACCGGCGTGCCGACCTGACTCTGCTCCTCGCTGGTGCGGGGCAGCGAGACCCCGAGCTGCCCGTAGACGTACTGCACGAGGCCCGAGCAATCGAATCCCGAGGGGCTGGTGCCGCCCCACACGTAGGGCGTTCCCTCGAAGCGCTCCGCTTCGGTGACGACGTCCGAGCCGGTGACGCTGCTCGTGGCCGGTGCTGTCGACGCCGATCCCACCCCGGACGCTCCAGCGCCGGTGCCGTCGGCCGCCAGCATGACGGCGAGCAGGTCGGACTGGTCGGTTGGCCCTGCCTCCGCCGACATCTGGTTCGCGTCGGACCCGTCGGCGGCCGAGAGGTCGCTTTGCAGCGCGGCGGTCGACTGGAGACTGGTCGCATCGGCCAGATCGGCGGCGAACGCGGGGTCGGTGCCGTCGGTCGCCGCCGTGGCCGACGCCTGCATCTGGGCCAGGGTGTCCTGGATCTCGGACAGGGTGACGGCGGTCACGGTCATGGCAGGCCGATCTCGGTCCCGAAGCGGACGGTGGCCATGTCGTCGAGCTCGTTCGCCGCTGCGCGGTCGGCATCGACTTGCCAGCGGCCTCGCTGGCGCTCCTCGAGCCGACGGAGCATCGTGCACCTTCGTTCGGCCCCGACCCATGCGTGCCTCGACTCACGCACGGCCACCTCGGCTGCGGTCACCAATTCCTCACGGTGTCGGAGGGTGGCGGCCATGCGTTCGGACTGGCTCTGGACCCAGTGCAGCGTCGCCGCGTCCGAGCGGCCTTGGCGCACAGCCAGACCGTGGAGGGCGGCGCGGGCCTCCGCGCACTCGGACCGGGCGAGCCGGAGGTTGCGGGCCGCCACCGCCAGCTGCTGCGCCGCAGCCCGTTCCTGGTGGTCCCTCACACGGGCGACCGATTCGAGACGGAAGCGGAAGGCCTTCACGACGCCGGCTCCCCGTCCGAAGCGAGTGTCAGGAGGCCCGTGGTCGCCGCATCCAGGCTGCTCGTCGCCGTGACCGGCTGACGGAGGAAGTCGTCGATGGCCGGTTTGGAGGCGACGGCTCGGTCGACGACGGGGTTGGTCCCGGGGACGTAGGCGTCGATCTCAATCAGGTCGCGTGCGTCGCGCCATGCAGCGAGCAGCTCGCGCACCCGCGCCCCGGCACGGAGCACGTCCTCCGACGCAATGGCCGGCGCCACCCGGGAGATGGATTCGAGGACGTCGACCGCCGGGTAGTGGCCGCTCTCGGCCAGCGAGCGGGACAGCCGGATGTGGCCGTCGAGAATGGACCGGGTGGCATCGGCGATGGGCTCGTTGATGTCGTCGCCCTCTACCAGCACGGTGTAGAGGCACGTGATGGAGCCTCGTTCGGCTCGACCGCCTCGCTCGAGCAATCGTGGCAGCAGCCCGAAGACGCTCGGGGGGTACCCGCGGGTGGCCGGCGGTTCGCCCGCCGCCAGTCCCACCTCGCGTTGGGCCATGGCGAACCGGGTGACCGAGTCCATCATGAGCAGCACGTCCCCACCCGCATCGCGGAACCACTCGGCGATGCGGGTGGCGGTGAAGGCGGCCCGGATGCGGACCATGGCGGGAGCGTCCGAGGTGGCGACGACAACGACCGCGCGCGCCAGTCCTTCCGGTCCGAGATCGCGCTCGATGAACTCTGCGACCTCGCGACCCCGCTCACCGATGAGGGCCACGACCGACACGTCCGCCTCGGTGCCCCGGGTAATCATCGACAACAGTGACGACTTCCCGACCCCGGATCCGGCGAAGATACCCAGCCGCTGACCCTTCCCGCACGGGATCAGTCCGTCGAGCACGCGCACGCCGAGCGGGAGCTGCTCCTCCACGAGGCCTCGTCGCAACGGGTGGGGGGGTCGGCCGTGGACGGTCACTTCGGTCCCTCGGAGCGGCGGTCCGCCGTCGATCGGTCGTCCCATCCCGTCAAGCACTCGGCCCAGGAGGTTCTCCCCGACCCGCAGCGTGATGGGCCGCCCCAACGGCGTTGCCGGCGTGCCGGCCCGAAGACCGGCGGTCTCGCTCAGCGCCACGCACACCGACCGCCCGTTGCGCAGTGCGACGACCTCTGCCTCCACCGCGCCGTCGTCGTGGAGGAGCACGATCCCATCGCCCACCGCGGCCGGAAGCCCGGCCACCTCGATGGACATCCCGATCACCTGGTCGACCCGACCGTAGCGGCGCGGCCTTGCGGCGGCGCGGGCCGACTCCGCCAGGTCGTCGAGGACTCGCGTCATGGCTCGCCCCGGCCCCCGTCCCCGACGAGGAGGCTCCGGACCCTCTCGAGGGCCCGGGACAGTTGGCTGTCGATGGTGGCCTCGCCGATGTCCACCAGGGCTCCTCCCGGTTCGACCGACGGATCGGCGATCACCGTGACCGCCCGCGATCCCCCGAGGGCGACCATGTCCCCGAGTGCATCGACGTCCTGTGGGTGGAGCCGCACGGTCGCCGGCAGACCGGTGTCGTCGATGGCGAGGGCCCGCTCGACCGCGTCGCGACCGGGATCGGCCGACAGCTCGAGCTCGCGGCCGAACAGCGTCTCCACCAGTTCGAAGGCGAATTCCGTGAGCGAATGCTCGAGTTGACCCTGACGGTCGGCGAAGGCGCGCCCGGCCGCACTGGTCGCGCGCTCGAGTGCTTCCAGCGCCCGCTCGACCCGGACGCGGGACTGGCGCGCGACCTCGTCCACCTCGGCCTGCGCGTTGGCCTCTCCCGCCGCATACCCTGCCTCGAAGCCGGCTTCGTACTTGGTTGCCACCGCGTCCGAACCCGGG
The DNA here is from genome assembly GCA_963736525.1 of uncultured Acidimicrobiaceae bacterium. Classification (GTDB taxonomy): domain Bacteria; phylum Actinomycetota; class Acidimicrobiia; order Acidimicrobiales; family RAAP-2; genus Bog-473. The sequence goes on from CAVTPF010000012.1 coordinate 230,622, forward strand.
TCACCCGACAGCGCGGCGTAGTCGATCGGCACGCCCGGGTCGCGTGGCCTGCGCCGCACGGACACGTCGCCGGACGAGCGGCCCAGTGTCCTCGTCGACTGGAGCGCGGCCGCCGGCCGCCCCGCGGCGGTCACCGGACCACCTCGTCATCCCGGGCGATGACGATGACGCCTTCGTCATCGAGCTCGCGAGCGGCCCGGACGATGTCCGCCTGGGCCTCGTCCACCTGGGACGTCCGGATGGTACCGAGCACCTCGAGTTCCTCGTCGAGTGTCTGGGAGGCTCGTTCGGTCAGGTTCTGACGGATCCGGGCCAAGGCGTCGTCGTCGATCTGGGCGCCCTTGAGGGCCACGGCCAACGTGGCGGGCGAGACCTTGCGGAGGATCTGCTGCAGTGATCGATCATCGAGCGCGATCACGTCGTCGAAGGTGAACAGGTTCGCCCGGATCTTCTCGGCGAGTGCGCTGTCCTCGGCCTCGAGCTGGCCCAAGATCTGGCGTTCGGTGTTCCGGTCGGCGTGGTTGAGGATCTCGGCGATGGCCGCGGCGCCCCCGGCGGCCGTGGTCGAGCTCAGGGTATGGAGGCTGCGCAGCTTGGCTTCGATGAGCGTGGTGGTCTGACGCACGGCGGCGGGGTCGACCCGGTCGAGTTGCGCGATCCGGCGGGCGACCTTGATCCGGAACTCCGCCGGGAGCGCGCCCATGATGCGGGCCGCGTCCTCGGGTCGCATGTGGGCCAACAAGACGGCGACCGTCTGCGGCTGTTGCTCGGCGAGCACGCCGACCACTCGTCGAGGATCCGCCCCGGCCAGGACGGCCAGAGGACCCACCGCAAGTTTGGACTCCATCTGGTCGAGGACCTCATCGGCGCGGGCCTTGCCCAGCCGCTCGTTGAGGAATTGCCGCGCCAGGTCGAGCCCACCCTGGCTCACGAGGGTGGAGTCCCGGACCCGATCGACGAACTCGGCCAACACCCCGATCACGGTGTCGGTGTCGAGGGGTGGGAGGTTGGCGATCTCGGTCGTGAAGTCGATGGCGTCCGGGTCGGTCATCTCCTGCAGGATGGGGGTGGCCTTCTTCGGACCCAGCTGGGCGAGGACGACGGCGACCTTCTGGTGGTTGGTGAGCGCCACGCCGGACCCACCGGCGCGGGTGTTGGGGCCGGTGGCCTCCGCCGCCGCCGCCTCGGCGAGTTCGAGCGTGGAGACCGCAGGGTTGGTCATACCGGCAGCGCCTTCGACGGGGACGGAAGGTCCTGGCGGTCGCCCGCCCACGACCGCAGCAGCGCCGCGGCTTCGGCGGGTCGCTCGCTGACGAAGTCGTTGACCTGGGCGAGCACCGCTTCGGGCCCGAACGAGAGCGCCGCCGCCTGGCCCACGGGAGGGAGCTCGCCAGTCGGGTCGCGCTCTTCCTCGATGGTCCCAATCGGCACGAGGGGGGTGGCGGTGATCTCACCCAGGGGGATTTCCTGGTAGAGGGGGCGACGCCGGCGGGACGCCCACAACGTGCCTGCGATCATGGCGGCGATGAGCAGCAGCAGTCCGACCACCTCGGCGACGTGCTCGAGGAGTTGGTGGGAACGGGCCGATGCCGCGGCCGCGGCGAGCGCCGTGGCCTGACGATTGTTCGGTGCGGCGAAGGGCAGGGAGGAGACGACCAGCTGGTCCCCGGCGCTGAGGTTGAGACCGGCGGCCGCGGTCACCAGTGAGCGGATCTGGGCGTCGCTCACCCTCGCGGCCGACGACGAATTGAGCAGCACGGCCACCGACGTCTTCTGAACCTGGCCCGGCGCCTGCTTGACGGTCTGGGTCACCTGGCCCACGGCGTTGGTGACCTGGGAGCTCGTGGTCGTGTACGTGCCGTTCCCACTGGAGGTAACGGCGGGCTGGCTCGACCCGAGCACTCCCGAGGGGGGGGACCCGGTGCCGGTGTAGCTGCTGTTCGAGGTCGTCTGCCCGGTCGGTGCGGTGATCGGCTGGCCCTGCGCGTTGGTCTGGATCCCGTTGGTGGTCGTCTGGGTCTGGTTGAAGTCGAGGTCGGCGTTGACCTGGACGGCGGCGTTCCCCGCTCCGACGACCCGGGTCAGCAGAGAGGTCAACGAGTTCGCCAAGTCGTTGTCGTACGCATCGGTCTGCTGCGCGTCCGAGGCACCGGACATGCCGTTCGCGTCGCCGGGCGCCGTCAGGACGTCCCCGTGGTTGTCGACCACGGTGACGTCGGAGGCGGAGAGGCCCGGGGTGGACGATGCGGCCAGATGAACGATGGCCTGCACCTGACCCGAGGAGAGCACGGTGCCCGGCAAGAGGTCGACGAGGATGGATGCGGTCGTGGGCTGCGTGGTGCCGATGGCGAAGTCGCTCTGTTGGGGAACGACGAGATTGACCTGCGCCGTCTGCACCCCCTGGATCGACTCGATCGTCTGTTCCAGCTGGCCCTCGAGTGCCTGCTGGTACTCGACCTGTTGGACGAAGTCGGAGGTGGTCACGCCACTCTTCTCGAGATTGGAGAAGCCGACGTTGCCCGCCTGGGGGAGACCCTGCTCGGCGAGGGCGACCCGCTCTTGGTCCACGTCGGCGGCCGGCACCAGGACGGTCGTGCCTCCGTCGGCCAGCTGGTAGGGGATCTTCTGACTGGTGAGCTGCTGGGTGATCGCACCCGCGTCGGATGCCTGCAGGTTGGTGAAGAGCGGCTGGTAGCTGGGTCGCGATTCCGCCCGCATGAACAGGAAGCCGCCGACGAGGGCAGCAACCACGGCCAGGATGACCATGGCCTTCTGTCCCAGCGTAAAGCCGGCCAGCACCGTGCCGGCTCGGCCCCGCGCCGTGGTCAGGGAGTCGCGGGAGAACGGCAGCATGGCCATGGCTAGGCCTGCATGTCCATGATCGAGTTGAATGCGTCGACCGCCTTGTCACGGACCGCGGTGACCAGCTGCGTCTCGAGGTCGGCTTCCGTCGAGGCCACGGTCACGTCGGCGACGCTTGCGTTGCCCGTCGCTGCCTGGAGAGACAGGTCGGTCGCGGACTGCTGCGTCGCGTTCAGCGAGTCGAGCGCGTTCCCGAGCGCATCGGAGAACGAGGTGGGGGCGCTACCCGACGAGGGCATCGTCGCGGCACCCGCGTCGGCAGTCGAGCCGGCGGCGGAAGTGGTCTGGGCCGCTCCGGCGCTCACGGCCGAGCCCACGCTCGGGATGGCTGGGATGGCGGGGATCACGTCAGGCCTTGATGCTGAGGATGGACTGGTAGGCGGTGGCCGCGTGCGACATGACAGCCGAATTGGCCTGGTACGACGTCTGTGACTGGACGAGGTCGGTCATCTCCTCCCCGAGGTCCACCACGGGGTACTCGACCTCGCCGCTGGCGTTCGCGACCGGGTTGGTGGGGTCGTACTCTTCCTGCCCTTGCGCCGGCCCGAGGTCGATCGACTGGACCCGCACCCCCAGGCCGGCCCCCGGCGACTGCGGGCCACCCGGTTCGGCTTCGGCGGCGGCGTCGACGTACTGGGCCTGGTAGACGGGCTGACCGGGGGTCACTGCGTCGTTCATGTTGGCGACGTTGCCGCCGATGGTGTCGATCCAGGTCTGATCGACCGACGCGCCCGACCCGGCGATGTCAATGGCTTCCCACATTGGAGCTCCTAGCCGGTGATGGAATCTGAGAGCACGGCGAACTGGCCGTCGAGCGAGTTGACGATGGTCTGGTTCTCCAGGTCGTTCTCCTGCATGAGGGTCATTTCCGTCGGGAGCGACACGTTGTTGCCGTTGCTGCCCGAGGCCAATCCCTCCGGCACGGTCTGCGCGCTGGCCTCCCCGCCGTCGGACAGCGCCTGAGCCAGTGACGACGCGAACGTCACCTGGTCCGCCTGGAAGCCGGGCGTGTTGACGTTGGCGATGTTGTTCGCAATGGCCTGTTGCTGATCGACGACGGAGTCCAGCGCGAACTGCAGTATCCCGATCGATTCGGCGGCATCGGCCATCTCAGACTCCCCGGCTCCTCTGGAGGTGGTCGGCCGTCCTGGCCGAATGCCGAGCAGTCCATGCTCATCGTCTTCTACGGACCCATCGGGTGAAGAGTTGAGGGGCGGGCGGAAGTTTCCGTTCACACCTTCCGGTCAACGAACTGCGGATGGAGCAGGGTGGTGGCGCGACGTGCCCGAAGGCACCGTCCGATGTCCACCATGCGGGTCGTGACCTCGAGCGCGAACTGGTCGTAGGCGACGGCCAGTCGGTGGACCTGGTCGCCGAGCTCGTCGGGTACCGGACCGGCCGGGTGGGAAGGTGGCGAGGGGATGGCGGCACCTTCCTCGACGGCACGTCGCGAGATCCACAGGTGCTCGGAGACCGCGGCCAGGTACTCAGCCCAGGGATCGCTGTCCATCCATGGCCTCAGGTCTGGCGACTGCTCGGTGCCACGCTTCGCGCAATGGCGCCACGATGTGGCCGCAGTCGCGGATCTTCTGCTGGTCCTTCTTGAGATTGGCCTCGACGAGCTGCGTGAGGAGGAAGTCGTACAGGCTCAGCAGGGCCTGGCCGCCTTCGAACCCGTCGGGTTGCAAGCTGTGGCGCAGGATGCGGACGATCTGCTGAGCGTGCTGCAACCGTTCGTTGGTGGCTTGCAGGTCGCGCGCGTCGAGCGCTCGCTCGGCGATCTCGATGTCGGCGGCCATCCGGTCGTAGAGCATGACCAGTAACTGGGGTCCGGGCGCCGTCTGGACGGCCTGGCTCTGGTAGCGAAGGGCGGGGTTCTGCGTCGCGGTCATCTCATCACCCCGAGCTCGAGTTGGACGAGGACGTGTTCGCCGTGCCCGTTCCGGTGGACGAGGACGACGAGGTGGACGAACCGCCACCGGCTTGCGTGAGGAAAGAGCTCGTGGCCTGCAGCTTGGCCAGCGTCGACTCGAGGTTGGTGAACTCCTGGGTCAGAGCCGCCTGCTGGGTGGCCACCAGCTGCTGCTGCATCGTGATCTCGCTGTTCACTTCGGCCAGGGTTCCCTGCAGGCCCGCGATGGTCACCGGGACCATCCCGTTGGGGGCCAGGGAGGATGTCTTGGCGAGGTGGGCCAGGCCTTGGGCGAATCCGGGCGCATAGTTGATGGTGCCGAGCGCCGTCGGCGTGGTGATGCCCGACGCAGTGACCTGGACGACCAGGCCGTCGGCCGGATCGCCACTGGCGGAGAGGCTGAGGTCCTGGCCGTAGCCGGTCGCCGCCTGGCCGTCGATGGTGCCGGCCACGTCGGTGCCCGTGTAGGTGGACCCCGACGTGGTCAGACCCAGTTGGTCGGTGCCGGAGGCCGACACGCCGAACGATGCGGCCGCGCCGTATGCGGCCGAGGCGAGCTGGACCTGGTAAGCCCCCGCCGACCCGACCAGGGCCGCCGACGCCCCGATGCCGGCAGAGGCAAGGGCGGAGTTGATCCCGCTGAGCACGTCCGAGATGGTCTCCCCGGCTGACGCCGCGTACGTAGCCGTCGCCGTCCCGCTCGTCACCGTGTAGGTCTCCGGCGCGGCCAGGGTGGACGCGGGGCCGGCCCAGGTGGTCGAGCCCGTGTCGGTGGCCTGCTCGGCCGATTGTGACACCGTGACGGCGTAGCTGCCCGGCGAGGTGTCGTCGGTGGCACCGGCCACGCTGGCCTGCCCGGCGAACGAAGGCAGAGCGGGGGAGAACGTGCCACCCTCGGTGAACATCGCCTGGACGGCGGAGGGATTCTTGGCATAGGCGGCCTCGAAGGCGGATTGGTTGAAGGTGATCGTTCCCTGTTCCGTGATGGCCAGCCCGGCCGACTCTCCCGCTGTGCCGTCCGATCCCGCAGCCGAGGTGCCCACGGCCTCGCCGACGGCGGCGAGGATTTGCTGTGCGAGCCCCGTGAGGGACGAATCACCGTTCAGCGGTCCGGATGTGTTGGTCTTGGAGTTGTAGGCGGTGTCAGTGGAGATGGTGGACAGGAGCTGGTTGGCCGCGGTCACCAGCGACTGCACCGTGCCGGCCAGCTGGCTGCCGTCGGGAGAGACGGTGATGGTGAGTGGCACCGCGCTCGGCTGGCCCAGATCCACCGTGATGCCGGGGAGCAGTCCGGTCACCTCGTTGGAGGGTGAGGTGACCTGGTAGCCGCCGACACCACCGATGGAGACGATGGCGTTCTGGCTGGCCGTGGTCGTGGTGAGCGTGCCGAGGCCCGAGGTGGCGAACACCCCCGGGTCGATGGTGGTCGACGCGGCGGTGCCCGTGCCGTTGGAAGTGAGCTCGAGTGCGAACTGGTTGCTGCCCACTTGGAGCGCGTTGGCCGTCACCCCCACGCCGGCACCGTTGACCGCGGCGACGACCGAGCTCAGGGAACCGTCGCCCACCGAGACGTTCTCGGCGGTCATCGTCCCGGCGGTGAGCCCACCCGAGAGCACCACGCCCACGCTGCCCCCGGTGCCCGAGGCCAAGGTCACCGAGGTCGTCCCCGATCCGGCGATGTCGTTCACCGTCGTCGCAGTCCCGTCCACATCGATCACGCCATCGGTCCCGGTGACGGTCGGCCCCGCCGTGAGGCCCAGCGCCGCGCCCGCCGAACCAGCGGTGACCTGCAGCGACGCGGTTGATCCCTGCTGGGTGGTGGTCAACGAGATGAGCCCCGACGTCTGCACTGTCGCGCTCAAGGTCCCCCCGGAGGCCTGGGTCACCGCCTGGGCCAGCTGCGCCGGGTCGTAGGTTCCCGAGGCCAGGGTGAGTGTGTGGGCGGTACCGCCGATCACGACGTCGAGCTGGTCGTTCGACGCGTCGATGGTGACACTGGACGCAAGCGGCGCGTCTCCTTGCAGCGTTGCGCCCGCTGAGGACTGGGTGACGGTGATCGTGTGCGAACCGGCGGCGAGTCCGGCACTCGGGCCGAACGAGACGATCCCGAGCGCGGAGCCGCCCGAGCCGATGAGCACGTCGCCCGAGGCCACGACGTCGTCGGGCGAGGCGACCGTGCCGGCCGAGATCTGGGTCGAGCCGGTTGCCAGCTGGTCGACGGCCAGCGTGAGGGACCCGCTCTGCGTGCCCGAGCTGACGCTGGCCGTCGCCACGGATGGGTCCGACGAGCTCGTCGAGAACGCCTGCTCGTAACTGGTCGGGTCGGCCAGGGCATCGGCGGCCTGCTGGAGGGCCAGCAGCTGGGAGTTGATGGACTGATAATCGGAGATCTTCGAGTTGATGGTCGACTGCTCGTTCTGCAGGCTGGTGAGCGGCTGTTCGTAGACGGCCATCTCGGCGTTGATGATCGACTGGGTGTTCAGCCCTGAGACCAGGCCGGAGAAACTGACGGGGCCGGTGACCATGGATCTGTTCCCGTTCCTCTCGTTGGATCAATGTCGTTGACGCACCCCCAAGGGGGCGCCCCCGGGCCAATCGGCCTCGGGGGCGCCCTCCCCGTGAGTGTCGCTCGCTGCCTCGCCCGCCCCTCCGGATGGGAGAGGCAGGGGACGAGCTACTGCAGGAGCTTCAGCGCCAGGCTGGGAAGCTGCTCCGCCTGGGCCAGGATGGCGACGCCCGACTGCTCCAGAATCTGGTCAGACGTGAAAGTCGCCGTCTCCTGAGCCACGTTGACATCGACCAGGTTGGCGTGCGCAGATTCGATGTTCTGCTGCGCCGTGGTCAGGTTGGAGGCCAGGGCCTGGATCTGGTTCTGGGTCGCGCCGACGCTGGCCGCCTGGCTGGCGACGGTGGCGATGGCGGCCTGGACCGCGGTCATCGCCGTCTCCGCCCCGGCAACCGTCCCGATGCTCACGGCTCCGGCGTTGACGCCCAGTGCCGTCGACGTGGCGGCGGCGATGGTCACCACCACCTGGTCGCTGGCGCTGTTGAACGGCCCCACCTGGAATGTCTCGCCGGAGTACGTACCACCGAGAAGCGGCGTGGTGCCGTAGGTGGTGCTGTTGGCGATCTGGTCCAGCTCGCCTTGCAGCGAGGCGAACTCGGCCTGGGCCGCGGCGCTGGTCGACGCGTCCTGGACGCCACCGTTGGCCGCTTCGGTGGCCAACGTGTTCATCGTCTGGAGCACCGAGGCCTCCTGGTTGAGGGCGCCCTGAGCGGTCTGGAGCACCGAGACGGCGTCCTGGGCGTTGTTGATGGACTGTCCGTACCCGTTCGACTCTTCCTGGAGGTACTGACCGACCAAGTAACCCGCGGGATCGTCCGCCGCCGTCTGGATGTTCAACCCAGACGACAGTTTTCCGACTGCCGACGCCAGCATGTCGCTGGTGGCGTCGAGGTTGTTGTATGCCGCGACGGCCGTTGAGTTGTCGTTGATGAGAAGCCCTGACATGTGATTGTCCTCCTGTTGACGGTGACCCTCCTTGCTGGGAGGGGGAGCCTCCTTGCTCCAATGTCAACTACGGCCCGGGGCCACCACGAATTCAGATGCATGCAGGCGGAACGTCGGGTACACCGTTCAATTCGTGTTCCGACGACCGGGACTCACGACCTGCCGCAAGGAACGACCCTCGTCGAGCGCGTGACGGAGATTGTCGAGCGTGTGACAGAGATGCTCTTCAGTTTCACGACCAACGTCCGATACCCGTTGAGAGAAATGGACACATTCACCTCTCCCCGGCGCGCGGGAATGAAAGGGGGGCCAGTTCGATGTCGCTCATACGTCCGATGGATTCCAGCATGATGGGATCCGGTGGGCAGACGATTGAGCTCAAGGCGGCGGCGGACGAGTTGTGGGCGGAGTACTGGCAGGATCCATCCATTGAGCTTCGGAACCGGTTGGTGGTCTTCTACGCGCCATTGGTCACGATCGTCGCCCGACGCTTCGCCCGACTGTCACGATCCATGGAGTCCCTCGAGGAGCTCTACTCGTTCGGGTGTTTCGGCCTCATCGATGCGGTGGAGCGCTGGGATGCTTCGGCAGGCTTTCAGTTCGCGACGTACGCGACCAAGCGCATCCAGGGCGCGATCATCGACGAGCTCCGTCGCGAGGACTTTCTCCCAAAACGCTTAAGGGCACGCGTCCAGATCTACCACGCCACGCGCGACGACCTCACGTCAAAGCTCCATCGATCCCCGACGATCCGCGAGGTGGCCGACGAGCTCGGCGTCGAGGTGGCAGACGCGATCAAGCTCCATGACGAGGCAACGGCGCTGACTCATCTGGCACCGCTGGTAGAGGGCAACGAGGCGACCGAGGGTCGGGTGCTCGGTGCGGCGGCGCCGGCACCGATGCCGAGTGAATGGGTCGAGTCGGCGGAGATGATCGAATCGGTCAAGGCGGCCTTGCGGAGGCTGACCGAGCGCCAACGCCAGGTGCTGGTGCTCCACTTTCTGGAGGGCATGACCAAGAGCGAGATCGCGGACATCCTCGGGGTCGGCCGGCCGCGGATCACCCAGCTGATGCAGCAGGGCTTGCGCAACCTACAGCTCGAGCTGGGCATCGAACTGGTCGACGATGCGGAGGGTCTGCTCCCCGAGCCCTCGCGGCTCTAGTCCCGCAGCAGTCCACCGACCGCAGCGGCCGGCTCGGTCCCACCCTGCCGGGCTGGAACGGGACCGCAGGACGGCGTGCTCCCGGAGAGGGCGTCGAGCATCCCCGGTGCGAGCCGCCCGATCTCCGCCAGGGACTCGGCACGTCCCGCCGGCGCCAGTACATCGAGCGCCTCCCGGGCATCGTGCAGCACGCCGTGCTCCCCGAACGCACCGAAGGCAGCGGCGGCGGCCCTGATCCTTGTTGCAGGCTCCAGGTCCGGCCGTGCGGCGATGGCCCTGAGCGGGCAGGCGTGGGCGAGTCCCTTGGCCCGCAGGCGCGCCGACCAGACCAAGGCCCGGGCCACGGGCAGGTCGGGGGCGATCCGGGCGGCGGCTGCCAGCGGCTCCAGCCGGTCGGGAAAGCGCGCCCAGGAGCCCTCGAGGAGGATGTCCGAGAGGGCCGGGGGTTGTCGGAGCACCCTCCCCAGCATGGGCACGAGGTCTTGGGCGGAGAGGGCCGCCGTGATGTCTGCCGGGGAGCGGCCTGCACGGAGCAACCACTGCAGCAACTCACCGAAGTCGGCCTCGAGGACGCCATCCGAACGGATGGCGTCGAGCACCACGTCGGCCGCCTCGTCGAAGCGGCCGAGGGATGCCAGGGCCTCGCCGCGGATGGCGGCCACCATGTGGGGGCCGTACTCCATGCCGTCGTCGTCCACGCCATGGGCGGGGATCCTGGACAGCATGGCCAGACCCTCGACGGCCTGGCCCATGGCCAATCGAGTCCGCCCTTCTGCGAGGTCGGCCGCCACCTGGCTGCTCGAGAGCCGACGGAGCCTGTCCACCTGCTCGAGTGCCTCCTCGTACCGCCCCATCCTGCCCAGGATGTAGGCGAGATTGCTGACCGCCAGGCGCCGGGTGATCGGGTCGTCAGAGGCCTCGGCCGCACAAGCGAGGCACTCGACCGCCTCCTCGCTCCGTCCCGCCGACTCGAGGGCTCGCCCGTAGTTCATGAGGGCGTAGGGGTGGCCCTGCTCGTCGTCGAGCGCGGCCCGAGCGAGGCGAAGGTTCCTTTCGCTCTTGTGCCGGTTGTCGAACACGTCCGACTCGTAGCCGTGATGGATGAGCCGCGTCGACGACAGGCGTGCGATGCGAAGGGGCCGGCGCGCATCGTCCGCCGCCACGACCTGCTCGTGGAGTCTGTACCGCCAGGCACAGGCACTCCGACGGAACAGTCGAATGGCGCTGTGCACGGATCGCGGATTGCCGGCTCCGTGCAGGTTCTCGATGGCGATGAGATACGCCTCGACGTCCGAGCCGGGATCGAGCAGCTGGCCGCGTACTGCTTCAGGATCTGCCTGCAGGCGTTCGTCGGCATCGATCGAGAGCACCCATTCGCCGGTCGCGTACTCGAGGGCGGCGTTGCGGGCCCGGGCGAACGAGTCTTCCCAATGACCTTCGACGACCTGGGCGCCGGCCGCGCGGGCGATCTCGACGGTGGCATCGCTCGAGCCGGTGTCGTAGATCACAACTTCTCCCGCGAGCTCACGGATGGAGTCGAGGGACGCCGCCAGCATGGCTTCCTCGTCCTTGACGACGAGACAGGCGGTGACCAGCGGGGCGCGCCGCATGGATTGCACGCCCCACCGCTCAACGAACAGGCGCTTGTTCTCCGCCTGCACCTGCTGCCACGCGAGGCCGTTTGCGTCAAAGGTCGCGTGACCGTGGTGGTGCACGAAGGAGCCGTGTGCGATGAGCAGGCGAAGGCCGAGACCGCGTAGGCGGTTGCACAAGTCGTCGTCTTCGTATCCACCGATGTCGTACTGCTCGTCGAACCCACCAATGGAATCGAATGCATCTCTCCGCACCGCCAGACAGAACCCGATGAGCCAGCGCGCCTCGGTGGTCCGGTTGTGATGTTCTTCCCGCCACGCCCGGGCTGACTCGGCAAAGACACCCGGCTCGTCGACCGAGTAGCGGACGGCAGTGGTCGATTGCTGCCCTGACACGTTGTCCGAGCGCGGCCCCACCGCGCCGACGTCGGACTCCGCGAAAGGGGCCAGGAGCTCATCGAGCCATCCCTCGGCGCCAACGGTGTCGTTGTTGAGGAACACGAGTACGTCGCCCCGGCTCCGTGCGGCACCCTGATTGCACGCCCGAGCGAAACCCTGGTTCTCCTCATTGGCTACGACGTCCAGCCAGTGGCACTCGGCCAGTTGCGCCAGGGTCTCGTCGCTCGAACCGTTGTCAACGACCACGACGCGGTCGTTGGGTCCCAGCGCCTCCGGCAGCGACGTCAGACAACGCTGCGTGTGCTTCCACGCGTTCCAGGTGGGGATGACGATGGTGGCGGCGGGGCGTCCGGGCGGTATGCTCCGGACGACATCGTCGAAGCGGTCGGCGGCAACCGAACGGCCGACCCTGATGGTGTTGGCGGAGCGCACAGAGTCGTAACGACCCGCTGCGCTGGGAAATTGAGGGGCGATGGCTGACCAATGCCGGGGCCGGTGCCAGGGCTAGCGTTTGTGACGTGACGGTGACGCTCGAGGATGTCGACCAGTTGCTCGACGAGACGTCGGTCATCGGGGTAGATATCCCAGCCCGGCGGGTGCGGGCCTGGCGGGACGAGCTGGCACACGTGGCCGTGTTGCTCTCCTACGCGCGCCATGTGCTCTCGGTGGACATCGGCGTCCTCCTCAAGGCGGCCGAACGCGCCGAGAACGACCTCCAGTCGGTCGTCGAAGACCTTCCGGAGCTGTTGGCGGCGGCGTCGATCGGAGGCGGGTGGTCCCTTTCCCCCGATGCTCCGGCCACCATGGGGCCGGCCGGGAAGGTGCTGGAGGGGGAGGCGGACGGGCTCCTCGCGGTACACGGCGAGCTGGCACGGGCGGACATCGGTTCGCCCTCCGAGATCGAGAGGATCGTCGGGGAGTTGGAAACGCAGCTGTCCCGCGTGACCGACCGCTGGGAGCGCGCGGAGGCGCAGCTCCGGAAGCTGCAGGCGTTGCTCGTGACCATGTACAAGAGCGGGGAGGCCGCCGTCGACGACTGGCTGCGTTGAGCCGCCCCCTCGGTCTCGTCACACCCCTTACGCCTTCAGGTCGATGTCACCACCGTTGGTCGGCGCTCCAAAACCTTCGGCGCGTTGTCGATAGGTCGTCGCGGGGTCGGTCCCGACACCGGGCGACGGCGACCGGGACGCTCGCCGCTGGGCGCGACGGTCCCGCAGATAGCGCCGTTCCCTGCGCCGCGGCGCGCCGGTCGACTCGAGCTCGTTCTCGTAGGCATTGAGGACGTCAGCGAGCAGGCGGTACGCCTTCTCCGTGAGGGCGGCCGCTTCGGCATCGAAGGTCGTGTCCTGCGCCTTGGCCAGGAGTTTGGCCGCCAACTCGAGGTTACTTCGATCCATCGTGCACCCGATCTTACGCCCGACTCGATCATTCGAGTTGACCGGCGGAACAGCCGGGGCGGTGATCGGAACCGTCGAGCACGGCTCCGCAGTCGGCACAGACCAGTCCGGCCCAGCACGCGGGGTCACCTCCCCGATCCGAAGGCGGCGGCCCCTGCGGCCCCTGCGGCTCGTGGGCTCTATCCACCGTGAGGAAATCCATGGAGAAGCGGACCGGACCGAGCGGCCGTACCTCGTGGTCCATCTCCGGTGGGACCGCCTGCTCGGTCCCGGGAACGAGTTCGACCTCGAGCGGCGGTTGACTGGCGATCGCGAAGAGAAGGCGACCATCGCGTACATGGATTCGTCCCCAGGTCCCCGTGCCGAGTCGGTGCGGTCGACGAAGTCCTGCGGGCAGGTTGTGCTCGTCCCACTCCGGCCCCGTGCGCACGAATCGCAGGGTGGTGGGGAGCTCGGCGCGGTCGCAGAGCGGGCACACAAGCGGCGTACCGATGTGGCCAGAGCGACCGGGAGCGCTGAGCACCCAGGGCCGCTCCTGGAACGGGGGGCGATGTCGGACGTGTTGATCATGGCCGCACGAGAGCTCGGCGACCCAGTCGCCGTCGTGGTCTTGGTGGAAGCCGGTGATCGTCCGCTGCATGGTGTTCAGCCTCGGTTCGCGTCCAGGGGGAGTTTCTCGGCTGGCGCCGGTGTCCCGTTGCTCCGGGTCGCCGGCTGTCGCAATGTCAGGACCCGTTCGGCGTGCCGCTCCTCTTCGAGGAGCTTCTGGCGAGCGCTGAGCAGGTCGAATTGGGTCACGAGTCCATCGAGCTGCGTGGGGTCCGACCGGTCGACCACCGGAAGGACTCCGAGACCGAAGGTAGCCATCCGATCGGCCACCGACCGGAGAATCTCGTCGGGATGGGCGACCGCGAGAGAGGCGATCATCGCGTCGCGTACCGGCGTTTCGGGTCGTTCCTTCGCGGCCAGCACCGCCGACCAGGGAAGCACCCCCACGAGACCACGTTCACGGTCGAGCACCGGGTAGAGGCGTTGACGGCGTTCGGCGGACCCCTCCGGGAGTGACCGGTACACGTCGGCCAGAGTGCGGGCCGGGTCAAGGGTGTAGATGTCGGTGTCCATCACCTCTCGGACGAACGTCGCTTCGAGCGGATCGACGGCGTACTCGCGCATGACGTGGAAGCCACGTCGGGCCACTTTCTCCGTCAGGATCGACCGCTTCAAGATGAGCACGCTCACCAGATGGGCGACCGTGGCGGCCACCAAGAGGGCCAGCAGGCTGTTCTGGTCGTGGGTGAGCTCGAAGGCGAAGACGATGGCGGTGAAGGGAGAACGGGTCACCCCCGCGATCGCCCCGGCCAGCCCGAGCAGCGCCCACACGCCAGGGGTGGTGCCGGGTAGCGCATGACCGAGCACGCCGCCGATGGCCGCGCCCAGCATCATGATCGGGGCCAGGATGCCACCGCTCGTCCCCCCGCCCAGGGCGCCGGACCAGATCACGAGCTTGACGGCGAACAGCAATAGCAGGGCGTCCACGCCGAGCTGGCCGAGCAGTTCGGCATGGATGGTGTTGTAGCCGACCCCGAGTGCCCGGGAATCGATGAGGCCGCCGATGCCGATGAGCAGCCCCCCGATCATGGGCCACCACATCCAGTGGAGGTGCCCGGTCAGCTTCTTGAACAGATCTTCGAAGCGGTACACAGCCTGGGTCATCACCCAGGCGCCGAGGCCGGTGGCGATTCCGACGGCGGCGGCCCCGACCAACGCGATGCCGGTGAGCGGTGCATGCCCCGGCATGGGGAAGATGGGCTGCGGCGTGACCAGCCCGGCGCCGGCCATCGCCATCCGCAACCCGTCAGCGGTCGCGGCGGCCAGGCCGATGAGCACCATGGAACGGGGCTTGAACTCGAAGGCCAACAACTCGACGCCGAACAGCGTGGCGGCGACGGGGGTGCCGAACACCGCGCTCATGCCTGCGGCTGCGCCGGCCACCAGCAATGCCCGCCGTTGTGCCGCGGTGAGTCTGAAGAGCTGGCCGACAATGGAGCCGACGGCACCGCCGGTGAGGATGATCGGCCCCTCGGCCCCGAAGGGCCCACCGGTGCCGATGCTGACGGCACTGGAGATCGGTTTGAGCAGCGCCAAACGGGGCTGGACCCGGCTGCCGTTGATCAAGACCCGTTCCATGGCCTCGGGGATGCCGTGCCCTCGGATCTGCTCGGACCCGAACCGGGCCATCAGTCCGACGAGCAACCCACCGCCGATGGGAATCACGATGGCGAGCGCGCCGAGTGTGTTGGCGTCCGGTGAGACCAGCTGAACGCTCAGACGTTGGTAGTAGAAGAGGTTGGTGAAGAACCCGATCATGTCGAGAAGAGCGAGCGAGATCCCCGCCCCCAGGCCGCCGATGAGGATCGCCAAGGGGACCAGCCGAAGAATCGTCGGTGTCGCCGTGAAGTCACCGAGAACCCGCTCCGTCGTGCCCTGAGGGCGGCGGTCGGCTCCGAGAAAGGCCTCTGCAGACTCGGCGGCACCGCCGGGCGGCGTCGCGGCTGATGGCACCTCGACGGTTTCGTGCTGGCCGGCCGACGGACGAGAACCGGACTCCGACCTCGTCATCCGCCCACCCCTGCGACGCGGGACGCCCGCAGGTGGGAAGAGGGCGCCGTGTGAGAACCGATTTTCATCGTGTCACGATGCTATCGTGGCATCGATGAGCCTGTCGGATGAGGACTACGCTCGCCTACTGACGTTGCGGGCTGGGCTCCGGCACTTCCAGCGCTGGAGCGAGCAGCAAGCCAAGGCGGCTGGGCTCACGCCCGCCCAGCATCAGCTCCTTCTCGCCATCCGCGGCCACGGCGACCCACGCGGGCCAACTGTCGGCGAGGTGGCCGACTACCTGCTGCTCCTTCATCACAGCACCGTCGAGCTCGTTGATCGGGCCGACAAGGCCGGACTGCTGACGCGTCACCGTGACCCGGGCGACCATCGTGTCGTACGATTGCAACTCACCGAAGCGGGGGCTGAGCGCCTCGAAGCACTCTCGACGCTGCACCTCGAAGAGCTCGAACGCCTGGCCCACCGGCTGCCCGCCGCGTGGCGAGGACTGGCACCCGTCCAACGGACGCACGGTTTCCCCGGCGACCCCTCACCTGAACGGCGGCCGGTCGAGGTCGGCATCGCCCGTGTCTACGGACACGCCCGCCGGCGAGGTACGCAGTCGATTCTGGTCGACCGCCTGTGGCCCAGGGGAGTGGCCCGGAGCGATGCGCCCTTCGAAACCTGGCTCAAAGACGTGGCGCCCAGCACCGGATTGCGCACATGGTATGGACACGTGCCGCGGCGCTTCGATGAGTTCGCTCGCCGGTATCGTCGAGAGCTCGCCGGAAGCCCGGGCCGAGAGGCGCTCGAGCGCCTGCGTGAGCTCGCCAGCTCGAAGAAGGTCGTCCTCGTCACGGCGACGAAAGACATCGATCACTCCGCCGCCGCCGTGCTGCGCGACGTGCTCGGGCGCTGAGGACAGCCTGGTGAGCGACTGACCAGCATCTCCTCCGCCCGTGTCACAATCCGAGACTTACATCGTAAAATACGATCAAAGATATCTCTACTAGCTGCTTGACAGATGTCGGTCGGAACCGCCACTCTGGCCGTGGGAAGAGTGAAACGAGGGACAATGCGCCTGATCAGGGATGAATTACGGGACGACTTGCGAGAGCTGCCCCTGTTCGCCGAAGCGAGCCGGTCGGAGCTGGCCGCCATCAGGCGCCAGCTGACGGAGCTGGATGTTCCCGCCGGGAGGGTGCTCGTGCACGAGGGTGACCTGGGGAACGAGTTCATGATCTTGCTCAAGGGCGAAGCCGTGGTGAGCCAGGGTGGGCGTCCGATCGCCACCTTGGGCCGGGGCGACCTGGTGGGCGAGATGGCGCTGCTGCAAGGACGTGGCCAGGGCCGGCGGAACGCGACGGTGACTGCACTCACGGACGCCGTGGTCTATGCCGGCTCGCGCAGCGAGTTCCGCCAAATCCTCGATGCCGCGCCCTCCGTCGCACAGAAGGTGCGCCAGACGGTCGAAGCACGGATGTCGCCCCGCGCCGCTTGATCGTTGCATGTGGCGGTCGGCCCTCGGCTCGCCGTGACGGCGATGGTGTTGCCGTTCACGAACGATGCAGCGGGCGATCGTCCGGGTCGTCGACCACCCACCGAGAACGGAGGTCCTCCAGCCACTCGGGGAGCTCGATCTCGGGATCGGGGAGGGCCGTCGCCCCTCGCTCGGCCAACACGCGTTCGAACGCCCCGGGGTCGTCGCCCCATGACCGCGGGTCGCCCATCATGACCTCGAGGAGCACGGTGCCGGCCTGACCGGCCACGAAGGGCCCGAAGGCGGCGCCCAGCGGCAGCTCGATGTGGGTCCCCGCCGGGCAATAGCGGTCTCCGCACCACATGTCGCCCTCAATGACGAACAGCACGTGCGGGCTGTTGTGGCCATGACGCCGCACGACGACGCCCGGGTCCCACTTGGCGTACAGGGAGAGGTACTGCGGATCGGGGGAGAAGGCCAGCCACTTCTCCCACACCGAGGACGTCGTCCCGTCCGCGTTGCGGATCGCCTTGACCTGCTGCCAGCGGACGTCCCCGTCGTCGATATGGCGAAAGACAGGTTCCATTCAGCGGGCCTCGCCGAGCAAGCGGAAGGTGTTGCAGTAGAACAGCCTGCCGCCGGCGGCTCGCCAATCGGCCCACCGGGAGTAGGCCGCGCCGTCGGCGCCCCCGAGCCGCGGTGCCACGTACGAGGTCATGGTCGAGAACGTCGCCTCGGGGTCGTCGCCGTCGAATTCGTAGAAGTGCATGTACATGGGGTCCACGGGCGCCGCGTTCTCGTAGACCGAGATCTGCGTGAAGCCCGGGATGCCCGCCTCGGCGATGTGTCGGATGTGGACGTAGTCACCCCAGTCGCGCAGGTCCTGGGCCAGGTCGGGCTGCCGGGGGCTGATCCACACCACCAGGAGGCCCGTGGTCGGCCGTCCGGTGAGGACGCCCTGACTGGGGCGGGGATAGCGCCGGAAGAGGTGTGCGGTGGTCTCGGCGGGGGCCTCCGGAGCGGAGAAGCCTGCGGCCACCTCGGCGACGGCCAGCATGGTGCCGTCGGGGATCCGCATGGGGAGGTCCCGGCGACCGGGCTTGCAGTTCTCCCACCACGTGACCCGGTCCACCCCCGCCCACCCTGCCAGCGCTTCGGCGCGGCGGCTGAACCCGTCGGGGGAGTCGTTGCCCAGCTCGAGGTATAGGCCAGGGGTAGTTCGGTCTTCCATCGTCGCCTCAGCTTCCCGGGTCCACGGTCGTCCACCGCCCTCCGGCGGCGGCCGAGCTCATGATGGCGCGGTTGACGATCATCGTCACGGAGGCGGCCGACCTGAGCTGACCTGATTGACCCAAGGTGCCAGATCACCGATACTGCGGGGTCTGGTCACGTCCCGGGAGGCTCACGGCATGACCGACCTCGAGTCGAGTGGTCGAACTCCGGTGTTCGAGAGTGATTCCTCGGATCTCCTGTTTCCGACCCTGTCGCCGACCGTGCTGCACGAGCTCGAGCAGTTTGGGGAAGTGCGGGACCTGGCAGCCGGCGAGGCTTTGTACCGCGCCGGCGACGCAGTGTGGGACTTCAGTGTGCTCTTGGAGGGGGAGGTTCAAGTCCTCCGTGATGACGAGTCACATGAGCTGGTCGTCGCGTATTCGCCCGGGCAGTTCATCGGAGAGCTGGGTCTCCTGACGGGCCAGCGGGCCTTTCTGATGGCGCGTGCCACCATGCCCAGCAGAGTGCTCGCCATACCCGAGGATTCGTTCCGTCTGCTGATGAGCACACGGCCGTCGATCTCGGACATCATCTTCGGCGCACTGATCGCCCGGAGAGAGGCACTCCGCACGAGTTCGGGCGCGCTTGCCATACGGATCATCGGATCGGAATACTCGCCCGACGCCCTGGCTCTGCGGACCTTTGCGTCGCGCAATCGCCTTCCCTACACCTGGGTCGGTCTGGAGGATGCGGACGATGTGGGCGTGTTGCTCGCCAGCATGGGCTTGAGCGCGGGAGACACCCCGGTGGCGGTCACGCCGACGGTCGTTCTTCGTCGTGCGACGCCCGGCGAGTTCGCCGAGGTGCTCGGCCTCACCTATCACTCCGTTCCCGGGCACATCTTCGATCTGGTGGTGGTGGGGCTCGGCCCGTCCGGATTGGCGGCCTCGCTCTACGGGGCGTCAGAGGGTCTCGATACGGTGGCGCTCGATGCCGTCGCTCCTGGTGGCCAAGCGGGCGCCAGCTCGCGGATCGAGAATTACGCCGGCTTTCCGAACGGGATCTCAGGTGGTGACCTGGCGGCTCGATCGTCCATTCAGGCCGTGCGCCTCGGTGCACGGCTTGTGAGTCCCTGCGTGGTCTCTGGACTCCGGGCGGAGAACGGATTTCACGTCGTCGCACTGGCTGACAACAGCGAGATTCCCTGTCGGGCAGTGATCATCGCCACGGGTGCCAGCTATCGACGCCTGGCCCTCTCCAAGCTCGAGCAGTTCGAGGGCAACGGTGTCTATTACGCCGCGACCGACCTTGAGGCGCGGTCGTGTCGCGGGGCCGACGTGGTGGTCGTCGGTGGCGGGAATTCCGCTGGACAGGCAGCCATCTACCTCAGCGAGGGCGGGAGCAGGGTCTGCGTCGTCGTGCGCCGGGCCGACATCGGAGACAGCATGTCGAGTTACCTGGTGGATCGCATCGTGGCCGATCCCAACATCGAAGTCTTGACCGAGACCGAAGTCGACGCACTCGATGGGAGCAGCCATCTCGAACGGATCACGGTGGTGCATACCCCGTCGGATCAACGTCGGACGTTGGACTGTGTCGCACTCTTCTGCTTCATCGGCGCACAACCTGAAACGTCGTGGCTCAACGGGACCGTGGCACTCGACGACAAGGGGTTTGTACTCACCGATCGATCAATTCCGGCGCCCGTGCTGAGCGATCCCTTGTTCGTCAGTCGCGATCCGTTGCCGTTCGAAACCTCTACACCCGGAGTCTTTGCGGTCGGCGACGTTCGACTTGGATCAATGAAGCGAGTCGCCGCGGCCGTCGGCGAAGGATCGAGCGCGGTCAGAAGCGTCCATGAGTTCCTGGCGATGGGCTGAAGCGGCCGAGCTACCGCTGGTCCTTGACCCGAGGACGACCGCGCTGCGGCAGCGGTGCCGCATGTTTCGGCATTCGGCCGGCGTCCATGAGGGCCCGACGCAGCAGCACTTCGATTTGGGCGTTGACGCTGCGAAGCTCGTCGTTGGCCCATCGGATCAACGCGTCGTGTACGGCGGGATCAACCCGCAGCAAGACCTGTCGTCGATCGCTCACGAATACAGCGAACCAGCGTTCACGATCGGCGACGGGGGCTGGTCTCCACAGAGCACGACCATGAGATTGCTCACCATGCTGGCCGTCCGCTCCTCATCGAGAGAGACCACCCCTCGCTCGGTCAGCTGGTTGAGTGCCATCTCGACCATCCCGACCGCGCCATCGACGATCCTCGACCGGGCTGCGACGACGGCATTCGCTTGCTGGCGGCGCAGCATGGCCTGCGCGATCTCCGGGGCGTAGGCGAGGTGGGAGATCCGGACCTCGACGATCTCGATCCCCGCGATCAACACTCGCTCGGCCACCTCGCGGGCCAATTGAAGGGCGACAACGTCGGTGGAGCCACGCAATGACGTGCCGGCCCCGGTGGTGTCGTCGTAGGGGTGACTGGTCGCAACGCGGCGGAGCGCCGACTCGGCTTGCACCGAGACGAAGTTGAGGTAGCTCTCAACGGCGTAGGTGGACTTCGCGGTGTCAGCGACCTGCCAGACCACTATCGCTGCGATCTCCACGGGGTTGCCGTCGGCATCGTTGACCTTGAGTCGGTTCGTCTCGAAGTTGCGGACTCGGACGCTGACCCGGCGGCGTATGGTGAGCGGCAGCACCCACCAGAACCCCGAGCGCCGGACCGTGCCGACATAGCGCCCGAAGAACTGGACCACGGAGGTTTGTCCCGGCGGCACGATGACGAGCGAAGCGGCGACCAGGACGAAGACGAGGATCGGCAACCACAACAGACCCGTGTCGTGTTGGCCTGTGACGAACATCCCGGCGACACATCCGGCGAGGACGAGTGATATCACTTTGTGGGGTGGACCGCTACCCCCCTCCGGCCACCCGTCGGTCGACCGGCCGCGCGGCGTTGGCACAGGGCGACAGGCGGCCGCTGGGTCAGGTGAACGCCGACCAGCCGTCACCCGGCGCTTCCACGTGCACGATTTGCGGGACAGCGGCGAGCCATTTCGGCATCTGGGCGCTGGCGGCCTTGAAGTGCTCCGACTCGACGTGTGCCTCTCCGGCCGCCGCATCGCGAAAGGCCTCGACGAGCAGGTAGACGTTGGGCTCCTCGACGCTTCGATACCAATCGAAGAAGATGCAACCCGGCTCGGCCCTGCTGGCCGCCGTGAATTCTTCGACGAGGGTGACGAAGTCATCGGCGTACTTGGGGCGTACGGGTTGCTTCACGACGATGAAGATCATTGCGGCGTCCTTTCATTCGTTGCGGAGATCACGTTTCAACACCTTGCCGGACGGGTTGCGCGGCAGGGCGTCGATGAACGTGATCTCCTTGGGGATCTTGTAGCTCGCCAGCCGAGCGCGGCAGTGCTCCAGGAGCACCTCGGCCGTCGTGGTTGCTTCGGGGCGCAGCACGACGAAAGCCACCGGCACTTCGCCCCATCGGTCATGGGGGCGCGCCACGACCGCGACCTCGAGCACCGAGCCGTGCTCGTAGAGCACGCGCTCGATCTCGGAGCTCGCGATGTTCTCACCGCCCGACACGATCATGTCCTTGAGGCGATCGACGATATAGAGATAGCCGTCGTCGTCACGGAGGCCGATGTCGCCGGAGTGGAACCAACCGCCCGCGAAGGCGGCGGCAGTGGCGTCAGGGTCCCGCCAGTAACCCTTGAAGACCTTGGGGCCGCGCATAACGATCTCCCCACGCTCTCCCGCGGGCACCGGCCGGCCCTCGTCGTCCCAGATGTCGAGCTCGAGGTACAGGCACGGACGGCCGACGCTGCCGAGCTTCGTCACGATGCTGTCCCGGTCGAGGAACGTGTCCCCCGATACCGTCTCGGTCATGCCGTAGGCATCGGCGAACCATGCCGAGGGAAAGGTGCGCCGGATGCGCTCGATGAGCGGGATCGGCATCTTCTCGCCGCCGTTGATGATCAGCCGTACCGATGACAGGTCACGCTGCTCCACGCCGGGCAGCGCCATGATCGCGTTGACCATGGCCGGTGCCAGCCATACCGTGGTCACCCGCGATTGTTCGAGCTCGTCGACGACCGCGGCAGCCTCGAACGAGCGATGGATGATGGTCGTCGCACCGGCGGCGACGAGCGACGTCGTCGTCAGATCGAGGGCGCCGACGTGGTACAGGGGTCCGCAGGCCAGGCCCAGGTCGGCGCTGGTGAAGCCGAATTCAATGATGTGGGCCAGGTTCTTCCACGCCAGGTTGGCGTGGGTGAGCATGACACCTTTTGGTCGTCCGGTCGTGCCCGAGGTGTACATCAAGCGGTGGATGTCGTCGGCGGCGACCGGCGTGCGTGGCAGCCTGCTCACGGTCGTGACCAGGTCGGCGAGCGGCGTCCATCCTTCGGGCGTCGTCGGCCCGGTGCACACACGGTCGAGCGAAGCCTCCAGTCCGTCCGTCGAGTCGTTCGCCAGACCAAGCAGCGCCTCGTCACACACCAGCGCCCGGGCCTGGGAATGCTCGAGGATGTACCGCACCTCCGGAGCGGCGAGCCTCCAGTTGATCGGCATCGCGATGGCACCGAGGTAGTTGGTGGCAAACATCGTCTGGAGGAATTCGGGGGAGTTGTAGGCGAGGATACCCACGACGTCACCTCGACCGACGCCGCGTTCACGCAGGCCGGCGGCAAGTCCCGCGGTGCGCGCGGCCATCTCTCCGTAGGTGAGGGTCTCGCCCTCGAACACCGTCATCGCCTTGTCGGGCGAGCGAACGGCATGGTGGGCGAGGACGGCGAACCAATTCATGTCCGCCTGCATCGGCTGTGCTGGTGTCATCACGTGACCACCGGTTGGCCTCTCGGATCTTCCCGGAATCGCAGGGACGCGTCTGGAGCGGTCATGTTACGGATCCGAGGGCACGACAGGCCAGGTCGCCTGTCGTGCCCGCTCCGTGCACGCGGGCGGGGAGCTCAGCGGTCGGCCCGCTATTGTCACAGCCAATGTCCGAGGCCGAGGCGATCACCGATTCGCGACGCAGCGCCAAGTGGCTTGCGCGCCGCCAGGCCATCATCGACACGTCAGCGAGCATCTTCGCCCAGCGCGGGTACCATGCCACGGGCATCACGGAGCTCTGTGCGGCGAACGATCTCGGCAAGGGCGCGCTGTATCACTACATCGGCTCCAAGGAGGAGCTCCTCGCGGCCATTCACGATCGAGTGATGGATGAAGTGATGCTGGGCGCTGATCGGGTGGCCCGAGCAGGCGGCTCGCCGTCGCAGCAGCTGGCCATGCTGGGTGACGAGCTGCTCGACGTGATCCATCGCTATCCGGATCACGTCTGGGTCTTCCTGCACGAATTCCCGGCACTGACGGGGGAACGGGCCGAGCGGTTCCGCGGGCGGCGCAGGGAGTACGAGCGACGGGTCGAGACCGTGCTCAGCGCCGGCGTCGACTCCGGCGAGTTTCGCCAGCTCGATCCGAGGCTGACCGCTATGGCTTGGCTGGGCATGCACAACTACACGTACCTGTGGTTGAAGGCAGGCGGTCCCTTGTCGGCCCGAGACGTGGCAAAGCCGTTCGCGGAGATCTTCATGCGAGGGATCGCCAGCATCACCGACGAGGGCACGTAAGGCTCTCAGGGCGCCGAATACCCACCGTCGACGACGATCGTCGACCCGGTGGTCCAGCGCGAGGCGTCGCTGGCGAGGTAGGAATAGGCACCAACAAGATCGGTGGGCGACCCGAGCCCGAGGGGATGCCGTGCCGCGATGGCGTCGAGTGCTTCGGGCGGAAGGTCGGCGTGGATGCCAGATCGAAATGTCCCTGGGCACACGGAGTTCACGCGAATCCCGTCGCGGGCATACTCGACCGCGGCCACCTTCGCGAGCTGAATCACGGCTGCCTTCGTCGCGCAGTAGGGCGCTGCATGTGACCACGCCGTCAGGCCGGAGACCGAGGCCGTCAGCACGATGGAGCCGGACTGCTGGGCGCGCATGACGGGTACGGCGGCCCGGATGCCGTTGACGGCTCCGAGGAGGTTGACCCGGAACGCGTATTCCCACGCCTCGGTGCCCAGGTTGTGGATTCGACCGCTCGGCGAGAGGACCCCGGCGTTGCTGATCAGGACGTCGAGCCGGCCGAAGCGCGCAACGGCCAGCTCAATCACCTGCTCGACCTGGAGGATGTCGCTGACGTCAGCGGTCCTCGTCTCGACGTTCCCACCGGTTTCACGGAGGCCGGCGACGGTCTGCTCGAGCGCAGGTGCACTGACGTCGCTCAGCACCAGATCGGTGGCCGGTTCACTCGCAAGCTGTTGCGACACCGCCGCGCCAAGCGCGCCACCTGCTCCGGTCACGGCGACGACCCGTCGCGCTGCCGTCATACGAGCAGGTAGCCGCCGTCGACATTGACGACGATGCCGGTGACGAACGCGGACGCGTCGGAGGCCAGGAACTGGTAGGCCCCGGCCAGGTCGCTGGGCGCACCCCAGCGCTGCTGTGCCGTGTGCCCGGTGATCGCGTCGGAATGCGCCGGGTTCTTCTTCCATCCGTCGGCCAAAGGCGAGTCGAACCACCCCGGAGCCACGACGTTCACCGAGATGCCGGCGGGGGCCAGATCGAGCGCGAGGCCCTTGGCCATGCCGACCAATCCCGCCTTCGAGGCGCTGTACGCCGTCAGGCCGCGGCGAGGCCGCTCTCCCAGGACCGAACCGGTGAAGATCAACCGCCCGCCCTCTTTCATCACCCGGGCGGCGGCCCGGGCCCCGAGGAAGGCGCCCGTGAGATTCACCTCCAGGACCTGCCGCCAGACCGATGCGTCCGTCTCGCGGGGTCCGCCCACGATCGGTGAGATCCCGGCGTTGCAGATCCACACGTCGACACCACCCCATTCGGCCACCGTGGCGTCGGCGACCGCTTCGTTGAAGTCCTCGTCCGTCACGTCACCGCTGAGCACCAGGGCCGGCCCGGGAAGCGCCTGCGCGACCGCCTTCAGGTCCTTCTCCGTGCGTGCCACCAGCGCGACTGCTGCGCCGGCGTGCGAGAACGCGTGGGCGAGCAGCACACCGAGACCCCGGCTGGCACCGGTGATCACGACCCGCTTCCCGGTCACCGCACAGGGCTCGGGGAACGACACGGGGATCTCTATCTCAGCGCTCATAATGGTCCCATTTTGTACCGACCAGTACACTACAGCGTCGTGGCCAACAGCCCGACTTCGTCGTCACCCTTCCCGAGCGCCGAATTGGTGGAGATGCACCGGCGGATGCTCCTGATCCGCGGATTCGAGGAGCGCGTCGCCGCCCTCTACCGCGACGGGGAGGTCCCCGGCTTCGTGCACCTCTCCACCGGGCAGGAGGCAGCGGCAGTCGGCGCGTGCTGGCCGCTGCGCCCCGCGGACGTCATCACCTCCACCCACCGCGGCCACGGCCACTGCCTGGCCAAGGGCATGGACCCGCTCGGGATGTTCGCCGAGTTGATGGGCAAGGACCAGGGCACGAACCGAGGCTGCGGTGGCTCCATGCACATCGCCGACCCGAAGCTCGGGATCTTTGGAGCGAACGGGATCGTGGCCGCGGGACTGCCGATCGCCGTGGGAGCGGGTGCGGCCGCACAGCTACGGCAGAACGGCGGGGTGGCAGTCGGGTTCTTCGGCGACGGCGCGCCCGCGCAGGGTGCATTCCACGAGGCGCTGAACCTCGCGGCCGTCTGGGGCCTCCCGGTGATCTTCTTCTGCGAGAACAACGGCTACGCGGAGTTCTCTCCCACGTCGACCCAGAATGCGGCATCACTCGAGCGGCGTGCGGCGGGCTATGGCATCCACTACGTGGCGGTCGACGGCAACGACGTCGTCGAAACGGCGGCGGCGGTGGGGTCCGCGGTGCACGCCGCTCGCTCCGGCGGTGGTCCCGTCGTCGTCGAGGCTGCCACCTACCGTTGGCATGGTCACTACGAGGGTGATCCCCAGCGCTACCGGTCGGCCGAGGAGCTCCGAGAATGGGAGGCGCGCGATCCCCTGCTCGTCCATGAGCACCGACTGCGAGACGCCGGAGTCGGCGACGACGACATCAAGGAGCTCGAGTCGTCAGTCGCCGACCAACTGGACGGTGCCGTCGCGGCAGCACGGCGACTGCCCGGCCCGGACCCCGCCGTACTGACCCACTTCGTGCTCCATGCGAGGCCCGTGCGGGAGGAGCCGCCACCGCCACCTGACGGCGCGCCGCTGTTCCGCACCATGGATGCGATCCATGCCGCACTCGAGGCCGAGCTGGCCGGAGACGATCGAGTGTTCGTCGCCGGCATCGACGTCGGGGAGGGCGGGAACGTCTTCGGTTTGACGCGCGGCCTGCGAGACCAATTTGGAGACCGAGTGCGCGACACCCCGATTTCTGAGACCGCGATCGTCGGGCTCGGGGTCGGTGCGGCCATGGCCGGCATGCGCCCGGTCGTCGAGCTGATGTACGTCGACTTCCTCGGCGTCTGTTTCGACCAGCTGCTCAACCAGGCGGCCAAGCTGCCGTTCATGACCGGAGGCGCAGCCCAGATGGGGTTGACCGTGCGCACGCAGTTCGGTGCCGGCCGCTCGTCGGGAAGCCAGCACTCACAGAGCCTCGAGGCGCTCCTCGCGCACATCCCGGGCCTCAGCGTCGTCATGCCGTCGACACCGGCCGACACCTACGGCCTGTTGCGCGCTGCCATCCAGGACCCGAATCCGGTGATCTTCATTGAGAACCGGCTGCTCTACGGCATGAAGGGGCCGCAGCCACCGGACGACTTCGTCCTCCCGATCGGCTCGTCCGCCGTGGTCCGCTCCGGGAGCGACCTCACGGTCGTCTCGGTCTCACGGATGGTCCACGAAGCGCTGGCCGCGGCAGAGCGCGTGGCGGTCGACGGCATCTCGGTCGAAGTGATCGACCTGCGGACGGTGGCCCCCCTCGACATGGCGCCGGTCCTCGAGTCGGTGCACAAGACGAGCCGGATCCTCATCGCTCACGAGGCGGTGGTCCCGTTCGGCATCGGCGCCGAGATCGCGGCGACCGTCGCCCGCGAGGCGTTCTGGGATCTCGACGCGCCGATTGAGCGGGTGGGCGCCGCGGCGACGCCGCCCCCGTACGCGCCCGAGCTCGAGCGCGCCTGGCTGCCTGACCGGGACGACATCACCGAGGCCATTCGCCGTCTCGCGGCGGTATGACTCAGCAGCCCAGGGCGCGTGCGATGACGAGGTGCTGGATCTCGTTCGTGCCTTCACCGATCTCGAGGACCTTGGAGTCGCAGTAGAAGCGAGCCACCGGCGTCTCGAGCATGTATCCGAGGCCACCATGGACCTGCACGGCTTCCGACGCCGCCCACGTGGCGACGCGGCTGGCCTTCAGCTTGGCCATCGCCGCCTCCTTGTGGAAGGGCTCACCGGCGTCGCGCAACGAGGCGGCCCGGTACGTCAACCAGCGTGCCGCCTCGAGCTCGGTGGCGATGTCGGCCAGCTTGAACTGCACGGCCTGGAATTTCGAGATCGGCTGCCCGAACTGCACCCGCTGGCGTGCGTACGCAATGGCCAGATCGAGGACGGCTTGGGTCAGGCTCAATGAAAGGGCCGCGATGGAGATGCGCCCGACCTCGAGCGTTCGCAAGAACTGGTTGAGCCCGAGGTCCGGATCACCGATGAGGTGCTCGTCGGGAACCCAGACGTCGTCGAAGTACAGCTCACGGGTGTCGAGCCCGCGCCACCCGATGCCGCGCATCTTGGGGCCCATGGTGAACCCTTCGGCGTCCTTCTCGACGACGAGGGTGGCGAAGGTGGGCGATTGCCCCTCCGGTGACTCGGTGCGGGCGAGCAGCGTCACCCCGAAGGACATGTCGGTCCCCGCGTTGGAGATGAACGCCTTGCGCCCGTTGATCAGCCAGCCACCGTCCTTCCGCTGCGCCCGCGTCCGTATCCCGCGGGCGTCGGACCCGGCATCGGGTTCGGTGAGCCCGAAGGCGCCGAGCACGCGCCCGGTGGCGAGTGGCCGCAGCCAGCGCTCGCGCTGCGCGTCGTTGCCGAAGAGGAGCAACGGTAGCGATCCGATGGTCACATGGGCCTGCCACGCCGCGGCCACCGACTGGTCCGCCAGCCCGATCTGCTCCATGGCGGCGACGAAGCCGGTCGTCGACATGCCGATCCCGCCCCACTGCTCGGGGACGAGCATGCCGAGAAGGCCCAACTCGCCCATCTCCTTCAGGAGGTCCGTCGGGCACCGCGCCTCTTCCCACGCGAGCGGAGCACGCGGTGCGATCTCCCTCTGGGCGAAGTCGCGGCAGAGCCCGACCAGCTCGCGTTCCGATTCACCGAGCGAGAAGTCCATCAGCGGATCTTATTGGACTGAGCGGTACAAAAGCGGTAGGATCGGTCTCGATGGCATCAGATCGCGTCCCTCACGCGCCGCCGAAGTTCACCAGCGTGGAAGAGGAGCGCGCGCACCGCAAGCAGCGCCTCGCCGCCGCCTTCCGCCTGTTCGGTCACTTCGGCTTCGACGAGGGTTCGGCCGGTCACATCACCGCACGCGACCCCGAGTTGCCCGATCACTTCTGGGTGAACCCGCTCGGTATGAACTTCAAGCAGATCCGGGTGAAGGACCTTCTCCTGGTGAACGACCGGGGCGAGGTCGTCGACGGCAACTGGCCACTGAACACGGCGGCCTTCGTGATCCACTCGCACATCCATGCCGCTCGCCCCGACGTCGTGTCCGCCGCCCATGCCCACTCGGTACACGGGAAGGCATGGTCGTCGCTGCAGCGCCCGCTCGATCCACTCACGCAGGACGCGTGCGCCTTCTACGGCGACCACGTGGTGTTCGACGACTACACCGGCGCGGTGCTCGACCCCGAGGAGGGCAAGCGGATCGCCCACGCACTGGGCGGCAGCAAGGCCGCCATCCTGGCGAACCACGGCCTGCTCACGGTCGGGCAGTCGGTCGACGAGGCGGCATGGTGGTTCATCACGATGGAGCGCACGTGCCAGGCGCAGTTGCTGGCCGAGGCGGCGGGAACCCCGGTGCTCATCAGGAGCGACGTGGCACAGAAGACCGCCGTCCAGACCGGTGGCCACTCCGTCGGCTGGCGGCAGTTCCAGCCCCTCTACGACTGGATCGTCGCCGAGCAGCCCGACCTGTTCGACGCGTAGCCTCGACGTCCGCGTCAGGTGTCGGCGGCGGCTCCACCCGCACGCAGGTGGGCCGTGAAGCTGGCCGACCAGTCGGCGAGGTCGGCCGGAACGAAGTAACCGGTCTCGTCGTTGATCGTCGTCCAGTTCCGTGCGATGTCCTCCATCGTGGGCTGCGGCCCGGGGTGGACGTAGCCGATGGTCGACGCGATGAACATGCGCGCGAAGCGCCCGAAGCCGGCTGTGTAGATCTCGCCGCTCACGGGGCAGGATTCGTGCGCGAGGTAGGCGGCCATCGGCGCCACCAGCGCCGGCGACATCTCCGGGGCATCGGATTCCTGGCCCGCCATGCGGGTCATCGCCGCTGGTGCGATGAGGTTGACCTTGATGCCGTGGGCGGCGCCGGCGGCAGTCGCGCTGCGCGTCAAACCGATCACGGCCGCCTTGGCCGTGGCGTACGACGTGTTCGTGGGCAGTCCGAACATGCCGGAGGACGTCGTCATCACGATGCGGCCGTAGCGGCGTTCGACCATGTGGGGCCACGCGGCGCGGGTGGTGTTGAACGAACCGCCGACGTGTACGGCCAGGTGCCGTGCCAGGTTGTCCGCGTCGACCTCCGGGAAGCCGGCCCACCTGATGATGCCGGCGTTGTTGATGACGATGTCGAGACGCCCGAACTCCTCGAGAGCCGCGTCGACCAGCGCCTGCGCGCCCTCGACGGTGGCGACGTCGTTGGCGTCGGCGATGCCGACCCCACCTGCGGCGGTGATCTCAGCGGCGACGCTCGCGGCCGGTGCCGCGTCTGCGCCGACGCCGTCCGTCGTCCCGCCGAGGTCGTTGACGACGACTCGGGCACCCCGTTGGGCGAGCAGCAGTGCATAGGCGCGGCCGATGCCGCGTCCGGCGCCGGTGACGACCGCGGCGCGCCCCTCGAAGCCGAGCTCGCTCAGGCGGCCACCGGGGCTTCGAACCCCAAGAGCCGAGCCAGGGTGCCGCCGACGAGGGCGGCTCGCTCGTCGGCGGGGAGATCGCCCAATTGCCTCGCGATCAGCTCGCGGCTCCCGCGGAACGTCCCTTCGGCGTGCGGGTAGTCGTTGCCCCACACGATGGTCGACAACCCGGTGATGTGCCGGCAGGCGACGGCCACGGGGTCGTCCTGGAAGGAGACGTGGAACTGGCGCCGGACGTACTCGCTCGGCATGAGCGGGTAGGGCCACTTCTCGTTCAGGCGGAACAGCTGGGCCATGCTGGGCTGATCGTTGGCCGGGCGGTTCTCGTCCCAGTAGCCGAGCCACCAGTCGGCGTCCTGGCCAATCCCGGTGACCCAGCACTTGTCCATGGCGCCCACCAGCGATGCGAGCCAATGGGCGTTGAACTCGATCAGGGCGAAGTGCAAGTCGGGATAGCGCTCGGGCACGCCGCCGCCGATCAGCTCGCACATGATCTGCTGCGGCACCATCGTGCTGTAGATGCACTGCGTGACCATGCGTTTGGCGGCGGACCTCTCCGTCATCGGCTGATTGACCTGCGCGGCCGACTCCATGACGACCTTGAGCGTCGTGGAGGCCGGGTCGTTGACCTTCACGCCGCCGGTCTGCGTATGGATGAACACGTGGACGCCGTTGGCCTGGGCCGCCGCCCACACCGGGTCGAAGTCCCGCGAGTAGTACGGCTTGGGCGCAATGGAGGGCAGCAGGATGGCGCGGAACCCGGCCGCCGCGACACGCTCGATCTCGATGACGGCGTCGTCGATGTCCGTGAGGGGTACGGGAGCGGTGGGAGCCATCCGCGAGAAGTATGGCGTGAACCGCTCAATGACGTAGTCGTTGTACACACGCGCGTGCGCCATCGAGAGCTCGTGGTCGTCGGAGTAGAGCCCGAACAACGACAGGTTGGGATGCATCACCTGGATGTCGACCCCGTCGATCGCCATGTCGTCGAGGATCTGGTCGGGGTCGCCTTCTGGCATCCGTCCACCCGTCTGGCGGTACCGGGAGATCGTCCAGCCCTCGAAGCCCGGTGTGTGCAGGCGGCGGAAGATCCGGGCACCCCCTTCGACCAGCGGCTCGATCTCGAAGTCCTCCTCCCACACGGCGCGGTCGCGCAAGTGCTTGGGGAGCCGGGTCAAGAACAGGTCCGTGGGTTCGAGCAGGTGGCCGTCTGCCGACACGACCAGGTCCTTCTGCGTCACCGTGTGCGACCTCCCTGCGCTGGACTCGATACCCCTCGTCGAGCCGGTACACGCCTTCGCGATCTGCGCGAAGCGCATTCGCAGGCTAGACCAACCGGTCGGTACATTTCAATGCAGGCCCACTGGCGGGCGGACGGATGCGGCCGGAAGGAGCACGTTCACATGAAGACGCGTTGGATACAGCGCCCACCGGGCTCTACCTGGGGCGACTGGGGCGACGACGACGAGCTGGGCCGCATCAACCTGCTCACCCCCGAGAAGGTCCTCGAGGGTGTGCGGGAGGTGCAGTCCGGCATCACCTTCAGCCTGAGCCTGCCGCTCGACTACCCCGGCGGGACCGCCTTGAACCAGCGCCGGTACCCTCCTGTCCTGGCGCCGACCGAAGACATGCGGGGCAACCCCGCCACCTTCTACAACGTCCACATGAGCGAGATGGCCGAGGGGGGCCCTCGCTTCGTCGACGTGTGGGCCGACGACGTGGTGACCCTCTCGCTGCAGTACTCGACGCAATGGGATTCCCTGGCCCATGTCGGTGCCGAGTTCGACGCCGACGGCGACGGAAGGGAGGAGGCGGTCTACTACAACGGCTACCGCGCCGGAGTCGACCTCGTCGGTCCGGAACCCGACGCGGGGAGGGACGGCGGCAGTCACCGCTGCTTCGCCCATCACCTCGGCCTGGAGCACATGGCGTACCACGGCGTCCAAGGACGTGGTGTCCTCGTGGACCTGGCCCACCACCTGGGCCACGAGTGGCGCGGGGTGGACCGGAAGACGCTCGAGGAGATCATGTCGGCCGACGGAGTGGTGGTCGAGCCGGGTGACATGCTCGTGCTGCACACCGGATTCGCCACCAAGGTCCTCGAATGGAACCGCGACCCGGATCCGGTGAAGATCCACACGATGTGCTCCTACCTCGATGCCCGCGATGCCTCGTTGCTGGAGTGGATCAGCCAGTCGCAGATCTCGGCGCTGGTGGCCGACAACTACGCCGTCGAGGGGCTGGTCGGCCGGGATCGGGACGAGAGCCGGCACTCGCTCCTCCCAATCCACAACCTCTGCCTCTTCAAGCTGGGCGTTCCGCTCGGCGAGATGTGGTACCTCCACGAGCTCGCATCGTGGCTCCGAGAGCACGGCCGCAGCCGGTTTCTCCTTACCGCACCACCCCTCCGGCTGCCCGGAGCGGTCGGCTCACCCTTGACCCCCGTTGCCACCGTCTGACGAGCGCGACAGCCGGAACGGTTTGTAATCGCTCCGGATGACCTTGGCGATCTCCTTGAAGAGCTTCGGCCGTCCGCCCGAGTTGAGGAGATACTTGCGGGGTTTTCCGGGGATGTTGCTGCCGAAGAAGTAGCTGCTCTCCCCGAATGGGCCGTTGGCCGCGCCCCGGTCGACCATGGCGGTCCAGTCATCCTCGGCGGCGGCGTCCACTTCGATGGTGTCGTAGCCGTGGTCGCGCACGTACGTGATCGCATCGGTGACGAAGTCGACCTGATCGCCGTTGTAGCGGGGGTTGTTCCCGGCCGCGGCGTGCGGACCGCCGGGGAAGAAGAGGTTGGGGAAGCCGGTGGACTGGACGCCGAGGAACGTCCGCGGGCCGTCGGCCCAGTGGTCCTCGAGCGCGAGGCCGTGCCGGCCACGGATCCCCATGCGCATGAGCGCGCCGGTGCCGAAGTCGAAGCCGGTCGCCCACACCACGACGTCAAATGGTCGTTCGCCGTCCGCCGTCTCGATGCCGCCCTCGGTGAAGCGCACGATCGGGGTCTCCTTGAGATCGACGAGCGTGACGTTCGGCCGGTTGAACACCTCGTAGTAGCCGGTCACGAAGGGAGGCCGCTTCTCACCGAAGCGGTGGTCCCGCGGGATGAGCTTCTCCGCAACATCGGGATCCTGCACCAGGCCCCGGATCTTCTGGGCGACGAACTCGCACCACTCTGCGTTGGCGGCGGGGTCGATGAACAAGTCGGTGTAGTTGCTGCTGAGCTTCGAGAAGCCGGGGCTCTTCCACATCACTTCGAAGAACGCGTGCCGCTCGTCCTCGGAGTCCTCGAAGGTGGCGCGATCGTGTGCCGGGTGGAGGAAGCCGGCCACCGACGTGTTCAGCACCTGGCGCATCGCCTCGAAGCCGGCCCTGAGTTGCACCTGCTCGTCGGGGGTGATCGGTGCGTTGTTCAACGGTGTGCACCAGTTCGCGCTGCGTTGATAGACCGTCAGGGAGGCCACCTCGTCGGCGATGGCGGGGATGATCTGCACGCCGCTCGACCCGGTACCGAGGACGGCGACGCGTTTGCCCGAGAGGTCGACAGGCGTCGCCGGCCATAAACCCGTGTGGTACGACTCGCCGCGGAAGTCCTCGCGGCCCGCGACATCGGGGAAGAACGGTACGGAGAGAACACCGGTGGCCGCGACGAGAAATCGAGCCCGGAGCTCCGATCCGTCGTCGGTCGCAACGGTCCACGTCCCCGACGACTCGTCGTAGGTGGCCGCGGTGACCCTGGTGCCGAATTGCATGTGGCGGCGAAGGCCGAAGCGGTCCACGACGTGGTTGAGGTAACGCTCCGTCTCCGGTTGCGGCGCGAAGTGCTCCTGCCACTCCCATTCGTCGAACAACTCCTCGGAGAACAGGTAGGCGTAGGTGTAGCTCTCGGAGTCGAAGCGTGCTCCCGGGTAACGGTTCCAGTACCACGTGCCCCCCACGCCGGCTCCCGCTTCGACCAGCTGCACGGAGAAGCCCGCTTCCCGCGCGCGGTACAGCTGGTAGATGCCGGTGATCCCCGCGCCGACGACCAGGACGTCGGTCTCGGCGGCGAGGCGGCGCGTAGTCTCGTCGGGTGCGGTTTCGGGAGGTGTCGTCATGGAGCCGCGAAGTGTGTGGGTCACCGTGCCGTACGCGGCCCAGTCCCCCGCGTGCGCCGTCTCGATTATTGTACCGACCGGTTAGTATACTCCCGGCGCACGGAAGGGTGATTGGGCGCGCCATGGCGATTGTGGATCGAAGGTGGTCGGCACTCCCGGTGCCCTACGCGATGCAGGTCCCCGACCGTGTCCCCAAGGAGCGCTACTTCGATCCGGACTTCTACCAGATGGAGGTCGATCTCCTCTGGCCGCGGGTCTGGCAGATGGCGTGCCGGCTCGAGGAGATCCCGCAGGCCCGGGACTTCGTCGAGTATGAGATCCTCGACCAGTCGATCATCGTGGTGCGCACCGAGGAGCTGGAGGTACGTGCCTTTCAGAATGCCTGCCGGCACCGCGGCGTCAAGGTCGTCGAGGGCCGCGGCACGCTGAAGAGCGGCTTCACCTGCCCCTTCCACGGGTGGTGCTACGGCCTGGACGGCAAGAACACCTTCGTCTCGAAGCCGAAGTCCTTCTCCGAGCACAACCTGCGACCGGAAGATCTCGACCTCATGCCGGTGCGGTGCGAGGTCTGGGGCGGCTGCGCATGGATCAACCTCGGCGACGAGGCGCCGCCGTTGCGCGAGTGCATCGAGCCGTTCGCCACCATCCTCGACGCGTGGAAGGTGGAGTCGATGCGCACCGAGTGGTGGCGCGCGTTCCGTCTCCCCGTGAACTGGAAGCTTGCCCAAGAGGCGTTCTTGGAGCAGTACCACGTGATCGAGACACATCCCGAGCTCGTCATCCCGGGACGGTTCCCGCCGCGCAATCCTGAAGCGTTCGACCCGCGGGTGTTCGTCGACGCGGAGCTGCATTACCTCCACGTGATGAGCGACGGCATGGCAGGGATGGTCCACGCCAACGACGTGCGCGTGGCCGAGGGCATGCGGGACATCGAGCTGCCCGTCGACGCGGACGGGGCGATGTCGACCTGGCACCGTACGCTGAACGATGCGGTCGTCCGCTGGCATCGAGACCAGGGTGCTGACATCCCCGATCTCAACGAGCTCGCCGCAGAGGGCCTGAACGAAACCATGTTCTACTGCTTCCCGCACTACTTCGTGCTGCCCATGTACAGCAGCGCCTCCTCGTACCGGTTCCGCCCGCTGGGTCCCGAGGAGACGCTGATGGAGATCTGGTCGCTCACGCGATTCCCCGAAGGGAGCGACCCGGGGCCACCCACGCCACCCGAGCCGTGGGCGTTCGACGATCCACGGGTCCCGCCGATCCCGACGCAGGACTTCTCGAACCTGCCGCGACAGCAGCGGGGCCTGCACGCCAAGGGCTTCGAGTACATGCGCCTGTCCGAGGGAATCGAAGGGGGCATTGCGAACTTCGAGCGCACCGTCGACGGCTTCCTCGCCGGCCTGCCCGACGAGAAGCTTCTACCGGCCTTGCGCGCCATCAACCTGAACCCGCTCGAGCGGCCCGTCGTCGATCTCGGATTCTGACGCGGTACCGATGCCCGACGCGAGCACCGAGTCGGACTACGCGCAGGTCGTCGAGGGCGTCCGCGCCACCCTGGCCTGCTACACGCAGGCTCTCGACGACGGCCGGACCGACGACGTGGTCGCCACCTTCTGCCCCGATGGCGCCTGTGAGATCCCGGGTCTGGGCACCCACGAGGGTCACGAGGCGCTTCGCCAGGCGTACAGCACGTGGACGCCGAGGCGGCCGCAACGCCACCTCGTTCTCAACACACTCGTCACCGAATGGAACGAGGACGAAGCCCGTGCCACGAGCGACGTGATCTTCATCCTGCAGGGCAACGAAGGTTGGGCGATTCAGCTGGTCGGTCGCTACCACGACGTCCTCCACCGGATCGACGGACGGTGGCGCTTTCACCGGCGGACAGCAGAGTTCGTGACGTAGTGGGCGAAACACCGACATCGCATCAGCTGCACGGGAAGGTCGCCGTCGTCACGGGTGGCGGGTCCGGCATCGGGTTGGCCATCAGCAAGCGGCTGGCCGCCGACGGCGCGGCCGTGGCCGTTCTCGACCGCGACGCCGACGCGGCGGGGGAGGCGGCAGGCGCCGTCAACGCCGACGGCGGAACGGCCATCGGCGTGGAGGCCGACGTCACGGACCGGTCCCGGGTCGAGGCCGCCGTCGCCGAGACCGCCGATCGCCTGGGCGCCCCCACGATCCTCGTCAACAACGCCGGGCTCCACCTCTTCGGTCCGTTCTTGAAAATGGATCCCGAGACGTGGCGCCGGGTGTTCGACATCAACCTCACGGGCACCTTCCACTGCTGTCAGGTCGTGCTCCCGTACATGCTCGAGGCGCGCTGGGGCCGCATCGTCAACATCTCCTCGTCGAGCGCACAGAGCGGTCAGCCGATGATGGCGGCCTACGTCTCGTCCAAGGCCGGCGTCATCGGGCTCACGAAGGCCCTCGCCCTGGAGTTCGGCCCGAAGGGCGTCACCGTCAACACGATCCCCCCCGGGTTCATCGACACGCCCATGCTGCGCGCCCAGGAGTCGAAGGGCCTCCTCGGCGGTGGGGTCGACGAGCACGCCGAGCGAACCCCGGTCCGGCGCATCGGTCGCCCCGACGACGTCGCCGCGGCCACCGCGTTCCTCGTGAGCGAAGAGGCGTCGTATGTCACCGGTCAGGTGTTCGGCGTCAACGGCGGGCGCAACACCTGACGTGGGAAGGGTCGATCCGATCCCGCCCGGCCGGTGGCCGCCCGAAATGCGGGCGGCCCTTGCGCCGCTCCAGCCGCCGCAGCCCCGGGACCCGTCGCGTCCCAAGGGCCTGAACCTGCTCGGACTCCTCGCCCGGCACCCGGCGCTCACCACGGGTTACAACCAGCTCATCGGCCATCTGCTGTACACCTCGACGATCACACCCCGGCAGCGCGAGCTGCTCGTCCTTCGGGTGGCCGTGCTCCGTGACTCCACCTATCTGTGGGCCCAGCACGCCGAGTCGGCCGACGACGCGGGCATCACCCGCTCCGAGGTCGAGCGGGTGAAGTCGGGGCCGGGGGCCGATGGCTGGTCGCCGTTCGAGTCCGCCTTGGTCGGCGCCGCCGACGAACTGCTGCAGGGTGCCCGCATCGCCGACGCGAGCTGGGCGACCCTCGCGGCCGAGCTGGACACCCAACAGATCATGGACGTCGTCTTCACCGTCGGCGCCTACGACCTGCTCGCGCTGGCGCTCCGCACCTTTGAGATCGAGCTCG
The DNA here is from genome assembly GCA_963736525.1 of uncultured Acidimicrobiaceae bacterium. GTDB lineage: Bacteria > Actinomycetota > Acidimicrobiia > Acidimicrobiales > RAAP-2 > Bog-473. The sequence goes on from CAVTPF010000012.1 coordinate 268,157, forward strand.
ACGACGACTTGCGGGATTGGGCGTAGCGCTCGTCACGAGCATGCTCGCCGACCCGCTGCTGCACCGCTTTTCGGTGCCGGGCAGCCTCAGCACGTCGACCATCTGACCTGGTTCGCCGCGGAGTCGTTTGATGGTCCCGATCGGTTCACCAGGGAGCTCGGCTTCGCCCACCTGATCGACGTGCATCGAGGGCTCCGGATCACGGAGGCCCAACGCCAGCGCCTCGTCGAGCTGTACCGGGCGGCACTCGACGCGGCCGGCATGCCTGATGACGAGCCTTTCCAGGACGCGGTGCTCGAGCATGTGGAGTTCGGATCCCACGTTGCGGTGCAGAGCTCCAACGCCGGCCGTGACGACGAGTTCCACCCGCTGCGAGCGGTGCCTCGGCGGACCTGGGCGGGAGACGACGAGGAGTCCCCGGCTGGACCGGGCGACCGCAGCTGAGGCGCCACCGACTATACAGACATATAGCAAACTATATTTTGGTATAGTCCGGGGGTGTCCAGCACGGCCCGGTCGGATCTGGCGATGGAGGACCTCACCGCCCGGGCGCGCATCCGCGATGCCGCGCTTCGACTCATCGCCGACCACGGTGTGGAGGGGGCGACGATCAGGGACATCGCCACGGCGGCCGGCGTCTCCGGGGGCCTCGTCCGTCACCACTTTGGGTCGAAGGACGACCTGCGCGCCGCCTGCGATGCGTACGCGCTCGAACAGATCATGAAGATCAAGGAACAGGCGATCGTGGCGGACGCGGTGGCCGACGTCAGCTTCATGGCCGCGGCCCATCCCACCGTGCTGTTGATCTTCCGCTACTTCGCCCGGTCGATGGTCGATGGCTCACCGTCGGCGGCGGCCATGTTCGACGAGATGGTGGAACTCACCGAAGCCTGGGTGAACGAGCACAACCCCGGCGAGTTCGACGATCCGCGTGCCTATGCGGCCATCTTGGTGGCGATGGAGACGGGTCTGCTCGCCATGCACGACCAACTGTCCCGCGTGCTGGGAGCTGACATCTTCGGACCCGAGGGCCATCTGCGGATGACCCGGGCCAAGGTCGATTTCTATGCGCGTCCGTTGCTCAGCGCCGAGACCGCCGCCAGCGCCCGATCGACCATCGACGCGCTGCGAGCAGGCCGCACGGGTGCAGCCGTCGCTGACTCCATTGCGCAGGAGGTGGACCTTGGACGCGATCGCCATTCGAACTGAAGGACTGACGAAGCGCTACGGCACGGTCGAAGCCCTCACTGATTTGGATCTCGAGATCGTCCAGGGTGCCGTGGTCGGCTACCTGGGACCCAATGGTGCGGGAAAGACGACCACGATCAGGTTGCTGTTGGGTCTCGCCCAGCCGACCGCGGGACGATGCGAGATATTCGGGCTGAGTTGCCAGCATCGGTCCGTCGACGTCCACCGGCGCCTGGCCTATGTACCGGGTGAGTCCAACCTGTGGCCCGCACTCACCGGGGCAGAGGCACTGCACCTGCTCGGTCGCGTCCAGGGCCGCGTCGACGAGGCGTACCGGCAGGAGCTGATCGACCGCTTCGAGCTCGATCCGTCGAAGAAGATCCGGACCTACTCCAAAGGGAACCGCCAGAAGATCCTCCTCGTCGCCGCCCTCATGAGCCGGGCTGATCTCCTGGTTCTCGACGAACCATCAGCCGGTCTCGATCCGCTGATGGAACAGGCATTCCGTCACTGCGTCACGGACGCAAAGGATCACGGCCAAACGGTCTTCTTGTCGTCGCACATCCTGAGCGAGATCGAGGCGCTGTGCGACCAGGTCGGCATCTTGCGGGAAGGCCGACTGGTGGAGCTGGGGACGCTCGCCAGCATGCGCCACCTCTCCGCCCTCACGGTTGAGGCCACCTTCGACGGCCCGATTCCCGATCTCGCCGGCGTCCCCGGCGTCAGCTCGGTGCACGTCGATGGGCGGGTGGTGCGGTTGCAGGTGCGCGGTTCGATCGACCCGCTGCTCAAGGCGCTGGCAGCATCACGCGTCACCGAAATGCTGAGCCGCGAGCCGTCGCTCGAGGAACTGTTCCTCGCCCTCTACGGTGAAGCTGACCACGAAGAGCGGACAGAACCCGTTGCCGGCTGAATCGGCGCTGCCCGTCCCGCGGGTGGAGCGATCCCCGGGTACGGTCGTCCTCGGCCAGTCGGCGCGCCGGGCGGTCCGCTCCGGGGTCCTGTGGGGCTACATCTTCGGCGTCGTCGTGGCCTCGTCGGCCGTCAGCTACACGCAGATCTACAAGACGCAGGCCCAACGTGACCGCCTGGCGGCCGCCTTTGGCTCCAACCACGCAGCGAACGCTCTCTTCGGTCCCGCGCCGCAACTGCAGACGGTTGCGGGCTTCACCGTCTTCAAGAGCTTCATGGCGATCATGATCCTCGGCGCCGTCTGGGGACTGCTCATCAGCACGAAGCTGTTGCGCGGCGAAGAGGACGCGGGTCGTTGGGAGCTCCTGCTGACGGGTCAGACCACCCGACGTCGTGCGACGGGTCAGGCCGTGGTGGGCCTGGTCGCCGGGGTGGCCACCGTCTGGTTGATCACGGCCGTACTCACCGTGCTCACCGGTCGGTACTCGAAGGTCGACCTCGCGGCGGGGCCCTCTCTCTTCTTCGCACTGGCCCTGGTGGCGAGCGCCCTCATGTTCGTGTCCGTGGGCGCGCTCACCAGCCAGTTGGCAGCGACCCGGCGTCAGGCGGCGACCACCGCCGCCTGGGTGCTCGGTGCCAGCTATGGCCTTCGCCTCGTGGCCGATTCGGGCACGGGACTGCACGCACTGATCTGGGCGTCCCCGCTCGGTTGGATCGAGGAGCTGCAGCCCCTGACATCGCCCCGGGCCTTCCCGTTCCTGCCGATCGTGGCGTTCACCATCGTCGCGGCGTCCGTCGCCGTGCACCTGGCCGGGAGGAGGGATGTCGGTTCGAGCGTGCTGCCCGATCGCGACCACGCCTCGCCTCGCCTCTTGTTCCTGCGCGGCCAGGTGGGGCTCACGATCCGCCTGGTCCGACCGACCATCGTCGCCTGGTGGAGCGCGCTGGCCGTCACCGGGCTGTTGCTGGGGCTCGTCGCCAAGGCAGCGGGAGCAACCCTCTCCGGCTCGTCGGTCCAGACGATCTTCTCCAGGCTCGGGGCTGCGGGAACGGGCGCCAAGGCGTACCTCGGGGTCACGTTCCTCATCCTTGCCGTGTTGGTCGCCTTCGCGGCAGCCGGCCAGGTGACCGCAGCACGGCTCGAGGAGGCCCAAGGTCGGCTCGACCACCTTCTCGTCCGCCCCGTCTCCCGGCCGTCGTGGATGGGGGGAGGCTCGGGGTGGCCGTGGTCGCGCTGGTGGCCGGCGGCCTGATCTCCGGTGCTCTGACCTGGGTCGGCACGATCACGCAGAACGCCGGAGTCTCCTTCGCCACGTTGGTCGAGGCCGGAGTCAACGTCGTGCCCCCGTCCATCTGCATTCTGGGCATCGGCGCCCTGGCGTTGGGCGTGTGGCCGCGGGCAGCCGGGTCCGTCGTCTATGCCGTCTTGGGCTGGTCGTTGCTCATCGAGCTCGTGGGAGGTTTCTTCGGCTCGAACCGCTGGGTGGTCGACACGTCCCTCTTTCACCAGATGGCGGCGGCGCCCGCCGCCCCCCCGGATTGGACGACCGCCGGCGCCATGGTGGCCGTCGGCGTGGTGTCGGCCGCAGTCGGCGGCGTCGCCTTCACCCGCCGCGACGTCACCGGCGAATGACCGGGCGCGGCTCCGCCCGACCCTGGCGGGTCGGGCGGAGATCCCGAAAGGCTGTTGTCAGGCGGATCAGGCCGTGGCAAGCCCCGCCGGAACGGTGTGGTGCACCTCGAGCTCTTCGGTCTCGGGCACCTGACGTGCGTGCCAGAAGCCGAACACCACGACCAGGGCCAGCAGCCCGGCCAGGATGAACGCCGCGATGGCTGCCACCGTGGCGATGGTGGCGATGACGCTGAAGGCGTAGGCCTCGAGGAGGAGCCCCCGCAGCGTCGTGCCCTGGAACATCGTCTGGACCTTGGCCTCGGCCGCGTTGTAGGCGGCGGAGCCCTTGGGGAGCGCCATGGCCGCCGAGCTCAGCTGCGCGTACGTCTTGCCCCCGCCGATCTCCCGGAGGTGGACCGCGATGAAGTCATTGGCGTACACCTCGGCCTGGGCTCCGGTCGTCAGCTGCTGGCCGGCGTACTGGGACACCGAGGGGATCATGGAAGGCGTGATCTCGGTCCCGGGCTTGGCGTGGGCGAAGGCTGCCGCGGACGGGAACGTGATCTGCTGCTCGGCCAACTGGTTGTGCACGTTGGAGTTGGCAAAGCTGGCGCCCCACAGCAGGAGCCCGCCGGCCACCAACAGGACGACGACCATGATGGCGCCGCCGACGCTGACCAGGACATCGAAAACCTTTCGTTGCATGGTGCTCTCCCTCTATCGGTGACCCACACCCTTGTGGGCCGCTGTGCCCAGTGTTGATGAGGTGCCGGGAAACCCGTAGGGACCAACGACCCGAGTTGGGGGAGGCGAAAGTCCCTAACTGAGGTGCCGCCGGTCAGTTCGACCCCAGGGCGCGACACGACCCGCCGGGGGAGCCGAGCGGGTCGTGTCGTGCCTCGGCACAACCGAGGGTATGCCGAGGCCCTCAGGCCATGGCTGGCTGGGGCGCGTGCTCGGCCACCTCGACCGGCTCGTCGTCCATCGGCTCCGGTGTGCGCTCCAGGTCGGCTTCGATGTCGGCCAGGATCCCGGGCTGGCGTCGGTTGACCACGAACAACCAGGTGGCGCCGAAGGCCATCCACCCCAAGAAGATGTAGGGGAAGAGGTTCACCGGCCAGGCCGGCATCGGGTAGAAGCTGCCGATGGTGGGCACCAGCAGGCAGACCACGGCGACGGCGGCGACGGCCACGTCCCGGGTGCGCAGCATCCCCTGCTTCTTGAGGTACACCGGTGCCGCCACGGTGATGAGGTAGTAGGCGACGAGGAAGCCGAATGCGGCCAGCGTGCCCGCGTCGCCGAAGGCGGTGAGGGGGTTGGTGAAGATCATGAGGAAGGCCGGCAGGGCGAAGATCATGGTCATGTAGAGCGTGACCGCAACGTGCGGGGTGCGGTTCGTGGCGTGGGCCCGGCCCAGGTGTCCCGAGAAGATGCCGTGGCGGGCCATTGGGAACATGATCCGCGAGCCGGCGTTCAGGCATGACAACGAGAGGGAGAAGAAGCTCACCATGGCCCCGATCGACACCGGATTCTTGAAGAAGCTCACCCCATAGGCGTCGGCCAGGAAGTTGAGCGGCGCGCTCGTCCAGGCACCGCCGTAGTTGCTCGTGCCCCCCACTTCCACGTAGGCCATGAACACCATGAAGGCCCCGGTGATGAGCAGGCTGGCGATCACGGCCCGGGGCAGGTTGCGCGTGGGGTTCTTCGCCTCAGCACCCATGGTGGTGGCGGCCTCGAATCCCACCAGGGAGAAGATGCAGGCCACAACGGCCAGGCCCATGCCCCGCACGTCCACACCGCTCAACGACAACTGCTTCGTGTCGATGGAGAAGCCGTGCTTGAAGAGGATCACGCAGGCCAGTGCGGTGATGCAGGCAACCGAAGCCCCCTCGAGAATCATGGTCAAGATGGACGACACCCGGATGTCCTTGTAGGCGATGACCCAGCAGGCGACCGCGCTGATGGCAAAGAAGATGATGGGGTGCACGGGGCCGTGGTATCCGAGTGCCGAGAGCAGTTGCCCGCAGAACACGGCGAAGCCGCACAGGCCGGCCACCGCGATGAAGTAGTAGGCCCAAATCAGCGTCCAGCCCGAGAACACGCCGGTGGCGGGACCGAGGCCCTTGCCGGTGTAGGCGTACATCGAGCCCGCGAAGGCCGACTGCCCGTGCTCACCGCGCCGTCTCCGCTCAGGGTCAGGACCCTGCGCACGGCGGGCCCCCGGGACGGCCGCATGGACCAGGCCCTCGACTCCCTCCTGCGCTAGGCGGCGTCTGACCGCGCCGACGCACGGTCCGCCCGAGGCCGCGCCTAGGCGTCGAATGTCCGGCACACCGCCACGACGCACAACCGGTTGCCGTTCTCCGCGTCTCGTATCTCGACGCGCCCGAGCCCGCCCTGCACCTGGGCCTCGGCGACGACCGGTCCGACTCGGATCGGCTGGAGGTAGCGCATCCCCAGCGATGAGATCGTGGTGCCGGGCGCCAACGAGAGCACGGCCTCCTCCGCGGCCAGAGCGATGAGGCCCCCGTTCACCGTGTTCGAGGAGTTGAGCGACTCGTCCGTGTGGTGCAGCACCGCTACGCCCGCCGCCCGACGTTCGCAACCGGCCCGCTCGGCAAACGGCACCGCGAGCCGCGCCCCTCCGCGCACCACCTCGTCCACGCTCGTCCGGGCGGGGACTCTCAGCGTGGTGTCGGGCGCCGCCATGAACGAGCAGGCACCGAAGCCGATCGGCTCGCCGCTGTCGGTGGTGAAGTCGACGCTCGCCACGAACACCGAACGCCCCGACTTCAGGACGCGGCACACGCCGTGGACGAGGCCCGAGCGCGGCGCCGGTTGGAAGAGGTGCACGTCGAGCTCGAGCGTGACCGGGACGCGGGGACCCATGACGTCAATGGCCAGGAGCCCCGCGATGGTGTCCGCCCACGTCGCCAGGATCGACGTCCGCAGGTGCTCGGTACCCGGCACGTACATCTGTGGATAGACGGGAGCCGAGCCACGAAGCCCGTCGTCGTCTCGCTTGACCTCCCACCCGAGATCTCGCAGGACGTGTCCTCTCGCTCGGGCGTCGGCTTCACCGCCGTTCACCGTTGTGGCCATTCGTCCTCCTGCTCGGCCCTGGGACGCTCTCCCCGAGGCGTCGCGGCCAAGATCTCTATCATCGTCGACGTCGACGTCACAAAGACGGCTGGCACAGCGAGTCGGGACCGGTCACACACCTGTGACGACGTTCCCGGCACCGCTGATGCCCACGAAGCGGAGGCTCGCGGTGAAGGAGCAACGACGGGGACGCAGGATCGCCATGTCCGACGCGGAGCGCGACGAGTTCCTGCGAGTCCAACGCACCGCTCGGGTCGCGACGGTGGGAGCCGACGGCACCCCTCACAATTCGGCCCTCTGGTTCGTGTGGGACGGGGCCGCGCTCTGGCTCAACACCCTCGTCAAGAGCCAGCGCTGGGCCAACCTGCAGCGCGATCCCCGTGTCGCCGTCGTGGTCGACGCGGGCGAGCAGTACTTCGAGCTGTGCGGGGTCGAGCTCGCGGGCCGTGTCGCTCAGGTCGGTCCCGTCCCGCGCACCGCAGGACGGGACCCCGCCGTGGAGCTCCCCGAGCGCCTGTTCGGCGAGAAGTATTCGGGCGGCGAGTTCGCCCCGGACGGAAAGCATGCGTGGGTCCGGTTGGACCCGGACAAGGTCGTCAGCTGGGACTTCGCCAAGCTCGCGCCGCCCTGAGCACGGGGTGCCGCGGGTCGCCCGTTCGTCCAACGGCCGGTGGTTCTTCATAATATTGACGTCAAAGTCGATAATCGGCTATCCTCACAGGTCGGCAGGGGTGTCGGGCCGCGACACCCCTGGCCGACAGGAGCGCCACGGCCGTCGTGGTTCGATGAGATGCGGAGGTGACCATGCCCAAGACCGCTGTCGACTTTCCGGTCTTCGACGCCGACAACCACATGTACGAGACGACGGACGCCTTCACGAAGTTCCTTCCGAAGGAGTACGACGGCCTGATCAAGTACGTCCAGGTCAACGGGCGCACCAAGATCGCGGTCCGCAACGTCATCTCCGAGTACATCCCGAACCCGACGTTCGAGGTGGTCGGCCGCCCCGGCGCGTCGGAGGAGTTCTTCAAGCACGGCAACCCCGAGGGGAAGTCCCGCCGGGAGATGATCGGCGAGCCGATCCGGTCTCCCGAAGCCTTTTTCTCGCCGGGGCCCCGCCTCGCGCTCATGGACGAGCTCGGGCTCGACCGCGCGCTCATGTGGCCGACACTGGCGAGCTTGTTGGAGGAGCGCCTGTACATGGACCCGAAGGCCACCCACGCGGTTGTGCACGCCCTGAACCAGTGGATGCATGAGCACTGGACCTTCAACTACGAGGGCCGCATCTTCGCCTCGCCCGTCATCACGCTGCCCATCGTGGAGGAGGCGATCAAGGAGCTCGAGTGGGTGGTCGACCGGGGCGCGAAGCTCATCCTCATCCGGCCCGCCCCGGTTCCGGGTTTCCAGGGCTACCGGTCGTTCGCCCTGCCCGAGTTCGACCCCTTCTGGCAGCGGGTCACCGAGCTGGACATCACCGTCGGCATGCACGCCTCCGACGACGGGCTGACCCGCTACTACAACCTGTGGGAGGGCAAACCCGAGGGGGAGCACCTACCGTTCCAGGGTTTCTCGCCGTTCCTCGACATCATGCACACGCAGGGGAGGGGCATCTTCGACACGGTGGCCTCGCTGATCGGTCACGGCCTCCTCTCCCGATTCCCGTCGCTCCGGATCCTGCCGGTGGAGAACGGTGCCAGCTGGGTGCGTCCGCTCGTCGACGCCCTCGGACAGTCCTACGCGAAGAACCCCGCGCAGTGGGCCGAGGACCCGCTGATGGTGTTCAAGCGCAACGTCTGGATCCACCCCTTCCACGAGGAGGACCCGCGGGGTCTCATCGAGGTCGTGGGCGTCGACCGCGTCGTCTTCGGATCGGACTACCCGCACATCGAGGGGATGGCCGACCCGCTCTCCTACGTCGACGAGCTCGAGGGCCTGTCGCACGAGGACATCGCGCGGGTCATGGGCGGCAACCTGGCCGAGGTGATGAAGCTGCCCTTCGCCGCCTGAAGCGCGACGGCGCCGGCGAGGTCCTGACACAACGCACAGCGTGTCTGAGTGCGCCTTCCCGCAGCGGCGCCGTCGCCGCGGTGGCGTGGGTGCACGCCTGACGAACCCCGTTTCGGGGACCCATCACGATTCCGGTGCGGCCCGGGTCGTGGCTCTCTAAGCTGCTCCGGCCAGAACGAACCGCAACGGCGCGAACGAGGTCGACAGACATGACGCATGCAATCTTGGGAGACGTGAGCGCAAGCTCCGCCAACACCGCCCTCCTGGTGGCGCGGTTGGTTCTCGCCGCCGTCTTCCTGGCCCACGGGATCAACCACATCTTCGGTGGTGGGAAGATCGCGGGGACCGCGCGCTGGTTCGAGTCGTTGGGCATGCGCCCGGGGATTCTCCATGCCTGGATGGCGAGCCTCACCGAAATCGGTGCCGGCGCCCTGCTGGTCCTCGGGCTGCTGACGCCGGTGGCCGGCGCGGGGGTCGTGGGCGTCATGGCGGTGGCGTGGATCACCAACCACCTGAAGAACGGATTCTTCATCTTCCGACCCGGGGAGGGCTGGGAGTACGTCATGGTGCTGACGATGGTGGGTGTGGTCGTCGGAACGCTCGGACCAGGCCAATGGAGCGTCGACGCGCACGTGGCGCACCTCTCCGACCTGTGGGGCTGGCCCGGCTTCGGCATCTCCCTCGGCGGAGGTGCGCTCGGGGCGGCGCTGCTGCTGGGCGCGTACTGGCGTCCCGAGAAGAAGGCCCCCTCAGCGACGGGCTGAGTCGGTCAGCGCACGCGCACGCGTGCCTACCCCAAGCGCCCGAGCAGGAACCCGGCGACGTCGGTGGCGGGGGGGAAGGACCCGGTGATGCCGGAGCTGACGTAACCGACGTCGGTGATCATGGTGATGCCGGTGATGGAGACGGCGGCATCACTGCAGAGGAACAGCAGCGGGTACGCCTGTTCGATGGGCGTCGAGGCCTCGATGCCGGTCTCCTGGCGGTAGTCGGCGCCGAACCCCAGCCACATCTCCTTGTTCGCCTGGGCCAGCGGCGTGTCGGTGGGCCCCGGGCAGATGGCGTTGATGCGGATGCCCTGCTTGAGCAGGGGGAAGGCCTCCCGGGCCACGTAGGCGCAGACGGCCTGCTTGGAGTGGAAGTAGTCGGCGAAGCCGTGGTCGACCGCCCAGGCGGCGGCCTCGTCGAAGTCGGCCGTGTCCAGGTACTCCTTCAGGGTCTCGAGGTTGGACTCCCAGCCCAGGCCGGCGGCGGAGGAGATGAAGCCGATGGCCGATCCGCGGGAGAGCATGCCGCCCGCCAGCATCCGGTTGATGAGGTGCCGGTGCCCGACGAAGTTGATCTTTTCGATTCCCGGCGTGCCGTCGGCGACACCGGCGCAGGAGAACAGCGCGTGCACCGGGCCCCCGCACTCGTCCACCGCGGCCTCGATGGAGGCCTTGTCGGCCAGGTTGACGTGAATGGCCTTGGCGCCCGGGAGCGTGACCTCGGCGAAGTCCATCACCACCACCTCGGCGCCGGCGTCCTGCGCCAGCTCTGCGGTGGCCGCACCCATGCCGGTGGCGCCGCCGACCACCAAGACCCGCTTCCCGTCGTAGCGAAATGCATCGAACAGTCCCATGTGTTTGCCCTCCTGAAGCGCGTGCCGCGCGTGAATGTGTCCTAACCGACGACGGAGCGGACCTTGAGGTCCACGATGGTATCCCAGTCGATCCCGAGCTCCTCCAGCACGGCGTCGCCGTGTTCGTTGAACTCGGGTGCCCGCCCCGCCGGCGCCGGCTCGCCGCCGAATTGCACCGGAGCCGCCACGAGGTGGAAGGGAGTTCCTCCCGCCGTGCGGCACTCCTGCACGTATCCGTTGGCGAGCGTCTGTGGATCGACCGCAGCCTCGAGGGTGTCCTGCACGACGCACCACTGCCCGGTGAAGTCCGCCAACTTCTCGCGCCACTCGGCCACCGTGTACTCCGCGAACACGGTGCGCAGGATCGCCTGCACCTCGGTGGTGTTCTCCAGCAGCGACGCGTGGTCGCTGAAGCGCGGATCGTGCGCCAGTTCGGGCCGCCCGATGATGTCGCAGAGCGGCGGCCAGTACTTCCCCGCCTGAAGGCAGCAGAAGGACAGGTAGTGCTCGTCCTTGGTGAGGTAGGTGGTCACCAGCGGGTTCTGTCGCAACATGTTGGCCGGCGGGCCCTGCCAGGGCACGTTGGCGACGAGTGACAGCGCGAAGGCCTGGCCCATGGCCCACATACCCGTGCCCAGCAGTGACACGTCGACCGTGGTGGCCTCACCCGTCCGCTCGCGGTGGAAGAGCGCGCCCATGATCCCCCCGGCGATGGTCATGGCACCGATGGAATCGCCGAAGCCGGGCGCCGGAGGATTGGGGAGGCGGTCCGAGTCGGCCGGCTTGCCGCCGATCGCCACGCCGGCCCGCTGCCAGAAGGCGAGGGAATCGTACGAGCCCTTGTCGGCGTCGGGACCGCGCTCGCCGTGCCCCGTCCCGGCGACGTAAATGATCTGCGGGTTGTGGGCGCGGATGTCCTCGAGCTCGATGTTGAGCTTCGTGCGGACGCGCGGCAGCTTGTTGGTGAGGAAGACGTCCGCCGTTGCCGCGAGCTTGTAGAGGATGTCGAGTCCGTCGGGAGTGGTGAGGTCGAGGGCGAGGCTGCGCTTGCCGCGGTTCGAGTGCTCCAGCAGGGCGTGCACGTCGCCGGTGATGGACACGACGCCGGTCGAGCCCAAGCCCCGCATGGCGTCGCCGCGCTCAATCGGTTCGATCTTGACCACGTCGGCGCCCCAGTCCGCCAGCAGCGCCGACGCGGCCGGCACGAACGTGTGCTCCGCCACCTCAAGGACGCGGACGCCTTCCATCACTTTCGTCACCGGCAGCCTCCATGCTTCCCGGCCCCGGTCCCGGCGGTGGCGGTCCGTGCCCTCGAATCTGACTCTGACATCGACGTCGATACTAACCACGCCCCACGAGGGGGGTCCCGCCGTTCCGGGTCGCCGTCACGGCGACTCCTCGGGTACCTCCTCTGGTGCCACCCGGACGACGACCTTGCCGACGGCCCTGCCCTCGGCCAGGTGGCGCAGCGCGGCGGCCGACTCGGACAGGTCGAAGGTGGCACCGATGAGCGGCGCCGCGCGGCCGTCCACCAGCAGGTCGAGGAGCTCGCGGTCGTTGCGCGCCATCTCCTCGGGTCGGTGACGGGCGAATTCGCCGAACTGGAACCCTAGGATGTGGATCCCCTTGAGCAGCACCAGATTGAGCGGGATGCGCGGGATGGACCCCGACGCGTAGCCCACCGTCACGAACCGCCCGCCCCAGTGCAGCGAGCGCAGCGCCGGCTCGGCCAGTTCGCCGCCGACCGGGTCGACCACGACGTCGGCGCCGTCGGGCAGCGCCTCGCGGAGGGCCTGTCGCAGGTCGCCGGCGCGGTGGTCGATGAGCCGCTGCGCGCCGCAGGTGCGGGCCGCCTCGAGCTTCTCGGCGCTCGAGGCCACCGCGGTCACGGTCGCGCCGAGGACGGCACCGAGCTGGACGGCCGCCGAGCCCACGCCGCCCCCCGCGCCGAGCACGACGAGCTCCTCGCCCGGCTGGAGCGCGGCAACGGACCGCAGCACGTGGAACGCCGTGCGATAGGCGACGCCGAAACCGGCCGCCGTGACGTCGTCGACCCCGACCGGGATCGCCATCAGGGACGTCGCCGGCACGACGATCTCCTCGGCCAGTGCGCCCACGATGGCCGAGCCGAAGACGCGATCGCCGCGGCGCAGGCCGTCCACGCCCTCGCCGACCTCGACCACGTGCCCGGCGAACTCGCTGCCCAGGATGAAGGGCGTCGGCACCGACACCTGGTACGTGTTCGCGACGACCAGCACGTCGGGGAAGTTGAGCGCACCGACGTGCACCCCGACTCTGGCCTGCCCCGCCCCCAGCGGCGGTGACGGCACGTCGGTCACCTCGACGACCTCCGGCCCGCCGTAGGCGCGGCATAGCGCGGCACGCACGTCAGCGCACCCCTGAACCGGCTGCTCTCGGTGCTCGACCCGGATCGCCGGCTCAGCCGGCGCCCGGTGCCGCCAGCACCGAGTAGTCGGTCGTCTCGGCCAGCTCGCCCGCCGAGGCCATGAGGTCGAGCACGACGGGGCCGAACGCCTGGAGCTTCTCGTCGTCACCGGCCCGCTGGTAGCCCTGCTCCAGCACGACGGCGAGCTTCCACTTGGCCAGCACGCAGTAGTAGTCGATGTCGTCGACCTGCCGGCCCGACGTGGTGGCGTAGTGGGCGAGGATCTCGTCCCGCGACGGCATGCCCGTCATGTCGACGTAGCCGCCGGTCCTGTCCTCGTCCGTGGTGGTGTCGTCGGGCCAGGAGTGCACGACCCAGCCCAGGTCGAGCTTGGGATCGCCGACGGTCCCCATCTCCCAGTCCACGATGGCGGCCAGGCGCGCCGGCGCGCCGTGCTTGAACATGACGTTGGCGAACTGGTAGTCGCCGTGCATCAGCCCGGGGACGTAGTCGATGGGCCGGTGCGCCCGCAGCCATGCGGCCGCCTCGTCGAACCCCGGCAGCTCGCGGCCCTTGATCCGTTCGAGGAACGCCGTCCAGCGGTCGACCTGACGCTCGTGGAAGCCCTGGGGGCGGCCCAGGTCCTGCAGGCCCTTGGCCTGCCAGTCGACCTTCGAGAGCAGGGCGATCCCCTCCACGAGCTGGAACCCGAGACCGCGGCGCGCCTCCAGGTCGGTGTCGAACGGCGCCGGCCAGGCGCGCCGGGTGGACATCGGGGACCAGCCGTCGACGAAGCCCATCAGGTAGAAGGTGCGGCCGAGCACCGAGGGGTCGGTGCACACCGCGATCGCCTCTGTGTGCGGGACGTCGGTCCCGGTGAGCGCCTCGATGATGCGCCACTCGCGCACGATGCCCTCGTCGCGCGACGCCGGCGCCGAGGCCGGCGGGATGCGCATGGCGCAGTGCAGGTCGCCGCGGCGCAACTCGTAGATCTCGTTCTGGCTGCCACCCGAGATGTACCCGTGCTCGAGGGATGCGCCGACTCCGAGGCCCAACGAGTCCAGCCAGGCTGTCAGCGCGTCGACGTCGGCGATGGTCGGCACGTCGCCGACGGGCCACGCGGTCTCTTCGGTCGTGCTCACAGGTTCCCTACCTCCAGTTCCAGGTACTCGGCGAACTTGGCCCGCGCGGCCTCCTGGCGCTTGGGCAGCCATTGGGTGGGCCAGGTGTCGTCGCTGGCCTTGTAGTCGCGCAGCACCTGGCGGGCGACGGTGACCTTGTGGACCTCCGTCGGGCCGTCGGCGAGGCCCATGACCCCGGCACCGTGGATCATCCCGAAGAAGGGCATCTCGTTGGTGGTGCCGAGCGCGCCGTGCACCTGCATGGCGCGCCACGCGATGTCGTGCAGCACGGTGGGCATCACCACCTTGGCCGTCGCGATGTCCTTGCGCACCCGCTTGTAGTCGTTGTACTTGTCGATCTCCCACGCCGTGTAGAGGACGAAGAGGCGGAACTGCACCAGCTGGGCGTAGGAGTCGGCGATGTAGCCCTGCACGAACTGCTTGTCGGCGAGGAGGCTGCCGGCGGTCTCCCGGCTCAGGGCCCGCTCGCACATCATGTCGAGCGCCTTCTGGGCCATGCCGATGGTCCGCATGGCGTGGTGGATGCGTCCGCCGCCCAGCCGCGTCTGCGCGATCACGAAGGCCTGGCCCTCGCCACCGAGCAGCGCCTCTTCGGGGACCCGCACGTCCTCGTAGTGGATGAGGGCGTGTGAGCCCTCGTTCACCGGCTCCCCGTACAGGCCGACGTTGCGCTCGATGTGCACGCCCGGCGTGTCCGTCGGCACCAGGAACATCGACATCCCCTTGTAGGGGGTCACGTCGGGATTGGAGACGGCCATGACGATGAGGAACGACGCCGTCTTGGCGTTGGACGAGAAGTACTTCCAGCCGTTGATCACCCACTCGTCACCGTCCTTGACCGCCCGCGTCGTGAACAGCGTGGGGTCGGCGCCGGCATGCGGCTCGGTCATGGAATAGCTCGAGAAGCACTCGCCGTCGAGGAGCGGCTGGAGGTAGCGCTCCTTCTGCTCGTCGGTGCCGTAGTGGGCGATGATCTCGGCGTTGCCCGTGTCGGGGGCCTGGCAGCCGAACACGACCGACGCCCACTGCGAACGGCCGAGGATCTCGTTGAGCAGCGCCAGCTTCAACTGGCCGTAGCCCTGGCCACCAAGTTCGGGCCCGAGGTGGGTGGCCCACAGTCCCCGGCGCCGCACCGCTTCCTTCAGCGGGTCGATCGCCGCACGGCGCTTGCCCTCCAGGGGGACGAATTGCAGGTGCGGGAACACCAGGTCGAGCGGCTCGACCTCCTGCCGGACGAACTGGTCGACCCAGTCCAGCTTCTCCTGGTACTCCGGATCGGTCTCGAAGTCCCACGCCATGGTTGCGCCCTCCCTCGGTAGGCGACCAGAATATGATTCTGACTATTGAGAATGCAATACCGGAGCCCGCGGCCGACGTGGCCGGACGGATCGTCCGCCGCACGCTGGCGAAACGGGAGAACGAGTACGCCGGCGAGGTCCGCCGCCTGCTCGATGCCGCCCTCGAGGTGATGGGGCGGTGCGGCACGTCGTCCCGGCCGCGCGTCGCCGACATCGTGGCCGCCGCCGGCCTGTCCAACGAGGCCTTCTACCGCCACTTCCGGTCCAAGGACGCGCTGGTCACCGCCCTGTTGGAGGACGGTGGTGAGCGGCTGCGCAGCTACCTCGCCCACCAGCTGGCGAAGGAGCCGACGCCCGAGGGCCAGGTCCGGCGCTGGGTCGAGGGCGTGCTGGCCCAGGCCGACGGGGACATCGCCGCCACGACGCTGGCCGTGTTGTGGAACGGGGGCAGCGTCGGCGGGGGGTTGGCGGCGGGCCGGCACTTCGCCAGCGCACCCCTGGCCTCGCTCCTGCACGAGCCGTTCGCCGCGCTGGGCAGTGACGCGCCCGAGTTCGACGCCGCGCTCGCCGCACACGCGACGTTGGGCAAGCTGTCGGACTGCCTCTGGCAGCGCGTGGCGCCGACACCCGCCGAGGTCGACCGCGTCGCCGGCTTCTGCCTCCGCGCGGTGACCGGCTGACCGGCCGCGCGCAGTCCCGCGCTCAGCCCCCGCCGTCGCGCCAGAGCTCGGGCGGGACCCAACTGGGCGGCCGCTTCTCCATGAACGCCTGCATCCCCTCCCGCGGCTCGGGCGATTCCTCCAGGGCCCAGAACATCGTCTGGTAGTCGATGAGTCCGTAGCGCTCGTTGAGCATGCGCTTCACGTGCGTGCGCGCCATGGGCGGCGTCTGGAGGATCTCCCGTACCGCCTGCACGGCGGCGTCCCGCAGCTGGGCGTGGGGCACGACGCGCGCGATCACGCCGAGGCGCTGGGCCTCGGCGGCATCGAAGCGCCGGGCCGACAACAAGAGGTCGCGGGCGACGGCCACGCCCACGTGGGCGGGCAGGACCGCCGCGTAGGTGGCGTCGGGGATGCCGCGCAGCAGCTCGGGGACGCGGAACGTGGCCCGGTCGCTGGCCACCGCGATGTCCGCCAGCATGGCGATGAGCAGGCCCCCGGCCTGGCAGATCCCGTTCACCGCGGCGACCACCGGTGCCCTGCTGTCACGGATGGCCAGGAAGGGCAGGATGTCGTGACCGATGTCCGGCGGCGGCACGTCGCCCGGCTCCGACCGGCCGCCGAGGTCCCCGCCGGGGGCGAAGACGTCGCCCGTCCCGGTGATGATCAGCGCGGCCAGGTCCGGATCCTGGTTGACGAGCCGGACCGCCCGCTTGATCCCGAAGTACATGGCGGGCGTGAGGGCGTTCCGCGCCTCGGGTCGGTCGATGACGCACCAGGCGATCACGCCGTCGCGCTCGAAGCGCAGCCCGGCCGCACCGAGTTCTTCTGACACGCGTCCCTCCCTCGTGCGTGGGTCGGGGCGGACACTACCGGGCGGGGACCATGTGTCCGTGACGGCGTCTCCGCGACGACCTTGTCCTCGAGGTGCCCCGCCGACCTAACGTGTGCGCCGAGGCCGGGGTTCGCCCGGCACCGAGGGGTTGGAGGCGCATGACGGTCGGCATCGTGACGGGGGCGGCGCGTGGCATGGGCGCGGCGTGCGCGGCGCGGGTCGCCGACCTGGTCGACGTCCTCGTGGCGGTCGACCGCGACGAACAGGGCGTCACCGAGGCCGCCGAGCGCCTCTCGGCGGGCGGCGCGCTGGCGAAGGTGGAACCGTTCACGCTCGACGTCAAAGATGCCGACGGCGTGGCCCGCCTGGCGGCGCGGGTGTCGGAGCTGGGCCCGCTGCGCGCCGTCGCCCACGCCGCCGGCGTGTCACCGACCATGGCCGACTGGCGGGAGGTCGTCGCCGTCGACCTCGTCGGGACGGCGCTGCTGGTCGACGCCTGCTTCCCGCTGGCGACGGCCGGGACCGCTCTCGTGTGCTTCGCGTCGATCGCGCCGCTGCTCGCCTTCGGGGAGGCCGACCACGCGGCGGATGCGGTACTGGACGACCCGCTCGACGGGGCTTTTCTCGACCGGATCCGGGAGGCGGTCGGTCCCGACATCGAGGACTCGGGGATGGCCTATGCCTGGGCGAAGCGGGGCGTGCACCGCCTGGTCCGGCGCGAGTCGGTGCGCTTCGGGCGCGTGGGTGCCCGCGTCTGCTCGGTCACGCCGGGCATGATCGACACGCTCATGGGCCAGCAGGAGGCCAAGGCCCGCCCGAGCACCGACGACATGCTGGTGCAGCTGTCGCCGTTCGGTCGCAAGGGCCGTCCCGAGGAGGTGGCGGCCGGCGCCGCGTTCCTCCTCTCCGACGAGGCCGGCTTCGTCACGGGGATCGACCTCCCGGTCGACGGAGGCGTCGTCGCGGCCTTCCGCAGCGGTGGGGTCCCGCTCGCATGAGTGACGACCTCGACGTCCGCCATCTGCTCGACCCCGAGCTGCGGGACGTGCTGGGCGCGTTCGAGCTCCCGCCGATCGACCACGACGGGATCGCGGCCATGCGGGCCGCCTCGTTCAAGGCGCCGGACCTGTCCGATGCGGTGACGCGCACCGAGCACCTGGTGCCGGGGGACCCGCCCGTCCGCGTCCGGGTGCACCGGCCGGCCGGCGCCGAGGGGCCGCTGCCGGCGATCGTCACCATCCACGGCGGCGGCTACGTCATCGGCACCTACGACATGGACGACCTGCTCCTCGACCGGTGGTGCCCGGACCTCGGGATCGTCGGCGTCTCCGTGGAGTACCGCTTGGCGCCCGAGACGCCGTACCCGGGTCCGCTCGACGACTGCTACGCCGCGCTGCGCTGGACGTACGACCGTGCGGACGAGCTCGGGATCGAACCTCGATGCATCGGCGTGAGCGGGATCAGCGCCGGCGGTGGGCTCGCTGCCGCACTCGCGCTGCTCGCCCGCGACCGGGGCGAGGTGCCGCTCGCCTTCGAGCTGCTCGACTGCCCGATGCTCGACGACCGTCAGACCACCCCGTCCATCAGGGCTGCCGGGCTCTACGTGTGGGGATCAGACTCGAACACGTTCGGCTGGCGCGCCTACCTCGGCGCGCTCTACGGAACCGCCGACGTCCCGCCCTACGCCGCCGCCGCCCGGGCCACCGAGCTGGCCGGGCTCCCGCCGTCCTGCGTGATCGTCGGCTCCATCGACGGCTTCCGGGACGAGGACGTCGACTACGCCCAGCGGCTCAACCAGGCCGGCGTGCCCTGCGAGCTCCACGTCATCGCCGGTCTGCCTCACGCCTACCTGCTCGTGCCGGACGCGGCGGCGGTGCAGCTGGCGACGCGCAGCGCCCACGACTGGCTGGCCCGTCAGCTCACGCAGTTCCGCGGCGGCTGACGAGCGCGCGGCCCGGCTGTCTCAGAGCGCGCCGGCGCCGCCCGACCGGGCGCGGATCATGGCGTCCTGGACGAAGGACGCGGCCAACTCCCCGTTGGCCCGGAAGATGTCGCCGCGCCCGTAGCTGCGACCGTGCCCCGCGTAGGAGCTCCACTGCTGGAGCAGGTGCCACTCGGCCGCGGGACAGCGCTCGTGGTAGGTCAGCGTGTGGCTCAGCACACCGGTGGAGAGCGTCCGGTGCGCCTGCGCCTGGCCCACGCCGGCGTGCGGGCGCATGGCCGTGCCGATGAGGAAGCCGTCGGTGGAATAGGCCACCAGCGCCTGGTCGGTGGCGGGGTCGTCGGGCGCACCCACGAAGCGGATCCACACGTCGAGCTCGGGCGGGCCCACCAGCTCGGGGTCGCTCAGGTCGACGCCACCGACGATGCCCACCTCCCACGCGCCGGCACCCCGGACGGTCCCCGCCACGTCGTCCGGGCTGAAGGAGGACCGGGGCCGGTCCGCGTGCCGGATGACATCGGGCTCCTCGGCGCTGAGGAGCACCAGCGAACGGGTGCACAGCTGGTCGCCCTGGCTGATCGTCACCGTGCTGCTCGCCACCGACCGGCCGGTGTGCATGCGCTCGACGTCGATGTCGAGCGGGGCCTCGGGCGACGCGCCGCGGGCGAAGATGGTGTGGATCGTCTTGACCGCCTTCCCCTCCTGGCCGGCCAGCCCCGCCGTCACCGCTTGGGCGAGCAGCTGCCCCCCGAAGACCACGTTGTGCTCGGCGGGGAGGTTGGTGGCGCGGTAGCGATCGGTGCCGACCGGCTCGAGTGACAGCGCGTCGAGGAACGCGTCCATGGTGAACATCGGGCCTCCTTCTGTCGGGGCCAGCCGCCCCGTCACTGGCCGATCATTGTCCGGCGGGCGGCGGTCTCGCCTCCGGGCCCGCTCCGCGGGGGCGACGCGAGGCGGGTTCCCAAGGGGCGTCGCATCCTACAGCGATTTTTGACGACGACGTCAAAGTCAGATACCCTCCGAAAGAGGGCTTCCCAGGCACGCGCCGGCGGCGGCGATCGGTGCCGTCCACCGGTGCCGTCCACAGCGTGACGGCCCCGTGACCTGGGTGGATCCGGACGACGAGAGGAAGGGTGCCGTGGCCGAGGCAGTGCAGGTGAATCCCGAACGCAGGATGCTCATCGACGGCAAGCTCGTCGACGCCGACTCCGGCCGGACCTTCGACAACGTCAACCCGGCGACCGAGCAGATCATCGGGCAGGTGGCCGACGCCTCGGCGGCCGAGATGCAGCGGGCGATCGACGCCGCCCGGCGCGCCTTCGACGAGACCGACTGGTCGACCAACCGCTCGTTCCGCAAGCAGTGCCTCAAGCAGCTGCACGAGGCGCTGCAGGCCGAGCAGGAGGAACTGCGCGAGCAGCTCATCCTCGAGGTCGGCTGCCCGCGCATGACGACGAACGGCCCCCAGCTCGACGCGCCGCTCTCGGAGGCCCTCGCCTATCCGGCGAAGCTCATTGAGGAGTTCGAATGGGAGACGGTGCTGCCCGACGCCACGAGCATCACGGGCACCCTCGACTCCCGGCGCATCTGGCGCGAGCCCGTCGGCGTGGTGGGCGCCATCGTCCCGTGGAACTTCCCCGTGGAGGTGACGCTGCACAAGCTCGGTCAGGCGCTGGCGACCGGCAACACGGTCGTCGTCAAGCCCGCACCCGACACGCCGTGGAACGCGACCTTCCTGGGACGCCTGATCGCCGAGCGGACCGACATCCCCGCCGGCGTCGTGAACGTCGTGACGTCGTCGGACCACCTGGTCGGCGAGGAGCTCACGCTCTCGCCCAAGGTCGACATGATCTCGTTCACGGGCTCGACCGCCGTCGGGCAGCGCATCATGGAGAAGGGCGCCGCCACCATGAAGCGCGTCTTCCTGGAACTGGGCGGCAAGTCGGCCAGCGTCGTCCTCGAGGACGCCGACCTCGGCACCGCCACCCTCATGGGCATGGGCGCGTGCTTCCACGCCGGCCAGGGTTGCGCCATTCAGACGCGCATGCTGCTGCCGCGCTCCCGCTACGAGGAGGGTGTCGAGCTGCTGAACGGCCTGTTCGCCGCGGTGCCCTACGGCGACCCGCAGCGACCCGACGTGATCATGGGGCCGCTGATCTCGGCCAAGCAGCGCGAGCGGGTGCTCGGGTTGATAGAGAAGGGGAAGGCCGAGGGGGCCACGCTGGCCGTCGGCGGCGGCCGCCCGTCGGGCGACGAGTTCGCCAAGGGCTGGTGGGTGGAGCCGACGTTGTTCACCGACGTCGACAACTCCATGACCATCGCCCAGGAGGAGATCTTCGGCCCGGTCCTCGTCGTGATCCCCTTCGACGACGAGGACGACGCGGTGCGCATCGCCAACGACAGCAAGTACGGGCTGTCGGGCGGCGTGTTCTCGGGTTCGGTCGAGCGCTCGCTGGCGGTGGCGCGACGGATCCGCACCGGTGGCCTCAGCATCAACGGCGGCGCCCCCTACGGTGCCGACCTTCCCTTCGGCGGCTACAAGCACAGCGGCATCGGCCGGCAGAACGGGATCGCCGGGTTCGAGCAGTACCTGGAGATCAAGTCAGTGGCGTGGCCGAAGGCCTGAGCGGGAGGAGCCCCACGTGACGGTCACCAGTCCCCAGGACATCTACTACGACCCCTACGACTTCGAGATCGACGCCGACCCCTACCCGCTATGGAAGCGGATGCGGGACGAGGCGCCGCTGTACTGGAACGAGAAGTACGAGTTCTTCGCGCTGAGCCGCTGGGCCGACGTCGAGGCGGTGATGCTCGACTGGGACACCTACCGGTCCGGCCGCGGCTCCATCCTCGAGATGATTCGGGCCAACATCGAGATCCCTTCGGGCGTGATCCTCATGGAGGACCCGCCGGTGCACACGGGTCACCGCTCGCTGCTCTCGCGTGTCTTCACGCCCAAGAAGATGTTGGCGCTCGAGCCCCGGGTGCGCGCGTTGTGCGCCGAGGTCCTCGACCCGCTCGTGGGCACCGACGGTTTCGACTTCATCGAGGACCTGGGCAAGTTCATGCCCATGCGCGTCATCGGCATGCTGCTCGGAATCCCCGAACAGGACCAGGTGGCGATCCGCGAGCGGCTCGACGAGAGCCTGCGCCTCGAGGAGGGCACCGAGCCCGAATCCGACTACGACGCCGTCGAGTCGGCGCAGGTGTTCTCCGACTACATCACGTGGCGCGCCGAGCACCCCTCGGACGACCTGATGACGGAGCTGATCAACGCCGAGTTCGAGGACGAGACGGGTACGACGCGCACCTTGGCGCACAACGAGATCCTCACCTACGTCGGATTGTTGGCGGGGGCGGGGAACGAGACGACGGCACGGCTCATCGGCTTCACCGGGGAGGTCCTGGGCCGCCATCCCGACCAGCGCCGCCAGCTGGCGGCGGATCTCTCGCTCATCCCCAACGCCATTGAGGAGCTCCTGCGCTACGAGGCGCCATCGCCCGTGCAGGCCCGCTACGTCCAGCATGACGTCGAGCTCCACGGCCAGGAGGTGCCCGAGGGCAGCATCATGGTCATCCTCAACGGCTCGGCCAACCGGGACGAGCGCCACTACCCCGACGGGGACAGCTTCGACATCCACCGTGACGTCGGTCGGCACCTCTCCTTCGGCTACGGCATCCACCTCTGCCTGGGCGCCGCGCTGGCGCGGCTAGAGGGCCGCATCGCGCTCGACGAGGTGCTGCGCCGCTTCCCCGATTGGGAGGTCGACTACGACAAGGCCCAGCGCGCCCACGCCTCGACCGTGCGGGGCTGGGAGACGCTGCCGGTGCGGACGTCGTGATCCGGTCGTCACGCACCCATCGGGAGAGGAGCACGCCATGAACATGGACGACATGGTCCTGGTCAGCATCGACGATCACATGATCGAGCCCCCGGACATGTTCGTGAACCACGTGCCCAAGAAGTGGCTCGACGACGCGCCGAAGGTGGTGCACGACGACGGCGTCGACCAGTGGGTCTTCCAGGGCGAGAAGACGAGCACCTCGTTCGGGATGGCCGCGACGGTCGGCTGGCCCTCCGAGGAGTGGGGCTTCAACCCCGGCACGTACACCGAGCTCCGGCCCGGGTGCTTCGACGTGCACGAGCGGGTGCGCGACATGAACGCCAACGGCGTGCTCGGCTCCATGTGCTTCCCCACCATGGCCGGGTGGAACGCACGGACGTTCGCCGAGTCACGCGACAAGGAGGTGGCGCTCGTCATGCTCCAGGCGTACAACGACTGGGCCATCGACGAGTGGTGCGGTGCCTATCCGGGCCGCTTCATCCCGCTCGGCATCGTCCCCATGTGGGACGTGGACGCGGCGACGGCCGAGGTCCGCCGCATCGCCAAGAAGGGCTGCCGGTCCATCAGCTTCCTCGAGACGCCGCACGTCCAGGGGTTCCCCAGCTTCCTCTCCGGCTACTGGGACCCGATGCTCGCCGCGCTGAGCGAGGAGAACATGGTGCTGTCCCTGCACATCGGTGCGGGCTTCGCCGTCATCAAGCGGCCGGAGGAGGCGCCGGTCGACCACCTCATGGTCCTGGCCTGCCAGATCAGCGCCATCACCGCGCAGGATCTCCTGTTCGGCCCCACGCTGCGGCGGTTCCCCGAGCTCAAGGTCGCCCTGTCCGAGGGCGGGATCGGCTGGATTCCGTTCTATTTCGACCGGATCGACCGCCATTTCCAGAACCAGGAATGGTTGCACGCCGACTTCGGCGGGAAGCTGCCCTCGGAGGTGTTCCGCGACCACATCCTGGCCTGCTACATCACCGACCCGTCCGGCCTGCGGCTGCGGGACCGCATCGGTATCGACAACATCGCCTGGGAGTGCGACTACCCGCACACCGACACGACGTGGCCCGAGTCGCCCGAGTTCGCCTGGAAGGAGTTCCAGGGGGCCGGCGTCTCCGACGCGGAGATCCACAAGATCACATGGGAGAACGCATGCCGGTTCTACGGCTGGGACCCCTTCGCGCACACGCCCAGGGAGCAGGCGACCGTCGGGGCCCTGCGGGCGGTGGCACGGGACGTCGACGTCACGCGCATGTCGCGTGAGGCGTGGCGCAAGCGGAACGAAGCCGCCGGCATCGGCGTCGTCGCATCGGTCTGAACCGAAATTGCGACGCCGGCTCGTGCACGACACACTCGTCGCCATGCGATGCCTGCCCGCCGAGAGCGGACGTCTGACAGGGGCCTCATGCTCCTCGGCCTGAGCGACGATCAGGAGTTCTTCCGCGAGACGACCGAGCGCTTCCTGGTGGAGCAGGTGCCGCCCGACACGCTCCGCGGGCTGCGCGACGACCCGGCCGGATTCGATCCGGCGTACTGGCGACGCGGGGCCGAGCTCGGGTGGACCTCGCTGCTGGTCGGCGAGGAGCACGGCGGCGGGACGATCAGTGGCGCAGGGCTGGTCGACCTCGGCCTCGTCGCCTACGAGTTCGGCCGCCACGCCGCGCCGGGCCCGCTCGTGACGACCAACGTGGTGGCCGCCGCGCTCAGCGCGCACGGTGCCGCGCCGGACGTGCTGGCCGCCCTGCTGTCGGGGGAGGGGATCGCGTCGTGGTGCCCTCCGGTCGTGGGACCCGACGGCTGGCAGCCGACGGTGGTGGCCCGGCGGGAAGGACCTGGCGTCGTCCTGCGCGGCGAGGCGCGCGTGGTGGAATCGGCGCGACAGGCCGACCACTTCCTCGTGACGTGCCGCGACGAGGCCGGCATCACCCAGGTGCTGGTGCCCGCGGCAACGCCGGGCGTCACCAGCGCGGCCATGCAGACGTCCGACGTGACCCGCCGCTTCGGCGTCGTCGCCTTCGACGACGTCACCCTCCCGACCGACGCCGTCGTCGGGGTCGCCGGGGAGGCGGCCACGGACGTCGACCGCCAGTGTCAGCTCTTCGTCGTGATGCTGAACGCGGAGTCGGTGGGGGCCATGCAGGCCGGATTCGACATGACGGTCGAGTGGGCCTTCGACCGCTACTCCTTCGGGCGGCCGCTGGCGTCGTATCAGGCGCTGAAGCACCGCTTCGCCGACATGTTGATGTGGCTCGAGGCGAGCCACGCCGTCGGCGACGCCGCCTGTGTGGCGACGCAAGAAGGCGTGGCGAACGCCGGCGAGCTGCTGAGCGCCGCCAAGGCGTACATCGGCGAGTACGGCACCGAGCTGCTGCAGGACTGCGTGCAGATGCACGGGGGCATCGGCGTCACCTTCGAGCACGACCTCCACCTGTACCTGCGGCGCTTCACGGTGGACCGGGCGCTGGCCGGGACACCAGCCGACCATCGCCAACGGCTCGCGGCGATGCTGGGTGCCGCAGACGAGGAGGCGGCATGAGCGCCCTGCGGGCCGAGGAGGTGGAGGGGACGGAGGGTGCGGGCCAGGTCGAGGACCTCGGGACCTTCCGGGAGCGCGCCCGGGCGTTCGTGCAGGCCAACCTGCGGCGGGTGACGCCCGAGGAGCTGCGCTGGGCCTGGACCAGCGGTGACGAAGCGGTCGAGCTGGCCGGTATCGCACGCGAGCGCGAGATCCAGCGCATGCTCTTCGACGCCGGCCTGGCGGGGATCTGCTTCCCGCGCGCCTACGGGGGCCAGGGACTGACGCCGGCGCACCAGCGCGTGCTCAACGAGGAGCTGGTGGGCCACGAGTACCCCGCCAAACTGCAGGTGCCGACCCTCTCACCGTGCGCGGCGGTCCTGCTCGACTTCGGCACCGAGGAGCAGAAGCGCCTGCACATCCCCGCCATCCTGCGCGGTGAGGAGCTCTGGATGCAGTTCCTGTCCGAGCCGAGCGGCGGTTCAGACGTCGCCGGCGCCCTGACCACCGCGGTCCGGGACGGGGAGCAATGGGTGCTGAACGGCTCGAAGGTCTGGACCTCGGGCGCCTGGTGGTCGGACTGGGGTCTGTGCCTGGCCCGCACCAACTGGGACGTCCCCAAGCACCGCGGCCTGACGGTGTTCATGCTGCCCATCCACCAACCCGGCGTCGAGGTGCACCGCATCGAGATGCTCAACGGTTCCCGGGAGTTCTGCCAGGAATTCATGACAGACGTGATCGTGCCTGACTCCGACCGCGTGGGTGAGGTGGACGACGGCTGGACCGTGGGAACCCGCTGGATGTTCCACGAGCGCATGCTGTACACCTCGTCCTACGTCACCGAGCCGGTGGGGTCGACCCACGGCAGGAGCGACACGGCCGCGGTGATCGCCATCGCGCGGGAGCAGGGCCGCATGGACGACCCGTCGGTGCGCGACAAGGTCGGCGAGGCGCGCATGCTCGAGCTGGTCGGCCTCGAACTGATGAAGCGGGTGAGCGAGACCGTGCGGTCAGGGCGGATGTCGGATCAGGTGGCCGCCGTGGGCCGGCTGTTCAAGGGCACCATGCAGGCCAGGATCGCCACCTTGGCGTTCGAGGTCGCGGGCCTCGAGGGGGCGGCGTGGACGGACGACAGCGCGGCATCGCTCAGCGCGGTCAACTTCCTCATGCGTCAGGCGGGGAGCATCGGCGGTGGGACGGTGGAGATGGCGCGCAATGTGATCAGCGAGCGGGTGCTCGCCATGCCGCGCGAGCGCACGCTGGACCGCGACGTCCCGTTCCGCGACGTGCCGCGGAGCCGGGGTTCCGGCGCATAGTCTGCGGCCGTGCTGACGGGAGGGGCGACGGGAGTGAGGGGACGGTCATGGCGATAGCAAGGGTCAACGGGCTCTCGCTCGGCTACGAGACCATCGGCGAGGGCCGCCCGTGGGTGATCACCCCCGGGGGGCGGTTCTCCAAGGAGTCGCCGGGGGTACGTGAGCTCGCCGTCGCGCTGGCGGACCAGGGCAACCGGGTGCTCATTTGGGACCGGCCGAACTGCGGCGAGTCCGACGTCTGCTTCGAGGGGCCGTCGGAGTCCGCCATGCAGGCCGATGCGCTGGCGGCGCTGCTCGAGCATCTCGACATGGTGCCGGCCGTCATCGCCGGGGGATCCGGCGGTGCCCGCGTCTCTCTGCTCACCGCCGCGCGCCATCGCGCCGACGCCGCGGGTCTGGCCATCTGGTGGATCAGCGGGGGCGTCTTCGGTCTCCTGTCGTTGGCCACCCACTACTGCGGGGGCTCGCTCGCGGCGGCCTGGACCGAGGGCATGGAGGCGGTGGCGGCGTTGCCCGAGTGGGAGGAGGTCCTGGAGCGGAACCCGTCGAACCGGCAGCGCTTCTTGGACCAGGACCCGGCGGCGTTCATCGCGACGATGGAGCGCTGGATGCTGGCCTACTGCCCGCGCGACGACGAGCCCGTACCCGGTCTCCCCAACGCCGACGCGCGGGCACTGGACATCCCGGCCCTGGTCTTCCGCAGCGGTGCCAGCGACGTTCACCACACCCGCGCGACGTCCGAGGCGCTCGCCGCCGTGCTGCCCGCCGCCAGGTTGGTCGAACCGCCGTGGGGCGACCGCGAGTGGCTCGAACGCCAAGGCTCGCGCGAGGGCGGCCTGTTCGCCCGCTGGCCCCTGTTGGCACCGTCGCTCCTGGAGTGGCAGGCCGGCGTCTTGGACTGAGCGCCGTCCGCGTCCGGGACGGCGTCAGGGGCGACGGCCTCCTTCGGGCAGCGAGTGCCGCGAGGTGTCGTCGCTCTCCGGGGCGTCCGGCAGCCCCAGCGCGTTGGCGAAGAGCCTCGTCAACTGGTCGACGCCCTCGTCGAAATCGCAATCCAGCAGACCCTGCACGAACCACATCTCGGGGAACCGGTAGGTCATGGCGCCGAGGCCGTCGGCGGCGATCGCCGGATTGAGTCGTTTGTCGGCCAGCCCGTGACGCTGCAGGCTGCGAATGGAATCCGCGATCTGGGCACTGTAGCGGCGGTTCCGTTCGGCCCGTATGGCGTTGAACTGCGCGTCGAAGCGCCACACCTGCTCGATCACCCCCATGATCCGAGCCTCGTCGCGGTAGCTCTCCAGGTGGAGGCGGATGGCCTCGTGAATCCTCTCGTACGGAGTGGCGGACGACGATGGATCGAGGATCACCTGGTTCAAAGGAGCGCTGAGACGCTTGTCCACCTCCTCCGCGACCTCGCGAAAGACCTCTTCCTTGGACTCGAAGTAGTGGTAGAAGGAGCCGTGCGAGAGGCCGGCTCGCTCGGCGATATCGGAGATGCGAGCGTCGAGGAACCCATCCCTCTCGAAGACTTCCTTTGCCGCACTCACCAGGCGCGACCGGGTCTCGACACCCTTGCGCGACCGCGGCCCGCTCGGCTTTTCGCTCGTGAGCGGCGGGGTTGTCGACACGTCCTCCCCTTTTTGTGCGGTCTGCGGGTCGGCTGGCGTCATCAATGTACCCGTGGTCGTGCCGGGAAGCGTTGGACGTCGCCGAGGGCGGCCGGCGGAGTCATGCGCCGGCTCGCTGCAGCAGCAGCACGCTCGAAGGGGTGCCGCCCCCTGACGTGACGACGGCCGTCGTGGCATCATCGACCTGGCGGTCGCCGGCATGGTGCCGCAACTGCAGCACGGCTTCGTAGACGAACCCGAAGCCGTGCGTGCGCCCCTCTGACAACTGACCGCCGTGCGGATTGACGGGCAGCTCGCCGCCGAGCGCGATGCGACGCCCGCCGTCGAGCCAGTCCCAGGCCTCACCGAACCCGCAGAACCCCAGACCCTCGATCCACGAGATCGCGTTGAAGGTGAAGCCGTCGTAGACCAGCGCCAGGTCGACCTCCGACGGTCGCATGTCGGTCCTCGTCCAGAGGTGCGCCGCCTGCCCCAGGACCTGTGGTTCGTGGGTGAGCGTGCCCTGGTCCCACGAGACCCGTTCGAGGATCTGCGTGCCCACGGCTTCGATCCGCACCGCCGGCCGGGGGAGGTCGTCGGCGACCGTCGCGTCGGACACGATCACGGCGATCGACCCGTCACAGGGGACGTCGCAGTCGTAGAGCCCGAAGGGGGACGTGATGGGGCGCGCCGAGAGGTAGTCGTCCATCGTCATGGGCTCCCGGTAGATGGCTGCCGGGTTCAACCCCGCGTTCGTGCGCGCGTTGACGGCGATCAGCCCGAGCATCTCGCGGGGCGCGCCGTAACGGTGCATGTACTGGTTGGCGTTCATGGCGATCCAATTGGCAGCCGACATGGCGCCGAAGGGGGCGCGCCACTCACGGAGCGGGCCGGAGACCCGCTGGCTGGCCGCGCCACTCCCTCCGCCGGCCCCACCGCCCGCGCTCCGGGCCGCGAGGGTCGCGTAGGTCGACTCCCACACCGTGCGGAAGCACAGCACATGGCGGCAGAGGCCCGAGGCCACCGCCATGGCGGCAGCGATGATCGCCCCTCCCGGGCCCGGGAGGTCGCCGCCGCCGTTGATCCAGGTCGGGTGGATCCGGAGCGCCTCCTCGACGGCGGTGGGTCCGCCCTCGCTCATCCCCATGCCACCGGCGCCCGGGTAGGTCGACAACCCGTCGATGTCGTCCAGGGTGAGCCCGGCATCGGTGACCGCCTCCAGGCATGCGTCGACGGTCAGCGACAGGGGATCGACCATGAGCCGCCGGCCGATCTTCGACCGCCCGATGCCACTGAGGACGGAGCGATGCTCGAAGCGCTCCGCGCCGAGCGGCGGCCGGGGGACGAGACGCCCGGGTGGTGCGACCCGGTCGACGGGGTCGAGGGATCCGGTCGGCTCGAACAGCGGCAGCCACACGTCTTCGTGGTGCTCGAAACGGACGCTGACCTCCTGGCCGATGCGGACGTCGGCGGGGTCGCATCCCACGATGTTCGTCGTCAGGTGCACCCGGGGGTCCTCGGCCAGCGCAACGTTAGCGATCACGTACGGCGGGTCGAAGTCGGGCAGCCAGCGGTGGGCGTTCACCGTGAAGCCCACGACGGTGCCCCGGCCCGAGACGGCCGCCGGCTTGGCCGACCGGCTCCGGCAGTAGGGGCAGATCGGCACGGGGGGATGCACGAGCTCGCCACAATCGGCACAGCCCTGAATGCGCAGGACGCCGTCGGAGCCGGAGGTCCAGAACCATTCGTTCGCCGGCGTGAGCTCGGGGAGTGGCCTCACGGTATTGACTTCGACGTCGTTATCGAACACTGGAGGACATGTTAGGCGCTGGACCCTCGTGCGCCCGGGACGAGCGGATCGGATCCGGTCGGGCCGGCCGGCGTGACGGCCGGCGTCGATCCACCCCTTGATCCACCCGTTGCGCTCGGTTCACCAGCTATTCTAACATCGACGTCAATGTTGAACGATATGCTCGTCATCGACGCCGACTCGCACTGGTGCGAGCCGCCCGACCTCTTCACCAAGCGGGCGCCGGCCGCCTTCCGGGACCGGGTCCCCCGGGTGGAGGAGGTCGACGGCCAGTCGATGTGGGTCTTCGACGGCCAACCCGTCGGCCGCTTCAGCGCCGGCGGCGTCATCGGGAGGGACGGCGCCAAGGAGAGCGCGCACCGGGCGCTCTTCGAATGGACCCACGACGAGGTGCACCGCGGCGCCTGGGACCCCGTGGTCCGCCTCGGTGTGCTCGACGAGTGCGGCATCGACGCGCAGATCATCTTCCCCAGCACCATCGGCCTCGGGGGCCAGGACCTCGGGACAGCGGACGACCCCGCCCTGCGCCGGCTGGCCATAGAGATCTACAACGACGCGATGGCCGAGATTCAGGCCGACTCGGGCAACCGCCTCCTGCCCCTGCCGCTCATGCCGGCGTGGGACGTGGACGAGTGCGTGCGGGAGGCGAAGCGGGTCGGTGGGCTCGGCGCGCGCGGCGTCAACATGACATCGGATCCGCAGGACCTCGGCGCGCCAGACCTGGCCAACCGGGCCTGGGACCCGTTCTGGGAGGTGTGCTCGGAGCTGGCGCTTCCGGTGCACTTTCACATCGGCGCCAGCGTGACGGGCATGACCTTCTACGGGAAGTACCCGTGGGACTCCCACCCCGACAACACCAAGCTGGCCATCGGCGGCACGCTGCTCTTCATCGGCAACGCGCGCGTCGTGACGAACCTGATCCTCTCGGGGATGTTCGACCGGTACCCGGGCCTGCAGATGGTCTCGGTCGAGAGCGGCGTCGGCTGGATCCCGTTCATCCTCGAGGCGCTCGACTACGAGATGTCGGAGAATGCGCCGCAGGAGCTCTCCCAGATGGGCAAGTTGCCCTCCGAGTACTTCAAGAGCAACCTCTACGCGACCTTCTGGTTCGAGAACAACCGGAACAAATTGCCCGACCTGATCGAAGCAGTCGGCGAGGACCGCATCCTCTTCGAGACGGACTTCCCACACCCGACGTGCCTTTACCCGGGGCCCCTGCAGAGCGTGGAGGCGAAGATGGAGACGCTCAGCCCCGACGCCCGCCGTAAGATCCTCGGCGAGAATGCGCGCAGGCTCTACCGACTCTGAGACGGCGGCGGCCCCGATGACGCCGATCGGGCACTGGATCGCCGGGACGGTGGTGGCCGGGACGTCGGGCCGGACCGCCCCCGTCTACGACCCGGCCCTCGGCCGGCAGACCTCAGAGGTCGCCCTGGCGTCGGCCGCCGAGGTCGACGCCGCCGTGCAGGTGGCGGTCGAGGCGTCATACGAGTGGGGCTCCTCCTCCCTCACCAGGCGCGCGGGCTTCCTGTTCCGGTTGCGCGAGCTGCTCGACGCCAACCGGGACGAGCTCGCGGCGACCGTGACGCGCGAGCACGGAAAGGTCCTGGAGGACGCCCGCGGCGAGGTCGCCCGCGGCATCGAGAACGTCGAATTCGCCTGCGGCATCGCCAGCCATCTCCGGGGCTCGTCCAACTCGGAGATCTCCACGGGCATCGACATCCGCACGGTGCTCGAACCCGTCGGCGTCGCGGCGGGCATCACGCCGTTCAACTTCCCGGTCATGGTTCCGCTGTGGATGATGGCCAACGCCATCGCCTGCGGCAACTGCTTCGTGCTCAAGCCGTCCGAGAAGGACCCGTCGGCCTCGCTGCTCCTGGCTGACCTGGTGCGGCGCGCCGGCTTCCCCGACGGGGTCTTCAACGTCGTGCAGGGTGACAGCGAGGCGGTGGACGCCCTGTTGGCCCATCGCGACCTCGCCGCGATCTCCTTCGTCGGGAGCACACCGGTGGCCCGGCACGTCTACGAGACCGGTACCCGGTGCGGCAAGCGCGTGCAGGCCCTCGGCGGTGCGAAGAACCACATGGTGGTCCTTCCCGACGCCGACCTCGGTGCCGCGGCGGACGCCGTCGTGTCGGCGGCCTACGGGTCGGCCGGTGAGCGGTGCATGGCGATCTCCGTCGTCGTCGCCGTCGGATCCGTGGCCGACCACCTCGTCGACGCCATCGCCTCGCGGATCCCGGACGTCGTCATCGGTGCCGGTGCCGACCCCGCGTCCATGATGGGTCCGCTCATCACCCCGGAGCATCGTGACCGGGTGCTGTCCTATGTGGCGCACGCGACCGGCGAGGGTGCCACGGTCGTCGTGGACGGATCCGGCACGCAGCGAGGCATGGGATTCTTCGTGGGCTGCTCATTGCTCGACGACGTGAAGCCCGGCATGCGCGTCTACGACGACGAGATCTTCGGTCCCGTCCTGAGCGTCGTGCGCGTCCCGACGCTCGACGACGCACTCGCCCTGGTGAACGACAACCCCTACGGGAACGGGACGGCGCTCTTCACTCGCGACGGCGGGGCGGCGCGCCGGTTCGAACGTGAGGTCCACGTCGGGATGGTCGGGATCAACGTGCCGATCCCCGTGCCTGTCGCGTCACATTCGTTCGGTGGCTGGAAGGCCTCCATCTTCGGCGATTCGTCCATCTACGGTCCCGACGGGGTCCGCTTCTACACCCGGCCGAAGGTGGTGACCTCGCGGTGGCCCGATCCCGGGCCGGGGGTCGTCGAGCTGCACTTCCCGACGAACCGCTGACCCGGCGGCGGCCGGGGTATGCGGGCCGTCCCGAGCCGCCTTTCTCTGATATTGACGTCGCAGTCAAAATTGGCTAGCGTGCTCACTATGCCGAGAACATGCGATTTCCCTGTCTTCGACGCGGACAACCACCTCTACGAGACGAAGGATTCCTTCACGCGCCACCTGCCGGACCGTTACAAGGGCGCCATCGACTACGTGGACCTGCACGGGCGCACGAAGATCATGATCAGGGGCACGGTCAGCGAGTACATCCCCAATCCCACCTTCGAGGTGGTCGCCCGCCCCGGCGCGCAGGAGGACTACTACCGCAACGGCAACCCCGAGGGAAAGTCGTACCGCGAGATCATCGGGGAGCCGATGCGCAGCATTCCCGCCTTCCGGGAGCCGGCGCCGCGCCTGGAGCTGATGGACGAGCTCGGGGTCGACCGTGCGCTGATGTTCCCCACCCTCGCCAGCCTGCTGGAGGAGCGCATGCGGGATGATCCCGAACTGACGCACGCGGCCATCCACTCGCTGAACCAGTGGATGTACGAGGAATGGACCTTCAACTACGAGGATCGCATCTTTGCGACGCCGGTCATCACGCTGCCGATCGTGGAGAAGGCGCTCGAAGAACTCGAATGGGTGCTCGAACGGGGCGCCAAGACCGTCCTCATACGGCCGGCGCCCGTGCCCGGGTACCGCGGCTCACGTTCGTTCGGCCTCCCCGAGTTCGACCCCTTCTGGAGGGCGGTGCAGGAGGCCGACATCCTCGTGTCGATGCACTCCTCCGACAGTGGCTACACGCGGTACCAGAGCGAGTGGACCGGCCCGAGCGAGATGCTGCCGTTCCGACTGGACCCCTTCCGGATGATGAGCGTCGGCAAGCGGCCGATGGAGGACACCATGACGGCCTTCTGCTGCCACGGCGTCTTCGCCCGGTTCCCCGATCTGCGCGTCGCCTCCATTGAGAGCGGCGGCGACTGGGTGGCCGGCTTCGTGGCGCACCTGGCGGATACGCATCGCAAGATGCCCCATGCCTTCGATGGCGACCCGGTCGAGCAGTTCAAGACCCACGTCTACGTCAGCCCCTTCCACGAGGACAACCTCCCCACCCTCATCGACACGATCGGCGCGGACCACGTGCTCTTCGGGTCGGACTACCCGCACCCCGAAGGGCTGGCGGAGCCGTGCAGCTATGTGGACCATCTGCCACCGGGGCTGGCGGAGGAGGACGTGCGGAAGATCATGGGCGGCAACCTGGCCCGGATCATGCGGGTCGACGCACCGGTGGGCGTGGCCTCTTAGCCGATCCTCCTCGTCGATCCGCGGCGACCCGCCCACCGCCCGTCGCTCGCTTTCTCACGTAGTGTCACGTCACCAATGAATTACGCCTGCCCAGAGGGAGCCGCAGATGCCTGATTACAAGTTCGTGCTGTACGAGACGCTCGACTCGGGCAAGATCGCCCGTATCATGCTCAACCGGCCCGAAGCCCGGAACGCGCAGAACAGGGGACTCCTCGTCGAGCTGCACGACGCGTTCCTGCGGGCGGAGGCCGACGACGAGGTGCGTGTCGTCATCCTCGGCGGGATGGGACCGATGTTCTCTGCTGGACACGACATGGGCTCGAAGGTGTCCCTGGAGGAGAGCATGCCGGGCCCCGGTCAGCATCCGACGCGGTCGATCAACGGCGCCACGCGCAAGGGCGCCGAGAGCCTTATGCTGCAGGAATGGCATTACTTCTTCGAGAACACGCGCCGGTGGCGCAACCTGCGCAAGATCACCATCGGGCAGGCCCACGGCGACGTCTACGCGGCGGGTCTAATGCTCCTGTGGGCCTGTGACCTCATCGTCTGCGCCGAGGGGACGCGATTCGCCGATGTCGTGGGGACGCGGCTGGGCATGTGCGGCGTGGAGTACTTCGCCCATCCGTGGGAGTTCGGGCCTCGCCGGGCGAAGGAGCTGCTGCTGACGGGCGACTCCATCGATGCCGACGAGGCCTACGGGCTCGGCATGGTGAGCAAGGTGTTCCCTCCGGACGAGCTGACCGACCGAACGCTCGAGTACGCGCGACGCATCGCCCAGCTGCCTACGATGTCGGCCCTGCTGATAAAGGAATCGGTCAACCAGACCGTCGACAACATGGGCTTCTACAACGCGCTCAATGCCTGCTTCACGCTGCACGAGCTCAACCACTCGCACTGGGCACAGGTCAACGACGACGGGTACCCGGTGGCGAAGGAGGACTCGGGCATCCCCAACTGGAAGCAGGCACCGCCGATCGTCAACGCCGTCAAGGACAAGGTCCGCGCCGACCAGTAACGGGCTGGGTCGTCGCACCGGCGGCCTGCCGGGGCGGCCTGCCGGGGCGGTCTACCGGCGCGGCGAACTGCCAGCGTGGGCCTCCGACCCTCGCCCGCCGGCCGCCCGCGCGAGAATCGTCCCGGCCGGGGGGAGCGCCCGCCTCCCCGTCTGCAGAGGTGCACCCGACCCGGGAGATTGCCCGGGGGGAGGGCCGATAATTTATGTTTCTCAATTTGAGAATGCCGATCCCATACCAGGTCAGGGCCATGTTTTGCCGCCATGCATGGCATTGTCGGCCTGGTTAGTATCAGTATCGACGTCGATGTCAGAAACACCCGGCTGACGCCGGCGAGAAGGGGTGGGTCCGCAGGATGCTGCAATTCGTGATCGCCGGGCTGGTCCTGGGGGGGATCTACGCGATCGCCTCCGCCGGCCTGGTCATCACCTACACGTCCTCGGGCATCCTCAACTTCGCCTTCGGAGCGCTGGCCTTCTTCATCGCGCGCTTCTACTACTACCTCCACACCCAGGAGAGTTGGGGCATCGTCCCGGCCGCCGTGGTGTCGATCGGGATCGCCGCGCCGGCGCTCGGGGTGCTGCTCTACGCGCTGCTCTTCCGCCACCTGCGGCTCTCCTCGCCCCTGATCAAGGTGGTGGCGACGATCGGCCTCCTCGTCGCCCTCCCTTCATTGGCCACCCTCATCTTCGGCAACCAGGCGATCGAGCAGGCACCGGGCTTGGCTCCCGAGCCGGTCCACGTGTACCAGTTCCTGGGCGTCCCGGTCACCCTGGACCAGATCATCGTCTACATC
Organism: uncultured Acidimicrobiaceae bacterium; assembly: GCA_963736525.1. Lineage (GTDB taxonomy): Bacteria > Actinomycetota > Acidimicrobiia > Acidimicrobiales > RAAP-2 > Bog-473. The sequence continues at coordinate 303,850 of CAVTPF010000012.1, forward strand.
TGTGTCGTCGTCACGGTCGTCGCCGGCGCGGTGGTGCTGCGCTACACCGACGTCGGTCTGAAGGTGCGGGCCATGGTCGACTCACCGGCGATGACCGATCTCTCCGGCACCAATCCGACGACCATCTCGGTCGGCGTCTGGGCGGTCAGTACGTTCTTCGCCGGTCTGTGCGGCGTGCTGGCGGCGCCCATCATCGGGCTCGACCCCGACAACTTCACCCTGCTGATCGCGGCGTCGTTCGCCGCCGTCGTCGCGGCGAGGCTCCGGAGCCTGCCCATCGCCGTCGGCGTTGGGCTGCTCATGGGGATCGCCACCTCTCTCTTCCAGCGCTACCTGCCGCCGGCGAGTCAGTGGACCACCGAGATCATCGATGCCGTGCCCTTCATCGTGATCGCATTGGTGCTCATCTACAACCTCGTTCGCCGAGGGCGGGTGGGAGACGCCGAGAGTTGGGGCGGTGCCTTGGACCGGGCCATCACCCCGCAAGGGGAGAGCCGGCTGGGCGGATCCACCGACAGCGTGGTCGAGGAAGCGTCGCTGAGCTTCTTCAGCAAATACGCGGGGCCCGTGTTGCTGATCGGCATCGCCGCCGCGTTGCCGCTCATCGTCCAGGGCTACTGGGTGGGTCTGATGGCCGAAGCGTTCGCCTACGGGGTCATCTTCCTGTCGTGGACGATCGTGACCGGCGAAGGCGGCATGCTCTGGCTGTGCCAGATCACCTTCGCCGGGGTGGGCGCGCTGACGACGGCCCAGCTGGCCAACAACCACGGGTGGCCCGTCCTCGCGGCGGTGCTCGCCGGCGGCGTGGTGGCGTTGGTCCTGGGGGTGATCGTCGGGTTCTTGAGCATCCGACTAGGTGACCTCTACGTCGCCCTAGTCACGCTCACCTTCGGCCTGCTCATGGAGAACCTCGTCTTCACGCTGCCGAGCTTCGTCAACCAGGGTCTCGGGCTGAACCTCAATCGCCCCAGCTTTGCCACCACCGACCTCTCCTACACCTACCTGTGCCTCGTGGCCTTTGTCATCATCGCGTTGTTCATCGTCAACTTCCGGCGATCGACCACCGGGCTTGCGCTGAACGCGGCCCGTTGGAGCGAGGCAGGCGCCAGGACGTCGGGCATCAGCGTGGTGCAGATGAAGGTGATTGCCGGGGGGCTGGCGGCCCTCATCGCGGGCATTGGGGGAGGCCTACTCGCTCTGGCGCAGACCACGTTCCAGCCGAGCGAATTCGCGACGTTTGCCGGCGTCGTCTGGCTGGCGGTGCTCGTGACGATCGGCGTGCGCTCGAATGCGGCGGCGTTGGTGGCGGGGCTCACGTTCGTCATGCTGCCGGCCCTGTCGCAGGCCTACCTGCCGACCTGGACCGCGAACGTCTTGCCGGTGCTCTTCGGCCTCGGCGCCATTTCGGCGGCCAAGTACCCCGACGGTGCGCTGGCCGAACAGAGCCGGCGGCTGCGGCGGTTGCTGCTCCACGTGATGCCCGGACGCTCCGGCGCGGCGCCGTTCGCGGACGGCCTCAGCGAGCGGGCGACCGACGTCGGACCCGTCGATGCCGCCCCAATGGTGGCGGAGCATGTCTCGTGATGCCGGCGTCCACCGATGTGGCCGCCGGGGGCGGCGTGCGCGGCGAACAGGTGCCTGCGCTCGTGGCCAAGGACATCTGCGTCCGTTTCGGGGGACTGATGGCGCTCTCCGACGTGTCACTCGAGATCGAGCCCGGGAGCATCGCCGGCCTGGTGGGACCGAACGGCGCCGGCAAGTCGACGTTGCTCGCCGTGCTGTCCGGACTCCTGCGAGCCAACTCGGGGCACGTCTGGCTACGGGGCCAGGACGTGACGAGAGCCTCCGCCCGGGCGCGGGCGACGCAGGGCCTGGCGCGTACGTTTCAGCAGCCCGAGCTCTTCCTGGGGTTGACCGTGCGTGAGCATCTGGTCCTGGCCTACCGCGCCCGCGTGGCACGGACTCGACTCTGGCGCGACATGCTCGACCCCCGCTGCCTGCTGCCGCCGTCGGCGGCCGAGAACGAACGGGTGGACGCCCTGCTCGAGACCCTCAGGCTCACGCAGGTGGCCAAGGCGCCGGTGGCCGCGCTGCCACTCGGCATCGTCCGCCTCGTCGAAGTGGGCCGTGCCCTGGCCAGCGATCCACATGTCCTCCTGTTGGACGAGCCGCTCTCCGGGCTCGACATGAAGGCATCCGAGAACCTGCTCTCCGTCTTCAGGAGCATCGTCGAACAGAACGACCATGGCCTCTCGGTCATCATCGTCGAGCACGACGTCGCGGCCGTCCTGGCCTTGTCGCACACGGTGTTCGTCCTCGACTTCGGAGAGCGGATTGCCGCGGGGACCCCGGAGCACGTGCGGAACGACCCCGCGGTCCGGGCGGCCTACCTGGGGGACAGCGAACCGCCGCAACGGACGGTGGCCCCGCGAGCGGCCGAGACCGACGGGCCGGAACCGGCGGGAGGCTCCGTCGGGTGACCGAGTCGCTGCTGCAGGTGCACGACGTCGACGTTCGCTACGGGCCGTCACAGGCGCTCTTCGGGGTCTCGGTCGACGTGGCCGCGGGCACCGTCCTGGCTGTTCTGGGAGTCAACGGTGCCGGCAAGAGCACGCTGGCCCGGACCGTCGCCGGCCTGGTGGCGCCGAGCGCCGGCCGCGTCACCTTCGATGGGAAGGACATCACAGGGTGGCCCGCGCACCGCGTCCGCCGCCTCGGGCTCACCTACATCCCAGAGGGTCGTGGGATCTTCCCGGGGTTGTCCGTGATAGAGAACCTGCGGATGGCCGTGGCGCAGGAACGACGTTCGGAGCGCGCCGCCGCCATCGAACGAGCCGTCGAGCGCTTTCCCGTGCTGGGGACGCGCCGGTCGCAGCGGGCGGGGAGTCTCTCCGGGGGAGAACAGCAGATGCTGGCGCTCGCCCGGGCGCTCGCCGTCTCGCCCAAGCTGATCATCGCCGACGAGATGTCCCTCGGCCTGGCGCCGCTCATGGCGGAGTCCGTGTTCCAAGGGCTCGAGGACGCGCTGGCGCTCGGGAATCACGATCGTGCTGATCGAGCAGTTCGTGCACCGGGCGCTGTCGATGGCCGACGGCTGCGTGATCCTGACGCGCGGGCGAGCGGGATGGGCCGGCCCCGCCTCCGAAGCAGGCCAGGAGGTCATCGACCGGTACCTGGGCGAGGCCGAGCACGCGACCCCCGCCGAGCCGGTCGGTGGCGTATAGTACCGAACGTTCAGTACAAATCGGGGGGGCAGACCCGACCAGGATCTGGGGGAGGGCACGTCTACAGTGCAGCGATTTGCCACGCCGGTCGCCGCTGCGGCCGGTCGCCCGAACAGGGCGCGACACATGCCGACTCACGATGGAGGAACAATGCGCGAACACCGGACGATGACCAAAGCCATGCTGGCGGCCGTTGTCATCCTGCCCACCCTCATGGTCGGCGCAACCGCAATGGCCACCGCGGCGGCGGCATCACCGGCCCCGATCACCATTGCCTACATCACCGACCTCACCGGCGAGGGCGCCTCGGAGAACGGCTCGTCGCCCGCCGGCTTCGACGCCCGCATCGACATGCAGAATGCCGAGGGCGGCGTGGACGGGCACAAGCTCGTCGGCCTCGTCATCGACGACCAGACCAACCCGTCGGAGATCGCGACCGCGGTGCAGGAAGCCGACTCCAAGGCGTTCGGCATCGTGTCGCAGAGCCCCCTGTTCTTCCTCGCCGCCAAGTACCCCCAACAAGCGGGTGTTCCGGTGACGGGGTCGTATGACGACGGGCCGGAGTGGGGCACGCAGCCCTACACCAACATGTTCGCCTCGGACGAGGGCAGCGTCGACCCGAAGTATCCGGTCAACACACAGATCGGAGACTTCCTGAAGGCGCACGGCGGCACGGTGCTGGGCGCCTACGGCTACAGCATCTCGCCCTCGTCCAGCCGCGCCGCCATCGGCACCGGGCAGTCGTTCCAGCATGCGGGGGGCAAGGTCGGGGTCCTCAACACCACCGTCCCCTTTGGCGGCGTGGACTTCACGGCGGACGCGCTCGTCGCCAAGCAGGACGGGGTCAACGCGATGGTGCCCGCCATGGACGGCAACTCGAACTACGCCCTGGCCACCGCGCTCAAGCAGGCCGGCGTGAAGCTCAAGGCCACGCTGTTCGCCACCGGGTACGAGCCCGACGTCATCAATTCCCCGGTCTGGAGCACCCTGCAGGGCGACTACTTCTTCTCCCCGTTCCGCCCGTGGTCCCTGCCCGACGCCGGGACGGAGCAGATGCAGGCCGCGATGGAGAAGTACGCGCACTTCACCAAGACCCAGTTCCCGAACTTCGGCCAGTACGAGGCCTGGGCCGGGGCCGATCTCATGATCAAGGGCCTGCAGATGGCCGGGCCCAACCCGACCCACGCCGCGGTCATCACGGACCTCCGGGGCCTGAAGTCCTACAACGTCAACGGCCTGCTGCCCAACCCCATCAACTACTCGACGATCTTCGGGCACGACCTGCCGCAGCAGTGCTCGTGGGTCATGGAGGCCGAGAAGACCGGCTTCGTCCCCATCTCCTCCAAGCCGACCTGCGGGACCGACATTCCCGGAACGTCCACGGCGTCCTGACCGCCGTCAACCGGCAGGCGTCAGGCGTCAGGCGTCAGCCGTCAGCCGTCGAGCGTCAGCGGAGCCGCCACTCGGGGCGGGACATGTGAAACGTCTCCTGGCCGCCCGCGATGTTCTCGAACTGCGTGCCGAGGGACACGAACGAGGACACGCCATGCCGTTCACGGCCGCCACGACCGGTTTCCACATGTCGTTCTGCTTGGGGTTGATGTTCACCCGGGTCGTTGTACTGGAACGGCGTCGCCACGGGCCCCGTCGCCCCGCGCATCTTCTCCCTCTTCTCCTGGTCGCCCAGATAGCCCTGCTCAATCGACTCTTCCCGGCCGATGCCCGTGCGGAAGGCCTTCTCGCCGGCGCCGGTCAGGACGACGACGCGCACGTCGTCGTTCACACGCAGCGACCGCCAGAGCTCCCGCAGCTCGGACTGCATCTTCTGGTTGAACGCGTTGCGCACCTCGGGACGATTCAGGGTGACGATGGCGACGCCGTCGTCCTCCTCGTACAGCAGTGTCTCGAAAGAATCCACTCAAGCCCCCCTTTACGCCACGCAAGGTGTTGAGGTCCGCCTGCGCACCACAATAGCGACAGCCTCGTGCTGCTCTCAGGGTGTCATTCGGCGGGGGGCAGGTTGTGGTGGACGGTGACACGAGCGTCGTCGAAGCTGAGGAGATGCCCCAGCGGGATGGACTCGGGGAGTGGTTCCTCGTAGCTCCACGCGACGTCCTCCAAGAGGTCGCCGTCGACGCGGGCGGACCAATAGGTGGCGGTGCCCTTGTAGGGGCAGTACGTCTGCGCTGCACTCTGCACCAAGAGGTCCATGCGGACGTGCTGGGGGTTCACGTAGAGACGTGGCTCCAGTGCGGTCTCGTACACGGCGACGGTGTCTGCCGTGTCGACGAGGACGAGGCCTGCCGCCTCGACGCGGAGCCGGCGCTGTGACCGCAGGCAGTCGACCCGGTGGTAGGGATTCCGGGGATGCCCGAATACCTGTTCGTCCTCCTCGAACCACGCGTCGGCGGCGTCCCAGGCCACGGTCACAGAGCCGGGGGTATCGATCGCCGGCTCGGTCGGCAGCCCCTCGACGTCGCCCTCGGGAAACGCGTACGTCGGCGGTTGACCTGGTCGGTGGACCAGGAGGACCTGCTCGCTGTCAATCACGGTGGCACCGTCGCGGGTTGCCCTGACCCGCCGCCGGAAGGGCTCTATATATGTGACGTGATCCGGCATGGGGGCGGTGAACCGGCCGGCCGGCCGCCCGCTCAGCGGCCCCCTGCCCGTGGTCAGGCTCACAGTGCCGTCCTTTCGTCGCGGGTCGTGGCACCACCGGGAAACGGACGCACCATGGCCTCCACACTGAAGGATGCGACGAGGTCACCGCCTTCCGTGTGCACCCGGCACTCCGAGTGCGTCATGCCGTCTCCGGCGAAGGTCGAGCGATGGTGGTACAGCATCCAGTGGTCGGCGCGGACGTCGCGGTGCAGCGAAAGGTGGATCCCGTTTATCGCGGTCGAGAGGCTCCGGTGCGCCTGGTCCTGTCCGACACCCTTGTGCGGGCGGAGCGCGGCGGCGATCGACAGGTGTCCGGTGAACTGCGCCAGAAGCCCGGCATGGAGCGGCGCGTCCTCCGGGACACGCCGGAAGCGAACCCAGGCGTCCAGGGTGGGCGGTCCGACCGGCGCATCGGGATCGTTGGTGTAGGCACCGTCGGCGATCCTGACGTCACGGCCCGTGACTCCCATGTCGTAGGGCGGACATCCGTAGGGGCCCGCTACCCGTGGTGGGTCCACGGCGTGACGGATGACATCAGGAGTCGTGACACCGAGGAGAAGGGTGCCGATGGCGCAGCAACGCCCGTCCTGGAGGACCCGCACCGACAGGCTGGTGAAGCTCTTCCCGGCGCTGACCTCGTCGAGGTCGAAGCGGAGGGCGCCGCGCGCGTCCGCTGGTCGCAGGAAGAGCATGTTGGCCGACGCGACCCGGCGCTCCGGCGCGTGGCGACCGGCCGCAACGATCGCCTGCCCGAGCATCTGACTGCCCTCGACCACCGGTCGCCGGCCGTCGCTGCGCGGGACCCCCACAAAGGAAAGGTCGCCGTCCGGGCGAACGTCGAGCAGGTCGATCAGGTGGGCGGCGTCGCCCCACGTGGGGAACTGCTTGAGCGTGACGTCACGGTCCTGGTCCCCCTTCTCGCCGTCGATGATCTCGATCCGGACTCTTCGCTCGTCAAAGGTCCCACATCCGGCGAGCTGGCGACACTCCTCGGCCGGCCGGGTGAGGCTCGCCAGCACGTCATGCCCCGCGTCGTCGACGAGCTCGGCGCGGATGTCACCCAGGGGGAAGTACAGCGTGGCCGGTTCCCCCTCCTGGTCGACGCAGCGACACGAGTCGGACTGCGCCACCATCGTGTGTCCCCACCACGCGCGAGCCCGATAGGGGTAGTCGTAGACGTTCATGCCGACGCCGGGTCGTCGCGGGCCATCGCTCGGGCACCCCCGGCGGGCTCGTCAATGAGTGCCAACGGGACGCGGGGCGATCGTGACCGAGTGCATGGAGACCGCTCCGCCCTGACGCAAGAGCGAGTCGACGATCGTGACCAGATCCTCCACATCGACGAACGCCCCGCTCATGTGGGCCAACCACCGGGGTGCGAACTCCGCTGCACGATCCGGGTCCCAGCCGTCGGAGAAGCCCGTCATCGACTCACCCTCACCGCCGACGCACTCCCCGACGACGAGCCGAGTGAACCCGACCGTGGGGTTCTCGACTCTCCATGCCTCGACGAGCTTGTCCAAGGCCGCCTTGCTGACCGCGTAGGCGCCCAGGCCGGGCCACGGTGGTGTGTGCGACGCGCTCACGGAGGAGAGGTAGATGGCGGTGCCTGACGATTCGGTCAGGTGGGGCACGGCGGCGGCCGTCACCAACGCCGCCCCGATCACATTGGTGTCGAACACGCGCCGCCAGGTGTCGGCGTCGGTGTCGACCAGGCTGGCCAACGGACCGATCGCCGGGGTGTAGACCAGCGCGTCGAGTCCACCCAGCTTCTCGACGGCCTCGGCGATGGCCGAACGACACGAGTCGTCACTCGTCACGTCGCACCGAATCGCCACGGTGTCGCCCCCGGCCTCCGCGGCGGCGGACTGGAGCCGCTCCTGGCGCCGCGCCAGCAGTGCGGTCCGGGCGCCGCGCCGCGCGAGCCCTATCCCGATACAGCGCCCGAGTCCGCTCGAGGCGCCAACGACAACGGTTCGCAACTGAATTCCTCCCACGACGTACTGACGCCTACGTTAGACGCGCCCGCCGTCTCGACGGTCTAGCGTGCCGCTGTGGCCGAACCACGCCGGCTGACCTTCGATCCCATTGCCGAAGCGCGACGGCAATGGGAGACCCACCACTGGTCGGATCAGGCGGACGCGATGGCCGTCGTCACCTCCATCATGCGGCTCCAGCAGGTCTTTCTGGCCCGGGCCGATGCCGTCTTACGGCCGTTCGGCCTGACCTTCGCGCGTTACGAGGTGCTCATGTTGCTGTCGTTCTCCCGGCAGGACGCCCTGCCGCTCGGCAAGATCGGTGAGCGCCTGCAGGTCAACGCGGCCAGCGTCACCAACGCCGTCGACCGGCTCGAGGCCGAGGGCCTCGTCGTCCGGCAGTCCGATCCCGATGACGGCCGGATCACCCTCGCGCGGCTGACGTCGCCGGGGCGGCGCACCGCCCTGGACGCGACTCGGGTGATCAACGAGCAGGTCTTTGCCGACATCGGCGTGCCGGAGCCGAAGTTGCGCCGCCTCTTCGCCCTCCTCGCGGAGCTCCGCCAGGCCGCGGGGGACTTCTCGTAGCCGGTGCCTAGTACTTTGACATCAAAGTACTAGTACACTGGCAGACGGTGTCCGATCGAGAGACGTGGCAGGAGGCCTTTGACCGCTCACCCATGAGGTCGGCCCGCTTCGAGACCATGTCAGGGGTGCCGCTCGAACCGGTCTACGGACCGCTCGGGGCCGAGCTGCCCGGCTCGTATCCCTACACCCGGGGGCCCTACGCGTCCATGTACCGCTCGCGGCTCTGGACGATGCGCCAGTTCGCCGGGTTCGGAACGGCGGAGGACACCAATGGGCGCTTCAAGGAGCTGCTCCTGGCCGGTGGCGACGGGCTCTCAACGGCCTTCGACATGCCCACGCTCCTCGGGCGCGACTCCGACGATCCGCTCGCCAAGGGCGAGGTGGGCCGGGCCGGCGTCGCCATCGACACCCTGGTGGACATGGAGACCCTGTTCTCGGGCATCGACCTCGCCAAGGTCTCGACCTCCATGACCATCAATTCGCCGGCGGCGCCGGTGTTGGCCATGTACGTGGGCGTGGCCGACCAGACCGGCGTCGAGCGGTCCGCGCTCTCGGGCACCCTACAGAACGACATCTTGAAGGAGTACCAGGCCCAGAAGGAGTACGTGTTCCCTCCGCGTCCCTCGGTGCGCCTGGTCACCGACGTGATGCGCTTCTGCGCGGCGGAGCTGCCGCGTTGGCACCCCGTCTCGGTGTCGGGCTACCACATCCGCGAGGCGGGATCCACGGCAGCCCAAGAGCTGGCTTTCACGCTGGCGAACGGGTTCGCCTACGTCGAGGCGGCGATGGCGACGGGGCTGGGTGTCGACGAGTTCGCGCCCCGGCTCAGCTTCTTCTTCAACGCCCACAGCGATTTCTTCGAGGAGATCGCCAAGTACCGGGCGGCCCGGCGCATCTGGGCGCGCTGGATGCGCGAGCGCTACGGGGCCACAGAGCCCCGCTCGACCCAGTTGCGCTTCCACACGCAGACGGCGGGGGTCTCCCTCACCGCGCAGCAGCCCGAGGTCAACTTGGTCCGCGTCGCCATCGAGGCCCTCGCCGGAGTGCTCGGTGGCACCCAGAGCCTGCACACCGACGCCTTCGACGAGGCGCTGGCCCTCCCCACCGAGCACGCGGCCCGCCTGGCCCTGCGTACCCAGCAGGTCATCGCCGAGGAGTCCGGCGTGGTCCACGTGGCGGACCCCCTCGGTGGATCGTGGTTCGTCGAGGAGCTCACCGACGAACTGGAGCGCCGGGCCGAGCAGGCCTTCGCCCACCTCGAAGACGCCGGCTCCGGTTCCATCCTCGAAGGGGTTTTGGCCTGCATCGACGACGGATGGTTCGTCGGCGAGATCGCGGATGCGGCCTACGCCTTCCAGTCCAAGATCGCCCGGGGCGAGTGGATCCAGGTGGGCGTGAACGGCTACGTCGAAGACGACGGTGTGGCGCCGTCGACGCTCGCCATCGCTCCCGTGGTCGAGACTGCCCAGGTCGACCGGCTGGCCGCCGTCAAGCAGGCCCGGGACGACGAGGCGGTCCGACGCTCCGTGCGCCGCATCGCCACCGACGCCGCCGACCCCGGCGTCAACCTCATGCCGGCCCTCATCGAGGCGGCTCACAACCACGTGACCATCGGCGAGACCATGGGCGCCATGGAGTCGGTCTTCGGCCTCTACTACGAGCGCCACGTCCCCTGAACATGGCGCGACCGGGAGCCGACGAGCGGCCCCTGCGCGTGCTCATGGCCAAGGTCGGCCTGGACGGGCACGACAGGGGGCTCAGAGTGGTGGCACGTATCCTGCGCGATGCCGGGTGCGAGGTGGTCTACGCCGGGCTGCGCCAGTCGCCCGAGGCGATCGCCGCCATGACGGCCCAAGAGGACGTCGACGTGGTGGGCGTGTCCATGCACAACGGGGCGCACCTCACCCTTGCTCCGTCCGTGGTGGCCGCGCTGCGTGGCGCCGGCCTCGACACACCCGTCGTGATCGGCGGCATCGTGCCTCCGGCCGACGTCGACGTGCTGCTCGCCGAGGGCGTCGCTGCCGTGCTCGGTCCCGGCGCGTCGAACGAGGAGGTCGTGGCGACCGTGCGCGCCGCCGGGGGCAGGGCAGGACCGAGCTGACGCGAGCCGGGCGCGATCGACCAGTCCCTCAGCGAGGTGACTGGCCGGGCCGCGGCGCGGGCCCGGCTGCCCAGTACTGCTCGAGTCCCGCCTGCATCTGCCGGCTGACCAGTTCGATGCGGGGACCGCGCGCGCTCTTGTGGTACACCCACACGGGTGTGCCGTCCGGGCGGACGCCGGCGGCTTCCGCGGCGTAGCCGCGCGCGGCCAGTCGTGCCGCGTCGACCTCGACGTCGTCGGACCAGTACCCGAGGTGGTGGATCGGTGATCCCGCCGCCGGCATCCACGGCGTGTCCGGCATGCTCTGGATCACCTCGACTCTGGGCACCGACACCGAGTAGGTGAACCGCAGATCGACCTCGGTCTCGCCGGTGGCCAGCCGGACGGGTGTGCGCACCGACATGGGCGCGCACCACTGGTAGCCGAAGAGCTCGCTGAGCTCCGACAGGGCGGCGTCGAGGTCGTCCACCACGATGCCGACGTGGAACTGGTCGGTGGCGTTCACGACGGCTCGATCACGACACGGATGGCGCGGCAGGTCCGGTCCGACGCCACCCGGAACGCCTCCACGGCGTCGTCGATCGGGAACCGGTGGGTGATGACCGTGCGGGCGATCTCGGGGTCGTCGGCGAGCATGGCCGCCGCTTCGTCCATCTCACGGACGTCGCCGTGCGTGCAGTACCCGAGGGAGGGAATGAGCCGGGCCTCGCGGTGGAAGAGCGGCATCCAGTCGAGTTGCACCGGGCCAAAGTGCACGCCCAGCACGACGATGGTGCCACCCGGTGCCACGAGCTCGCCGCACCGGGCCAGGCTCTCCGCCGTTCCGGCCGCCTCGACCACGACGTCGTAGAGACCCTGTCCGCCGATGGCGGCGCCCAGCCGGTCTCCGGCCTCCTTCTGGTGGGGGTGCCGCGCCTCGAGCGCCACGCTGTCGCAGCCACGTCGCCGTGCCCCGGCCACCGCCAGCAGACCCAGGGCGCCGGCGCCGACGACGGCGACCCGGTCACCCGGTCCGGCACCGGCCAGGCCCAGCGCGTGCCAGGACACGGCCGCCGGCTCGACGATGGAGGCGTCGGCCAGGTCGAGGCCCGCCGGGAGGGGGACCAGCCGGGTCGTCGGCACCCGGAACTGCTCTGCCATCCCCCCGTCGGCGCTGATGCCGAGCGCGCGCTGTCCGTGCGTCGGGCACAGGTTGTACGCGCCGCGGGCACACTGATCGCACTCCATGCACCCGTAGATCGCCTCCACGACGACGGGCGTTCCGTCCGCTCGGACGCCGGCCAGCTCGTGCCCGAGCACCGCCCTGCTGCCGAACCGGATGTAGCTGAGGTCCGAACCGCAGATGCTCGTCGTCTTCATGGTGAGGAGCTCGCCGGTCCCCGGCGGCTCCTCCAGATCGACGACGGCCACCCCACCCTCCACGCCCCGCACACCCTTCACGTCACGTCCTCCTCACGACTCGGGCTCACCGGGATCGGGGTCGCTCGGCAGTTCGGGCTGCAGGCCGACGCTGTTCAGCACGCCGGCGAGGCACAGATAGCCCCCGATCACGAAGAGCAGCTCGAGCACCTGGGCCCGGTCGAACGAAGCGGCCAGCGTTCGCCAGGTCTCCTCGCTCACGGCAAAGCCATCGGTCATCTCGTCGACCGCGGCCAGCAGGGCACGCTCGAGGGGCGTCCACACCGCCGCGGTGGGTCCTTCGGGGATCGCGTCGATCTGCGCGTCGGTGAGCCCCGACTCGCGGCCGCTGCGGAGGTGCTGGGTCCACTCGTAGCCCGAGTGCGTCCGCCAGGCCACCCGCAGAACGAGGAGCTCACGGTGCTCTGGTCTCAGCGTCGCCTCGCCGCCGGCCAGCATGGCGGTGAAGGGGAGCCAGGCGCTGCTCAGAGGGAGGTGATGGGCGAAGAGCTCGAGCACGATGGGCATCGGCGGTGCATCCGGCGCGCCCGACAGATAGAGCTCGGGGCGCCGCAGGTAGGGCAGCAACACGGCGCACGTCTCCTCGTCCCACTGGGCGAAGGGGAGCGGTGCCAGCCGCGGCTCCGACGGCGGCGTCACGGGCGGCCGAGGGCGGGGCCGGGTACGACGGCGGGCGGACGCATGCGGGGGCTGCTCATTGACGTGGGGTGGTGGCGAGAATACGCCTCGGTCGGGCAGTATGCGGCATGGCGACGCCACCAGCACGACCGGGTCGGGCTCGCGTGGTCCAGTGGGCCACCGGCAACATCGGGCTCTGCTCCATGCGGGCGGTCATCGAGCATCCGGACCTCGACCTGGTCGGGGTGTACGTCTACTCGGACGCCAAGGCGGGACGGGATGCCGGTGACCTGTGCGGGGTGGCTCCGACCGGTGTGATCGCCACCCGGGACGTCGCGGCGATCCTGGCGTTGCAGCCGGACTGCGTCCTCTACATGGCCGATCGCGCCGACATCGACGTCCTCTGCCGGCTGCTCGAGTCCGGGGCGAACGTCGTGACGACGCGGAGCGAGTTCCACCGGCCGGCGAGCCTCGACCCCGAGGTCCACGCGCGGATCGAGGCGGCGTGTCGGACCGGCGGCGCGTCGATCCACAGCACGGGTTCGAGCCCGGGGTTCATCACCGAGGCGATGCCCCTGGTGCTGACCTCGGTCCAGCGGCGACTGGACCGTCTCACGATCGAGGAGTTCGCCGACATGTCGTCGCGGAACTCGCCCGAGCTGATCTTCGACCTCATGGGATTCGGGCGCGATCCGTCCACGTTCGACCCCCGGGGGGTCGAGATGCACGGGGGTGCGGCGTTCGGCGGGTCGCTGGGGGTCGTCGCCGACGCCCTGGCCATGCCGTTGGACGAGGTGGTTGCGAGCGGGGAGGTTGCGGTCGCCCGCCGGACGGTGGAGATCGCGGCCGGAAGGATCGAGGCCGGCACCATCGGCGCGCAGCGGATGAACGTGACCGGGATGCGGCAGGGGCAACCGCTGCTGACCTTCAGCGCCAACTGGTACCTGACAACCGATGTCGAGCCGAGCTGGGGTCTCCGGGAGACGGGCTGGCACCTGTTGGTCGAGGGTGACCTTCCCCTGGACGTCGACATCAAGTTCCCGGTGCACCCCGACGAATGGGCCGCCACCTCGCCCGGGGTGACGGCCCATCGCCCGGTCAACGCAATTCCCTACGTGTGCGCGGCCGAGCCCGGCATCCGCACCATCACCGAGCTGCCGCAGATCGTCGCACGGCTCGGCTGAGTGCGCGCACCGGGGCCTCTCGGGAAGGAGTCGTCGGGCATGGACACCATCGGGATCGTGGTCGGCAATCCGAAGGCCCGGTCGCGGACGCTCGACGTCGCCCACGCGGTGGCAACGGCCACCGCCGGTGCCGTCGGCCGCGCCGACGCCGACCGGCTCGTCGTCGATCTGGCCGACCTCGGACCGGTCCTCTTCGACTGGTCTTCGACTCGGGTCAAGGAGGCGGTGGAGGCCATCGCCGCCTGCCGGGTGGTCATCGTCGCCTCGCCGACGTACAAGGCGAGCTACACCGGGCTGCTGAAGTCGTTCTTGGACTGGTACGGCACGACCGGGCTGCGGGGCGTCGTGGTGATCCCCGTGATGGTCGGCGCCGGGCCCCACCACGCGCTCGCCGTCGAGGTCCATCTGCGCCCGGTGCTGGTGGAGATCGGGGCGACGCTGCCGACCCGTGGCCTGTACGTGACCGAGGCACAGCTGGCCGAGCTGCAGGACGCAATCGACGACTGGTTGGTCGAGGCCGGACCCCCGCTGCGCGCCGCCGTCGGGGTGATCCCGCCCTGAGCCGGCTCTCGGCTCTTGTGCCCACGTGGCTTGAAAGTAACATTATTGCATGGCAAGAAGGACGTTCTCGGTCTGGCGCGGCACCCCGGCGGTCCGCCGGTGAGCGCGGCGACCGATGCCCCGGCGACCATCCCGGCGACGATTGCCGCAACCGCCGTGCGGCACGGCGACCGGGTGGCCGTACGCGATGGCGCGGCGAGCCTGACCTACCGGGAGCTCTTCGAGGCCTCGAACGAGTTCGCCGCGGCGCTGACGGCCTCCGGCCTGCGGCCGGGGGACCGGGTGGCGATCTGGTCGCCCAACAGCGTGGAGTGGGTCGTGGCCGCGCTCGGGATCTTCTCGGCCGGCGGGGTGCTGGTCCCGGTGAACACGAGGTTCAAGGGGGCCGAGGCGGCCGATCTGCTGGCGCGGAGCCGTGCCCGCGCCCTCGTCACGGTCACCGACTTCCTCGGGAACGACTACGTCGACATGCTCGGGACCAGCGGGGTGCAGCTGCCGGACCTGGACGCCGTCGTCGTCGCCCGGGGCGACGCCACCGGGCGCGCCACGGACTGGCCGGGCTTCCTGGCCCGGGCGACCCCGGAGGCGCGGGACGAGGTCGACCGGCGCCGCGCCGCGCTCGGGCCCGACGATCCCTCCGACATCCTCTTCACCTCGGGCACGACCGGCCTTCCCAAGGGCGTCGTGATGACGCACGGTCGCACGCTGCGCGTCGCGACGGACTGGGTAGCGATGACCGGGCTCACGGCGGGTGACGTCTACCTCATGGTCAATCCCTACTTCCACATGTTCGGCCTCAAGGCCGGGATCCTGGCGTCGGTCGACAGCGGGGCGACCATGCTGCCCGAGCCCGTGTTCGACGTGGAACGCGTCCTCTCCCGCGTCGCCGCCGAGCACGTGACCGTGTTGCCCGGCCCCCCGACGCTGTACCAGACCATCCTCGACCACCCGAGCCGTGACCGCCACGACCTCTCGAGCCTGCGGGTCGCGGTGACCGGCGCGGCCGACATCCCGGTCGAGCTCATCCGCCGCATCCACGACGAGCTCCCGTTCTCGAGGATCGTGACGGGGTACGGCCTCACCGAGGGCGGCACCGCCTGCGCGACGGCTGCGACCGACGATGCCGAAGCCATCGCCACCACGGTGGGCCGTCCCCGACCCGGGTTCGAGCTGCGCATCGTCGACGCGGCAGGCGGCGACGTCGGTGCCGGGCAGTCGGGCGAGGTGCTCGTCCGCGGCGACAGCGTCATGGCGGGCTATCTGGACGACCCCGACGAGACGGCGAAGGTCCTCTCTCCCGATGGCTGGCTGCGCACTGGGGACCTCGGCGTCCTCGACGACGCCGGTCGGCTGCGGATCGTCGGACGGGTCAAGGACATGTTCATCGTCGGGGGATTCAACGCGTATCCGGCCGAGATCGAGAATGCGCTGCTCCGGCATCCCGCGGTCCAGCAGGCGGCGGTGATCGGCATCCCCGACGACCGGCTGGGCGAGGTCGGCATGGCCTTCGTCGTCGTGGGTCCCGAGCCGGTGACCGAGGACGAGATCATCGAGTGGAGCCGCGGGCGGATGGCGAACTACAAGGTGCCGCGGGCGGTGGCGATCGTCGACGAGCTTCCTCTGAACGCGACAGGGAAGGTGATGAAGGAGACACTCCGGGAGCAGGCGGCGGGGCGGCGCAGCGGAGCGGCCACGTGACGAGGTCCGAACCGGTGGGACTGGGCGCGCTGGAGGACCTGCGCGTCGTGGAGCTCGGCGTGTGGGTCGCGGCTCCCGCGGCGTCCGCCCTCCTGGCGGACTGGGGCGCGGACGTGATCAAGGTCGAACCGCCGACGGGTGACCCGATGCGCAGCGCCTTCGGGTCACTGGGGATCGGCCAGGACTTCCCGAACCCCGCATTCGCACAGGACAACCGGGGCAAGCGCAGCATCGTCCTCGACCTGCGCGACCCGAAGGACCGCGGCACGTTCGAGGAGCTGCTCGGCACGGCCGACGTCTTCCTCAGCAATCTGCGCCCCGACGCGCTCGACGCGCTCGACCTCGAGCCGGCGGCCACGCTGGCCCGCCATCCCCGCCTCGTCTACTGCAGCGTCAGCGGGTACGGGCTGCGGGGCCCCGACCGGAACCGGCCGGCCTACGACATCGGTGCCTTCTGGGCCCGATCGGGCCTCTCGGTCCAGTTGGCCAACAGCGAGGGCGTCCCGCTCAATGCCCGCGGCGGCATCGGGGACCACATCAGCGGGCTCGCCGCCCTTTCGGGCCTGCTCGCCGCCGTGCTCGAGCAGCGCCACACGGGCCGGGGGCGGGTCGTCGAGGTGTCGCTCCTGCGGACCGGGACCTACGTCCTCGGGTGGGACCTGAGCCTGCAGGCCACCGTGGGCAAGGTCGCCCGGGCCGAGGCGAGGCAGTCGAACCAGACGCCCTTGATGAATTCCTACCGGACCGCCGACGGCCGCTGGTTCTTCTTCACCGGGTTGGAGGCGGACCGGCACATCGACGCCGTGTGCCGCGCCCTCGGCCGCACCGACCTGCTCGCCGATCCGCGCTTCGCCGATGCGGCCGCCATCCGCCGCCACCGCACCGAGGTCATCGCCCTGCTCGACGAGATCATCGCCGGGCAGACCCTGGAGGCCTGGGCCGAGCGCTTCGACCGCGAGGGCGTGTGGTGGGCGCCGGCGCAGGGGCCGGCGCAGGTGCTGGAGGATCCGCAACTGGCCGCCAACGACGGATTCCTCGAGGTGCGCAACGAGGACAGCGGCGA
Organism: uncultured Acidimicrobiaceae bacterium; assembly: GCA_963736525.1. GTDB lineage: Bacteria > Actinomycetota > Acidimicrobiia > Acidimicrobiales > RAAP-2 > Bog-473. The sequence continues at coordinate 320,943 of CAVTPF010000012.1, forward strand.
GACGCGGCGGTCGGTCAACGGTCCGGTCAGCTTCTCCGACCTGCCGCTGCGGGCGGCGCCCCCGGCGCCGCTGCTCGGGCAGCACACCGACGAGGTGCTCTCCGAGCTGGCCGAGCGACGCGCCCGGGCGGCGACGGTCAGCGCTGCGCCCGAGCCCGGGCCAGGAGGCCGCGGGCGATGACGAGCCGCTGGATCTCGTTGGTGCCCTCACCAATGACCATGAGGGGAGCGTCGCGGTAGTACCGCTCCACCGGGAGGTCGGTGGTGAAGCCCACGCCGCCGTGGATGCGCATCGCCTCGGTGCTGAGCTCGAGTGCGGTCTCGCTGGCGAAGAGCTTGGCCATCCCGGCCTCCACGTCGCAGCGCACGCCCCGCTGCCGTCGTTCCGCCGCGTTGCGGGTCAGTAGCCGCGCCGCCTCCAGTCGCGTCGCCATGTCCGCCAGCTTCAGCTGGATCGCCTGGTGCTCGCCGATGATCTTGCCCATGGTCTCGCGCTGCTGGGCGTAGGCCAGGGCGGCGTCGAACGCGGCCCGGGCGACACCGACGGCGCGGGCGGCGATGTTGATGCGGCCGACCTCCAGCACGCCCAGTATCTGCGGCAGGCCGCGGCCCGGCTCTCCGATCAGGTTGGCGGCGGGGATGCGATGGTCGACGTAGGCCATCTCGACGGTCTCGACGCCGCGGTAGCCGAGCTTGCCCACGTGCTTGCTGACCGAGATCCCCTCGAAGCGCGGCCCGGGCTCCTTCTCGACGATGAAGGCCGAGATGCCCTCCTCGGAGCGGGCGGCCAGGGCGACGATGGCGGCGCGCTCCCCGTTGGTGACCCAGGCCTTGGTGCCGTTGACGACGTACTCGTCGCCGTCCCGCTGGGCGCGGCAGGAGATGTTGCGGGTGTCGCTCCCGGCGTCGGGCTCCGAGAGGGAGAGGGCGCCGCGGCGCTCCCCGGTGGCCAGCCGCGGCAGCCAGCGGCGCTTCTGCTCCTCGTCGCCGTGCGTGAGGATGAGCGTCGCGGCCATGGTGTGGGTGTTGACGATGCCCGTCAGGCTCATCCAGCCGTAGGACAGCTCCTCGATCACGCCGATGTAGGTCAAGAGGTCGAGACCGAGCCCGCCGTACGCCTCGGGGATGGTGACGCCGAAGAGGCCGAGCTCGCGCATCTGCTCGACGATGGCGGTGGGGAAGGTGTCGTTCCGTTCCAGCTCCGGGGCGACCGGTATGACCTCGCGCCGGACGAACGTGCGCACGGTCTCGATGATCTCGGCCCGGACCTCCTCGTCCACCGCGACGGGCGCGCTCACCGGTTCGGCGCCGCCGGTGGCACGCCGAGGTGGGCGCGGACGCGACGGTGACCCAGACGCTTCCTCACGGCGATAACCCTACCCTTCGCTGATGTTGACGTCGATCTCAATTCGGAGAAGAATGTTTCCCCATGGCTCCGGGCCTCATGCATCGCGGGCTCGAGTCGGCGGCCTCCCGTTTTGCGGACCGCCCGGCTGTGTTGGCGGGGGACGACACCTGGACGTTCGGGGCACTCGACCGCGCCGCGAACGCCTGGGCACGGCACCTGGCCGCCCGCGGCGTCGGTGCCGGCGACCGTGTCGCCGTCATGACGTCCAACCGGCCGGAGTTCGTGGTCGCCGTCCACGCCGCGAGCAAGCTGGGTGCGGCCTCCGTCCTGCTCAATCCCGCCTGGAAGGCGCTCGAGGTCGAGCACGCCGTCGGACTGACGGCTCCCCGCTACGGCGTGGCCGACGGACCGGCGGTGGAGGTCCTGTCGGGATGCCTGGGCGCGTCCCGCGTCGTCGATCTCGACGACGCACGAGTGGGCGAGTCCATCGCAGCTGGCGGTGACGCGCCGCCAGCCGATGCGCGAGTCCACGAGAGTGACGACGCCGTCTTGGTCTTCAGCTCCGGGACGACCGACCGGCCCAAGGCGGTGCGCCACACGCACCGCTCCATCTGCCGGGGCACCGCGCACTGGGTCGTCGCGTTGGGCCTGGGCGACCACGACCGGTTCCAGGTGGCGACACCACCGTCACACATCCTGGGGCTCCTGAACCTGCTGGCCGCGGCCGAAGCCGGAGCGAAGGTCCGCCTGCACCGCCGCTTCGACCTCGACGAGGAGCTCCGCCGGATCGAATCGGAGCGCATGACGCTCGAGATGGCGGTCGCACCGATCGCGCTGGCCATGGCGAACCACCCCGACCTCGAGCGCTACGACCTCTCGTCGCTGCGCTACATCATGTGGGGCGCCACCCCCGTCACCGCCAGCGTCGCCGAAACGGTGACGGCCCGTACCGGGGTTCGCTGGCTCCCGGCCTACGGCGCCAGCGAGGTCCCGGTCATCGCCGCCAACCCGGTCGAGGACCCGGGGGCGTGGCGCCTGGACTCGGCGGGACTGCCCCCGCCGGACGTCGCACTGCGCGCCGTCGACCTCGACACGGGGGCGGTGCTGGCGCCGGGCGAGATCGGCGAGATCGAGGTGCTGAGCCCCTCGGCCATGGCCGGGTACCTGCCGGCGGAGGACACGGCCGACGCCTTCGACGACGGGTGGTACCGCACGGGTGACGTCGGGTGGCTGGAACCTGAAGGCTGGGTCCACCTGACCGACCGCTGCAAGGAGATGATCAAGGTGAGCGGCTTCCAGGTCGCCCCCGCCGAGATCGAGGCGGTGCTGCTCGGCTTCCCCGGCGTGGTGGACTGCGCCGTCTTCGGGGTAGCCGACGAGCGAGCGGGCGAAGTCCCCGTCGCCGCGGTCCAGCTCGAGCCGGGCTCGAGCGTCTCGGTCGGCGCGCTCCAGGATCTCGTCGGCGAGGCACTCGCCACCTACAAGCGCCTGCACCACGTGGTGATCGTCGACGCCATCCCGAGGACGCCGTCGGGCAAGGTGCTCCGGCGCACCCTCCGGGACGAGTGGGCGCCGAGCTTCGCCCGCACGACGGCGACGCCCTAGTGGACGTCCGCCTGTCCCCGGAGCAGGTGGCCCTGCGCGACTCGGCGGCCCAGGTCGTCGAGCGTCTGGGCGCACGCGCCGTGGCGGAGCTCGACGACGGCGAACGGGCCGGCAAGCTCGACGCAGCGGTGGACGCCTCGGGCTGGCGAGAGCTGCGGACGCCCGCAGAGGACGGCGCTCCGTGGGCATCGGCGGTCGAGGTCGCCCTCGTCGCCGAGGAGATGGGCCGGGGCCTGGCCGACGTTGCCCTGTTCGGCCCGACCCTGGCGGCGGAGCTGCGGCGGGTGGCGGGCGCGCCGATCGCCGGCGGCCGCGAGACGGTCGCGCTGACCGCGGACCTGTCGCAGCCGGCGTGTGCGGTGGACGGCGTCGTCGTGACCGGCGCGGTGGCGATCGACGCGCGGGCCGCGACGTCGGCACTCGTGCTCATGGCCGGCCCGGACGGCTACGCGATCGGTGCCATCCCGGTGGCGGGCGTCGCGACCGGTGTGGACCTGACCCGACCGGTCGCCCGCATCGCCACGGCGATGGAGCCGACGCCGGTGGTGGGATCGACCCGCCACCTCCACGAGGGCGAGGTCGCGGCGTGGCAGAGTCTCGGCCTGGCCGTCGCGTGCGCCGACCTCGTCGGGACCATGGGCGGCGCGCTGTCGCTGGCGTGTGACTACGCGCGGTCGCGCCGGCAGTACGGCGCGCCCATCGGGTCCTTCCAGGCCGTCCAGCACCTGTTGGCCGACGCCTGCGTGGCCCTGGAGGGATCCCGCAGCATTGCGCTGCACGCGGCGTGGGCCGTCGACGCCCTGCCGAGCGTCGACGCGCTGGCGGCGGCCTCGGCGGCCAAGGCCTACTGCGCCCGGGCGGCGCGCTCGGTGTGCGAGACCGCCATTCAGGTACACGGTGGCATCGGCAACACCTGGGACTGCCGGGCCCACGTCTTCCTGCGCCGGTCCCTTCTCTCGACCGACGTGCTCGGGGGTGTCGGCGCCAACCTGGACCGGGTGCTGCGCAGCCGAGGGGTGGAGGTCGACGATGGACTTCGCTGACTCGGTCGATGAGCGGGCTTTCCGCCTGCGCTTGCGCGACTGGCTCGCGGCCAACGATCCGGGACTGCCGCCGTCCTCGACGGCCGACGCGTACTGGGCGGGGCAGGCCGCCTGGCACCGGACCCTCTACGACGCCGGGTTCTTCGGGCTCTCATGGCCGAAGGAGATCGGGGGCCTCGGGCTCCCGAGCGTGTACGAGGTCATCCTCGACGAGGAGCTCATCACCGTTGGCGCACCACCGCGGCCGAGTGTCGGCTACCTGGTGCAAGGCTTGCTGCGGCACGGGAACGAGGACGTGCGCGGCCGCTTCCTGCCGGGGCTCGTGAGCGGCCGCGAGCGCTGGTGCCAGGGGTTCAGTGAGCCCGACGCCGGCTCGGACCTGGCCTCGCTCCGCACGCGGGCCGAGCGCGACGGGAGCGAGTACGTGATCACCGGTCACAAGGTGTGGACGAGCTACTCGGACGCGGCCGACTGGTGTCTCGTGCTCGCCCGCACCGACCCCGCGGTGGCAAAGCACCGGGGGCTCTCGGCCTTCGTCGTCCCGATGCGCCAACCCGGCATACAGCAGCGGCCGCTCACGATGATCAACGGGATCACCCGGGAGTTCGGCGAAGTGCTGTTCGACGGCGCCCGGGTCGACGCGGCGAACATGATCGGTGAGCCCGGTGAGGGGTGGGCCCTGGCCATGACGATCGTCAGCCACGAGCGCGAGCCGGGCGAGCTCGGCTACGTGGCGCGCTACGGCAAGCTCGTCAACAGTCTCGTCGACGTCGTCACCGAGCGGCCGGCTGCCTTCGGGTCGGAGCAACGGCGCGACCTGGCCTGGGCGATCATCGAAGCCGAGATGCTGCGGTGCCATGTGAGCCGCCGGCTCTCGGACCGGCTCGACGGCCTCTCCCACGGGCCCGAGGGTTCCGTCGACAAGCTGCTGATGACCGAGGCCGAGCAGGCGGTCGGCCACGCCGCCCTCTCCATCGGCGGCTCGTCCGGCCGAGATGGGGACGACACGTGGCAGAAGGTGTACCTCTACAGTCGCGCCCAGAGCGTCATGGGCGGGACGTCGCAGATTCAACGCAACCTCATCGCGAGCCGGATCCTGGAGCTGCCCACATCATGAGCACGTACGAGCTACCCGACGAGTTGCAGGTCCGAGACGAGGGCGCGGTACGGGTGATCACGCTGAACCGGCCCGAGCACCTGAACGCCACCAACCACGTGCTCCACAGCGGCCTGGCGGCGCTCTTCCCGCAACTCGACGCGGACGACGACGCCCGGGTGGCCGTCATCACCGGCGCGGGGCGCGCCTTCTCCGCCGGAGGGGACTTTGGCTACCTCGACGAGCTGGCGAGCGATGCCGCACTGCGGCACACGTCACTCACCCACGGCCGCCAGATCGTGACGGGGATGATGCGGTGCCGGCTGCCGATCGTCGCCGCCGTGAACGGCCCGGCGGTCGGGCTCGGCTGCAGCCTGGTCGCGCTCTCGGACATCGTCTTCATGGCGGAGAGCGCCCACCTGGCCGACCCGCACGTGCTCGTCGGTCTCGTGGCCGCCGACGGCGGTCCCGTGGTGTGGCCGCTGCTCACGAGTCTGCAGCTGGCCAAGGAGTACGCGCTGACGGGTGACCGCATCCCGGCACGGCGGGCGGCCGAGATCGGGCTGGTCAACCACGTCTGTGCTGACGACGAGGTCCTCGACCAGGCCCTGGCCTGCGCCCACAAGATTGCCCGCCTGCCCAAGGGAGCGGTCGAGGACACCAAGCGGGTCATCAACATCCAGCTCGAACGCGCGGTCCTCGCCTCGCTCGACTTCGCGCTCAGCGCGGAGGACCGGTCCTTCACGACGCCGGAGCTCAGGGCCAATCTGGACAGGCTGCTCGCGTCCGACCGCGCCAAGGAGGGCTGAAGCCCGCGGCGGCCGGCGACGTCAGGCGGAAGGAGCTTCCGACCGGGGCGAGGGGGTCCTCGCCGCCAGCCACCCGCCCAGTGCCTCGCCGGCCCTGAGCACGTGGTCCTCCGCCAGCGAGCGGGCGGCCGGCCCGTCACCCGCCGCCATCGCCTCGAGCAGAGCAGCGTGCTCGTGTCGGCTGCGCCGTTCCTGTTCGGGAAAGAGCTCGAAGTAGTTGCCCGGCACGACCCGGACCGCCTGGCGGAGGTGGGTCAGCAGGCGTGGTGAGCGCGACGAGTAGTTCAGCGCCCGGTGGAAGCGCCGGTTGGCGTCCACGACGTCGTCGGACCCCTGGATCGCGTCCGCGAGCTGCCGCAACTGAGCGAGCCCGGTCGGCGTGACCCGCGCCGTGGCCATCTCGGCTGCCTTGCCGGCCAGCGTCGCCAGGATGGCGAAGCTGTCGACGACGTCCGCGGGGGTGATCCCCACCACCGTCATGCCGCTGCGCGGCGTGATGTCCACCAGCCCCTCGTAGGACAGCTGGAGGAGGGCCTCGCGGATGGGGGTCCGGCTGATCCCGAACTCCGCGGTGAGCTCGTCGAGATCGAGGCGGTCGCCGGGTTGCAGGCGGCCGGTCAGGATCCGGTCGCGGAGTTCGCTGGCCGCCTGGGCCCGGACTGTGGTGCTGATCAGTTTGATATCTGACATATTACATATTAAAGTCGGTCACCGCCCGGAAGGGGGAGCGATGGCCGACACGACCACACGGCAGATGGCCCTGGTGGGCTTCATGCAGGCGGGGAACGCGACGGTGTACGCCGGCTCGTGGCGGCACCCGGCCACAGAGCACGGCTTCCTGACGGCGGGCTACTACCAGAAGTTGGGCCGGACGCTCGAGCAGGGGTGCTTCGACCTGATGTTCTTCGACGACCGCCTCGCCATGCCGGGGATCTACGGCGGATCGGTGGCGGAGGCGGTCCGCACCGGCGCCCGCCCGGTGAAGCTCGACCTGAGCATCGTGCTCGGAATCGTGGCGGCGGTGACCGAGCACATCGGGCTCGGGGCCACCTACTCGACCACCTACTACTCGCCGTACCACGTCGCCCGCACCTTCGCCACGCTCGACCACCTGTCGGGCGGCCGCGCCGCGTGGAACGTGGTCACGTCGGTCAACGACAGCGAAGCCCAGAACAACGGCGTGCGCGAGCACCTGGCCCACGACACGCGCTACGACCGGGCCGACGAGTTCCTCGAGGCGGCGACGGGTCTGTGGGACAGCTGGGACGACGACGCGCTGGTCCTGGACCGGACCACGCCCCTCTTCGCCGATCCCGCCAAGGTGCACGAGCTCGATCACGACGGCGAGTGGTTCAGCGTCCGCGGCCCCTTGACCGTGCCGCGCTGCCCGCAGGGCCGCCCCGTCCTGCTGCAGGCCGGCTCGTCGGGCCGGGGCCGGGACTTCGCGTCGCGTTGGGCGGAGCTGATCTTCACCGGCGACCCGGACATCGACATCGCCCGCTCGCACTACAAGGACCAGAAGGAGCGCATCGGCGAACGGGGACGCGATCCCGAGGCGGTCAAGATGCTGCCGATGGCCTACACCGTCGTCGGCGAGTCCCCGGCCCATGCGGAAGAGCGCGAGCAGCTCTTCCTCAACGACCTCGTCGACCCGATGGCGTCGCTCACGCTGCTCTCCGAGCTCATGAACTACGACTTCTCGGGACTGGCGCTGGACGCGCCCATCACCGACGAGCTCATCGAGTCGGTGTCGGGCATCCGGGGCCTCGTGCAGAACATCAAGACCCACATCGGCGGCGACACGGTGAAGCTGGCCGACCTGGCCGGGCACCGGGCCACGTTGCTGCAGGGCCCGCGTTTCGTCGGGACCGGGCCGGACATCGCGGACCAGATGGAGGCCTGGTTCGACAGCGGTGCGTGCGACGGCTTCGTGATTGCGGCGACCCACTCGCCCGGTGCCTACGAGGACGTCGTCCGCCTGGTCGTGCCCGAGCTGCAGCGCCGTGGTGTGTTCAGGGACCGCTACACCGGTTCGACGTTGCGCGAGCATCTGGGCCTTGCGCGCCCCGTCTCCGCCCACAGTGGCTGAGGCTCGCCGTCCGCTGGAGGGCCTCCGGGTCATCGACGCCGCCACGCTCGCGGCGGGGCCCATGGTGGCCACGGCGCTGGGCGAGTTCGGCGCCGACGTCATCAAGGTGGAGCAGCCCGGCGTCGGCGACCCCTTGCGCACCTGGGGCGAGCTCAAGGACGGCATCGGCCTGTTCTGGAAGAGCATGAGCCGCAACAAGCGCTGCGTCACGCTCGACCTCAGGAGCACCGACGGCCAGGAACTGTTCCACCGGCTGCTCGACGTCAGCGACGTGGTCGTGATGAACAACCGCCCCAGCGCCCTGGCCTCGTGGGGCCTCGATTACGAGTCGGTGCACGCGGCCCATCCCCGCCTCGTCATGCTCCACGTCAGCGGGTACGGCCGGGGCGGTCCGGCGAGCGACCGACCCGGGTTCGGGACGCTGGCCGAGGCCATGAGCGGGTTCGCCCACATCACGGGGCAGCCGGACGGGCCGCCCACGCTCCCGCCCTTCTTCCTGGCCGACGGCGTCGCGGCCCAATCCGCCACCTTCGCCGTCATGATGGCGCTGTACCACCGAGACCTCCACGGGGGGAGCGGGCAGCTGGTCGACGTCAACCTGGTCGAGCCGCTCGCCCGGCTCATCGAGACGGCCACGTTGGCCTACAGCCACCTCGGGATCGTCCCCGGCCGCGTGGGCAACCTGCTCCCGGCCAGCGCGCCGCGCAACGCCTACCGCACGTCCGACGACCGGTGGATCGCCATCTCGAGCGCGTCGCCCAACATCGCGCTGCGCCTGTACCGGGCCATCGACCGGCCCGACCTGGCCGAGAACCCCGACTACGTGGACCCCGTCGGGCGCCAGGCCCGCGCCCACGAGATCGACGCGCTCGTCGCCGGTTGGATCGGCCAGCGGACGCTGGACGAGGTGATGGCGGTGTTCGAGCGGTCGGAGGTGGCGGCGGCCCCCATCTACGACGCACAGCAGCTGCTGGCCGACGAGCACCTGCGGGCGCGGGGCTCGTTCGTGCGCGTCGACGATCCCGACCTCGGGACCATGACGGTGCAGGCGCCTGTGGCCGTGCTGAGCGAGACGCCGGGCGGCGTCGACTATCTCGGTCGGTCCCTGGGAGCCGACAACGAGGCCGTCTACGGTGGTCTCCTCGGTGTCGACGCCGAGCGCCTCGACGCGCTGCGGGCCGCCGGCACCATCTGACGCAGGACGAAGGAGGCCACGTGCGCGCACCCCGAGCCCGACGCTCCGAGCTGGCCACGCCGGCCAGCAGCGAACGCATGTGCGAGAAGGCACCGTCAGCGGGGGCCGATCTCGTCTTCCTCGACCTCGAGGACGCCTGCGCGCCGGCGGCGAAGGAGTCGGCCCGCGCCACCGCGGTCGCGGCGCTCACCGGGCTGGACTGGGGACGGACGGTGCGGGCCGTGCGGATCAACGGCATCGAGACGCCCTGGTGCCACGGCGACATCATCGAGATCGTGACGGGGCGCGGGATGCACTCGACGTGCTGATCGTGCCCAAGGTGCGTGCCGCCCGCGACGTATGGTGGGTCGACGTCCTGCTGGGCCAGCTGGAGGCCTCGCTCGGCCTGGCACGCCCGATCGGCTTGGAGGTCCTCATCGAGGAGGCAGAGGGGCTGGCCAACGCGCTGGAGATCGCGCAGGCGAGCCCGCGGCTCGAGGCACTCATCTTCGGTGCCGGCGACCTCTCGGCGTCGCTGCACGCGCGGGTGGACGGCAACTTCGACCCGGTCGTGCCCTATCCGGGGGACTTCTGGCACTTCGCCCGCGTCCAGGTGCTCACCGCGGCGCGGGCCGCCATGGTCGACGCCATCGACGCGCCCTATCCCGCCTACCAGGATCCCGACGGGTACCGCCGGGCGGCGCTGCAGGCGAGCGCATTGGGATACGACGGCAAGTGGGCCATCCACCCGGGCCAGGTCCCGATCGCCAACGAGGTGTTCTCGCCGACGGCCGAGGAGATCGAGGAGGCGCGGCGGTCGATGGAGAGCTACCGCGAGGCCGAGGCCGGCGGCGTGGGGGCGATCGGGCGCGACGGCAGGCTGGTCGACGCCGCCCACATGCGCCTCGCGGCCAACACGCTGCACAAGGCGTCGCTGGCGGGCGACGCGCCGATGCCGGGGGATGCGGGTTAGGGGAGTCCGTCCCCCGCGGTCGCGAGTCCGTCCCCGGCGGTCCGGATCCCCCGTTCGACCAGCCCGATCACCCAGGAGATGCCGCGCGCGGCGTCGTGGCTGTCGAGCTGCCAGTCGACGACCATTCGCTCGTAGGCCGCCACGCTCCAGAGCACGTCGAGGAGCGCCGCCGCCACCCGGCGATCCGACTCGGGCCACCGCTCGGTGTGGGCCGCGACGGCACCGAGCAGCGCCGCGTGCTGGCGGCGGTTCGCCTCCAAGAGCGTCGGGTCGAGAGGCCGGCGCGCCTCGAGCGGGTAGGCCGAGACGTGCCCGAAGATGCGGGCCGCGACGTCCGCCACGTCCTCCAGGCGCATCCCCGCCAGGTCGATGCCCGCCGCCTCCTCCATGCGGTGCATCACTGCGTCACGGAGCCCCTGCTCGTTCACGAAGTGCCGGTAGACCGTGCGCTCGTTGACGCCGGCCCGTTCGGCCACGGCGCGGACGGTCAGCGCGCCCCAGTCCCGGATGGACGAACCCCGGAGCATGTCCGTGCCCGCCTCGACGATGCGCTGGCGCGTCTCCGCCGCCCGCCGCCGCCGCAGCGAGCTGTCGTAGGGCCGCCGGGGTCGGGCCTGCTCGCTCGCTGCCGCGTCCGGGACGCCCGTCGTGGTCGTGGCCATGGCGCAGGACGTGCGCTAGGCGACGAACGCCGGAAGCGTCTCCCAGCCCCGCACGGTCGAGGTCGGCGACAGCCGTGCGTTGTCCAGGTCGATCTCCCACGTGGGAAAACGTGAGAGCACCTCGTCGAGGGCGATGCACCCCTCCATGCGGGCGAGGGCGGATCCCATGCACAGGTGGATCCCGTTGCCGAAGGTCAGGTGCCGCCCGTCCTGTCGATGGATGTCGAACGTGTCCCCCCGGGGGAAGCGACGGTCGTCTCGGTTGGCGGAGCCCAGCAGGAAGAGCATCACACTCCCTTCCGGGACCTTCATGCCGTGCACGCCGAGGTCTTCACGGGTGACGCATCGGCCCACGTGGGGTGCCGGCGACTCGAAGCGGAGGATCTCCTCAATGGCATTCGCGATGAGCGAGCGATCCTCGACGAGCTGCGCCCGCTGATCCGGGTGGTCGGCCAACACCTTGGCGGTCCACCCGATGAGCCGCGTCGTCGTCTCGTTCCCCGCGCCCGCCAGCACTTCGATGTAGGTCAGCAGCTCGTTGCGGGTCAGGTTCCGGACCGTCCCGGTCTCGTCGACGAACTCGATGTTGAGCAGCTCCGTCATGATGTCGTCCGAAGGGTGTTCGGCTCTCCAGTCGACGTAGTCCGCGAACATCTCTCCGGTCACGAAGTTCTCCGTGACCCGCATCGGCTCACCCTCGTTGGTGCGAAGGTTGGCATCCACATGATCGCGGACCGCCTCCTGGTCGCTCTCGGGGATCCCGAGCAGCATGCCGATCACCCGCATCGGCATCTGTGCGCCCAGATCGGCGATGAAGTCGAAGCGATCGGTGCCGACGAGGGGATCGAGGCTGTGGGCGCAGAACTCGCGGATCTTGGGCTCGAGCTCGGCGACGCGACGTGGGGTGAAGGCGCGCGACAACAGGCGGCGGTGGATGGTGTGGGTGGGGGGGTCCTCGAAGATGATGACGCCGGGTGGGATCTCGATGTCCGCCTTGATGACCTCGAGAATGGCACCCTTGCCGGAGATGTAGGTCTGCGCGTCGAGCAACCCCTTCTCGACATCCTCGAACCGGCTCATGGCGAAGAAGTCGTGGGTGTCGTTGTAATAGATCGGTGCTTCTTCGCGTAGCCGCCGGTAGACGGGATAGGGGTCGGCGTTGATCGCAACGCTGTACTGGTCGTAGTAGACGTCGCCTGCAGTGCCCATCGTCACGGCACACCCCCGAGATTTAGTGTCAGGACTATGACATCAAATTACGACAAGGGTCAAGGTCCGGGGCGACGGACCGTGCCGCAGCTCCCTTGAGGGGGGTGATCGAGTCGGGTACTCTCCCAGATGAGAATGAAGTTCTCCACCTCGCTCGAGGGTCTGGGGATCACGCTGCGGGAGGAGAACCCATGACCGACTTCGACAGCATCGACTTCTTCCGGGGCAACGAGCTGGTCGACGATCCCTACCCCTACTACGAATATCTCCGCTCGCAGTGCCCCGTGCAGCGCGAGCCCCACCACGGGGTGATGATGGTGACCGGTTACGACGAGGCGGTCTCGGTGTACACGGACACCGCCACGTTCTCGTCGTGCAACGCGGTCACCGGTCCGTTCCCGGGGTTCCCCGTGCCGCTCGAAGGCGACGACGTCAGCGAGCTGATTGAGCAGCACCGTGAGGAGTTGCCGTTCAGCGACCAGATCTTGACGATGGACCCGCCCAAGCACAAGGCGCACCGGGGCATGCTGATGCGCCTCATCACGCCGAAGCGGCTCAAGGAGAACGAGGACTTCATGTGGCGGCACGCGGACCGTCAGATCGACGAGTTCGTCGAGCGCGGGGAGTGCGAGTTCATCAAGGACTACGCCGGCCCCTTCACGTTGTACGTGATCGCCGACCTGCTCGGCGTGCCCGAGTCCGACCACGAGTGGTTCCGCCAGGAGTTGCAAGGTGGCCACCGCCGCGAGACGCAGGGCCTCGGCAGCACGGGGTCCGGCTCCCTCGGTCACTCGCCCCTCGAGTTCCTCTACGAGCGGCTGACGGCATACGTCGAGGACCGCCGGAAGGAGCCCCGCGACGACGTGCTGACCGGGCTCGCCACCGCCACCTTCCCCGACGGGTCCACGCCCGAGGTGATCGACGTGGTGCGGGTGGCGGCGAACGTCTTCTCGGCCGGTCAGGAGACCACGGTCCGTCTCCTCGCCGCCGCGCTCCAGCTGATCGGTGAGCGGCCCGACCTGCAGCAGCTGCTCCGCGCGGACCGCGCCCGCATCCCCGGCTTCGTCGAGGAGGTCCTGCGGATGGAGGGCCCGGTCAAGGGTGACTTCCGGCTCAGCCGGACCGCGACCACCGTCGGGGGCGTCGAGATCCCGGCCGGCACGACGGTCATGGTGATCAACGGCGCCGCGGGCCGTGACCCCCGGCGTTTCGAGGACCCCGCCGAGTTCCGGGCGGACCGCGAGAACGCCAAGGAGCACCTGGCCTTTGGGCGCGGGCCCCACGCCTGTCCCGGGGGTCCGCTGGCCCGCGCCGAGGCGCGCATCAGCATCGAGCGGCTCCTGGCCCGCATGGGGGACATCGCGATCGCCGAGTCGGCGCACGGCCCGGCGGGCGACCGCCACTACGAGTACGCCCCGACGTACATCCTCCGGGGGCTCCAGCGCCTCCACCTGGAGTTCACTCCGGTCGCCTGAGCGGAGCCGGGGTGGCCGGGGCCCCGCGCCCGAGGGGCCCCGGCGGCGCGGCGGCGGAAACGTTCTTCTCATTTGATGAGAGCAGTGATATCATCGACGTCGACGACCCAGCGATGAGAGGACGTGGTCATGGCACGTTGGCCCAAGCCACCCGAGGGGAGCTGGACCGAGCACTACGGGCTCGGCACCGAGCCCATCTCCTACGAGGACTCCATCTCGCCGGAGTTCTACGAGCTCGAACGCGAGGCGATCTTCAAGCGGGCCTGGTTGAACGTGGGGCGGGTGGAGCAGCTGCCCCGCACCGGCAGCTATTTCACCAAGGATCTGGCGGTGGCGAGGACCTCCGTCGTCATCGTGCGGGACAAGGAGGGCCAGGTGCGGGCCTTCCACAACATCTGCCGCCACCGCGGGAACAAGTTGGTCTGGAGCGACTACCCGCAGGAGGAGACGAGCGGCGTCTGCCGCCAGTTCGTCTGCAAGTACCACGGGTGGCGCTACGACCTCGACGGCTCGCTGTCGTTCGTCCAACAGGAGCAGGAGTTCTTCGACCTCGACAAGGACGACTACGGCCTGGTCCCCGTGCACTGCGACGTCTGGGCGGGGTTCATCTTCGTCAACCTCGCCAAGGAGCCCGAGCAGAGCCTGCGGGACTTCATCGGCCCGGTGGTCGCCAAGCTCGAGAACTACCCGTTCGAAAAGCAGAGCGAGCGGAGGTTCTACCGCGCCACGGTCAAGAGCAACTGGAAGCTCTACATGGACGCGTTCCAGGAGTTCTACCACGCACCCGTCCTGCACGCGAAGCAGACCCCGCCCGACTGGTCCATCGCCGCGCAGCAGGCCGGGTTCGAGGCGCCGGCGTACACGATCGCCGGTCCTCACCGCCTGGTGAGCACGGCCGGCGTCCACCCCTGGACCCTGGCGCCCAACATGCTCAAGCCCATGGAGCTGATCACCCGCAGCGGGCTCTTCGGCCCGTGGGACGCGCCCGACCTGGACTACGACCAGAAGGCGGCGGGCATCAACCCGGCTGGATGTGACCCGTGGGGCCTCGACTCCTGGCAGATCTTCCCCAACTTCGTCATCCTCGTCTGGGGTCAGAGCTGGTACCTCACCTACCACTACTGGCCGACCTCGCACAACACGCACGTCTTCGAGGGCACGCTGTACTTCGTCCCGCCCACGAACGCGCGAGAGCGGGTGGCGCAGGAGATCGCGTCCGTCTCGTTCAAGGAGTACGGCCTCCAGGACGCCAACACGCTCGAAGCGACGCAGACGATGCTCGAGTCCGGCGTGCTCCAGCGCTTCCCCCTGAACGATCAGGAGGTCCTGTGCCGACACCTGCATCAGGTGGCGGCCGACTGGGTCGACGACTATACGAAGCAGCACGTAGAGGTATGACGCAGATGGACGAGACCCTGTTGCCGCCCGAGTTCTCCGACCTCGAGCCGTTTGCCGCCACGTGGTGCCTGGCCACCGAGCCGGAGCGGTTCGCCCGGCGGCTGGCCAGCGACATGCCCGAGATGCAGGCGTTCTACGACGCGGTCACCGCCCGGGCGGAAGAGGCCATGGCGTACTGCGACCGGTTCCCCTTCGACGACATGCCGGAGGACGCGCGGAACCTGCTGCACCTCTTGTACTCCATGGTCATGGTCTCGTTCCCCGTCGAATGCTGGGGGCAGCCCCGGGTGCCGGACACCGGCGCCGCCTACCTGGACCTCCTGGTCGAGCCCGGCCCCTGAGCCGGCCCGGGGTCACATCGCCTCGTACTCGACGGTCACCGTCCGGCCGCGGGGGAGTCCCTGGCAGGTCAGGATCCAGCCCTCCTCCACCTCCTCGGGCGTCAGCGCATTGTTGACCCGCATGGTGGCCGACCCCTCCTTCAGGAACGCCATGCAGGTCGCGCAGTTCCCCGACTCGCAAGAGAAGGGAGGGCGGAGGCCGCCCCGCCGCGCCGTCTCGAGCAGCGTGTCGCCGGGCTGGTAGGCGACCACCGCCGCCTTGCCGGCGAGTATCACCGTGACCTCGTCCGGCACATCGGCCGGCGTCGCGTCCGGTGCGGCCGCCGCGGCCGCCCCGGCCACCGCGGCCACCGCGGCCGCCCCGGCCACCGCGGCCACCGCGGCCGCCTCTTTCTCCGGCTGCTCCACCAAGAAGCGCTCGACGAAGACCCGGTCGTGGTCGACACCGAGGTCGCGCAGCGCCGACTCCACGAGGTCCATGAAGGGGCCCGGTCCGCAGATGTAGAAGTCGGCGTCGAGCGCACCGGCCACGAAGTCGTTGATCGACTCGCTGGTCAGGAACCCTGAGTCGGAGTCGAAGTGGCGGCGCACCTCCAACCGGTCGGGGTGGCGGTTGCACAGCCCGGCCAGCGCCTCGTCGAAGATCACCGACCGGCGGTCGCGGTTGGCGTAGAGCAGCTTGACCGAACGCTGCGTCGTCGAGAGCAGGTGCTTGGTGATCGACATGACCGGCGTGATCCCACTGCCGCCGCACAGACCCAGCACCCGACGCTCGCCGCTCTGTGGGCAGAACACGCCGGCGGGCTTGGTCAGCTGCACGACGTCGCCCTCGGAGAGGTTGTCGAGGAACCAGTTGGAGACCAGCCCGCCGGGGACACGCTTGACGGTGACGGTCAGGTCGCGGTCCGTCTCCGGCGCGCTCGACATGGAGTACGAGCGCAGCTGTTCGCCCCCGTCGACGTACACCCGGAACGTGCAGAACTGCCCGGGGGCGTAGCGGAAGGTGTCGCGTAGATCGTCGGGGACGTCGAGGACGAAGGAGCTGGCGTCGTGCGTCTCCGCGACGACGCGCTTGACGCGCAGCGCGTGATAGCCGTGCTCCCGCAGGACGGGGTCGTGGTCACGCACAGCGCCCCCGGGGGCTCAGGCAGGGGTCGGCCAGGCCACCGACTTCGTCTCGAGGTACTGGTCGAACCCGGCCAGTCCGTTCTGCCGGCCGATCCCGCTCTGCTTGTAGCCGCCGAACGGGATGTCGGCTTGCCCGATCGGCATGCCCCCGTTGACGGCGAAGGTCCCGGTGCGGATGCGCTCGGCCATGGCGAGTGAGCGCTCCAGCGAGCCGGAGAACACGCCGCCGGACAACCCGTAGACGCTGTCGTTGGCGATGCGCACCGCGTCCTCGTCGTCCTCGAAGGGGATGACCACGAGGACCGGCCCGAAGATCTCCTCCTGGGCGATCGTCATGGAGTTGTCGACGTCGGTGAAGAGCGTCGGCTCGACGTACCAGCCCTTCGGGAGGTCAGCCGGGCGGCCGCCGCCCAGCGCCAGGGTCGCACCCTCGCGCACTCCGGTCTCGATGTAGCCGAGCACCCGGTCCCGTTGCTTGGCGGAGATGAGCGGACCCATCAGGACGTCGGCGCGCTGCGGGTCGCCGTAGGCGACCGACGAGAGGGTGGCCCGGAGGATCTCCACGCCTTCGTCGTAGCGCGACCGGGGGAGGAGCATGCGCGTCTGGATCGCGCAGCCCTGGCCCCCGTGGAAGCACACCGCGATCCCCGACGGCACCGACGCGGCGAAGTCGGCATCGTCGAGCACGATCGTGGCCGACTTGCCGCCAAGCTCGAGGAAGACGCGCTTGAGGGTCGGCGCGCCCTTCCCCATGATCCGCTTGCCGACGGCGGTCGATCCGGTGAAGGAGATCAGGTCCACCTTCGGCGACAGGGTCAGTTCCTCGCCCACCAGGTGGTCCGACGACGTCACGACGTTGAGCACGCCCGGAGGGAACTCGGTCTGCTCGGCGACGAGGCGGCCGAGCCGGGTGGCGTTCCACGGCGTGTCGGGTGCCGGCTTGAGGACCACGGTGTTTCCGGTGGCGAGCGCCTGACCGAGCTTGTTCAGCGTCACCTCGACGGGGAAGTTCCACGGGACGATGGCGCCGACGACGCCGACTGGTTCCTTCCAGATCTGCCGCGTGTTCTGCGTCCCCCGGCGGTCGACGATCTGGGGCAGGTCGGTCCGCCATTCGAACTCGTCGATCAGCTTGATCGGGTAGCGGAGCGCGCCGTCCAACGGGATGTCCAACTGGTTGGCGTGGGTGGTCAGGCGCGGGCATCCGACCTCGAGGATCAGCTCCTCGCGCAGCTCCTCTCGTTCCCGCTCCAATGCCTCCTGCAGCTGGGTCAGGCATTCCTTGCGCCGGGCGCGGTTGGTGGACCAGTCCGTCTCGTCGAAGGCGCGCCGCGCGGCGTCGATGGCCCGGTGCATCTCGGTGTTGGACGCGTTCGCGACCTGCCCGATGACTTCCTCGGTGGCCGGGTTGACGTTGTCGAAAGTCATCCCGGAGTCGGCCTCGACGAGCGTGCCGTCGATGAGCATCCTCGCTTCGTGGTCAGCCGCTGTCGTCACAGCCATCTCCCTGTCTCCGTCCGAGGTTTCTCACCTACCGGAAATTGCATTATCAAAAATTGCTATAAAGCATAATCGAGGCTGCCCCCGCCTGCCGAGAGCCGCCGGTGTGGCACCTACGCCGTTCAGAGCGGCAGCACGGGCGGGAGCGTGCGGTTCCGGAGCACCGCGGCACCGAGCTCGGTCGTGAGGACGCTCCCTGCCCCGAGAAGCTGGTCGAGCACGAACATGCGCCGGTAGTAGCGATGGAACGGGTGCTCGGCCGTGAACCCGATGCCGGCCAGCACCTGCTGGCAGTGCCTAGCGACCGTCCGCGCCCCCCGGCCGGCGGAGGACTTGGCGATCGATGCGTTCACCGGCGAGGGGTCGTCCCACGCGGCGGCCAAGAGGGCCGCCGCCGCCTCAATGGCCACGAGGCTGTCGGCCAGGCGATGACGGACCGCCTGAAAGGTGGCGATGGGCCGCCCGAACTGCATGCGTTCCAACGCATGCGTGCGGGCCAGCTCCAGCATGGCCCGCGCCGTCCCGACCAGCTCGTGGCCGAGAGCGATCTGCCCGAGTGCCATCGTTGCCGTCCAGTCGACCGGCCCGATCGACTCGATGCTGTCCGCCGCGACGTCACCGGTCGCCTCGAGCATCTTGAGTGCGGGATCGATGCCGCCCACCGGTCGACACGAGAGGTGCGACGTCGGCACCGCGACGGCGGTATGACCGTCGTGGACTTCGGCGACGACGAGGACCGCTTCCGAGCCATCGAGCTCGGCAGTCGCCAGCCCGCCCACCGTGCAGCGTTGCCCGCTCAGCCGGCCGGGGGCCCGCCACGTCCGCAACGGGGGCAGGATCACCGCCGGCTGGCGTTCGTCGTCCAGTCCGCGACCGACGGCCAGTCCGAGACCGACGGTCAGGAGATGATGGAGGGCGGAGGAGGTGGCGTTCGCCGCACCCTGGCACTCGAACAGCAGCGAGACCGCAGTGCGCCGGTCCGCCGCGAGGGCGTCTCGCCAACCGAGGTCGGCGAGCGCATCGTCGAGCGCGGCGCCGCTGCAGGTGGTGGTCGCGTGCCGGACGCCGCGGTCGAACAGCTCCAGCTCGACCCCTTCCATCAGCGGTCCTCGCCGAGTTGGAGCAGACGCCGGGCGATGATGTTGCGTTGGATCTCCGCGCTGCCGCCGTAGATGGTGGCCGCCCGCGCATACAGGAACTCCGAGCGCCAGCGTCGGCTCACCGCGTCGTCCGCCAGCGCCAGGTCTTCGCCGAGACCCTCGGCGACGAGGTCGAACACGGCCTGCTCCGCCGTCGCCACGAGGACCTTGTCGACGGAGGTCTCCGGACCCAGCTTGTCGCCGGCGGCCAGACGCCGCTGGGTCGAGCGCGACCGGGCTCGGAACGCCCACAACAGCTCGGTGACCTCACCGACCGCGGCGGGGCTGAGCGCTCCTTCCGGCACCGTCGCGACCAGGCGCTGCAGCCGGCGCTGGAGATAGGCCGCCCGGTGCCACAGTGCGGTGCTCCGCTCGTACGGCAGCAGGTCCATGGCGATCGACCAGCCGCGGTCCACCTCGCCGAGGAGCCGGTCCGACGGCACGAGCACGTCGTCGAAGAAGACCTCGCAGAATTCCTCCGCGCCATGCATCGTCGCGATAGGTCGCACGGTGATGCCCGGGCTGTCCATGTCGACGAACAGCGCGGTGATCCCCCGGTGGGCCGACTCCGGCGTTCCCGTGCGGGTGAGCAGGACGCAGCGCTGGGCGTATTGCGCCAGGCTCGTCCAGACCTTCTGCCCGGTGACGTTCCACCCGTCGTCGGTGGGCGTGGCCCGGCACGTGAGAGAGCCGAGGTTGCTCCCCGTGCTCGGCTCCGAGAAGCCCTGGCACCAGACTTCGTCGCCCCGCAGGAGCCGCGGCACCATCTCCGCCGCCAGCCCTTCGGGGGCGTAGTCGATCATCGTCGGCGCCAGCACCTCGGGCATGGAGTAGATGCCGGGTTCGACGAAGTCACGGGCGGTGAGCGCCTCGCCGAGGTACGCCCGCAGGAGTGAGGAGCCGCCGAGGCCACCTACTCGCTCGGGCCAGCCCATCCGCATGAAGCCCGCATCGAAGGTCAACCGCTTGACCTTGTTGAGGTGGTCCATCTGCTGGTCCAAGGTTCCCTGCTCGCCTTCGTCGCGGGCGAGCTCGTCCTCGTGCTCGTCGAGCCAGCGGTCGAGCGCCACCTTGAACGCTTCGAGTTCCATCGCGGATCTGCTAGCTGGTGGGCTCGGCTGAGGGCGTCGGGCGGGTGGGGTCGTGCGGGCGGCCCGAGTCGCGCGCTCCGCTCTTCCTCAGGAAGGTCATGGCCCGGGTCTGCAACCGCCACCCGCGCTCGGTCCGGCGATAGCGGTCCGTGTACCAGCCGATGCGCATCTCGTGGGTGAGCTGCGCCACGAAGCACAGTGTCTGGAATCCCGTCCCGGAGTCTCCGTGCAGGTCGAGCACCGGCGCGCCGGTGAGGAAGAGGCCCTTCGGCGCGGCCGCCACCAGGGTTGGGAAGTCCGCCAGGGTGTAGGTCGCACCGAAGGCGCTGTAGGTGCCGTCGGGCGTGAAGACCTCCGTCACCGTCTCGATGTCGTCCTGGGTCATGCCAGTGGCGTAGCGAGCGAGGAGCTGCTCGATCTCCATGATGTCGGCGACCTGCGCCTCGTCCATGTCAGGCCTCCTGTCTGCGCACGTGCACCCGGCCCGTCAGGGGCCATCAGGTCACCTCACGTCGCCCGGTGGTCCCAGGGCGCGGCCACGATAACAGCATTCTCCAAAACCGTGACTCTGCGTGCACCGGTTGCCCCTAACCCTCCCCGGCGGGCTGGTTTCACAGGCCCCGGGGATGATTTCCCAGACTGTCAACCGAATCGTTTACGGTCCCGGAAAGTCATCGCTCTCCCGGTCCCGGTGGTCTCGCGGTCACGCCTCGTCCCCATCCCGGAAGTGCATGGTGCAGAATTTCGTCCCAGCGGGGCGAGTCATGGCGAGAGTGATGCTCTCCAATATCGATAATGCGGTATAGGCTGGCTCGATGTCAGCTGAGACGCCTGCCGCGGGCTCGTCGACCGCCGCCGAAGCACCATTGCGACGGCGGGACCTGGCGGTGGCCCGGTCCCTCGACTCGGCCCGGCTGCGGAGCGAGGGCCGGGTGCAGCGGTTCCTCGATGCTGGGTTCGAGCTGCTGGCCCGCGCCGAGTCCGGCAAGGAGTTCACCGTCCAAGAGGTGGTCGACCGTTCGGGTCAGTCCCTGCGCAGCTTCTATCAGTACTTCGCCGGCAAGCACGAGCTGCTCCTCGCGCTCTTCGACGAGGCGATCCGGGCCACGACGGAACGGCTCGAGGAACAGATCGCCCGCGAGGACACGGCCATCGAACGGCTGCAGTGTTTCGTCGTCGAGTACTACCGCATGTGCCTGCCGGCACCAAAGGGACGGCCGTCGAAGAACAACCCCACGCCGGTCATGGCCGAGTTCTGCCACCAGCTGCTGACGTCGCATCAGACCGAGGCAGCAAGGGCGTTCGTGCCACTTGTCTCGCTTCTCGAGAAAGTGCTCGACGAGGCAGCGGACGCCGGCGTGGTCCGCCCGGGTCTCCAGCACGCAGACGTCGCCGGAGTGATCCTCTCGACCATCATGTTCAACGCCGCCTATGCGTCGACCATCAGCGGTGACGAGGGACCACGCGACGGGGAGCGAGATGCCAAGAAGATCTGGGAGTTCGTCTCGGGCGGCATCGTGGCGAGCCCCGCCGGCTGAGCTTCCGGGGGCTCGGCCGTTTCGGATCAGCCCCGGAGCGACGGTGCGACCGAGGCGAGGAACTCCCGGGTGCGTTCGGCCGAGGCGCGGATGTCGTCGCGGCCCTCTCCGAGCGGCACGATGCGGGCGTTCAGGTCGGTGACCCCGGCGCTGGCAAAGCGGCGCATCCGCTTCTCCATCGTGGCCTCGCTGCCGCAGATCAGGACGTCGCCGATGGCTCGGGCATCTCCGTGTTCCATCAGGCGCACGTAGTTGGGCGAGTCGACCACCTCGCTGAGGACGCGATTCGTCCGATCGACGGCGGCATCGATCTCGTCGTCGCGGCACAGGCACACCGGCACACCGGCCAGGATGCGCGGCGCGGGGTGTCCCGCCGCCTCCGCCGCCTTCGTGATCTGCGGGACGACGTGTGACTCGATGGTGCGCTCGTCCGCCAGCCAGAGGCTGGTGCCGGCCGCCCGCTCACCGGCCAGCTTGAGCATCACCGGGCCCAGTGCGGCGATCATCACGGGCGTCGGGGCGATGTCGGTGACGTCCAACGGGTTGTGAATGTGGAACAGCTCGTTTTGCACGTCGACCTTGCCCGGACCGGCCAGCGCCTGGTCCAGCACGTCGAGGTAGCAGCGCATCGTCAGTGCCTGGCGCTCGTAGGGGAGTCCCAGCATGTCCCCGATGATCCAGTGGTGCGAGACGCCTAGCCCGAGGACGAACCGGCCGGCACAGACGGCCTGGGTCGAAAGGGCCTGCTGGGCCAGCGCGATGGGGTGGCGGGGCTGAATCGGCACGATGGCCGTTCCGATCTCGATCCTCGACGTGACCGCGCCCATCACCACGGCCCCCGTCATGGCGTCGAATTCGTCGGGGATCTGCGGCGTCCAGATGGAGTCGAGGCCGGCCTCGTCGGCCCAGCGGGCGTCGGCGCGGAGCTTCTCCACCTTGGTCGCGTAGCGCCCTCGGTCGGCGCTGACCTGCAGACCGATCCGCATCCCGATATCTCCTTCCCTCGCCGGAAATGAGCTTCTCAATAAGGGTACATGCTGCTATCGCCAACTGCTAGGGCACTTGACGGCTCGATGCACCATCATTAGCATTTGCCCACCTTGTCGGCATGTTTCCGCGTCGCCGGGCTCTCGGGCACCACCGCCGGGAGGCCCTCGCCGGGCTGCCGGAAGCCAGGCCGTGCGTTCGAGAGGGAGAGGTGCGCGTGGGGGGTCAGGACGTGAGCCGGGTTGCGGTCGTCACCGGCGGCGCCTCGGGTATGGGCGCAGCCATCTGCCGGCGCCTGGCGGAGCAGGGGCACTCGGTTGCGGTGCTGGACATCAACGAGGACTCGGCCCACGACGTGGCGAAGGAGCTGGCGGCCGGTGGCGCCGCTGCGCTGGGCGCACCGGTCGACGTCAGTGACCGCTCCGCCGTCTTCGCCGCGCTGGACACGGTCCGCCGCACCTTCGGCCCGGTCGGGATCATGGTCACCAGTGCGGGCATCGAGGGGTTCGAGGACTTTCTCGACATCAGCGCCGAGGCATGGGACCGCATGCTGGCGGTCAACCTCACGGGAACGTTCCACTGCCTCCAGGCCGTCGTGCCCGACATGATCGAAGCCGGGTGGGGCCGCATCGTGACCATCTCGTCGTCGTCCGCACAATCGGGGACGAGGAGGATGGCGCACTACGTCGCGTCGAAGGGCGGTGTCGTCGCGCTGACCAAGGCGCTGGCGCTCGATCTGGCCCCCAGGGGCATCACCGTCAACACCATTCCCCCGGGGGTGATCGACACGCCCATGATGCGGCGACCCATGGAGTCCGGCCAGATGGCCAGCGTCGATCAGGTGATCGCCCGCGCGCCGCTCGGACGCCTCGGCACGCCGGACGACATTGCCGCCGCCTGCGCCTTCCTGTGCTCGGAGGGAGCCGGGTACATCACGGGTCAGCAGATCAACGTCAACGGCGGCTGGTATCTGTGAGCAGCCGGACCATCGCCGTCAACCGGCTCGGCGCGAGCGCCGGGGCGGAGGTCCTCGGTGTCGACCGGGAACGGCTGCGCAGCGATGACGCCCTGCCGGCGGCCTGCATGGAGGCGCTCGAGGAGTACGGCGTCCTGGTGTTCCGCGAGCTGCACGTCGACGACGACACCCAGATTGCCTTCACCAAGAAGCTCGATGACGTGGGGAAGGCCGAGCCGGCCGAACCACCCGCCATCTACATCGTGGCGCTCGATCCCACGAAGAGCCGTACCGCGGCGTACACCCGGGGCACGTTCTTCTGGCACATCGACGGCGCGCAGGACGACGTCCCGGCGAAGGCCACGGTGCTGAGCGCCCATGCGGTGGCGGACCGCGGTGGGGAGACCGAGTTCGCCAGCACCTACGCGGCCTATGACGACCTGAGCGGCCCCGAGAGGCAGCGGTACGAAGGGCTGCGGGTCCTCCATTCGTTCGAGGCCTCGCAGCGCCTGGCGAACCCCGACCCGTCGCCCGAGGAAGTCACGCGGTGGCGGGAGAAGCCCGACAAGGAACATCCCCTCGTCTGGCGCCACCGGTCGGGCCGTCGATCGCTCGTGATCGGCGTCTCGGCGTCGCACGTGGTCGGCATGGACGAAGACCAGGGCAAGGCGCTGCTGGCCGAACTCCTGGAACGGGCGACGGCACCGGCGCGGGTCTACCGGCACGAGTGGGCCGCCGGCGACATGGTGGTGTGGGACAACACGGGCGTCCTGCACCGCGCCTGCCCGTACGATCCGGCCTCCGCGCGCGAGATGCACCGCACGACCATGCGCGGCGACGAGCCGATCCGTTAACCGATCCGAGAGGAGAGCCCCCATGAGCGACGTGATCATCGTGCGCGCCGACCGCTGGGTCGACGTCGAGGCCGGTGAGGTGCGGTCCCCGGCTGTAATCGTGGTCGACGGGAACCAGATCGTGGCGGTGAACCCCTCGGAGCTGCCGAGCACCGCCACCGAGATCGACCTGGGCGACGTGACGCTGTTGCCCGGCCTGATGGACATGGAGCTCAACATGCTCATCGGGGGACCGGGCGGCCCCGACGGGCTGCCCGACCCCATGCACGGCGTGAAGGACTCGCCCGTCTACCGGACCTTGCGCGGCGCGGTGAACTGCAGGACGACGCTGCTGGCCGGCTTCACCACCGTCCGCAACCTGGGCCTGATGGTCTACACGGCGGGTTTCCTGCTCGACGTCGACCTGGCCCGCGCCGTGGACCAGGGCTGGTTCCCGGGTCCACGCATCATTCCGGCCGGGCACGCCATCACCCCGACCGGCGGACATCTCGACCCGACGATGTTCCAGGGGCTGGCGCCGGGCATCATGCCCCAGAGTGTGGAGCAGGGCATCGCCAACGGGGTGCCCGAGGTCCGCAAGGCGGTCCGCTACCAAATGAAGTACGGCGCCAAGCTCATCAAGATCTCCGCTTCGGGCGGCGTGATGTCGTTCAGCAGCGCCGCCGGAGCCCAGCAGTACTCGGACGAAGAGCTGGCCGCCATCGTCGACGAGGCCCACCGCAACGGCCTGCGGGTGGCGGCCCACGCCCACGGCGATGCCGGCATCAGGGCCTGCATCCGCGCCGGGGTCGACTGCATCGAGCATGGGTCGCTGGCCAGCGACGACACCATCGCACTCATGGCCGAGCACGGGACCTACCTCGTCGGCACCACGGCGCTGGCCGACCACATGGCGGTGGACCGCATCCATCCGATCCTGCAGAAGAAGGCGGCGGAGATCTTCCCCCAGGCCCGCCGCATGTTCGGCAAGGCGCTCGCCGCCGGCGTCAAGATCGCGTGCGGCTCCGACGCGCCGGCCATCCCGCACGGGACCCAGGCCGACGAGTTGATCGCCATGGTCGACCGGGGTATGTCCCCGATGCAGGCGTTGCAAGCGGCGACCCTCACCAGTGCCGAGCTGATTGAGCGGGAGCACGACCTTGGCCGCCTCGCCGCCGGCTATCTGGCCGACGTCATCGCGGTGCCCGGTGATCCCTCCGAGGACATCAAGGTCACCAAGGACGTGCGCTTCGTCATGAAGGACGGCCAGGTCTACCAGGGCGCATGAAACTCCCCGGTCGTCGCAGCGGGTGAACGGCTGCCGGCCCGTGCCACCTTCCCGTAGCATGTCTCCCAGCGTTGATCGGGCCGGGAGGAAGAGCTGATGCGCGTCGTCGTCGATTTTGACCTGTGCGAGAGCAACGCCCTGTGCATGGCGGCCGCCCCCGAGGTCTTCGAGGTGCGCGACGACGACCTCCTCTACGTGCTCGACGAGAAGCCTCCCGAGGAGCTGCGACAGAAGGTCGAGGCCGCGGTGCGGACCTGCCCGAAGCACGCCATCACCATCGAGGACTGAGGCCGGTCCATCGAGGACTGAGGCCCGGCCGCCGATCCGACGGGGGCGAGGAGGAGGCGGTCACCGTCCCGGAACATCGGGTTGACCTGGGCCTAGTCCGATGCTAAGCATCTGCTCAGCATCGAGGGGCCAGGATCGGAGCTGCCGTGGCGAACTACGAGTCCGTTGATTTCTTCACCGACCAGTCGCTGATCGAGGACCCGTACCCGTACTTCGATCACCTCCGGGCGCAGTGCCCCGTCCAGCCGACGGGCCACTACGGGGTCGTGGCCGTGTCGGGGTACGACGAAGCGTCGGACATCTATCGAGACGTCGAGACGTTCTCCTCATGCAACTCCGTGATCGGCCCGTTCGCCACCTTTCCCGTGCCCCTCGAGGGTGAAGACGTCGGCGGCATCATCGACCGCTACCGCGATCAGCTCCCGATGCACGAGCACATGGTCACCATGGACCCTCCGGCCCACACGCGTGAACGCGCGCTGATCATGCGCTTGTTGACGCCGAAGCGGCTCAAGGACAACGAGGCCTTCATGTGGCGCCTCGCCGACGAGCAGCTCGACGAGTTCGTGAGCGCCGGCCGCTGCGAATTCATCAGAGCCTACGCCCAGCCCTTCGCCATGCTGACCGTGGCCGACGTCCTCGGGGTGCCCGAGGCCGATCACGAGCGCTTCCGCCAGGGATTCGGGATGAGCGGCAATCCGGGCGCCATCGCCGGGGAGCAGGTCCACGGCAACGCCCTCGGATGGCTCGACGACTGGTTTGCCCGCTACATCGAGGACCGCCGGCGCGAGCCGCAGGACGACGTGCTGACCCACCTGGCGCTCGGCGCGTACCCGGACGGCTCCACACCCGACGTGACGGCCGTCGTGCGGACGGCGACCTTCTTGTTCGCGGCCGGGCAGGAGACGACCGCCCGCCTGCTCGCCGTCGGCCTCAAGTACCTGTGCGAGTACCCGGAGCTCCAGGAGGAGTTGCGGGCCCACCGCGAACGCATCCCGGACTTCATCGAGGAGGCTCTTCGCATCGAGAGCCCGGTCAAGGCCGACTTCCGTCTGGCCCGCCGCGCCACCGCGGTCGGAGGCGTCGAGATCGCAGCGGGCACGCCGGTCATGATCCTCAACGGCGCGGCCAACCGCGACCCCCGGCGGTTCGACTGCCCGGCCGAGTTCCGACTGGACCGGCCCAACGCCAAGGAGCACATGGCCTTTGGCCGTGGGGCGCACTCCTGCCCGGGTGGCCCGCTGGCGCGCGTGGAGGGCCGGGTCAGCATCGAGCGGATCCTCGACCGGATGCGTGACATCCGGCTCTCCGACGAGCACCACGGCCCGCCGGGCGCCCGCCACTTCCAGTACGAGCCGACGTGGGTCCTGCGCGGGCTGCACGACCTCCACATCGAGTTCACCCCGGCGGAGGCGTCGGCGTGAGCGCCCGGGTGGCGGTCGTGACGGGCGCGGCCTCGGGCATCGGTCTGGGCATCGCGAGGCAACTCGCCGAGGACGGAAATGCGGTGGCGCTGCTCGATCGCAACGGCGACGGCGTCCGGGAGGCCGCAGCGGACCTCGCCCAGCGAGGCCACCGGGTGGCGCCGTTCGAGGCCGACGTGGCCGACCGGAGCGCCCTCGAGCAGGCGTATGCCGGCGTACGGGACCGGCTCGGGCCGACCACGATCCTGGTCACCAGTGCCGGCATCGAAGCCTTCGACCCGGCGCTCGAGATCACACCCGAAAAGTGGGACCGGATTCTGGCCGTGAACCTGACCGGCACCTTCACCTGCGTGCAACTGGCTCTGCCGGACATGATCGCTGCCGGATGGGGCCGGATCGTGACCATTTCGTCGTCGAGCGCGCAGTCGGGAGCACCGAACATGGCCCACTACGTCGCGTCCAAAGGCGGTGTCATCGGGCTCACGAAGGCCTTCGCGCGGGAGTTCGCACGCAATGGGATCACGGTCAACACCATTCCGCCCACCATCGTCGACACACCGATGGCGAGGCACGCCGAGGGGCTCGGGAACGTGCCGAGCATCGACCAGATGGGAAAGATGGTGCCGCTCGGGCGCGCCGGGACCTCCGAGGACATCGCCGCCGCCTGCTCGTTCCTGTGCTCCGAGGACGCGGGCTACATCACCGGCCAGCTGATCGGCGTCAACGGAGGCATGTACATCTGAGCTGTCGCGGGCTGAAGCCTCATCGTGCCCTCCGCGTACCATGACCGGGTGAGCACCGCCCGCCGGATCGGCACGGAAACCTCGAAGACCCGCGTCCTGCTCCTCGACGCGGCCGAGGAGCTCATGCTCGAGGAGGGCTACGCCGCGGTCACCTCGAGACGGGTCGCCGCCAAGGCCGGGCTCAAGCCGCAACTCGTCCACTACTACTTCCGCACGATGGACGACCTGTTCCTGGCGATACACCGCCGGCGGGTCGAGGAGGGGGTCGAACGCCAGGCTCGAGCACTGGCGTCGGACCAGCCGTTGTGGGCGCTGTGGGACTACAGCCGCGATCCACGCGGTACGGCCCTCACCATGGAGTTCATTGCCCTGGCGAACCATCGCAAGGCCATCCGTGCCGAGATCGCCAGCTCGGCCGAGCAACTGCGCGCCGAACAGCTGAACGGGTTCACGCGGGTGTTCGCGGACCACGGGGTCGATCCCGACGCGTTCCCACCCATCGTCTGCGCCGTTCTGCTGTCGAGCATCTCGCGGTTTCTCGGCATCGAGCACGAGGCCCTCGGCATGTCGAGCGGTCACGCGGAGACGGTCGCCTTCGTCGAAGGCTTCATCAGCCGGCTCGAGGGCAACCGATCAGCTGCGCCGGCGGAGGAGGTCCCTCTGTAGGAACGCACGGGTCACGGAGCTCACGGCCCCCGCCGCTCACGGCCCCGGAGTCACCCCGAGACGGTCGTCGTCCCGGGCAGATCGACCCCGCACACCGGCTGGCTCGAGGACGCGACGAACCCGCTCTTCTCGGCGATCATGTACCACCCGCACAGCTTCGGAAGGTCATGGCCGAAGATGGTCGAGTAGTCGATGGACTCCGGCAGCAGCCCGTTGCCGTTGTAGGACTTGAGGTTGCGTAACGCGGTGATCACGCCGGCGCGCGTCGGGTTCTTGCCCGCCAGCTCCAGGCCTTTGATCATGAGATCCGCTCCCAACCACGACTCGTACTGGCTGAAGTTCGGGAACTCACCCGCCTTGAAGTGCTCGTACTTCTCGAGCGCGGCCTGCATCTGCTGCGTCCCGGCGTCGGGGAGCTGGAAGGGGCGGAACTCGCTGTCGAAATAGCCACCCTGTACGGCGTTCCAGGCGGGCGTGCCGATGATGCTCGATTCGAACCCGGTGGGGAAGACGACGACCTTGGCCTTCACGCCGGCCTGCTTGAGCGCGGTGGCGAGGGCGAAGTTCGAGTTGTCGTCAAGGCCGGCGTAGAAGGCGTTGCAGCCCTTCTGCTTGGCCACGAGCGCCTCCGTGGTCATGTCGACGCTCCCGAAGGGGACGGAGGTGTCGAGTTCGCCTTCCTGGCCGCCCGCGTGCACGAAGGAGTCGACCGTG
Source organism: uncultured Acidimicrobiaceae bacterium (assembly GCA_963736525.1). Classification (GTDB taxonomy): domain Bacteria; phylum Actinomycetota; class Acidimicrobiia; order Acidimicrobiales; family RAAP-2; genus Bog-473. Next base: position 350,459 of record CAVTPF010000012.1, read on the forward strand.
CCGATAGCCGACCGGGTCGAGGAGGGCGAGATGCTGTACCCGTACGAGCACACGACGGTCCCGCCGTGGTCCCTCATGAACGTCCCGATCCCGGTGTTGACCGGGTACTTCGGGTCGACGCTGCCGACGTCGGCGGCGAACATGTTGGTGTTGTAGGGCGGAGTGCCCCACTCCGGGCCGTCAAAGAACCCGCCCGTGACCGGCACGCCCTGCTGGTTCGGGTACTTGGCGGCGAGGAAGAACAGCGGACTCGTCGAGACGATGCCGAAGGCGTTCTTGGAGATGGCGTCCTGCACGGCCGTCGCGATCTCCGTCGGGCTGGTCTGGTCATCGAGGACGATCCCGGTGATCTTGTGCCCGTTCACCCCGCCCTCCGCGTTCTGCAGCGCGATGCGGGCGTCGAACCCGGCCGGGGCCTGGCTGAACTCGGAGGCCCCCTCGCCGGTCAGCGACGTGATCATGGCGAGGGTGATCGGCGCACCCGACGTGGCCGCGCCTGCGGTCGCCCCCACTGAGCCGGCGACGTCGATGACTCCTGCGAGTAGGAGCGTCGCCAGCGCGAACCGCGCCGCGTGACGGCTGAAGACCTCAGACATGTGCCCCCCTTGGGTTTTGTCGTGCGCCATTATGCAGAACTTGGCGTCCGAACGGTGAGCGGGGCGTCGAGACGGCGGTCGCGTCCGGGCGGCGGAAGTTCATCGTCCCAGTTCAGAGGCCATTCGTCCGCCGCCCTCCGGGGGTGCCACCGCTCCGGCGCGGGGCCCGGTGTGGCCGTTACCCGGTGTCGCCGTCAGGAGCGCAGGGGAGCGGCAGCGACGTCGAGCAGTGCGTCGGCCACCTTCTGGGGTTCGGTGACCATCAGGTCGTGACCGGTGTCGATGTCCCACAGGCGGCCCTCGGCCCGGGCCCGGGCCATCTGCTCGGCGTCCCGGGTGGCCAGCGTGGAGGTGCACACGACGTGGTACTGCGGGATGGCCCACAGTGCCGCCTCGTTCGTGAGCCGGAGCGGCTGCGTGAAGCACCTCCAGGGATGGGGCGTCAGGCGTTCGGCCATCCAGGCCAGGTCGGCCGGGTCGGTCACGCCGTACAAGAGGCCCGCATCGGGAGCCGGGAGCAGCACCAGCTCCATCCCGTCGACCACCTCGCCGAAGGGGCGGACCGCCTCGATGACGGGGCCGGCCACGTCATGGAGCGACTGGCCGTTCACGGGTGTGGCGGCGTCGAGATACACGAGACGGCCGATCCGCTCGGCGGCCCTGTCGGCCACCCCGGTGATCACCATGCCGCCGTAGCTGTGACCCACCAGGACCACGTCGCGCAGGTCCTCGTAGTGGAGCACCGCCACGACGTCCTCGACGTGACGGTCGAGATCGACACGGGCGTCGAGCAGGTGGGCCCGTTCGCCCAAGCCGGTCATCGTCGGCGTGTACACCTCGTTCCCGGCCGACCGGAGGATGCGCGCGACGCGCTGATAGCACCATCCGCCGTGGCCACCACCATGGACGAGCACATACGTCGCCACTCGTTGCTCCCTCCCGTGTTGCTTCCGCATCGCTCCGGACGCCAGCGCGGAGGGCAGGGTAACAGGCGCCTCGCATGTTCCTCGTGGGCGGCGCGGGCGTCCTCGTCGGGCGGCCTCGTCCGGCGGCCTCGTCCGGCGGCCTCGTCAGGCAAGGCGCCGGGCCACCGCCTCCGCCCGGGCCCGGTAGGAGCCTCCGAACACCACCGCGTGCACCAAGAGAGGGGGGAGTTGGAACAGCGGGACCCGTTCCGGCCACCCGGTGCTCAAGGGGTGCGCGTCCACGTACGCGTGGAGCAGGCGCGGTGGCACGGGCCCGAACAGCGCGAGCATCGCGAGATCCTCCTCGGGATGACCGCCGTGGGCGGAGGGATCGATGAGCCACGACCGGCCGTCCGCCCCGAAGAGCACGTTGCCCCACCACAGGTCGCCGTGCACGAGGGCCGGTCCGCCGGGCGGGAGGAGCTCGCCGAGCCTGGCGACGACGGGTTCGACCGCGTGCTCCAGCCCGCAGCGGGCCGCCAGTTGGCGGAGCCGCGCCCCGTAGAAGCCGGCCGCCGCCGGCCCGGGCGAGGGATCCACCGGACACGCCCCGATCCACGACGAGCCGCCTCCCCAGTGCGGGACCCTGCTGTCGTGCAGCGCCGCGAGCGCCCGCCCGAGCGACTCCTCGTGACCGGGGGTCGGTCCCGTCTGGTCGACCGCCACCGTCACCAGGAGATCCTCCTCGGCGAGCACGACGTCGGGCACGGGTGGAGCCCCGGGCACGTCTCGGATCTGTCGCAGTCCATCGGCCTCGTCCAGGGCGCCGGGACCGAGCTTGGCGACGAGGCTGCGTCCGCCGGCCTCGACGATCCACGCGTGGGCTCCGAGCGGTCGGGCGGATCCGGTCGGACCGGCGACGCTCGCCAGGCGGGTCAGCCAGGGCGTTGCCGACGCCACGGCACGACCGTTCGGGCGGAGCGAGCTCGCATGCCGTCACTCTTGCATCCCGGCGTACCCTAGGTGGGCACGGGCCATGATGGCTCCATGAGCAGACGACCCGTCGCCGGCCTGGTGCTCACCCCGGGTGCGAGTGCCGGCCGGGACCATGCAGGACTGGTCGCCATCGATGACGCGGTGGCACGGCTCGGCATCGCGGTGGAGCGCGTCGAATTCCCCGGGCACACCGCCGGCAGGCGCCGCCCCGACCCGCCGGCGGTGTGCATCGGAACCGTCCGCACGGCCGCGTCCGCGCTCGCCGAGCGTCTTGGCGTCCCGGTCGACCGCATCGCCGTCGGTGGCCGTTCCTTCGGCGGGCGCATGTGCTCGCAGGCGGTGGCCGAGGGCCTCGAGGCAGCCGCGCTCGTCCTCGTCAGTTATCCGCTCCATCCACCGGGGCGACCCGATCGGCTCCGGACGGCGCAGTTTGCCGACCTCCACCTGCCATGCCTCTTCGTCTCGGGCCGCCGGGACGCCTTCGCCACCCCCGCGGAGCTCGAGGCCGAGGCCGGCGCCATCCCGGGAGCCGTCACGCTCGCCTCGGTCGACGGAGACCACTCGCTGCGCCGACGGGAAGCCGAGGTGGCCGACGTCGTCGCCGCCTGGCTGGCGGACCTCGCCTGAGTGGCAGAGTGGAACGGCGTGCCGACGGAACCGAGATTCGGAGGGAGCGCCGTGAACCCAGGAGAAGAGCCAGTGCCCGCTTCGGGCCCGGTCCGACCGGCCGTGCCCGACCACGTCGACGAGCAGGAGGAGGAGTCCTTCCCGGCGTCCGACCCCCATTCCGACTGGGCCGGGCCCGGACCGGACCGGGACCCGGACTGAGCAGGCGCCGCCGTCGAGAGACTCAGCCGCGCTGGGCGATGTGGTCCAACAGGTGCGCCGTCTCCTCGGGTGCCGCCAGCATCATGTCGTGTCCGCAGTGCAGCTCGTGCGTCTCCCAGCCGGCGTCCACCGCGGCGTCGTAGAACCGCCCGAGGCTGGGGAGCGGCGGATCCGTGTGCTGCACGTAGACCTTGCGCAACCCGCTCCAGCGGACCCGGGTCGAAGTCGGTGGGCTCGACCTGGCACCGGAACGGAAAGGCGGTGAGGCGCGGCCCGACCCAGGCGCGCAGCGTCTCGTCGCGGATGCCCCACTGGTCGAGGAACGCATCGGTGGCCGGGACGAGCCAGCCGTCGCCGTCCTCGGCCACCAGCCGGCGGCAGCGATCGGCCACGTCCGCCGGCTCGACGTCCAGCGGGCTCTGGCCCGGAGCGGTCACGAACGCGCCCAGGTACACGACCGACGCCAGGCGGCTCCCGGCGCGCTCGGCGACGGGGCCGGCCAGCACGCCGGCATAGCTGTGGAGCACCAGGTGCTCCTGCACCGCGCGCCAGCACCAACCGCCGTGCATGGCGCCGTGGACCAGCACGAACGTGGCCACGTCGACTCCTCTCCGGCCCCGGCACCGCCGGGGCCCACGCAGGCGCGGCCTCGTCACCGCTGACACAGCCTGGCCCCTCGCCCGCCCGATCGCTCCTCCGTGGCCCGGAGCCCGGCCCGGCTCCGTGGCCGCGAGCCTGGCCCGGACGGTCTGTGCCGCAGCTCGGCGGCGTTTTCCGCCCAACCGCTCAATGCCCGTGGCGATTCTGCCGTGGTTACGGGAATGGGAGTAGCAGTCGTTGCCCCTCAGGAGCAGACGGCGGAGCATCTTCGCCAGGCGGACGCGGACCCATCCGAGGCCACCGGTGCACCAGACGGCGGGGCCGCCGTCGCCCACCGGGTCCCCACGCGGGTGCGCTGGACGTTCGGCATCGCCATCGGGCTGCTCGTCGCCCTGTTGATCTCCCTGATCGTGCGGCGCACGGGATCCAGTTTCCTGCCCGTCGACGGCTGGGGGGTCGCCGCCTTCGAATTCACGATGGGCAACATCTGCCTCGCCCGCTATTTCGAGGGGACCTGGCGCACCAGCAGCTCGGTGGCGCGCCTGTTCCCGTTGATCATGGGCGTCGCCTGCATCATGTGGGCGGTGGGCGACTTCGTCTTGACGGCGGAGTCCCTCGGCGGCGCCACGCCTTCGGTGCCGTCGATCGCCGACGCCTACTACGTGCTCTTCTTCCCGCTGTGCTTCCTGGGCTTCGCGCTGCTCATCCGACGTGGGAACCGCAGCTCGCTGGTCACGACATCCTTGGACGGGACGATCGCCGGCCTGGGTGTCGCGGCGGTGTCCGCCGCGTTCGTCGTGGCGGCGGTCATCCGGGTGACGGGCGGTGGTCCGCTGACGACGGCGACGAACCTCGCGTACCCGCTCGGGGACATTCTGCTGCTCAGCCTGTGCATCGGTGGCCTGGCGGCCCTCCCCCGGGGCTTCCGGCCGTTCTTCGCCCTGGCCTCCGTCGCCCTGGCCGCCAACGCGATCGGTGACGGCTTCAACCTGCTGCAGCCGGACAGCCGGTTCGGGTACATCGCCCACGGCATGGCGTGGCCGATCTCGTTGACGCTCCTGGCCATCGCCGTCTGGATCCTCCCGCCCACCGTGCGGCACCCGGGAAGCGACAGGACTCCTGGCTTCGTGCTGCCGGCATTCGGCGCTGCCATCAGCCTGACGATCTTGTGCGTGGCGAGCTTCGGGCACGTCGGGCGGCCCGCGGTGGCCCTGGCGACGATCACCCTCCTCGTTGCCGCCGTGCGGGTCTCACTCACCGTCCGGGAGGCCCACGCCGTGAAGACGGCCCGCTTCCGGTCCCTCATCGACAAGACGTGGGATCTCATCGCGGTCGTCGAGGCGGACCTGCGGATCGCGTACGTCACGCCGTCCTCCGAGCGGGTGCTGGGCTACCCGCCGGGTGAGCTCGAGGGCACGCCGTTCACGCACATCGTCCACCCGGACGATGCACACGCCGTGATCGCGCATCTGACCGGGCTGACGGCTGACGACGCCAAGGTGACCGTCCTCGAGGTCCGCATGCGGCACGCCAACGGCGAGTACCGGACCATCGACTGGAACGCGGCCGACCTCCTGGACGACCCGTCGGTCAACGGGTACGTGCTCAACGGCGGCGACGTCACCGAGGCGCGCCAGGCGGCGCAGGACCTGGTGGCGGCGCGGGACGCCGCGCTGGTGGCGTCCAAGACAAAGTCGCAGTTCGTGTCGATGATGAGCCACGAGATCCGCACGCCGATGAACGGCGTCATCGGGCTCACCGAGCTGCTGCTCCAGACGGATCTCGACGACGACCAGTTCGAGCTCGCCTCCGGTGTGAAGGTGTCAGCGGAGAGCCTGCTCACGATCATCAACGACATCCTGGACTTCTCGAAGATCGAGGCCGGCAAGCTGGACATCGAAGAGTCCGAGCTCGATCTCCCGAGCGTCGTCGACGACGTGGGACGCATTCTGGCCGGCACCGCGCACGGCAAGGGCATCGAGCTGTTGATCGACGTCCACCCCGACGTGCCCTCCGCCCTGCTGGGGGACGGCACGAGGATCCGGCAGGTCCTGCTCAACTTCGGCGCCAACGCCGTGAAGTTCACCTCCGTCGGCGAGGTGGTCATCCGGGTCCGGGTCCTCCATCAGAACGCGGAGCGGGCCGCCCTCCACTTCGACGTCGTCGACACGGGAATCGGCATCGCCGAGGAGGACCAGGAGCGGTTGTTCAGCGCGTTCGCCCAGGCCGACTCCTCGACCACCCGGCGCTTCGGCGGCACCGGCCTCGGCCTGACCATCAGCCGGCAGCTGGTGGAGCTGATGGGCGGCCGGCTCGGGTTGACGAGCGCTCCGGGCAAGGGGTCGACGTTCTGGTTCGAGCTCTCCTTGCGTCGGGCGGAGGACGCACCGACGACCGAGCACGGCGGCGACCCCCGGACGCTCTCCGGCCAACGTGCCCTGGTGGTCGACGACAACGCCACCAACCGGAGGATCCTCCGCCAACAGCTTCTGTCCTGGGGCGTGGAGGCTGTGGAGGCAGAGGACGGGTTCCAGGCGCTCGAGCTGGCCCTCTCGGCGGCCCACGATGGCCGCTCGTTCGACCTCGGCGTAGTCGACCTGAACATGCCGGGCATGGACGGCATCGAACTGGCCCGCGCCCTGAAGAGCGATCCCACCACGGCGGAGACGATGCTCTTCTTGCTGAGCTCGTCCGGCCACCGTCTCGAGCCCGCGGCGTCCCACCTCACCGGCTTCGCCGCGAGCCTGACCAAGCCGGTCCGCTCGTCGGAGCTCTTCGACTGCCTCATCACCAGCCTCAACTCAGGAGCGACGATCGATCGACCGGTGGCTCCCACCACTACCCGCGCTGAGACCTCGGAGGTCACCGGAATGATCCTGCTCGTGGAGGACAACAAGGTGAACCAACTCGTGGGATCGAAGGTCCTGGAGAACCTCGGTTACACCTTCACCATCGCCAACAACGGCGTCGAAGCCGTGAGCGCCTTCCGGTCCGCCAGCTACGACGCGATCCTGATGGACTGCCAGATGCCCGAGATGGACGGCTACGAGGCAACTGCAGCTATTCGCCAGATGGAGGGGTCGGCCCGGCGCACACCCATCATCGCCATGACCGCCGCGGCGATGGAGGGTGACCGCGAGCGCTGCATGGCGGCGGGCATGGACGACTTCATCACCAAGCCGGTGCGGCTGGAGGCCGTGTCGACCGTCCTCGACCGGTGGGTCGCCACCCGGCAGACCGAAGCGCAGAACGAGCATGCGCCGGCACCCGGTGGGGCCGGCGATCCGCTCGATCGTTCCCAGATTGAGCTTCTCCTCAGCCTCGATGACGGGCAGGGTGAGGCCTTGGTCGAGATCGTGAACGAGTACCTCATCCTCAGCGGCCAGGTGCGCGCCGAGCTCCTGCGCGTGCTGGCCGAGGGGGACAGGGACGCGCTCGAGCGCACCGCCCACACCCTCAAGGGGGCCAGCGCGAACGTCGGTGCCAGCGGCCTGGCCGACGTCTGCGCCGGCCTGGAGCAGCACGCCCGCCAGGAAGAGCTCCGCGACGCGTCCGAGCTCATGGAGCAATTCGACGCCGAGTACAGCCGAGTGCACGCGGCCCTGCAGGTCGTGGCCACGAGGACCTGACATGCAGATCCTCATTGCCGACGACGATCCCACGAGCCGACTCCTGTTGAAGGCGATCGTCACGAAGCTGGGTCACGAATGCCTCGTGGCCGAAGAGGGATCGAGCGCATGGGACCTGCTGTCGTCCGGTGGCATCGACGTCTTGTTGACGGACTGGATGATGCCGGGCATCGACGGGCCGGAGCTGTGCCGGCGCGTGCGCGACACGCCCGGCGAGAGCTACGTGTACATCGTCTTGACCACCGGACTCGACCATCCCGAGCACGTGCTCGAGGGCATGAGTGCGGGGGCCGATGACTACCTGATAAAGCCCGTCGACTCGTTCGCGGTGCGGACGCGGCTCGTGGCGGCCGAGCGTGTGACGGAGTTGCACACCATGCTGGCCCGGACCCAGGCCGAGCTCGAACGAGTCAATGTCGAGTTGCTGGAGCGGTCGCTGACCGACCAGTTGACCGGTCTCGGTAACCGCCGGCGCATGGAGGAGGACGTCGCCCGCACCCACGCCCGAGCCGTGAGGGCCGGCCGGCCCTATGGGGTCGCACTATTCGACATCGACCATTTCAAGCTCTACAACGATCATTACGGGCACGTCGCCGGGGACGACACGCTGCGGCGGGTCGCCGCGGAGATCGATCTCGTGGTGCGGGCGGGGGAGTGCGCCTTTCGCTACGGCGGCGAGGAGTTCCTCCTTCTCGTGCCGGACTGCGATCCGGGCGACTCCATCGTCGTCACCGCCGAGCGGGTCCGCCGGGCGGTCGCCGAGGCGGCCATCCCGCATTGCGCCCAGCCGTCGGCGCCCCCCTTCGTGACGCTCAGCGGCGGCGTGTCGTGCTGGACACCGGGCTCTTCGCTGTCGGCGCTCGAGGTGATCGAGCAGGCCGACGAGGCGCTCTTCGAGGCCAAGTCCGCCGGGCGCAACCGCGTACACGCGGCGGCGTCACTCGGCGGACGGGTGGAGGCGGCCACCGTCGTAGTCGGCTGACGATCGGGAACCACCGGCAACCGGCAAAGCGGCCGCGCGGCCGGAGCGCTCAGACGACGGCGGCCTGGGTGAAGCTGCTCCGCAACGCGCGGAAGCCGTCGGACGTCTCCCGCACGAACTCCTCGTCGCGGGCGGCGTCGCCCCGCTCCAGCCAGGTGAGCGTCGCCTCCACGAGCCAGCCGAAGAGGACCTCGGAATGCCAGGCGTCGAGCAGCGCGTCGCCGGTGTCGAGCGCACTGAGCTCGCGCACCACCGCCACCGAGACCGACCTGAGCTCGGCGGCATAGGCCGCGAACTGCGGCTCCCGTGCGGCGTGGCGCCACAGGAGCGTGAAGGCGTCCGGATCGTCCCGGGCCACGGTGAGCAGCGTCCGGGGGCCGAGCCCGCTCCGGGTCGGCAGCGCCAACTCGCTGCGGAGCTCGTGGCCCAGCTGGTCGAAGACCTGCTGGAGGATCTCGCGATAGAGCTCCTCCTTCGAGCCGAAGTGCCGATACACGATGAGCTTGGTCACCCCGCACGCCGCCGCCACGTCCTCCATGGAGGTGTCGGCGAAGCCAGACGACGCGAACGCCCGTGCCGCGCCGTGGAGGATGGCGGCACGTCGTTCGGCGCGGGGCAACAATTTGCTCTCGATCTGTATACGAGTGAGTATATACTCACGAGTCAACAGGGGATCGGGGATCCTGGCGGCGGATCGAGACGAGACCGAGAGGGTTCGGCCATGACCACGGTGCAGGTGTGCTTCAGCGAAGACGAGCTGCTCGCCGACCTGCCGACGACCGAGCCGCTCGTCGCCGGCGGCGTGCGCTGTCACGGCGGCTTCGACGGGGACGGCCACTACGTCTCCCCCCGCACCCGGTTCCGGCTGCCGGCCATCGCAGCGTGGGGCGAGCAGAACTGCGAGCGCTTCTCGACGGAGCTGATCGACGTGCCGCTCGAGTGGTGGGAGCGGTCGTTCCCCAACGCCGAGCAGGCGCGCTTCCTCATCCGGGCGGGGGTGCCCGAGCCGCTCATGGCGACGCTCACGCGGATCGGCACCGTCGAGGGCTACGGCGCCAACATCTGCCTGCTCAAGCCGCAAGACCTGCAGCGTCACTTCGCCGAGGACGTCAGCGGGACGGCCATCGACCATCTCGGCCGTGGGCTCTTCGAAGCGCACGGGCGCGACGAGGCGGGCTGGGACGAGGAGGCGGGTCACAAGGACATGTGGTTCGCCGCCCGCGACATCGCGTTCGACCGGTCGTGCCAGGAGCTCGACATCGACGCCATGCTCGCCCGCATGGGCTTCGGGTCCGGGCGACCCGGTGCCGACGCTCCGCGCGTGCTCCCCGACGACATCCCTCAGGGGCTGGAGATGATGGTGAGCTTGATGGTCCGCGTGCTCTTCATCGAGATCTCGGCCTTCCACACCTTCGCCTGGGCCGAGCAGTGGATGTCCGACGCCGACCTGGTGGCCGGCGACGGGGAGGCGGCTCGCCTCGTCTCCTACATCCGGGCCGACGAGACGCCGCACGTCGGCTACCTGCGCACCGCCCTCTCGGAGATGCGGGATCGCACCTGGGTCGGCGAGAGCGGGCGGCGCTATGCCGGCACGGACATGGTCGGGCGGATCTGGGAGCCCCTCCTCCGGCACAGCCTCGGCGAGGCGCGGGAGGAAGGACGCCGGGCCGCCCTGAGCGAGGTCGAGTTCTGGTGCGCCAAACACCCGCGGGGAACGGACATCCTGGCCGAATTCCTGGCGCTGGGCGGTGCCGCATGAAGTTCGGGGTCTTCTACGAGCACCAGCTGCCGCGACCGTGGGAGCAGCAGAGCGAGTACCGGCTCATGCAGGACGCGCTCGAGCAGGTGGAGCTGGCCGACCGCCTCGGTTTCGACGTCGTCTGGGAGGTCGAGCACCACTTCTTGGAGGAGTACAGCCACTCCTCGGCGCCCGAGGTCTTCCTCGGCGCGTGCAGCCAACGAACCCGCGACATCCGCCTCGGGCACGGCATCATCCAGACCGCTCCGGGCTACAACCATCCGGCGCGCACGGCCGAGCGCGTGGCCACCCTCGATCTCATCTCGGGTGGGCGGGTGGAGTTCGGCTCGGGGGAGTCCGGTTCGGAGGCCGAGCTGGGCGGTTTCCTCGTCGACCCGGCGACCAAGCGCGACGCGTGGCTCGAGGGCCTGGAGGTCTCCATCCGGTGCATGACCGAGGCCCCGTTCACCGGCGTCGACGGTCGTTTCGTGCAGATGCCGCCGCGCAACGTCGTCCCCAAGCCGATGCAACGGCCGCACCCTCCCCTGTGGGTGGCGTGCTCCCGGCGTGACACCATCCTCCTGGCCGCCGAGAAGGGGATCGGTGCACTCACCTTCGCCTTCATCGACCCCGAAGAGGCGCACAAATGGGTCTCCGACTACGAGCAGACGCTGCGCGAGCGCTGCATTCCCGTCGGGCTCGCCGTCAACCCGAACATCGCGTGCGTCACACAGATGATGTGCCACCCCGACGAGAAGGTGGCCCTCGACCGCGGCCTCGAGGGCGGCAATTTCTTCGGCTACTCGCTGGGGCACTACTACGTGTTCGGGGAGCACCGGCCGGGGTCGACCGACGTGTGGACCGAGTACCTCCAGCGGCGGGGCGACCAGGGCTACTCGCCCGAGATCGAGACGGCCCTACGCCAGGAGCGCCTGGGGGCAAAGCTGGCGTCGGGGGACCGGACGGGCCTGCGGGGTGCCACGGGAACACCCGAGCAGATCCGGTCGTACCTCGAACGGTTCGAGCAGGCGGGGGTCGACCAGGTCATCTTCGTCCTACAGGCCGGCAAGAACCGTCACGAGCACATCTGCGAGTCCCTCGAGCTCTTCGGTCGCGAGGTGCTCCCTGCCTTCAAGGAGCGCGACGAGGCTCAGGTGCGCGCCAAGTCGGCTCGCCTCGGGCCGGCGATCGACGCCGCCATGGAACGTCGGGCGCGTGAGCCGGCGCCACCCGCGCTCCCTCCCGACTACTCGTTCCCCGCCATGCCTCGGCGTTGGGCGGACGAGACCGGCAGCGAGGAGATGCGCGCGTGGCTCGAGAGCTTCGCCGACGCGCGGGCCAAGGGCGTCAGGGAAGAGGGCCTGGGGATTCTCGGCGGCTGAGGCCTGGGCACGGGCATAATCGCCTCCGTTGAAGGAGGTGCGGTGCAGGTGGCTCAGTCCGACGGTGGCGTGGCGGCCGGTGCTCCGGCACCCCGGCGAGGCTGGCGGGTGCTCGTCACCGGTGCGACGGGCCGGGTCGGCTTTCCCTTGGCCCGCGCCCTCGCCGTCGAGCACGAGGTCTTCGGCTTGGCGCGCTGTCGGGGGGAAGGGGGCCTCGAGCGGCTGGTCGGGGCCGGCATCCGTCCCATTGCGGGCGACCTGGCCACCATGGACTTCCGGGATCTCCCCGAGGGCGTCACCCATGTGTTCCACGCGGCCGCGCGCTTCGGGCGTGAGGAGCCGACGGATTGGCAGCGGATGTTCGAGACCAACGCCAACGCGTCGGGCCGACTGCTGGCCGCGTGTCCGGGTGCCGCGTTCGTCTACTGCTCCAGCGGCTCGACCTATGCGTACCAGGGTCGACGCCCGATCAGCGAGGAGGATCCTCCAGGCGTCCACCTCGGCGTCTACAGCCTCTCGAAGATCGCCGGGGAGGCGGTGGTGCGGTACGCGGCGGGGGAGTGCGGGACACGGCTGACCATCATCAGGATCTTCTCCACCTACGGGCCCGAAGGCGGGGCACCGGTGACCCGGCTGCGGCGCATCATGGCCGGCGAGGACGTCGTCCTCCACCCGGACGCCCCCAACAACTACTCCCCGATCTTCGAGGACGACTACGTCCGGCTCGGCATCCGTGCCCTGGAGGTGGCCGCCGTCGACCCCGTCGTCGTCAACTTCGCCGGCAGCGAGACCGTCAGCGCCGAGGAGTACTGCGCCCACCTCGGGGAGCTGGTGCGCCGCCCGGTGTCGATCCGCTACGACCCCGGCGCGCCGTGGCCGCTGTGGGCCGACGTGCACAGGATGCACGCCGTCCTGGGCCGGACCGCGGTGCCCTGGCGCGAGGGCATGCGGCGGGTCGTCGAAGCGCTCGGCTGACCGGGCCACCCCGGCCCGTCCCGATACCCTCTGGGGGTAGTCACTGATACCCTATGGGGGTATGGGAGAACGGAACGCCGTGCAGCCCGGGTACATCGCAAACAAGGAGGCCCTGCAGAAGCGGCTGCGCAGGGTGGAAGGTCAGGTCCGCGGCCTCCAGCGCATGGTCGACGAGGACCGGTACTGCATCGACATCCTGGAGCAGGTCTCGGCGGCGACGAGGGCCCTCCAGGTGGCGGCGCTCGAACTCCTGAGCGACCATCTGGCCCATTGCGTGTCCGATGCCGTGCGCCACGGAGGCGACGAAGCCACCGCGAAGCTCGACGAGGCCTCCGCCGCCATCGGGCGGTTGGTGCGCTCCTGAGCCGGTGCTCGCGACGGCCACCGCGCTGGTGGACATCGGGCGCTCGCTGCGGGAGGGCTTCTTCATGTTCTGGGAGACCCTCTGGCCGCTCATACTCGGATTCGGGCTGTCGGGGGCCGTCCAGGCGTTCGTGAGCCGCGACGCCATGCAGCGCAAGCTCGGCGACCATCGGGCACCGGCGGTCGCACGGGCGTCGGGCTACGGCATGGTGTCCTCGTCGTGCTCGTACGCGGCGTCCGCGATGGCCAAGTCGCTCTTTGTGAAGGGGGCCGACTACCTGGCCGCCATGGTCTTCATGTTCGCATCGACCAATCTCGTCATTGAGCTCGGGATCGTCCTCATCGTCCTGATGGGGTGGCAGTTCGCCGTGAGCGAATTCGTCGGCGGCATCATCATGATCGCCCTCCTGGCCACTCTGGGCGGCCTGTGGCTGCGCGGGCGCCTCGTCGTCGAGGCCCGTGCGCGGCTGCAGCGCGAGGAGGGCGCAGACGACCACGTCCACGGTGTGGCTCGGGCCCAGGGTGCCGGGGAGGTTCCCTGGTCGGCGCGGGTGCGGACCGGCGCGGGCTGGGCCGACAGCGCGACCTACACCATGGCCGACCTGACCATGCTGCGCCGCGAGCTGCTGGTGGGGTACACGGTGGCCGGGTTCCTGGCCGTCCTGGTGCCGACGTCGGTCTGGCAGGCCCTCTTCGTGACCGGGCACGGGTTCTGGACGAGCCTGGAGAACGTCATCGTCGGCCCCTTCATCGCCATCATCAGTTTCGTCTGCTCCATCGGCAACGTCCCGTTGGCGGCCGCACTGTGGAAGGGCGGCATCTCCTTCGGCGGCGTGATCTCGTTCATCTTCGCCGACCTCATCACTTTTCCCCTGCTCATGATCTACCGGCGCTATTACGGCACCCGGCTGATGCTCCGGATGCTCGCTGTCTTCTGGGCCCTGATGTCGACCGCCGGGCTCGCCACGGAGGGGATCTTCCGCGCCGCCGGACTGGTCCCGACGATGCGACCGGTCACGGTGGCCCCGGCGCATTTCGCCTGGAACTACACGACGTACCTCAACCTGGTCTTCCTGGTGCTGTTCGGCGTCCTGTACTGGACCTACCGGAACAGAGAGCGGCTGGGCGGAGGCGACGGCTCCCCGCACGGCACCGTCTGCGAACGGCACATGACACAGCACCCCGCATGACGCAGCACCACGCATGACACAGCACCACGCATGACGCAGCACCACGCATGACACAGCACCCCGCATGACCGAGGTCACGACCGCCGGCACGAGGACCACGCGGTCGGCCGGGACCGCTCAGTCGATGGCGCCCTCGCCCTTCACGTCGGCACCGATCTGGCCCATCTCGCGCTCGTGCTCGGCCACCTCGGGGTCGAGCCGATTGCCCTCGGCGGCCGCCTCTTCGTCGGGGGTGGGGGGCCGGTCGGCGGTGTGGGAGGCGTGGGCTTCGCGCTCCTCCTCCTGCTTCGTGGCGTCCTCCACCGTGGCGCCGGCCGGCTCGGGCCCGTTGTCGGTCGTGCTCATGCTCCCTCCTTGTCGTTCAGGAGGGAGCATTGCCATTCGGGGCCGGGTCTAATCATCGGAGGGCATGGTTCGGTACAGTCCCTCGACGATGCCGGACTACGACGCCATCGTGATCGGGGCGGGTCACAACGGGCTGACGGCGGCGGCGGTCATGGCCCGGGGCGGCCTACGCGTGCTCTGCCTGGAGAAGAACCACTTCATCGGTGGCATGGCGTCGACGACCGAGCTCATCCGCGGCTACCGCTTCGAGCTGGCCGGCTCCATTCAGTTCCCGGTGCCCAACGAGATCTTCGAGGACCTCGAGCTGGGGTCCTGTCCCATCTACGAGCCCGAGGTCCAGTCGGCCAGCATCAGCGGGGACGACCGGCCGCCCATCTTCTTGTACTCGGACCCGGAGCGCCTGCTCGAGCACCTCGGCGACACGCTCGGCATGGAGGCGGTGCTGGGGATGGCCGAGGTGGCCGCGTGGGCAGAGGCGCCGGCGCGCGCCATCGGCCGCTTCGACGTGCGCCGGCCGCCGCGGTCCCTCGACGAGATGTGGGACTGCGCCACCAACGAGTCCGAGCGCGAGGCGATCAGGACCGCCCTCTTCGGCAGCGTCATGGACGTGGTCGACCGCTACCTGCCCGACAAGGCGAAGCACGCGCCCGTGCGCAGCATGCTCAGCTTCCTCGCCGTCAACTCCACGTTCCGGGGTCCCTCCTCACCCGGCAGCGCGCTCTGCCTCGCCTTCGCCCTCGCCTCGCCGGGCACCGCGACGATGTCGAAGGTGCGCGGGGGGCTCGGGACGATCGCCGACCACCTCCGTGACCTCCTCGAGCGGCACGGTGGCGAACTACGCCGGCACGCGAAGGTCTCCGGCATCGTCGTCGACGCCGGGGCGGTCCGCGGGGTCGCGCTGGGCGACGGCGAGGTGGCGACGGCGCCCGTCGTGGTGTCGAACCTCGACCCCACTGCGACGTTCACCCAGCTGCTGGATCCCGACACCCTTCCCGACGCCTTCGCGCGCCGGGTGTCGGCCATCGACCACCGGGCGGCGTACTTCCAGGGCCACTTCGCGCTGCACGGGCTGCCCGAGTACCGCGCGCCCTACGAGGCGCTCAACGGCTCGACGCTCGGGCGCAACGTGACGTTCTTCGGCACGGCCGAGCAGATGCAGCTCGACTTCGAGGGGTGCGTGCGGGGCCTGGTGCCCCGTTCTCCGTCGTTCAACCTGCAGATCCCCTCGCTCGACGACCCCGGCCTGGCCCCGGCCGGTCGGCACGCCGCCAGCAGCTTCGCCTTCTACCTGCCCATCGGGGCCGACCGTGCGTCGCAGGGACACCTGCGCGACGAGATGGCGGCGCGCATGGTGGCGAAGATCGCCTCGGTGGCGCCCAACTTCCCGGATCTCATCGAACGCCAGCTGAACTACCCCGCCTACACCTACGAGCTCATGTTCGGCTGCACCGGAGGAGACTTCTGTCACGGGCTCCTGCAGCCCGAATTCATGGGGCCGTTCCGTCCGGGGCCACGAGGGTGGCCGGACAACCCGGTGCCGGTCGAGGGGCTGTACCTCTGCGGTGCCGGGTGCCACGGCGGACCCGGCGTCACCTTCATCCCCGGCTACAACTGTGGCTACGCGGTGCTGGACGCCCGTTCGAGCGCTCGGTTGTAGCGGAGCTGACGCTCCATGAAGGCCAGGTACATCGCGATGGCGAAGGCCAGGCTGGTGAAGAGGCTCATGACGAAGAAGATCCACGCCAGCTTCAGGCCGCGGCGGCCTCCTTCTACGATGGTCCACAGCGGCAGCAACACCACGTTCACGATGATGTAGTCCTGGGCGGCCGAGTCGGCCGCCCAATTCGTGAACAGCATCTTGGTGTAGTTCACGTAGGTGGCGCGATGGCCGTACAGGTGCGTGTAGCGGACGTTGAAGTACCAGCCGAGGACGAGCGAGCACAGACCGACCGCGTAATAGACCCCCTCGAGCACGGTGACCCGGCCGGCTGCGCCCTGGGCAAAGAGCCGCCGGTTGGCGGCGAAGGCCACGGCCATGCTGGCGACGCCGAGGATGCCGTAGAACACCAGCGATGCGGCCACCGTCCTCCTCGATTCTCCGCCACCGATGTGCGACCACCCTAAGTGACCACCCTGGTGCGGGCGGGGGACCGTCCGTGGATCAGAGAAGCTCGAGCACCCGCTCCGGCGGGCGCGCGATGACCGCCTTGTTGCCGACCACGAAGATCGGCCGCTCCAACAAGCTGGGCTCCTGGGCGATCGCCTCGAGCAGTTCGGCCGGCCCGCGTGTGTCCAGCCCGAGCTCGGAGTAGACGGGCTCGCCCGTCCGCATCATGAGCCGGGGATTGTCGATGCCCAGGAGCTCCATGAGGCGCTGCAGCTCCGCCACCGTGGGCGGCTCCTCGAGGTAGCGGACGGTCTCGGCCTCGACGTGGCGCTCGTCCAGGAGCGAGAGCGCGGAACGGCACTTCGAGCACGACGGGTTCACGTAGATGCGGGCGCGAGAACGCACGCCCCGATAGTACGGAGCCGGCCGGACCGGGCCGGCGCTCATGGCGGCATGGCCGCCAGGGCCTGGGCCCAGCTGTACGTGAACGAGCGAACGGGCGCGTCCGCCACCGCGAGGGTGACCGCCATGGACGTGCCGCCGGAGTCGCCCGAGTGCGTGTCACCCGTCGTGTCGACGGCCGCACCCATGACCAGGTTGGCGCCCGAGCCGAAGTCGTCGAGGATGCCCTTGCGGTGCCCCCAGCATCCGGGGGCGCCCCGGTGCAGGCAGTCGAGGTTGCCACTGTCGAACCCGTCGTCGTACATCCATCCGTACACGGCATCGAGCCCGTTGGACGATCCGCCGGCCCATTCGGCGTCGTCGAGCACATAGGCCTGTCCGGGGTCGGGTGGGTCGGCGGCGTCGTCGGCACCGACCTGGGCATTGTGGTTGAGCTCTGTGGTGAGGCCGCCGAAGGGCGCGAGTCCCCGGTCCACCCGCTCGAGGTTGACGGCCACGAAGAGCTGATCGGGCACGCTCAAACGGGCGAACCCGGACGGGAGCACCATTGGCGGCACGCCCTCCAGCGCGTGGGCGTGGTTGATGGCAGCCAGGGCGGCGTCGATGCAGGCCGGAGAGTTGTCGAGCCCGTTGGCGGCGCAGACTCGGGTGTAGTCGGGCACCGGCGCCACGTTGCCCGTGGGGTCCGCGATCCCCGTGGCGGACTCCGACGGGGGGATGGCGCGCAGCGGCTCGAGAATCCCGGCGGCATCGGCCGCCAGCGCCTCCTTCCAGGTGTAGGCGTACGCAGCGGGTCGCGCCGTCGTGGCGGCCAGCGTCGCCGCGAGCGACGACCCGCCGCGGTCGCCGGGTGAGGTGTCGCCGGTAGGGTCGAAGGCCGCTCCCATGACCAGGTGCCGCGACCCGAAGCGGTCGAGGACGATGTGGCGGTCGGCCCAGCAGCCCGAGGTCTGGCTGCCCGAGCACTCCGGGACACCGCTGTCGCGCCCGTCGTCGTACATCCACTGGAAGTCCGCGTCGAGCCCGTTGTCGACCGCGCCGATCCACTCCGTGTCGACGGGACCGTACGCGCGGTCGGGTCGCGGCGGGAGTTGCGCGGCAACGGCGCCCTTCTCCGCATTGGCGTCGAGGGCGGTTGTCAGGCCCGGGAACGGGGCCAGGCCCCTGTCGACTCGTTCGCGGTCGATGGCGACGAAGAGCTGTTCGGGCACGGTGAGCCGGGGGAAGTCCGAGGGCAGCACCATCGGCCGCACGCCCTCGCGTGCCCGGGCGGCGTCGATGGCCGCGAGTGTGAGCCGCACACACGTGGTCGAGGTGTCCGCGCCGATCGGAGCACACAGGTCGGGGTAGTTCGGCACGGGTGACAGCGACTGGGGTGGGTCGCCCAGGCCGCCATCCGTCGCCCCACCGGCGGTGCAGCCGGCGCCGACGAGCGCGGCCGCCACGGCCACTACCGCCACCCACCCCGCCCTTCGCCGCCGGCCGGCGTGCGACAGGTCGTCGGGCACCCGCATCAGGCGACCCAACGTAGCCACGCGCGCGCCCCTGCCTGCGTCGCGCCCAGCAGCCGCTGCGACGGCTCGGTCGCGGGCGGCGGTTAGGGCACGGCGGGCCGGATGCCCCCGTAGCGAGGGGAGCGTTTTTCCAGGAAGGCCGCCATGGCCTCCCGCATGTCGCCCGTCATGGACGAGAGGGTCTGCGTCCTGTTCTCGAGATCGATCCCGGCCTGCAGCGATCCGACCTCGAGCTGCGACCACATCACCTCCTTGGTCATGCGGACACCCCACGGTGCGTTGGCCGCGATCAAGCCCGCCGTCTCGAGAGCGGCACCGACGAGCTCGTCGTCGGGCACCACCCGTACCACGAGCCCGATCCTGTCCGCCTCCTCGGCCCCGATGATGCGGCCCGTGAGCATGAGCTCCCACGCCCGCGACGCACCGATCAACCGGGGCAACAACCAGCTCACCCCGATGTCGCAGCCGGAGAGGCCGAGCCGGACGAAGGCCACGTTGAAGCGCGCCGACGCCGCGGCGATGCGGATGTCGCTGGCCAAGGCCAGCGCCAGTCCTCCCCCCGCCGCCGGGCCGTTGACGGCCGCAATGACGGGCTGGGGCAACGCGCGCAGCCGTGGCACGAGTCCCGCGATGTGCGTCTGGGTGGCAAACCCGGCCTCCACGGGGCCGAGGGCCTCGGAATGCGGGGGGCGCCCGTACCCGCTCAGGTCGAGCCCGGCGCAGAACCCGCGGCCCGCACCGGTCAAGAGCACGGCCCGACAGGAGCGATCGACGGCAATCGCCGAGAACGCGTCGCCGAGCTCGCCGACGAGCTCGGCATTCAAGGCGTTGAGCTTGTCGGGCCGGTGCAACGTGATCCGGGTCACGCCGTCGGCCGGCTGGTCGACGAGCAGGGTGGACATGAGCGGGCTCCCCTCCGCGTGGCGATGCCGTCATCCTCTCCCAGCTCGGGTCGCACGGGCCACCTGCGACGCCGGCACCCGTGTCTCCGTCGCGCCGGCGCGCCGAACAGGCGTGCCGGCGGCATCGGCCAACCGGCTCGCCTTCCTGCTCGAGCCCCTCGCCGACCTGCGAGCGTCCCTCCGCCACCGTGGCGCGGACTTGTACGTGCGTCACGGTGACTCCGTCGGTGAGGCCATGCGGGTCATGGCCCGGGTGGGCGCATCGGCCCTCTTCGTCACCGAGGACGTCAGCCGCGCTGCCCGGGGTCGCCTGCAGGGTCTGGAACAGGCGTGCCGCCGGCAGCGCTGCCGGTTCGACGTCTTCCCGGGGACCACCGTCGTCCCGGCCGGCGAGGTGGTCCCGGTGGGGAAAACCCCACTACGCGGTCTTCACGCCCTACTGGAGGCGCTGGAGCGAAATACCGCGTCGCGCCGCGGTGCCCGCGCCGAGGACCGTACGCGGCCCGCGGGGCCTGGAGGCGGGCCGCATCCCGGCGGTATCCAGCCTGGGGTCACCCGCGCTGTCGACGTACCGGCCCCGCGGGGAGAGGCGGCCGGACGGGCCCTGGTCGGCCGCTTCGTGCGCGGCCGTCTGGCGGGGTACGCGGGCGCCCACGACGACCTGGGCGCGGACGGTGCCTCCCGGCTGAGCCCGTACCTGCACTTCGGCTGCATCTCGCCGCTCGAGCTGGCGCAGCGCGCCGGGGCGAGCGAGGCCTTCGTGCGCCAGCTCTGCTGGCGCGACTTCCACCACCAGGTGCTCGCGGCCTTTTCCCGCGCTCCCGTCCCGCGACTACCGGGGGCGCGGGCGACGGTGGCGTCACGATGGGCTGCGCTCGACGCGTGGTGCCAGGGTCGCACGGGCGTGTCCATCGTCGATGCGGGCATGCGCCAACTCCTGGCAGAGGGCATGATGCACAACCGTGCCCGCATGCTGACGGCGTCGTTCTTGGTCAAGGAGCTCGGCCTCGACTGGCGTCTGGGCGCGCGGCACTTCCGCGACTGGCTCATCGACGCCGACGTGGCCAACGACTCGGGAAATTGGCAGTGGATCGCCGGGACGGGGAACGACACGCGGCCGAACCGCCGCTTCAACCTGGTCCGGCAGGCGCGCCGGCACGACCCCGGCGGGACCTTCGTGCGCCGGTACGTCCCCGAGCTCGGGGGCATCGCGGGCAGCGCGGTCCACGAACCGTGGCGCCTCTCCGAGGCGCGTCGGGCCGAGGTGCGCTATCCCGACCCCTTCGTCGGCGTACCGGGTCGAAGGAGATAGGGATGGGACTGCGGCATTCGAGCGTCATTGCGGGTCCCGTCGCCGAGGTCTTCGCCTGGCACGAGAGGCCAGGCGCGCTCCGCCGCCTCGCGCCACCCTGGCAGCCGATCCGGGTGGTGGAGGAGGCGGCGACATTGCGCGACGGCAGGGCCGTGCTGCGACTGCCCGGAGGCGTGCGCTGGGTGGCCCAGCACGGCGGCTACGACCCACCCCACCGGTTCGAGGACGAGCTCGTGTCCCTGCCCCTTCGGTGGCGCCACACCCATGTCTTCGAACCGCTCTCCGCCACGACGACCCGGCTCACCGACGTCGTGGACACGCCGGTGCCCGGGACCCTCCTTAGGCAGACCTTCGTGTACCGGCACAACCAGTTGGCGGCGGACCTCGCGGCGCACCGCGCCTTGGCGCAACTGCGCCCCCAGCCTCTGACCGTCGCCGTCACGGGATCCTCCGGCCTCGTCGGCACCGCGCTCTGCGCGTACCTGAGCACCGGGGGGCACCGCGTGCTCCGCCTGGTGCGGAGGGCCCCGCGCCACGCCGGGGAACGGCAGTGGCAACCCGATCGCCCGGATCCCCGGTCGCTGGCGGGGGTCGATGCCGTGGTCCACCTGGCCGGTGCGTCCATTGCCGGCCGGTTCACGGAGCACCACAAGCAACTCGTGCGCGAGAGCCGCGTCGGGCCGACGCGCCAGCTCGCGGCGGCGATCGGCGGCATGGCCGAACCGCCACGCGTCCTGGTGGCCGCGTCGGCCGTCGGCTTCTACGGAGCCGACCGCGGGGACGAGGTGCTGACCGAGGACGAGCCGAGCGGTGACGGGTTCCTGGCCGAGGTCGTGGCGGAGTGGGAGGCCGCGGCACAGCCGGCCCGGGACGCCGGGGTGCGCACGGTGCACGTGCGGACCGGCATCGTGCAGTCGACGCAGGGCGGAACGTTGAAGCTCCTCCGCCCCGTGTTCGCCGCCGGACTGGGCGGTCCCGTCGGCCGAGGCATCCAGTGGGTCTCGTGGATCGGCCTCGACGACCTCCTCGACGTCTTCGGGCGTGCCCTCGTCGACGGGGGTCTGTCCGGTCCGCTCAACGCCGTCGCGCCCCATCCGGTGCGCAATCGCGAGTACGCGGCCACGCTGGCGCGCGTGCTGCGGCGCCCGTCGGTCGTGCCCGTGCCCGCGTTCGGTCCGCGCCTGCTCTTCGGGGCGGAAGGGGCGGAGGAGCTCGTGCAGGCCAGCCAGCGGGTGACCCCGAACCGCCTCATCGCGGCGGGCCACGCGTTCCGGCATCCCACGCTCGAGGCGTGCCTGCGCCACCAGCTGGGTCGCGCCGCCGGGCGGCCCGGCCCTTCGATGGAGGGAACGACGACGCCCTAGTGTGCAACGCGTGATCACCGCCGTGCACACAGTGGTCTACGCCGAGGACGCCGACGCGGCCCGACGGTTCTTCCGTGACGTCCTCGGATGGGCGCATGTCGATGCCCACGGCGGATGGCTCATCTTCCGGACGGGACCGTCGGAGTTGGGCGTGCACCCGGCCGACGGCGACGGGCCACACCACGAAGTCTCGCTCATGTGCGACGACATCGAGGCGACGGTCGCCGAGCTCGCCGCCAAGGGCGCCCGTTTCGCGGGTGGCGTCGAGGACCGAAGGTTCGGTCGGACCATCGCGCTCGCGGTCCCCGGCGCCGGCCAGATGCTGGTCTACGAGCCGAGGCACCCCACGGCGCACGACCTCTGAGCGCGCCGCAGCAGATGACCGCGCCATCGCAGCTCCCGCCGCTCGAGTGTTCCTGCTCCGTCGTCCTGCGCAGACGGCTCAGGGCGCCGGCTTGACCGCGAGCCCCAGCGTCAGCCAGCACCACGGCTTCGGCCCGCGCACGTAGCGCTGCTGCGTGCGCTGCATGACGAACCCGGCCTGTTCCACCAGCGCGGAGGCGTTCCTGGTCAGATGGCACCCGTCGGCCACGCGCCTCTGGAGGGGCTCCAGGCGGCGCTGCCAGGTGGCCACGCCGGCATCGGGTGAGAGGCCGTGCTCCAGGAAGTGGACGGCGCCCCCGGGGCGCAGCACGCGCCGAACCTCGGACAGGGCCCGGGCCGGGTCGGGCACGGTGCAGAGGGTGAACGTGATCAGCGCGGCGTCGCAGTTCGCGTCCCGGAGCGGGATGTCCTGCCCGTCGAGGCCCACGTGCTCGACGGGCACCGTGGTCGCGCGGAGGCGTCGCTCGGCCAGCCGACGGGCGACCGGGGCCGGCTCCACGGCGAGCACCACTTCCACTTCGGGTGGGTAGTGCGGGACGTTGAGCCCCGACCCGAAGCCGACCTCGACGACCCGGCCGGACAGTCCCTCGGTCGCTTGCGCCCGCCAGTGGTCGAAGCCGGCCGCCCCGCACATCCGCTCCACGAGGCGGGGTACCACCTGTTCCTGGTAGAGGCCCACCCGAGCGACGCTACCGGCAAGTCGGTCCGTGGGGAAGAATCGGGCATGGACATTCACGGGAGTGCGCTGGTCACCGGTGCCAGTCGCGGCATCGGCAGGGCGGTCGCCATCGAGCTGGCCAACCGCGGGTTCGACACGGTGGCCACCATGCGCGACCCCGCCGCCGGGGCCACCATGGCGGCCGAGACGGAAGGCCGGCTCAGCGTCCGCCGCCTCGACGTGACCGATTCGTCGACCTTCGAGATACCGGGCGATCTGCGGGTCCTGGTCAACAACGCCGGCATCGACACCGACTACCTCCCGGTCGAGTACGCCAACATCGACGACTGGCGCCGGATGTTCGAGACGAACGTCTTCGGCGTCGTGGCGCTGACGTCGGCCGCCATCCCGGCCCTGCGGCTCAACCAGCCCTCGGTGGTCTGCACCATCTCGTCCTCGTCGATCATCGCCGCCGTCCCCTTCTACTCGGCCTACCGCGCCTCCAAGGCCGCGGTCTCCGCGCTCGGGGACAGCTTGCGGGTCGAGGTCGCCCCCTTCGGCATCAGGGTCGTCGAGATCCTGCCCGGTCCCGTCGACACCGACATGTTCCGTTTCAGCACGGGCGAACAGGACGCCACGCGCTTCGCGGACTACCGCGAGCTGGCCGGTGTGGCCGCGGCGATGCGTCGGGAGCACGCCGACCCCCGCGTGGTCGAGCCGACCGCGGCCGCGTCGGCCGTGGTCGACGCGATCCTGGATTCTTCGGGGCCGATGCGCTATGGCTGCGATCCGATTTCGCTCGAGCTGCTGGACCTGTGGCGCCAATGCGACGACGAGACCGTCTTCACCATGACGGGTCGGTCCCTCCTCGACCAGGTCGCCGCGGTCGGCGGGACGCCGGGCCCCGGCTAGGCAGGTCCGCGACTGGGCAGGTCCGCGACCGGCTCAGGGGCGCGCCGCCTCGCCGCGGACGTCAGCCGTGTCGAAGGGGTCGGGGACGGCGCCGGGCGGCGCCTCCGCAATCAGTGCCGCCCGTGCGGCGCGGTCGTCGGCACGCTGCTCCTCGGTGACCTCGGGGTACTGGGGGTCGATCTCCATGAGCGCGTGGACCAAGACGGCTCCGACGCAGATGCGGGCGAACCACTTGTGGTCGGCCGGGATCACGTACCACGGCGCCCACTCCGTGCTGGTGTGGGAGAGCATGTCCGAGAACGCGTGGTGGTAGTCGTCCCAGAACTGACGTTCCCGGATGTCGCTGGCCGAGAATTTCCAGTTGTGGTCGGGCAGGTCCAGCCGGCGCAGGAAGCGCCGTCGCTGTTCCTCCTTCGAGATGTTGAGCAACACCTTCAGGACGCGGATGCCGTTCTCCGTCAGGTGGCGCTCCCAGTCGTTGATCTCGGCGAAGCGGCGCTTCCAGATGTCGTGCCCCTTGGCCGCGTGGGGCAGGTGCTGGCGTTCCAGGAGCTCGGGATGCACCCGGACCACCAGCACTTCCTCGTAGTGCGAGCGGTTGAAGATGCCGATTTCGCCGCGCGGGGAGCCGCGTGGCGTAGCGCCACAGGTAATCGTGTTGCAATTCCTCGTCGGAGGGCACCTTGAAACTGCTCACGTGCACGCCCTGCGGGTTCACGCCGCTCATGACGTGCCTGATGGTGCCGTCCTTGCCGGCCGCGTCGAGCGCCTGCAGGCAGAGGAGCAGGCCGTTGGTGTCCTGTGCGGCCAGGCGGTCCTGGTATGCCGAGAGGAGCCGGACGCTTTCGGCAAGGTACTCCTGACCCTCCTTCTTCTCCACGAAGTCAGCGGTCGAGGCCGGGTCGAAGTCCTTGGCCAGTGTGACGGTCGCTCCGGGCGGGACGCGGACGAGGTGCACGAGCTCGCCGATCCAGCGCGGCTTCGACTCGCTCATGTGCCCTCCCGTGCCTGTGCCACGGCGGCGCCGACGCGCCGCGACGAACCCCTTCGGGACGAAACCCTTCGGGTCGATCGCCACGAACGTACCCCCCGCCGGGCCCGACGGTGCCGCGGGCCCGGCTCGAAGGGTCCTTCGGCCCTAGGCCGGACCGGCCCCCGCCCCCACAGTGGTGCTATGGGCGGATCGGAGATCGCCGGAGAGGCGGGAGAAGAGTCGGACGAGGACACCGAACTGGAGAACCGGCGCGAGGCCCACTGGCTCGAATGGAAGCACGCGGTAGTGCAGGGCCGCGCCGCCGCGTACGGGGAGGCGGGCGCAGGTTCGCCGGCGCTGTTCCTGCACGGGTGGGGTCTCGATCACAAGGCGTACAAACGCGCGCTCTCCCGGCTCGTGCGCGCCGGGTTGCACGTGTACGCGCCCGCCCTCCCGGGATTCGGCGGGACTGCTGCCCTCCGGGGAGAGCAGGCGACGCTGCACGGCTACGGGGACTGGGTGGCGTCCTTCCTGGACGCAGTCGCCGTCGACGCGCCCGTGCTCGTCATGGGGCACTCCTTCGGCGGTGGTGTGGCCATCACGCTGGCGCATGACCACCCGGGACGGGTCCGGGGCCTGGTGCTCATCAACTCGGTCGGCGGTTCGGCCTGGGCCCACTCGGGCTCATCGATCCGCTCCATGGCGGAGCGACCCCTGTGGGACTGGGGCATCCACTTCCCGGCCGACCTCTTCCCCGTTCGCCAGGCGCACCGGGTCCTGCCGGTCATCCTCTCCGAGGCCGCCGGCAACTTCGTGCGCAACCCCAGATCGTTCTGGCGGGCCGCCGGCATCGCCCGGCGCGCCGATCTCATGGACGAGCTGGACGCCCTGCGCCGGCGGAGGTTGCCCGTGGTCGTCCTGTGGGGTGCGCGTGATCACCTCATCACGCGCGATTCGTTCGAGGACATGTGCCGCGCGCTCGGGAACCCCGACGTCGTCACCGTCCCGGGGGCCCATTCGTGGATGTTGGCCGACCCCGATGCGTTCGGCGAGGTGATGACGAACGTGCTCGACATCGTCGGGCGCGACGAACCTGAGGAGCTCGCGGCCGACGCCATGTGAGGCGGCCCCGGCGCGCCCCTGCTACGCGCCGTCCCGCGGCGGGTTGTCGAGCTGGAAGAGGACCGACTCGAGCACGGTGCGCCGCTCGCGCAGCACCTCCCGGTACCCGGCGTTGTCCGTACCGGCGATCTCGGTGCTGAGGTCGCCGAGGGTGGTCTCGAGCAGCTGCTGCAGCTCGGCGCACTGCGCCTCGGTGAGTTCGATCAGCATTGGCTCGCGCCCTCCCACACTTCTCGAGCCGCCACGGGAGGCGGCCGGTCGCCGGCGGCGACGCGCCACAACCTACGCGATGGTGCCCGCTGGCGCAGAGGCACGCTACGTTCGGCCCCGACAGAAAGGTCGCCGTGCAGCTCGCCGTGGTCGCCGCCGTTTATCCGATCATCTTCCTGGGCGAGCTCCCGGACAAGACCATGTTCGCCTCGTTGGTGATGTCGACACGCGGCCGGCCGGCCGTCGTGTGGCTGGGCGCGGCGGCGGCCTTCGCGGTCCACGTGACGATCGCAGTCACGGTCGGGGTCGCCCTGTTCCGCCTTCTTCCGCACCGGGCGCTCGAGGCGGTGGTGGCAGGGATGTTCCTCGCCGGAGCCGTGCTGGCCCTGCGCGAGGCGGCCAGCGAGAGGCGGGAGCGGGAAGATCGATTGGTCGAGAGGGAGCTGGCGTCGCATCGTCGCATCGCCGTCACCGCCTTTCTCGTGATCTTCCTGGCCGAGTGGGGCGACCTCACGCAGATCCTCACCGCCAACCTGGCGGCCCACTACCACGATGCCCTCTCGGTGGGGGTCGGAGCGCTGTTGGCCCTGTGGACGGTGGCCGCGCTCGCGGTGGTCAGCGGGCAGAGCCTGTTGCGCGTCGTCAACATCGGGACGGTGCGCATCGTCACCGCCGTCGTGCTGACCACGCTGGCTGGTTGGGCGGCCTGGGAGGCGGCCCGGTGAAGTCCGCCAGGCGGCCCGGCTCAGGCCTGGCGGTGGTGGATGTGCCGCCCCGTGACGGACTCCATTGCCACCCGTAGGTAGAGGTCGCGATCGGAGTCTCCCCACGGCAAGAGGGGCAGGTGCGCCAGTGCCTCCAGCTCGCCCGGGTCGGTGACGTGGTCGCAGCGGCCTTGGACGAGCACGCTCCAACCTTCGTGGTACATGGGGTCCGCCTGGTCGATCTCGACCGCCACATAGGCGTCACGCGTCGCGTCGTCGAGACCGCCGTGGCGCCGCACGCGGACGACGATGCTGTCACCGTCGACCGCGTAGTTGACCGGGAAGACCGCCACCCTTCCGTGGGGAGCCACGCCGATCCGGCCCACACCGTGCGCCCGCAGGCGGAGGACGCACTCGCCGCGCTCGAGGTCTTCCAGGTGGTCGTGTGATCCCTGGGGGAGCGCGGGCTCGTGATGCTCAGCCATCGGCCTGGACCGGCCCCGCGCCGGTCGGTGCAGGGCCGGCGCCACCCTCAGCGCTGCGCCGCAGCAGGCTCTCGACACCCTCCACGATCTGCGCGTAGGTGTCGCGCATCTCGAAGAGGCGCTCGTCGGCGTCGCCCGCGGCGGCCGCAATGGCACGGTCGGCCACGTCCCTCAGCTCCGAGAAGGCCCGGAAGCGCATTTCGAGTACCTGTCCCCACCCGTGCTCTCGGAGGCGGTAGTGGATGCGACGGTCGGAGCGCCGGGTCACGCGTTCGAGCAGGCCGACGCTGACGAGGAGCCGCGCCGCCGCGCTCACGCTCCCGGCGGAGAGCTTCAATTCCCTCTGGATGTCTCCGGCCGACTGCTCCTGTGGCTCGCAGACAACCATCCAGCCCAACACACGCAAGACGGTACGCGGTGTGCCGTGCACCAGCTCCAGGTCGCCCATGTCCTCGGCGAACCGACGCCGCCAATCGAGCTCGGCGAGGCGTTTCCGGTCCAGGTGGCGCGTCGTCATCAGTCCACCGGACCACCCCGGCGCACCGACGCGTCCATGCCGGTCCCCGGTTCCGCAGGCGCTTCGGTGCGGATCGCAACGCCGGACATGCAAACGTGCCTCCTGCGCTTTCAGTATCGACTGAAAACGTAGGGCATAACGGCGCCTCGGGGCTCGTCTTGCGACGAGTCCCCCGGTGCCGACGGGAAAATGTGCCGAACGGGGGGTGCGGTGGGCCCTTCGGCTCTCCTCCCCGGAGGGGTTCAGGCCACCGGCGGGGCCGCGCCGGCTTATGAAGCGGCGCCGAACCGGTACCCGATGCCCCGGACGGTCGTGATCCAGCGTGGGTTTTCGGGGTCGGCCTCGATCTTCAGCCGGACCCGGCGGATGTGCTCGGTGACCGTCGAACGACCCTGCCACTTCCCGTTGGAGCCCCACACCTGCTCGAGCAGGTCCTCGCGCGTGAAGACGCGCCCCGGTGCCGCGGCGAGGAAGGCGAGCAGGTCGAACTCCTTGCGCGTCATCGGGATGTCGGACCTGCCGATGCTCACCGTGCGGGTGCCTGGGTCGATCACGAGGTCGCCGTGGCTGAGGGTCGTGGCCGGCGCGGCGTTTCCTCGCCGCAGCACCGCCCTCATCCGTGCCTCCAGTTCGGCGAAGGAGAACGGCTTGGCCAGGACGTCGTCCGCACCGAGGTTCAGGAGCCCGACGCGGTCTCGCTCGGATGCCCGACCCGAGCAGACGATGACCCGGACCGGGCTGTGCCCGCGGATCTCTCCCAGGACTTCAGACGTGGCGCCGCTCAGGTCGAAGTCGAGGACCACCAGATCGGCCGGGTGGTCGAACGCGGCCTCAATAGACGCGGCCACGCTGCCGGCCTCGGCGACCTGGTATCCGAACCTCCTGAGGTAGTGGAGGAGCGCCCGGCGGCAGCTGCCGTCGTCTTGGGCCACGAGTACCGAGGGTGCGGAGAGGTCGTCGGCGGTCGGCGCCAGCAGGGCGACCGGGTCAACGGACCGCAGCTCCTGAGGAAACGGTGCCGTGGGGGAGGGTGCGTCGAGCGACGTCGTCATGCGCCGACCTTCTCACTGCCCACGTCGAGCATCATGGCCACAGTCCCCCCCTTCTCGGTCCCGCCCCTCCGTCCGGTGCAGGTCGTCACGACCTCGAGCCGGCCGCCCACCAGGGTCCCCCGCGGCGAACAACCGTCATCCGGTCGCTCTCTCTATCGGCGCGACCGGGGCGCGACTGCATAGGCCTTTTGGCCCAACATGGAGCGCCTGTGACGCGAGCGAGGCGAGGTGCAGCGGAACCGCGGCCGGGAGTGCGCCGCCGTCCGGCCGGATCGGCCCTAGTCGTCGGGCAGACAGAACCGGTAGCCGACGCCCCGGACGGTGGTGATCCAACGTGGCTTGTCCGGGTCGGGCTCTATCTTCAGGCGCACCCGGCGGACGTGCTCGGTCACCGTCGAGCGACCCTGCCACTCCTCGGTCGAGCCCCAGACGCGCTCGAGCAGGTCCTCCCGTGAGAACACCTGGCCCGGAGACGCCGCCAGGAAGGCGAGCAGATCGAATTCCTTGCGGGTCATCGGGACGACCTGGTCGCGGACCGTCACCGTGCGCGTGTCGCGGTCGACCACGAGATCGCCGTGGTGGAAGTGCTTTGCGGTCGGCTCGCTGGCGCCGCGCCGCAGGACGGCTCGTACCCGGGCCTCGAGCTCGGCGAAGGAGAACGGCTTGACCACGTAGTCGTCGGCACCCAGGTTCAGGGTGCGAATGCGATCGTCCTCGGAGTCGCGACCAGAGCACACGATGATCGGGACGGTGCTGTGACGACGGATCTTGGCCAGCACGTCGCTGCCGTCGAAACCTGGAAGTCCGAGGTCGAGGATGACGAGGTCGGCCGAGTGCTGGAACACGGCCCGCAGCGTCGACGGACCATCGGTCGCCTCGGTCACCCGATAGCCGGTCCTCTCGAAGTAACTGTGCAGGGCGCTCCGGCAGCTGAGGTCGTCCTCGGCGATGAGGATGGTCATCTCACCACCGCCCTGGGGTCCGCCGTAGGCGGTGGGGGAGCCGCCGCGCAGAGCGGGAGACCGCAGGTCACGGCCGTGCATCGGGGCCCGCTTCGCCACATCGACGGACGGGTTCATGCGCCGCGCGCTGCTTTCGGTGCGGTCGGGCATCGCGCGCTCACCGGGTCTCCCTATTGCCCATTCCCCGAATGTCGGCTGGGCCCGCCCCAACCTTGAGCCAATGGCGCGCCTGGGACCAAAGGCTCACCGTCCAGACGCCGGTCCGGCCCCGTCGAGACGCCGGCCCGGCTCCGTGCGGGCGCCGGTCCCCGGGACGCGGGGCGGGAACGTCAGGGGGGGTCGGGCCGGCCGGTCGCCATGGAGCCAGGCCGATGCCGTGCCCAGCTCAGGACGCACTCGGGCGGCGACACGAGGCGGGTCTCCGCAGGGAAACCGTTGCTCTTTGGTTGCATCCGGCTCTGCAACCGTTCGACAACGGCCGGGCAACCGCCCTGCAAGGGGGTGTTGGGAAAGTGGTGACCACTCCGGAACGCGTGGAATGCGCGTGGTCAATGGGACCTCAGGAGGGAGTGGCATCAGTCGGAGATGCCAAGAGGGAGGGGGAGACGTGGGATCGACGACTCGTCAGCTTTCCACGACGCAGGACCAGGCCGAGACGGGCATCGACGCCCTCTGGTCCGAGTTCAAGCGGACCGGGACTCAGTCACTGCGCAACCAGTTGATCATCTTCTACTCGCCTTTCGTGAAGTACGTCGCCGGGCGGGTGCTCTCCGGACTGCCACGGCACTTCGACGAGGAGGATCTCGTCAGCTACGGCATCATCGGGCTCATCGACGCGATCGAGCGCTTCGAGCCCGAGCGGAACCTTCGCTTCGAGACCTACGCCATTCCGCGCATCAAGGGAGCCATCATCGACGAGCTGCGGTCCATCGACTGGGTGCCACGGTCGGTGCGCACCAAGGCGCGGGCGGTCGAGCAGGCTTTCACGCATCTCGAGTCCACACTCCGGCGAGCACCGAACGACACCGAGGTCGCAGCCGAGCTCGAAATGACGGTCGCCGAGTTCCACAAGGCCCTGCGCAAGATCTCCTCCGTCGGCATGATGGCGCTCGACGAAGTGTTGCGTGGTGGTGAGCGCTCCGAGCGCTCGACGCTGGGCGAGACGCTGCCCGACGGTGCATCGGGCCCGGTCGACACGTTCGAGGCCAAGGAGTCCAAGGAAGCGCTCATCAAGGCGGTCGACGGCATGCCCGAGCGGGAGAGAACCGTGCTGACGATGTACTACTACGACGGCCTCACGCTGACAGAAATCGGACAGGTCCTCGGGGTCACGGAGAGCCGGGTGTGCCAGATCCACACCAAGGCGCTGCGCCAGCTCCGCTCCAAGCTGGCCGACCGGCCCGAGAGCGTCGGCCAGCGCGCCGTCGCTCCCTCGGTCCCGGCCCGCCGGGTCCGCACCGCCCCGCGTGACGCGCAGGTGCGGTTGCAGCTGCTCGCCAGTTAGCCGAGTCGCCGTTCGGCGACAAGGGGACCAGCGCCGGAAACGGCGGTACGGTTTGGTTGAACCGCCGTACCGAGCCGACAGGAGGCGCGGGTCATGCCTTTGCACAAGAGGGAGAGCGTCCGGGACGAGATGCTCGACTCGATTTACGCCAACCGGGACCTGATGGCCACTCTCCCGTGGAACGCCTGCCCCCATGTCGAGATGCTGCCGGGCGAGGCCTTCCAGGCGATCTCTGATGAGCTCTTGCTCGATGGGAACGCGCGTCAGAACCTGGCCACCTTCTGCCAGACCTGGGAGGAGCCAGAGATCCACAAATTGATGGATCTCTGCATTAACAAGAACCTCATCGACAAGGACGAATACCCCCAGACGGCCGAGCTCGAGCGGCGCTGCGTCCACATTTTGAGCGACCTCTGGCACGCCCCCAAGACCGGGGAGCCCGTCGGCTGCTCGGCCATCGGCTCCTCCGAGGCGTGCATGCTGGGCGGGATGGCGGCCAAGTGGCGCTGGCGGGCCAAGCGCCGGGCGGCGGGGAAGCCGACCGACGCACCGAACATGGTCTGCGGGCCGGTGCAGGTGGTCTGGCACAAGTTCGCCAAGTACTGGGACATCGAGATGCGCGAGATCCCCATGTCCCCGGGGCGCTACTGCATGGACCCGGAGCAGATGCTCGAGCGCGTCGACGAGAACACGATCATGGTGGTGCCCACGTTCGGGGTGACCTACACCGGCGCCTACGAGCCGGTGCTCGAGCTCTCGCAGGCGCTCGACAAGCTACAGGAGGACACGGGTCTCGACGTCGACATCCATGTCGACGGAGCCAGCGGCGCCTTCCTCGCCCCTTTTTGCGGCGAGGACATCCTGTGGGACTTCCGGGTGCCTCGGGTCAAGTCGATCAGCACGTCGGGGCACAAGTTCGGGCTCGCGCCCCTCGGCGTGGGCTGGGTCCTGTGGCGGGACGTCGCGGAGCTTCCCGACGACCTGATCTTCCATGTGACCTACCTCGGTGGGGACATGCCGGTGTTCCAGATCAACTTCTCGCGGCCCGCCGGCCAGATCGTGGCGCAGTACTACAACTTCGTGCGCCTGGGTCGGGACGGCTACCGCAACGTCCACGATGCCTGCTATCGCACCGGACAGTTCCTCGCCAAGGAGGTGGTCGAGCTCGGCCCCTTCGAGTTGCTCTGCGACTCCAATCCACTGACCGGGATTCCCTCGGTCGCGTGGCGCATCCGGGAGGGCGAAGACCCGGGCTACACGCTGTACGACGTGGCAGACCGCCTGCGGACCCGGGGCTGGCAGGTGCCGGCTTACCCCCTCACGGGCTCGGTGTCCGACATCTCGGTCCAGCGCATCCTGGTGCGCCAGGGCGTCAGCCGGGACCTGGCCGGCCTCCTGCTCGAGGATATGAAGCAGTCCATCGCCCACTTCGACCGCCACCCCGTGACGGTGTCCATGACGAAGCAGGAGTCAGGCGGCTTCAGCCACCTGTAGCGGCGCCACCGGCCACGGGAGCGCCCGCCTGTGGACCCGGGACCTTCGACCAGTCGACGTCCAGCGGCCGCCGGCGCAGGAAGCGCGGCTTGCCGACCACGGCCGGGCGGTCGGTCGTCCAGGGCGAGGGGAAGGCAGTGGTGAGGCCCGCCAAGGCACGCAGCGCCGGTTCGTAGGCGGAGCGGATCCAGGCGAACCGCCGCCACCCCTCTTCCTCGCGCCCGGCATCGAGGATGAGGATCGGTGCCAGGGCGTGCATGACGTCGAGGTACTCCTGCCTCCCGACGCAGATGTCGGGGGCCGGCTCGCCGTAGTGCGCAGACAGCTCGGGCAGCCTGGTGGGCTCGGGCAGCGGGACGTTCGCCGCCCGAGCGATGCGCACGATCAACGGGAGGCCGTACACGAGGACCGTCATTGGCCCCTTCTCGACGTCCTCGAAATTCTCACCCGCCTGGGTCCTCGAGGCCGAGACGACGAGCGCGGCGGCATCGAGCAGCGACCCTACGGTGGCGACCCATGAGTGGTCGGTCTCGGTCTCGGGGAAATAGGAGAGGATCGGGAAGGCCGTGTGCGTCTGCTCCAGGTCGAGCATCCACTCGGCTTCGTTGCGCCAGAACTCGGGGCTGTCGAGCGTCCCCATGCGCTGCAGCGTCTGCAGGAGCTCGGGTGCGCGTGGCGGGGAGCCGGCCACCGGCCGCATCCTGATGATGCCCTTCTCCCGCCCGTTGTAGGCCGAGTAGATCGTCGGCAGGTAGCTGATGAGGAGGGCGACGAGCCCCAACCCGATGGTCGCCTCGATGATGGCGAGCCAGATCCGCCCCGTCCCGTCGGGCTTGGAGAAACCCAGTGTCGTGAGCGAGGAGCCGCTGATCTCGAAGGCCTTTTGCCAGCTCAGACCACCCGTGCCCCAGAACACGAAGGTGAAGGCGAGCACCATCAGGAGCATCCAGACCAGGGGAAGGCTCACCAGCGCGACCGGCGCGTAGATGCCCCGCAATGCCTTGGCCCTCGACTCGGTGCGCCAGCGGTGCACGATGAGGCGGTACACCAGCGCGAAGACGGCCTGCGCCAGCCGTGGGAAGCCCTCCTGCGGCAGGACCACCGTCTTGAGCGCCGAGCCCAGGATGGCCAGCACCAAGGCGGTGCCGACCAGCAGGGACAGGACGCGGAGGACGATCATGGTGGCGGGGCCTGCGACGGGACGTGGGTGCGGTCGATCGCCGGAACGCTACCGGGCGCACCGGTGCGGCCACTGGGACCCGGCGGGTACCGCCTCGTGGCGCCGCAGGGGAGCCGCTGCGCTCAGGAGACCTCCTGCGCGGCCTCCTGGACCGCCTTGTCGACGTCCTGCTTGTCGATCTGGAGCTCCTTGGACACCTTCTTCTGCGCCTTCAGCTCGGCCTTCTCGACGAACGACTCAATGGACGTCTCGCCCACGATGACCAGGGCCGCCTCGCCCGCGTCGATGGCGTCGCCGAACTCCTTGACGTCGGCGCGCGACATGCCCTTCCACAGGTGGCCGCTGACACCACCGACGGCGGCGCCGACCAGCGCGGAGCCGATGATGGACGGCGGGAAGAGGATGCCGACCAGCGCGCCCACGCCGGCGCCCCCCCAGGCACCGTGGCGGGTGGTCGTCTCGTCCTTGTTGACGTGCACCTTTCCGCTGTCGTCCTTGGTGACGACCGCCGCGTCGTACGTGCCCACGGCACCCGCGGCGTGCAGGTCCTTGACCGCGTCGTAGTCGGTGCGGGCGTCGACCTCGCTGGCGTAGGTCCCGATGTAGATGAAGACACCGTCGGCCTTGGACATGACACCACTCCTTTCGGGGCGCCCACGCCTCAGGGGCGGGGACGCACACATCCTCTCGTGCCACTGTCCTAGCAGGGACGGGGGGGGTGCAGAGGGGACGACGTCACATTCCTCGCCCGGGCGTACATTCGGCCTGGTCTGGCATGATCCATGCCGGTGCCCGTACCCCCCGCCATCGAGATCGCGCGGCGTGCCACGCTCCGTCCGGTGGCCGACATCGCGGCCCAGATGGGCTTGGGGCCCGAGCTTCTCGAGCCCTACGGGTCCCACGTCGCCAAGGTGAGCCTGGACGCCGTCGACGTGCTGGCGGACCGTCCCCGCGCCCGCTACATCGTGGTGACGGCGCTGACCCCGACGCCCCTCGGCGAAGGCAAGACGACGACGACCGTCGGCCTCGGGCAGGCGCTGGCGTGCATCGGGCGGCAGGCCACCATCGCCCTGCGGCAGGCCTCCATGGGCCCGACCTTCGGGATCAAGGGCGGTGCCGCAGGCGGCGGCTACAGCCAGGTGGTCCCCTTCGAGAGCCTCAACCTGCACCTGACGGGCGACCTGCACGCGGTGACCGCGGCCAACAACCTGCTGGCCGCCATGGTCGACAACCACCTCTACAACGGCAACACACTCGGACTCGACCCGCACGGCATCACCTGGCGGCGGGTGCTCGACGTCAACGACCGCTCGTTGCGCAACATCGTGAGCGGACTCGGCACGGGGCAGGACGGCTTGCCCCGCCAGACGGGCTTCGACATCACCGCGGCGTCGGAGGTGATGGCCGTGCTCGCGCTGGCGAGCTCGCTCCACGACCTGCGGGCGCGCCTGGGTCGGGTCGTCGTGGGCTACACGGCCGCCGGCGATCCCGTCACGGCGGAGGAGCTCAAGGCGGCTGGGGCCATGACCGTGATCATGCGAGACGCCATCAAGCCCAACCTGCTGCAGACATTGGAGCACACGCCGGTTCTGGTCCATGCGGGGCCCTTCGGCAACATCGCCCACGGCAACTCGTCGATCGTGGCCGACCTGATCGGGATCCACGGCGGGGAGTACCTCGTGACCGAAGCCGGGTTCGGCGCCGACATGGGGGCGGAGCGGTTCTTCAACATCAAGTGCCGCACCTCGGGGCTCGTGCCCGACGCCGCGGTCGTGGTCACGACCGTACGGGCGATGAAGCTGCACTCGGGCCGTCACAAGGTGGTGGCCGGTCGCCCGCTCCCACCCGCCATGCTGCGGGAGAGCCCCGAGGAGGTGCAGCTCGGCGCCGCCAATCTCCTGGCTCACCTGGCCATCGTGCGCCGCCACGGTGTGACCCCCGTGGTCGCCATCAACGCCATCGAGGGCGACCACCCGTCCGAGCAGACGGCCATCAGGGAGATTGCGGCAGCGGCCGGTGTGCGGGCCGCTGTCTGCACGCACTTCGAGGACGGGGGAAAGGGCGCCGTCGAGCTGGCCGAGGCGGTCGTGGAAGCCGCCGCGGAGCCGGGGGATTTCCGCACGCTGTACCAGGACGGGGCGACGCTGCGACAGAAGATCGACGCCATCGCCACCGAGATCTATGGTGCCGAGGGCGTGGACTACCTGCCGGCGGCGGCACGCCAGCTCGACACCTACGAACGGGCCGGCTTCGGCTCGCTGCCCGTGTGCATCGCCAAGACCCACCTCTCCCTCTCCTCTGACCCCAAGCTCCTGGGCGCCCCGCGCGGCTGGCGCCTGCCGGTACGTGAGGCGCGGGCCAACGTGGGCGCCGGCTTCGTCTACGTGGTCAGCGGGGACATGCGCACCATGCCCGGGCTCTCGCACAGTCCGGCTGCCGAGCGGATCGACATCGACGAGAACGGAAACGTGGTCGGCCTCTACTAGGGGCCGGGGAAGCGCACATGGCCATCGACTTCACGCTCGCTCCCGAGCACGAGGAGATCAGGGCCCGCGTGAGGGCCTTCATCGACCGTACGGTGCGGCCGCGGGTCGAGGGCTTCGACGACGAGGGGAAGGTGACGTCGCGCCGCGAGTATCTCGTCACGATCCTGGAGTTGCGCGAGGAAGCAAAGCGGCTCGGCCTGTGGTTGCCGCACATGCCCGTGGAGTGGGGTGGCATGGGACTCGGACACGTGGCGCTGGCGATGGTGCAGTCCGAGGCGGGCAAGACGCGCCTGGGTCCCTGGATCCTGAACTGCATGGCGCCCGACGAGGGCAACATGCACACGCTCTTGCACTGGGGCACCGAGGAGCAGAAGGACAACTACCTCCGCCGGTTGTGCGAGGGCACCGCGATGTCGTGCTTCGCCATGACAGAGCCCGAGGTGGCGGGCTCCGACCCGACCCTGATTCAGACCCGCGCCGAGAAGGACGGGGACGAGTGGATCATCAACGGCCACAAGTGGTTCATCTCCAACGCGCGTCGGGCACAGTTCGCCATACTCGTCGCCCGCACCGAGCCCGATGTCCCCCCGGGGTCGCGCGGTGCCAATACGGCGTTCCTCGTGGATCTGCCCGCGGCGGGATGGCACGACGTGCGTGAGGTCGAGACGATGCACGGCTCGACCGGTCACTCCGAAATCGTCATCGAGGACCTGCGCGTCCACGACGCACAGGTCCTCGGGGGGCGGGGCAACGGCCACCGTCTCGGTCAGTACAGGCTCGGTCCGGCCCGCCTCGCCCACTGCATGCGGTGGATCGCCCAGGCCGAGACGGCGCTCGACATGATGGTGGACCGGGCGCTGCACCGGTACTCGCACGGCTCTCTCCTGGCGGAGAAGCAGGGAGTGCAGTGGCTCATCGCCGACTCGGCCATGGAGCTGTACCAGTGCAAGCTCATGGTGCTCCATGCGGCCTACAAGATCGACCGTGGCGAGGACTTCCGCACCGAGGTGTCGATGGCCAAGCATTTCGTGGCCAACAGCCTCAACCGCATCATCGACCGCTCCATGCAGGTGCACGGTGCCCTCGGCTACTCGACCGACACGCCGCTCGCCAACATGCTCCAGCACGCCCGCTGGGCGCGCTTCGCCGACGGTGCCGACGAGATCCACCAGATGCGCATCGCCGAGCGCACGATCTCCGCCTTCAAGGACACCGGCTCGACGCGCTCCGCCACCGGCGACCTCCCGGTCTGAGGCCGATGGGCTGCCTGCTCGCGCTGCTCGCCGCCATTTCGCCGCGGTTCGTGATCTTCCTGCTCTGGCTCTT
The DNA here is from genome assembly GCA_963736525.1 of uncultured Acidimicrobiaceae bacterium. Taxonomy (GTDB): domain Bacteria; phylum Actinomycetota; class Acidimicrobiia; order Acidimicrobiales; family RAAP-2; genus Bog-473. Next base: position 388,558 of record CAVTPF010000012.1, read on the forward strand.
CACCGACCGGCTCACCGTCGCCTTCCGCTCCGGGTGGGAGGGTGTCCTCGGGTTCGTGCTCCTGCCCTACACGACGCTCTTCTACGCGCTCGTCTACGCACCGGGGAAGGGGGTCGACAACTTCGGGTGGGTGATCGTGGCGCTGGGCGTGCTCCTCGATCTTTCGTCCGTGACTTTCGGCTCGCGGTCGCGGCGGCGCCGCACCCGGGCCGAGCGCTAGGCGAAGCGCAGTCGCAGGTCGGGCTCGGGCCCGAAGGACGGCGCGCTGGGGCCCGTCGTTGCCAGTGTGTGCCAGGCCGCCACGCCGATCATGGCGGCGTTGTCGGTGGCCATCGCAGGCGGGGGAATCAGGAGCGTGGCACCGAACTCGTCGGCGAGCGCCTGGGCGCGCGCCCGCAGGATGGGACTGGCCGCCACGCCCCCGACGATGGCCACGGCCGGGTCGCCGTACTCGGCGAGGGCGCGGCGGAGCTTGGCGCACAGCACGTCCATGCAGGCGGCCACGAAGGACGCCGCGACCTCGGCCTCGGAGAAGCCGGGATCGGCGCGCACGTGGTTGACCACCGCTGTCTTGAGGCCCGAGAACGAGAACGCATAGCCCTCGGCGACCATGGGTCGGGGGAAGCCGAGCCCGTCCGCGCCCCCGGCGGCCAGGCGGTCGAGCACGGGCCCTCCCGGGTAGCCGAGGCCGAGGAAGCGGGCCACCTTGTCGTAGGCCTCGCCGATGGAGTCGTCGACGGTCTCGCCCAACAACTCGTAGCGACCCGGCCCGGTCGACCGGGTCAGCATGCAGTGGCCACCGGACACCAGCAATGCGATCTGCGGGAACGGGACGTCGCCGTCGGTCAGGTACACGCTGGCCAGGTGGCCCTCCAGGTGGTTGACGCCCACCACCGGTACTCCCCAGCCCAGCGCGAGGGCCTTGGCGGTGGCGATGCCGACCAGCAGGGCGCCCACGAGGCCCGGGCCGGACGTCACCGCCACCGCGGCCAGGTCCGTCCCCGCCACGCCGGCCTCGTCCAGGGCCCGCTGCACCACGGGGGTGATCGTCTCGACGTGCGCCCGGCTGGCCAGCTCGGGGACGACGCCGCCGAAGGCGGCGTGCAGGTCGATCTGGCTGGCCACCACCGACGAGCGCACCGCCAAGGCGTCGTCGACGACGGCGGCCGCGGTCTCGTCGCACGACGTCTCGATGGCCAGCAGCGGCCGGCTCATCGCGCTTCTGCCAGCGCGTCCGCCACCGCCGCCCGCGAGATCGCGCCTTCCCGCTCGACCGCCGGCGCGGGACCGCGGACGTTGACCAGCGTGGAGGGCACGTCCTTGAGCCGGCCGCCGTCGATCACCAGGTCGACGGCTGGACCGAGGCTGGCGGCCACGTCGTGTGCCGTGCGGGGCGTGGGTGTGCCGTGCGGGTTGGCGCTGGTGACCACGAGCACGCCGGTGCGGGCCAGCAGCGCCCGCAGGAAGTCGTGGTCGGGGATGCGGACCGCGACCTCGTCACGCCCGGCCAGCCACGCCGGTCGTGCCCCATCCCGTTCGAAGCCGAAGACCATGGTCAGGGGTCCCGGCCACCACCACCTGGCCAGCGCATCGGCGTCGGCAGTGAAGGCGACGCCGAGCGCGCGCACCTGCTCGATGGAGGCAGCGAGAACCGGGAGGTGCATCCCCTCGGGCCTCGCCTTGGCCCTGAACACCGCCTGCACCGCGTCGGCGTCCCCCGGCCGGGCGGCCAGGCCGTAGACGGTGTCGGTGGGCACGACCACGACCTCACCGCCGCGCAGGGCCTCGGCGGCCTCCCGCAACCCTTCCTCGTCGGCGCGCACGATCCTCATGGCACGGTCACCGCCGTCTTCGGCCGCCGCCAACTCGTCGGGCTCAGAGCGTGAGGGGGCGGATCGGCGCCGCAATGAGCGCGGGGTTCGATCGCCAGTCCACCCCGGGCACGTCGACGTACAGCTCGATCTCGTTGCCGTCGGGGTCCAGGATGTAGAGGCTGTGGGTCACGGTGTGGTCGGAGGCGCCGACCACCGTCGCACCGGCCTGACGCACCTTGGCCAGCACCTCGCGCAGGTCGTCGTCGGTCTCGCCGACGTTGAGGCCGAAGTGGTACATGCCGACCCGACGCCCCTGCGGTATCGGCGCGGCGCTCGCGCCGACCTCTATGAGGAGGAGCTCGTGGTGGGTGCGCCCGGAGGAGAACGCGGCGGCGCCGACCGGGTCCTGTCCGGGTTCGGGCATGATCTGTCGCCACCCCAGCACGTCACGGTAGAAGGCGGCCGAGCGGCCGACGTCGCGCACGTAGAGCACCAGATGGCCTAGCTCTCGCACTGTCATGCGCTCACGCTACCGGTCGTCTCGGCCGGGGCCGACGTGGCGGAGCGTATCCAGCGTGCGGTCGCCGGCATGCCGGGCCCGAGATGGATGGGCACGTCGAACGGTTCGGGCTCCAGCCCGGCCGCATCCATCAGCTCCGTCAGGGCGTGCGGCACGGCGGCGGCGATGTCCCACAGTCGCGGGACCGCCCGGGCGTCGGAGGCGAGCCCCCAGTAGAGGACGCCCAGGTAGCTCATGATGGTGATGTTCAACCCCATGCCGTCCATCACCGGCCCGAGGGGGAACATCCCAAGCAGCTGGCTGCCCCCCAGGTAGAGCGGGAAGTCGGGGCCGGGAACATTGGACACGACCAGATTGGCCACCGGACGGTGGCGGTCGGCCAGCTTCATTCCCGTGTAGAGCCGGGCCGCCGCGGCGAAGACATTGGGTGTGGCGTGCTCGGCCCAGTTCTGCAGCGTGGTGGCCCCGAGCGCCTTGTGTTCCTCCTTGGCGCCCTTGGTGCCCTCGTGAATGGCGCGCAGCCGTTCCAGCGGGTCGTCGATGTGACAGGGCAGCTGGACGAACATGGCTGACACCTTGTTGGAGCCCTTGAGCTCGGCCACGTCGGGCGTCACCGAGACGGGCACGACCGCGACGAGCGGGATGTCGGGCAGCTCGTCACCCGCCAGCAAATATGTGCGGAGGGCGCCGGCGCACACGGCGAGCACGACGTCGTTGACCGTCGTCCCCATCTCGTTCTTGAGCTTCTTGGCATCGGCCAGGCTCGCGGCGGCGAACGCGACCCTGCGCCGGGAATGGACGGCGACGTTGATGGAGGTGCGCGGTGCCGTGAGGGGAAGTGCCGCCTTCGCCGTCTGCGACTGGCGAATCCGGCGGATCCCGAAGATGCTGCGCGTCGTGCGCAGCATCATGCGCCCGACGTCGAACGGTGCCCACAGTCCGGACACCATGGCTTGGGACACCAACTCGAGGCCCGAGGGGATGCGCGCGTCGAGCTGACGCGGTGTCCGTGGTGCCGAGTTCGGCATGTCGGGCTCCAGATCGAAGAGCACACCGAGCAGTTCGGCGCCGGACACGCCGTCGATCGTGGAGTGGTGCATCTTCGCCACCAGCGCGATCTTCCCGTCCTCCAGACCCTCCACGATCCACATCTCCCACAGCGGGCGGTCACGATGGAGCTGGCGGCTGATGACGTCGGCCGCGAAGTCACCCAGCTCGCGCATGCCACCGGGGGAAGGGAGGGCCGCGCGCCGGAGGTGGTTGTCGATGTCGAACTCGGGGTCGTCCACCCAGATCGGGTGACCCAGGCGCATGGGGACCTCGACGAGGCGGCGCTGGAACACGGGAGCCAGCGGGATGCGGTCGTTGATGAGCTGGCGGACCCGGCGGAACGAGTAGCCGCCGGGCACCGTCGTGGGATCGAAGACGGCCGTGATGGCCACATGCATGTGGAGGGTCGGCGTCTCCATGTAGAGGAAGCTCGCATCGAGCCCGGTCAACCGTTCGGGGGTCATCGACTCTCCTTGGTCATCTCCCTTCCATAACCTCGCACCAACGCCACGCCGGGGCAAACGGGAAGCCACCCCGACCAGGGCGGACCCCGCGGAGGGCCCGGGCGGGAGAGAATGGGAGGGTGCCGTACGCCTTCCTGATCGTCACCCTCGTCGGGGCCGCCGCGGTGGTGCTGGCCTATCGCCCCATCCGGCGGGAGCCGTTCACCATCGTGAGCTTCGTCTCGGCCTGGATCGCAGGCGAGCTCGCGTTCCAGAACATCGTCTGGCAGATGGTCGCCACCGCCATCTTCATTGCGTTCGGTGCGCTGGAAAGTTGGGTCGGCTGGGTGGGACTGGCCGTGGCGGTGGCCGACTGGGCCGGGCTCGTGGGGCTGGGCGTCGCGGGACGCCGGGCGAGCCGCGTGACCGCTGCCGCGCTCGACGAGGTTCGCAGCGACGCCTTCCCGGTGCCGGTCGAGCCGATGGCGCCCACCTGGGGACGGTGGTGGCGCGTCACACGGGCCATCCCGCTCCGCTCCCGGGCGGTGCAGGCCACCCGCGACATCGACTACTGGGGCGACGGGACGGCGCGGCACCGCCTCAACGTCTACCGCTCGCGCCCTGCCCCGCCCGAGAAGGCTCCGGTCATGGTGTACATCCACGGCGGGGCGTGGGTCATCGGCGACAAGCGCGAGCAGGGCAAGCCGATGATGTACGAGCTGGTCGCCCGGGGCTGGGTCTGTGTGGCCATCAACTACCGCCTCAGTCCGAAGGCCACCTGGCCGGACCACATCGTCGATGCCAAGCGGGCGGTCGCGTGGGTGAAGGAGCACATCGCGGAGTACGGGGGTGATCCGTCCTTTGTCGCGGTGAGTGGCGGCTCCGCCGGGGGTCACCTCTGCGCGTTGTTGGCCCTGAGCAGTGGTGACCCCGACTTCCAGCCGGGGTTCGAGGGGTCCGACACCGCCGTGCAGGCGTGCGTCCCGTTCTACGGGGTCATGGACCTGACCAGCTCCCCCGACGGCTCGGCCCGCTTCGGGCCGGGGCTGCTCGAGATGCTGGAGAAGACCGTCATGAAGACGACCGAATCGGAACGCCCCGAGGTGTTCCGCGATGCGTCGCCCACCTACCGCGTCCACGCCGGCGCGCCACCGTTCTTCGTGGCGCACGGGGTGAACGACACCCTGGTGCCGGTGGAGACCGCCCGCATCTTCGTGGAACGCCTGCGTGGTGTCTCCCGGGAGCCGGTGGCCTACGCGGAATTGCCCCTGGCCCAGCACGCCTTCGACGTCTTGGCCTCCCTGCGCTGCCAAGCCACCACATCGGCCGTTGCAGACTTCCTGGACGGGGCCCGCGCCGCCGGCGCAACGGCCGCGGCGGCCCAGACGAACTCTGGGCGCGGAGTTTCTGACGTAGAGTCAGCTCCCGAATTGTGACCTGCCGTCCCCGTCCAGGGCCGTCGGCCGGGTGGAACGGGACAGCGAGAAGGGGTGGCAGTGGGGAAGATGCACACGTCCGAGTGGACCCGGCGCGGCCGCGGCGCGCGGGCCGGACGGGTCCTGAGAGGACTCCTGGTCGGATCCGTGCTCGCCGGGAGTGCCGCCGTCGGGGGTGGCGCGCTGATCGCCGCAGCTCCTGCAGGCGCGGAGCCCACGGCGTCGGGCACCTGCACCCCGGCGCTGGCCCCCACACCCGCCCAGGACGCCTCGACCACCGGCATCACCCCCACGTCCGTCACGGTGGGCAACGTGTCGATCATCACCGGTCCGATACCGGGGCTCTTCGAAGGTGCGCCCATCGGGGTCAAGGCCTACTTCGACATGATCAACGCGCAGGGTGGCGTCGACGGCCGCAAGCTGCTGGTCGACTCGAAGGACGACGCCTTCAGCGGCCAGCAGAACCAGACCGAGACCCAGGAGGCGATCAACGGCGACTTCGCGCTGGTGGGCAGCTTCTCGCTGTTCGACGGATACGGCTGTGCCGCCCTGGCCAGCGACACCGCGGTGCCCGACGTGTCGGTGACGCTCGACGCCGGGACCAACGCCCTGCCCAACGACTTCAGCGCGCAGCCGCTGTCGCTGGGAGAGAGCCTCGGTCCGGTCGCGTACTACAAGCAGCACTACCCGAAGGACACGAGGCTGGGCGCCATCGTCTCGGACGTGGCCTCGGCGGAGGCCCAGTGGAAGGGTCAGCTCGCCGGCTACGAGAGCAAGGGTTACACGCTCGGGTACGTCGACTACGTCAACCCCCTCCAGTCCGACTTCACCACCGACGTCATCAACATGAAGAGCAACGGGGTCACCGCGGTCGACCTCACCGACGTCGACTGGCAGGACGCGGCGATCTTCGTGGAGAACGCGGCGACCCAGAACTGGCACCCCGGCCTCATCTTCTCGGCCGGGCCGGTCTACGCCGACCAATTCATCTCCCATGCCGGCGGCCCCGCCGCGGCCAACGGGATCCAGGTGGGCCAGAACCAGGCCCTCTATCTCGGCCAAGACGCGAGCAGCGTGCCGGCCGTCAAGCAGTTCGACAGCTACGTCAAGAAGGTCAACTCCTCGTGGCTGCCCGACCTCTACACGCTCTACGGATGGGCGTCGGCCGAGATGTTCGTGCAGGCGCTCAAGGCCGCCGGGCCGCACCCGACCCGGGGCGCGGTCATGGCGCAGCTGCGGAAGATCACCTCGTTCGGAGCGAACGGGCTGCTCGGTACGGCCGACCCGGCCGCCAAGACGCCGACGGCCTGCTTCATGATGGCCGAGATCAAGAACGGCAGCTTCGTGCGCGAGCTGCCGAAGGGCAGCGGGTTCGACTGCAACACCACCTACTACACCCAGCCCGGGACCTGACGGGACGGCGTTTGGAACCGGGGTGAGGCCGTGAGCGTCTTCCTCTCCTTCACCGTGCTCGGGATCGTGACCGGTGCCGTCTACGGCATTTTGGCCACGGGCCTGGTGGTCACCTACAACACCACGGGGGTCTTCAACTTCGCGCAGGGTGCGGTGGGGATGGTGGCGGCCTTCTCGTACTGGCAGCTCTGGCAGGACTGGCACTGGCCCTACCTCCTCGCCATCGCCTTCATCGTCTTCGTCGAGGCGCCGCTCCTTGCGATCGCGGTGGAGTTCGTGCTCATGCGCCGCATCCATGGGGCCAGCGTGGAGCGGTCGCTGATGGTGACGCTCGGCCTGCTGGTGATCCTGCTCGGCATCGCGACCATCTTCTGGAGCAGCCCCGAGGTCATCCGCTCGGTACCGGCCTACTTCACCTCGGCCGACGGCACGGTGGCAGCGGTGCATCTCTTCGGCGCCAACGGCGTGACGATCCAGGTCCAGCAGATCTTGATCGTGGTGGTGGCGGCCCTGGTCGCCCTCCTCCTCGGCGTCTTCCTGCGCCGCTTCCGGCTCGGCGTGGCCATGCGGGCCGTGGTCGACGACCCTGAGCTCGTCGCCATGGCCGGCGCCAAGCCCTACCGCATGTCGCAGATGGGGTGGGCCCTCGGCTTCATGCTGGCCGCCCTGGCCGGCGTGCTGATCGCCCCGCTGGTGGGCCAGACGGGGTTGACCGCCGACCAGCTGACGCTGCTCGCCCTCAACGGCTTCGCCGCCGCCGTGGTCGGCCGCCTGCGCAACCTGCCCATGACCTTCGTCGGCGCCCTCGCGCTCGGGCTCATCACCCAGTACTGCGTCGGGTACCTGCCCGGGCACATCAACCCGGGATTGGCCTCGGTGCTGACCGAGGTGGTCCCGGTCCTCTTCCTCTTCGTGGTGCTGCTCGTGATCCCGGCGGCGCGGCTCGCTCCCGCCGGCCGGCTCGCCGTCCGGCCCGCCCCCAAGGTGGTCACGGCGCGTCAGTCGGTCGCCGGTGGCGTGCTCCTGGTGGCGGGCATGGTGGTCCTGGCCGTCGTGATCGGGGCCACGGCGCTGTCCACGCTCTCCCAGGGCCTGGCCTTCGGCATCGTCGGGCTCTCGCTGGTCGTCCTCGTCGGCTACGCCGGCCAGGTCTCGCTGTGCCAGCTCACCTTCATGGGCATCGGCGCGTTCACCATGGGCAAGACGCTCGGCGGCGACTCGTGGTGGGGCCTGCTCCTCGCCGTCGTGGTGTCCGGAGCGGTCGGCGCCCTGGTGGCGCTCCCCGCCATCCGCCTGCGCGGCCTGTACCTGGCGCTGGCGACCTTCGCCTTCGGGGAGGTCATGTACTCCGCGTTCTTCGACAACACGAGCGTCATCTCCGACGGCACGTCCATCGGCGTGGGGCGGTTGCGGCTGCCCTTCATGCAGTCCGTCAGCGACCGGGCCGAGCTCATTGAGGTGGCCGTCGCGGCCGCGCTGTGCGCCGTGGTCGTCGGCCTCGTGCGCCGGAGCGCCTTCGGCCGCCGCCTCGTTGCCATGAGCGACTCGCCCGCGGCCTTCGCCACGGTCGGCCTCAGTTCGGTGCGCACCAAAATGATCGTCTTCAGCCTCTCGGCCGCCATGGCGGGCCTCGGCGGCGTCTTCTACGCGGGCCAGCAGGGCGGCATCGGTGCCAACGACGTGCAGTTCATCGGGAGTCTCACGCTGCTCCTCTTCGTCGCCATCTGGGGGATCCGGACCATCTCGGGCGCGCTGCTGGGCGGCATGACCGCAGCGGCGCTCCCCGTGCTCCAGACCCACCTGCCGGCCTCCCTCGCGGACCTCACCGGACTGGCCGCCGGCATCGGGATCGTCCTGCTCGCCCGCAGCCCCGACGGGATCCTCGGCATCGACTGGCTGGCGAACCGCGTGCGTCTGCCTTTCGGCGACCGCGCCGCCGAGTCGGGCCAGCTCGTCCTGGACCACGAGGTGGCCCGTGCCGCCTGAGGACGGGGCCGGCGGGCCCGCCGCCGCGGCGGGCATCCCCGCGCTCGAGGTCGACCACGTCAGCGTGCACTTCGGCGGCGTCGCCGCGCTCTCCGACGTGTCGCTGCGCGCCGAGGCCGGCACGGTGACCGGCCTGATCGGTCCCAACGGTGCGGGCAAGACCACGCTCTTCAACGTCATCACGGGGCTGCAGCACCCCAACCGGGGCAGGGTGCACCTCGGCGGCATCGACGTCACCCACCGGGGCACCCACCGCCGCGCCCGGCTCGGCCTCGCCCGCACCTTCCAGCGCCTGGAGCTCTTCTCCACGCTGAGCGCAGCGGACAACGTGCGTGTCGGCCTCGAGGCCTCCCGTCGGGCCACGGCGACGACCGCGGTCGCACTGCTCGAGCGCGTCGGGGTGGGCGACGAGGCCGCCTCGCCGGTGTCGTCGCTCCCGACCGGATCGGCTCGCCTGGTCGAGCTGGCCCGTGCCCTGTCGACCGATCCGAAGGTCCTCCTCCTCGACGAGCCCTGTTCCGGTCTCGACGAGCGGGAGACGGCCGCACTGGGCCGGCTCCTCACGTCGTTGGCCGCCGAGGGCAGGGCCGTCGTCGTGGTGGAGCACGACACCGACCTCGTGCTGCGGGTCTGCGCGACCGTGCACGTCCTCGACTTCGGCCAGATCATCGCCACGGGCAGTCCGCAGGACATACGCCGCAACGCGACCGTCCAGGAGGCCTACCTCGGGCGCGCCCCCGACGCCGGGGACCAGGCGGCGGCGCGGTCCGAGACGGAGGACCGCGAGGGATGACCGGGCGCGCGGGTGCCGGCGTCAGGGTGGACGGCGTCCACGCCGCCTACGGTCGCATCGAGGTGCTCCACGGCGTGGACCTCGACGTCCCGGGCGGCACCGTCTTCGCGCTCCTCGGTCCCAACGGGGCGGGCAAGAGCACGCTGCTCAAGGTGATCAACGGCCGGCTGCGCACCACGGCGGGCACCGTCGGCATCGACGGCATGACGGGCTCGCGGTGGGCACCCGAGGCGTTGGCCCGGGCGGGCGTGATCGCCATCCCCGAGGGGCGCGGCGTGTTCCCCAACCTGACGGTGCGCGACAACCTGCGCATGTGGACCTATCGCGGGGGCGTCGGCATCGCCGAAGTGGAGGCGCGCGCCTACGAGCAGTTTCCCCGGCTGAAGGAGCGGCGCAAGCAGCTCGCCGGCACGCTCTCGGGTGGCGAGCAGCAGATGCTGGCCATCTCGCGCGCACTGGCGGGGGAGACCCGGGTCTTGCTGCTCGACGAGATCTCCATGGGCCTGGCACCGCTCGTCGTGGCTCACCTGTACGAGCTCGTCGCCGCCATTGCGGCAAGGGGCGTGACCGTCGTGCTCGTCGAGCAGTTCGCGGAGACCGCCCTGGGCGTGGCCGACCGGGCTGCGATCATGCTGCACGGGCGCATCGTCCATGAGGGCACCCCCCACGAGATGGCCGACGCAGCACAGGCCGCCTACCTCTGACCCGGCTGTTCAGGAGTCCTCGGCGAGCTCCACGTCCACCGAGAGCACGTCGCCGGGCACGACCACGAGCTCGTCCACCCCGCCGGCGTCGGCGATGTCGCCGCGAGCGGCCTCCACCGCGGCGAGCGCCGCCACCGGACCCGTCACCACGACGCGCGCCACGCGCGCCCGCATGGAGCGCTTGTGCGCCGTCTTCTCCCGTCGCACCGCGCCGAGCACTTCCGCCGCCACCGTCAGCACGCTCGCGTCGGCGCCGTCGTGGGGCCCCACCTCGCCGGGGTCCGGCCAGGCGGCCAGGTGCACCGAGCCCTCCTGCCACCAGCTCCACACCTCCTCGGTGACGAAGGGGAGGAACGGGGCGAAGAGCCGGAGCAGCGCGGAGAGGGCCAGCGCCAGCGTGGCCCGGGCCGAGTCGGTCCCCTCGGGGTCGTCCTCTCCGTAGGCCCGCGTCTTGACCAGCTCGAGGTAGTCGTCACAGAAGGACCAGAAGAACGTCTCGGTGACCTCGAGGGCGCGGGCGTAGTCGAAGCCCTCGTGGGCCGCCGTGGCCGACTGCACCAGCGCGGCCAGTTGGACCAGCAGTGCGGCGTCGAGCGGCGCGCGTACCGCATCCATCCCGGGCACCGCGCCGTCGCCCAGCCGACCGAGTGCGAACTTCGACGCGTTGAGGATCTTGATCGCCAGCCGGCGCCCGATCTTCATGACGCCGGTGTCGAGCGCCGTGTCCGTCCCGGGTCGCCCGTTGCAGGCCCAGTACCGCACGGCGTCGGAGCCGAATTCCTCCAGCATGGCCATCGGCGTCACGACGTTGCCCCTCGACTTCGACATTTTCTTGCGGTCGGGATCGAGGATCCAACCGTTGATGGTGGTGTGCTTCCAGGGCAGCGTGTGGTGCTCGAGGTGCGAGCGCAGCAGCGTCGCGAAGAGCCAGGTGCGGATGATCTCGGGCCCCTGCGGGCGCAGGTCCATGGGGAAGGTCGCCGCGAACAGCGCCGGGTCGTCCTCCCAGCCGCAGGCGATCTGGGGGGTCACCGAGGAGGTGGCCCACGTGTCCATGACATCCGGATCGCCCGCGAAGCCGCCGGGCGCGCCCCGCTGCGCGGGCTCGTAGCCGGGCGGCACGTCGGTCGTCGGGTCGATGGGAAGGCTCGACTCGTCGGGCACGATCGGCGCGTCGTAGTCGGGCTCGCCATTGGCGTCGAGGGGGTACCACACGGGGAAGGGGACCCCGAAGAAGCGCTGGCGGCTCACCAGCCAGTCGCCGTTGAGGCCGTTGACCCAGTCGTCGTAGCGGACCTTCATGTAGGGCGGGTGCCAGTCGAGCTGTGCGGCCCGCTCGAGTTGGGCGCGCCGGAGCTGCTCGTCGTGGCCGCCGTTGCGGATGAACCACTGCCGGCTGGTGACGATCTCGAGTGGTCGGTCGCCCCGCTCGTAGAACTTGACCGGGTGGGTGATCGGCCGGGGATCGCCGACCAGGTCCCCCGTCGCCGTCAGCATCTCCACGACGGCGCGCTGGGCCTGCTTGACCGTCCGGCCTGCGATGGCCTGCCACGCCTCCCCGTCGGGCACGCCCGACGGGGGTGACTCGACGATCCGTCCGGACCTGGTCACGATGCTGCGGGTGGGAAGGTCGAGCTCGCGCCACCACACGACGTCGGTGATGTCCCCAAACGTGCAGATCATGGCGATGCCCGAGCCCTTGTCCGGCTCGGCCAGGTGGTGGGCCAGCACCGGCACCTCGACCCCGAAGAGCGGGGTGCGCACCATGGTGCCGAACCGCGTCGCGTAACGCTCGTCGTCGGGGTGCGCGACCAGCGCCACGCAGGCGGCGATCAGCTCCGGCCGCGTCGTCTCGATCTCAATGTCGTCGAAGCGGATCCGGTGGTACGCGCCGGGCTGCTCGCGGTCTTCCATCTCGGCCTGCGCGACCGCCGTCTGGTAGTCGACGTCCCACAACGTCGGTGCCTCCGAGGAGTAGGCCTCGCCACGGGCGAGGTTGCGCAGGAACATCCGCTGGCTGGCGCGGCGGCTGCGGTCGTCGATCGTGGCGTAGCCCCGCCCCCAGTCGACGGACAGTCCGATGCGCCGCCACAGGTCCTCGAACGCCTGCTCGTCCTCGGCGGTGAGCTCGTGGCACAGCGCGATGAAGTTCGGCCGGCTCACCGGGACGTCGTCCTTGCCGGGTTCCTCGGGCAGCCTGAAGTCGGGGTCGAAGGGGAGCGACGGGTCGCACCGCACACCGAAGTACGTCTGCACCCGGCGCTCCGTGGGCAGCCCGTTGTCGTCCCAGCCCATGGGATAGAAGAGCTTCCAGCCCCGCATGCGACGGTAGCGGGCGACGGCATCGGTCTGCACGTAGCCGAAGACCGATCCCATGTGGAGCGAGCCCGACACCGTCGGCGGTGGGGTGTCGATGGAGAACACCTCCGACCGGCTGGCGCCGGCGTCGAAGCGGTAGGTGCCCGCCTCCTCCCAGACGCCGGTCCAGCGCCCCTCCAGGCCGTCGAGGGTCGGCTTGTCGGGGACGCGTGGCGCTCCGGTCGTAGGCGTCGACATGATCGGGTTACCGTACCCGGGTGCTGCACCTTCACGACACCGCGACGGGCACCGTCCGCCCCCTCGAACTTCGTCACGAGGGCGAGGTGTCGATGTACGTGTGCGGCCCGACCGTCTACGACATGCCCCACATCGGGCACGGGCGGGCCAACCTGACCTTCGACATTCTCCGGCGCTACCTCAGCTTCACCGGGCTGAAGGTGCACCACGTGGCCAACGTCACCGACGTGGACGACAACATCATCAAGCGAGCGGCCGAGCTCGGGCGCACCGAGCCCGACGTCGCCGCCGAGTTCGAGGCCCGATGGTGGGAGTCGATGGACGCGCTGGGTGACCTGCGCCCGCAGGACATCCCGCACGCCACGGAGTACATCGAGGACATGGTGGCGCTGGTGGGCGAGCTGATGGCCATGGGCAAGGCCTACGAGACCCCCGACGGCGTCTACCTCGAGGTCTCAACGGTCGAGGGGTACGGCCTCCTGGCGCAGCAGTCGCTGGAGTCGTTGCAGGTCGGGGCGCGGGTCGAGGCCAACGAGGACAAGCGCTCGCCCCTCGACTTCGCCCTGTGGAAGAAGGCGAAGGAGGGTGAGCCCAGCTGGGACTCACCGTGGGGGCAGGGCCGGCCGGGGTGGCACACCGAGTGCGTGGTGATGTCGCTCGACCTGCTGGGTGAGGGGTTCGACCTGCACGGCGGCGGGCAGGACCTGAAGTTTCCGCACCACGAGAACGAGCGGGCGCAGGCGGTCGCCGACGGCAAGGTCTTCGCGCGGCACTGGATGCACAACGGCTGGGTGGAGGTCGAGGGCACGAAGATGTCCAAGTCGCTCGGCAACTTCACGACGCTGCCCGACCTCCTGGCCCGCTGCGACGCCCGCGCCTACCGGTTGCTCGTGCTCCGCGCCCACTACCGCTCGCCCATGGAGGTCACGCCCGAGACGCTCGCCGATGCCGAGAAGGCTCTGGCCCGGTTGGACGGGCTGGCCCGGCGCTTCGACGTGGCCGAGCTCCTCGCGCAGACCGACGAGGGGTTCGTGGTCGAGGGGACGCCGCCGGCGACGGGCGTGGACGCCGGGGCCTCGGCCGCCTTCCGGGCGCGCATGGACGACGACCTCGACACGCCGGGGGCGCTGGCCGGCATCTTCGAGCTCGTCACGGCGGCGCACTCCGCCGCCGATGCGGGCGACGAGGGCGAGAGCGGTCGTCTGGCCCACAGCGCGGCGGTGCTCGCCGCCGCGCTCGGCCTGTCGCTGCGTGCCGCGGACGTCGAGGTCGACGCGGAGTCGGCCCGGCTGGTGGCCGAGCGCGACGAGGCCCGTCGTTCCAGGGACTTCGCCCGGGCGGACGCCCTGCGCGACGAGCTGGTTGCCCGGGGCTGGACGGTGGAGGACACCCCTTCCGGCACGGCGATCCGCCGCTGAGAGAGCCAGCACCCCCAGGTCAGGGGCCAAACCAGCCGGTGGTGGACCGGTGATCGCCCGGTAGGTTACTGTTGAGTAACCAGGAACCGTCCGGGGGCACGCACCGAGCGACGCACTCGCTTTGCGGGGTCGGTTCACACCGAACGCAGGGGCTCCGGCCGCGGCCGGAGCCGCCAAGGAGGGCGCCATGTCCGACTACTCGCTCGAGCTGAACGAGGATCAGCTCCAGATCGTCAAGTGGGTCCACGAGTTCGCCGAGAACGTCGTGCGACCCGCCGGGCGCGAATGGGACGAACGCGAGGAAACGCCCTGGCCCATCATCGAGGAGGCGGCCAAGAACGGGCTGTACTCCTTCGACTTCATCGCCCAGTGCTTCTCGGACCCCACCGGTCTGCTCATGTGCCTCGTCAACGAGGAGATGAGCTGGGGCGACGCGGGGATCGCGCTCGCCATCTTCGGCTCCACCCTCGCCGTGGCCGGGATCTTCGCCAACGGCACGCCCGAGCAGATCGGGGAGTGGATCCCCCAGTGCTTCGGCTCTCCCGACGACGTCAAGCTGGCCGCGTTCGGCGTGTCGGAGCCCGACGCCGGGTCGGACGTGTCGTCCCTCAAATCACGCGCGGTCTACGACGAGGCGAAGGACGAGTGGGTGCTCAACGGCACCAAGACGTGGATCACCAACGGCGGCATCGCCAACACGCACGTGCTGGTCCTGTCGGTCGACCCCGCCCTGGGCAGCCGGGGCCAGGCCAGTTTCGTCGTGCCCGAGGGCACGCCCGGGATCTCCCAGGGGCAGAAGTTCAAGAAGATGGGCATCCGGGCCTCGCACACCGCCGAGGTCGTCCTGGCCGACTGCCGCGTCCCCGGACGCTGCCTGCTCGGCGGCAAGGAGAAGCTCGACGAGCGGCTGGCGCGGGCCAAGGAGGGCAAGAAGACCTCGACCCAGGCCGCCATGGCGACGTTCGAGGCGTCGCGCCCGATCGTGGGGGCGCAGGCGGTCGGCATCGCCCGGGCCGCCTACGAGTACGCGCTCGACTACGCCAAGGAGCGCAAGCAGTTCGGACGGGCCATCATCGAGAACCAGGCCATTGCCTTCAAGCTGGCCGATATGAAGATGCACACCGACGCCGCCCGCCTGCTCGTGCACCGCGCCGCCAACATGGCCAGCACCGGCAAGAAGTTCGAGAACGGCGAGGGGTCCATGTCCAAGCTCTACGCCGGCGAGAACGCGGTGTGGGTGACCGAGCAGGCCATCCAGATCCTCGGCGGCTACGGCTACGTGCGCGAGTACCCGGTCGAGCAGTGGCACCGCGACTCGAAGATCTACACGATCTTCGAGGGGACGTCGGAGATCCAGCGGCTCGTGATCAGCCGGGCCATCTCTGGCATCCACATCAAGTGAGCAAACTGAGCACGCGGATCAGCTGATCGACGGGCGCCCGGGACCGCCCGCGTCGGCGTCCCGGTCGGGCGCGGCCTCGGCCACCAGACCGTGCCGGAGGGCGTAGAGCGCCGCCTGGGCACGGTCGCGACTGTTGGTCTTGGCGAAGATCCGGTTGACGTGCGTCTTCACCGTCGCGTCGGCCACGTACAGGCGCCCCGCGATCTCGGTGTTCGACAGGCCACCGGCGATCAGCGTCAGCACCTCGGCCTCCCGCTCGGTCAGCCCGTCGGGGAGCGACGCCGGGCGCGGCAGGGGCGCACCGGGCTCCCGGGGCGCGTGTTGGGCCGCCTTGAGCAACGCCGCCTGGGCGGCGGGGTCGAGCACCGACTGCCCGGCGACGGCTGCCTCCAGTGCCCGCCGGATG
Organism: uncultured Acidimicrobiaceae bacterium; assembly: GCA_963736525.1. Taxonomy (GTDB): domain Bacteria; phylum Actinomycetota; class Acidimicrobiia; order Acidimicrobiales; family RAAP-2; genus Bog-473. Next base: position 404,499 of record CAVTPF010000012.1, read on the forward strand.
TCGTCGCGGGCCGCATCCTTGGTGAGGTAGCCGGCGGCGCCGGCGGACAGCGCGTCCAGAATGGAGTCGTCGTCGGCGAAGGTGGTGAGGACGACGACGGGAACGGCAGGATGCCGCTCGCGCACCGCCCGGGTGGCCTCCACGCCGTCCATCCTGGGCATCCGCAGGTCCATGAGCACGACGTCGGGAGACGCAGCCACGACCAGCTCGAGGGCCTCGGCCCCGTCTCCGGCCAGGCCCACGACCTCGGTGTCGGGGAACCCGCCGACGATGGTCGCCAGGCCTTCCCGGACGACCCTCTGGTCGTCGGCGATCAGCACCCTCACGACGCCGCCTCATCCCGCTCGGCGGGGGCGAGGGCCCTGCCGGAGACGGGCACCGAGGCGGTCACGCGCCAGCCCGACGCCGTCGGCCCGGACTCGACCTCGCCGCCCAGGAGCTCGAGCCGTTCGGCGATGCCGCGCAGGCCGTACCCCGCGCCGCTACGGCCCAGAGTGGAGGGCGCCGTGTTGGGCGAGGCGCCGTTCTCCACCGTGAGCACCGCCGTGTCGGGCGACCACCGCAGGACCACGGCCGTCCGCGCTCCGGGCGCGTGCTTCATGACATTGGTGCACGCCTCCTGGGCGATCCGGTAGAGGCTGAGTACGACCGGTGCCGGGAGCGGGCGTGGCGTGCCCGATTCGCTGAAGGACGCATCGTGCAGTGCGCACAGCTTGGTCAGCTGCTCGCCAAGTGGTGCCGGTTCGTCGCGCAGGGCCCGGACCGCTCCGCGGGCCTCGTCGAGCCCTTCGTGCACCAGCATGCGGGTGCGCTCGAGCTGCTCACGGACGGCGGGGCTGGTGTCCGGCTCCGCCTCGACGACCGTGCTGAACGCTTCGAGCTGCAGGGAGAGGGCGGCCAGGGTATGGGCCAGCACGTCGTGGATCTCGCGGGCGAGGTGGTTCCGTTCGGCGAGCAGCTCGGCCCGCCCCCGCTCCACCTCGGTCCGGGCCACCGCGACCTCCACGCGTGCCGCCTGCTCCGTGCGCTCGACTGCCTGGCGGCGGGTGGCCCCGACCATGGCGCCGCCCAGCACTGCCGCCAGTCCCCCGAGGAGCACGCCGGCCGACCGTCCGACCGTCAGCACGCTCACCGCCATGGCGAGCCAGCCGGCCGCACCGACGAGGGCGCCCAGCCCGATCGGCCACTGCATGGCGGCGCTGAGGACGGCCACGCCCGTGAAGACGATCGCGACCGGCGTGAAGCCCACGAGGGCACCGCCCGTGATCGACATCGCGAACAGCGCAGCCACGGCCGCCCGCTCGGAGCGGGACCGCAGGTACATGAAGGCGAGCCACGACGACACCGCCGCCGCCAGGAGGGCGACGGCGGCGGTGCGGTGGCTCGAGGACTCCAGCGGGTGCAGCTCGCTCAGGACGCCCCAGACGAGCAGCCCGATGGAGGCCAGTGCGACCGCGTTGCCCGCGACCGACCAGCCCCCAAGGGGGATCTCGGCGTCAGATCGAGCGCTCACTGCCCTCCATGATGGACCGCCAGCCGCTCAGCACGGGCTGCCGCCGGGGGGCGGGTACGGCGCTGCCGGCCGGTGCGCTGTTGCGGTGCACACCGAAGGCCCGCCACCCGAGGATCCCGGTGCGCACCACGGCCTCGCAGAGCGCCATCAGGATCAAGGCGTCTGTCCAGGCCGTCACGCTCGTGATGCCGTGCGTCGCGCTGAACCGCGCAACGGCCGCGCCGCCGCCGTGGGTGGCGTAGACCTGGAAGGCGAGCCGTCCGCCGGTGCCCAGGATCCACAGGGCCGCCGCCGCCAGGCCGGCCTTGGCGACCGGTATGCCCTCGGCGTCGGGGTGGACGAAGGTGATGCGCCCGGCCAGTCCGCCGAGCAGCGCACCGGCGGCCGCGCACCCGAGCACGAGGAAGAGGTCGTTGCCGGCGGTCGGGATGGCCCGGAGGTAGGTGAAGGCCACGTAGGTCACGATGCCCACCGGGAGCAGGAGGGCCCGGGTGGTGATCCGGCGCCCCCTGACCTGGAACAGGACGATGGCGATGAGGCTGATGTCGATGAGGTAATCGGTGAAGGTCATGCCTCCAGTGTCCGGATTTGCCCCCGGACGGGCGTCAACCCGGGGTTTGATTCACGGGTTGATCCCGAGGGTGGACGCCCGGGGACGAGCGGGTGGGGGCCGGGCCAATAGTCTCGGCGTGCCATGACCCCGCCCCCCCTCCTGCGGCGCGCCGCCGACGTCACACCGGAGTGGCTGACCAGCGCCCTGGAGGAGGCGGGGACGCTGGCCCCGGGCGCCCGGGTGATCTCGTTCCAGGCCGAGCCGATCGGCACGGGGCAGATGGCCGACACGACGCGCTTCGTCCTCGCCTTCGACGAGCCGGGTGCGGGCCCGGCGAGCGTGGTCGGCAAGTTCGCCTCGGCCGACGAGCAGAGTCGCGGCACCGGCCTCGCGCTGCGGGCCTACGAGATAGAGGTCCGCTTCTACCGCGAGGTGGCCGCGCGCGTCGCCGCGCGCGTGCCGGCGACGTACCTGGCCGAGGTGGAGCCCGAGACGGGATGGTTCACCCTCCTCCTCGAGGACATCGCCGGTGCGGCGCAGGGGGACCAAATTGCCGCCTGCAGTCCCGAGCGGGCCGCCGCCGTCCTCGACGAGATGGCCGGCCTGCACGCGCCGTGCTGGGAGGAGCCGGACCTGGCCGGGCGCGAGTGGCTCAACCGTGCCACGCCCGAGTCCGACGGTTTCCTGGTTGCACTGGTGGGCTCGCTGTTGCCGGGATTCCTCGAGCGCTACGAAGGCACGCTCGCGCCCGAACACCGCGACGTCTGCCGGCTGTTCGCCGAGCACCTGCCCGCCTACCTGCGCTTGCACGACGGCCCTCGCACGGTCAGCCACGGCGACTTCCGGCTCGACAACCTGCTCTTCCGTCCCGCTGACCCGAGGCCGGTGGTCGTCGATTGGCAGACGGCCGCGTGGGGTGGCGCATCGGCCGACGTGGCGTACTTCATCGGCGGTTGCCTGGGCACCGGGGACCGGCGGGCCAACGAACCCGACCTCCTGGCGCACTACCACGACGCCCTGTGCCGGCGGGGCGTGCGGGACTACTCGCTGGAGCAGCTGCGGGCCGATACCCGCCTGGACAGCTTCGCGGGTGTCTTGATGGCAATCGTGGCGGCCATGGTGGTGCAGCGGACCGAGCGGGGCGACCTGATGTTCCTGACCAGCGCGACCCGTCACGCCCAGCATGCGATCGACGTCGACGCCCCGGCGCTCCTGCTGGCGGCCCGATGACGGATCTGCTGGTGCTCTGCACCGGCAACGCGGCCCGCTCGGTCATGGCCGGGTTCATGCTCGAGCACTTGCGAGACGGCCGTCCGGGCCCGCCGCTGCGCATCATCACCGCGGGGACCCACACCATCGACGGCCAGCCGATGGGGATGCGGACGCGGGCCGCCCTGTCCCGCATCCCCGAGCTCGCGGACACCGACTTCCGCCGGCACCGGAGCCGTCAGGTCCACGGTGTGGACCTCGTCCATGCCGATCTGGTCGTCGTCATGGAGGCCGACCACGTGCGCTTCGTGCGGCGCCAGTTCCCCGACGCGGCCGCGAAGACCGCCACCATCCGGTGGCTGTGCGACCACCTGGGGCCGCCGCCTCCGGCGTTGGGCGAGCGCGTGGTGGCGCTCGGCCTCGGCGAGGTGGGGGTGTCCGACGACGACGACGTCCTCGATCCTGCAGGGGAAGAGGCCGACGTCTACGCCGCGTGCGTCGACGAGCTGTGGGGGCTGTGCCGGACCCTGGTGACCCTGCTCTGAGGCAGCGCGCCGCGCTGGGTCAGTCGGCGTGCACCGAGCGGAGCCCGGCCCAGGCCAGGTCGGCCATGCGCCGGGCCAGCTTCTGCGCTTCCTCGTCGACCTCGTCGTCGGTGTCGGGGCGCTGGGCCATGAAGCGACGACTGGCGCCCTCGGCCATTCCCACGATCCCGTAGGCCAGCAGCCGTCGGTGATCGTCGTCGAGCCCCGCGTCGATGAGCGGGTCGATCGCCTCGGCGATGGCGTCCTCGACCGTGCGCAGCGCCCGGCCCAGCTCCTGGTCGTCGGCGTGGTCCCTGCCGTAGAGCAGACGGAACTCGGCCTCGTGGCTGACGACGAGCCGGAAGTAGGCGGCGAAGCCCAGCTCGACCTGCTGGCGGGGGCCGTCGGCCAGCATCACGGCACGCCGGACGGCCGACAGCAGGTCGTGGGCGATGGAGTCGACCAGCTCGAGGTACAGCGCCCGCTTGGAGGAGAAGTGCTGGTACAGCAGGGGCTTGGTCACGCCGGCGGCCTCGGCGATGTCGTCCATCGTCGTGGCCCGGTACCCCCGCTGGGCGAACAGCTCCAACGCCACGTCGAACAGCTGATGGCGCCGCTGCTCCGCCGTCAATCGCCGCGAGGCGGCCTGTATCGCACCGGACACGCCGCTCACGTTACCGAACGGTCATCGGCGTGTCGGGAAGTCCGGGAACTGGCGCAGCACCCGGGACAGCCGGTCCGGGAGGTCGGCCCGGTTGAAGTGCTCGGCGGCGATCCGGTGGTTGTGCACGAGCATCTGGTCGTCGGGGTGAGCCAGGAACGCAGCCAGTGGCGCCGGATCGGAGGCGTCGAACCAGTAGAAGCCGAACGCCGCCAGCTCGGCGGCCACCGGGTAGCGGCCGATGGCGAGCGGGCGGCGATGGGTGGCCGATTCCACCGAGGGATTCCCGAATCCCTCCCAGAACGACGGCAGCAGCACGGCGTCGCACGCTGCGTACGCGTCGGCCATGGAGCAGCCGCCCTCGGGTTGGCCGAGCACGACGCGGCAACGCGCCCGCGCCACCAGCCGCTCGAGCGCGGGGCCGTAGCCGTCCTCGGCCGGCCCGAGAAGCCAGTAGGTCCCGCCGAGGGCTTCGGCGAGCGCAATGGCCCCGGCGACGTTCTTGCGGGCGAGCGCGCGTGTCGGCTGGAGCAGCAGCGGGGTCCGGTGGTGCATGTCGAGGGCCGCGCGCACCGCGGCGCGGTCGCCGGGCGCCGGATCGGGATCGAACGTGTTGTAGATGGTCGTCGCCTTCAGCCCGTGTGCCTCCAGCTGCGACCGGCTCAGCTCGTTGATCGTCACGTGGGCCCACGCCGGGTCGTCGGGTGGCGGGGGGAGGTGGGCGAGGTGCGGCCGCTGCCAGGGCAGATCGTGATGGTGCAGGACCGTGGGACGCCCCGCGCAGGCCTCTGCGACGATGGCCGCCGCCGCCGGGTTGAGCGGCAGTGAGCACAGGTTCTCCACGATCACCAGGTCGGCGTCGGCCAGGGCGTCGTCCACCTCGGCCCGGGTGGGCGGATCGGGGGCGCCGATGGCCAACCCCGGTAACGTCGTGCCCACGGGGCCCGATCCGGCGACGGTCCGGACGTCCCAGCCCAGGTCGGCCAGCGCGCCGCCCCATTTGGCGGCCTCCACCGACACGCCGTCCCCACCCCCCAAGCGGAACGAGACCACGCACGCCGTCGGCACGACGGCACTGTAGGCGCCGCCGCGTTCCTCGTTCGCGGGTCGACTAGCGTTGCCCCGATGGCGAAGCGGGCACTGATTACGGGCGTGACGGGCCAGGACGGGTCGTACCTGGCCGAGTTCCTGCTCACGCAGGGTTACACGGTGATCGGCATGGTGCGGCGGTCGAGCACCGTGAACTTCGAGCGGATCGCCCACATTCAGGACCAGCTCGAGCTGGTGGCCGGCGACCTCCTCGACGAGAGCTCGCTCATCCACATCCTGCGTGACCACCGGCCCGACGAGGTCTACAACCTGGCCGCCCAGTCGTTCGTCCAGACCAGCTTCAGCCAGCCCGTGCTGACGGGCGAGACCACCGCCATGGGTGTCACCCGCATCCTCGACGCCATCCGCCTGGTCGACCGCGAGATCCGCTTCTACCAGGCCAGTTCCTCGGAGATGTTCGGCAAGGTGCTGGAGGTGCCCCAGCGCGAGTCGACGCCGTTCTACCCCCGCAGCCCCTACGGGGTGGCCAAGGTCTACGGGCACTGGATCACGGTGAACTACCGCGAGAGCTACGGGCTGCACGCCTCCTCCGGCATCCTCTTCAACCACGAGTCGCCCCGGCGCGGCCTCGAGTTCGTCACCCGCAAGGTCACCCACGGGGTCGCCCGGATCGCGCACGGGCTGGACGACAAGCTGCCGCTCGGCAACCTCGATGCCCAAAGGGACTGGGGGTACGCGGCCGACTACGTCCGCGCCATGTGGCTCATGCTCCAGCAGGACGGTCCCGGCGACTTCGTCGTGTCGACGGGGGAGACCCACGAGGTGCGCGAGTTGTGCCGCCTGGCCTTCGAGGCCGCCGGGCTCGACTGGGAGCAGCACGTCGTGATCGACGACCGCTTCCTGCGGCCGGCCGAGGTCGACCTGCTCGTCGGGGATCCGACCAAGGCGCACGAGGTCCTCGGCTGGGAGCGCGAAGTGGACTTCCCCGGCCTGGTCGCCATGATGGTGCAGGCCGACATGGACCTGGTTCGCAAGAGCCTCAGGTAGCCGGGGGCCGCCGCGCTCCTCGCACCTGCCGCACCCGCTGCGATCTCGGCCGATCCGGCCGGCGCTCTCGTCGCCTTCGGAGCCGGGATCCTCTCCTTCGTCTCGCCGTGCGTGCTGCCACTCGTCCCCGGCTACGTCTCCATGGTGTCGGGCCTGTCGGCGGCGGAGCTCGAGGCCGGGGGCGAGGGCGCCACGCCGTCGGAGGCCCTGCGCCCCGTCCTGCGCGGCATCGGTTTGTTCGTGGCCGGCTTCACACTGGTTTTCGTCGCGCTCGGTGCGGCTGCGTCGAGCATCGGCCGGGTGCTCGATGCGCACGAGATCACGCTCACCCACGTGAGCGGCGCAGTGATCATCCTCCTCGGCGTCGTCATGCTGCTCAGCGCCCTGCCGTCGCGCGTGTGGGCGCACGCCGGCACCGGCACCATCGGCCTGGTGTCCCGCATGACGGGCGAGCACCGCTTCGACGTGCGGCCCTCCAAGCTCGGCGTGTGGGCGGCGCCCGTCATGGGCATGGCCTTCGCCTTCGCCTGGACCCCGTGCATCGGTCCCGTCCTCGGTGTCGTGTTGGGCCTGGCGGCGCGCAACGGGACGCTGGCCGGAGGGGTCCTGCTGCTGTTCGCGTACTCGCTCGGGCTGGCCGTCCCCTTCGTGGTCGTCGGGCTGGCCTTCGGCCGGCTCACCGCGACGCTGGCCCGGGCTCGGCACTGGCTGTGGGCCGTCGAGCTCGTCGCGGGTGTGGTCCTCGTCGTCTTCGGCGTGCTGTTGCTGACGGACAACGTCAGCTGGGTCTCCACGCAGCTCTCCAACCTTCTCAACGACATCGGTCTCGGGCGGCTCAGCAAGAGCTGATCGGTGCGCGGAGCGCCGGCTCAGACGTCGCCGGTCAGCACCCCGGCGAAGGTCCGGGCGAAGGTGAACGCGTCGCCCGGCCAGCGGGCCGAGACATAGGAGCCGTCGCGCACGACCCATGCCGGTCGGGAGTCCGTCATGGTGTCCCGGGCCCGCCCGTTCGTCTTGCGCCGCCGGTCGGGCGTCCCCTTCTCCACATCCTTGAAATCGCCCGGATCGGCCAGAGCGCGGGTGACCTCCTGCTGGACTGACATGTACCCCCACGGCTGCCCTGGCTCCTCCAGGTACGTGCGGTAGTAGTTGGGGTCCCAGAAGCGCGTGTACCGGGCCACTCCCCACGCCTTCTGCTCGAGCGACCAGGTCAGCGCCGTCGTCCGGCGACCGTGCAGCACGGAGTGGCCCGTCACCGGGTCAATGGCGCGCGCCGCCACGAGGACACCGTGGCAGATGGCGGCGACGGGCTTGCCGGCGCGGAACGCGTCGACGGCCATCTGCTGCACCTCGGGGCTCTCGAGATAGGCGCGCATGCCGCGCGCCCGGTGCCCGCCGGGCAGGACCAGTGCGTCATAGCGACTGCGGCGGGCCGCGCCCCAGTGGAGCGGCGAGCGGAACGCCTCGTCCGAGAGCAGGGCCGCGTACGCTCGCCGCGCCGCTGCGTCGGCGCGCAGGACGCGCCCGACCACCGTCAGGCGCCGCACGCCCGGGATCGCACCCCATGGGTCGAGACCGCGGCCGGTCACCATCACGTCGTCGGCCCGTCCCGGCTGCCCGGAGGGCGTGGCGAACACGATGTCGTGGCCGGCACCGGACAGGACCTCCCAGCTCACCGCGGCCTCGGTCGGGTCGAAGTCCGACGCCGGGAGCGGCATCAACACGGTCGCCATGACGGTGACGCACACTACCGAGGCCGGTCGGGGCGCCTCACGGGCCGCGGCGATATCGTCGCCTGGGTGAGTCGCGACAACCCCGCCGGCGAGGCGCCGGAGATCTTCTCGCCCGACGACCCGCTCGACGAGCTCTGGGTCCGGGCCTACCAGGGCGAGGTCCTGGGCGAGGCCCTGTTCGCGGGCATCGCGGACCGCCTCGTCGACGCGGGGCAGGCACACAAGATGATGGTGCTGGCCGTGCTCGAGCGCCGCACCAGGGAGGCGGTGGCGCCTGCGCTCGAGCGGGCCGGCATCCCGATCGCGCCCGACGCCGACATGCTCGGCCTGGCCGACGCGCTCGTCGCCGACTCGGTGAACCACACCTGGGAGGAGCTCATGTCCTCCACCGTGGACGTCACGGGGCAGTACCTGCCGTTGTACCGGCGCATCGGCGAGCTCAGCCCCCCGGAGAAGGACACGGCAGACCTCCTCGTCGCACACGAGGAGGCGCTCCGGGACTTCGCCCGGGCCGAGCTGGCCGGCGCGACCGAGACCTCGCTCGACCCGATTACCGCGCTGGCCCACATGCGCTGATCCGGCGTCCGTGCCGCGGCGGGCCGGCGCGACCCGGCCGTGCGGGCGGAATCCCAGCTGGGGGGCCTGCGGGGTCGCGCCGGCCAGCCGGTCGTGCCTCTGGGCGGCCCGTCGACACCCGAAGGCCGGGCCCGCTTGGAACCCCGGGACCAACCCCCCCTACCATGGTGGGGAAGGCCATGGCCCCAGTCGTCCACTTCAGTGCCGCGGTCGCTCTCGCCGGCCGCTTCCCCGCCCTCGCCGGGGTCGACCTCGCCCTCCAGCAGGGCGAGGTGGTCGTCGTGGTGGGCGCCAACGGTGCGGGCAAGACGAGCCTCCTGCGCGCCTGTGCAGGGCTTTTGCCCGTCACATCGGGCGAGGCCACCGTGCTCGGCGTCGACCTCACCACCGACCACACCTCGGTCCGACGCTACGTGGGCCTTCTCGGCCACGCCGCCCCGCTCTACGACGAGCTGAGCGCGGCGGAGAACGTCCACTTCGCCGTCCGCGCCCTCGGACTTCCGGTGCGTCACGCGGACGACGCACTCGACCGCCTCGGTCTCAGCGGTCGCCTGCGCACCACCCCGGCCGGGCGCCTGTCGGCCGGGCAACGGCGCCGCGTCGCCCTTGCCGCCGTCCTGGCCCGCCGACCCGCGCTGTGGCTGCTCGACGAGCCGCACGCCGGCCTCGATGCGGCCTCGCGCTCGTTGCTCGGACAGCTGATCGCCGACGCGGTGTCGGATGGGGCAACGGTGCTGCTCTCCTCCCACGAACCGCAGCTCTCGGTGCCGCTGGCGGACCGCGTCGTCTCCATGGGCGGCGGCCGGGTGACCGGCGAGGAACCCGGCGGCCGGCGCATCACCCTCGCCGCGGCGCGGACGGCGCTGCCGGACGAGCCCGCCGGCAGCATGGGGGCCTGGCATGTGGCATGACGCGGTGCTGGTGGCGGGCAAGGACCTGCGGATCGAGGCGCGCTCGCGCGTCGCGTTGTGGCAGATCGTGCCCTTCGCCTTCTTGGTCCTGGTGCTGCTGGCGTTCGCCATCGGACCGGACCAGGCGGCGCTGCGCCGGGCCGCGCCCGGCATCTTCTGGGTCGCCCTCCTGTTCTCGACGGTGTTGGCGGTTCAGCGCAGCGTTGCCGTCGAGTCCGGCGAGGGCACGCGCGACGGGCTGCGGCTCTCGGGCATCGACCCGGCCGGGATCTTCCTGGGCAAGGCGGCGGCGGTCGGGCTCCAGCTCCTGGCGCTGCAGCTCGTCCTGTGGGCCGGCGTGACGTTTCTCTTCGACGTGCAGGTGCACGTCGTGTGGCTGGCCGTGACGGCGAGCCTGTTGGCCACCGTGGGCCTGGCCAGCGCGGGTGTGCTCTACGGCGCCTTGTCGGCCGGCCTGCGCGTGCGCGACACGCTGCTCCCGCTGCTCGTGCTGCCCGTGCTGGCCCCGGTGCTGCTGGCCGGTTCGAAGGTCTGGGAGGCCGCACTGAGCGGCACCACGTCGTCGGGGACGCAGTGGCTCAAGATCCTCGTCCCCTTTGCGGTGATCTATCTCGTGGTGGGCATCGCGGTCTACGGCCCGCTGCAGGAGGCCGCATGAGCGCGCGCCCGGTCGTGCCCGTACGGCCCCGCTGGCTCGACGTTGTCGGAATTCTCGGCATCGTCGCGATGGGGTTCACGGTGTGGCTCGGCCTGTGGATCACGCCGCCCGACGTCGTCCAGGGGAACCTGGCCCGCCTGCTCTACATCCACCCGCCCATCGCCACGGTGGCGCTGTACTGGGTGGGCGCCGTGGCGGCCGGCGGCAGCCTCCTGTATCTCTGGCCGCGCACGCGCTCGCTGTTCTGGGACCGCCTGGCCGCGTCCGCGGTCGAGGTCGGTGCGGTGTTCGCCGCGCTGACACTCGTGACCGGGTCGCTGTGGGGCCGTCCCGCCTGGGGCACGTGGTGGACCTGGGACGCCCGGCTCACCTCGACCGCCCTCCTCCTCTTGCTCGAGATCGGCTACCTGGCCTTGCGGCGGGTGCCGGCCGATCCGCACGTGCGGGCCCGTCGCTGCGCCGTCGCCGCGCTGCTGATCGCCGTCGACATCCCGATCGTGCACTTCTCCGTCGACTGGTGGAACACGCTGCACCAGGGCGGGACATTCCTCGACCCGGGCTTCACCATTCATGCGTCACCCTCCATGTCATGGACCTTCCTGCTCGGGTTCATCGCGTTCTCGTTGCTCTTCGTGTGGCTGCTCGGCGTGCGGTACCAGGTCGAAGTGCTGCAGGACGCGGTGGGCGACCAGGAGCTCGAGGTCTCGTTGGCCGAACGATGGAGCGAGGACGCCGAGCTCGTGGGCGTCGGCGGACAGGGTTCCCACGAGGACGGGGGCGCTCCGTGAGCTACGTCGACGCGGGGTACGCCGTCGCGCTCTCCACCTTGTTCGTCTACGCGATCAGCCTCGTCCTGCGCCGCCGGCGGTGGGAGCGGGCGTTGCGGGTCTCGGAGCGGTCGGGCGCCGAGGCCGAGGTTGACGGCGCGCGGCCGCACGTCGAGCGGTCGTGACCGGCACGACCACCGAGCCCAGCCCGCCGACCAGCCCGCCGACCTCCGAGGTCCGCGCGGGGCCGGCCATGCCGCCGCCCAGGCGGCGGCGCACCAGCCGGCGGGTCCTGGCCGTCTTTGCGCTGCTCGTCGTCGCCTTCGTCTTCCTGCTGGTCGAGGGGTTGGGCAGCTCGCTCAACTACTTCGACACGGTCGACCAGGCCTTCGCCCATCGGGGCTCGCTCGGGACCCAGACGTTCCGACTGGAGGGTGATGTGGTGCCGCAGACCATCCACGCCACGGCCACGGGCGCGGACTTCGAGATCTCTCAGGGTGCCAACGTCGTCCACGTGGACAACACTGGGAGCCCGCCCCAGCTCTTCCAGGCCAGCATCCCGGTGGTCGTGGTGGGGCACTTCACGTCGAGCACCTCGACCAACTTCGTGTCCAACTCCATCTTGGTGAAGCACTCCGCGACCTACATCGCCCAGTACCCCAGCCGGGTCCGGGGGAAGAACGGAAAGGTCGTCCCCTGATGGTCGACGCCCACCTGGGGGTCGTGGGGGTGTGGCTGGCGTTCGTGGCGAGCATCGCGGGCATCGCGGTGATCGGTGCCGGGTTCGTCACCACCCGCCGGGCGGCTGACGGGCCGGCGGACCGGGGCCCGGCGGACCGAGGCGTCGCGACCCGGGGGCCCGCCGACGGCCGGTGGTTGGCGCCCGTGATCCTGGTCGGGGCCCTGCTCGCCGCGGGGGCCATGGAGCACGCCCTCGTCACCCACGACTTCGCGCTGGTGTTCGTGGCGGAGAACAACAGCACGGTGACCCCGCTCCTGTACTCCGTCACCGGGATGTGGTCGGCACTGGCCGGGTCCATCCTGTTGTGGGGCCTCGTCCTCGCCGTCGTTTCGACCGTGTTCGTGTGGCGGTACCGGCGCCAGGCCGCGGACCCGGTGATCCGCTGGGCGACGCTCGTCCTCTACGTCGTCACCGCGTTCTTCTTCGGCTTGATGGTCGGGCCGGCGAACCCCTTCGTCACCGCCCCCGGCGTCACGCAGGGCCTGGGGCCGAATTCGTTGCTCCAGGACAACCCGCTCGTGGCCATCCACCCGCCACTGCTCTACGTCGGCTTCGTCGTCTTCACCGTTCCCTTTGCATTCGCCATCGGGATGCTGGCGACGGGCCGCGTGGGCGACCGCTGGCAGATCGAATGCCGCCGCTGGACCTTGGTGGCCTTCACCTTCCTCTCCGTGGGCATCGTGTTGGGCGCCTGGTGGTCCTACCAGGTCCTCGGCTGGGGCGGCTTCTGGGGGTGGGACCCGGTCGAGAACGCCGCGCTCCTGCCCTGGCTGTGCGGGACGGCGTATCTGCACTCCGTGCTCGTCCAGGAGCGCCGCGGCCTGATGCGGGTGTGGAACCTGTCCCTGTCCATCGCGACCTTCGCGCTGACCATCCTCGGGACGTTCCTGACCAGATCCGGGGTCATCAACTCGGTGCATGCCTTCTCCGAATCCTCCCTCGGCCCCATCCTCATCGGCTTCTTCTTCGCGGTCGTCATCGTCGGGTTCGGGCTGATCGCCTGGCGCGGCGACCGCCTTCGCTCACCGGGCGGGATCGACGCCCCACTGGGTCGCGAGGGGGCCTTCCTCCTCAACAACGTGCTGTTCGTCGGCTTCGCGTTCGTGGTGCTGCTCGGGACCGTGTACCCGCTGCTCTACGAGGCGCTCACGCAGCAACAGGTGACCGTGGGCGCGCCGTTCTTCAACACGGTCGCCATCCCCGTGGGCCTCACCTTGTTGTTCCTCATGGCCGTGGCCCCCGTGCTCAGCTGGCGCAAGATGAGCGGGACCGTGCTGTGGCAGCGCCTGGCGATCCCGGTGTGGATCGGCGTCGGTACCGTGGTGGTCTGCGTCGCCGCGGGACTGCGAGGCGGCGCGACGCTGATCGGTTTCGGTCTCGGCGCCATGGCGGCGGCGACCGCGGCACGCGCCCTGGTTCTCTCCGTGCGCGCCGCCCATGCCCGTCATGTCGGCTGGTGGCGGGGCCTGGTCGGGCGGGCCAACGGTGGCATGATCGTGCACCTCGGCGTCGTGCTGCTCGCCGTCGGGGTCATCGCCGCCACCTCGTACCGGCACCAGGCCGAGTTGGCGTTGCACCGGGGCGCCTCCGTCACCTACGACGGCCACCGCTTCGAGTTCGAGGGCCTCCGCACCGTCACCTCCCCCTCCCGTACGTCCCAGGAGGCCGTGGTCAAGGTGGACGGCGGGGTGTTCACCCCGGCGACCACCAGCTTCGGCAGCGCACTGTCCGTCGTGGGCACCCCGGCCATCGACTCGGGTCTCCTCGGCGACGTCTACCTCACCTTCGACGCGGTGGGGGGACTGGGTTCGACGTCTGGCAACCAGGCGATCAGCAACCTGCCGCAGGGTTCGGTGGCCATCGGCGTCGTGATCGAGCCGCTGGTGGCCTGGCTGTGGGCCGGCGGCCTCCTGATCGGGATCGGGGGGCTGCTCGCCCTCGTCCCGGGTTCCCGGCGGCGGGCCACCGAGCCCGCCTCGGCCCCCTCGGCCCTGGTGACGAGCGCGGAGCACGACGAGCGCGACCGGAGCGCCGCCCCCGAGCCGGTGGGAGCGCTCGTGGCCCGGAGCGTGGGCCCGGCATGACCGAGCGCCGTCGCCGCCACCCGGTCCGCTGGGTGGCGGGTGCCGTCCTGTTGGTCCTCGTCGTCGTCGGCGTGGTCCTGGCCACCCGCACGCCCCAGGAGGCCACCGCGGTCGCCAGCCCGCTGCTCGGGCACGACGCGCCGGACTTCACGGGCACCGATTTGAGCACCGGGTCGCCCGTCTCGTTGGCATCGATGCGGGGTCACTACGTGGTGATCAACTTCTTTGCCAGCTGGTGCATCCCGTGCCAACAGGAGGCGCCCGACCTGTCGCGCTTTCACTACCAACAGGAGCACTCGGCCGACGGCGCCGACATGGTCAGCGTCGTCTTTCACGACACCTCGGGGACCGCGCGCTCGTTCCTGCAGGCGAACGGGGACCTGTGGCCCGCCGTGAGCGACCCCGGGGGGACCATCGCCGAGCGTTACGGGGTCACCGCGCCCCCGACGACGTTCGTGGTGGATCCGTCGGGCCGGGTGACCGCCGTGCTCGTGGGCCCGGCCACGCAGAAGAACCTCGACTCGTTCGTGAAAGCTGCTGAGGCCGAACAGGCGCGGACGTCCAATGGCTGAGCGCGCGCGCCGCCTGCCCCTCTGGGCGCGCGTCGCCCTTCCCCTCGTGGTCCTCACCGTGGCATTGATCATCGGCACGGGCAGCTTGGACAACGCGCCGGAGACCGCGGCGCAACGGGCGGCCGCCATAGAGGCCACCGTGCGCTGCCCCTCGTGCACCGACGTCTCGGTCGCCGACTCGAACGCGACGACGGCCATCGCCGTGCGGCACCAGATCGAGAACATGGTGGCGGCAGGCCAGTCCGACGCCGACATCGACGAGACGCTGGTGGCCCAATACGGCGAGACGATCCTGCTGGTCCCACCCGACGCCGGCGGTGTCCCACTCATCTGGATCATCCCGCTCGTCGTGGGTGCCGGTGCGCTGGCGTGCGTCGGCGTTCTGTTCTGGCGCCGGGAGCGCGCCTTCGACGCGCTGAAGACGAAGGACGCGGTGTCGTGACGGTGGACGGTGGCCCGGCGGTCGACCGGCAGGAGAGGACCTCGCGTGACGAGCGCTGGTATCTCGCCGACGAGCGGGAGTTCCTGCTTCGCTCGCTGCACGACGCCGAGTGCGAGCACGAGGCAGGCGACCTGTCCGACGACGACCATGCGGTCCTGGTGGCACGCGACTCGACGAGGCTCGCCGAGGTGGAGGCCGAGCTCGCCGCCCTGAGTCCCGAGCCGGCGGAGGCGGACCCGTCGGAACGCCCGGACCCGGCGCCTGGGCCCGAGCGGCCGCCGCTGCCCCTGTGGCGCCGGGTCGGCATCGTCGCCGCCTGCCTGCTCATCGCCGTGGGTGCCGTGATCCTCGTCGTGCACTTCGTCCAGGCCCGCCAGCCCGGCCAGGCCTCGTCGGGCAGCGTGACCCTGTCGCAGGCCCAGCTGATTGAGGAGCAGCTGCAGCAGGCGCTCACCCTCAACAACGATGGGAACACCAAAGGTGCGCTCGAGCTGTACGACAAGGTGCTGTCCGAGGACCCGTCGAACCCGGCCGCGCTGGCCTACGCCGGCTACCTGCAGTGGAACGTCGGTTCGGCGGCGCACGTCGCCGCGCTGGTGAAGATCGGTCGGGCGGAGATCGAGACGTCAGTCAGGGACTCGCCCACCTACTTCCAGGGGCACCTCTTCTACGGCCTCGTCCTCGAGAACGAGGACCACAACGACGCGGCGGCGGTGCGGCAGTTCAACGATTTCCTGGCCGACGCCCCCCCGACCGGTGAAGCCTCGCAGGTCGCATCGCTCGTGGTGGGGGCCTACCAGGGCGCCGGCGACCCGGTGCCGCCGGCCTTCTCTGCCGGGTCGTCCACAACCTCGTCAGCCCCGTAGCGACCGCAGGTCGGCCACGACCCGGGCGAACGCCCCGGCGAACGCTTCACAATCCCGGTCGGTCGTCGTCCAGCCGACGCTGACCCGCAGCGAGTGGCTGGCGTCGACACCCATGGCCTCGAGCACGGGCGACGGCTCGATGCTCTCCGACGAGCAGGCGGACCCCGAGTGGACCGCAACGCCGGCGCGGTCCAAGCCGATCAGCACCGGCTCGGCCTCCACGCCTTGCACGCCCAGGCACACCAGATGGGGGAGCCGGTCGGCGGGCGCGCCGGGTCCGACCACTTCGACGCCGTCGACGGCGAGGGCCGCGTCGACGAGCGCGCCGATCTGGCGGCGGGCCGTTTCCGACTCCGCCCCGAGCAGGCGCTGCCCGTCGTCGGCCAGCGCTGCTGCGGCCGCCCCGAAGGCGAGCAGCGCCGGGATCGGCTCGAGCCCGGCCCGCCGCCCGCGTTCCTGCTCGCCACCGACCAGCAGCGGCTCGAACCTGCTGCCGCGCCGCACCACCAGCGCGCCGGCGCCGGGCACGCCGCCCAACTTGTGCGCGCTCACGCTGACCAGGTCGGCATCGAGCGCCCCCAGATCGGTCGGCACGCGGCCGCAGGCCGCCGCCGCGTCGACATGCACCGTGACGCCGGCCTCCCGGCAGAGCCCGACCACCTCCCTGACCGGTTGGAGGGTGCCCACCTCGTGGTTGCCCCACTGGCAGTGCACCAGGGCCGGGCGGGGCAACGTGGGTGAGCGAAGGCGTCGGCGCACGGCGTCGACGTCCAACCGTCCCGACCGGTCCACGCCGATCTCCTCGGTCGGCGCCGCACGCGTGGAGGCGTCGCGCACGGCGGAGTGCTCCACGGCCGCGCCCACGATGGGCGCTCCCGGTGCGGCGCGGGCGGCCCCCCACACGGCGGCGTTGATCGCCTCGGTGCCCCCCGACGTGAAGACCACTTGGCGGCGGGCCACGCCGAGCAGCGCGGCGACCTGCTCGCGCGCCGCCTCGAGGGCGTCACGGACGGTGCGGCCCTCCTGGTGCACCCGGCCGGGATCCCCGGCCGGGAGGGTCGCCCAGGTCGCGAGCGCGGCGAGGGCCTCGGGCCGCGGCGGTGTCGTGCTGGCGTGGTCGAGGTAGGCGCGAGCCACCAGGGGCTCAGGCAGAGGCGGTGCAGGCGTCGTCGCCCCGGGCCCGCGACGAGAGGATCACCGGCAGCGCCTCGTGGGACGCCGTGCCGCACAACCCGGCCAGCAGGCCCTTCACCATGCCGCGGTCGACCGCGCACAGCACCGGGTTGGTGGAGCTCGCATCGCCGAAGGGGCACTGCTCGGCGATCACCGCCGTCGTGTCCCCACGGTCCTCGGCGTGCGCGGCAAAGCCGTGGGCGGTCAGGGTCTCAGCCACGACGTGCATGGCGGCCCGCACCGTCCGCTGACCTTCGCCGGGCGTCATGCGCGACGCCAGGGAGCGCCCGTACTCCTCGCCGACGTGGGCGGCCATCTCCTCGGCCTCCTCGCTGTCCAGCCGCCGCATGGCCTCCCCGAGCAGGCGCATGAGGAGGTCGTCGCGGCGCTGCATGAGGCCGAACGTCAGCTCCTCCTCGACGCAGAAGTAGCGCTTGGAGGGTCGTCCGGCCCCGGCGGCATTGCGCCCCGTCTCGACGCGGAGGTAGCCCCCGTCCACCAGGCGCTGGAGGTGGTGACGGGCCACGTTGGGATGCAGCGAGAACGTCGTGGCGACGTCGCTCGCCGTGACGCCGGGCGCGCCCCGCACGTGGAGGAAGATGTCGCGCCGGGTCGGGTCGCCGAACGCCGCCGCAACCGCCGCCACGGCCGCGCTGAACTGGCCGTCGTCGGTACCCGCGGGCCGGCCGGGTTCGGCGGTGATCGGAACCGTGCTCACGCTGGGTAGTCTACCGAGGGATCAGCTCCTCGAGCTGGGGTGACGCGGGTTGCGCGTCCCAGGAGGTTCGCCGGCGGATCCGATCGTGCCCGAGAGGAAGTGCATGGCGCCAGACGAATCACAGCTGGAGGCTGCGTTGAACGCGGTCGAGGACCCCGAGCTCGGGCTCACGCTGGGCGAGCTGGGCCTGGTCCGCGCGGTGCGGCCGCGCCGGCGCCGGGCCCACATTGAGGTGGCACTGCCGGTGGCAGCGTGGCCCGGTACCGACGAGCTGGCCGAGGGGATCCATCGGGCCGCCCTCGCCGTGCCCGGTGTCGAAGAAGTCGACCTCGAGTTCGTGGTGATGAGCGACGACGAGCGGGCCGGGCTCCGTCAGCGGCTGCGCGCCGGCATGCTCGGCGAGGACGCGGCGCCGGAGGGCCACCACGCCCACCCCCACGACGGGGCGGGGCACGCGCACGCGCACGGCCACGCGCCCGCGGCGCCGCTGCCGGCCTTCCTGGCCCCGGACGCCGCGACGCGCGTCATCGGCGTCTCCTCCGGCAAGGGTGGCGTCGGCAAGTCGACCGTCACGGTGAACATCGCCATCGCCCTGGCGCAGGCCGGACACAGCGTCGGGTTGCTCGACGCCGACGTCTACGGCTTCTCCGTCCCGAAGATGCTCGGGACCGACCACGATCCGGTCATCCTCGGTGACATCGTGATCCCGACGTCGGCACACGGCGTCAAGTGCCTGTCGATGGGCTATTTCGTGCCGGACGACCAACCGGTCATTTGGCGGGGACCGATGCTGCACAAGGCGATTCAGCAGTTCCTCACCGACGCGTACTGGGGCGAGCCGGACTTCGTCCTCGTCGATATGCCGCCGGGTACCGGTGACGTCGCGCTGACCCTGGCCGAGGTCATGCCACGGGCGGAGATCGTCGTGGTGACGACGCCGCAGCCGGCCGCGCAGCGTGTGGCCCAACGCTCCGCCTTCGCGGCGCGCCGCCTCAAGCTCTCCGTGCGCGGCGTCATCGAGAATATGAGCTGGTTCACCGGCGACGACGGCACGCGCTACGAACTGTTCGGTTCCGGTGGCGGCGAGACCCTCGCCGCCGATTTGGGCGTGCCGCTGCTCGGGCAGGTGCCGCTGGTCAACGCCCTGAGGCTTGGCGGCGACGAGGGCCGACCGGTCATGGCCGTCGACCCGGAGAGCGAGACGGCCCGGTCCTTCCGTGCCATCGCGGACAAACTGGCTGCGCTCGGTCCGGCGCGGGTGTACCGGCGGGAGCTCACGCTGCGCTAGCTGTGGCGGCAGGTGGATGTGACCGCCGCTCTGGGCCTCAGTGCAGGAGGCCGCTCATCCCGCGTTGAGCCGGGAGGCCCGGATGGGGCTGAGCCCCCACTTGAGGTTGGCGATGTCGCGCGCGTTGGAGCGGTAGAGGACGACCTGATCGCGACCGGAGCGCTTCGCCTCGTACATCGCGTTGTCCGCGTCGCGCAGCAGCGCGGCGGCGGTCGTGGTGGAGTCGGCGGTGACCACCACCCCGATGCTGGCCGTGACCACCAGGTGTGCCTCGCCGATCGTCACCGGTGCGCTGAGACCCTTGCGGATGCGCTCGGCCATGTCGAGGGCATCCCCTTCGTGGTCCACCTCCGCGAAGGCGACGAACTCGTCGCCGCCGAAACGGGCCACCACGTCCACCCCGCGCGTCATGGCGGTCAGGCGGCCGGCCATCTCGTTGAGGACGGCGTCGCCGGCTGCATGGTCGGCCCGGTCGTTGACGAGCTTGAAGCGGTCCAGGTCGATGAACATCACCGCCAGGGCCGTCCGCCGCCGCCCGACATGGGTGAGGGCCTCCTGCAGGCTCTCCATGAACAGGCTGCGGTTGGCCAGCCCGGTGAGGCCGTCGTGTGAGGCCTGGAAGGCCATCTGCTCGGCCATTTCGCAGCGCTCGATCGCCAGCCCGACCATGCTGGCCAACTGGTCGAGCTTGTGCAGCTCGTCGCTGCCGAAGTACGGCATGTACGGGCTGATCTTGACCGCCAGCGAGTGGGTGGCCCCACTGTGCGTCCGCACGGTGATGCGGCGGTGTGGCCCCTCCTCGCCAGCCGAGTCGTCCCACTGGCCCGACCCCTCGTCGTCGGACCAGATCGGGTAGCGGGCGACGACCGTGCCGTCGCCCGCCAGGAGTGCGGCCTTCGAGGCGCCGACCAGCGCGCACACGTGGGGCAGCAAGTGTTCGGCGACATCCCGTGAATCACCGGCCGACACCAGCTCGTCGATGGCGTGGCGGAACGCCACGTCCTCGTTCCGGCTGAGGAAGACGCGGACGAAGGAGGGCAGCACCAGTGCCACGAGGAACAGCACGCCCATGACCACGGTGAGCGCCCGCGTGACCAGGAGGACGGTCGGGCCTTGCCACCCGAGCGCGACCACGACCACCTGCACCTCGAGCCCGGTGACCGCGATGGCCAACAGCCGCATCCGGGTTGACGCGATGAGCGGCTCGCCCCGGCCGGCAACGAGCAGGTGCACGAGGACGTAGCTGAAGAGGAATCCGAAAGCCACCACGAAGGCGATGCGGTAGGCGAGGAAGTTCGGGGGCGAAGGATGACCGGCCACGGGCAGGGAGTCGAGCGCGAACGTGAAGGCGACGATGCCCGCCGTCACCGCGAGGGCGAGGTACCGGACGGCCCGGCTCGGGGCGTGGAAGGACGCGGCGAAGCGGAAGAGGCAGTACGGCATCACCAGCAGCAGGGCCACCAGGGACTTGGCCACATTCTGGTTGTTGACCAGGGAGGGGTCGATCTTGACCGTGAGCGCGAGCCCACCGAGGATGGCGAAGGAGAGGGCGGCCCATCCCGCGCCGGCGATCCGGTGGCGGACCCACTGCAGCGCGGTGAGCGCAGCCAACAGCACGAACTCGACCAGTGACACGTTGGTCAGGACCTGCGTCCAGTGCGTCACGCCGTCCAGCCCTCCTCCGCTGCGTCCACTGCTCCGCCACCACTCGCAACGGTCCCCTCTCCGGGTCTGCCAGACCCGGAACCCCGCTTGGCCGACTGTATCCGGCGCGGGCCATCCCCGTCTCGGTTGGTTCCAGGTTCTGCCCGTCGTCCCGCCTCGCCCGTCGTTCCGCTGGCCTCGTCGCTCGACATCGGACCTCCCAAACGGACGTTGGCCCACCCTACAAGGGTTCGTGGCTCGTTCCCACCCGATGGCGGTTCTGCCCGGGGGGGTCTCGGCGCTACCGGGCGGGGCGGCGCATCGGTACTGTGGGCGGCGAGCGCGTCGGGAGGTGGAGGGTTGCAGGACTGGGCACGGCCGGTGGTGCACTGGGAGATCGAGGCCAAGGACCCCGAGCGCCAGCGGGCCTTCTACGGGGACCTGTTCAACTGGAAGATCGGGGACGGACCCATCATGGAGATCTCCGCCGGCATCGGCGGCCCCGAGCCCGGACCGGCGGGACACATCCGCGGCGCCGAACGCTCGGGCGTGACCCTCTACGTGCAGGTGGCCGACCTGCGGGCTTCGCTCGACAAGTCCGTGTCCCTCGGCGCCACCGTCGTGGCCGAGCCCTTCGACGTCCCCGGCGGCCCGACGCTGGCCGGCATCACCGACCCCGAGGGCAATCCGGTCATGCTGGTGCAGGCCTGAGCATGTCGATCGTCGAGATCACGACGTTTCGGCTGGCCGAGGGGGTCACCGACGAGTCCTTTCTGGCGCTGGACCGGAGGATGCAGACCGAGCTCGTGCCCAACCAGCCGGGGTTCTTGCGTCGCACCACCGCGCGTCACGGCGACGACTGGTTGGTCGTGACCCTTTGGGCCTCCGAAGCCGACGCCTCGGCCTACCAGCGAGCGGTCGAGGCCGACCCGCTGCAGGTCGAGTTCGAGCGCGCCGCCGAGGCCGGCACCCTGCACCTGACGCGCTACGCGACGCTCGACTGAGGTGGAGCTCGCCGAACTGAAGGTGACCCGCTACGAGGTGCGCGACCGCGTCGCCACCATCACGCTGCACCGGCCCGATCGGCTCAACGCATGGACGGGCCGCATGCACGCCGAGTACCGGTCGCTGCTGGCCCGGGCCGGCGGGGACCCCGCCGTTCGGGTCATCGTCGTGACCGGTTCGGGGCGGGGCTTCTGCGCCGGTGCCGACGCCCGGGCACTCGAGGGCCACGTCGAGCGCGGTGCCTACGACGCCGGGTTGGGCGAGGACGTGGCGATGCCGGGCTACGGCGTCCGACCGGAGTTCGACGCCGACTTCGCGTACCACTTCGGCATCCCCAAACCGATCATCGCCGCCGTCAACGGTCCCGCGGCAGGTGTGGGCCTCGTCCTCGCGTGCTATTGCGACCTTCGTTTCGCGGCGCGCGGCGCCAAGTTGACCACGTCGCACGGGCACCTGGGCCTTCCGGCCGAGTACGGGTTGTCGTGGCTGTTGCCTCGCCTCGTCGGCGTGACGCGTGCCGCCGACATCCTGCTGTCGAGCCGCATCGTGCTGGCCGAGGAGGCCGAGCAGCTCGGACTGGTCAACCGGGCCCTCCCGCCGGACGAGCTGCTGCCGTTCACGTACGCCTACGCCGCGACGCTCGCCACCGACATCGCGCCGTCGTCCCTGGCGTCTACCAAGCTCCAGCTCTACCGCGACCTGCACGGCGACGTGGCGACGTCGGTCGACGATGCGTCGGCGCGCATGGCCGACATGATGCGTGACCGCGACTTCGCCGAGGGTGTCGCCGCGCTGACCGAGAAGCGCTCGCCGGCCTTCGCGGACCCGACCACCTGAGCGGGCACGGCGTGGGGTCAGCCGTCGACGCCGGCGGGGAGCTTGGTCGGATCCCAGCCCAGGAGGGCGACCGCCTGACGAAACGCGAACCGGTCTGTCATGCCCGCCACGTACGTGACGGCGGCGCGCATCGCCTCGGGGCTCCCGGCGACGACGTCGGAGGACGCCGGCGGGGACGTGGCGCCGTCGGCGATGAGGTGGGGCCGGTCGGAGAAGTGCTCGACCAGCGCGCGCAGCACGCTCACGACGGCCTCGCCCTGGCGCAACGACGCGTCACGCAGGTAGATGCGCTCGTAGTTGCAGGCCCGGAACGCCGCCAGCGCCTCGGCCTCCTCTTCCTCCATGCCGATCTGGCCGGTGCGCAGTGAGGCCGAGACGACGCCCGAGATGAAGGCGTCGAGCTGTGCGCTCCGCCGTTCGCCGCACACCGTGCGGACGGTCGTCGGCAACTGGCGCGGGGACACGATGCCCGAGAGCACCGCGTCCTCCCAGTCGTGACAGACATAGGCGATCCGGTCGGCCCAGCTGACCACCTCGCCCTCCGGGGTGGACGGCGCCGGGCGCGACCAGCTGTGGTTGGCGATCCCGTCGACGGTCTCCGCGCACAGGTTCAGGGCCGCGAGCGAGACGAGCGCCCCCCACGGCGCGTGGTCGAAACCCTCGGGCACGTAGGGCGCCAACGCGTCCTCGCTGGCGTGGCCACCCGGTCCGTGGCCGCAGTCGTGGCCGAGGGCGATCGCCTCGGTGAGGGCCACGTTCAGGCGGCAGGCACGGGCGATGGCGGTGGCGACCTGCGCCACCTCGAGCGCGTGCGTGAGACGGGTCCGCTGGTGGTCCTGGGGGAACACGAAGACCTGCGTCTTGCCGGCCAGCCGACGGAACGAGGTGGCGTGGAGAATGCGGTCACGGTCGCGCTCGAAGCTCGTGCGCCAGGGGTCGGCCTGCTCGGGTTTCGCACGGTTCCCGGCGCCGACGGCGCGCGTGGCACCCGCGGCCAGCAGCGAGCCCTCGAGCTCCTCGCGTTCCTCCCTCCCGCTCGGCGCTACCGGGTGGGCGCGGTCCGCCGGGGTCGACCGGGGGGCGGGGCCGATGTGGACGTGGGAGTCGGCGTGGGCCAGGCGGACCGGCCCGGCGTAGCCCGACATCGTCGCCGCCCAGCGGGCACTGCGCTCGGTCTCGCCGGACCGCGAGGGGCCACTCATGTCCAGCAGTCTGCCCCGTCGCTGTAACGTCCAGGTGGCCCTCGGACCGTCCCGAGGCCCGTGAGAGGAGTGAGACCAGGTGGACGTGCGCATCGGCATCACCCACACACCCAAGGAGCTCGAGGTGGAGATGCCCGAGGACGCCGACCGGGACAAGGTGGTCGCCGAAATCGAGAAGCTGCTCAAGACGGGTGACGGGGTCCTGTGGCTGACCGACCGGAAGGGTCGGCGGGTCGGCATCCCGGTCGTCAAGGTCGCCTACGTCGAGGTCGGAGCGCCGTCCTCGGAGCGCCGCGTCGGGTTCGGCGCCCCCTGAGCAAGGCCGTGGCCGCCGGGCAGGCGTGGGGACGGTGAGCGGCACTCCCGATCTGCTGGACCTGCGTCTGGTATTCGTCACCGGCAAGGGCGGCGTCGGAAAGACGACCGTGGCCGCCGGTCTCGCCCAGCTGGCTGCCGAGCACGGCAAGCGCGTCCTGGTGTGCGAGGTCGACGCCAAGGGCGACGTGACCTCCCTCTTCGAGGCGCCGCCCACCGACTTCACCCCGCGTGAGATCGCGCCCGGTGTCTGGTCGATGTCGATGGACACCGAGGCGTCGTTGCGCGAATACCTCAAGTTGCACCTGCGCATCCCGGTGGTCGGGCGCATCGGCCCGCTGGCCAAGGCATTCGACTTCGTGGCCACGGCGGCCCCCGGGGTGCGGGAGATCCTCACCGTCGGCAAGCTCTGCTGGGAGGTGCGGGAGCGGCACTACGACCTGGTGGTCGTCGACGCGCCGGCCAGCGGCCACATCATCGGGCAGCTGGCGGCGCCCCAGGCCATCAACGACCTGGTCAAGGTGGGGCTGATCCGCAGCCAGACGGACTGGATGCTCGAAATCCTCTCCGACGAGCGCCAGACCGGGCTCGTCGCCGTGTGCACCCCGGAGGAGATGCCGGTGGCCGAGACCCTCGAGTTGACCACCCGGGTGCGCGAGGAGACCACGGTGCGCATGTCGGCGGTGGTGGTGAACCGGGTCCTGCCCGAGCTCTTCGGCCAGCGCGAGGAGGAGATCTTCGAGCAGCTGCGCGCACCCGACACCGAGCACGTGCTGTCCGAGCGTGCCGGCGGCGCGGTCGCCCCCGTCCTCGAGGCGGCCCGGCTCGCCGTGACCATGCGGCGCACCCGCTCCACCCACCTGCAGCGACTGCAGGCCGGGCTCCCCGAGGGCATGCCGGTGCTGCTCCTGCCGTACCTGTTCGCCCGCAGCTTCGGGGCCCGCACGACCCGCCAGGTGGCGAGGGCGCTGGGCGAGGAGCTCGGGCTGTGACCGCGGGCGCGGCCACCACGGCCAAGACGGTGGGCCAGCTGCTCGCCGCCAAGGACATCGTCATCGCCTGCGGCCCCGGCGGGGTCGGCAAGACCACGACGGCGGCCTCGCTGGCCGCCACGGCGGTGGTCGAGCAGGGCGGGCGCGTGCTGGTGCTCACGGTCGATCCGGCGCGGCGGCTGGCCGACGCCCTGGGCTTGAAGGGGATCGGGAACGACGAGGTCCGCATCCCCGACGATGTGTTCACCCAGGCGGCGGCCCACCCCAGGGGTGAACTGTGGGCGGCGATGCTCGACACCAAGCAGAGTTGGGACGACCTCATCCGCACCCACGCGCCCGACGAGGCGACCCGCGAGCAGATCCTGGCCAACCCGCTCTACCAGAACATCTCGGGCCGTTTCGTGCAGTCGCACGACTACATCGCCATGGAGCGGCTCTACGAGATCCACACCGCGGGCAAATACGACCTCATCGTGGTCGACACCCCGCCGACGCGCAACGCACTCGACTTCCTCGACGCGCCACAGCGCATGGCCGACTTCTTCTCTTCGCGCCTGCTGCGCTGGCTGATCGTGCCCTACCGGTCGCGACTGGTGAACATGGCGTCGCGCCCCTTCTATCAAGTGGCGGACCGGATCCTCGGCACGCAGTTCCTGGCCGACATCTCGGAGTTCTTCATCCTGTTCCAGTCCATGTACGCCGGGTTCGTCGAGCGGGCCGAGGCGGTGACGCGACTGCTCTCGGACCAGCACACGACGTTCATGGTCGTCTCCACCCTGGAGGCAACGCCGGTGCGCGAGGCGGAGTTCTTCTCGACCGAGCTGACGGCGCGCAAGCTCCACCTGGGTGCGGTGGTGCTCAACAAGGTGTTGCCGGGCTACCTGCGTGATCCGAGGACGGACAAGCTGGCTCAGTCCATGGAGGGCCGCGAGGGCGAGCTGGCGCAGGGCCTCACCGACGACCCGGTCGTGGCCGCGCGTGTGCTCGGGGAGGTGGCCGAGAGCTTCCTCAACTTCGGCGTGGTGGCGCGACGCGAGGCCGAGCAGCAGGCGGAGCTGAAGGGCGCGCCCGACGTCTTCGTGACCGTGCCGTTCTACGACGCCGACATCTACGACATCGGCGGCCTGCTCCGGCTCGGCGCGCAGGTCTGGGGTTAGCGGCCCCGGGCCACCGTGGGCCGCGGACCCGGCGCCGGGCACCGGGGGTGGGCGGGACGCCTACCATGCGTTGCATGGCCCCCATCGTCGATCCCGAAGTCGAGCTGTACGCCGCCGCGCACACGACGGCTCCGCCGGCCTTCCTCGAGTCGGTCGACGCCTCGACCCGGGGGGGGTTCGAGGCCTGGGGGATGATGGTCGGCCGCGAGGAGGGCCGCTTCTTGGAGCTGCTGGTCTTCGCCGCCCAGGCCACCCGGGTGCTCGAGATCGGGACCTTCACGGGCTACTCCTCCATCGCCATGGCGGCCGGCCTCGGGGCGGGGGGGTCCATCATCTCGCTGGAGGTCGACCCCCACCATGCGCTGACGGCCCGCGGCAACATCGCGGCAGCCGGCCTGGAGAGCCGCATCAGCGTGATCGAGGGGCCGGCGCTCCGGTCGCTCGAGCAGTTGCAGGGGCCCTTCGACATCGTCTTCATCGACGCCGACAAGGTCTCCTACGACGCCTACTACGAGGCGGTGCTGCCCAAGCTGGCGGCCCACGGGCTGATCGTGGTCGACAACACCCTGCAGGGAGGGCGCGTGCTGGCCCGCACCGAGCAGCCCAACGAGGCCGCCCGCGCCCTGCGTGCCTTCAACGACAAGGTCGTCAACGACCCTCGCGTGGTGTGCGTGCTCACGACCATCCGGGACGGCGTGACCCTGATCCGTCACGCCGACGCGAGCTGAGCCGGCGGCCGACGGTGCACTGACGTGCTCGACTACCACCTCCACCTGTGGCCGCACCACGAGCACGACACGCCGCTGCGCCTGGAGCAGCTGGCCGCGTACTGCGAGCGGGCGCAGGCGGCCGGGGTCACCGAGCTGGCGCTGACCGAGCACCTGTTCCGGTTCCGCCAAGCCGACACGTTGCTGGGCGGCTTCTGGGACGACGAGCGGGTACCACCCGCGCTGGCCGAGTCGATGGCCGAGTACTGGAAGTTCCACGCCACGACCGACCTCGATGCCTACATGG
This sequence comes from uncultured Acidimicrobiaceae bacterium, assembly GCA_963736525.1. GTDB lineage: Bacteria > Actinomycetota > Acidimicrobiia > Acidimicrobiales > RAAP-2 > Bog-473. The sequence goes on from CAVTPF010000012.1 coordinate 431,752, forward strand.
CGTGCGCACAGGAGGCCAAGGACGCCGGGCTGCCCGTGGTCATCGGCCTGGAGGTCGACTACTACGAGGACCGCATGGACACGGTCGCCGGGCTCCTGGCCGGGTACCCCTTCGACGTCCTACTGGGCTCGGTGCACTGGGTGGGGGCGTGGCGCTTCGACGACCTCGACGACCCGGTGTCGATGGCCGAGTGGTCGGTGCGCGACGTGGACGCGTGCTGGGACGCGTACGCGGACGCCATGGAGGAGCTGGCCGCCAGCGGCACCTGCGACGTCCTGGCCCATCCGGACCTCATGAAGGTGGCGGGTCACGTCCCCGCCGCCCCGGCCGAGTGGTGGGACCGGATCGCCGAGGCGGCGGCGGCATCGTCAATGGCGGCCGAGCTGTCCTCCGCGGGATGGCGCAAGCCGGCGGGTGAGCAGTACCCGGCGGCCGGCCTGCTGCAACGCTTCGTGGCCCGCGGCGTGCCGCTCACCACGGCCTCCGACGCCCACCACCTCGATCACGTCGCCCACCGGGCCGACGACCTACGCGCGCTGCTGGCGCGCGAGGGCGTCGGCGAGCTGCAGGGCTACCACGGCCGGCAGCCCTACCCGGTGGCGGTGGCGGAGGCAGTCCCGGGCGGAGCCGCCTGATGCCGACCCCCACCGAGCTCGCGCAGAGCCACACCGATCTCAAGCCCGAGGAGCTCGAGCACCTGCAGCGCTTGCTCGGGAGCTGGAGCGTGCTGGCCGACCTCTCGTTCTCCGATTTGCTCCTGCTGGTGCCGGTGCACAACGTCGACGGCGGCACCGGCCGCGGCTCGGGCAACGGCGACGTGCGGGAGGAGGACCCCGAGCTGGTCGTGCTCGGGCAGATGCGGCCCAACAACCGCCCGACCCTGGTCGACCAGGACCTCGTCGGCCAGACGGTCAACGAGTCCCAGTGGACGCTGGTCGCCCGGTGCCTGCATTCGGGCGAGATCGTGCGCGGCAGCATCCACCACCCCGTGCTGGGCGAGCAGGTACCAGTGGAGAACATCCCCGTCCGCTTCGAAGGCCGGATCATCGGGGCCTTGCTCCGTGTCTCGCTGGCACCGCTCAAGGGCCCGACCAGCATGTACGAGCGGACCTACCTCGACGTGTTCGAGCGGCTGGCCGACATGGTGGCGCAGTCCGCCTTCCCCTTCCCGGACGAGGACGTCGGCACGGAGGAGGCGCCGCGCGTGGGCGACGGCGTCGTAGTGGTGGACGCCGACGGGAGGGTCGAGTTCGCGTCGCCCAACGCCATGAACGCGTTCCACCGCATGGGCATCTACACGCAACCCGAGGGGCGGCGCTTCGGTGACCTCGACATCGAGGAGTCGGCGGTCGAGTGGGCGCTGGCCACGGGCCGGCCCGTCGTCGAGGAGGTCGAGCGCCGGCCCGACGTCATCGTCCTCGTCCACTGCATCCCGTTGCTCTCCCACGGCGTGGTGACGGGTGCGATGATCCTCCTGCGCGACGTGACCGACGTGCGGCGCCTCGACCGGCTGCTCCTCTCCAAGGACGCAGCCATCCGCGAGGTGCACCACCGGGTCAAGAACAACCTGCAGACGATCTCCTCGCTGCTGAGCCTGCAGGCGCGCCGAGTCGGGGACCGCGCCGCGCGCGTCGCGCTGCACGAGGCCGAACGGCGGGTGCGCTCCATCGCACTGGTGCACGAGATCCTCTCGCGCGACCCGAGCGACCAGGTGCCGTTCGCCGAGATCGTCGTCTCACTGGTGCAGATGGCCGAGGACTCGGTCGTGTCGTCCCAGCCGGTCGTGATCGCCGTGCACGGCGACCTCGGAGAGGTGGCGGCCGACGTGGCCACGCCGCTGGCCGTGACGGTTGCCGAACTGCTGCAGAACGCGGTCGAGCATGCCTTCGATCCCGAGGCCGCAGGCAGGGCCGACGGCGCGACCGGTCCGGAGGGGGCGGGCGCCGCCGCGGGCTACGCGGCGGTCGGCCACGTCGACCTGACGCTGTCCAACGAGGAGTCGGCGTTGCGCGTCGAGGTGCGCGACGACGGGTTCGGGCTGCCCGAAGGTTTCGACATCGAGCGGACGACGAGCCTCGGCCTCTCCATCGTGCGCGACCTGGTGGTCAGCCAGCTGGAGGGAACGATCTCCATGGAGTCACTGCCCGCCGCCGTCGGAGGCGGGACCCAGGTGGCGATATCGGTGCCCGTGCGGGCGCCGAAGTGAACGGGAACGCCGTGGCGCCCCGGTGCTCAGGGGTCGATCAAAAAGCGGCGCGCTGCGAGCGCCGCGCCGCCAGCCATGCCTTGCGCAGCTTGCGGCGCTCCTCCTCGGAGGTGCCGCCCCAGACGCCCGACTCCTGGTTGGTGGCCAGCGCGAAGTCGAGGCACGGCTCGAGCGCCTCGCAGGTGCGGCAGACGCGCTTGGCCGCCTCTATCTGGTCGACGGCGGGGCCGGTCGTGCCGACGGGGAAGAAGAGGTCCGGTTCGGTGTTGCGGCAGGCCGCCACCCGCCGCCAGTCGTCCGCGTCCCAATCGACGGTCCGGTTCCACATGAGAGCCATGGAATGCGCCTCCACCAGCATTGTGATCCTTTTCACATGATCGGACCCGAATGGTGTCCGTCAGCGAAAAGCGGGTTTACGCCGAGAAGGGTAACGGCCTGTGGGAGGCCCCGCAAGGAGTTTTCGTGAATTCTGCGGGTCCTGAGTGGCGGATTTGTGACACGGAGGTCCTCGCGGCATGACGGCCGTTTTTGCCCATAGGGGTTGCACAGACGGTTTCGTGGAGAACACGCTCGATGCGTTCGCCGAGGCGCGCCGCCTGGGCGCCGACGGGGTCGAGCTCGACGTGCGCATGACGGCGGACGGGGCCCTGGCCGTGCACCACGACGCCGAGATCCCCGGCCTCGGGGTCATCGCATCGCTGGGCGTGGCGGACCTGCCGTCCCATGTGCCCCTCCTCGCCGACGTCCTGGGGGTCTGCGACGGCATGGTGGTCAACGTCGAGATCAAGAACGCCCCCCAGGACCCAGGCTGGGACCCGGGCGAGGCGGTGGCCGCGCTCGTCGCGGCGGCGATCGGGGAGACGGGCTGGGCCCGGCGGGTGATCGTGTCGTCCTTCGAGGTCGCAACGCTGCGCGCGGTGCAGGCGGCCGACGAACGGTTGGCGCTCGGCGCCCTCTGGGGCTTTGCCGCCGACGCGGGCACGGCGCTGGCGGAGGCCGAGGCAGCGGGCTTCCGGGCGGTGCATCCCTTCGTCACGTCGGTCACGCCCGAGCTGGTGGAACGGGCCCACGCGGCCGGGCTCGCCGTCAACGTGTGGACGGTGAATGCGCCGGCCGACCTGCGGGCGATGGTCGCACTCGGGGTCGACGGCATCATCACCGACAGACCCGGCGACGCACTCGCCGTGGCCGCGGGCGACGCGGGCTGAGCCCCGGCGGAAAAAGGGCCTGTCACCGGGCCGAATGGCGGGGGACCGCCCGGGTCCACAAAGATGGTCGGCCATGAACGTCGTCGTGTGCGTCAAGCAGATCCCCGATCCGGCCGCCCCCTCGTCGCTGGATCCCGCCACCAAAACCCTCGACCGGTCCGGCAAGCTCATCATGGACGACTCCGACAATTACGGGGTCGAGATGGCCCTGCAGCTCGCCTCGGGCGAGGGCGACGAGGTCACACTGGTCTCCATGGCACCGGGCGGCGAGACCTCCGGCCTGCGCACCGGTCTGGCCATGGGCGCGGCCAAGGCGATCTTGGTCAGCGACGACGCGCTGGCCGGCAGCGACGCCCTGAGCACGGCCAGGGTGCTGGCGGCCGCCATCGGTCGGGCCAACCCCGACCTCGTCGTGATGGCCACCGAGTCGACCGACGGGTACACCGGCACCCTCCCGGTGCAGGTGGCCGAGCTGATGGGGCTGCCCTCGGTCACCTTCGCCAAGGCGATCTCGGTCGATGGCGGCTCGGTGAAGGTCGAGCGGCAGACGGAGGCAGGCTTCGACGAGGTGGTGTGCCCCCTGCCCGCCGTGGTCACGGTGACCGCCGGTGTCGTCGAGCCGAGGTATCCCTCCTTCAAGGGGATCATGGCGGCCAAGTCCAAGCCGGTCGACAACCTGACGGTCGCCGATCTGGGCCTCGACCCGTCGCGGGTCGGCGCGGCGGGCGCCGGCCAGGAGATCACCGACGTCTCGGAGGCCGAGGCGCGCGCAGCGGGGGAGATCGTGGTGGACGAGGGCGACGGCGCGCAGCGTGTCTTGGCCTTCCTCGAGCAGTTGAAGGTGGTCTGACATGCCGATCGACAAGATCTGGGTTCTGGCCGAGGTGGCCGACGGCGGCGGCCCCACGCCGGTGACCCTGGAGCTCTTGACCGAGGCGCGGGCGCTGGCCTCCACCGTGGAGGCCGTGGCCTGGGGGGCGGACGCCGCCTCGCTGGCCGGCCCGCTCGGTGAGTACGGGGCGACCACCCTCTACGACGTCGGCGACCTGGGCGGTGCGCTCCCCGGGGTGCCGGTGGCCGCCGCGCTGGCCGCGCTCATCGAGGGAGGCATCGCGCCGGACGCCATCCTGCTGCCGGCCACCTACGAGGGCCGAGACGTGGCCGGGCGCCTGTCCGCCAAGCTCGACCGACCCGTGCTCACCAACGTGACCGGCCTGGTGGAGGGCGACGGCGGGCTGGCGAGCCAACATCCGGTCTTCGGCGGCAGCCACATCGTGACGGCGCGCTTCACGGGCGAGGGTCCGGGCATCTTCGTCATCCGTGCCAAGTCCTTCTCAGCCGAGCCCGCGGGCGGCGGTGCCGCCGCGGTGGTGGCGGCCCCGGTCCCCGACGTCGCGGCGACCAACACGGCCAAGATCGTCGAGCGCCACGTGGAAGAGCGCAGCGGTCCGAAGCTCGACGAGGCGGCGGTCGTCGTCTCCGGCGGCCGCGGGCTGGGCGAGGCGGCCAACTACGCCCTGATTGAGGAGCTGGCGAAGCTGTTGCACGGGGCGGCGGGCGCCAGCCGCGCCATCGTCGACGCCGGCTGGGTGCCGTACTCGCACCAGGTCGGCCAGACGGGCAAGACCGTGAAGCCGACGGTCTACATGGCCTGTGGGATCTCCGGCGCGACCCAGCACCTGGTGGGGATGAAGGGCTCCAAGAACATCATCGCCATCAACAAGGACCAGGAGGCGCCGATCTTCTCCGTGGCGGACCTCGGGATCGTGGGCGACGTCCTCAAGGTGCTGCCCGCGTTGATCGAGGCACTCAAGGCCAAGGGCTGAGCTGCTGCCGGCCCGGGCGACCGGGCCGGCTCGGGTATCGACGTCGGTCCTGCAGCGGGGCCGGGACCGCACCGATCCGTCCCGTACGACACGTGCGCGTCCAGACGGGGGGTTCGGCTGTACATTCGGCCCACCGGTCTGACTGCTGCCGATGCTCTTTCCCACCATCGATTTCGCGATCTTCTTCGCCGTCGCCTTCACGGTGAACTGGCTGCTCAACCCCTACGCGGGGTGGTGGAAGCTGTCCATGATCGGGCTCAGCTACGTGTTCTACGGGTGGGTCGGGTGGAGCTACTGCGTCCTGTTGCTCGCGACGACGGCGGTCGCGTACGGCGGTGGCACCTGGGTGGCGGCGACTCGCCACGAGCGGAGCCGGCGCATCGCCATGGGCGTGTCGGTGGGCGCGTTGCTCGGGATCCTCGGGTGGTTCAAGTACTACGGCTTCGTCTCGGTCAACCTCGACAACCTCACCCACGCGGTCGGGTTGGGCCGGGCCGTTCCGCTCCTGCAGGTCGGCTTGCCCATCGCCATCTCGTTCTTCACCTTCATGGCCATCAGCTACGTGGTCGACATCTACCGTCGCGAGCTCGAGCCGGCCAGGCCGCTGGACTTCGCGGTCTACATCTCGTTCTTCCCCCACCTCCTGGCCGGCCCGATCGTGCGCGGCAGCGAGCTGCTGCCCCAGATCCGCCGCCGCCGCGACGCCGAGTCGATCGACTACGCACGCGGCTTCTGGCTGATTCTGGCCGGGCTGTTCAAGAAGGTCGTGATCTCCTCGTACGTCTCGAGCGCGATCGTGACGCCTGTCTTCACGTCGCCCACGCAACACTCCGCGCCCGAGGCGATCTTCGCCGCCTGGGGCTACGCGGTGCAGATCTACTGCGACTTCAGCGGGTACACCGACATCGCCATCGGCCTCGCGCTGTTGCTCGGCTTCAGGTTCCCGCAGAACTTCGACGCGCCGTACACCGCGCGCAACCTGCAGGACTTCTGGCGGCGCTGGCACATGACGCTCTCGCGCTGGCTGCGCGACTACCTCTACATCCCGCTCGGGGGCAGTGCGAACGGCCAGGCCCAGACCATCCGCAACATCATGATCACCATGGTGCTGGGCGGCCTTTGGCACGGCGCAGCGTGGACGTTCGTGGTCTGGGGCGCCCTGATGGGGCTGGGCCAGAGCTTCGGGCACCTCCGGCGCACCAGCCGGGAGCGCCGGGGCCTGCCGCCGGTGGCCGAGGGGCCGGTGCGGGCCTGGGCGCAGCGCTTCCTCACCTTCCAGTACGTCTGCCTGGGGTGGGTCTTCTTCAATGCCACCGGGATGTCGCAGGCCTTCTCCGTGCTGGGACGGGTCTTCAGCGGGTGGGGTGAGGCATCCCCGCTCGTCACACCACTGCTCGTCGTCACCATCGTGGGCACGCTCGCCTCCCAATTCGTGCCACCGCTCAGCGTGGCCCGTCTGCAGGCGGCCTTCTCGCGGCAGCGCGTCGCGGTGCAGGTCGGGCTGCTCGGCTTCGCCCTGCTCGGGGTCACCACCTTCGGTCCGGTCGGCGTCGCGCCCTTCATCTACTACCGCTTCTGATGACCGACGCCCGCACACCGCCGCACCACGTGGACTGGGAGCCGCCCGCCCAGTGGCAGTCGCATCCGCACCCCGAGCTGGCGGCGCCCGACGACGGGCGCGTGCGAGCGCCGTGGCGGCGAGTCCTCGCGCTCGGCGCCGCCGCCTTCGCCCTGTGGTTCCTGTTGTACGCGCCCACCCTGCAGCACAACGCCCAGGTGTCCCCCGTGGGGACGCGGCGCACGGTCAGCCTCGATGTGACCGGTCCCGTCGCCGCGCTCAGCCGCGTCCTGCAGCTCTCGCACATCGTCTCCATCACCGGCCGGTCGAGCGGCCTGTCCGGCGGGAGCGTCGGGCTCACGACGGCGGGGCCTCGGCCGGATGTGCGGAACAGCGCGTCGCACCCGGGGTCCGGACCAGCCTCGAAGGGCGGTGGCACCGGACCGACAACACCGGCGACGGCGCCCCCCAACCCCAAGACGCCCTCGGCGGCCAACCCGCTGCGGGTGCTCATCGTGGGCGACTCCATCGGTCTCGACCTGGGCGACGCGCTGCAGCCCGACCTCGCCGGCACCGGCGTCGTCAACGCGGCACTCGACGGCCGGGTGAGCACGGGGCTCACCAGGCCCGACTACTTCAATTGGCCGGCGGAGCTGTCGTCGGACCTCAAGACGACGCAGCCGCAGGTGGTGGTGGTCATGATCGGCGCCAACGACGCCCAGGACTTCCTGGGCCCGCCCGACGTGCCCTACACCTCGTCGCAATGGAACACCCTCTACGCCCAGCGGGTGGCGCAGTTCATGCAGATCGCGGGGAGTGGCGGTGCGGCCGTGGTCTGGGTCGGCATGCCGCCGATGCAGGATCCGAGCGTCAACGCACAGATGGCCGACATCAACTCCGTGGTGCAGCAGCAGGCGGCGCAGGCGCATCCGCCCGTCACCTACGTCGACACGGACAAGTCGCTCGGCACGGCCCAGGGTGGGTACACCGCCTTCGTCACCAACGCGGCGGGGCAGATCGTCACTGTCCGGACGCCCGACGGGACGCACCTGACGCCGGGCGGGGGGCAGGTCGTCGCGCAGCAGGTGATCGCCGAGCTGCAGGCGCTGGGCTACCACATCCCCTGACGGGCACATCCCCCGACGGGCTCCCCTTACGACGGGGGCGACACCCCCTGCAGGTGCACGTCGCCGGCGTGTCCCGTGCGCACGTCGTCGGGCCCCCCGCGCGCCCCGGCCCGACGCGGCCGCAGGTAGGCGAGCCAGACGGCGCCGCCGGCGAGCAGCACGAGGCCGAGCGTCCAGCCCAGGGCGGTGGTGCCGACGCCCACGTACTTCAGGCCCGAGGCGAAGATCACGAACGTGATGACGGGGCGGATGTAGCGGTCCGGCGCCCGCGAGGAGATCAACGAGCCGACCAGCACGGCCGGCACGCTGCCGACGACGATGGAGGTGGTGACGGCGAATTCGACGTGCCCGAAGGCCACGGCGCCAAGCGCGGCGGCGAGCGTGAGTGGGACGGCCTGGGTCAGGTCGGTGCCGACGAGCTGGTTGGCTCCGAGGACCGGGTACAAGAAGAGCAGTAACACGATCATCAGCGAACCCGATCCGACCGACGTCATGCCGACGACGAACCCGCCCACCGCCCCGATCGCCACCGTGGGGAGCGGGCGGACGACGAGCTCTCCGATGAGGCCGTGTCGACGTTGGCCGGATCGCCGGTCGAGCCCGTAGCGGACCACCATGGCGGCAGCGCCGAGCAACAGTGCGGCCCCGAGGATGACCTGCACCTCGTTCTCGGCGCTCTTGGAATTGCCCAGCAGGTGGAGGGCGTAGGCGCCGCACAGGGCGGCTGGGACCGAACCGAGCACCATGTAGCCGACGAGCGGATAGTTCACTGTCCGCTTGGCCATGTGCACCGCTGCGCCCACAGGCCGCATCACCACCGCGGCCACGAGGTCGCTCGAGATGGCCGTCGAGGGCTTGATGCCGAAGAACAGGATCAGCATCGGTGTCATCAAGGCCCCGCCGCCGGCCCCGGTCATGCCGACGAGGAACCCGACCACGGCGCTGCCAAGGACGATGTAGGGGTCAAGAGACACGGGCGCTCCGGGTGACGGCGGCCTCGGTGGCTCGCCGCCGGCAGTTCATTGTGTGTTCATATTACCTATGTGTCTAGTCAGCAATCAACGTGATCTCCCGATAGGCCAGGGCGTTGGACCCGGCACCGGCGCCGCTCAGACGAGGGGCCAGGGGTAGGGCGGCCAGTCGCCGTCGTCGACCAGCTCGGGGAGGGCGCGCAGGCTGAGGAGCCAGGCCACCCGGTCCAGGGTGGCGGCCACCTCGCCGGGCTCGATCAGCTCGCACAGCGCCACGGGCGGGCCGTCGTGGGCCAGGCGGGCCAGATCCTCCTGCACGGCGGCCTCCAGGGAAGCCCCCCCGAAGTCCCAGATGACGGTGCGCAGCTTGTCGTCGCGGTTGAAGCACAGCCCGTTGTCGATGGCCCACAGGCGGTCCTCGGCGAGCAGGACGTGGCCGCTCTTGCGGTCGGCGTTGTTGGCCACGACGTCGAACGCGCACAGGCGCATGAGGGTGGGATGCCAGCGCGGCTCGTCGCGCAGGGTGAAGTAGTGCGAGGTGCCGTCCTCGTGCACGAAGCGCTGCACCGAGCCGGGGCCGAAGGGGCCTTCGGTCCGTTGCACGGTCTCGGGCACGAGGCCCCAGCCCAGGGACTCGGAAAGCACGTAGGCGGCCACCTCCCGCCGGAAGAGCCCGCCCGGGAAGTCCCACAGGGGCCGCTCGCCCTTGGATGGCTTGTACACGGCCAGGAGCTCCTCGCCGTCGAGCCGGCAGGTGACGAGCAGCGTGGCGTTCGAGCTCCCCGCGATGCGCCCGTGCACCTCCATGTCACCGTCGGTGAGGACGCGCTCGACCGTGGCGTCGGACACCGTGGCTACGTCGCCGGCGGCCGGTGCCCGTTGGTGCGCGGGCAGTTGTGCCCCGCGGGGTCCAGCGGGAGGGAGCACAGCGGGCATGGGGGCCGCCCCGCCTCCACCAGGCGGGTGGCATGGATGGCGAACGCCGCAGCCTGCTCGCGCGTCAGCGCCACGCGCAGGACGTGCCCGCTCTCGTCCATGTCGTCGTCGGGCTCTTCCTCGTCGTCGACCCCGATCTCCTCGAGGACGACGATGATGCGGTCGAGCTCCTCGTCGTAGGAGACGCCGATGGTCCCCACCACCCATTCGAACTCCTCGGTGCCGTAGAACTCCAGGTCCTCGGGCAGGTGCCCGGGACGGCCCAACTCCTTGACGATGCGCCCCAGGTAGCCGGCCAGGACCGCGACCTGCTGCTTCTCGACCTTGACCGTGGTCTCGGTCAGGCCCTGTCGGCAGTAGAAGAGGAACAGCCGGTGCCCAACCTCCCCGAGGACGCCCACCGTGCAGTGGTCCGGCGCGTCGAAGTCGAAGTCGTCGTTCACGGTCGGAGCCCAGCGGTCACGACGGCACCAGCTCGTCGAGCGTCCCCGTCGAGTTGACGCACAGCAGCACCGGGCCGCCGGCAGTGAAGAGGATGGCCGAAATGGAGCAGGGCGAGATCACCAGGCGCTGCATGAGGTCGAGCGGCACCCCGGCGGCGGCGGCCACGATCGCCTTGATGGGGTCCGCATGGGACACGGCCACGATGGTCTGGCCGGGATGTTCCGCCACCAGGGCGAGCACGGCATCCATCGACCGCACCGACATCTCGGCGAAGGACTCGCCACCCGGGAAGCGAAACCCACCCGGCCACCGCTGCACCGTCGGCCACTCGCGGGCCCGGTAGAGCCGCGCCAGGGGCTTCTCGGTCCAATCGCCCACGTCGACCTCGACGAGGCCGGGGGCCGTCCGCACGCGCAGGCCGAGCGCCCGGGCGACGGGGGCCGCCGTCTCGCGCGTGCGCTCGAGCGGCGACGCGTACACGGCTGTCGGCGCCTTGGACAGCGCGGCAATGCGCTCGGCGGCAGCTGCGGCCTGCGCGTGACCCTTCTCCGAGAGGTGGAGGCCACCCGCCCGACCGGGCAGCATCTTGCCGGTGGTCGGCGTCGTGCCGTGTCGCACCAGGAGCACCGCCGTTGCCGGGGGAACCTTCCGGCTGCGACGGGACGGAGGTCGGGTCGAGGCGGAGCGGGCTGATGGCGGCACGGGAGCCCATCGTAGGCTCTGCGCGGTGGCATCCGACCGGGCCCACCGGGACTCCTTGGCGGCCGTGCAGCGGGAGATCGCCGCCTGCACGCGCTGCCCGCGGCTGGTCGCCTGGCGTGAGGAGGTGGCGCGGACGGGGCGGGCCGCCTACGCGGGCCAGGTGTACTGGGGCCGCGGTGTACCGGGCTTCGGTGATCCGCACGCGTCCCTCGTCGTCGTCGGCCTTGCTCCGGCGGCCCACGGGGCGAACAGGACGGGCCGGATGTTCACCGGGGACCGCTCCGGGGACTGGCTGTTCGCCGCGCTGCACCGGGCCGGCTTCGCGTCGCAGCCGACCAGCACGGCGCGCCGTGACGGCCTGGCCCTGAGGGGCGCCTACGTGACGGCGGCCGTGCACTGCGCGCCACCGGGCAACAAGCCGACGCCCGCCGAGCGCGATGCCTGCGCGCCGTATCTCGCCCGCGAGCTGTCGTTGCTGCGTGAGGCCGCCGTGCTGGTGGCGCTCGGGCAATTCGCGTGGCAGGCCGTGGTGTCCCACCACGGCCTGCGGCCGCGCCCGGCCTTCGGCCACCTGGCCGAGACGAATCTGCCGGACGGGACGGTGCTGCTCGGCTCGTACCACCCGAGCCAGCAGAACACCTTCACGGGCAAGCTGACGGTGCCGATGTTCGACGCCGTGTTCCGCCGGGCCCGCGAGCTGACGGTGCGGGCCGGTCGAGGCGCTCAGGACACCAGGTCGTAGAGGAGCCGGAAGAAGCGGATGCGTGCCGGGTCGGGCGCGATGCCGTAGCTGTCGTAGAACACCGCCTCGAGCTCGTCGCCGAAGTTCCAGCAGGAGCTCCACCCGCCGGTGGCCACGTCCCACCAGCGGTCGGCCACGCCGAGCTCGCCGAGGTCCACGTACCCGGTCACGACGCCGTCGCACAGCAGTGCATTGGGTGGGCAGAAGTCGCCGTGGCAGACGACGAGGTCCTCGTCGGGCGGGGCCGTTGCCTCCAGCTCGTCCAACGCAGCCGCCGGGCTGAGGTGCCGGTGGTCCTCGTGGAATCCCGCGCGGTTGACGTCGCCGGTCGCGATCCGCCGCCTGACGTGGTCGAGCGCCCGCTCGATGTCGAAGCGGAACGGGCACCACTCCTCACCGACGGCCTCGTGGAAGACCCGCAGTCCGCGGCCGAGCGCGGCGACGAGGGCGGGCAGGTCCGCTCGCCACGCCGGGTCCGTGCCGTCACGCCCGGGCAGCGCCTCGGTGAGCAGCACCGACGTGGGGCCCTCCTGCTCCAGGGCCACCACCTTGGGGACCGGAAGATAGGGGGCGGCCCAGACCATCCTCTCGTACTCGCCGCGCAGCGTGGGATAGCGCCCCGCCGTGTCCACCTTGGCGAAGCGCACGGCGCCATCGGGAGCGCGCAGGCGCCACGTCGAGACGCCGGGGGCGAGCCGGTAGGCCAGGGAGGGTGCCCAACCGGGCGCCAGCCGGGCCAGTTGGGGCGGTGGCTCGGGCGGATCGAGCGCCGTCGGCACGGGTGCAGGGTAGGTCGCGCCGGTGCCAACGGCTACCGTCTCGGCGGTCAACTCTGGGAGGACTGCGGTGCACGAGGGCCACGACGTGATGCCGTGCGAGGCGTCAGCCGTCACGCGTTGGGACGACACGGCCGACGTGATCGTGGTCGGCTTCGGCGCGGCGGGATCCGCCGCGGCCTTCAGCGCGGCCGAGGCTGGGGCAAAGGTGCTCGTGACGGAGCGGACCGGTGGCCCCGGTGGGGCCGCCGCCCTGGCCGAGGGGATCGTCTACCTCGGCGGGGGCACGCCGATCCAAACTGCCTGTGGATTCGAGGACAGCGTCGACGACATGTACCGCTACATGATGGCGGCCTGCGGCCCGGATCCCGACGAGGCGAAGATCGCCCGCTACTGCGCCGAGAGCCTGGGCCACTTCGACTGGCTCGTCGCGCGTGGCGTGCCGTTCGACCCCACCTTCTGTGCCGAGACCTCCATGGCGCCCAAAGGCACCGAGGGCCTCGTCTACTCGGGCGGGGAGGACGCCTACCCGTTCAACGAAATCGCCCGGCCGGCGCCGCGCGGCCACCTGGCCCAGACGGAACGCTCGACGGGATGGCTCCTGATGCAGCACCTGGCGGCTGCCGCCGTCGGCGCCGGTGCGGCCGTCTCACCGGACACGCGCGTGGATCGCCTCGTGCTCCATGACGGCGCGGTCGTCGGGGTGCAGGCGCAGCGCTTCGGCGAGACCGTCTCGTTGCGGGCCCGCCGCGGCGTCGTGCTGACCGCCGGGGGGTTCATCTTCAACGACGACATGCTGCGCCGACATTGCCCGCCGCTCGTGCGAGGCACCTTCAAGGTCGGCACCCAGGGCGACGACGGGCGTGGCATCCGCATGGCACAGGCCGTCGGGGCCGCGGTGCGCAACATGTACGCCGGCGAGGTCTCGCTGCCCATCACGCCGCCCCGCACGTTGATCCATGGCATCCTCGTCAACGGCAAGGGGCAGCGCTTCATCAACGAGGACACCTACATGGGCCGGGTCGGTCAGTCCGCGCTCTACGAGCAGGACGGCGAGGTCTTCCTCATCGTCGACGAGGCGGCCTACGAGGTCAACTGGATGGGCCTGGCCGCCTCGTGGGTGTGCGAGACGGCCGCCCAACTGGAGTCGGAGATCGGTCTGCCGGCTGGGTCGCTCCAGGCGACGCTCGACCTCTACAACCGCCATGCGGCGGCGGGGGAGGACCCGCTCTTTCACAAGGGACCGTCGTGGGTGCGCCCACTGGTGCCGCCGATCGGCGCGGTCGACCTGCGGATCGGGCCGGCGCCCTACGCGCCGTTCACACTGGGTGGCCTCGAGTCGACCGTCGAGGGTGCTGTGCTCGACCTCGACGGTGATGCGATCCCTGGTCTGTTCGCCGCCGGGCGCACCACCGCCGGGGTGTGCTCTTTCGGCTACGCCAGCGGGCTCTCCATCGGCGACAGCACCATGTTCGGCCGCTTCGCCGGTGCCAGCGCCGCCACGGCGGCCCCGGCCTGAGGAGGCAGGGCCGCCCCGCGGCGACGACTCAGTCGCGCCGCGCCGCGTACTCGACGACCCGGGTCATGACGGCGTCGTTGGACTTGGCCACGGCGCCGCAGTCGAACGGCGGCTGCGGGTCGTACTCGATCATGAGCTGCGCGGCCTCGGCCGCCGTACGGTCCACGAGCAGCTCGGTCAGCCGGAGCGCCATGTCGATGCCGCTCGAGATGCCGGCGGCGGTGATGATGCGCCGGTCCCCGTGCTCGACGACCCGCTCGGACGAGGGTCGGGCCCCGTGCGCCGCGAGCTCCCGGTAGCACGCCCAGTGCGTCGCAGCGGTCAGGCCTTGCAGGAGTCCGGCCGCACCGAGCACCAGCGAGCCCGTGCACACCGATGTGGTGTAGCGGGCGCCGGCATGGGCGGCGCGGAGCCATGCGAGCACCCGCTCGTCGTGTTCGAGGGCGCGCGTCCCCACGCCGCCGGGGAACACGATCACGTCGGGCGCCGGCACCTCTTCGAACGTGGCGTCGGCCATCAGGCCGAGCATGCGGTTCTCGCTCCGGACCTCGCCGCGGGCATGACCGACGAAGGTGATGTCGAAGGTCGGGATGCGCTGGAGGACCTCGTAGGGCCCCACCGCGTCGAGCGCGGTGCACTGGTCGAAGAGCGGGATTGCGATCTGCAGGCGCTGGGTCATGCAGGCGTCCTCTCCATTCGGTCCTCCAGATCCGTCGGGTCCGTCGGGTCCGTCGGGTCCGTCGGGTCCGTCGGGACTATCGGGACGGTGCGGAAGCGGCGGCGGTAGGCGTCGGGGGGCACCCCCAGGTGGCGCTGGAAGACCCGGCGCAACGTCTCGGCGCTGCCGAGGCCGCAGCGGGCCGCTACGACGTCCAGCGTGTCGCCCGTCGTCTCGAGCTCCCGGCGAGCTGCCTCCACGCGCGTCCGCTCGACGAAGCGACTCGGCTTCTCGCCGACCTCGGCTCTGAAGACGCGGGTGAAGTGGCGGATGCTCATGGCGGCGGCTGCGGCCAGAGCCGGAATCCGGTGGTCGCCACCGGGCGCCGCCTCGACGAGCGACTGCACGGCTCGCACGGTCGACCGCTCGGCGCGGGGGACCCACACCGGCGACGCGAACTGGGTCTGCCCTCCGGGCCGGTGGAGGAACATCACCAGCCAGCGGGCCACCGTCTGGGCCACATCGACGCCGAGGTCCTCCTGGACGAGCGCCAGCGACAGGTCGATGCCGGCCGTGACCCCCGCGCTCGACCAGAACTTCCCGTCACGGACGTAGATCGGATCGGCGTCGACGATGAGGCCGGGATGTGCCGCACGCAACGCCTCGGCGCGGGCCCAGTGTGTCGTCACGCGCCGACCGTCGAGGATCCCTGCCGCCGCGCCGAGAAAGGTGCCCGAGCACACCGTTGCCACGCGACGGCAGCGCGGGGCGGCCCGGCGGATGAAGCCCATCAACTGTTCGTCCCGGGCGGCGGCCTCCACGCCAGTCCCTCCGGCCAGCACCAGCGTGTCGATCGCCTCCGACGGGTCGGGGAGGGCGGCGGTGCCCAGCTGCAGGCCGCTGTCGGCCCGCACGGGGCCGCCCTGCGCGGAGGCGACGGTGACCCGGTAACCCCCCGCCCGGCCCAGCGCGGCGGCGGCCCGGGTGGCGCCGGCGAAGACCTCGTGCGGGCCCACCACATCGAGCGGTTGGAGTCCCTCGAAGGCCACGATCACGGTGTGGCGATCCCTCATGGCCCCACTTTGCGGGGCGGGCGTCGTGGCGTCAATGACACGATTCCCACAGATTCGGCCATGAAGGGGCCCAGCCGGAGGCCTGGGGTCGGGGACCGGGAACCGGCTGCCGGCGGGCAAGGTCCACGACCGACGGGGGATGCCTGGCGGTCTCAAAGCCATCAACATGTCTGTTTATAGTTTTGCGGGACATCACCGGCCGGGGTTCCGCCGGCCTGCTGATGGGTGATTGGGGTCAGCCCGATGTGGGTGATCGGCGTCAGCCGGGGCGTGCCCGGCGCGTTCCGCGGGCGCGCACCCAGGCCAGCAGGTCGCCGGCGGCGCCGCGCCGGACGGTGCCCGTGAAGATGTCCTCCCGGTCGGTGGAGACCGCGCGCTGCACCTCGGCGTAGAGCTCGTCGCCGATGGCAGCTGGCTGCAGGTACTCGACCACGACCGAGGAGATGACCCCGGAGTTCGCGTCGTCGTTGGCGGCCGCCGCAACCGCCGCCCCGGCGACAGCGTAGAAGACGGCTCCGTGGACCGTTCCGTGCGGGTTGGCGTGCCGCTGCGCCGTGGTGAGGATGGCCACCGTGTGCCCCGGCGCACGCCGCTGGACCTCGATACCGAGATGGGCGGCGAACTCGTCGTTGCCGGGACCGCTCAAGGTGTCGTCAGGGGGCCGGGGCCGACGCCGGCAGGCGTCCCGGCATCGGTACCGCCGTGGCCGGCCAACGCTTGCGGCTGATCCGGCTGAGCTTGTTGAGGAGGGTGACCGCCCCCGGGTCGTCGTCAATGGGCCGCGACTCGATCACGCCGGCTGCCTCCATGTCGTCGAACAACGCCTCGCCCTTCTCGGTGCGCAGCAGGGTGAGGGTCCAGTCGCCGAACGCACCGATGCCGCCCGTCGAGATGTCGGCGTGCTCGGCCGCGAAGTCGGGGCAGCTCGTGCAGCCCTCCCGGGTCCACGCGTGCGCCTCTTTGAGCGGCACTTCGTGGTAGCTGCCGTCCTTCATCCACACCTGGAAGACGCCCTTGATGTTCATCTTGACGATGTCGGCGCGAGCCAGCCCGTATTTGTCCTCGAAGAGCTCCGGGAAGATCGCGTCGTCGAACGTCTTGGAGCACAGCAGGCCGATCGAGAGCGTGAAGCGGCGGGCGATCTTGCCCGCCTTGCGGGCCGCCATGACGGGGGGCGCAGACGCCTGGCAGCCCATGCCGACGAGAGCGATGCGCTCCGCCCCGGCCGCGATGGCTTCGGGGTAGGCCAGCGGATTGGCCGAATAGGTATAGCGCGACCCGGCGGTGGCCAGCACGTCCTCCTTGGAGCGGGCGACCCGGGGCACCGCCTTCCATGTCGAGCCATCGCCCTCGAGACCCGACACCAGCGCGGCGTCGATCATGTCGTGCTCGAAGGCCCAGATGAGCAGCGCCGAGACGAACCCGCCATCCTGCCCGACGCCCTGCACGTCGGCGTCGGTGGCCCGGGCGAGCACGGTGCGGCGGGCGATGCCCGAGACCTCGTCGTCGCTGCGGGGCCGGCCGAAGAGGTGGTTCTCGATGTCGGGCTCCCAGGTGCGAAAGCGCGGGCAGGCCCGGGTGCACAGGGTGCAGCCCTTCTGCCCGTGGGTGCAGTTGTCGGGGCCACCGTCGGCGTCCACGTGGAAGGGCTTGTAGGCGCCCTCGGTGTCGTCGTAGCCGAGCACGTCGTAGGGGCAGGCGATCACACAGGCGGAACAGCCCGTGCAGAGCCCGGAGGTCACGACCTCGGTGAACAACTCGGCCCATTGCGGCTTCTCGGGTGGCATTGGGCCCACCATATTCGGCCTGGCCATGGCGGTCGGATACCTTGCGGCCGTGCCCGAGATCCTCGAAGTCGAGCTCTACCGAGTCCTGGCCGAGCAGGCGCTCGGGCGGTCGATCGCCCAGGTGTGGATGGTGGACTCCCGCTACGGCCGTGGGGGCACCACGCCGCAACGGCTGCGGGCGGCGCTGGTCGGCCGTTCCTTCACTGCCGCGCGGCGGCGCGGGAAGCTCATGCTGCTCGACACGAGCGAGGGCCCGACTCTGGGGCTGCGCTTCGGCATGACGGGGGGCCTGGTGGTCGACGGCCGCGAGGCGCTCGACCGCCTGCGCTACGGCCCCGGGGTCTTCGACCCCAAGTGGGTGCGGGCCCGAGTCACCTTCGACGAGGGGGGCGAGCTGTTGCTGCACGACCCGCGGCGGTTCGGGTCGCTCGAGCTCGCCCCCGACGAGGAGCGGCTGGGCCCGGACGCGCTGACCGCGTCGCTGCGCGACCTGCGACGTGCCCTCACCATCGCCCCCGGACGGGAAATCAGACCGGCACCACTGAAGGCGCGCCTCATGGATCAGGAGCGGCTCGCCGGCGTGGGCAACCTGCTGGCCGACGAGATCCTGTGGCGGGCCGGCCTCGCACCCGGACGCCGCACCCCGCTCTCGGAGGACGAACTGCGCGAGCTGCACAAGGCGACGCGATCGACACTGCGCCGGCTCACGCGACGAGGCGGCTCCCACACCGGTGACCTCATGGAGGAGCGCAAGGCCGGGGGTCATTGCCCGCTCGACGGGATCGAGCTGCGCCGGGAGGTGGTGGGCGGGCGGACGACCTACTGGTGTCCGGCGCACCAGCACTGAGTTCGTCGGCTCAGCTGGTGAGGGTTCGTCGGCTCAGCTGGTGAGGGTTCGTCGGCTCAGCTGGTGAGGGTTCGTCGGCTCAGCTGGTAGGGGCGGGAGTCCCTTGGCGATCAGGTCGACGCCGAAGACCACGAACAGCACCGCCATTACCGCGGCGCTGTGCGACGTCAGCCAGGACTTGCTCGCGTCGAGCGTGGCCTTCGCGCGCGCGCCGCCCACGGCCGAGTACACGACCGGCCCGGCAATGGTGAGGCTGGCGATGACGACGAACACCGCGGTCGCGACGACGACGTCCGACGTCGTCAGCCCGAGTTGGGCCAGGCCGGCGGCCGCCCCCGCGGTGAGGATCAGGTTCTTCGGGTTCACCGCGGCCAGTACCACCCCGAGCCCGAAGGCCTTGGCCGGCGCGAGCGCGTCCACCGTCGCCATCCACTTCGGCATCGTCGGCTCCTCACCGGGGGCGGGCCGCTTGCGCCATTCGCGGCGCGCCAGCGCCAGCAGCCCGACGCCGAGGACGATCTTGCCCCACGACACCGAGTCGGCCGCGGTGGTGCTCGAGCTGACGTTGCCATCGTGCGCGAGCACGTAGACCACGGTGCTCACCGCAGCGAGGGCCAGGACCCATCCGACCAGGAACGCCGGCCCGTTCGACTTCGCCCGCCGTGAGAAGAGCATCAGGATCACCGCGATGATCGGCACCGGGCTGATGGCCACCCCGATGGCGAACGTCAGAATTTCGCTGATTCCATCTCCCACGACGACTCCTCCTATGCCCCTACGCCAGCCCTCACGTCAGACGTGAACTCACGCGTCACGCCAGACCTCGTGCGCGGGGTTCGGGTCACCGTGACCGGTCGTCCGGGTGATGAGGCAGGACTCTAGGAGGAACTCGAACAATCGGTCCTCGTCGAGCGGAAGGGGCACGCCGAGCGGCGCCCGCTCGGCAACGAAGAGGGCGCCCACCGCGGCGCGCAACCCCGCGTCGTCGACCGGACGCACCCTGCCCGAGCAATAGAAGGCGTCCTCGTTGTGCTGGCACGGGAACGAGTGGAGTGCGTAGCGGCCGTCACGCAGCAGGTCGCGTTGCTTGGGCGAGGGGACGATGAAGGCGAAGAGCCCCGCCTCGTGCTTCACCGGACACATGGGGTGGACCCTGGGCGCCCCGTCGGGCCGGGTCGTGGCCAGATAGCCGAGGCCGACGCCGACCTGGTAGAGCAGGTCGTGTCCGGGCTGAGCCAGGTCGGGTCGGAGCGCTGCGAACTCGCCCCACGTCTTCACGCTCCGCCTCAGCCCTCGGCGATCGCCTCGAGGACCTTGGCCGCGTGGCCGTCTGCCCTGACGTGGTACCAGGATCGCTGCACCTTGCCGTTCGGGCCGACGAGGAAGGTCGAACGGATGGTGCCGACCGTCTTCTTGCCGTACATGGTCTTCTCTCCCCAGGCCCCGTACTTCTTCATCACCTTCTTGTCGGCGTCGGTGAGGAGGGGGAACTTCAGCTTGTACTTGGTGCGGAACTTGACGTGCTTTTCGGCCTTGTCGGGTGAGATCCCCAGCACGGCCACCCCCGCCTTCTCGAAGGTGCGAAGGTTGTCGTTGAACTGGCACGCTTCCTTGGTGCAGCCGGGCGTGTCGTCGGCGGGATAGAAGTAGACGATCACCCGCTGACCCTTGTAGTCCGACAGCTTGACGGGCTTGCCGTCCTGGTCAGGCAGGGTGAACGCAGGGGCGGTGGCACCGGCCTCGAGTTTGGCCATCGTCGGCTCTCCTTCACTGGTGGTGGCGGGGATGGCTCACTTTGGCACAGGCCTCCGCGTCGGGACCGTCCTGGGCTGGTACAATAGGCACGCGACCACCGGCGGGGGCCGGTGAGTCGGGGTCGATTCTCACTCCTCTGGATGGCGCACGGCCCCGCCGAACAACAGAGAGAGCGGACAATGACCGTTGATGCCCTGACCGGCGCGCCTGCCGGTTCCTCCACGAACGGGGACGCCGCCGTCCCCGGCGACGATACCTACGAAACCGCACGAACGTTCGAGTCGCTGGGCGTCTCAGCCGAATTGACCCAAGCGCTGGCCGATGAAGGCATCGTCAGCGCTTTTCCAATTCAGGCCCTCACCGTCGCCGACGCCCTCGAGGGTCGGGACGTGTGCGGCAAGGCGAAGACGGGCTCGGGCAAGACCCTCGCCTTCGGCGTGCCGCTCTTGCAGCGGGCGAAGGCGACGCGCGCGGCGCGAGGTCCGGCGCAGGCCTCCCGCCCGGCGCGGCCGCTGGCCCTCGTGCTGCTCCCGACCCGCGAGCTTGCGGTCCAGGTGCACGACGTCCTTGCTCCGCTGGCAAAGAAGCTCGGGCTGCACGCCGTGGCCGTTTACGGAGGAGCCGACATCGACCGGCAGGTCGCCAAGCTGCGGAAGGGGGTCGACGTCGTGATCGCCACTCCGGGGCGGCTCATCGACCTCGGCGACCGTGGCGAGGTGGCGGTGGACGGGCTCGAGACCCTGGTGCTCGACGAGGCGGACCGCATGGCCGACATGGGCTTCATGCCCCAGGTCGAGTGGGTGCTGCGGCGCCTGGAACAGCCCCACCAGACGCTGCTGTTCTCCGCTACTCTCGACGGGGCCGTCGACCGGCTCGTCAAGCGGTACCTGACCGACCCTGTCTTCCACGAGGTGGCCTCCTCCACGCAGACCGTGACGCTCATGGAGCACCGGTTTCTCCAGGTGCACCAGATGGACAAGGTCAAGGTGGCCGCCGCCATCTGCCGCAGCCAGGAGAAGTCGCTCCTCTTCGTGCGCACCAAGCGCGGCGCCGACCGGCTGGTGGAGAACCTGGCGAAGGAGGGTGTGCGGGCGGCGGCGATCCACGGCGACCTGCGGCAGGTCAACCGGGAGCGGGCGCTGGCCGACTTCTCCGAGGGCCGGCTCTCGGTGCTGGTCGCGACGGACGTGGCGGCCCGCGGCCTCCACATCGAGGGGGTCGACGGTGTGCTCCACTACGACCCACCGGAGGACCACAAGGCCTACCTGCATCGATCCGGGCGGACGGCACGCGCTGGGAGAGCGGGTGTCGTCGTGAGCCTGGCGCTGTGGAACCAGCTGGTCGAGATGGAGGTGATCCAGCGCCGCCTGGGCCTGCGCATCCCCATCGTCGAGATGTTCTCCAACGACCCGCGGCTCGCCGACCTCGCCGCGTGGACCCCTCGAGCCGAGGAGAGCGTCCTCTGAGCGAGGCGGTGCCCATCCCCGCGTGGTCCCCCGGGGACGGAGTCCGGCGGGTCCTCGTCGTGGCGGCTCACCCGGACGACGTCGACTTCGGGTCGGCGGGCACGGTCGCCGCCTTCACGTCGGCCGGCCTGGACGTCACCTATTGCATCGTGACCAACGGCGATGCCGGGGGATCCGATCGCACACTGTCGCGGAGCGAAATGGCGGCACTGCGCCAGGACGAGCAGCGGGCCGCCGCCGCGGTGGTCGGCGTGAGCGACGTGCGCTTCCTCGGGCATCCCGACGGCATGGTGCAGGCCTCCCGAGAGCTGCGCCGCGACATCAGCCGGGTCATCCGCCAGGTCCAACCCGAGCGCGTCCTCGCCCCGTCGCCCGAGCGCAACTGGGACTTCATCTATGCCAGCCACCCCGACCACCTGGCTGCGGGCGAGGCCGCGGTGTGCGCGGTCTATCCCGATGCGCGCAATCCGTTCGCCCATCCGGAGCTGCTCGACGACGAGGGGCTCGAGCCCTGGAGCGTGGGGGAACTGTGGATCGCGGGGCCCGGCGAGGCAGCCGGTCTCGCGGTGGACACGACCGCCACCGTGGCGCGCAAGGTGGCCGCCCTCATGTGCCACAAGAGCCAGATCAGCGACCCCGAAGCTGTCGCGGAGCGCGTACTCGCCGGCGCCCGTGCGCAGGCGGAACGGGCCGGGTTGTCCCAGGGGTCCTCGGCCGAGCTCTTCCGGGTCACGCGCATCCCCTGAGGCCTGATATGGACGCAGGCGCCCCCTGGGTGGTGATTCAGCATGTCGCGTTCGAGGGCCCCGGCTCGGTGGCACTCGCAGCGACAGGCTCCGGGGCCGGCCTCACTGTGGTGCGCGTCGACCAAGGGGAGTCGATCCCCGAACCGGCGTCCATCACGGACATGGCGGGACTCGTCGTCATGGGTGGCCCGATGGGCGTGCATGACGATCTCCCGTGGCTGCACGACGAGCGCGTGCTGCTGCGCGCGGCCGTCTCCGCCGGTCTCCCGGTGCTCGGGGTGTGCCTCGGCGCGCAGCAATTGGCGGCCGCGCTGGGGGCCGAGGTGACACCGGGGCCGGCGCCCGAGTGCGGGGTCGGGGAGGTGCACCTGACCACCGATGCCCTCAGCGACCCGGTGTTCGGGCCCGCACCGACGCCCCTCCCCTGCGTGCACTGGCACGGCGACACCTTCAGCCTGCCCGATGGTGCGGTGCGGCTCGCCGGCAACGACGCCTACGAGAACCAGGCGTTCCGGGTGGGCGAGCGCGCCTACGGCCTGCAGTTCCACGTCGAGGTCACGGGCAGCCTCGTGGCGCACTGGGGCCCCCATCTGCCGGCCGGGGTGTTCGTGCGGGCGTCCGACGTCGCCCACGTCAGCAGGGCCGGCGAGGGAATCGTGCGGCGTTTCGTGGCGCTGGCCGGAGCCGGAGCGAGAGCGGGTGCGGGAACGGCGAGCTGATGGGTGTGCGCGCCGCGGGCGTCCGGCGCCTCGCGCTGTCGCTCCCCGAGACCACCGAGGCGCCGCACCACGACATGACATCGTTCCGGGTGGCCGGGAAGATCTTTGCCACCATGCCGCCGGAGGGCGACCGGGTCCACGTCTTCCTCGAGGACGATGAGGTCGCCGCCTACTGCGCCGAGTTCCCCCGTGCGGTCGAGGAGCTGTGGTGGGGTAGCCGCCGCCGCGGCTGCAGGGTGTTGCTGGGCGCGGCGAGCACGGCGGTCGTGCGCGAGCTGCTCACCGAGTCATGGCGGCGCCGGGCGCCGAAGCGGGTGCTGGTGGAGTTCGACGGCTGAGCGACGCCCTCAGCCCGCCATCTGGCGCAGGACGTACCGGAGGATCCCGCCGTGGCGGTAGTACTCCGCCTCCATGGGGGTGTCGATGCGCACGATCACCCGGAACTCGGTGACCGAGTCGTCGTCCGCCGTGGCGGTCACGGACAACTCCTTGGGTAGCTCACCCTTGTTCAGCACCTCGAGGCCCGTGACGGAGAAGCGCTCGTGGCCGGTCAGGCCCAGGCTCTCGACGGAGTCACCCTTGTAGAACTGCAGCGGCACGACACCCATGCCGATGAGGTTGGAGCGGTGGATGCGTTCGAGGCTCTGCGCAATGACGGCCCGCACGCCCAGTAGCGCCGTGCCCTTGGCCGCCCAGTCGCGGCTGCTGCCCGTCCCGTACTCGCGCCCAGCCAGGACGATCAGGGGCACGCCCTCCTCGGCGTAGCGCATGGCCGCCTCGTAGATGGACGTCTCGGTGCCCTCGGGGAGGTGCAGGGTGACGCCTCCCTCGGTGCCCGGCGCCAGCCGGTTGCGGAGCCGGACGTTGGCGAAGGTGCCCCGCATCATGACCTCGTGGTTGCCGCGCCGGGCACCGTAGGAGTTGAAGTCCTCGCGGGCGACCCCGTGCTCGGTCAGGTAGCGGCCGGCCGGCGTCGCGGGCCCGATGGAGCCGGCCGGCGAGATGTGGTCCGTGGTGACGCTGTCGCCGACCACGGCCAGCACCCGCGCGTCGGCAATGTCGGTCACCGGGGCGGGCGTCATCGTCATGGTCTCGAAGAACGGGGGGTTCTTGACGTAGGTGGACTCCTCCTGCCACGCGTACGTCTCGCCCCCCTCGGCGGGGACTTGCCGCCAGTACTCGTCGCCGTCGAACACAGCGCTGTAGCGGGTGCGGAACATGTCGGAGGTCAGTGACGCTCGGATCGTGCTGCTCACCTCCTCCAGGGAGGGCCACAACTCGGAGAGCGTCACGGGGTTCCCAGCGGCGTCGTGGCCGATGGGATCGTTCTCCATGTCGATGTCCATCGTGCCCGCGAGCGCGTAGGCGACCACGAGCGGCGGCGACGCGAGGTAGTTCATCCGCACATCCGGATGGATGCGCCCCTCGAAATTCCGGTTGCCCGAGAGCACGGCGACCACCGAGAGATCACCATCCCAGACGGCGTCGCTGACGCCCTCGAGCAGAGGGCCCGAGTTGCCGATACAGGTGGTGCAGCCGTAGCCGACGAGATAGAAACCGAGCTGCTGCAGGGGCTCCATCAGGCCCGCCCGCTCCAGGTAGTCGACGACCACGCGCGAGCCCGGAGCGAGCGAGGTCTTGACCCAGGGCTTGGATCGGAGCCCCCGATCCACTGCGTGCTTGGCCAGCAGCCCGGCGCCGACGAGCACCTGGGGGTTCGAGGTGTTGGTACAGCTCGTGATGGCGGCAATCACCACGTCGCCGTCCGTCATCTCGTGATGGGGTGCCGCAGCCGGCTGGGTGGGAGCGGTGCGCGGCGTGCGGTCGAGCGCGACGCGGAAGGCGTCAGCGGCCGCCGCCAGCGCGACCCGGTCCTGGGGCCGGGACGGCCCGGCGAGCGAAGGCTCGACGTCGCCCAGGTCGAGGGCGACGAACTCGGAGTACACCGGCTCGGGAGCACTCGGGTCGTGCCAGAGACCCTGCGCCTTGGCGTAGGCCTCCACGAGCGCGAGGTGTGCCTCGTCGCGTCCTGTGAAGCGCATGTAGTCCAAGGTGACCTGGTCGATCGGGAACATGGTGCAGGTCGCGCCGTACTCGGGGCTCATGTTGCCGATGGTGGCCCGGGTTTCGAGCGGCAGGGCGGCCACGCCCGGGCCATAGCACTCCACGAACGCGCCCACGACGCCGTGGTGGCGCAGCAATTCGGTGACGGTGAGCACGACATCGGTCGCGGTGATGCCCGGTTTTGTCTCGCCAGAGATGCGGAGCCCGACCACGGGGGGCAGGAGCATGGAGAGGGGCTGTCCCAGCATGGCGGCCTCGGCCTCTATTCCCCCCACGCCCCAACCCAGGACGCCGAGCCCGTTGACCATGGTGGTGTGCGAGTCGGTGCCGACGAGGGTGTCGCAGAAGGCGCGCCCGTCCTCGGTGGCGAATACCAGGCGCGACAGGTACTCCAGGTTCACCTGGTGGCAGATGCCCATGCCCGGCGGGACGGCGCGGAAGCCGCGGAAGGCACCCTGGGCCCAGCGCAACAGTTTGTAGCGTTCCATGTTGCGCGAGTACTCGATGGAGACGTTCTGGTCGTACGCGGAGGGATCGCCCGAGCGCTCGACGATGACCGAGTGGTCGATGACCAGCTCGACGGGAACGAGTGGATTGACCTGCCCGGCGTTGCCGCCCAGGCGGGCAAGTGCGTCGCGCATGGCGGCGAGGTCGACGACGCCCGGGACCCCGGTGAAGTCCTGCATGAGCACGCGTTCGGGGGTCAGGGCGATCTCGTGCGCCGCGTCGCCCGCACCCTGCCCGTGGCCCTCGGGATTGACCCCCCACGCCGCCACGGCCACGACGTCGTCCGCCGAGACATGGGGGCTGTCCTCGTGACGGAGCAGGTTCTCGAGGATCACCTTTATGGAGTACGGGAGACGCTCGATGTCGTGGCGATCCGCCAGAGCCGGAGCCTTGATGTTGAAGATCTCGTAGGTGCGGCCACCGACGACGAGGTTCGTCCTGGCGCCGAAGGTGTTGGGATGCGCTGCGGTCTGGGGGTCGGGGCTCATGCACCCATTCTGCCGTGGGCCTGTGAACGGCGCCCGCACGGGTTCGCCGCGTGCGCAGTCGGTGACGCGGCGGGGTGATCGGCCGGCGGTTGGCGCCTGACACACGTGTTCAGGTGCTGATTCGTAACGAGTTCGTAACCGCTCCGCTGCCCCGTGGGCGATCCGGAGCGGGCACAATCGACGTCGTGCGCGGACGCGGCAGCGCGAGGGGTGTCACGGGGCGCGGCGCCTGGCCCCGCCGGCCCGCCGTCTCGTCGATCCGGACGCTGGCAGTGGCGGCGCTGCTCGTGGCGGGGATCCTGGCCTCCGGGCTCGCCGCGCCGTTGGGCGCGCCGGCAGGTGCCACGCAGCAGGCGCACGTCTACGAGGACGCCGGGATGATCGGCTTCGGCGGCGTGAGCCTCACCGACCCCCAGATGCCGCAGCCGCTCAACTCGCCGGTCTTCTCCGGCGTCGCCACGCCCGACGGTGGCGGGTACTTGCTGGCCAGCGCAGACGGCGGCGTCTTCGCGTTCGGTGACGCGACCTTCGAGGGGTCGGCCGGAGCCTTGCCGCTCCAGGGCCCCATCGTGGCGATGGCCACGACGCCGGACGGCAAGGGTTATTGGCTCGGGGCGCTCGACGGCGGCGTCTTCGCGTACGGCGACGCCCCGTTCTACGGGTCCATGGGATCGAGCCATCTGAACCAGCCCATCGTCGGGATGGCCTCGACGCCCGACGGCAAGGGCTACTGGCTCGTGGCGGCGGACGGCGGGATCTTCGCGTACGGCGACGCCGGCTTCTACGGGAGCACGGGCAGCCTCGTGCTCAATGCGCCGATCGTCGGCATGGCCTCCACGCACGACGGCAGGGGCTACTGGATCGTGGCCGCGGACGGCGGCATCTTCTCGTACGGCGATGCGGGCTTCTACGGCTCCGCCGGCAGCGCCAACTTGCCAGATCCGGTGGTCGGCATGGTCGCCTCGCCCGACGGCGGGGGCTACCTGATGGCCACGTCGAACGGCGTCGTCCTGCCCTTCGGCGACGCCGATGCCTTCGGCGGGCTCTCGCTCGACCCGACGGCCACCCAGATCTCGGCCATCATCGGGAACAACCGGGGAACGGGGTACTGGCTGCTCGACCCCCAGGCCTGGCAGTACAGCTTCTCGACCGCGACGCCCCAGCCGGAGTTCCCGGCATCGGGCGCCATCGCAGGCGCGGTCGCGTCCCAGATCGAGCCCGATCCCGACACGCAAGGGGCTTGGTGCAACCCCTACGGGCCCTGTGAGGAGTGGTGCGCACTGTTTGCCACCTGGGCGTGGGAACAGGCAGGCATCCCCATTCCCCGCTACGCCTTCACGGGCGACATCTGGGACTGGGCGGCCGGCTACGGCGGCGACCTGCCGCCGACGGCCACGCCTGCCGTGGGCGACGCCGTGCTCTACGGCACCGGGCCGCAGAACGTCGACACGTCCGTGCACGTCGGCATCGTGACCCAGGTCTGGCCCGACGGCTCCATCATGACGGTGGGGGGCGACTCGGGGCCCGGTCGCGACGGCTACCTGTCCGTGGCAATCGACGGGCCCTTCCTGCCGGCAGACTCGATCTCGTACAACGGCGTACCCATCTACGGCTACGCGCAGCCCTGAGCGTTCCTGGGGGCTGACGCGTCCGGCCCGTGGGGGGGTAGCAGGCTGGCACCCGGAGGCGTGGCCTAGGCTGCGGCCGGAGGTCAGCCACCGTGCCCGTCTACGAATTCCGCTGTTCGACCTGTCACGCCGTCTTCGACGAGCGCCGGCCCATGGCCGACGCTGATGCGCCAGCCACCTGCCCCGACGGGCACGTGGGGGCGAGGCGGCTGCTCCCGGTCTTCGCCACCACGGGGTTGGCGGCCGAGCCGGCGGGCGGCGCGTGCGGGGCGCCAATGGCCGGGGGCTGCGGCAGCGGTTGCGCGTGCTGCTGAGCGCGTCGCGATGACCGTCTCCTCCTGGGACGACTATCCCGTCCACCAAGCCCCGGAGTTCATCGCGCATCCGGCGACGAGCGACCGCAACTTCTACGACCGGTACTACTTCAACATGCACCCGTGCTCGGGTGACTGGTTCGCCATCTTCGGCTACGGGCAGTACCCGAACCTGGGGGTCGTCGACGCCTTCGTGGACGTACGCCACGGCGGGTCCCAGCACGTGGTGCGCACCTCCGCGCCCCTGGTCGACCGGGCCGACCTCTCCGTCGGGCCCTTCCGGATAGAGGTTCTCGAGCCCCTACGTCGCCTGCGGGTGATCGTCGAGCCGACGGAGTACTCCGTGGCCATGGACGTCACGTGGGAGGGTCAGATCCCCGCCGTGGAGGAGCCGCGCCAGTACCTGCGCAGCAAGGGCCGCGTGGTCTTCGACACCCAGCGGCTGGCCCAGACCGGCCGCTGGTCGGGCACGCTCTCGGTGGGGGGAACGGACGTGACGGTGGCGCCCGAGCGCTGTTGGGGAACGCGCGACCGCTCCTGGGGCGTGCGGCCGGTGGGCGAGCCCGAGCCCGACGGCATCCGCCAGGGCGAGAACGTGATGGCCGGCATGTGGAACTACTTCCCGATGCAGTTCGAGGACCACGCCATCATGTACATCTGCCACGAGCGCGACGGCGGCGAGAGGCCGCTGGTGCAGGCGGAACGGGTCTGGGCGGACCCGGCCCGCGGTATCGAAGAGCTCGGCCGATCCGAGCACGAGCACCATCTGGTTCCCGGCACCCGCGTCATCGACCGCTCCGTGCTGCGGTTCCCCGAGGCTGGGATCGACATCACCTGCACCCCTCTGCTGGCCAACTTCGTCTCCATCGGCACCGGATACGGCATCGACGCCGACTGGCGCCACGGGATGTATCACGGGCCCGAGCCCGTGACCCAGGGCCTCGTGCTCCCGGTCGACGAGGTGAGGGGTCTCGCCCAGTACGGCATCGTCGACCACGTCGCCGAGTTCTCCTACGCAGGGCAGAGGGGCTACGGCCTGCTCGAGCACGGCTTCTTCGGCCCGTACCGACGCTACGGCCTGATGGACGGGGCCATGGGAGCACCGGCGGACTGACCCGTGGCCGGGCCCCGATCGTGCCCGGCATGCGACAATGAAGGATGCCCGACGCCTCCAGCGTCCTCCACCAACGCCTGCAGGCCGCCTTCGACACGGTGAAGCCCGGCGCCGATCCCGTGCTGCGGGCGTCCGACCGCGCCGACTTCCAGGCCAACGGTGCCCTGCCGCTGGCCAAGGAGGTGGGCCGCCCGCCGCGACAGGTGGCCGAGGAGGTCGTGGCGGCGGCCTCCCTCGACGACGTCTGCGCCGCGGTAGAGGTCAGCGGCCCGGGGTTCATCAACCTGACGTTGTCCGACGATTTCGTCGCCACCCAGCTGGCGGCCCTCTCGGTCGACCCCCGCTTGGGCGTGGCGCCGGCGGCGTGTCCCGAGCGGATCGTCATCGACTACTCCTCCCCGAACGTGGCCAAGGAGATGCACGTGGGCCACCTCCGCAGCACGCTGATCGGTGACGCGTTGAGCCGGGTGCTCGAGTTCCTCGGGCACGACGTGCGGCGGGAGAACCACATCGGTGACTGGGGCACCCCGTTCGGCATGTTGATCGAGCATCTGATCGACGTGGGGGGAGCCGAGAACGCCGAGTCGTTCAGTGTGCGCGACCTGAACGAGTTCTATGCCGCGGCACGCCGGCAGTTCGACGCCGACCCCTTCTTCGCCGAACGCAGCCGGGCGCGCGTCGTGCTCCTGCAAGGGGGCGATCCCGAGACCCTGCGGCTCTGGAGCATCTTTGTGGCAGAGTCGATGCGCCACGCACGTGAGATCTACGACATGCTCGGTGTGCTCCTGACCGACGACGACGTGGTGGGGGAGAGCTTCTACAACCCGTTGCTGCCCGTGGTCGTGTCCGAGCTCGACGCCAAGGGCCTGCTCGTCGAGAACGACGGGGCCCTGTGCGTGTTCCCCGAGGGGTTCGAGAACCGGCACGGGGAGCCGCTGCCGCTCATCGTGCGCAAGTCCGACGGCGGGTACGGCTACCCCGCCACGGACCTGGCCTGCGTGCGGGACCGCACCGGCCGGATCGGGGCGACGCGCGTGATCTACGTGGTGGGCGCGGAGCAGTCGCTCCACCTTCGCCTCGTCTTCGCCGTTGCCGTGCTGGCCGGGTACCTCCCCGACCTGTCTGCGGCCGTCCACGTCGGCTTCGGCCTCGTGCTCGGCGCCGACGGCAAGAGGCTGGCGAGCCGTAGTGGTGGCTCCGAGCGCCTGGTCGACCTGCTGTCCGAGGCGGTCGAGCGAGCCGCAGTGGCGCTGAAGGAGCGCCACAGCGATCTCCCGCCCGAGCGCCAGGCCGCCGTCGCGCACGCGCTCGGCATCGGCGCGATCAAGTATGCCGACCTCTCGACCGAGCGCATGCGGGACTACGTCTTCGATTACGAGCGCATGCTGGCGGCGGAGGGCAACACGGGTCCCTACCTGCAATACGCGCACGCCCGCATCCGTTCCATCTTCCGGCGTGGGCAGATGGCGCCGCCGGCGGCGGGTGCCCTCCCGCTGCTGGGCGAACCCCCCGAGCGCGCGCTCGCACTCCAGCTGCTGCGGTTCGCCGAGGCCGTGGAGGCGACCGCGGAGACCTGCAGCCCTTCCAAGCTGTGCGCCTACCTCTTCGACCTGGCCACGATCTTCACGACGTTCTACGAGGCCTGCCGCGTCCTGGTGGACGACGACGAGGTGCGCACCTCGCGGCTCGGGCTGTGCGACCTGACGGCGCGGGTGCTCGAGCAGGGCCTGTCCTTGCTCGGCATGGAGGCGCCCGAGCAGATGTGACCGGGGCGGGGCCGGCCCCTATCCTCTACCGGGCACTCCCGGTGCCCGGGCTCGCCGGGCGGAGCACATCACCGGGAAAACGGCACAAGGAGTCGCAGAGAGATGGATCTGAACGGCACGTCGGCGATCGTCACAGGCGGGGCCTCGGGGTTGGGCGAAGCCACGGCGCGGCTGCTGGCCGAGCGCGGGGTTCATGTGGTGGTCGCCGACCTCCAGGAGGACAAAGGGGCGCCACTGGCCAAGGAGATCGGCGGGCTCTTCGTCCAGACCGACGTGACCAACGCCGAGCACGTCATCGCCGCCGTGGAGGCCGCCATCGAGATGGCGCCGCTGAAGTCGTTGGTCAACTGCGCCGGCATCGGGTGGGCCACCCGCACCATCGGCAAGGACGGCGACTACGCCTCGGCGCACGACCTCGACCTCTATCGCCGGGTGATAGAGATCAACCTCATCGGCACCTTCAACTGCATCCGCCTCGCTGCCACCAAGATGAGCCTCAACGAGCCCGACGAGGACGGCGCCCGCGGAGCCATCGTCAACACATCGTCGGTGGCGGCCGAGGATGGCCAAATCGGGCAGGCCGCCTACTCGTCGTCGAAGGGGGGTGTCGTCGGCATGACCCTCCCGGTCGCGCGCGACCTCTCGGTGGTGGGCATCCGGGTCAACACGATCCTGCCGGGGCTGATCGACACGCCGATCTACGGCGCTGGCGAAGGCTCCGAGGCCTTCAAGGGCAAGCTGGCCCAGGACGTGCTGTTCCCGCACCGCCTCGGTCGGCCCGACGAGTTCGCGACCCTCGCCGTCGAGCTGCTCGCCAACTCCTACATCAACGCCGAGTCGATCAGGATCGACGCCGGCATCCGCATGCAGCCCAAGTAGTGCACGGGGGCTCGGGGGAGGCACTGTCATGATCGACCCGGAACTGGCGGCGTTGATCGACCTGCTTCCGGTGATCGAGCTGTCGGACCCGGTGGCGGCGCGCGAGGCCTTCGAGCGGATCCTCGTTGCCATCAAGTTCGACATCCCCGGGATCGAGACACTCGAGATCGACGACCGCACGGTGCCCGGCTGGGACGGCGACCCGGAGGTGCCGGTGCGGGTCTACCGGCCCCGGCGGGCGGCCCGTGGGGTGCAGTTGCCCGGCATCGTGATGATCCACGGCGGCGGCTTCATCATCGGGAGCGTCGAGGCCGAGCACGCAGGCGCGGCCTCGACGGCCATGGACACCGGTGCGGTGGTGGTGTCCGTCGAGTACCGACTGGCGCCCGAGCACCCTTACCCCGCGGGCCTGCACGACTGCTACGCCGCATTGAGGTTCCTGCACGCCGAGGCCGTGGAGCTCGGCGTCGACCCGGCGCGCGTCGCGTTGCTCGGGGCGAGTGCCGGGGGTGGGCTGGCGGCGGCCACCGCGCTGCTCGCTCGGGACCTCGGCGGGCCACCGGTCTGCTTCCAGATGCTGCACATCCCCGAGCTCGACGACCGGCTCGAGACGCCTTCGATGCAGGCCTTCGTCGGCTCGCCGCTGTGGAACCGACCGCTCGCCGTCCAAAGCTGGAAGGCCTACCTGGGCGAGCTGTCGGGGACAGGCGAGGTGCCGCCCTATGCGGCACCGGCTCGCGCCGGCGAGTTGGCGGGGTTGCCCGCCGCCTATATCTCGACGGCCGAGCACGACCCGCTGCGCGACGAGGGGATCATCTACGCGCTGCGGCTGCTGCAGGCCGGCGTGTCGGTCGAGCTCCACCAGTTCCCGGGCACGTTCCACGGCTCGGCGCTGGTGACGACGGCCGCCATCTCGAAGCGGGCCCAGAGCGAGGCGGCGCTCGTGCTGCGGCGAGCGCTGGGGGTGGATGCAGGATGAAGCGAGTGGCGCCTTGTCACCGGGGGCCGCTCACCAGACGAAGGGCACCAGCCGCTTGTGGGTTGCCGCATAGGCGCGGTAGGGCTCCCCGAGCTCCTGCAGCAGGGCGCGTTCCTCCACGCGGATGCGGAACACGATGCCGCACCCGATGGCGACCGTCAGGATGACGAAGGACAACCAGTTCCCGATGAACAGGCCCAGGCCCATCATCGCCAGGAGGATGCCGGCGTAGCTCGGGTGCCGGACCACCCGATAGGGCCCGTCGGTGATGACCGGCTGGTCGGCGCTCGTCTGGACCGTGAAGGTGAAGTACCGACCCAACGTTCGGAAGCTCCAGAGCCGCAGGCCGACGCCGCACCACAGGAGTACCAGCGCCACCCAGGCGACACCGGCGGGGGTCGCTGCCGAGGGGACAGTGCGCGAGATCACGATCGCCGCCGCGATGCCGATCCCGCCGGAGGCCCGCACGTACATCGCACTGCCCTTGTCGGCCGTCACCCCCTCGGGCCGGCGGTTGGTGCTCTGCCGCACCTCGGCGACGATCCAGATCACGGCGGTCGCCACCAGGAGCCAGCGGGCCCCGACCGGTGCGGCGCCCAACGTGTGCACGGGCCGAAGCTACCGGCGCCGCGGCGCGGTGCGCTTCCGCCCACCAGACGCGGACGCCCGTCAGTGGGTGCCGGTCAACGTGAGCACCCCGACGGCCGCGGCGATGGCCAGCGGCGCGGACGCCAGGCCCAGCACGCCGGCGCGGGCGACGTCGGGTCGCGCGCCCGCCGTCCGGGCCGACCGCAGCCACAGCACCCAGGCGAGCGAACCCGTGACGAACAGATTGGGGCCCACGTTGAGGCCGACCAGTAGGGCGAAGGGATGCGGTGGCTGTCGGGCCGCCAAGAGCGATGCCGCCGGGAGGTTGTTCACGAGCACGCTGGTCAGGGCGGCCACAACGGCGGTGCCCCAGGTGTCGAGGTGCGACAGCAAGGTCGCCGGGCCGGCCCACGACCGCCCGAGCGCCCCCAGTGCCACCGCAAGGCCGAACAGTCCGATGAGCACGGGGAGGCCGAGGAGCCGCAGGGCGTCCCGGGGCGTGTCGTCGGCACCGCGGCGCAGCGAGCGGACGAGCACCGCCACGATCCCCACCGCCGCCACCGGGATCGCCGGGGCGCGCAGCGCCACGACGAGCACCGTCACGGCAATGACGGCGATCAGACCGACGCCCAGCACCGGCCGTTCCGTCTCGCCCGAGGGGCCCACCGTGACGCGCAGCGAGCCCCGGTGGACCACCCCCACGACGACGGCGGTGACCACGGCGGCCGCGATGCCGGCCAGCGCCATGTGCGAGAAGAACTGGCCGCCCGACAGGTGGAGGTGTCCCAGCACGATCAGGTTCGTCAGGTTCGACCCCGGCAGCATGAGGGAGCCGGCGTTCGACAGCAGGAGGCACCCATAGAGCAGGGGGGCCTCCCCTTCCCCGCGACTGCGGGCGGCATAGACCAGCACCGGGGTCAGGAAGGTGACCGAGGTATCGAGATTCAGCAGGGTGGTGACGACGACCACGAGCGCGGCCGTTCCCGCGTACAGCGCCAGCCCGTTGCGGCCGAGCCGGGCCAAGGCGTGGCCGCCGGCGGCGAACAGACCGTCCTCGTCCGCCACCAGGCCGACCAGGAGTAGCCCGGTGACGAGCACGAACGGCGGCCAGTCCTGTGCCGCCGCGGCGCGGGCACCACCGGGAGACGCGAGCGCGCCCGCCAGCAGTGCGGCACACCCGAGCCCGCCCAGTGCCCATTCGAAGGAGCGTGTGGCCGGCTGGCGGGCGCCGGCGTCGGTCGCGGTCGCGCGCACCGTTCGACTGTGCCCCGCTTCGGACCCCGGGAAACCCCGGTGTCGTTCGGTCGCCGCCCGGTCCGCACCGTGCACCGGTGCGGTGGTGGCGCCCCTACCCTCATGGTCAGACCCGAGACGAAGGAGACCCATACATGGCGGATGTCCTGTCCTCCCAGGCCCGTGACCTCATTGCCCGACCCGTGCTGGCCTCGCTCGCGACCCTGAACGCCGACGGGTCGCCGCAGATCAGCCCGCTGTGGATCGACGTCGACGGCGACAACGTCGTGTTCAACACGGCGCAGCACCGGGTGAAGGCGCGCAACGTGCAACGGGACCCGAGGGTGGCGGTCACCGTGATCGATCCGGAGGACCAGTACAACGTCGTGGTGTTCTGGGGCACCGTGGTCGAGATCACCACGGAGGGCGCCGATGCCCACATCGACTGGCTGGCCCACAAGTACCTGGGAGTGGACTCGTACCCGAACCGCCGGCCGGGCGAGGTCAGGATCCGCGTCATCGTTCGTACTGACCGCATCGTCCTGCAGCCGTAGGCCTCGGACCGAGCACCGAGCTCCGGGGGGATGGAGCGCTGACGCAGTGCAGGGGCTGGCCCGTCGGCGCACACGACTGCTTCGAGTGGACTCGAGTCGGACAACTCCCGGGGAGGAGTTGCCGCCGTCAGGCCGTGTAGCAGGTCATCGACAGCGACCCGTAGGCGTAGCCGTCGATCAGCACCTCGGGCCGGCGGTCGCCGACGGCGGCAAGGCCGGCGAAGTAGACGAGCGGCAGGAAGTGGTCGGGCGTCGGGACGGCCAGCGCGTAGTCGGGATGCTGGTCCAGCGACAGCACGTCCCCGGGGGCGTCGACCACCCGCCGTCGGGCCGCTTCATCGAAGCGCTGTGCCCAGTCGAACCCCGCCTCCGCGTGGCCCCAGTCCAGCAGGCCCAGGTTGTGCACGACGTTCCCACTGGCGAGGATGAGCACGCCCCGGTCGCGCAACGGCGCCAGCCGCGTCCCGATTTCGAAGTGGTGGTCGAAGGGCTGCAGCGCGTTGATGGCGAGCTGCACCACCGGGACATCGGCATCCGGGTACATGTGCGCCAAGACCGACCAGGCGCCGTGGTCGATGCCCCAGGCGTCGTGGTCGAGCCCGACCCAGTGCGGCTGCGCCACCTCGGCCACCTCGGCGGCGACGTCGGGCGCGCCCGGGCACGGGTAGGCGAAGGCAAAGAGCCGCTCGGGGAACCCGAAGAAGTCGTGGATGGTGCGCGGCATCGCCATGGCCGTGACCGCGGTGGCGTTGGTGTACCAGTGGGCCGAGACGGCGAGCACGGCGCGGGGTCGAGGGAGCGACGCGCCGAGCGCCGCCCAGGCCTCCGTGTAGCGGTTGTGTTCCAGGGCATTCATCGGGTTGCCGTGGCCGACGAAGATGACGGGGAGGGAGGTGTCGCTCACGACGTCACCGTCACGGCGCCAGTCACCGCGGCACGTCCATCGACGACCTGGTGACGAAGTCGAGCAGGATGCCGGTCGCGTCGAGGTGGTGCACAACCCGGCCGACGATGCGGGCGGGGAGGTAGGGCGCCCCGCCGGGCCAGGTGTGGCCGCCGCCCACGACGCGGTAGAGCTGCGCAGCGGGAGCGGGCTTCCCGGGGTGCGTCCAACTGAGGCGTTCGACCCGGAGATCATCGGGGGGGCTCGCCACCGACTCGACCACCGGGACCGGTCGTGGTCCGCCTGACGGATCGATGGCCCAGTCGCCGGCGACGTCCTCAATGGGTGCGGCCATGCCCCGCCCCCCCAGCGCGGGGCTGCGAGCCGACCGGCGTTCGGCCAGCCGCCCCAGCGGACCGATGGGGCCGCCCTGGTAGGGGACCAGCGGGTCCGCCGTGCCGTGGAAGGCCAGAAACCTCGTCTCTCGCCCAGGGGTCGGCACGGGCCGCGCCAGGCGGGACGACACGGTGGCGCTCGAGGCGACGAGCACCACACCCGCCAGTTCGAGCAGGCCGTTGCGGCCCAGGTGCTCCGCCAGCATGCCGCCGTTCGACATCCCGACGGCGTAGATGCGTGTGCCGTCGGTCAGGCGGGCCTGCCCGAGCTGCGCCACCAGTGATTGCATGAACGCCACGTCGTCGATGCGCTCTCGCCGGGCGAGGCGGGTGGCGCCGCGACGGTCGTTCCAC
This sequence comes from uncultured Acidimicrobiaceae bacterium, assembly GCA_963736525.1. Classification (GTDB taxonomy): domain Bacteria; phylum Actinomycetota; class Acidimicrobiia; order Acidimicrobiales; family RAAP-2; genus Bog-473. Next base: position 468,564 of record CAVTPF010000012.1, read on the forward strand.
ACGTGCTGGAAGCCGTCGGGGAAGACGACCGCGCACCCGGCCGCCGGCCCGCGCTGGGCCAGGCCAGTCAGGGCGGCCATGCCGAGCCCCGTGCCGCCGGCGCCATGGAGAACGATGAGGAGCGGGGCGCTCGGCCCGGGCCCGGGCACCGCACTGAAGGTGCGCGCCTCGCCGTTGACCGTGATCGACTGCAGCGGGAGGTCCGGTGCCACCAGCCCTGCCCGCGCCATCAGGCGCCGGCGCAGGGCAGTGCGCACACGTTCAGGACGGCCGGACGAGCCTGTCATGCCCGGACAATACGGTTGCGCAGTTGCGACGTCGAGGGTCTGACCGCCGCCGTGCGTCCTCAGGCGGTGGCCGGCCGCACCTCCGTGGCCTCGTCGGCGCTCGAGAGCGCCTTCCAGAGCGCCCAATAGCTCTTGTAGGTGATGGCGTCGGTCACGTAGCCGGCCCGCTCGAGCTCGGCGTGGTAGGCGGGCAGGTTGCGCCAGGGCACGCCCATGTCGACGTGGTGGGCCAGATGCCAGCCCGTGTTGTACGGAACGATCCAAAAGCGAGCCAGCAGGGACTGGCGCACGTTGTGGGTCGTGGCGCGGCGGTCGGGGCTGCGTTCCATGCCACCGTGCTCCGCGATGGAGCGCAAGCGGTTGATGACGCGCCACTCGGTCATCCAGGGCAACCACCACAGGAGCGGATAGATCCACCAGCGCCCGGTGGCGACCCACATTGCCGCCCACAGGCCCGCCTGGACGCCGAAGATGGAGAGGCCTATGGGACGGAAGGGCTTGGTCCGCGTGTTCTTGACGAGTGGCACGAAGTTCTTCCACCCGCTGATCCCGACCGCGTCGCGGAAGAGGCGGCGGGCCAGTGCCCGCCGGGTGCAGGGGTACGGCGCGTAGAAGGCGATATCTGGCTCATCCGGCCCGAACTCGTCCTTGTGGTGGGCGAAGTGCACCCGTCGGTACAGCTGCACCGGAGTGAACACCGGGTAGGCCACCACCCACTTGCCGATCCAGTCGTTCCAGCGCTTGTTGGTGAACAGCAGCTTGTGCGCCGCCTCGTGCATGAGGATGGCAAAGCGCGCGTACATCGGCCCCATCAGCACGAAGGCGATCAGGTAGCTCCACCAGCGGTCGATCCACACTGCGCCGCCGATGATCAGCGCCACCCAGAACCAGACCGCAGCCACCGACACGGCGTTGCGAAGGTTGTCGATGCGGCGCAGGTCGGCCCGCAACGCGGGGATCGCCATGCCGTTGGCCTGCAGGCGCTCGGTTGGCAGGACCTCGGGCCGGTCGGCTGCGTCGGGCACGGTGGTGCTCGCCATGACGCACATATTACGATATTTGATCAAGTGACACAAGTGCGTAATACCGAGGCCACCACCCCGGGCCTGGGGTCCCCGCTGACCGCTCGCTCCGTGCTGGCCAGCGCACTGCTGGGCATGGATCCACCCGAGCTACCCGTGGCGCAGCTGGTGCGTCTGACGGGTCTGTTCGGCATCAGCGAGAACCGGGCGCGCGTCGCGCTGAGCCGGATGGTGGCCGCCGGTGAGGCCAGCACCGACGGGTCCGGGAGGTACCGGCTGGCGGGCCACCTGGCCGCGCGCCAGTCGCGCCAATCGGCGAGCCGTTCGGGCGCGACCGCGCTCTACGACGGCGGGTGGTTGCTGGCCGTGGTGACGACGACGGGCAGTGCGGCGGACGTGCGGGGCGCCCGCCGACGGGCCTTGGCCTATGCCCGGCTCGCCGAGCTGCGCGAGGGCGTGTGGCTGCGGCCGGACAACGTCGCCCTGCGACTGCCCGAATCCCTTGACGCGGACGTCGAGCTCATGACGGCTCACCCGGAGGACCCGCGGGGACTGGCCGGCCGGCTGTGGGACCTGCAGGCCTGGTCGGACCGGGCGGCCGAGCTCCTGCGCGCCCTGAACGTTCTCTCGCCCGACGGCCCCGAAGCGCTGGCGCCGGGGTTCGAACTCTCCGCGGCGGTGCTGCGTCACTTGCAGGCGGACCCGCTGCTGCCGGCGGACCTGCTGCCCCACGACTGGCCCGGGTCCCGGCTGCGCACCACCTACGACGAGTGGGACGCGCACTACCGGGCGACGTTGCGCGAGTGGAGCCGGGCCGGCTGAGCCGATTCATCGCTCGCGTGACGCTGTGCCTCCCGAGCGGGGCCGTGAGACGGGCCAGCCTCAGTGCAAGAGCTTGAGCGTATTGTCCCCGTTGTCGACGAAGAGGACGCCGCGGTCGTTCGGCGCGATGGTCAGACCGAAGAGGTCACCCGCGGCATCCGCCGGGTCGAACTGAACGGCGGGAACTGGAACCCGAACGGGATCACCTCCACACCGTCGCCATCGCCGTTGCCGGCGTTGACCGTGATCAGGTCGCCGTTGGGAGCCACGGTGAGACCCAGTGGCCCATGCAGCTGGTTCCCCGCGCTCACCGTGATGCCACCACCCGTCGCCGGCAAGACCCGGCTGGTGGCGAAGGGGATGGCGGCAATCCGGCTGTTCACCGTGTCCGCCACGTAGAGGGTCCCGTTGGGCTCGAGGGCCACGCCCGTCGGTCCGATCACGACCGCGTTCGAATTCAGCTCTTCGGCGAACCCGGTGCCGATGGCCGTCGAACCGAACAAGACGGGTGCTTGTCCGGATGGCATCGCCACGCTCAGGCGGAGGACCGTGCCGCCGTTCACCCCGCTCCCCCCGGCGGCCACCGTGCCGTTGAGGACGTTGGTCACGAACAGCTCGGTGAAGCCACCGAACAACTGCACGGCGGTCATGTCCCAAGGTCCGTTGATGCCGCGGCCGAACCACGTCTCGACGGGTACCCCCTGGTTGCTGAGCATGATCCGGCACCCTGCCGCGGAGGTGCCCTTCCCCGCGTCGATCACCGGAAGGCTCCCGAGCACCACGTACCCGTCGTTCAGCACGGTGAGCGCGGTGGTCAGACCGACCCCGCCGGGGCACGGCCCGGGCAGGTCGGTCGCGTCCAACTGGGCGAATTGGGTCACCTGCCCGCGGGCGAGATCTCCATGATGGTGGTGCCGGTGCCCTGCAGGTTGCTGACGGCGTTGAAGTTGCTCACGAGCGTGTCGCCGCGCACCAGGTCACCGGTGCTGCGCGGCACGTCGACGATGCCGTAGGGATTGACGTCGCCGTTCGGGGGGACGGTCGAGGCGATGTTCGTGACCGTACCGAAATGGGAGAGAGATGACCCGGGCGCGGCGGCGGCTGGTGCGGCCGACGTGACTGCCAGCACGGCGACCACGGAGGTGACAGCGGCAGTGAGAGCCACGGTCAGGCGACCGAGCCTTCTCCGGAGGGCCTTGCGGTGCGTGTGCATGGTCCGCGTCTTGTGTCCCGGCAGGGCGAGGATGCCCTCCTTGTGCGCGTGCTCATCGGCTCTCGACGAGCGGCCCCCTCAGCGGCACTGCGGGACACCGGGCCGGAGGGATTGCGGCCCGATAACTTCGCGGTCATGGAGGTCGAGATCGCGTTCACCGGGGTGCCCGTGTCGCAGCTGGCAACCGGTCGGGACTTCTTCGAACGCCTGCTCGGGCGACCCGCCGACGTCGTGGTGACCGACGACGAAGTCATGTGGTGCCTCTCGGAGTCGGCATGGCTCTACGTCGTGGTCGACGCCCGACGGGCCGGTCACGCCCTGGCGACGCTCTCCGTGGGAGATCTCGACGCCGCCCTGACCGAGCTCGCCGGCCGCGGCATCACCCCGGTCTCGGTCGAGGTGATCGAGGGCGCCGGACGCAAGGCGACGGTGCTCGATCCCGAAGGGAACTCGGTCGCCATCGTCGAGGTCTTGTCCTAGGTACGGTGACGGCGTCATGAGCCCGCCCGGCCGGGTGGTCGTCCTCAACGGGGTGCCCCGCGCGGGCAAGTCGACGGTCGCCCGCGCCATGCAGGACTGTTTCGAGGGGCTGTGGCTGAATCTCGGCGTCGACGCCTTCTACGAGGTCACGCCCCCGCGGGCCCGTCCCGGCATCGGACTGCGTCCCGGTGGGGAGCGCCCCGACCTCGAGGACGACGTCGGGCGCCTTTACGAAGGCCTGTTCGGCTCGGTCCTGGCCCTGCGCGGGCTCGGATTCGACGTCGTCGTCGACGTCGGTCTGCACGACGACTACTCACGGCCGCTCGGGATCCTCCGTCGTGTGGCCGCGCAGCTCGGAGGCACTCCGGCCTACCTCGTCGGCGTGCGCTGCCCCCTCGACGAGATCATGGCTCGCCGTGCGGCAGGCACCCACGACGGAGGGCCGGGCTACGTGAGTTCGCCGGACGGATCCGTGCCCGCGCCCGTCCTCCGCTGGCAAGAAGCGGTGCACGTCCCGGGCATCTATGACGTCGAAGTGGACACGTCGGTGCTGTCACCGCAGGAGTGTGCCGAGGTGATCGGCGATCGCATGCGCCAGGGCCCGCCGACGGCCTTCGAGATGATCGCGGCCGGGAGCGAGGGCGTGAGCGAGGGCGCCGCTCGGGACGCCGCTGGTGGCCGTGAGCGGTCCTGACCGGCTCGGGAGCCGGCGGGCGGGAGAATCCGGAGAATCATAAACGGAACCGTTGATAGTTCTGGAAAAGACCGGCGTCGCCGCCGTTCCGGCGCGGCCACCGGCGACGGCAGGGGCTACGGGCCGACGTCGCCGTACCGGTGGCCTGACTATGCAGCGTGGGACTGGCTGATCCAGGTCTCGTACATCTCGGCGTAGTGCCCGCCGAGGGCGACCAGCTCGTCGTGCGAGCCCACCTCCAGCAGGCGACCGTCACCGACCACCACGATGCGGTCCGCCCTCATTGCCGTCGACAGCCGGTGGGCGATCAGCACGGCGGTCCGCCCCTGCAAGAGGACGTCAAGGGCCCGCTCGACGAGTGTCTCGGACTGCAGGTCCAGGTTGGACGTGGCCTCGTCGAGCACGAGCACCCGGGGCTCCGCCATGAACGCGCGGCCCAGCGCGATGAGCTGGCGCTCGCCCGAGGAGAGGGACTGGCCCCGTTCGTGGACGGGGGTGTCGAGACCGTAGGGGAGCCGGTGCACCAGCTCGCCCAGGCCCACCTGGTGAATGGCGTTCCACACCTCGTCGTCGGGCGCGCCCGGCCGGGCGAACGAGATGTTGTCCCGGATGGTCCCCGCGAAGAGGAAGGGCTCCTGGGGCACCACGCCGAGCTGTGACCGCAACGAGGCCAGCGTCACGCCCTTGAGGTCGTACCCGTCGATGAGCACCTTGCCGGCCGTGGGGTCGTAGAAGCGGGTCACCAGCTTGGCCATGGTCGACTTCCCCGCGCCGGTGGCCCCCACGAAGGCCACCGTCTCGCCCGGCGCAATGGTCAGGTCGACGTCGTGCAGCACGGGGACGGCCGGGTCGTACCCGAAGGAGACGTGGTCGAAGCGGATCTCGCCACGTATGGGCGGCAGCGCCATTGCGTCGGGGGACTCGAGGACCGACGGCTCGGTCTCGAGCAGGCCGCGCAGCTTGAACACCGACGCCCGGCCCTGTTGGAAGGTGTTGTATTGCTGGACCAGCAGCTGGATAGGGGAGAAGAACCGGTTCACGTACAGGAAGAAGGCGGTCAGCTGCCCCAGGTTGATCTCCTGGGGGTGGTGGAGGTACATGGCGCCACCGATGCCCAGGATGAGCACCTGGCCGAACACGCTGATGACCTGTGATCCCGGTCCGTAGACACCGTTGATCCGTCCCGTGAAGTTGTTGGCGTCGCGGTAGGAGCCCACGATGTCGCGGTGGGTCTCGACGTTGTAGCGCTGCCGGTTGTGCGCGGTGACGATGCGCACGCCCTGCAGGCTCTCGGACAGGTCGGCCAGTACGAGGGCGATGCCATCACGGACCTTGTCGTAGCCGCGCTCGGACGCCCGCTTGAACCACACCGACATGACGACCAGCGGCGGGAGGACGGCGAAGACGGTGATGGCGGCCAGCGTGGCGTTGGTGGCGAAGAGGAAGGCCGTGATCACGATCATGGTCAGGCCCTGAATGGCGAACTGGGCCAGCCCGTCCTGCAGCAGCTGCTGCAGGTTCTCGATGTCGCTGGTCATCCGGCTCATGACCACGCCCGCCTTCTCCTCCGTGAAGAAATCGAGCGAGAGGCGCTGCAGGTGGGTGAACACCTTGACCCGGAGGTCGTTCATCACCCACGAGGCCAGTCGGCCCGTCACCCGGGCCTGGCCCCACTGGGCGGAGGCCGAGACGGCCACCGCGACCAGGTACAGCGCCGACGTCACGACCACGACGCCGAAGTCGTAGTGGGGCGGCGTCAGACCGTGGTTGATGGCGTAGGACACCAGGCTGGGGCCGAGCTGGGTGAACAGCGCGATGACGCCGACCAAGAAGCCGGCCAGGACCAGCATGAGCGGGTACTCCATGAGCAGGCTGGTCAGGGACAGCCTGCGCTTGGTCTCGTGCTCGGTCGGCAGCTGGGTGAAGACGACGTCCGGCTCGCCCCGCTCGGGCTCTTGCTCCAAGAGCAGGTCGACGCCTGCCTGCAGCTCGTGGGGGATGCCACCGAATGGGAGTCCCGCTTGGGGCGAGCCCGGGGACCCGCCGCCGCCCATGGGCGGCCCGACGCCGCCGCCGCCGAACATCAGATCGCACCCCCTTCCGGCTCGAGGACGTCGTCCCCCAGGCCGAGGTCCTCGCTGCCGGCTGCGGTGGCCTCGGCCGCCTCCTCTTCACTGGCCGCCTGGGCCAGCACCTCGGAGTAGAGCGGAGTGGACGCCAGGAGCTCGGCGTGGGTGCCGTCGGCCACGATACGGCCCTCGTCGAGCAGCACGACCCGGTCGGCCAGGCTGATGGTCGAGAGCCGGTGGGCGATGATCAGCGTGGTGCGCCCTTCCATCAGGACGCGCAGTGACGAGTGGATGCGCTGCTCCACCTTCACGTCGATGGCGCTGGTGGCGTCGTCGAGGATCAAGATGGGCGGGTTGACGAGCAGGGCACGCGCGATGGCGATGCGCTGGCGCTGCCCGCCCGAGAGCGTGTAGCCGCGCTCGCCGACCACCGTGTCGTAGCCCTGCTCCAGGCGGTTGATGAAGCCGGCGGCGCCGGCCGCCTCGGCGGCGGCGCGCACCTCCTCCATGGTGGCGTCGGGCCGGCCGTAGGCGATGTTGTCCCTGATTGACACCGAGAAGAGGAACGGCTCGTCGAGGACGACGCCGATGTTGCCCCGCAGGCTGGTGAGCGTGAGGTCGCGCACGTCGTGCCCGTCGACCCGCACCGTGCCCCCGGTGGCGTCGTAGAAGCGGGCGAGCACGCGGGCGACCGTCGACTTGCCGCTGCCGGTCCGCCCCACCAGAGCGACGGTCTCGCCCGGGCGCAGATGCAGGTTCAGGTCGCGCAAAATGTCGCGCCGGCCGTCGTTCTCGTCGCCGGGCTTCGACAGGAGGCTGTCGGCCGCGTAGGCGAAGCTGACCCCTTCGAACTCGACGTCGCCCTGGCAGTCGACCAGGTCGACCGCGCCGGGCCGGTCGACGATCGTTGGAACCTCGTCGAGGATCTCGTAAATGCGCCCGGCCGACGCCGAGGCGCGCTGGCCCATCATGATCAGCATCCCGAGCATCATGAACGGGGCCTGCATCATGACGAGGTACAGGTTGAACGAGACGATGGACGCGACGGGCAGGTGGTCGTGGATGACCATCCAACCGCCGACGAGCAGCACGAAGACGAGCCCGACCTGCGAGAGGTTCTGCACGAGGGGGGCGAAGCGAGCGCGCAGGTCGGCATCTTTGATGTAGCCCCATTGGACCCGGTCCGCCGCCGTCGCCAACTGTCGCAACTGCTGCTGCTCCGCGGCGAAGCTGCGGACGACGCGCACGCCGTTCACGTTCTCGTCCACCACCGTCGCCACCTCTGCCAGTCGGGACTGAATGAGCCACGAGACGGGGAAGAGGGACTTCCGCATCTTGACGCCGACGACGTAGATGAACGGCATGGACGCCATCGCAACGAAGGCCAGCGGCACGCTGATCGAAAGCATGAAGATGAAGGCGACCACCGCGATGGAGCACTGCACGAGGATCATGGGGGCGAAAGTCAGGTACATCTGGACGGAGCGGATGTCCGAGTTGGCCCGCGAGATCAGCTGCCCCGACTGCACCCGGTCGTAGAACGGGAACGACATGCGAGTGAAGTGCTCGTAGAGGATGTTGCGCAGGTCGAACTCAATGGCGTAGGCGACCTTGAACAGGTTGGTGCGCGAGATGTACCCGAAGATCCCCGTGAACAGCCCCAACACGGCGATGAACTCCACGTAGGAGTGCAGCGGATGCGTCCGCAGGATCAGCGCGTTGGTGATGCCCTCCTGCAGGATCTTGGGGATCCACACCTGAATGATCAGCCCGAGGAAGGAGAAGATGAGCGCGCTGAAGAACTGCACCTTGTGGGCCATCACGATCGGTTTCGCCCGGCCGATCCAGGACTTCGACTGGTCGGGGTCGACGGTGGCCTTTGGTGCCTGGTAACGGCTGGTCACCCCCATGGGGACGTAGGCCGCCAGCGGCAGCCCGACCGCCGGCCGTGTCGTGGTCGCAGTCGCCGCGCCGGGCGCCGTCCGGCCGTTGCCGGCGGTCTCGTCCGGCGTGGCCCCGTCGAGCCTGTCCTCGGTCTTGCTCATGTGGGCTCACCTGTCGGCGCCGTGTGCTCGGTGGCTTCGCGCTCGGTGGCGTCTGGTGCCACGGCGTGCGGACCACGGCGGGACTCGGTCATGGCTCGTGCCCACAACTCGAGTGAGCGCAGGGCCATCGCCTCCTCTTTGTCCGGGAGATGGCCGGCGATGGAGACCAGGTAGTCGTCGACCGCCCGGTCTGCCGCGGCGAGCGTCCGCACGCCGTCCTCGGTCAGCCGCAACGCGACCCGGCGGCGGTCGGTGTCCTCCTGGCGGCGGTCGACGAGGCCGCGCCCGACCAGGCCGTCGACCACGGCCGTGACGGACGGGCGCCGCACGGCGAGCCGGTCGGCCAGCCCGGACGCCGCCGCCGCGCCCTCGGCGAGGATCCCCAGCACCCGGTACTGGGGCAGCGTCAGATCGACCGTGGTGAGCGCCACCTCGACCCGCTTGGAGAGCCAGGCCGCGACGCGACCGTACGTCCCCAGGACGGGGATGGCGTCAGCGGTCTTGCCTCCGGCCCGGGCTTTTGTTACGGCCTTCGAGGGCGATGCCGCGCCGGGCGAGGGTGGAGAGGTCACAGACACTTCGAGCATCATACAGTTAGAACCTCTAACTACGTGCGGGGGCGGTGCGGGGCCCGCCTCCCCGGGGGTGCCCGCCCGACCCTCGACCACCGCCGCGCTAGGTGTCGCGAGACCCCCACTCGGGATCGAGCTGGCGGAGGAAGAGGTCACAGCGCTGCTCTTCGTCCTCCTCCCCGATGGCGCCGGCGGCCAGCTTGAGCGAGTGCAGCGACCGCAAGAACCCGCGGTTGGACTCGTGGCGCCAGCGCACGTAGCCCGAGCCGCGCCAGCCCGCCGCCCGCAGGGCGTCGAGCCCACGGTGGTAGCCCACCCGGGCGAAGGCGTAGCGCTCGATGGGGTGTTCGGACAACTCGGCCAGTTCCGCCCAGGCCTGCAGGCAGCGCGGGTCCTGCGCCGCCACGGCAGCCACGGCCTCCCGCCGACTGTCCGGCGAAAGCAATCGAGCGGCATCGAGGGCGGCGGCGATGCCCGGTGTCAACGGGTCGAGGATGGTCTCCGGGCTCCCGGAGGTGAACTGGACTGAGTGCTCGGTGGTCACCGAGCCATGTTAGGAGCGTGGTGACGAGAACGATCGGGGCGACAGGCCGCGGGACCCGGAATGTCGTCCGGTGGAAGCCCGGCGGTACTGTTCGCGGCGTGCCGAGCCCCGACGCCCTGCCGGAGTCATTCGAGTTGCACCCCGGCCTGAAGGGCCGGCTGCCCGAGGCCAAGGCGCTGGCGGACGTCCTGCGTCGCCTCATCCGCCTCTCGGTCAGCACCGCACCGTCCGCAGCGGAGACGGCGCGGATCACGACGCAGCTCGCCGCGGTGGCGGACGTGCTCGAGGCGCAGGTGCCCGAGCATCCGCTCCCTCGCTTCATTGCGCCCGACGAGGACGGCCCACCGCAGGAGGTGCCGATCGGGGGGGCCATGCCCTACGACGTCGTGGTCGGACCCTTCAACCCGCTGGCCCTGCCGGTCGTCCTCGATTTCGAGCCGCCCAAAGCGCTGGGCCGGGCGGTCTTCGACGTCGCCTATGAGGGTGCGCCGGGCTGCGTGCACGGGGCGGTGCTCGCCGCGACCTTTGACATCGTCCTGACCGCGGCAAACGCGATCGAGGGCGCGACGGGGCCGACGGTTCGCCTCGCCCTGCGCTACCTGCGGCCCACGCTCACGGGCGCGGAGGCCGTGTTCGAAGGATGGGTGACCGAGGTGACGGACCGGCGGGTCTTCAGCAAGGGGCGCATCGTGCAGGACGGGATCGTGACCGTCGAGGCGGAGGGCGAGTTCGCCATCTTCAACAACCGGGACCTCGTGAACCGCATGGCCTCGCGGCGCGCTCGTGGCCGCACCGGCTCTGGGTCCGGCGGTGACGCGGCGACGCCCGACAACGACGCCCGGCGAGCCGACGGGGTGTCCGCCGCAGGCGGCGACGTCGTCCCGACGGGGGAGTAGGAAAGCAGTCGCGGCGTTGGCGCGGCAGTCGTTGCAGCCCTCGCGTGATCCGGCCGACTACGCCTTCGCGCACCGGCTGCGGACTCGCTTCGCCGAGACCGACGCCATGGGCATCATCCACCACGCGGCGTACCTGCCCTACCTCGAGGAGGCGCGGGTGGAGTATCTGCGGGCGATCGGGCATCCCTACGACTCGGTGCGCGCCGGAGAGGTCGACAACGCTGGCGCCGGCGGCCGGGACTTCGCCGTGCTCGAGGTGTTCGTGCAGTACCGCAAGCCGTTGCGGTTCGACGACGCGGTGGATGTGTCGCTGGCGATCGGCGCGGTCACCGGCACGACCTTCCAAATCGCCTACCTGCTGTCGGTGGGTGGCGAGGCGCGGGCGACCGCGGTCACGGTGCACGGGTGCGTCGACGGCCGCGGCCGGCCGGCGCGGCTGCCCGCGTGGGTGCGCCGGGAGTCCGGGGGACGCTAGGCGCGGCTCACAGCGACGACAGGAGCTGCGCGAACGACTCCACCATCGCGTGCTTGGCGATCGACGGGTCCTCTGCGCGCGCCACCACCATGCCGGCAGCGGCCGAGCTGATGGCCGTCGTACCCCTGCTCGCGGAGTTCGTCGCCCCGACGCAGGTGGCCCGCCAAGCGCCTTCCAACGGGCGTCGGCGGCGCGCGGCGGTGTGCCACCGATTCCAGGATGCTTCCTCATGGATTGGGGGCGACCCCGACCGGGGCCGGGCGCACCCGCCGGGAACGTGCCGGGAACGCGCGGCGGCGCGCAAGAGCGCAATCGCGGAGAAGCCTGAGCGCCCCACCTCGTCCTACCCTGACCGGGAGAGCCCCAGCGGCGACGGCGCCGACGGGTCACAGAGGAAGGAACGGCCACGCCATGATCGACCGCATGTCCCACACGAGCGTCTTCGTCCTGGACCAGGACTCGGCGAAGGCCTTCTACACCGAGAAGCTCGGCTTCGAGGTGCGGTTCGACATCACCATGGGCGAGGAGTTCGAGGGCGCCGGAGCCGGATTTCGCTGGCTCACCGTCGGGCCGAAGGGCCAGCCCGACCTCCAGATCATCCTCTCGTCGTGCGACATGGGGCGCTCCCCCGAGGCGGCGGCACAGCTGCGCGCGCTGGTCGCCGGCGGTTCCATGGGCATCGGGGTGATGCAGACGGACGACTGCCATCGAACGTTCGACGAGTTGACTGCGAAAGGCGTCACGTTCCTCGCCGAACCCGCCAAGCGCCCCTACGGCGTAGAGGCCACGCTGCGTGACGACTCGGGCAACATGATGAGCCTGGTGCAGCCCTTCGCCTTCGACGGGGGAGCGGAGCGGGCCCCGTGACCACCTGATCGACCTGCGGGCGTCGGCTGACGACCCGACGGCGACGGACCTGAGAAGCCCCTGACGGTCTTGACTCGGCCCCGCTTTCGTATAACCATATGGTTATGTCAATGAGGGCCATTCCGGCGCTCACCGAAGGCCAGCTGGACCGGGCGTTCGGCGCCCTGGCCGACCCGACCCGGCGGGCGATCCTGGCCCGGCTGGCCGACGGCGACGCGGGCGTGCTGGACGTGGCCGCCCCCTTCCCAATCAGCCAGCCCGCGATCACCAAGCATCTGCGTGTGTTGGAGGACGCGGGGTTGATCTCGCGACACCGCCTGGCGCGCCGGCGGATGTGCCACCTCGAGCCGCAGAGGCTCAAGCAGCTCTCGGATTGGGTGGGCTCCTATCGCGAGTTCTGGGAGGAGAGCTTCGAGCGCCTCGACGAGCTGCTCGACGAGATGCAAGGAGCCGGCCCTGCGACTTCAGGCATGCACGTTCGGGCACACCCGAAAGGACAGGGGAGTCGGAGCACAGGACAAAGCACACGACAAAAGGAGAAGGATCGTGACCATGGCTGACACCCAGACCGAGATCACCACACCCGCGGGCGAGCCCATCATCAACGTCCGACGGTTCTTCAAGGCGCCACCCGAGCTGGTGTACCGCGCCGGCACCGAGGGCGACTACCTGCGGCGGTGGTGGGGTCCCCGGCGGCTGGAGGTGTCCGAATGCGAGATCGACCTCCGGGTGGGCGGCAGGTGGCGCATCGTGCACCGCGCTCCCGACGGGACGGAGTTGGGCTTTCACGGCGAGTTCCTCGAGCTCGATCCGCCGCACCGCCGGGTGGCGACATTCGTCTACGAAGGTGCCCCCGAGCATCAGGCGGTCGAGACCCTCCTGCTCGAGGAGGCCGAGGGCGGCTCCATGATGACGTTGACGACGCGGCACAGCTCGGTCGAAGCGCGTGACATGCACGTCGCCAACGGCATGGAGCAAGGAATCATCGAGTCAAACGAGCGGCTCGACGAGTTGGTCGCTTCCCTGCAGGAGCGGGGCGGCGAGTGAGCCGGGCGGGGTGAGGACATGAACACCACCATCACCATCACGCAGGACAACCTCGACGTCTACGGCTCCGCGGACTTCGAGTTGTTCGGCGCCACACTCCAGGGGACGTTCAAGCAGTACCTCCGAGCCGGGCTGCTCGACGAAATCCGCTTGAGCGTGGTGCCGGTGCTGCTGGGCGGGGGTGTGCGACTCTTTGACAACCTCGGCGACGGCCGCATCGACCTGGAGGGCACAAGGGTGGTCGAGTCCGACGACGTGACGCACCTGTGGTACCGGATCCGGCGCCACGCCGCCGAGGGGTCCCGACCGGATTGACGGGCCTGCTGCGCCGATCCGCTACGCCGGGTGGCCCGGATGGAGCGGCGGGGCACGGCGGTAGGTGAGAAGCCCGTCGCACCCGCCGCCGACCGCGCGCACACCCCGCACGAGGAAGGCGACGTGGTCGCCGACCGAGAAGTGACCGAGGACGGTGCCCTCCATGCTGACGGCCGACTCGACGAGGAGGGGAGCACCCGTCGAACCGAGGCGCCAGTCGAGGGAGGCGAACTTGTCGACCAGGTCCCCGGTCTCCTCGGCGAAGAGCCGGGCCAGGTCGACCTGGTCGCGGCCCAGGAGGTGGAGCCCCATGCCCGCCGACCGCTCGGCGACGGCGAGGGTGTGATTGGCCTTCGAGATGCACACCAGGAAATTTGGCGGGTCGATGCTGCACTGGGTCACGAACCCGGCCAGGCAGCCACTCATCTCTGCGTCGGGTGACCGGACCGTGACCACGTAGAGGGGGTAATCGACCCGCTCGAAGAGGGCGGCCAGGTCCGCCGACCCGTCGTTCGCCTGGTCGCGTGCCCGATCCGCCGCCCCGAAACTCACTGTCGGTCCTCCATGCCTCGAACCGAGCAGCTCGAGTACACCCGAGCTGGGAACCGCTCGAGTGCGGGACTCCTCGTACCCGGCATCCGGCGGCACCCCGTCGTGGTTCCACTACCCCTCTTGTGGGTAGGCAAACTCCGATGCATGAACTGCGCGACAGCGGGACCCGCAGCCGAGGTGCCACGGGCGCACCCTCCTTGCTGACCCAGGGCGGCACAGGGGTCCAGGGGGTCGACGGGGCACCGCCCGGTTTCGACGTCCAGAGGGGTGGCCTGGGCTCGGTCGCCCAGAAGTTGGCGCTGGCCACCCTGTGCGCCGTCCTCTTCCTCACGTTCCTCGACAACACGATCGTCAGCGTCGGGCTGGCCAACATCCAGAGCGACCTGCATGCGGGCGTCACGTCGCTCCAATGGGTCGTGAACGGCTACGCCCTCACGTTCGCCAGTTTCATGCTGGCAGCCGGGATGTTGGGCGACTTCCTCGGGCGCAAGCGCATCATGCTCGCCGGCGTCGCCATCTTCTGCGCCGGCTCGGTCATGGCCGCTCTGGCAGGCAACGTCGACTGGCTCATCGCGGGCCGCGTCGTCATGGGTGTCGGAGCTGCCGCCAGCGAGCCCGGCACCTTGTCCATCATTCGCCACGTCTACCCCGACCGGGAGACCCGGGCGGACGCGCTCGGCGTGTGGGCGGCCGTGTCCGGCCTCGCCCTCGCCCTGGGACCGGTCATCGCCGGTGCCCTCGTCGGGTTCTCGAGCTGGCGGGCCATCTTCTGGTTCAACCTGGGATTCGGCGTCGTGGCGTTCGTGCTGGCGGCGGTCGCCGTCCCCGAGACGTCGGACCGCCAGGGCCAGAGCTTCGACGTCGCAGGCTTCCTCTTCGGCGCCGCGTTCCTGGCCTGCATCTCGTTCGCCGTGATTCAAGGGGAGGTCTCCGGCTACACCACGCCATGGATCGTTGCCCTCTTCGTCCTGGCCGGTGTGTCGGGCGTGGCGTTCGTGGTCACGGAACGGAGGGTCAAAAGCCCGATGCTCGACCTCACGATGTTCCGCCGTCCGCCCTTTGCCGGGGCCAACTTCGTCGCCTTTGTCGCCTACTTCGGGACCTTTTCCATCTTCTTCTTCACGGCTCTGTACCTGCAGGTCGTCGTCAACGCGTCGGCCTACCAGACGGCGGTCGACTTCCTCCCCATGGCGGCCGGCCTGATCATCGTGTCCGCGCTGACCGGGCCCCTGGTCGCCCGCATCGGACCACGCTGGCCGATGACGATCGGTTGCCTGCTGGCGGGCGCAGGCATCTTGATCACCAGCGCCGTGCTCGGACCGACATCTGATTTCGGGACGCTCGGCTGGGCGCTGCCGATCGCGGGCATCGGCATCGGCATGCTGCTCGTCCCCGTCACGTCGGTCCCGCTGACGGTGGTGCCTCCGGAGCGCTCCGGCATGGCCGCCTCGGCGACGAACACGAGCCGGGAGATGGGTGCGGTGTTCGGGGTGGCCATCCTGGGTGCCATCGTCAACGCCAAACTCACCGGCGACCTCGCCGCCAGGCTCAAGGCCATCGGGATCCCGCCCAACTTCCAGAGCCTCGTGATGCATGCCGTGCAGACCGGCGGTGTCTCGAGCGGGGGCGAGGCCGGCAGCGCCGAGCACTCGAAGAATGCCGCCGTCGCCCGCATCGCCACCAAGGTCGTCAACGCCGCCTACGACGCGTTCGGATCCGGGCTGCACGAGGCGCTCGTGTTGTCCGGGAGCCTCATCCTGGTCGGCGCCGTCGTGGCGGCATGCACCATCCACACGGTGCGCGGTGGCTCGGCGGGGGCGGAGACCCTGGAGACGTAGGGCCCGCGCTCACTCGCCGGCGTCGGGTACGCCGCGCTCGGCGTTGCGTCCTGCCCGGTTGGCGGACCGCACTGACGCGAAGGTGGCCACGGCGAGGACCAGGGTGCCAACGGCCGTCCCCCACGAAGCCCAGTCGGTCACGCTGCCAGGTTAGGGAGCAACTCGATGAACGAGCCGAGACCGGGGCCCCGTCTCTTCGCGAGAGATTCATTCTGGTTAATCTTGACTATTCCGCTCATATTTATCTATGTTGTGCGAATGAAGCATTCCCGAGGTCTCATCGCTCCCGTCCTGGCCGGCGTCGTTCTGGCCGTGGCGTTGCTCTCGGTTGCGGGAACGGCCGAAGGATCGAGCAAGCGGGTCAGCACCGCAGGGATCCCTGCCGGCACGGTCCTCCGGGTCGGTGAGCAGCTCCACAACCTCTCGACGCTGCTGTCCATCTCGGGTCAGAACCAGAACTTCCCCTACACCGTCCAGTACTCGGAGTTCGTCGGGGGCCCACCGATGCTCCAGGCCTTCGAGGGTGGTTCCCTCGACGTGGGCTACACGTTCAGCACCCCGTTGATCTTTGCGCAGGCGGCGAACCAGACCATCACTGCGGTGGCGGGCTGGGCGACGGCCGGGAGCGGCTACGCCCTCGTCTCGTCACCCGGCAACACGTCCATCAAGAAATGGGGTGACCTCAAGGGGAAGCGGGTCGCCTACCAGGTCGGTACCGCCAGTCAGACAGTCTTGCTCGAAGGGCTCGAGTCGGCCGGGCTGTCGCTCTCGGCCGTGACGACGGTGAACCTGCCGACGACGCAGATTGCAGCAGCCCTGCAGGGAGGTTCTGCGGACGCCGGCATCACCGTCGAGCCGTTGCTCAGCGTGTATCTCGCCGCCAATCCGACGGCGCATGTGATCACCTATGGCACCCAGGTGGTCGATCGGGCCGGCTTCCTCATCGCCACCTCCGCATCGCTCGCAGAGCAGGGCAAGTCGGCAGCGATCGCCGACTACATCGGGCGGTTGATCAAGGCGTACAAGTATCTCGACGCGCACCCACAAAAGGTCATTCAGGGCGTGTACGTCGGCCAGTACGGCCTGTCACCGGCTCGTGCGGCTGCGGTCGCCAAGCTCTACGGCCCGACCTCTTTTCTCCAGCTGCCTGGCTCGGTCCTGGCCACCCAGCAGGTGGCCGCCGATCTCTATTTCAAGGCAGGGCAGATCCCGAGCAAGGTCAACGTGACGAAGGAATTCGATTCCCGGTTCAACGCGCTGGTCGCTGCGGACCAGGGATCATGACCGTCGTCGGGTCGGGACGCGAGGTGGTGCGGGCGCCGGCCTCGGAGGGTGTCGAGCCGCCTGCCGCGGCGCGGGCACCGGTTGGACCGGTACTCGTCAGGCTTGCCACTGACGCCCAGCAGCGCGCCGGGACCCGGTCCCGCCCGCCCGGTCGGGGCTGGCACCGGCTCATCGGCGTGGTGGCGTTCTTCGCCGTGTGGGAGGTCGCCTCGCTCGTCGGGTGGATCCGACCCCAGGACCTCGCCGCACCCTCGTCGGTGTTCACCACGGGAGCGCACATGATCAGTGACGGTGTGCTGGGCAGCGCGTTGTGGGCATCGCTCCAGCGCGTGTTCTGGGGACTCTGCATCGGGGTGCCGCTGGGCGCGCTCCTCGCCCTGACCTCCGGGCTGTCCCGTTTGGGCGAGAATCTCGTCGACGGCAACGTCCAGATGCTCCGGTTCGTGCCGATCATCGGACTCGAGTCACTGTTCGTCCTGTGGCTTGGTGTCGGCGAGACCGCCAAGATCTCACTGATCGCGCTGGGCGTGGTGTTCCCCGTCTACATCAACACCTTCGCGGCCATCCGCGGCATCGATCCTGGCTACCTCGAACTGGCGGACGTGGTGGGCCTCAGCCAGTGGGCGAAGATCCGGCGGATCGTGCTGCCGGGTGCTCTTCCCGGCTTCCTCGTCGGATTGCGCATGGCGTTGGCCGTCGCCTGGCTCCTCCTCGTCTTTGCGGAGCAGATCAACGCCTCGAGCGGTCTCGGCTTCCTGATCGTGCAGGCGCAGACGTTCTTCCAATCGAATGTGATCGTGCTGTGCCTCGTCTGCTATGCCCTCCTGGGCCTGCTCACCGACACCCTGGTCCGCTCCATGGAGCGGCTCACGCTGCGGTGGCAGCCGGGCCGATGAGCCCCAATCTCGCGTCGGCACCGGACGCCCGTCTCGACGGCCACGCGGCAGCGGGCCGTGCCGTCGTGGTGTGTGGATTGCGCCGCTCCTTCGGCGAGCGAGAGGTGCTCCGAGGCGTCGACCTTGACATAGCCCCTGGAGAGTTCGTTGCCCTGCTCGGTCGGAGCGGCTCGGGGAAGAGCACCATCCTGCGCGCGCTCGCCGGTCTCGACGACGGCGCACACGGCGACCTCTACGTGCCCGAGCGGCGCTCGGTCGTGTTCCAGGATCCGCGGCTCCTTCCCTGGGCGAGGGTCCTCGACAACGTCATCCTCGGGACCACCGGCTCGAGCGCGGTCCGACGAGGCGTCGAGGCGCTCGGCGAGGTCGGCCTCTCGGGACACGAGAGGGACTGGCCCAAGACTCTCTCGGGAGGTGAGGCCCAGCGAGTCTCTCTGGCACGGGCGCTGCTCCGTGAGCCAGATCTGTTGCTCCTCGATGAGCCCTTCGGCGCTCTCGACGCCCTGACCCGCATAAAGATGCACGCCCTCGTCGTCCAGCTGCGCGGGCGGCACCACCCGGCGGTCCTGCTCGTGACCCACGACGTCGACGAAGCCATCCTGCTGGCGGATCGATGTCTCGTGCTGACGGAGGGACGGATCACGCTCGACCGGCGTGTCGACGTCGGCCCGACACGCCGGCGGGGAGCGCCGCGATTCAACGAACTGCGCGAAGCGCTGCTTGCCGAACTCGGTGTCGACGACACGCACGAGGGCGCACAGCTCGCTTCCCATCTTGACCACGAACCCCGTCCGCCGACCACTGATCGACCACCGAACGAAGGAGTATCGCTGCAATGACACAGACCGAAGCCCGCCCCGCCCTCACGGTGACCCCGCTCTCAGGGACCATCGGCGCCGTCATCGAGGGCGTCGACGTGCGCCACCTCGACGAGGAGACCCTCGCAGAGATCCGAAAGATCTGGCTGGAACGCAAGGTCGTCTTCTTCCCCGGACAGCATCTCGACGCGGCTGAACACCAGGAGTTCGCCTCCAGGTTCGGAGAGCTGACCGAGGGTCATCCGGTCATCCCCAGCGTCGAAGGGTTCCCCAACGTCTTCGAGATCGACTACTCGCAGGCGCGCCAGCTTTATGGCAACTACGGCGACGTCGCCGCTCGGCGTCGTGGTCTCGACTGGCACACCGATGTGACGTTCGTCGAGCGTCCGCCGGTCGGCAGCATCCTGCGCGCCGTGGTGATCCCGCCCTCTGGGGGCGACACGCTCTTCTCGGACCAGCAGGCGGCATTCGCGGCACTGAGCCCGTCGTTGCAGCAGTACCTGTGCACGTTGCACGCCGTCCACGACGGCCAGTCCTCGTTCCGGGCGGCCTTCGACCACTTCGGTGCCGGAAGGTGGGAGGGCAAGGAAGTCCCCAAGCTCGAGCCGGTGATCCATCCCGTCGTGCGGACGCATCCCGAGACGGGCATCAAGGGACTCTTCGTCAATCCCGGCTTCACCCTGCACATTGTCGAGCTCGACCGGGCCGAGAGCGACGCGTTACTCGACTTCCTCTACAGGCATTCCGTCCAGCCGGAGTTCACGGTGCGGTACCACTGGACGGCTGGTGACGTCGGTTTCTGGGACAATCGAGCGACGCAGCACTCCGTCGTCGGCGATTTTGGTGACCAGCACCGGGTCATCCAGCGGGTGACACTCCGTGGTGACAAGCCGGTCTGAGCGCTCCGGCCTGGCCTGCGTATCTGGGATGATCGACGGCGATCATCCCAGGACGGCTTGGACCTCCTCGAGCGATATCTCTGCGGTCACGTGACCGCCACATTCGGGGCAGTTGTGGGTGTGACGCCAGGATCGAATCAACCGGGTGCCCACTGGGTTCAGAAGCACGGTGAAGGCTTCCGACCCGTCCTTGACCTCCAATCCGTAGTACGGGCGCCATTCGGTCACGACGGAATGTTGATCGATCTCAATGCCCTTGAGAATCCGACGAAACCGCATGCGTTCACTGTCGAACACCCAGGTGCTGTGGCACGACTCCAAGACCAACGGCGTCATGCCGTGATTCTGTGACTACTACCTGAGAATCGCCTCAGAACTTCCTTGACGTTGTGTGACGATATCCAGACAATCAGAAGCCAACGCCAGCCTGTCAGGCCGGAGCGATCGACTGCGCGAAGTGGAACACATCGTCGGGGTCGTATTTCCGCTTCACCTGTCGCAGGCGAGGCAGATTCGCCCCGTAATAAGCCTGCTGCCAGTCGGCCAGGGTGGGGTCGATGTAGTTCTGGTAGGAACCCTGCGTGACCGGCGCGAAAGCGCCGTGCAAATTCTCGAGCCAGGCGGACGCCGTCGACGTCGCACCCGGGGCCGGTGGGGCGGTCGGATAGGTGATGGAGTACTGGGCGCACGCGACGGCAGCCCGGTGGACGAAGGCCGTCTCGCTCGCTCCGACTTGGTTGATCACCCCGCCGTAGCCGTCGAACACGATGCCGCCGCCGGCGCCGGACAGCGTCGCCGGCAGGGTCGATAACGCCGATATGAGCGTGGTCACGGAGCTCTCCGGGAGAGGTCCGCCGACGTAGGAGGACTTGGCCGCGAACGGTGACGGCACGGGTGCGGCGCACTGGGCCAGCGGCTTCCCCTCGCACCCCGCCTCAATCATGGTCGCGGTGAGGTAGTCCTCCGGTCCGACGAAGCGGTACGTCGTACCCTCTCCAACAGAGGAGGTCAGCGGGTCCAGCGCGGCGGAACAGGCGGTCACCGGTCCCACGAACACCCCGGTGACCTTGACCAGTCCGCCCCCAGCAATCCCGCTGCTGAACAGCTGGCAGTTGGCCCACAGCTGGGGGGGCGTCGACGGGATCCATCGCAGCCACGCGTCAAGGACGGTGCCCGCCGCTCCCCATGGCCACTCCAGGGTGAAGAGCGTGATCGTGTCCGGCATGGGTTGCACCCGGAACCCGAACGACGTCACGACGCCAAAGTTCCCTCCGCCACCGCCACGGCAGGCCCAGTACAGGTCCTCGTCCTGGCCCGGTCCGCACTGGCGTAGTACGCCATCGGCCGTCACGATCTCGACGGACTCCATCTGGTCGCACGTCAGCCCGTACGCCCGAGAGAACACGCCAATCCCCCCGCCCAAGGCCAGCCCGGCGATCCCGACCGTCGGGCACGAGCCGCCCGGCAGCAGGAGACCTTGTGTGCCCAGCTGGCTGTAGGCGTCGATCAACTCGGTGCCGGCCCCCACCGAGACGACCTCCTCATTGGAGGCCTGGTGAGCGGCTGAACCGCCAACCGAGATGTCATGGAGCGGCGACACGTCGATGACCAGGCCCGGGCACGACGAGTAGCCCCCGTAGCTGTGCCCACCGGAGCGCGCTGCCACCTGGACATTGTGCTCTCGGGCGAAGGCAAGGCAACGTTGCACATCGCTTGCCGATTCGCACTGGGCAATGGCCGCGGGGTGGGCTGCGTCGACGGCAGCGTTGTACAACTGCCCGGCCGAGGCGTACCCGGTGTCACCTGGTACCAACAACGTCCCGAGCAGCGATCCGGCGAGCGCTCCCCAGTCCGGCGGTCCCCCCTGCTGCGGCTTCGCCGACGACGCAGTTGTGCCGCCGCTCGTGCCCGAAGGGTGAGGGCTCGTGTTCGAGCAGGCGGCCGCCGTGCCACCTGCAAGAACACCTGATCCGACCACTGCTGCTCGGCGCAGGAACGAGCGGCGATCCATCGGGCCGCAGCGCTCGCGGTGGTCAGGCAAGACGACCTGCGTCCCGATCGTGGATCCCGTTGGCACCCATACCCACCACCCTTCGCGCATCGGCCGATGCTGGGCTCGTTCATGTGACCTTGGACCCTGGTCGCACACGTGCCTGACGAACCATGGTTAGCAGAGTGGTTGAGCCCGGGACGCGTGCTGACCCTGGTACTCCGACCGGCGCACGGGCACGAGCCCAGTCGAACGCCAGAAGGTCACACATGAAGGAGCAGAACCAGATCACCTGCACCCCGCCGAACCCTGGTCCGGTAGAGCCGGCGCGCGGCGTTGATCCGCTCAGGAGAGGGGCGCGGACGATCGGGCTCCAGCGATGAAGCAGAGCATCAAGCTGGGCTCCATCGGCGGGATCGCGGTCGGCATGAACTGGAGCGTGGCCGTGATCCTCGCGCTCTTTGCGTGGGAACTCGGCGACTACGTCCTGCCTGCACGCGTCGGACACGCCACTGCCGCCGACTGGATAGCGGGCGTCGTTGGCGCGGTGGTGCTGCTGCTCTCCCTGCTGGCCCACGAGGTGTCGCACTCCCTCGTCGCCAGGCACAACGACGTGCGGGTGCGGTCCATCACCTTGTTCGCCTTCGGCGGCATCTCCCAGCTCGAAGGCGAGGCACACACTCCCGGCGCCGACTTCCGCATTGCTGCGGCCGGCCCGGCGATGAGCATTGCGCTGGCGGTGCTGTTCGGCGCGGCGGAGACGTTCGTCGTCGTGACCGTTGGCCACGGGCTCCCCGCCGCGGTGCTGTCGTGGCTCTGGGAGATCAACCTCCTGCTCGCCATCTTCAACCTGATCCCGGCAGCCCCGCTCGACGGCGGTCGGATCCTCCGGGCGGCCCTGTGGCGACAGTGGGGCGACCATGTCCGCGCCTCGGTTGCGGCCTCGCGTACCGGCCGCGTTTTTGCCGTTATCCTCATCGTCTTCGGGGGGTTGGCCTTCGTGTCCACGGGCAGCGTGCTCGGCCTGTGGCCCGCCCTGATCGGGCTCTTCGTCTACTCCGGAGCCCGCGCAGAAGAGCAGTACGCGTTGGTGCAGGGCGCCTTGGCCACCCTCACGGTGCGTCAGGTGATGACCCCACATCCCCTCGTACTGCCCATGGCAAGCACGGCAGCAGACGCCGCCTCCCATATGTGGCAACGACGCAGCGATGCTGTAGCACTGACCGACGACAGCGGCCAGTTGGCCGGTGTGGTGACTGCTCAGGCTGTGAATGCGGTGCCGCTCGACCGGCGTGCGGCCACCACATTGGTCCAGATCGCGTTTCCGTTGTCCACGATCCCCGTGGCGCGGCCCGAGGAGCCGATGACTGCACTGCTCGAGCGCATGGTGTCGAAGGAAGGTCACCCGGCTCTCGTGCTGGACTCCGCCAACCACCTGAGCGGCATCGTCACCACCTCAGATCTGCAGCGGGCAATCGAATTCGGGCTGGGCCGACAGCCGCAGAGCAATGAACGCTGACGGCAGATCGTCGACGGTTCGGTTCTCTCGCATCCCCTGACCTGATGCCGCATGAGGGCAACCTGAGGGCCGACGAACGGTAGCCGACTCCGCCGATGGTCACACCGGGCTCAGTTCACCTGGTGACTTCATCCGTTCACCGCCGCGCCACACATGGGTCACATTGGTGGGATCGGCGAGTATTCCGACATCGACGCTGGGATCGTCCGAGAGGGCGATGACGTCCGCGTCGTAGCCGGGCTGGAGCTGTCCGGATTGGGGTGCCTGGGGGCCGAGTGTCGATGGAGCGGTCGCGGTTGCAGCCTCGATCGCCTCCAGCGCCGAGAGCCCGTTCTTGACCAGGTAGCCGAGCTCCGCACCGTTCTGGCCCCACCGGGCTGGGGTCGTTGTGCCGGATCCGCCGACATCAGTCCCCGATGCGATACGCACCCCGTGTTCGTGAGCGATTCCGATCGCCTCGGCGTGGCGGTCGGCGACTGCCAGGAGTTTGCGCTGCGCATAGTCCGGCAGTCCTGCCGCCGCCCCATAGGCGAGGAACTCCTCGACGATCAGACGGGTCGGCACAAGCACAGCGTCGCATTCCTGCATGGCCTCGGCGCACTCCTCGTCGAGGTACGTCCCGTGCTCGATGGTGTGGACACCGGCTTCGAGTGCGGCCATGATGCCGGGCTTGCCGTGGCAGTGAGCAGCCACGATTCGTTCGGCCTGGCCGGCCTCCTCGACGATGGCGCGCAGCTCGTTGTGGCTGAACTGCTGGTGGATCGGATCGTCTATCTGGCTCATGACACCGCCGGAAGCACATACCTTGATCAGCCGGGCTCCCTCGCGCAGTTGGAGCCGGACGGCTCGCAGGCACTCGGGCACGCCGTCGCACTGCCGGAGCATCCCGATACGGTCTGCGAGATCACAGACCCAGTCCACGGGGTACATGTGCAGGTCGGCATGACCACCAGTCGGGCTGAGGATGGCTCCGGCTCCGAACACGTTGGGGCCCTTGACCGTGCCCTCCGCGACCGCGCGGGCCACCCAGACTCCGAGTCCGCCGACCTCGCGGACGCTCGTGAACCCGGCGTTGAGCGCGACGGCGGCGTCCCTGGCCGCACGCATGGCCGTCAACGCGGGTGCATTGGTTGCCAGTTCCGCTAGATCCGGGGTGAACATTCCCATGAAGTGCGCGTGGCAGTCCCATAGGCCGGGCAGCACCGCAGTAACTTCGTAGATCCTCGCGTCCGGCGTGGCGGGCGCTCCAGTGGTCGGTCCGGCGTACACAATGGTGCAACCGTCAAGCACGACGCACGCGTCATGTATGGGCTCGCCGCGGCCCGGGATGAGTATGTCCGCCTCGATGCGTTCCACAGCACCCCCTCCGGGATCGGCAATGATCGGTTCAGCCGACAGAGTAAATGGCCAACGGCGGCTTCGACCATCCGAAGGCTTCAAGACACCCAATCTCAGCAGCAGTGTACGGGGATATTTAGCGACTCACGAGAGCACTGGCGGCAGGTTCATTTGGCACAGATGCCGGACGAAACGTCAGTCCAACAGGATGCGTACGTGGGACTTGTTGAACTCTTCCGTCCGATGGATCACGTCTTCATCTGTTAGCCGGGCAGCGTTGGAGACAATCCGGGGCATTCCAAGAGTCGTGGTGGGCCGGCTCATTGTCAGGTAGCTCCGGATCCGGTCCGCCAGTGCAAAGAGGCTTGCCGCATCCTCCGAGCTCTCACAAGCGGAGGCTGCCATATCGAGCGCATTGGCAGACTCGATGAGAAGATCCATGCCCGTGTCGTTCGCTCCAGTCATTGTTGACTGCCAAACAGATTGCGATGGCAAGCTGGGCGAACCGACCGGTTGGCATTGAGACCCATCGGGACTTCTCGATCTTGTCACCGTAAGCGGGGACGCTGGTGCTCGAAATGAGCCATGAGAAGGCTACACCCGCCGATGTCGCTCGCGGACGCCGGAGTCTCGAAATCGTATGGGCACCCGGACAACGCGTCAGGCAGCGGGACCAGGTCTGCAGACGGGCCTACTGGGGTACCCTCGTCGCAGGGTTGACTCCATGACCTTCGGCCCTGGCCTCGTCCGGCTCACTCCGTTGGAATGGATTAGTGACCCTGTCGATTCGAACACCGGCGATGGGGCACGCTCAGAAGAGTCGGCGCCGATGGGCCGCCTTGGTCGTGGTGTGCGTCGCAGCGCTCATCATCAACGTCGACAGCACCATTCTCAACGTTGCACTTCCGACGCTCGTCCGGGATCTGCGAGCGACGTCGAGTGAGCTCCAATGGATCGTGGACAGCTACGCCATGGTGTTCGCCGGGCTGTTGTTTGTCGGAGGGAGTCTGGCCGACAGATTCGGGCGCCGGCGGTTCTTCCTGATCGGGCTCACCGTCTTTGCGGCCGGTTCGATCGGTGCCGCCTTCTCAGGTTCGGTCCATCTGTTGATCGCCTGTCGAGCCTTTATGGGAGCCGGTGCTGCGCTCACCATTCCAGCGTCGCTGTCCATCATCAACGACGCCTTCCGCGATCCGACCGACCGGGCGCGCGCCATCGGTGCGTGGGCCGGGACCGTTGGGCTCGGGATCGCCGTCGGTCCCATCGCCGGCGGCCTGCTGCTCTCGCGGTTTTGGTGGGGATCCATTTTCCTGGTCAACGTCCCCATCGTGTGCATCGGCCTCGTCGGAGCGGTGATCCTCGTGCCCGAGTCGAAGAATCCGCACGTGAACCGACCCGATCCCGTCGGGGCCGTGCTCTCGATCGCCGGCCTCGGATTGCTTCTCTGGTCGATCATCGAGGGCCCGACGCAAGGATGGTCGTCGGGGATCGTGCTCGGAGTCGGCTTCGCCAGCTTGGTCGCGCTCGCCGGTTTCGTCGCCTGGGAATCCCGCTGCACGCACTCCATGCTGAACCTGTCATTCTTTCGCGATCGCAGCTTCTCGGTCGCGCTCGCGGCGGAGTGTCTCGGGGTGTTCGGGCTCATGGGAGCGCTCTTCCTCTGTACCCAGTTCCTGCAGTTCGATCTCGGGCTCTCACCCCTCGCAGCCGGTATTCGCATTCTCCCGATAGCTGCCATGGTGATCGTGAGCGCCGCGGTGTCCCCACTCGTCTCTCGCTTCATTGGAGTCAAGTTCACAGTCGCTGCCGGTCTGTCGCTGATCACCGCCGGCTTGTGGCAGGTCTCGGTGGCTTCGGGGTTCGAGACGACGTATGGCGATGTCGTTCTCGGCTTCGTACTGATCGGTTTCGGGGCGGGGCTGCTGCTGCCGACTGCGACCAACTCCGTCATCGGATCGGTGCCACAGGGTGACTCGGGCATGGGATCGGCCACCAATACCGTCGCCCTCCAGGTCGGTGGTGCGCTCGGCGTCGCCGTGATCGGAAGCGTGATGCTGACGCGCTACCAGGATCACATGCATGCAGTTCTTCTCGGTCGACATGTGCCTGCATCCGTCGCGCAGACGATCCTGGGCTCGCTGGGGGGCGCGCTCGCAGTCGCGGCCAGCGCCGGGGGCTCAACTGGGGTCCTGTTGGCACATGCAGCTCGAATGGCGTTCATGAGTGGCAACGCAGTGTCGCTCGCCGTCGGCGGCGCTGTGTCCCTCGGCGGTGCGATCCTGGTGCTGGCGGCTCTACCCTCTCGGAGGGTTCGCTAGCCCTCGTCCGGCAGCGAACGGGGGCATTTTTCGACACGAGCCACCTGGTGCGGCCCGTGTGAGGTCCGACGCGGTAAGTCCGATATCTCTCAAGGAGGAGTTTCGTGGCCGGTCCGCGCTCCTGATACCGGTGAATGAATCCTGCGTGCTTAGGTCGCTTCTTCGTTTCGTCTCGAAGCATCCACGAGCAGATCCAGTACCTCACCGATCGTCCGTTCTCGGCCAACCTTCTCTCCCAGGGGGAGCTCGGTCTGGATCGAATAACGGTTGCGACGGCCGTCCTTGTTCTTGGCCACGTAGCCGGCAGCAATGAGATCGTTGACGATGCCGAAGGCCGTGCGCTCGGTGATGCCCAGCGTGGCCGCGATATCACGGAGTCGCATCCCAGGGTCGTGCGCGATGCACACCAGGACCCGGGAGTGGTTTGTCAGGAAGCTCCATTCCGGCATACTCCCCGTACCCTAGTCATTTGACTCCAGAAATCTATTGCAAGTATTGGTCGAGCAGGTCTATCGTCGTCAAAGGCGTTGAGGCTGTGCCGCCGCCGACGGCCACGTGCTCGGCCTAGAAGAGGATCCTGCCGTGAGCGAGGATCGTGTCCACGTCGTATTCGGCACGGGCCAGGTCGGAAAGGCCCTGACCGCGCACCTCTTCAGCTTGGGCCTTCCAGTGCGCGCGGTGTCGAGGAGTCGGCCCGGCACGCTGATCGAAGGGGTCGATTGGCGGGCCGCTGATGCGACAGATCCCGAGGCGGCCATCGACGCAGCCAAGGGCGCGGCGGTCGTCTACCAATGTCTCAACGCCCCCTACACGGAGTGGCCGAAGCTGTTCCCTCCCCTGCAGCGCGGGGTCCTCGGTGCGGCCGAGCGCTCCGGTGCGCTCCTGGTTACGCTCGAGAACCTCTACGCCTACGGGCCAACCCACGGCAAGCCGATGACCGAGGACCTGCCCCTGGCGGCAACGACCGTGAAGGGCCGTGCCCGAGCAGCCATGACGCAGGAACTGCTCTCGGCTGGGGACGCCGGTCGTGTGCAGATAGCGATCGGGCGGGCATCGGATTTCTTCGGTGCGGGTGTCACCGAGACCACGCTCGGCGCACGGGTTTTCGCCAACGCCGTGGCCGGCCGGAAGGCCGACTTCCTCGGCAACCCGAACCTGCTTCACACCTACAGTTACGTCCCCGACATCGCGGTTGGCCTGGCCACGCTCGGCACCGATGCACGGGCGATCGGACAGGTCTGGCACCTCCCCGGGCCCGAGACAGTGACAACCCGAGCGCTCCTCGACCTCGTCGCCGGCGAAGTGGGGCAACCTGTTGGCGTTCGCTCGGTGCCCAAGCTCGTCCTGCGCGCCCTCGGCCTGTTCAATCCGACTATGCGTGCGCTGGTCGAGATGACCTACGAATTCGACGAGCCCTTCGTGCTCGACACCACCAAATTCGAGTCCACGTTTCGAGCGGGCGGTACCCCCCTGGCCGAGGCGGTCGGGGAGACCGTCCGCTGGTATCGCGCTCAGGGGAGCGAGAAATGACGGATCCTGAATCGCGTGCAGAAGGACTGAGCCCAACGGCCGCCTGGTCCAGAAGAGTCCTGCGGGTGGGCGGCTTCATCCAGCTGGCCTTCGCTGCCCTCTGGCTGGTGCGAGGCAGTCTCAACGTGCACGCCACAGTCAAGTTCGCACTGGTCGGCGTCCTCGGCGTCATGGTCCTCGCAGTGCTGGTCTATGGCGTCCGGGTCACGGCCGGGACCGGTGCCCGTCCATCAGGTCCAGAGGCGAAGCGGATCGAGCGGTCCGTGACCATCGCCACGGTCATCGAATTGGTCGCGGCCTTCGTCCTTCCGGTCGTCGTCGTCGCCGCCGGCCATTCGGACTGGGTGTTGCCGTCGATCGCCATCACGATCGGACCGCTTCTCCTGTGGCTGGACCACGTGGTCCACATCGCCCGTTACCGCCCGGTCGGCTGGGCGCTGACCGTCGGTCCCGTCATCCTGGTCGCCACGATGTCAGGTTCCGCACTGGCGGCCACCACGGGTATCGCCGCCGGCGTCCTGCTGTTGGGAACTGCTGCCGCCGGTTTTCACGATCTCGCCGGCGTCCGAGCTTCCGGCCGGTCGAGACCCTTGCAGCTCCGCCCGCACACTCCATGACCGGATTTCGCCCCTTCTACAACCCCGCCACCGGCGAATGGATCGAGTACACGGCCCTGGCCGAGGACAGCGACGGGGTCTACATCCGGTTCAACTGGCGCAGCGTGCCCGGCGGCGTGATCACCGAGCACGTCCACCCCCACCAAGAGGAGCGTTTCACGGTCAAGAAAGGTGAGGCTCACTTCACCTTGAACGGTCGGGCACTGGTGGCCCGCGCGGGCGAGACGATCGTTGTGCCGCCTGGGGCCCCTCACTCGGAGGGGAACATCGGCTCGGTGGACATCGAGGGGATGGTCGAACTGCGGCCGGCCCTTCGGACCAAGGAGTTCCACGAAGCACTTGCGGGGCTCGTCAACGACGGCAGGACCACAACTCGAGGCGCGCCGAAGAACCCGCTGCAACTCGGGGCGACGTTCTGGCACTTCCGTCATGAGAGTCGGGCGACGTCGCCGCCCATCTGGGCACAGAACGTGGTTCTTCCGCCCTTGGCGGTCCTCGCGAGACTCTTCAGCGTCCAGCCTTACTACGAGCGCTGGGACAGCCACACGGGCTGAGCACCGAGCGAGCGCCCGCGCACGACGCAAGCCGGCGAAGCGAGCGCAGGGGTGCACTTCGACCGTCTCGAAAAAACGACTCGGCGCCCCCGGCTCGGCCCCCCGGCAGGACTCGAACCTTGGGCAAGACCGGCGAGGTCCTCGGCCATCGAACCTCAGGCCGTCGTGCTACGAGCCGGCGCCTTCCCGCCGCGGGTCCATGAGCAGGCCGCCCCCATGAGACACACGACGATGGCGAAGTTGAAGGCGGTGTGGAGGCCGTCCTTGAAGGAATTCGTGATGAGGCTGGGGAAGAAGCTCTCGCCCGTGACGGTGGAGCGCTGGGCCGGGTCCAGCTGAGCCAGCACGTGGGGGCCGAGGAGGTGGGCGGCCGGGTTGTAGCCGAGCAGGGCGGCGAAGAGCGTGGAGACGGGTGGGAGGTGCGAGATGGACTCGGCGGTGGAGCGCGGGACGCCGTGCGCGCTCAGGCCGCTGACGAGGGCAGCCGGCAGGTGCTCGGAGAGGCCGACGATGATCAGGGTGAAGAAGATGCCGATGGAGAGAACCTGGGCCGAGTTCTGGAAGGTCGTGTTCATGCCCGATCCGGCACCGCGGTCGGCTGCGGGCAAGCTGTTCATCACGCCGGTGCGGTTCGAGGCGCCGAACGATGACATCACGATCCCGGTGAAGAAGAGCAGGACGGCGAAGATGCTGTAGGAGAAGTCCACCGGGAGCTGTTCCAGGAGCAGGAACGCCACGGCGCTCCCGAGCATGCCGCCAGTGGCGAAGGGCCGTGAACCGTAGCGATCCGAGAGGATGCCCGAGATCGGCCCCCCGATCATGAAGCCCGCCGTGAGCGGGATGATGAAGATACCGGCCCACAGCGGCGTCACGGCGAAGGTGTAACCGTGGCGGGGGAGCCAGATGCCCTGCAGCCAGATGATGAGCATGAACATCAGCCCGCCGCGCCCGAGTGCCCCGAGGAAGCTCGCGAAGACGCCGGCGGTGAAGGCCCGGATCTTGAAGAGCTGGAGGCGGAACATCGGCTCCTCGGTGTGGATCTCGATGAGGCCGAAGAGCACGAGGAAGGCCAGGCCGGCGCCCAGCTCGGCCAGGACCGTCGGGTTGGTCCAACCCATGGACGAATTCCCGTAGGGCTCGATCCCGTAGGTGATCCCCACCATGACGAGCACGAGCCCGACGGCGAAGGTGGCGTTGCCCGCCCAGTCGATGCGGGCCCGCGAGCCGCGTGACACCTCCTGGAGCGAGAAGTAGCCCCAAATGGTGGCGAAGAGCCCGATGGGCACCGAGACGAGGAAGATCAGGCGCCAGTTGATCGGCGCCAGGATGCCGCCGAGCAGCAGCCCGATGAACGTGCCGCTGATGGCGGCGGCCTGATTGATGCCGAGTGCGAAGCCCCGACGGTCGGGCGGGAAGGCGTCGGTCAGGATGGCGGCCGAGTTGGCCATGAGCATGGCGGCTCCGACCCCCTGGAAGATCCGCATCACGATCAGCCAGATGCCTCCTGAGGTGCCGGTCAACCAGGTGATGCTGAGCAGCAGGGAGAAGAAGGTGAAGACCGCGAAGCCCAGGTTGTAGATGCGGACGCGCCCGTAGAGATCGCCCAGGCGCCCGAGGCTGACCACCAGCACGCTGGTGACGATGAGGAAGCCGAGGATCATCCAGAGCAAGAAGAAGGTGTTGGACGGCAGAAGGGGATCGAGGTGAATGCCGCGGAAGATGTCCGGCAGGGCGATGAGGACGATGGACGCGTCGATCGTCGCCATGAGCATGCCGAGGGTCGTGATGAAGAGGGCGGCCCAGCGGTGGTCGTCGTTGGCCCCGAGAGGTAAGGCGCCGGCGGGGTGAGGGGGCCTCGTGACCGTGGAGGACCGAGTGGTCGCGAGGTCACTCATCGATCCGCCGCCGCAAAGCAGTGTGCGTCCACGGGTGTCCGCTCCTCTCGTCCCACGCCCGCCCCTCTGGAATGGCTAATTTTGGTGGAATGAACCATTCCGGTTTGCTAGCCTAACCGGAACCAACAGTTCCGTCTCGGGGTAGAACCCATGGTTCGCACGCACACCCATTACGCCGTCACCTTTGGGGTCCTCGCCACGGCCGCGCTGG
Organism: uncultured Acidimicrobiaceae bacterium; assembly: GCA_963736525.1. Lineage (GTDB taxonomy): Bacteria > Actinomycetota > Acidimicrobiia > Acidimicrobiales > RAAP-2 > Bog-473. The sequence continues at coordinate 500,171 of CAVTPF010000012.1, forward strand.
CCTTCAGCCTGCTGCAGTGCTTGGTCATCCCGGCCATTCCGCAGTTGGAGCAGACGTTGCACACGTCGGAGAGCGCGGCGAGCTGGCTGTTGACCGCCTACCTGCTCAGTGCCGCCATCGCCACGCCGATACTGGGCCGGGTCGGCGACATGCTCGGCAAGGAGCGGATCATCGTCGCCGTCCTAGTCGCCCTCTCCGTCGGGTCGTTGATCAGCGCGCTGGCCACGACCCTGCCCGTGATGCTGGTAGGCCGCGTGATCCAGGGCGCGGGCGGGGCCGTGTTCCCCCTCGCCTTCGGGATCATCCGCGACGAGTTCCCGGCCGAACGAGTGGCGGGCGCCATCGGCGTTATGTCGGCCATCCTCGGCGCTGGCGCTGGCGCCGGCATTGTCTTGGCCGGCCCGATCCTGGTCCACCTCAATTATCACTGGCTCTTCTGGATTCCGCTGATCATGTCGGTCGCGGCGACGATCGCGACCTTCGTCTTCGTGCCTGAATCGCCGGTGCGGGCGCCAGGCGGTATCAACTGGCTCGGCGCGTGCCTGATGTCGGGCTGGCTGGTCACGGGGCTGCTCGCCATCTCGTATGCGCCGACGTGGGGGTGGGGGAGTTCCACGATTCTCGGCCTGCTTGCCGCGACCGTGGTACTCCTTGCGCTCTGGGTGGTCTCGGAGAACCGCTCCGCCTCGCCGCTGGTCGACATGAAGATGATGCGCATCCCGGCCGTCTGGAGCACGAACCTCGCCGCGCTGCTCTTCGGGTTCGGCATGTTCGCCATGTTCATCGTGCTGCCCCAGTTCACCGAGACGTCAACGCGTGTGGGCTATGGATTCGGGGCCTCGGTGACACAGTCGGGCCTGTACCTCCTACCCTTCGCCGTGGCCATGGTGATCGTGGCTCCGATGACCGGTCGTCTCTCGGTGCTCGTCGGCTCGAGGATGGTGCTGGTGGCCGGGTCGCTCTTTGCCGCCTCGAGTTACCTCGTCCTGGTGGTCGCCCACAGCCAGGAGTGGACCATGTACGTCGCCACGGGGTTGCTGGGCATCGGAATCGCGCTGGGGTTCGCCAGCATGGCGAACCTCATCATTGAGGCCGTACCGGCCGAGCAGACCGGCGTGGCCACGGGCATGAACACCAACATCCGCAACATCGGTGCCGCGCTCGGCAGCGGGATCGCCACCAGCCTCGTCATCAGCGGCCTGCTGCCCGACGGCTACCCCAAAGAGCGCGGCTATGTCCTGGCCTTCGCGGTCAGCGGGGCGGGGCTCGTCGTGGCCGCTCTGGTCGCGCTGCTGATCCCCCGGCGCGCAGCCCCTTCCGTCGTGGTCCGGGAGTCGCACCCCGCGTTGACGGCGGAGGCCGAAGTGATCGTCGGTGCCATCGCGTTCGGGCCGGAGGACCTGGCGTGACCCGGCGCAGCGTCCCCTCGGCCGCCCCGGGCCTGCGTCCGGGTCCCGGTGCCGATACGGACGAGGAGGTGCGACCGCTCCGACGCGACGCCGAGGTGAATCTCGGGCGGATCCTGGCGGCGGCGCGCAACGTGTATGCCGAGCACGGGTACGACGCCTCTATGGGGGCCATCGCCGTCAGGGCCGGCGTCGGCGTCGGTACCCTCTACCGACGCTTCCCCACCAAGGCCGATCTGTTCGGCGCGGTGGTCGAGGCGGCGCGAGAGCGAGTGCGCCAGATCGCCGAGGAGGTGCTGGCCAACGTGGCGCCCGCCGAGTCGGTGTTCGAGTTCGTACGGCGGTGCATCGCCGTGCCCAGCGTCTGGCGGGCCACCATCTCTGCACCGCCGTGGGGGTCGTCGCACGGCACCGGGCTCACGCAGCTCGCCCCGTTGCTGGCCGACATCGTGGACCGGAGCAAGGAAGCGGGAACGCTGCGCAACGACGTCGTGGTCACGGACATCGTCGTCGTGCTCAAGGCGGTGCGGGCGATCGCCGACCTGTGCGACACGCCGGGGGCGAAGCCGTCTCTGCGCTTCCTCGAACTCACCCTCGACGGGCTGCGCCCGGGCCACGATGCACCGGCACATCCGCCGCTGAGCGTCGGGCAACTGGCCAAGCTCCTCGATCAGCGCTGATGAGGCGACCGCAAGGGACCCGGACCTCGGTGTCGTCGGTCCCTCCCTGCCGGCCTGCGGTACCGCTCCAGCCGAACTGGCACGGCCTTGACTGATCGGGAAAGCCAGGACGAGCCAAGACGAGCCAGGACGCGAGGACGCGCTCAGTTCGACAGCCCAGTGCGGCCCGCGCGACCTGCGACGGACGCGTACCGACGCCGCACCCAACGACCGACGACGCGCTCCTCGCGCTCGACCTCGTCGAGGCGAAGCTCCAGCCGGTACAGGGCCGACTCCAGGGAGGGGATCCGGTGGTGCTCGACGGCGCGGCGCCGACGCGCGGTCGCTCGAAGCTCACGATTCAGGAGGTGGTGGGAGCGGTCGAGCGCGGCGTAGGTGGCCGCGGCCGCCAGGGCCTCTCGGTGCGCCGCCGCCGCTGGCGCGACCGCGCCGTTCCCGGCGACACCCTCAGTCGGCGGGAGCTCGGGCAGGTCACAGCGTGGCTCTCCGGGGTGCAGCACGCCCATCGTGTTGTGCCACGGCACCTCGACCTGGGCCCAGCCGGCGACTGAGGCGGCTGCCAACGCCACGTCGGATTCGCCCCCGAGTGCGACGGCCCGCAGACCCCACCGCTCCGCCTCCGCGCACGTTTGCTCCCAGCGCCCGCGGGCCTCGTCGCGGGCCTGGCGCAGACCCGACAAGTCCCGCAGCAAGAGCTGGTGCTTGCGGTCGAGCAGCTCGAGGCTGCGCCGGGCGAAGGCCAGCCGGTTCAGCAGCCAGAGCCGCCCGGCTCGGCCCGGCGGGACGCGCTCAGCCATCGGTGCCGCCGTCGCGCCGACCTGACGTCGCGGGCACGTAGAAGCTGGCGATGTCCTCGGACGACACCATGGTCAACTCCCGGGACGGGAGCTCGCCGGCGACGCGCCACGCCCTTTCCAGGGTGTCCGTGAGGGTACGGGCCTCGTCGGGCCGCTGCTGCAGGAACGCCGATCCGAACGCGTCGGCGAAGGCCAGGTAGCGGCGGTCGGTGTCGGTCAGCGCAGCCTCCCCGATCAGCTCTGCGAGGTCGCGTACTTCGCGGGCTCGGGCGAGCGACGCGACCAGCTGGGCGGCGATGCGCGGGTGGTCGGCGCGCGTGTTGTCCTCGCCCGTCCCCTTTCGCATCAACCTCGACAGAGACCCGAGCACGTCGACGGGCGGGTAGATCATGGTGCCCTGGACTTCCGGTGACAGGATGATCTGGCCCTCGGTGATGTAGCCCGTGAGGTCGGCGACGGGGTGCGTGATGTCGCCGGCCGGCATGGTGAGGAAGGGGATCTGGGTCACCGAGCCCGGGCGAGCGTTGATGCGTCCACAACGCTCGTACAGCGAGGCCAGGTCGCTGTAGAGGTATCCGGGGTAGGCGCGGCGCCCGGGGATCTCGCCGCGGGCGGCCGAGACCTCGCGCACAGCCTCGCAGTAGCTCGTCATGTCGCCCATGACGACCAGTACGTGGTGGCCGAGGTCGAATGCGAGGTGCTCGGCCACGGTCAGCGCGACACGCGGTGCGAGGACGCGCTGGACGACGGGGTCGTCCGCGGTGTCGAGGAACAGAGCCAGGTCGCCGGCCTCGGCGCGTGCCTCCAGGGTGTCGCGCAGCGTGGCGGCGTCCGCGTGCGTCATGCCCATGCCGACCACCACCACCTTGAACGGCTCGCCGGCGACGCTGGCCTGGGCGGCGATCTGCGCGGCCAGCTCGAGGTGGGGGAGGCCGGCCGAGGAGAAGATCGGCAGCTTCTGCCCGCGCACGAGGGTGGTGAGAGCGTCGATGACGGAGATGCCGGTGATGATGGGTTGTCGGGGCACGTCCCGGGCGGTGGGGTTCAACGGTGACCCCGCCACCGGTCTGCGAACCGACCCCAGCATCGGCGGCCCGCCGTCGAGGGGCACCCCCATCCCGTTCCAGACTCGGCCTAGCCATCCCTCACCGACCGTGATCTCCATCGGAGAGCCCGCGAAGGCCACCGACACGGCCTCGGGATCGATCCCGGCCGTGCCCTCGAGGACTTCGACGACCGCCAGGTCGTGATGGACCTCCAGCACCAGTCCGGCGCGGACCTCGCCGGAGGGGAGGCGGACCGACGCGAGCTCGTCGAACCCCACGTCCTGCACGCCGCGCACCACGAGCAACGGGCCTTCCGCGGAGTCGGCTCCTTGGTACTCGATGGGGACGGGCGGGGCCTCATCGGGCTCGGCCGTCATGGCGCGCCACCGGTGCCGGCCATCACCTCGAGCGCTTGCATAGACGCCAGGACTTCGTCACGGCGGCGCTCGACGCCCTTGGCGTCGCCCGGTGCAACCTCGTCGCGGATGCGGGTGACCCCGGAGAAGTCGAGCTCCTCCACCGCTTCCGCCGGCACGCCGTGTGCAACGAGCGTGAGGGCGCGGTCGTACAGCGCGAGGACGAGTTCGAGCAGCGCGGCCTGCTTGGCCGGATCGCTCGTGGCGTCGTTGGCGCTGAGCGCGCTCTGCTGGAGCACCGCCTCTCGGAGGAGCCGGCCCGCGAGCACCGTCATTCGTTCGCGAGAGGGCAGTGCCTGGAGGCCCACCAGTTCGACCATCGGGATGAGCCGGTCCGCCTCGGCCAGCACGGACACGGCGCGACTCTCGTCGCGCAGCCAACCGGGGCGACCAGCAGCAGCGTGCCAGGCGCCGACGGCCGCGGTGTCCCGGGAGAAGGAGCGTTGCCAGGTCACCGCGGGGTAATGGCGGGCGTAGGCCAGGTCACGATCGAGGGACCAGAGGCAGCGTACGAACCGCTCCGTATGCATGGTGACGGGCTCGGTCATGTCGCCCCCGGGCGGGGACACCGCACCAATGGCGGTGACCGACCCCTCTGCGCCACCGAGTGTGTGCACCCGGCCGGCACGTTCGTAGAAGGCGGCCAAGGACGAGGCCAGGCCGGCGGGGAAGCCCTCCTCTGCCGGCAGCTGCCCGCTGCGGGAGGCGAACTCCCGCAGCGCCTCGGCCCAACGGGAGGTCGAATCAGCGAGTAGCACCGTGTCGTAGCCCATGTCGCGGTAGTACTCGGCCACGGTCATGCCCGTATAGATGCTGGCTTCGCGTGCCATCACGGGCATGTTGGACGTGTTGGCGATGACGACCGTCCGCTCCAGGAGGCGACGACCGTTCCTCGGATCCTCCAGCGCAGCCAAATCGGCCAAGGCGTCGGCGAGTTCGTTGCCCCGCTCCCCGCAGCCGACGAACACGACCACGTCCGCCTCGCACCACTTCACCAGCTGCTGCAGGAGGACTGTCTTACCCGTCCCGAACCCGCCGGGGACGGCCGCCGTCCCCCCCTTTGCGATCGGGAAGAGCAGGTCGATCACTCTCTGGCCGGTGAGCAGCGGGACGGACAGCTCCAAACGGCCGCGCACCGGACGAGCTGTGCGCACCGGCCACTGTTCGATCAGCGGCACCCGACGTCCCCCGACGACGGCGACGTGGTCGTCCTCGCCCAGCTCGCCGTCGGCCAGCCATTCGAGGTTTCCGTCGAACCCCACGGGCACGAGCACCCGGTGCGCGATCCCCGAGCGGGTCTCGACAGTGCCGAGCTGGGTGCCTGCCCGAACGGTCGCACCGGGTGATGCCGCCGGGACGAACGTCCAGCGGGGAGACACCGCTGGAGCCCGGAGCACCCCGGGCGCCAGCCACGGCGGGCGCCCGGCCAGCGGGCGCAGCAACCCGTCGAAGATCCCGCCCAGGAGGCCTGGCCCCAGCCGCGCCGAGAGCGGTCGCCCCAGGCCCGCGATTCGCTCCCCGACCCGCAGGCCCCCGGTGTACTCGTAGACCTGGGCCGTCAGGCGGCCCTGTTCGATTGCCACCACCTCGGCTGCCAGGCGCTGCGGGCCCACTTCGACGACATCGGCCACCGCGACCCCCTTGAGGCCCTCGGCCTCGACGAGGGGGCCGTTCACTCGCACCAGCCGACCTCCGGTGGTGCTCACGCCCACAGCGTCGCCACCTGCTCGGCGAGGGCCCGGAGCGCGGCGTCCACCAGGTCCGTCGCGCCGATGACGGCACGGCGGTTTCCCGACGTCGCGCTCACCGTGAGTGAACCGGGGCCACTGCGACGCACGACGGCTGACGGGTCGACTCGTGCCCGCGCCAACGACTCGAGTCGACGACCGAGCCGCCTGCCCGCCGGCGTGTCGGCCTGCTGTGCCAGCGCCTCCACGGCGCGGCGGCGGACCTCGAGGTAGGCGTCCCGGCGAGCGGACAGCATTGCATCGCGCGCTTCTCGATGGGCCGCCGCCACTTCGGCCGTCGCCCGCCGCGCGGCGGCCCGTCGCCCCTCGGTCCGTGCCTCCCTGAGGATGTGCGCCGCCTCCTCGCGCGCCCGGCGCAGCTCGGACTCTGCGTCGCCGTCGGCCGCCGCCGACACCGCGGCGGCTTGCCGCCGCGCGTCGTCGAGCAGTGCCTCGGCCACCGGGGTCACGGCGTGACGCACCGTATCCGACGGTCTCGCGCGTCGTCCGGAGGATTGACGGACTGCCCCGGATCGGACGGGCTGCACGGTCACTGCGGCATCGGCATCACGACGCACAGCACCCGGTCCCGGGCGTGCTCGCCGCGCAGCGCTGTGGCAGCCCGTTCGGTGAGGACGACCAGGGCCACGTCGTCCGGGAGCGCATGCCAGGCCCGGTGCACGGCCTCGGGGTCGTCGGCAGCGCTGACCGCGGCACCAGCCAGCGCGAACGCAGAGACTCTTGCGGTCTCACCGAGCACGACGAGAGAGCCCACGGTCACGCCTTCCCAATGAGGATGATCGCAATGACCAGGCCGTAGATGGCGATGCCCTCGGCCAACCCGACGATGACCATGGCGCGGCCGAACATCTCAGGGCGCTCGCTCATGGCGGCCAGTGCGGCCGAGCCCGTGTAGGCGACACCAATGGCTGCGCCGATTGAGGACCCGGCAACCGCGATGGCGGCCCCGATGAGCGCCTGGCCACCGTAGGAAGCGGTCCCGGATGCCCCGGTGGTCGCCGCACCCGAGGGGCTCGCCGCCAGCGCCAGCCCGACGAGCACTCCCGCCCCCACCAGGAGCGCGAGGTTCATGATCTGTACGGCGCGTAACGCCGGACGGGGGCGGCGGCGCAGTAAGAGCGCGACACCCACGGCCGTCGCGAGCAGAAAGGGCAGACCGATCAACCACGTGAGCATGTGTCCTCCTTCGGCATGGGCATCGGACCCAGAGAGATGGTCGACAGGGAAGAGGATGGCACCGCCAGGGCGCCGATGTGCCAGGGGCGGAACGGCTGGCCCTCTGTGACGAAGATCCGGCTGAACAACTCGTAGTAGTCCAGGCGGAGCGCCTGGATGCCGGCCACGAGGCCCTCGAGTGCGAATGCGACGGCGTTGCCGGCGAGGAACAGGACGGCGGCTGCCGCCCACAGCGCCACACCACGGTGCCACAGGCCACTCGTCCCAGACCAGACCACCTGTTCGAGCGCGGCGTGCGTGAGTCCGAAAGCGGCCAACCGGGCGAATGACACGGTGTTCGTCCCCATCCGGAGGACCGAGTCGAACAATTCGATCGCCGACTCCAGCACCCCGCCCCCGCGCGCGTGGCACCCGATGAACCCGAGGGTGAGGCCGCAGAGTGCCAGGAACGCACCGATCGCCAGCACGATGCCGAGATGCACGTACCACCCGAGAACGAGCACGCCCAGACCGAGGTAGACGGTGGTGCCCGCGAGACCGGTCATGTCGACCAACGACCGCGCCGGTCCTCCCTCACGCCAGCGGTTGACGGAACCCAAGCCGTAGGCGACTGCGAGCAGGACGGCCCCTACGGCAATGCCGACCGCCAGCAGCGTGGTCGGGTGGTCGAGAGGCGACAACCAGAGTGTCGGCACCAGATGCGTCGGGCCGAACGCCTCCCCGTACAGGAAGCCGAACGCCATGGCCGCCACCCCGCCCCAGATCACGAACGGTGCCAGATGTCTCAGGCGCGCCAGCGCGCGCGGCCGCCCCGTCAGGAGCAGGAGGCCGGCTATGGCCAGGAGTGCACCATGGCCCACGTCGCCGAACATCATCCCGAACATGAGGATGTAGACGGGACCGGCGAACCGGGCGGGGTTCACGTCCGCGTAGGGGACGGTAGCGTACGTGTCCACCAACGTCTGGAAAGCCGCCCCTGCGCCCTTCGCCAGCACCAGCGTGGGGGGCTGCATGCCCCGGGGGGCTCGGAGGGCCACCACCGCGCCGCCGAGCGGCGCCAGCCGCGCGTGGAGCCGGTCGACGGCTGTGTGTGGGCTCCATCCCATGAAGGCGCACACGGCGTCCTGACCGATCGCCTCCGCCTCCGCGGCGAGCAGCGATGCGTCTGGTGGCACCCGTTCGAGCTGCACGACTCCTGCCTCCGCGACCACCGTCAGCACAGCATCGAGCCGGTCGGTGGGTGCCACAACGGCCACCCGGTCCATGCGCACCACCGCGACCGACTCACGCCACGGCACCGAGCACCTCCGCGAGGTCCCCCCCGCCGCGCGCGGCACACGCGATCGCCGCCCGGACCCGCCACGCATCCGCCGCGAGCAGCGTCGCCACACCCACTCCGGCCGATGCGTCGGGCCGTGGACGCTCGGCCAGGGAGGTGGCCGCCGTCTCGACCACCGACCACCAGTAGGTCTCTGCGCGCCAGAGGTCGCCGCTGGACGAGGCCGGCACCAAGGCCCTCTGCGCGGCCCGTGGCACCAGCCCGGCGAGCTCCTCGACCGTGGTGGCCCGCGGCCAGTCGGTCCCGAGCAGATGGGTGGCGTCGCGCTTCGCCGTGGCTCCGAGCGAAGCCTCGGCACCGGTCACGATGAGACGGGCGATCAGCAGGGCGGCCCCGGCGACGGCCCAGTCGGCCGCGCCGGGGACGCCATCGAACACCCGCCGGGCCCAGGCCAGCTGGAGGGCGACGCGGACGTCGGGGAGCTCCGCGCTCCCGGGGTCGCCCCAGGGCGACGAGCCCAGAGCGGTGCGCAGCTCGGACGACGAGCGTGCGGCGGCGACGGCCGGCCAGGCGGTGGCGAGCGAGCCCAGGACATAGGGGGAGCGAACGGACCCCCCGGAGAGCTCGAGCAGCCGGCCGGTCACGTTGGCGATCTCGTAGCCACCCCCCAAGACGCGGAGCGGGCCTGCACCGAGCGGGGGTCCCCAACCGGCGAGCACCCGCAGATGCCACAGAGCGGTGGCTGAGACGGCGTGCTGGGCCGCCGCGACATCCTGGCCGGGCTTGACGTCGTGGCTATAGGACGTCGGCGCCAGCTGGGCGAGTCCCGTCGCCAACGACGGTGAGGCGGCAAGGCGTGCTGCGCCGTCGGGGCCAAGCCGGCGCCGGAGCAGCGCGCGCCCACGGACGCCGGCGGCGACCCATCCGGCGGTCATGACGCCGAGGGCCCGTGCTGTCGTCGGCCTGCCCGAGCGGCCCCCGCCGTTTCGAGGACATGCACCACCACCAGTTCGACCAGCGCTTCCATCCGCTCTGCCGCCACCCGGGCTACGCGCGCGGCCTCGGTCTGTCCGGCCGCGCGCACGTGCGCGCACTCGACGGTGGCCTGGGCGAGCTCAGCCGCAGCCGCCTCGTCGCGCGCCGCCACGACGCCGGCGCGGGCTTCGGCGACGATCCGCTGTGCCTCCTCGGCTGCGCCTGCACGACGGAGCAGTGCGCTGTGCTCGGCGCCCGCCGCGATCGCCACGGCATCGCGTTGGGCGCCGTCGAGCGCCTGGAACACGGGCTCCAGCTCGGTCCTGAAGACAGCCGCGCGGTCGGACGGTACGGCCACCGACGCGGGCGCCCCGGGCACGCCGTGGAAGCGGAACCGGCGGAGGATGTCACCGACTGAGGGCACAGCGGGCTATCCGGCCGATGTGTGCGCGCTGAGGTACGCGACGGCGCCCTCGAGCGTCGAGAGCTCCGGATAGTCGCGCTCGGGGATCTCCAGTCCGGTGGCCTCATGGAGGCCGGTAACGAGGTTCAAAAAGTCGATGGAGTCGAGGTCGAGCGCCTCCTGGAGAGTCTCTCCGGCCCCGACCTGGTCGAGGTCGGCGTCCGGCGCCACCTGGCGCAAGGTCGCTCGGATCAATTTTCGTGCTTCGTCGCCGGTCATAGCTTCTCTGGCTCCTTGAGGAGGCGGTTGATCTCGCTGAGGAAGCGCCCGCCCCGGTGGCCGTCGCTCGCCCGATGGTCGGCCGACAGCGTGGCGGTGAGGCATGGTCGCGCACCGAGCATGCCCTCTCTGACGACCACGCGCTCGGTCAACTGGCCGAACCCGACCAACGCGACCTGCGGCGGATAGATGACCCCGAACACCGACTCGACGCCGAGCTCGCCGAGATTCGTGACGGTAATGGTGGGATCGCTCATCTCGGAGCTGCGCAAGACGCCTGACCTCGCCCGTCCGACCAGGTCGCGCAGCTTCGCCATCAGCTCGTCGAGCGAGAGCAGGTTTGTGTCGTGGAGCGCGGGAGCGATGACACCGCCCGAACGCATGGAGATCGCCACTCCGACATGCACCGCCTCGCTTGGGGTGAACCGATCGTCGGCGAAGAACCCGTTCATCTCGGGGACCTTGGCCACCGCCAACGCCGTCGCTTTGAGGAGCAACGCGGCCATGACCAGGCGGCTCGTCACCGGCCGCTCGAGGTTGGCCTGCTCCAGCCACGTCGTCGCGGCCCCCGCGTCGACGGTCGTGCTCAGGTAGTAGTGCGGCACCTCCCGCTTGGAGCGCGCCATCAGGGCGCCGATGGCGTGTCGCAGCGCGGCCTGCTTGTCCTCCGTGCTCGCCGCAGCGCCAGCGGGCTCCTCCGCGGTGGCGGACGGGATCGGGGCCGGTTGGGCAACACGAGCGGCGCGGCGGACGTCGTCCTCCACGATCGATTCGCCGGGTCCGGTGCCCTGCAGCGTCGCGAGATCGATACCCAGCTCAGCTGCGAGCTTCCGGGCGAAGGGTGAAGAACGCGGCCTGAACACGGTCGCCGCGGCGGGGCGGCGGCGCGTCCCGCGTCGCGTCGGTGCGGCCGGGCGGCTGCCGCCGGCCGCTGTCCGCTCCGCCGCCGCGTGCTCGACGTCGGAGCGTGTCACGGTCCCGCCCTTCCCACTCCCTGACACGGTCGCCAGGTCGACGTGCAGCTGCTCCGCCAGGTGGCGGACCACCGGCGAGTGCACCGAGGGAGGGATGGGTTCCGAGAGTGTCGCCGCCGCGCCACCGGGCGTGGCGGGCTGGGCGGCCTGCGGCGCGTGCGCCGCAGGCTTCATCGACGTCGGTGCCGGTGCCGGTGCCGGTGCCGGTGCCGCCTCGGTCCTCAGGTGGGCCAGCACGGTGCCCACGGGAACGCGCTCGCCCTCGGGCACCACGAGATCCTCGACGACGCCGTTCTCGAAGACCTCGATCTCTATGGTCGACTTCTCCGTTTCGACCACGGCGACGATGTCGCCCCGGTGGACCTGGTCCCCGGGCTTCACCAGCCACTGGTCGATCGTCCCGGCTTCCATATCGGCGCCGAGCGAGGGCATGGTGAAGTCCCCCACTTACGCCCCCAGCTGCCGGGCCGCAGCAACCACCGCCGCGGGCTGCGGGAGTGCGGCGTCCTCGAGATGCTTGGCGTACGGCATGGGGACCTCGGCAGTGCAGACACGAGCGACCGGCGCGTCGAGGTCGTAGAAGGCCGCCTCGGTGATGCGGGTGGCCACCTCGGCCGAGAGGCTGCCGGTGCGCCAGCCTTCGTCCACCACCACGGCGCGGTGGGTGCGGGTGACGGATGCCACGAGAGCGTCAGAGTCCAGGGGACGGAGGCTGCGCAGGTCGATGACCTCGGCCTTGATCCCTTCCGTCGCGAGTTGCTCCGCCGCCTCGAGTGCGGTGCGCAGTGTGCCGCCGAAGGCGACGATCGTGAGGTCGTCTCCGCGCCGGCGTGTGGCGGCCGAGGTGATGTCGGGCACGCTCTCCCCCGTGAGCTCGCCTTCCGTGTTGTAGAGCTGCCCGTGCTCGAAGATGATGACCGGGTCGGGGTCGCACAGCGCGGGCCACAGCATGCCCCGGGCGTCGTCGATGGTGGCGGGGGCGAGTACGCGCAGACCTGGGACGTGGGCGTACCAGGCTTCGAGACTATGGGAGTGCTGCGCCGCGACCTGCCTCCCGGCCCCGGTCGTCATGCGGATCACCAGCGGCACGTTGAGCTGACCACCCGACATGTAGAGCAGTGTGGCGGCGTTATTGACGATCTGGTCCAAGGCCAGCATGCTGAAGTTCACCGTCATGATCTCGACGATGGGCCGCATCCCCCCCAGTGCGGCGCCGATGCCCGCGCCGACGAAGGCGGACTCGGACAGCGGGGCGTCCCGGATCCGCTCGGGGCCGAACTCCTCGAGCAGACCCAGGCTGACCGCGTAACAGCCGCCGTACCGGCCCACGTCCTCCCCCATCAGGAAGACGCGTTCGTCCCGGATCAGCGCGTCGCGTAGTGCGGCACGCATGGCCTCTCGGTAAGTGAGGGTGGTCGTCACGTCGTCTCGACGGTCTGCTCGGATATGACGAACCGTTCCAGGTCGGTCACCGCTTCGAACGTGCCGGCGTCGGCGAAGGCCACTGCGTCGTCCACCTCGGCCGCCACGGCGGCCTCGAGGTCCGACAGCTCTTCCTCTGCGAGCAGACCGTCGGCGCGCAGCACGGTCTCGAGGGCCGGAATGGGGTCGCGTCCCTTCCACTGCTCGATCTCGGCCTTGTCGCGATAGCGGTCGGGGTCGTACATGGAGTGCGACCGGAAGCGGTAGGTGCGCAGCTCGAGGAAGTGAGGGCCGCCGCCCTCGCGGATCGCCTCGACTGCGTCCTTCGCAGCTCGTTCCACCGCGAGGACGTCCATGCCGTCCACGTCCCAAGCTGGCATGCGGTAGCTGGACGCCTTCAGCGAGAGGTTGGTCTCGGACTGTGCGCGGGCCAGAGCGGTACCCATTGCGTAGAGGTTGTTCTCACAGCAGAACAGCACGGGGAGGTGCCACAGTGCGGCGAGGTTCATCGACTCGTGGAATTCGCCTTCGGCGACGGCGCCATCGCCGAAGAAGCATGCCGTGACCCGGCGTCGGTCCTGCAGGTGGTCGGCGAGCGCGAGACCCACGGCCAGCGGGATGCCACCACCCACGATGGCGTTGCCACCGTAGAAGCGGCTCGCGACGTCGAAGATGTGCATGGAGCCGCCTCGACCCCTGCTCGATCCCTCGAGCTTGCCCTCCAGCTCCGCCATGGTCGCCCGCATGGAAAGCCCACGTGCCAAGGCGTGCCCGTGCTCGCGGTAGGTGGCCACCACAGCGTCTTCCGGGGCGAGGGCCTCCATCACGCCGACAGCACACGCCTCCTCCCCGATGCCCAGGTGGAGGAAGCCCCGGATGGCCGTCCGGCTGTACAGCTCGACGCAGCGCTCTTCGAAGCGCCTGATGCGCAACATCTCGTGGAGCAGGCGCACGCCATGTTCCTTGTCCAGGCCTTCGGTGCCCGGCTCGCCGGGCGCGGACCGGCTCTCGGTCCCTGTGGTGCCCTCCGCGCTCATTGTCTGGTCACCAGGGTCGAGGTGTCACCCTCGGGCAGCCCGAGCTCCCGTGCCTTCAGGACGCGGCGCATGATCTTGCCGCTCTCGGTGAGGGGCAGGTGTTGGTCGAATGCGATCTCCCTCGGGGCGACGGCGGCGCCGAGACGACGCCGCGCGAAGCCGACGAGTTCCAGACGCAGGTCTTCACTGGGTTGGTACCCGGCGTTGAGCGTGACGAAGGCCTTCACCACCTCGCCCGAGACCGGGTCGGGCTTGCCGATGACGCCGGCCTCCGCCACCGCGGGATGCTCCATGAGCGTCGACTCGACCTCGAACGGGCCGATGAGGTGTCCGGCCGACTTGATCACGTCGTCACCCCGGCCGACGAACCAGAAGTAGCCGTCGTCGTCCCGCCGGACCAGGTCCCCGCTGAGGTACCAGCCCCCCACGAAACAGGCCTGGTAGCGCTCCTCGTCGCCGAGGTAGCCGCGGAACATGGAGGGCCACCCCGGTCGTAGCGCCAGTTCCCCCTCCTGGCCGACGGCGGCCTCCAGGGCCATCCCGTCGGCGCCCACCACGACCTCGTCGTGCTCGTCGCGCACGAGCACCGTCGCGTCCACCCCGGGAAGGGGTCGTCCCATGGAACCCGGGCGGATGTCCATGCTCGGGTAGTTCGCGATCATGATCCCGCCCGTCTCGGTCTGCCACCAGTTGTCGTGGATGGGCAGCCCCAGGGCCTCTTCGCCCCAGACGACGACCTCGGGGTTCAGCGGCTCGCCCACGCTGGCCACGAAGCGTAGGCGGCCGAGGTCGTGGGCCTTGGCCATGTCCACTCCCGCCTGCATGAGCATGCGCAACGCGGTCGGGGCCGTGTACCAGACGGTCACGGCCTCGCGCTCCAGCACGCCGTACCACCGATCGGCGTCGAAGGCACCGTCGTCGACGATGCTGGTGACGCCGTGGACGAGAGGGGAGATGATCCCGTAGGAGGTCCCCGTCACCCAGCCGGGATCGGCCGTGCACCAGAAGACGTCGTCGGGATGGAGGTCCAGCGCCAGGCGGCCGGTCGCATGGTGCGACACGACGGCCTCGTGGACGTGGATCGCGCCCTTGGGCCTTCCGGTCGTGCCACTCGTGAAGTGGAGCAGCGCCCGATCCTCGGGATCGGTCGGGCCGATTTCGTAGTCGCTGGGTGCGGCCGCCAGCGAGGCTCCGAGGTCGAGGGTGCCTGCGACCGCCGCCTGGCCCGGCTCCTGGGTGCCCGCCAGCACCACGTGCTCCAGCTTGAGAAGCCGGTCCCGCTGGGGCGCCACCTTGCGGCGGTACAAGGCGGGTGTGGTGACCAGCATGCGGCCCGTGCCGAGCTCGAGCCGCTCTCGGATGGGCTCGGGCCCGAACGCCGGGAACAGCGGGCAGAGGACGGAACGGTGCTTCAGGGTGCCGAGGACCGCGACGTAGAGGTCGACCGTGCGCGGCATGAGCACGAAGACCCGCTCCCCGGGTGCGACGCCGAGCGCATCGAGGAGGTTTGCGAAGCGGTTCGAGGCCTCGGCGAGCTCTCCGAAGGTGACCTCCCGGCGGCCGCCATGCCGGTCCAGGCACCGCAGCGCAACGTGGTCACGTCGCGACCCCGAGGCGTGCCGATCGACCGCCTCGTGCGCGATGTTGAGGCCCCGCCCGCCGGGCAGGCCGTCGAGGGCCCGCCGCGCCTCATCCCACGAGAAGGCCGCCCGCTCGGCGGCATAGTCCGCCATGTTCGGTCGGGCGGACCCCGCCCGAGGGGTCTTCCGGATGGTGTCCCAAGGCACTCCCAGGCGCTCCTTCCATGGGCCCGACGTCGACGGCGCACACGGCCTGACCAGGACCGTACGCTTCCCGTCATCGCGCTTCCAGGGTCGAACGTCCCGTTCCGGCCCGCCGGCCCGGGCCGACGGGCCGAGGTCGCTCGCCCGGGCCGGCGGGCCGAGAGCGCGGGACGGAGGGCCACATGAGGATCGAAACCCGCTTCCATGGCGAGTTGAACGACTTCCTCCCCGTTCCGGACCGTGGACGTCCACGCCTGGCGGGGGTTGCGCCGGGGACCTCGGTGAAGGACCTCGTGGAGTCGCTGGGCGTGCCGCACACCGAGATCGACGTGATCGTGGTCAACGGCACCTCGGTGGACTTCGGGCACCGTCTGGTCGACGGCGACCATGTGGACGTCTACCCGAATCCCGGCGCGGTCGGCCAGCTGCCGATCGTCCGTCTGCGACCGCCCCCCCTGAGCCCCGTCCGCTTCGTGCTCGACGTGCACCTCGGCCGACTGGCACGCCTGTTGCGGCTTCTCGGTTTCGACGCCGTCTGGGGCAACGACGCGTCCGACGCAGAGCTCGCCCGGATCTCGGCCGACGAGGAGAGGATCCTTCTGACGCGAGACCGTGGACTGCTCAAGCGCCGCTCGGTGACCCGCGGCTACTTCGTGCGTGCGATGGATCGGGCCGAGCAGCTCCACGAGGTGCTGCACCGATTCGACCTGAGCGGCGCGATCAGGCCCTTCGGGCGATGCCTGGAGTGCAACGGGCTCTTGGAGCGGGTCGAGAAGGTGGATGTCGAGGAGCACCTCCTTCCCCGAACCCGGCGCGACTACGACGAGTTTCAACAGTGTCAGGGGTGCGGGCGGATCTATTGGAAGGGGTCGCACTACGACCGGCTCCGGGCGCTTGTCGACGAGATCCGACGCGGGCACCAGCTCACGGAGGCGGCCGATGTCGACCCGCGCGGCAGCGACGGCTAGCTCGGCGGCGGTCCCCCCGGGGGGATGCCGGACGCATCGTGAGCCGCGCGCTGGAGCACCGCGATGACGGCCGTGTCCTCGGACGTGAAACCGCCCTCGGGGTGGGGGCCGTGTTCGCTGCTCCCTCGTGGCAGCTGCACGCACACGGGGACCGACGGGTGCAGACGGCGATGTGCCTCGACCAGCGAGCAACCGGGCTCGTCAGGGATCAGGTCGAGCGCCAGGTCGGCACCGGTGACCAGGGGGCAGGGCTCGCCGCGCAACGCCGGGCAGCCCTTCCACGCGCCCGACGGACCGGGACAGGCCAGGACCTGGAGCCCGGCGGCCTGCGCCTCTTCCTGCGCCCGCCACAGCCCCCCCGGCACCTCGACGAGGAGTCGCGGACGGTCGTGGACTCCGGGCCAACCCGGCACGCGTGCGGTGGTGCTGAAGACGACTCGGACGGTCGCCGGCCCGTCGGAATGCTCCATGACGGCGAAGCCCCGGTGCTGCAGGAGCGCCAGCATGCGTCGGTTCATCACCAGCACATCGGCCTCCAGACCCGGTACCCCTCGCGCTGCTGCCTCCTCGACCAGCGAGTCGAGCAGGTACGGCCCCAGCCACCCCCGCGCGTGGGGAGCCACCGTGATGCCGAGTTCGCCGTTCCCGTCGGGGAGCGGTTCACAGCTCGCCTCGGCCACCAATTCGGGTGGCCGGTCCGGTGCCTCCATGACGGCCACCAGACCGAAACCGCCCCGTTCCTCCACGTGCGTCATGCCCTCGACGAAGGCATCGGGAGGGGCGTGGCCAGAAAAGAACCGGTAGTAGAGGTCCTCGTCGCCCAGCGAGGCATACAGGGCGCTCAGCAGCGGGGCATCTGCTTCGCGCAACCGGCGGATCGTGAGCTCCCGGGATCCTGGAAGGTCCACGTGGCGGACGCCCTCGGCCGGGCGAGCAGCGGTCACAGCCGGTCTGGGTCCGCTCGGCGGCGTGGTCGATGATGCCACGGGAACCATCGTCGGCCCCAGGGACGGCGTGCCGCTAGAGGCAATGGTCATTCCGGTGTCGGGCGCCGGGTTCACCGGAAACGTGTGACCGAAGTCCCTGGCAGGCAGCGGACGGATCTTGCACTATCAGAGTGTGCTGAACGAATCCGCGGTGCGGCGTGTGGCGAGGCTGCAGGGCGACCCCGCCATCGTGAGCCTCTACCTCGACGCCGACGGTCGCCGCTATCCCAGGCCGTCGGCCTACACGGAGCACCTGGACCACCTGCTGAGGAGCGCCCGCGACCTCGGACGAGCGCAGGGGATCGACCAGACTGCGCTCGAGCCCGACCTCAAGCGCATCGCCGAGTGGGTCGCCGGTGTCGACCGGTCCTCGACGAGGGGGCTCGCCGTCTTCTCCGCGTCCGCCCAGAACGTGTTCGAGTCGTTCGACTTGCCGGTGCCGGTCCGGGACCAGATTGTGGTGGCCCCACAACCCGATGTCGCCCAGCTCGTGGACGTCCTCATGTCGACCGCACCGGCCCTGGTCGTGGCGGCGGACCACCAGGCGTCTCGCCTGCTGCGGCTTGGGCGAGACGGGGTCGTGGAGCTTGATTCGCCCTTCGACGAAGTGGAGCGGCGCGTCGACACCGACGTCGAGCTGGGCAGCTTCGAGCACCGTCACGAGGAGCAGGTCCGCCGGCATGTACGGCGGGTGGCGCGTGCGGTGACCGACGAGGTCGGGAGTCACCCGGCCGAGCATCTCGTGCTGAGCGGCACGCCCGAGGTGCGCGCGGAGCTCGAGGCACACCTGCCGAAACACGTGGCCGCACTCGTCCGCGGGCGGGTCGACGTGCCGCTGAGCCGAGGGCCGGCGGAGCTCGAGGCGGCCGCGCGCGAGGTCGTCGACGACACCGTCTGCCAAAGGCGGCTCGCCCTGGTGGAGGAGGTGAGGGACCGGGCGGCCCACGGGGCCGCCGCCGTGGTCGGCCTGGCGCGCACCCTGGAGGCACTGGGTGGCGGCACGGTGCGCACATTGGTCGTGGAGGCGGGCTTCGCCGCCCCGGGAAGCCACTGTCGTGCCTGCGGCGCGCTGCTGGCCGACCACGGGCCGTGCCCCAGGTGCGGGGCCGAGGAGACGCAACCGCTGGACAACGTCGTCGACGCCGCCGTCGTCGACGCGTTCGTCCATCACATCGACGTCGAGCTCTGCCGGGAGGAGGACCTCGGATTCCCCGAGCACATCGGCGCCCTCACTCGCCGGTCGTCCGAGGCCAGGGAGGGAGGTGGGTGACGTGCCTGACGGAGTGATGAGATGGTTCGACGCCAAGACGGGCGAGGCCGAAATCGCACGAGGAAGTCGTTTCTTCCCGGCCCGGGCCAAGGACATCGAGCACGTCGCCCGCCATGCGGGCGCACGTGTGCACTTCGACATCGAGCGGCTGGACGGCGTGGAGCGCGCGATCGACGTCCGGTTGCGAAGGGGAGCTCGCGTGTCACACCGGCACCACGGGTTCGGAACGCTGGCCGGTGCCCGGGAGGAGGCCATGAAGGGTCTGGCCCAGGACGCGAGCATGCATCCGGAACTGCGCGAGCCCGCGACCCATCCCCTTGCCGTGGCGCGGGCCTGGGCGACCAGCGTGGCCGCGGGCGACGTGCCCGGGGCGCTCACGCTTTTCGCGCCCGACGTGGTGCTCCACGTCGGCGAGGAGCGTCTCACCGGTCGTGCCGGCCTGGAAGCGTGGCTCGAGGCGAGCCCGCTCCTCGGGTCGGCCCGTCACGCCAGCATCCGCGGCGCCGGCAACGAGGCAGTGCTCACGTGGGACGCACGCGGGCCCGACCAGCCGGGCCTCGAGTTGCGCTGTCGGCTCGCACACGGACAAGTGGCCGAGCTGTGGGTGACGGAGCCAGCGGCGGTGGAGCACGCCGGCGAGGCGGTGGCCGAGGCGGGCGGCGGGCCCCAATTGGCCATCTTCGTCAAGGGCGAGGTGGGCGAGGAGGACAAGGCGCAGGCCGAGGACGCCGTCCGCAAGGTCATCGCCCGGCTGCACGAGCCCGTCCTCTTCGCCCGGGTGAAGCTCTTCCATGAGCCGGACCCGGCACGGACGCGCCCGGCGGAGGTGCAGGTGCTCCTCGACGTCGACGGCGACCTCGTCCGTGCGCACGTAGCGGCGCCGACCATGCCCGAGGCGACGAACGCGCTCACCGACCGGCTGCGCGACCAACTCGAGCACCGTGCCCAACGCCGGGAGTACCTCCACAGCTCGGACGGTGTGGCTCACCCCGGCGAGTGGCGGCACGGTGACGTGCCGACGATCCGACCGCCGTACTTCGACCGTCCCGTCGAGGAGCGCGAGCTCGTGCGGCACAAGACCTTCGCGGTCGGTGAGCTCACGCCCGACGAGGCAGCGTTCGACATGGAGGTGCTCGACTACGACTTCTACCTGTTCCGCGACCTGGCGAGCGGCTCGGACGCGCTCATGGAGCGGGTGGGTCCCGGGGCCTTCCGCATGACGCGCAGCGCCCACTCAGACATGGAGGTGGGCCCCACTGCGGTCCAGCTGGAGATCTCCGACGTCGAGGTGCCGGCCCTCCGTCTCGAGGACGCCATCGAGCTCCTCAACGTCGAGGGGGACACCCACCTCTTCTTCGTCGAACCCACAACCGGGAGGGGCGACGTCCTCTACCGGCGCTACGACGGCCACTACGGGCTGATCGCACCCGAGTGAGCCCGTCGGCCCTGACGTGACCCCGCCGCCGTGCCCCGCGGACGACGCGCTGGCGCAGCCGCCAGGTGGCCGGCGCCTCGTCCCGCACACGGCCGACTGCATCATCGAGGCGTGGGGCCCGGACCGGGTGTCGTGCACGACGCAGGCGCTCCTCGCCCTCGTCGAGTCCTTTGCCGTGGTGCCCGACGTGCCGGTCACGCGGCTGGTGCCGTTGAGCGTGACGTCGACGGGAGCCGAGGACGCCCTGGTATCCCTCCTCGAGGACGTGATCTTCGGCGTCGACGCCCTCTCGGTGGTGCCTGTGCGCTTCCACCTGGCCGAGACCGAGGAGGGGGGCATCGCAGGGGACATGGAGGTCGTGCCGGTCGACCGGGTCGAGGTGGTCGGCCCGGCACCGAAAGGCGTCTCGTACCACGGGCTCTCCATAACGTCGTTTGGCGGCGACTGGCGCTGCCACGTGCTGATCGACGTGTGACCGGCGCCGGAGGATCGAGGAGGCACGGGAGCCGGGTGACGCTCACCATGGCCGCAGGTTTGCCTGGACGGTGGCGCATCGAACCGGTGGGTGCGATGAGGGTCCCGGGGATCGTGTTCGCCTCCGAGACGCTGCTCCCCACGATGGCAGGGGACGAGGCGTTGGAACAGGTGGTCAACGTCGCCACCCTGCCCGGGATCGTGGAGGCCTCCTACGCCATGCCCGACGTGCACTGGGGCTACGGGTTCCCCATCGGCGGCGTGGCCGCCACCGACGTCCACCGCGACGGTGTGATCTCGCCCGGCGGGGTTGGGTTCGACATCTCCTGTGGCGTTCGACTGCTCGTCTCCCGAGTGAGTGCGGGCGACCTCGCGGGGAGGACCGGTGCGCTGATGGATGCCCTGGACGTCGCCATCCCACGCGGGCTCGGCACCGGGGGCGTCTGGGAGCTCCGAGACGAGCACGACCTCCGCGAGGTGCTTCAGGAGGGCGTCCCCGCGGCGGTCCGCGCCGGGTTCGGCACCGAAGCCGATCTCAGCCACTGCGAGGACGGCGGGACACTCCGCGGCGCGGATCCGGCGCAGGTCGGCGAGCGTGCGCTGCAGCGGGGAGTGCGACAGGTCGGGAGTCTGGGCTCGGGCAACCACTTCCTCGAGGTGCAGGTGGTCGACGAGGTCTATGACCCGGTCGCCGCCGCGGCATTCGGCCTGTACCAGACGCAGGTCTGCGTCATGATCCACTGCGGATCACGGGGCCTCGGGCACCAGGTGTGCGCGGACCACGTGCGGGTCATGCTGGAGGCCATGCCCAGGTACGGGATCTCCGTCCCGGACCGGCAGCTCGCCTGCGCGCCCGTGTGCTCGGCCGAGGGCGAGGCCTACCTGGGCGCCATGGGCGCCGCCGCCAACTACGCCCGGGCGAACCGCCAGGTGCTCTCGGCCGTCGCCCGACGAGCCTTCGCGAAGGCGATCGGGACGGGCGACCTGGTCCTGCTCTACGACGTGTCCCACAACCTGGCCAAGCTCGAGCCGCATGCGGTCGGCGGCCCGACGCGTGTGTTGTGTGTCCATCGCAAGGGCGCCACCCGCGCGCTGCCACCTGGACACCCGGACCTCCCCGAGGACCTGCGACCGATCGGCCAGCCCGTGCTGGTGCCAGGCTCCATGGGAACCAGCTCGTATGTTTTGGTCGGGGTCGATCCGGGAGGGGCCTTTTCCTCGACGTGCCACGGAGCGGGTCGGACCCTGAGCCGTCACGCAGCCGCCCGGCTGGTGCGCGGCGAGGACCTGCGGCGCCAGCTGGAGGCCCAGGGCATCGCCGTGCGGGCCCGTTCCCCGCGTGGGCTCGCCGAGGAGGCGCCGCTCGCCTACAAGGACATCGACGAGGTCGTCGCGGCCTGCGAGCGTGCCGGGCTCGCCCGGCGCGTGGCGCGGCTCCGGCCGCTCGGGGTCGTCAAGGGGTGAGCGATGGCGCGCTCGTCAGGCGATGGCGAGGTGGCGTCATCCGGCCGGCGTGGAATCTTCGCCTCTGGTCGTCGTCTCGGCGGGCGTGCGTCAGACGCACCGGACCCCTGCCCGTCGCAGGGCCCGCAGTGCGCGATCTCCATCTCCCGGATGCAGATCGACCGCACGGACGGCATCGGTGAGGACCACCACCTCGTATCCGAGTTCGACCGCGTCGAGTGCGGTCTCTTTGACGCAGTAGTCGGTCGTGAGCCCGCAGATGGCAATCAGGCCAACGCCGGCCTGCGAGAGCGCGTCCGCAAGCCCCGTCGACCTCGTCGCGCCAGTGCCGACATCGCGCATCGAGAACCCCGAATAGCCGTCCTCCCCGCCCGTTCCCTTCCTGAAGACAACTCCGTCGATGATCAGGGTCGGCACGAACTGCGCTCCCCAGCTGTCGGCGACGCAGTGCACGGGCCAGATGCCTCCGTCCTGGGCAAAATGAGGGGTGTGCGCGGGGTGCCAGTCCTGGGTATAGGCGATCATTGCGCCCGCCCGCTTGGCGAGTCGCACGTTGGCGTTCGCTCGATCGATCACCTCGCTCGCGCCCCGGACGTAGAGGCTCCCTCGAGGATCCGCGAAATCGTTCTGGAGGTCCACGACCAGAAGCGCCGTTCGGGGGTTGTAGGAGAACGTCGCGGAGTCTTCCGGTCCAGGATCCATCACCACGGGGGATCGGCCCCAGAGGCCAGGGTCACATACCGACATGGCGGGTGATCACCCAGGTTCCCGAGCCCCCGACTTCACTGCTGTCCGTCGATGGGACAGCGGCCGTCGGCCCTTCGAGAGAAAGGCGCGGAGCTTTGGCAAGGACCAAGTATTGATCACGCGATCCGGTGAGATCCACCCGCGCTGGGCGGTGGCGACGCCATAGCGGATGTTGTCGAGGTGCCTGACCGAGTGGGCGTCGGTGGCGATAGAGAAGACCACCCCGAGATCCTGGGCGACGCGCGCCAGCTCGTCGTTCAGGTCGAGGCGGTCCGGGAACGAGTTGATCTCGAGGGCCGTGCCGGCCCGCGCGGCCGCCTGGAAGACGGCCCGCGCGTCGAACTCGATGGGCGGCCGATGCCCGATGCTGCGGGCGGTGGGGTGCCCGATCACGTTCACGGCGGGGTGCTCGATGGCCCGGATCAGGCGGGTGGTCATCTCTTCGGGGTCCATCGAGAAGTGCGAGTGGACCGACGCCACGAGCAGATCGAAGCCGCCCAAGGTCTCGTCGTCCCAGTCGAGCGATCCGTCCGGTTGGATGTTGAGCTCCGAGCCATGCAGCAGCGCCAGGCCACGGTGCCGCCCCTCCAGCGCTCGCAGCTCTTCTCGTTGGGCGAGCATCTTCTCCTTCGTCATCCGCTCCATGTACAGGAGGGGAGCATGATCGGTCACCCCGAGGTAGCGGTACCCGCGTGCCTTCGCCGCCTGCACCATCTCCTCGAGGCTCGCCAGGCCGTCCGTCAGCGTGGTGTGGGTATGCAGATCCCCGTGGAGGTCCTTCAGCTCGATCAGTCGTGGCAGGGCGCCTTCGGCAGCGGCTTCGATCTCGCCGTGGTCTTCCCGCAGTGTCGGGGGGATCCAGGCCATGTCCAAGGCTGCGTAGATCTGCTCCTCGGTGGTGGAAGCGACAACCCTGGCGTTGTCGTCAGAGGTCAGCCCGTACTCAGAGAGCTTGAGACCACGCCGCTGCGCGATCCTCCGGAGGTGGACGTTGTGAGCCTTGGACCCCGTGAAGTAGGCGAGCGCTGCTCCCCACACCTCTGGCACCACCACCCGCAGGTCGACGTGTACGCCCTTGGTCGTGATCGCGACGGCCTTGGTGTGTCCGCTTGCCCGCACCTCGGCGATGAGCGGCAGCGCGGCGAACCCGTCCATGACCGACTCTGGGTTGGTCGAGGCCACGAGCAGGTCGATGTCCCCGATCGTCTCGCACATGCGCCGAAGAGAGCCGGCGTAGGCGGCCTGGGCGACGGCGGGAAGCGTGCCAAGCTCGTGCACCAGTTCCTCGGCGATTTCGAAGGCTACGCCGAGCTGCATGCGTGCGCCGGCCTGCTGGGTCTCGGCGATGGCCCGACGCAGGTTCTCCTCGCTGGTGGCACCCCAGCCGCGCAGCTCGCGCAGTCGCTCCTGGTGCAGCGCGTCGAGGAGCTCGGGTAGTGACGCGATCCCGAGCTCGTCGTAGACCTGCCGGGCACGCCTGGGTCCGAGACCGGGGACGTCGAGCAAGGCGCGCAGGCCGGCCGGCACCTGGGCCCGCAAGTCGTCGAGCTCGCTCATGCGCCCGGTCGTGCGCAACTCGGTGATCTTCGCCGCGATGTGCGACCCCACTCCGGGAATGGCGGTGAGCTCGTGCTCGTCGAGCGTGTCCACGTCGAGGGCGTGCTCAGCCACGGCCCGGGCGGCCTTCTCGTAGGCGCGGATGCGGAAAGAATCCCCGCCGGCGATGGCCATGAGCTCGGCCAGCTCTCTCAGCGCGGCCGCCACCTCGTCGTTCGCCCGGAGCATGTGGCTCCTCAGGCCCCGGTGCCCGGGCTCATCGGTGCCATGTCGATCTCTCGTCGCATTCCATCGGTCATGGTCCTCCCGCACTGCGGCCAGCGGAAGGGGACAAAGGCCCTTCGGCACCCCGCTCGCCCACACAACACACCTGCTCGCGGACGTTCTGCCGCGGCCCGACAGACCAATCTCGAGATTGAGGGAAAGCGGACCGGACCGCGGGCCGTTCGGCCCTAGCAGGGCGCAGAGACGTGCCGCATACTTCGGGCCAGAAGCGGCGAAAGGAGCGCACCATGACGCTGATAGAACGACGGTTCTCCAGCCCCCTCGATGCCTTCGACACCCTGGAGCACTTCATGGACCCCAGGCCGGACGTTCTGGCCTGGCCCATGTTCGGCTGGGGTCAAGGGTTCCTCGGCGTGCTGCGCGTGGACGAGTATCGAGAGGACGGAGCCCTGGTTGTGCGGGCCGAGATGCCCGGCATCGACCCCGACAAGGACGTCGAGGTGACTGCCTCCGGGGGCGTCCTCCACCTCGCCGTCGAGCGCCACGAAGAGGCGGAGCCCGAGGGACGGCGCTACCTCCGCCACGAGCTCGTGCACCGGCAGCGACTCGAGCGGGACCTGGCGCTGCCCGAGGGTGCGCAGGGATCGGAGCTCAAGGCCAGCTACGACAACGGAGTGCTTGAGGTCCGCCTGCCGCTGCCCGCCGAGGCCGACCCTGAGGTGACGCGGATCCCGGTCACCAACCGCTGACCCGCGGCCGGCCGAATCCGGCCGGCCGACATGTCCTCGTCCGGGCTGAGCTCGACATTCCCGTCAGTTTCACCGGACCCCTCGCACGCGCGCGGCACCCGTGGGCGTCCCTTTCCCGGCTCGCACGTCGGATCGCGCCGGCTCGGTCGCGATCGGCGTGATCTGTGCGGTCGGCTCGGCCCTCTCCTCGTAGTGGTACTTGCCACCGCGCAGCCAGGACATGCCTGCCGCCAAGAGGCAGGCGCCGATCGCGAAGTCGAACGCCGCGTGCAACCCGTTGGCGAAAGGCGCCGAGATGAGCGACGGGAAGAACCCGCGTCCGGTCAGCACGGCCGCTTGGTGCGCTGGCGGCTGAGCCAGGACCGAGGGTCCGACGAGGTGCTGGATGGGGTCGTATCCCAAGAAGGCGGCGAACAGGGTCGAGACCGGCGGAAGGTGGGCCGCCCGCTCGGCGGCCGACGTGGGCACGCCGTGGGCCACCAGCCCGTGGTACAGGGTCGTCGGCAGCGTGGCCGAGAGCCCGATGATCATGAGGGTGAAGAAGATCCCGATGGACAGCACCTGGCCGGCGTTCTGGAACGTCGCGTTCATTCCCGAGCCCGCCCCACGATGCTCGGGTGGCAGGCTGTTCATCACGCCCGCCCGGTTCGGGGCAGCGAAGGCGCCCATGGCGAGGCCGTTCATGAGAAGGATGAGCGCGAAGACCCAGTGAGAGAAGTTGACCGGGAGCGTCTCGAGGAGGAGGAACGAACCAGCGGCGACGATCATTCCGCCTGAGGCGAAGGGTCGCGAGCCGAATCGGTCCGAGAGGTACCCCGAGGCCGGTCCTGCCAGGAGGAACCCGGCGGTGAGCGGCAGCATGTAGATGCCCGCCCACAAGGGGGTCTGGCTGAAGGTGTAGCCGTGGCGGGGCAGCCAGATGCCCTGGAGCCAGATGATCAAGATGAACATGAGCCCGCCCCGCCCGACGCTGGCGAGCAAGGAAGACAGGCTGCCGGCCGTGAAGGCGCGGATCTTGAACAGCGGCAGGCGGAACATCGGATCGGCCACCCGGGTGCTCAATGAGGGCAAACACGCCCAGCAGGACCACGCCACCGATAAGGCATCCGAGCACGAACGGGCTCGTCCACCCCATGGTGGAACCACCGTAGGGCTGGATACCGTAGGTGATCCCGACCATGATCCCCACGAGGCCCGCGGCGAAGGTGACGTTCCCCGGCCAATCGAGGCGGGCGGTGGTGTGCCGTGGTACCTCCCGAAGGCTGCGGTAGGCCCACAAGGTGCCGAACAAGCCGATCGGCACCGATACCAAGAAGATGAGCCGCCACTGGATCGGAGCGAGCACGCCACCGAGGACGAGTCCGAGAAACGAGCCACTGATGCCGGCCACTTGATTGATGCCGAGCGCCATTCCTCGCTCGTCCTCGGGGAATGCGTCCGTGATGATGGCGGCGGAATTGGCGATCAGCATGGCCGAGCCCACCCCCTGGAAGAGCCGCATGATGACCAGCCCACAACGCCGCCGCCGTCCCGCTCATCCAGGTGATCGTGAGCAGCAGCGAGAAGAACGTGTAGACGGCGAAGCCGAGGTTGTAGATGCGCACGCGCCCGTACATGTCGCCCAGGCGGCCGAGGCTCACGACGAGCACGCTGGTCATGATCATGAAGCCCAAGATCATCCAGAGCAGGTAGAAGCTGTTGCCCGGAGCCAGGGGATCGATGCCGATGCCGCGGAAGATATCGGGCAGGGCGATGAGCATGATCGAGAGGTCGATCGTCGCCATCAGGACGCCGAGCGTCGTGTTCGACAGGACGACCCACTTGTAGTGATCGGGACGGGCGGCTCCCTGTGCCTTGTTCGTCCCGAGTGCCAGGTTCATCACCAGTTTGCCGACCGTGCCGTTGGTGCCAGAGCGAGCGTCCAGCGACGAAACCCGGGTACGAGGTACCTGACCATCGACCGAGCTTGTGTTTTACGGAGCGACGATCGAGACCGAGGCGACGACGACCTCGTCGCGACCGGCCCTTGTCCGCGCGCCGCGGCCGCCCGTCGTTCGCACAGCATTGGTGTCGACCGGAGGTGCTCCTCCCGGTCCTCGCTTCAACCTGTGGCTCGGGCCGATCGTGGAGAGACCGAGGAC
Organism: uncultured Acidimicrobiaceae bacterium; assembly: GCA_963736525.1. Taxonomy (GTDB): domain Bacteria; phylum Actinomycetota; class Acidimicrobiia; order Acidimicrobiales; family RAAP-2; genus Bog-473. Next base: position 527,609 of record CAVTPF010000012.1, read on the forward strand.
ACCCCGGAGAACTGGACGGCCGGTCGACAAGGGCAAGTCGAGCAACGGGAACCTCCTCATGGTCTCTGGCCGCTGGCGCTGGCACGCTTGGCGTCCACACCCCGAACCTACGGGTTCCGGCGCCTGTTGTTGCCTTGGGCCAGTGTGCACCGTTCCGAGGACGAGGCAACAGAGACGAACATCCCGAAGGCGTGGGTGGTCCGATGCCCGCTCATCGGGGCAACTGTCGTGAGGTCCGGCGTTGGAAGGCAGCCCACCCCGACCAGGCACTCGGCCCAGGGTGCGGACTGACGCCTCGCTGGGTGCGCCACCACCGGTCCAGGTCCAGGATGTGCCAGTCCGTCGCCTCGCCGCCGTTCGGGACCTTGGTCTCTTGCGCCAACGGCCGTGGGGGTTACGAAATAGACATGTGACTTCGGTGAGCAGCAGGTCAACCCGCGCTGAGGCGACGTTGCTCGGTCCGCGGGTCAGCCAGGATTTCTTGGACAAGCTTGCGGGTCGAGTCGCGGCGAGCGGCCGAGCCGAGCCGATCCCGGTCGAAATGCCAGCGACGGGCGACGTCCTGGGCATGGTGCCGCACAGCACGACTGAAGATGTGGCCGCAGCCGCCGACGCGGCCCGCCGGGCACAACGCGACTGGGCCCGTGTACCAGTCGCCGAGCGGTCGAGGGTGCTGCTCCGCTTGGCCGAACTCGTGCTCGACCGGCAGGCCGAGCTGCTCGACGTAATTCAGCTCGAGAACGGCAAGGCGCGCCGGCACGCCTTCGAGGAGATCATCGATGTCGCACAGGTGTGCCGATATTACGCCCGGACGGCCCCCGCCCTGCTGCGGCCGCATCGGCGAGCAGGTGCCCTGCCGGTGCTCACCCAGACCTGGGAGTACCACCACCCAAAGGGCCTCGTCGGGGTGATCTCGCCGTGGAATTACCCGCTCACCCTTGGCATCACCGACGCCTTGCCGGCCCTCCTCGCCGGCAACGCCGTTCTCGCCAAGCCGGACACCAAGACGCCGTACTCCGCTCTTCTCGCGGCCGAACTGCTCGAAGAGGCGGGAGCGCCGCCCGGTGTCTTGCAGGTCGTCGTCGGACCGGGTCAGGAGCTCGGCTCGAGCGTGATCGCACTCTGCGACTTCGTCATGTTCACGGGCAGCACCCGGGTCGGTCGCGGCGTAGCCACCCAGGCGGCAGAGCGGCTCGTCGACTATTCGATGGAGCTCGGGGGCAAGAACGCCATCATGATCCTGGCCGACGCCGACCTCGGCAAGGCCGTGTCGGGAGCGGTCCGGGCTGCCTTCTCAAACACCGGCCAACTGTGCATCCACATGGAACGGATGTACGTGGCAGAAGATGTGTGGGGGGATTTCACGAGGGGTTTCGTCGAGGCGACGAAGTCGCTGCGCCTGGGGCACTCCCTCGATTACGGGCCCGACATGGGCTCCCTCATCTCGGCAGATCAGCTCGCAACCGTCTCCCGCCACGTGGGCGATGCCGTCTCCAAGGGTGCAACGCTGCTCGCTGGTGGCCGGCCTCGGCCCGACCTCGGCCCGTGCTTCTACGAGCCGACCATTCTCACCGACACGACGCCCGACATGGCTCTCTCCTGCGACGAGACATTCGGGCCGGTCATCTCGCTCTACCGGGTGAGCAGCACTGAGGAGGCGATCGAGCGGGCCAACGACAGCAACTATGGGCTCAACTTCTCGCTCTGGACGCGGAAGCTGGCCAAGGGGCGGAGCGTGGCCAGCCGGCTCGAGGCTGGAAGTGTGAACGTGAACGAGGCCTACGCCGCGAGCTGGGGCTCGGTTGACGCGCCGATGGGCGGCTGGAAGGACTCGGGCGTGGGCAGCCGCCACGGCGAAAACGGCCTTCTCAAGTACACCAACGCCCAGACGGTGGCGGTGCAACGCGTCCTACCGATTGCGGCGCCCAGCTTCGTGTCGCAGGAGATGTACGCCAAGGTGATGACCGGCGCCATGCGCGCCTTGCAACGCCTGCCGGGGCGGAAGTGAGGCGAGGTCACCTTGTCTCGGAAAGCAGGCCGGTTGGCGCCATTGGCGCAGCCTCTTGGGAGTCCGGAAAGTCGGCCGAGGGTCCCACTTCCAGTAGCAACTGCCCGCCGGCTGAGGCGAGGCACATCGGTTTGGTTCTCGGCGCTGGCGCCGTGCTTCAGCAACCGTCGGCAGCCGAGCACGCACTGAGCGAAAGAGGACTGGAGGAGTCAGATGACGAGGATCGCATCGAAGCATGTCGTGATCACCGGGGCGGCCAGCGGAATTGGTCGGCTGGTGGCGTCGCGAATGGCGGACCTGGGCGCCGCGGTAACACTGCTTGACCTCAACGAGGAGGGCCTGGAGTTGGCAGTAGAGCAAATCCGTGACGCCGGTGGCCCGACGCGTGGCTACCGGTGCGACGTATCCGACAAGGGAGATGTTGCTCGTGTAACGCGCCAGATCGTGGAGGAGGGCGGTCCCGTCGACATCCTGGTGAACAACGCCGGGGTGGTCAGCGGCAACTGGCTGCTCGACCTGACGGACGAGCAGATCGAGCGTACCTTCGGCGTAGATGCACTGGCGCTCTTCTGGATGACGCGCGCCTTCCTGCCCGCGATGATTGAGCGTGACGCCGGCCACATCGTCAACGTCGCCTCCGCCGCCGGGCTGATCGGCACCTGCGAGCAGACCGACTACGCGGCCAGCAAGCACGCCGCTGTCGGCTTCGACGAGGCGCTGCGCATGGAAGTCAGGCAGCTGGCTCCCCACGTCCGCACCACGATCGTCTGCCCCTATTACGTCGACACGGGCATGTTCGCCGGCGTGAGCAGCCGCTTCCCCTGGCTGTTGCCCATCCTAAAGGAGGATCAAGTGGCCGAGCGCATGGTCCGGGCGGTGGAACACAACCAGCGCAGGGTCCTCATGCCGCGGATGATCCGGGTCGTGCCCATACTGAGAGAAGTGTTGCCGCTGTCCATCTTCGACAAATTGGCGGACGCACTCGGCGTAAATGACGCCATGAGCCAGTTCACCGGTCGCAAGACGGCAGCCAAAGGCACCCTCGGCGGGACAAGAGGCCGGCCGACCGGTGTCGCCGCACCCTGACGGCCCGAGACACCACTTGTCCGTCTCAACTATGGAGTCGTCAACCCGACTCAAAGGCGCTCTGAAGGTGAACGTGGA
>CAVTPF010000013.1:0-306701 GCA_963736525.1 uncultured Acidimicrobiaceae bacterium
TGTGGCAGGGGTCGTCAGCTAGGGGCAGCCTCCGATGAGGCTATCCACGACCTTCCCGTGAGGTCGAACCGTCACGCCAGCGCCCGCTCGGCTCCGCAGGAGGCCGGAAGTGACCTAAGCCTCTTTGTCCCTAGAACGACCGGTGTTTCCATCGATGGCAGGTGTGGTGAGATCTATGGGGAGGAGGCTCTCGTGCCTGGTGTTTTCGTGGTCACCGATAGTTCTTGCGACTTGGAACAGCACGACATCGACCCGTTCCGTATCGAGATCGTTCCCCTGACGATTCGGTTCGGGAGCGAGGAATTCACTGACCGCCAGGACCTCAGCGTCGATCACTTCTACCAACGAATGGCGGACTCCGAAGACCTCCCGCAGACGGCGTGCCCGTCGCCCGGTGCATTTGAACAGGCTTTCCGCAACGCAAGAGACGCTGACGCTGAGGCCGTGGTTTGCCTCACTATGTCGAGCGATTTGTCAACGACATTTCAGTCAGCCCTCACCGCGGCGGCCACATTCGAGGGCCAGCTCGTCGTCCATGTCGTTGACAGCCGGACGGTGTCAAGCGGGCTCGGAACTCTTGTAATCGAAGCCGGCAAAGTAGCCGCCGAGGGGGCCGACGTCGACGCCGTCCTGTGCCGAGTCAGTGATTTCATCCCTCGGACGCATGTGTATGCGGCTCTGAACACCTTGGAGAATCTGAAGAAGGGCGGGCGAATTGGGGGAGCCAAAGCGATGGTGGGGTCGTTGCTATCGATCAAGCCGGTGATCGACCTGAGCGGTGGCGTCGTCCATGAATTTGGTAAGGCGCGGACCCGCAGGAGAGCGCTGCAGATGCTCGATGAAGTCATGCTCACCGCCGGACCTATCGACCACGTGGCGGTGATGCACTGTGGCGCACCGGACATCGATCAGTTCCTCGACCTGATCTCTCCCCATTGTCCTCGAAAGGACCTTCGGATCGGCACGCTGGGTGCCGTTGTGGGCGTGCACGGCGGTGCACAGATGATTGGTGTCAGTTGGATTGCCGCAACATAGGGATCTGAGTGCCCCCTATCGCCAATGACGGTGGGACAGTTCGGCACATCGGGGGCAGGGGCGTTGGGGGATAAATCGTGCATTGCTGACCCTCAGTCTCCTGCGGGGAAGATGACCTCGTGAAGACTTGGCAAGGCTTCCGCAAGCGCCTCGTGTAATCGATCACGTTCTAGCAAGGGAACGTCGAAACGCTCGGGTCCCGTATCGATACCAAGCGTCAAGCTCAGGTTGATGAGGGCTCGGTCATACGCGATCTCAGAGGCAATGACTTGGCTCGCATCCCTAGTCGTTCCCGAGCGCCGGATCTCGTCCAAGTCAGCCAGTGCGAGCAAGAAGGTGCCCAGATGATCGTGAGCAGGTGCCGTGGGAGAACTCGCCATTGAGGTTGCGAGCAGGTCCCTGTACGCCATCTCGTGATCTTGTGACGACTCCCTCTTGGTGACTAGAGACCATGGTCCCGATGTCCGTGTATGCAAAAGGTCCAGCACCGTGAACACGGAACGAAGCCCTCCCGTTGGGACGAAGGACCCTTCCCGGCGAAGCGCACCTTTGGAACGATTGGACGTATAGGTGATGCCGACGACCCGGACCTAGAAGAGAGGAGCGCGCCACCGTGAAGCACAGGGTCGACCCCTGATGAGACGCCGAGAGATTACCCAGGCGGAGTGTCTCGATCTCTTGGCTCAGGCCAAGGTGGGTCGCGTGGTGGTGGTGCGGGATGCACTGCCCGAGATCATCCCGGTGAGCTATCGGGTAGCCGGTGAGACAGTGGTCTTCGGTGTGCACTCGGAGTCGGTCTTCGCCGAGGAACTCGAAGGTACGGTCGTGGCCTTCCAGGTGGACTCCTTTGACGCGAATCGGGAATGCGGCTGGCATGTTCGGGCGATCGGAGTGTTCCGTCCGGCCCTGACACCGGATGAGTTAGCCGTTGCCGGTGCCGCCGTCCCGGAACCGTGGACACTCGGTGAACCTCTCGATCGCGTCTTGCAGATTGAGCTCCAATTCCTGAACGGTTATGTGATCGATGCGGTCGAGATAACCCCGTGAGATCTGGCACCGCGATCTCTACTGGACTTTCACGCTTGAAGTTCTAATCGGTGTCCTCCCAGAACTCATCGAATTGGTAAGTATCGGCCTGGTAGACGGTCACCTCAGTGATCTTTGAGTGATGGACCTCGAAGTCGACCGCTGCGATAACGTCCAAGACGTTGGTGCCCCTTCTCGCCGTCTCCCTTTGGAAGACCACGGCCCGCTCCGGCTCACTCACCACTTCCAGAATCTCGATGTTAAACGTCCCACCGCTCTGTTCCTTCAGACGCCGAAGGAAACCAAGCACGGCCTCCGGGCCTTTGTAGTCACCGGCGAGGCTGCTTCGTCCTGGCTCATGCCACACGACGTCCTGAGCCATGACTGTGCCCAAGAGATCCAGGTCGCCCGACTCGAAATCCTGGTACGCCCGTCGGACTAATGATTCGTATGCGTTCTCCACCATTACATGCCTCCGACTTCACTTGCTATCACCCACCTTCGGCTCGCTCCCATGAAAGGCCAAGAGGCGAAGGTCCCAATCCGTTCCACAGAATCTGGATGACTCATCGGAACTGAAACGACGCGACGCGGGGTGATGTGGGCCTCGTCTGTCTACGGATGGCGGTTGCGATCCTGAGGGCGGGTACCCCTTACGCCGGGCTGGTGGAACACCCTCCCAGATTGAGGATCGTAGGATCAAGGACACAGAAAGACAATCCGAGCTGGCACAAGGCAATGGTGCGCAGACACTCAGCGAGACCTAATCTCCCGGCAACCCACATGGGAGGGGAGACAAGCATGGCTGAAAGCGTTTACAAGGTCATTGAACTCGTCGGCACTAGTGAGGAATCCTGGGAGAAGGCTGCAAGCGCAGCCGTCCAGCAGGCCTCTGGAAGTCTTCGTGACCTTCGCATTGCCGAAGTGGTCGAACTCGACCTCCAGATCGAGGACGGCCGTGTGAAGACCTACCGAGCCAAGGTCAAGGTGTCCTTCAAGCTGCGGCCTCGGCCATGATGACAGGACCACAAGTGTTCGGTAGGTAGGTGGCTGACCAACTGTCTGCGTGGGCCAGCTCAGTCTGGCGGATGCCCAGTACGCCGGGTTCGGGTGCCCCCATAGGGGTTACGTCCCCCTGGATGACGTCCCAGTGGTAACAGGGTCCTTGGACTCTTGAATGTCATAGTCGAACGTCCGTACGCTCTGACCATGCCCCGGCGAATCCTCGAAGAGCTCTCATGGGATGAGTGCTTTGTGTTGCTCAAACAACAGGTCGTGGGTCGGCTCGTCTATCAAGACGAACTGGGACCAGCCGCAGTCCCGGTCAACTATGCCGTGGCTGGAAATACCATCGTCTTCCGTTCTGAGGCAGGTTCGAAAGTGCGCGGACTTCAAGAACGGGATATCGCCTTTCAAGTTGATCACATAGATACGGTCAGCCACTCAGGATGGAGCGTTCTGATTCGTGGTGCCGCTGAAGTCGTCGAGTTCGAGCGCCTGTCGGAACTCATTCGACAGATCGACGACGTTGTGCCGCAACCCTGGAAGAAGGGGATTCACAACATATGGGTCGTGATCACTCCGAAGGCCGTGAGCGGACGGCGCTTGGCAGACTTCGCCTCTGAAGAGTTTTGGCTCTTCTGAGTTGAGGCAGCTTTCTCATCTTGGCTCAACAAGCGGCCGTCCACGGGGTGCCCCACTTCGCCGGGACGGTGGCCATCAGCATCAGCGTTGCTGAGCTGCGTCTAGGGTGCGTGCCTGCGGCCAGCCTCGTCTATCTGTATATCGGGCAGATCCCTGCAGCAGCACTCGGGATCGCTACAACGCTCAACCACATGTCCCGCGTCTACGAGACATCCGCACTCTGCGCAGCGCATCTCCATCAGAGACCTACCGACTCGGCTGCAATGGTTGTGCCCATGTCGATCACGGGTACTGGATCTGACGGCGGTCTTGACCGATCCTCATACGCCTCTATCTTCGCCCAGGCGCGGCAGCCCGGCTAAAGGGCGCCCCCGACCGCCGGGCGGGGGTGTCACCCTGCGGCACCTTCGAGCAAGGGCTAACCCGCTCCGATGGCCTGCGCGATCAGGACCACCCCAAAGATCAGGAATAGAACCGACATGACTGCTGCGTTGTTCTGACCGAGCCAGGCTTTCCATCCGTCCAGAACCTCGTGCGACCGATCTCCGAGAAAGACTGTCACCAGAATCGGGGCCGCCACACCCAGTGCGGCAACGAAGACGTAGATGGCGATCGCTCCAACCTGTTGACCACTTGAGAGCGAAACGGATGCGATGGTCACTGCGGCGGCGAGACCCACGACCACGTTCTTTGGATTGCCCGCACCCAGTGCCAGACCCGCACCCAATGACTTTCCCCGTCTAAACGCGGTGATCCCGTCCATCCACTTCGGCATCGCACCATCCTCACCAGTTCGAGGCCGACCACGGAACTTTCGGACCGCCGCCACCACGAGGTACACACCGAGGGCCAGCTTCAACACCGCCACCCAGGTCGAATGGCCAGAGCTAGGGGAAAGGTTGACCGCTTCTGCGATTGCGACACATGCAATAAGCACAGCAGCAACACCTGCAATGAACCCGGCCAGAAAACATGACGCATTGACCAGGGGTCTCTTCGTAAACAGCAAGAGGATGACGGGAATGACGTTAATCGGCGAGATGGTCACCACTAATGCCAGCGGGAGTATCTCCGCCACCACGACCTTCACCGATTGCTCCCCTCAAGTCCGTGCGAGGCGAAGCTAATCGCCTGAGGACTCCACCGGGGGCCAGCCTCTCATTCAGATGCCCAGTTCGCCGGGACCGGGACACCAACCCCCGGATACGGTCACCCCGTGGACCACCACGACAACGCCTTCTTCGCCCCGGGCCGATGGTTCCGCTTCGTCAATGGTTCCGGTGGCAAGCGCGCCCAACCCTCAGAGCAAGGATTCGACCATCGAGACGTTGTGACGGTCCGGACCAAGTCCGTCTTGCACGAGGCTTCGAAAGCTGCGGACTCCCTCACGGTCGAACGGCAGGCCGGTGTGGCGCTCCCTGCCGATGGCAATCTCGATGAAGATCACGTCTCCCCAACCATGGCGAATCGTGACACCGGTCACGACCCCAGGACCTGCCTCTGGCGCCGCATCGGCAATGGCCCGCAGAACTGTTTTGGAAATATCTGCGGCGAGTAAAGCCATTCCTCCTATCGTTGTTGACAAGTCCGACCTCTCTCAGGGCCAAACGTCCCGAATTGGACCATTTATGCCTCGAACATCTGGCGTCCGGGGGTATCCCCGTGCGCCGGGTAGGGGTGACACTTCGGCACCCTGGGGCTACCCGTCGGCCCGAAGCCGGGCGCACGTTATGGGCGACCCCGACGGAGCGGCAGAAGCCGGACGGGTGCGACTGGCGCCGTGTCCTCGGTCACGATCTGGCATCCAATGGCTCGATGTTCGGCAATTCCGAAAGGCGCTGGATGGGACCTGGTGCTCGCGACTATTGCCCGCCCAGGAGCGCCCTTTCTGGACCGTCCCCGCGCCGGGCCCGGACGACGCATAGCCCCGATGGCACGTCCGACGGACGGCCTTAGATGTCCGACTGCCCCTGCCTCCGAACGAAGCGGGCACTTCGGGGCTAGGAGTATGACGATTTATTTGCATGCGGCGACGGCGGTGTTCTCCACAGTCCTCCACGATCGCCGTAGAGGCGCTAAAGACACGCGAGCTGACGAATATGACCACGTTTGACAGCGGTTGCCGACGGGCCGCCGGTAAATCAACAGTCTCCTAGTCACCTGTTGCCCTCGCGGCAGCATCGTCAAGGGTCGTCACAGAGCGCTAGATGTGCCCCGCTGATACGACGCAGGAAGGCTCAATCTGTGCGACTGATGTGCGCCAATCCTTCGTCAATCGCGAACTGGACGAGCTGCGCGCGAGTCCGAAGTCCGAGCCTTTTGCGGAGCTGTGAGCGTTCCGACTCCACTGTGCGGAGCGACACGCCGAGGAGACCCGCTATTTCCGTATTCCTATAGCCAACGGCAAGGAGCCGCAGCACTTCGGTCTCCCGACGCGTCAGGCGGTCGTCTTCCGCCACGAGCCGGGTGGTGGCAGCTGGAGAACTGGTCGATTCCTGCGGGGCATTGCGCTCTGGGACTGCTACACGGTCGAGCGCTTGCGCTGCAAGACGGGCTATGAGGTCGAGCCGGCTGACTTGATCCACCGAGAATGACTGTGGACTGTCCCAGGCGAACCCCGCCGCGCCGAGGGGAGTGCCGTTCGCTGCGTGTAGAGGCAGTGAGGCGGTCGCCATCAACGATGCCGCCAGCATGTCGGCCGACAGATTGGGATAGCGCTCGCCGATCACTTGAGGTGAACCGAGGAGGATGGGCCGCCCCGTCAGCATGGCTTCACAGGACGGAGTCTGGGCGCTGAGGGGGAATTCGTCCCATCGATCGGCAATGTCCTGATCGAGCGGCGAGCCACGTGCGACCCGGACCCAGTCGTTGTCGGCATCGAGCAGTGCCAAGTGGGAGAACGACGCATCTGCCGCGTCCGAACCGACCTCGGCGACTGCGAGGGCGACATCCCTAGGAGTCCTTGCCTCCGCCAGCGCGCTCATCCAGCGCCAGAGATCGTCTTCGGACGCCATGTGCCTCACCAGCCTCACCAGTCGGGCCCCGGCGCCAGAAGAGCGGTTTTTCCCGGTGCCTCAGCGTGTGCCACGGGCTGACCATCTGAATCCAAGAGCCTATTGCAGGCGTAGGCAGCTACACGTAGGGTTGCGGGAAAACCGCAACAAGGCGCAGCGCAAGTAGCGCTCCGTGCACATCCAGTCGCCCGAGGGTTGGGGCTCGCTCCTACGGCCGAGAAGGGAGGGCAGATGGTGGAGGCAGCGGGTCGTTGCGCTGATCGGGTCGAGCAGCAGTCGGCTGGATTGCAAGAGGCCGCCCACGACCCGTATCCCTCTGAGCGCTCTGGGGTGGGGACCGACGAGGATGGAAGCGACGGACTAGTCCGGCTTTCGGTTGTGCTTGAGACGGCCGCCCACGAGGCAGCGCTGATTTTGAGCGGGAGGCTCGATGTTGGCTCCCTCGTCGCCTTCGAGGTCGCCGTCGAGCAGCTCGCCCTTACGGCCCTGCCGTCGGTGCGTATCGACGTGCGTACCCTGACCGCTGTGGATCGGACCGGCCTGCGTTCTCTGAGGGCGTTCGGCCGGTGGGCCCGGGGTCGGGGAATGACCCTCAGGGTCGAGACTGGGGGTACCTCGGGTTGCTCAGCCCTGGGTCTCGTCTTGGGCGTGGCGCTTAGCGAGATGAGCCTCGCCGAGCACATGGCCTGCCCCATTGTTCCCGTGGTCCCCTCACGACCTCGGCGCGCGAGTGTGGATGAGCAGGCGCTCGCCTCCTGGGGGGCATGACTCGATGTCCCATCACACGATCGAAGACCCCGCCATGCTGCGGCGGGTGCTCGATGCGGTGCTGCTCATCGAGGCCGACCTCGAGCTCCCGGTCCTGTTGCGCCATGTGACTGAGGAAGCATGCGCCATGACCGGTGCCCGCTACGGCGCGCTCGGAGTCCTCGACGAAACCCGTACCTGCCTGGCCGAGTTCATCACGGTCGGCCTCGAGCCCGACCAGGAGGAGGCGATCGGAGCACGGCCGAGTGGCCGAGGGGTCTTGGGTCTTCTCGTGACGAACCCCGAGCCACTGCGCCTTTCGGACCTGACGGCGCACGGGGACAGCTTCGGGTTCCCGACCGGTCATCCGCCGATGACGTCCTTCCTGGGCGTCTCGATCAAGGTGCGCGACGAGGTCTTCGGCAACCTCTACCTGACCGACAAGGTCGGATGGAGCGAGTTCACCCGTGAGGACGAATCACTGGTCACGTCCCTGGCCATCGCGGCGGGCATCGCCATCGAGAACGCTCGGTTGCATCGTCTGGTGCAAGAGCACGCCGTCTCGGACGACAGAGAACGGGTTGCCCGCGACCTGCACGACACGGTCATTCAGACGCTCTATGGCGCGGGTCTCTCGATCCAAGGGATAGCCGGTGTTGTTCGGTCGGACGTGTCGGACCAGCTCGGAGCTGTCGCCTCGACCATTGACGACGCGATCAGCCAACTGCGCGCCACCATTTACGAGTTGGGACTGACGGGCGGTGAACTCGGCATCCGGGCTCGGATCATCTCGCTCTTGCGCCAACTCACCGTCGTCGCCGGCTTCGAGGTGCACAGCTCGTTTTGCGGCCCGGTGGACTCGACCATCTCCAATGCGATCGCCGAGCATCTCCTGGCCACGGTCCGAGAGGCGGTCACCAACGTCGGCCGCCATGCTCGGGCCACTCAGGCCAGCGTCCGACTCAGCGTGGCCAGCGACGAGTGTCTGCTGCAGGTCACCGACAATGGGCGAGGGCTGGGACCGCGCGAAAGCAAAGAGGGCGGATTGGGACTGACCAACATGCGCCGTAGGGCCGAAAAGCTCGGCGGGCGCTTCGAGGTTATGAGCCAAGGCGGAGGAACGGTGCTCACATGGCGCGTGCCACTTTGAGCTATCCGATCCCCCGGGGTGAGATTTGGTGTTCCGGTACGCCGGGACGGTGGGACACTTCGGCGCCATGGGGGCAGGCTTCGAGTCAGCCAATCGAAACAAAAGGAGCACCTTCGACCCGTTGCCATCGATGGTGCTACGCAGAGTCATCAAGGTTGCTGGGTGGTTCGGGGGAGGGTAATGAGGTCTGAGGAGATCCGGGCCGGCGGCCAGCTGGCAACGCGGACGCTGGCTGACACCGTCTCGCACGTCGAGGCGGTGCATCGTGCTGTCGCAGGCAGGCTCTTTGCACTTGCTGCCCCAGTCGGCCTCCCCGCCCGAGTCATCCACGACGTCATCGCCACCGGCGTCTACACCGTGATCCGAGGGACGGGCCTGGTTGCCGGCTTGGCCGCCAGCGAACTTGTCGGTGCTACCGCGGGTTCAGTCTCTCCGACAGGGTCGACTCCCCGGAGCAACCTGGCCTTGGCAATATTGAATGCGACCCTGGGAGATGAGCTGGCCGACCAGGGCAGCCCATTGGCGATCCCGATGGCTGTTCGATGTGTTCGAGCAGACGTCGTGCCTCGGCGCGAATCTCTCGAAGTCGCATTCCCCGAGGCGACGTCGAAGGTAGCAGTCTTCCTTCATGGCTTGGGCGAAAACGAGGAGTCGTGGAGGCTGCACGCGGATCGCCAGGGCTTGGGCAGCGAGTCCACGTATGGTTCACGGCTCGCTGAAGATTTCGGTTACACCCCCGTGTATCTGCGCTACAACACAGGACTCCACATCTCCGAGAACGGCCAGCACCTCACCTCACTCCTTGACGATGTCGTGGCAGCGTGGCCCACTCCGGTGACCGAGTTGATCCTCGTGGGTCATTCGATGGGTGGTCTGGTTTCCCGCAGCGCGTGCCACTATGGGCATCAAAGGGGCCATTCGTGGTTGTCGATGCTGCGGCACGTCTTCTATCTCGGCACTCCACACCTGGGGGCGGGCCTCGAGCAGTGGGTGAGCCGCCTCAGCGGCGTGTTCGCCAAGCTCGATGAGAGTCGGCCGCTGGCTTCGATCCTCGACAGGCGCAGCGCGGGAGTCAAGGATCTAAGTGCCGGCTATCTGCTCGACGACGACTGGCATAACGGCGGCCCCGAATCGCAGCGCGGCCCCAACAACGTTCCGCTCATCCCTTGGGCCAATCACTACGCGATCAGCGCCACCGTGACAACGAGCCGCGGCAACCCGCTCGGTCGAGTGGTGGGCGATCTTCTCGTCCAGCCCGACAGTGCCCGCGGCCAATCCCGTGATGGCGGGCACGTCCCCTTCCCCGTCGGACACACACGTCATTTCGGGGGGCTCCACCACTTCAATCTGCTCAACCATCCCTCTGTCTATGAGGCACTGCGCGAGTGGCTCGATCCCACATCCGGTGCCGCGTCCGAGCTTGAATCCGTCCTGATCCCCTTGTAGGACGCGTCGCTTCGTCCTTCGGGCGAGCTGCGATTGGAGATTCCAGACCCTCCCATAAGCGCTCCACCCATTCCCTGGCGCGTGGTGTCGGTTCCTCGGCTTGCGGGCGAGCTGCGACTGGTGATCGTCCAGACCCTCCCGACAGCGCTCCACCCATTCCCTGGCGCGTGGTGACCCAGTACATTGCCGGCCCGGGGTCACGATAGTCTGGATCGTCCTGATCAGCCGTCCAGCGAGAAGGACCACGCCATGAATGAAGTGAGGTTGGGCATCGACGTCGCGTGTCGAGCCGACCACCGGGCCAGCCTGGCCGACGAGCGAGGTGAGTTCATCTGGTCGTCGTGGAAGTTCCGCACGACGACCGCCGATCTCGAGCGCCTGTGGGCGAAGATCCCCGCCGGTGCGTCGGTGACCGTCATTCTCGAGCCCACCCGCAACGCCTGGGTGCCATTGTCGGCCTGGCTCCAAGCACGCGGTGCCACGGTGATCTTGGTGCCACCCGAGCAGTCGGCCGACCTGCGGGACTACTACAACAAGCACACCAAGACGGATCGGCTCGATTCGAGGGTGCTGGCTCGTCTGCCCTTGCTGCACCCAGAGGGCCTCCGCGGCATCGACAACCTCGGTCCGGCGGGGTCACTGCGCCGTGCCGTGCGCCACCGCTTCAGCCTGGTCAAGCGCCGCACCGCGGCGAGCCTGCGCCTCGATGCACTCGTCGAGCTGCTGGGACGATTCCCTCGGATCGGCCACTGCTTCGAAAACCGCCCTGGTCGTATTGGAGAAATACGCCGATCCACGGGCCCTCAAGCGCCTCGGGCGCACCCGGCTGGCCGCGTTGTTGATCCGCTCGAGCGCAGGACTCTGGCGTGAGGACAAGGCCGACGAGCTCTTGGCCATGGCAACAGAGACCCTGGCGCTGTGGTCAGGCGGGGGCATCGACTTCACCGAGTTGGCGCACGACATCGCTTCGGAGGTCCGCGTGCTCGCGCCAGCTCGACGACGAGATCGCGGTGGCCGACAAACGCATCGCCGCTCTCTATGACCAGGCCGACCCCAAGGGCATCGTCCGCTCGGCACCGGGACTCGGGCCCGTCCGCGGCCATCTGGGCAACGCGACTTCACCGCTTCGCCAACCTCGCCGGCGTCCGCTCCTTCACCGGTCGAGGATGCGTCGCTGAACTTCACCGAGGACCACGCGGTGTCCGAATAGACCAGTTGTAGTCGGGCGGCGAGGGTGCCCAGGAGTCGGCCCAGAAGGTCGCTCCGGCCACCGACCCGCCACGAGAAGAAGCTAGCGAAAACGTTGCCTGAGGGGCTTCACTGCTGTTAGGACCACCCTATGACGGGGTATTTGGGCTACCCCCACAGGAAAATCAACGGCTGTAGGCGGCCTCCTCGCCGCGCACATCGTTGACGAGGTTGCCCATGGACAAGTTGATGTCGTCGAGGTGGTAGCCGAAGGTAGGACCGAGCGGCTCCGCGGGCAGTGGCCTCACGTCTCCCGCAGGTGCGTTGTGGGTCACCTGCAGCCAGGTGGCGCCACCGGTGCTCTCACAAGAAGCCGAGTACATGTCCGGATATGTCACCCACGGAGTGCTGACCGCAGGGGCGGGCAGCATCTGCGCAGGCAGCGGCTGCACGGCGGCCAACGGGAACGAGGAAGACAGTTCGGCGGTTCCCCCGCCGATTGAGGCTGGGTTGACGCAGACCACGTGGACCCCCGTGGTTTGGGCCTGTCCGTAGTTGAGGCTTATCCCCTGTCCGGGTCGCCCGAACATGGAGTTGGCCGGGGGCTCGGTGGGGAAAGACGAGAAGGCGATCACGCAACTGGTCTGGTTGGCTTTGGTGCACACCGGAAGATGCTGGAAGGTGACCCCGACCTCTTTGCCGTCAGGGACGGTGACGTTGCCTCCTGCGATGATGGCCACCACGATCCGATGCCGCAGCGACGGGTTGTCATCGACCTGGGACTGCAGCAGCTGGATCATCATGACCGAGCCCTGGGAGTGACTGATGAGGATGATCGGTCGACCCTTGTCGTAGTGGGCCAAGAAATCCTTCCAGGCTGAGAGCACGCTGGCGTGGGCGATTTTGCCCGCATCGGGACCCTCTGTGCCACCCAGGAGGGCCTTCACCGTGATCTGGCGGTACATGGTGCCCAGACATCACACGCATCGGAGAAGGGAGCGGTCTGGGCCATGGCGTTCGATGTCTCTGCCGGTTGTACCGTCAGGTCCGAGTTCACCGTTTGCTCCGGGCTGGCGGTGGGATAGAGGTAGAAGCAGTCGAACTTACTATTGCCCGTTGCCACGGCGTGCTTGACGGTGCGCTTGTTGCTGGCCGTGACCACGGTCGTACTCAGGTTCCCGGCGCACGGGTCGTCGCTGAGTCCGGGACGGCACAGCCACACGGTTCCCGCAGCATCCGTGCGGGCAACCTCGTTGCCCGAGGTGCTGTCCGATGTGGACGCGGACGCCGTCGAAGAGAAGCCCGCAAGGGCAATGAGAGCGATAGAAACCACGACGGCCATCTTGGTCATGGTCGTTCTCCACGTCGGGATGACTGATGGACGACGGGCAACCAGCGACGAGTTCGTTCTTATGGTCCGCAGACCATACTCAGCTCTCGGGGTACGCCGGAGGTCGTGGCTCTGGTGCCACCATGGCTAGGCCGCCGCGACTTCCAGGGTGAACGGCAGTTCCAAACGTCGGTTCCATGCGGGACTAGGTGTCTCTACGCCAGGACGGGACCAGAGCCGCAGACGATCTGGGCCGGTGGAGGAGGAGGATGACGAGAGCCTCGTACAGCGCCGCCGTACGCTTCACCCATGACAGACCTACGAGCAGTTGCCACAGATGCGGCCGAGGCCGACCAACGAGTTGAGCCGATAATGATCCGCCACCCCGAAGGAGGGGAGCTGCACACGCTCGCCTTCGCCGTTCACTCCCTGGCGACGTGCGTCGTCTCGCTGGCCGATGAGGTCGAGAGGCTGAAGCTCAAGAGGCCGAGCTGAGGTAGCCATGACTAGCCCCAGGGTGCCGAACTGCCCCACCGTCCCGGCAGCGAGGATTGAAGCGGCCGCTGAATGATCCACCACTTCGGTGAATGGATTGGTCAGCGTGTGGGTGGGTGCCCAGGCCAGGTCTGACTCCAGCAAACCGGCTGACGTCCTTTGGGACTGTCTTTAGTTCGATCCGTCGGCCTGGCCCGGTCACCCACTCGACACCTGCCGGTCGGACGGAGTGACCTAATAGGAGCCTGCCTGACACAGGCCCGTCGCTGTCCTGTCCGTCGTCCCACTCGGTGCGGTGTCACCCCAACCCAATCCAACGAAGGGATGACAGTGACCACTCTGGCACGGAGCATCACCGGCGGCGTCGATACGCACCTCGATGTCCATGTAGCTGCGGCTTTGGACGAACGAGGGGTTCTCCTCGGCGTCGAGAGCTTCGCCACCACCGAGCAGGGCTACAAGAAACTGCTGGGGTGGCTGAGCGACTTCGGCCCGGTCGACCTCGTCGGCGTCGAAGGGACCGGGTCCTATGGGGCCGGGCTCACTCGACACCTCCAAGCCGAGCGGATCCGCGTCGTCGAAGTCGACCGTCCCAATCGCCAACGCCGCCGGCTCAAGGGCAAGTCCGATCCCCAAGACGCCATCTCGGCCGCCCGTGCCGCCCTCTCGGGCGACGCCGCCGGTGAGGCCAAGACGAGGGACGGAAACGTCGAATCCATGCGGGTTTTGCGTGTCACGAGGTCCTCGGCGCGCAAAGGACGGACCCAGGCGCTCAACCAGATGCGCAACCTGGTCTCGACGGCCCCCGATCCCATCCGCGCCGAGCTCCGGGGCCTCAACGTCTTCCACCTCCTCGAGCGGGCATCGGCCTATCGACCCGGAGCCAAGCGCGACATCGTCTCGCTCACCAAGTTCAGCCTGCGCATGCTGGCCCGGCGGGCCATCACCCTCGAAGAGGAGATCAGCGAGATCGACGCCATCCTCAAACCCTTGGTCAAAGAGACCGCGCCCGAGCTGATCTCCACGCTCGGCATCGGGACCGACGCCGCGTCGGCGCTCCTCGTCGCTGCGGGCGACAATCCCGAACGGCTTCGCAACGAGGCGGCCTTCGCCCACCTCTGCGGCGTCTCACCGCTCGACGCCAGCAGCGGCAAGAACGAGCGACACCGGCTCAGCCGCAGTGGTGATCGTCAGGCCAACTCCGCCCTCTGGCACATCGTGATCACCCGGATGGTTTACGACCCTCGCACCACCGAATACATCGATCGACGCAGGACCGAAGGCCTGACCAAGAAAGAAGCCGTGCGATGCCTAAAGCGCTACGTCGCACGCGAGGTCTACAGCCTCTTGCCTCGCGAGAAATTAGGACTTGACAGCCCATAGGAGCATCGAACGGGGACAGGTAGATCACGACGAGGCACTACCCTCATCAGCGTGTCCGACTACGCCGACACGCCCGAGGAACTGGTCATGAGGGGGTTTAGGCCCGAGGACCAAGCGACGGTCGTGTCCGTCGAGTACAGGCAGTACGACGAGACCCTTGTCGCTCAGCATGGCGACCTCGGACACGCCATCGTTCAGGTCGGCTTTCCCGGGAAGTTGTCGTACTACTACACATCCGTCTACCACTATCCGGCTGGGTGGCGTCTGGAAATGCCTCCGGAGGGTGACCCTCGACGACGTTGCACCTGAGCTGGTCTACCTCACCGGCCCGGCGTACGGGGGCACACCCGGATACTCCTCCGTACAGGCACGTTGCGGACGAATCGGCGTTAGTTCTCGTCGAAATGCATCTGTGCGGCGTGCTTGGCCTTGTGCTCATGGGAGTAGGGGCCACGTAGGCGCTGAATCGGTTCCGTCTGATTCTCGGCAGGTCCATCCGTGTCGCCGCACTCGGCACAGAACACTTCCCAAAGCCGCTTGTCTTCCTGGTCGGAGATCCAGCGTCCATCTGCGTCATGACGCCAGCCAAGGCGCAGCCGACGTGAGTATGGGAAATGGTGGTGCTCGTGTGACGCCGCATCAGTAAGGGCTGCCGTGGCGTCAAGTGCTCCAAGGCGATCCCCGAATGCAAAATCGCCACCACCCACCACGTGGTTGAGCATAGGGCCGCTCGGACGAGTGGATCGGGTAGCCGGAAAGTGCGTACTGTCCCGCCCTCCCGGCGTACTGGGCTACCTCAAGAGGCAAGTCCTGCGGTAGGCAAATCACCGCGCAGAAGGTGGCCGGTGGCCCCTTCGATCGACTGAACCCCACTGACTATTCGCGGGATATGGGTACTTCTGGGACCATCGGCGACCGTTCCGGCTGGTCACAAAACGATCAGGCAGCCGACGCTCTGGGGCAGTCAGGGGCGCTCGAGGCCGGGCGATCGGGCAGAGATCCGCGCCGAAAGGCATTTGCGAGGGCAGAATCGCGTGATGCGAGTTCGCCCCGTTTCTCTCGGGGAGCGGGATCGGAGGGAACTTGGCTGACACAACGGATGCCCCGCGACCCGAGTCCTCTACCCCGCCAACGCAGAGCGGCGGTGGGGTAACGACCGATGGCAACTCCACGGCGCCGCCGACGCCGACGTTCCCCCCGGACAGCACGGGAAACAAGGTCGTCTGGCTGATGGGCTTGATCATCGCGATCTTGGCGCTGGCGCTCTTGATCGGTTTCATCGGCACCTTACGTCACTGGTTCGCGCTGCACACGGGGACCCTCCACGGCGGACCAGATGTGTATTACAACTTCTGGTCCGGTTTTGGCTCTGATCTTGGTGAGGCCACCCTGATCAGTGCCGTAGGCGTGGGCGTATATACCGGCGTGCGCAAGGTGAATTGTCACACAAAAGGCTGCTGGAGGATCGGCCACCATGCACTCGAGGGGACGCCTTACATCCTGTGTAGGCATCACCACCCAGAGGTGCCGAACCACGGTGCGACGCACGAGCACATCCTCGCCCAGCACCAGAAATTCAAGCTGAACAAGGAAGCCACCTCACGCCCTCAATAAAGTCAATACGCGTCCGTGGCTGGGTGGCCCGAAGTGCCGCAGGGTGGCACCCCATCCTGATGCGATGAAGGGGCGGGGCCTCCGCCCCTTGTGAGATCCGAGCATGCTCGGTCTTGCAAAAGAAAACCTCGAAAGAGGAGGAGGCCCCTATGGGACAGTACGTCGGAATCGATCTGCATCGTCGCAGCACGACGATCTACCGGATGGCAGAGGACGGAGAGGTCCTCGGCATCGAACGCATCGTGAGCCAGCCCTACGAGCTCGCCCAGGCGATGGCGGCCGCTGGGCCCGAGCCCGAGGTCGTCTTGGAATCCACCTATGGCTGGTACTGGGCGGCCGACGTCCTCCAAGACCTCGGCGCCCACGTGCACCTCGCCCACGCGCTCGGGAACAACTGGGGCTACCGCCGGGTCAAGAACGACGAGAACGATGCACGCGACCTCGCCGCCATGTTGCGCATCGGGCGCCTCGCCGAAGGTTGGATTGCCCCACCTCCGGTCCGAGAACTGCGCGAGCTCGTGCGCTATCGCTATTCGCTCACCCGGCACCGCACCAGCGCCAAGGCGCAGATCCACGGGGTGATGGCCAAGAACGGGATCCTGCCGGTCGTCGCGGAGCTGTGGGGGCCGATCGGCCAGGCTCAGCTGGACGGCCTCGAGCTTCCCGAGGCCTATGCGCTGCGCCTCGAGTCGTTGCGCCAGCTGCTGGCACCCATCGAGCGCGAGATCACCAAAATCGACGCCCAGCTCCATCACCGGCTCAAGGGCGACCTGGGCTATCGGTCGCTCGTGCGCCTGCCCGGGGTGGGCAAGGTACTCGCCGCGGTCTTCGTCGCCGAGATCGGCGACATCAGCCGGTTCGACTCGCCCAAGAAGCTCTGCAGCTGGGCCGGCCTCACCCCCAAGCACAAAGAGTCCGACGAGGTCGTGCACCGCGGGTCGATCACCAAGCAGGGCTCGGGCCTCGTGCGCTGGGCCGCCATCGAGGCGGTGGGCAACTACCGGGCCAAGGGCAACGAGAAGCTGCGCGCCGACTACCGCCGCATCGCGGAGCGTCGGGGCAAGTACAAGGCCCGCGTCGCCGTCGCCCGCAAGCAGCTCACCCTGGTGTTCTACGCGCTGCGAGACGGAGAAGTCCGGTGCCTCGCCACTCCGGTCGCGGCGTGATTCTCGGCCACGGACCGACGCGAGCTCGACTAACGCCGTGGCCCACCGACTCTGGTGTGGCCGTCGTTTCTGATTGAGCCCGTCGGGACGTGGCCGAACCCCATCATGGTGGAGATCGCCGAATGTATGGCTGGCCGCCCAACGGACCGTGACAGAGCCAACCTCGCAGTGATGGGACACATCGACACATAGGCGTCCTCGTCGAGAATGCGCCACACGTCGCCGGCGTCAACGCCAAGCCTCCGGCGGGCATCTCGCCCGACGTTGACCCCGGCGCCTAAGTGGCGCGCGTCTTCGTGCAGGACGCCCCTTGACGCAATGCCTGGTCAGAGAACAGAGCAGCCTCTAGACCGGCCCCGCCCCTTCATGTACGGCGATAGGGGATACCACAGACCACAGAGAGACTTCGGCATCGGAGATAAAGTCTGGTCGCATGGCGGACCCGCCTGAACCAGCGGATCGACCATTTACTGCGACCCGTGAGTTCTGGATTCTTATGGGCTACGCCTTCGCACTGGGGGTCCTGGGCGCATTTGCCGGTCTCATCTTCATCGGTGTCATCAACGCCGGGGGCAAATGGTACGTGGACTCCAACCCGAGGTGGTTGGGGGGCCACTGGTGGTGGATCGCCGTCACGGTCGGCGCTGGCATCGCCGTCACGCTTCTGCGGCGCTTGACCCGATTGCCCGAACAGACTCCGGGTCTCATCGAGGACCTCAAGTCCGGTGAGGTCGAGCCGGGATTGGTCCCTTGGATCGTCGCCGTTTCAGCGGTATCGCTCATAGGAGGAGCGAGCCTCGGCCCCGAGAAGGCCCTTGGGACCATCGGGGGTGGAGCAGGGAGCTGGCTCACCAAGAAGCGCTCCCTTGCCTATCCGGCAAGGGCCGGGACCTGAGGGCGAAACCATTCGCCGCTGCACTCTTCCATTGGTTCCTCCCAGTGCACGACAGGTTTCACTGGACTACTACACCTGTTACGGACGTTCGGCGCGTTCAAGTTTGGGACCGTAGAGAAGTCATCTGCCAGGACCCAACTTCGTTGTAGGTAATGGTGCCGATCGGCGAGTTACTCAACAGAGTGATCTGCCGCTCTACGCGAACGGGGAGTCCGGAATTGACCGTGAACCACCAGTTCTCTCTGATCGTGCCCCTCTGTCCACCCGTGAGCGTCACCTGCTGGAGCTCATGGATGGTGGGGACGACGGCGCCCCCGATCCGCAACGTGACAATTCCGACGATGCGTACGGTTGTCGCAGCGATGCTCCGCCCGGACACGTCCGTGTTGGTGCCCGTGCACGAGTACCTCTGCGTCTGCCCGGGCTTGGGGTCTTGGGGGAGTACCACACTTTCGGACGGACACGAGAACCGCGCCAGATTGTTGACCTTGATGCTACCGAAGTCCCACGACTGGGAGTTGCGGTTTCCGGCTAGAAGCAGCCGGCCGCCACGGGGGCAGAAGTCATATTCCTCCCAGTGGGCGACGTTGTAGTCGATGTGCCACCGCCAACAGCCATCGGCCAGGTACGTGATCGTCGCGGGCATGACCGTTCCGTCGCGCTGTGAGTTGGGCGGAAACGAGATCCGCTCGGTTCCCTGGCCACGGAGGGGGTAGACGCCCTCGGCAGGAAGGTCATTCCTGAGGGTCCTGCTGCTGGTGGGGGTGGATTCCTTCCCCTGAAATGCCTTCACGGCGGCGTGGAGGGACTTGGGGCCAGGATGTTCGCGAAACACGTATGGGATCACCACGAAACCGGTGGCGCCGAGCACGATGACAACGGCCGTAGCGACGACGATGCGCCACCGAGCGTGCCCGTGGGCGAGTGGCACTGCATTCCCCTCAAGAAGGTCCCTTGGACCCAGAGCGCTTGGATTCTCGGGGGTCGAGCTCCAGCTCGGCGCGCAGGGCGAGCTTGTCCACCTTGTCGAGCGACGTGCGCGGCAGTGGGTCCTCGTTGATCACCATTCGGTTCGGGTGCTTGTAGTCAGCCAGACGGTCCGCGAGAAACACATGGAGGGCGGCAATGTCGAGTGATGCCCCCTCGGAAAGTCGCACAACGGCCAGGACGTCCTGGCCGAGGATCTGGTGGGGGACGCCCAGCACGGCGGCTTCCATAATCGCCGGGTGTTCGTAGAGGGCGTTCTCCACCTCGATCGAGTAGATGTTGTAACCGCCTCGGATGATCATGTCCTTCTTGCGGTCCACGACGTAGACGAATCCGTCGTCGTCGAGGTAACCGAGGTCCCCGGTGTGCACCCACCCGTCCTGCCAGGTCTCGGCGGAACTTTCGGGTTCGCCGAAGTAGAAGCGCCGACCGCCTCCGATCCGGATCAACAGTTCACCCACGTGGTTGGCGGGAAGGCCGTCCCCATGATTGTCGATCACCCGAACGCCGGCCCCCTCGATCGGCTTGCCCACCGAGCCCGGGCGTTGTTCTGCCTCGCCGGGCGGCAGGAGGCACGCAGCATCCCCGGCCTCGGTGAGGCCGTAGGCGTTGACAAGCATCGCGCGGGGAAACGTGGCGGCGAGCCATCTGGTCGCCTCGGGCGGCATCGGGGCGGTGCTGAAGACCACCATCCACACCGAGGAGGTGTCGAGACCTGCGAGCACTCCGGCTTCGCGAAGCAGCAGCACCTGCGCAGGCACCACCATGAGCCAGCCCGGTCGGTGGCTGTCGATCAACTGGGCGAACCGGGCGGTGATGAAGGAAGGGAGGCAGATGTTGGTAAACCCCAGGCGAAGACTGGCGATCATGGCACCGTAGGTGCCGAGGGCGGTCGCCAGCGGTGCGGCGTGGAGGAGCGCGTCCTCGCGTTCGGAGGGCGTGACGGCGATATGCAGCACGTTGTCGTGGGTCGAGGCCACCCCTTTGGGCAGCCCGGTGGTGCCCGAGGTGTACACGATGTCGGCGAGGTCCAAGGAGGTCACCGGCACTTGGAACGTGTCGTCGTCGTTCTCCTCCAAGGCCCCCCAGGCATGGGGGGCACCGACCTCGGGACTGACCACCACGGGTGGATCGGCGAGGCCGGCCGTGAGATCGAGCGCGCGGGCCAGCTGGTCGCCGGTGGCGATGAGCACACGAGGCCGCGCGTTCTCAAGGATGTGACCGATTTCGCGCCGGGCCAGACGGGGGTTGATCGGGGCCGCGACACCCCCGGCTTTCTGCGTGGCAAAGTAGGCGATCTGGAACAGGAGCGCATCTTGGTTCGTGACCAGGATGGCCACCCGTTCGCCTGGCACCACGCCCAATTCGACCAGGCTCCGGCCGACGGCGTTCGATCGCCGTTCCCACTCGGCAAAGGTCATGAACTCCCCACCGTCGACGAGCGACGCGACGCGATCGGGAAAACGCTCGGCGACCTTGCGCAACTCGTCAGGAACCAGCGTCATCGGTCGGTTCCCTCGCGGTTGTCTTGCTCGCCCTCTTTGGCGGTGACGCGGTTCGCGTCGCCGCCTGCTCGAGCTCGGCGTATTCTGCGGACGTCGCGTCGGCAAGCTGCCACGGTTCCGCCACAATCTCCGGGCACACGACGAAACCAAAGTCAATGTGGTCCAGGTAGCTCAGCACCGTGATGTTCAGCCGCCGCCGGTCGAATTTTGGGCAACGCTGCGGCATAACCTCCGTGACTGGACCACTGCGGAGATCGCAAAACGCGTCGATGGGCCACATGTTGGAGAATCCAAATAGGACCTCCCGGCCAGCACAAGTAAGCTCCGACCAGATGTCGTGGGCGCCATCATGAGCTGGGGTCAACTCGGCAACGCCCAAATCCTCTTGCACCGCGCACCTGCTTGCTGTCCTGTCTCAGTGCTGGGATAACCCGTCACTGCCGGATCGCATAGGGCCGAATTGCCCTTTTGCGACCCCGGAGGCACTGCCCCCGGGGCGGGCCCTCCGCCGCCGGCAACTCGATGGCGAGCTGAACGAAGCCTTGCCAAGATTGTCTCAGAATCGTCCAGTAAACGCCGCTATATGCCCGCCGAACGGAACGCGTGTGCACTGCGCGCGCCTTCCGGGGCGTAGGTCGTCCCGCCTGTCAACGTCCTCTAACGACGTGGGAGCCTGGTTCTCAGTGTCACCCAATTCCTGCCGGTCAGATCTTGCCCCGACACCAGCCGGCGTGTGCGTAGCGTGGACCCTGCGGCCAGGGCGTCGCTCTTGGCCGGAAGTCCCGTCGTCCGGGACACCAGAAGGACCGCCTCCGAACAGGCCAACGGGCCACCGGGGACTGAGCCGGCCGTAGGCTGACGGTGATGTCAGGTTTCGTGACCGGGTTGAGGAACAGGGACCAGCGTCAGGTTCCCCTCTTCGCCGGGTTCATCGCGGGGGTAGCCCGGGCCATCCGTGACCCTCGCATCGCCGGTGTCCTGCGTGCCGGCCCACGGGTGGTGGACTTCCTCGTCCGCAGCCACCGGCGCACAGCCGGGATCGCCGACGACGACAGCATCGTCAAGGTGCGGCCGACGCCAGCGCTGGCCGCCCAGGCGTACCTCGACGAGGTCCTGATCGCCGCCCTTCGGCACCCGGACCTGCTGCCAAAAGAAGAGGACTACGTCCCGGCCGCCGCCGACCTGGCCATCGCCCGCGAGCTCTTCGCGGTCCGGGGGTGGATCGACGACCCGGCGGCCTACCACCGCGACCCCCCGCCGCCCGACGACGTAGGGGCGGTCCACGAGACCGCCCACGGGCTGGGCTACGAGCACACCACCTTCGAGAGCGGGTGGGAGCCGTATCCCGAGGAGCCCGGCCGGGCGCGGTGGCTCGAGCACCAGGCCAACCGGACGGCGCACGCCTGGGTGTCGAGGGCCCCGGGCCGGGACCACGGTTCCTGGATGGTCTGCCTCCACGGGTTCGGCATGGGGCAGCACGCCTCAATCGACCTGCGCTCGTTTCGCGCGACCCAGCTGCACCGGATGGGCATCCACGTGGCGGTCGTGGTGCTGCCCCTGCACGGCCCGAGGGCATCGGGACGGGTGCGGGGCGAAGATCTCATGACGATCGACATGGTCGACAGCATGCATGGCATGGCCCAGGCGACCTGGGACGTGCGGCGCCTGATCGCCTGGCTGAGGGTCGCCGAGAGTGCCGAGCGGGTGGGGGTCATGGGCCACTCGCTGGGCGGCCTGGTGGCCTCCCTCGCCGCCTCCCTCGACCCCGAGCTTCAGTGCGTCATCGCCGGCGTGCCGGTCGTCGACCTGCCCGACCTATTCCGTCGGCACAGCCCTCCGGCCATCGCCGAGCGGGCACGGCAGTTCGGGGTGCTCGGGGACCAGGCTGACGACGTGCACCGCGTCGTGTCGCCTCTGGCAATGGCCTGCGCCGTCCCCAAGAACGGCCGATACATCTACGCCGGTCTGGGCGACCGGATGTCCACCTTCGGCCAGGCCAGGCGGCTCTGGCTGCACTGGGACCGCCCGTCGCTCGCCGCCTACCCGGGCGGGCACGTGGGCTTCTTCTGGTCGAAGGCGGTCAAGGAATTCGTGGTCGAGGCCATGAGGGCCGCCTTCCCTC
The DNA here is from genome assembly GCA_963736525.1 of uncultured Acidimicrobiaceae bacterium. GTDB lineage: Bacteria > Actinomycetota > Acidimicrobiia > Acidimicrobiales > RAAP-2 > Bog-473. The sequence continues at coordinate 22,748 of CAVTPF010000013.1, forward strand.
CGGCCGCCTGAGGCGGATCGATCGTCCTCAGGTGCTGTTGGCGCTCGCCACGGCCTTCGCCATCTCGTGCAGTGCATCGGGAATGGCGTCGGCGACGCGCCAGGCGTCAGGGACCAGGGCCGAGCAGGCCATGATGCCGAACCCCACGCGGTCCTCCTGCGAGAGCACGGTCACGTTCAGGCCGGCACCGTCCATGACCGGGCCGAGGGGGTAGATGCCGACCACGCGCGCGCCCGCGAGGTAGAGGGGGATGGGCGGTCCGGGCACGTTGGAAAGGATCAGATTGTGCACGACGGGATGGTGGTCAGCCCCGTGGAAACGGGAGTAGATGTGCGCCCCCAGTGAGAAGACGTTGAGCCACAGGTGCTCGGTCCACTGGAGCAGCGTGTCGGCGCCGAGCTGCTCGTGGAACTCCTTGGCCTGGGTGTCGGCCGCGACGCTCTGGCGCAGGCGCTCGAGCGGGTCGGCGACGTCGGTGGGCAAGGTGGTGAACATCACCGAGACCTGGGTGGTCCCGTGCTGGGCGCCGGCCTGGCCGTGCACCGAGACCGGCTCAACGGCGATCAGGGGGCGGTCGGGCAGCTCGCCGAGCTCTGTTAGGTACCGCCGCAGCGCGCTACTGACCAGGGCGGTGAGCACGTCGTTGACGGTGGCGCCGACTGCCTGTTTGACGGCCTTCACCTCTTCCAGGGACACGTCGACGAACGCCACGGAGCGACGGCCCGAGACCGACGCGTTGAAGGACGTGCGAGGCGCGGTGAACGGCACGGCGATCCGTTCAGAGCCGCCGCCGCGTGCGGCCCGCCAGACCGCGCCCCCGATCCGCCCGATGGTCTCGGGAACCAGCTTGACGACATCGGCCGGCGCGCGCAGCCGATCGAGGAACGTGCGGCCGAGGAGTTCGAAGGGATTCGGCGGCCCGAGGGGTGCCGCCGCGTCCTTGGGTTCGCCCGGCGGTCCCTCGGGAGAGAGGTCGAAGAGCTCGCCCAGCAGGTTGGCCCCGGTGATCCCGTCGATGGTGGCGTGGTGCATCTTCACCAAGAGCGCGACGCGCTTGTCGGGCAGTCCCTCCACTAGCAGCATCTCCCACAGTGGGCGGTCCCGCCGGAGCTGGGTGCTGCAGAACTCGCCGGTCAATTCGGCTAGCTGGCGGTCGTCGCCCGGCGGGTCGAGCACGATGCGGCGCAGGTGGCGCTCGACGCGGAGGTCGGGGTCGTCAGTCCAGTACGGCCGTCCCAGGTTCAGGGGCACCGTAGACAGGCGGTGGCGCATCGGGGCGATTCCGGGCAAGCGCGCCTCGAGCATGGCGGTGATGCGATCAAATGGATCCCCGGGCCCCATGGTTGCGGTGTCTAGGATGAGCAGTCCGCAGACGTGCATATGCATCGTCGGCGTTTCGCATGACAGGAACATTGCGTCCAGGCCGCCCAACTGCTCCATGTTCCGTGACCACCACCCCTCGGATGCCCCCCGGTCCTGCTTATAGCATCCTCTTCGAGGATGCCATGTGTCCATTGGTGCGCCGTCCACATGGCACCGCCAATTCCGACGCTTCCATCATGGAGAGATCATGCCCAGCAGGGTGGCCCGGGGAGTAACCACTGAACAGCGAAGACGACTGGTACCCGCAGTTCGAGCCGTCGGCTCGCTGAGCAGCTGGGGCACTAGGCGGCGACCGCCCAGCTGGTCTCCCAGGCTGGTGTGCTCATGGTTAGAGTCCCCCCTCCGACACACTGTGATGTCGCGAGACATCGGAGACAGATGTCGCGAGACATGGTAGACACTCTGAGTCAGAGCCGCCCACGGGGCTGGTAGTTCCGAGTCGGATCCAAGGTGAGGTGCCGCACGGGCTGGCCGTCGACACCGATGACCGAGATGTCGAGATCCTCGACCAGGACCCGCACACGCAAACCCGCGAACTGACGGCCGCAGGGGATGTGGTGCATCTGGCCGTTGATTCGCAGCGTCACCGTCCCTTTGCCGTCGAGCTTGTCGTGGCGCAGCTTGCGGCCACCGCTCAAGTCGATCGGCTCTGCGGAAGGCCTGGCCTTCTCCCTCGCCGCATAGACCTCGGCGGGGGTCCTGCGGCCGATAGCGCGATGGGGGCGGACCTCGTTGTAGTAGCTGACGAAGCGATCGAGCTGGACCTGGAGTTGCTTCTTTGTCTCGATCGACGGGACGAATCGTGGGAGCCTTGATGATGGTCACCGGCGTCGCGTTGGCCGGCATCTTCACCGCTGCCATCGCCACCTATTTCATCAGCAGCAGCGATGCCGACCACACAAAGCAGTCAACCGACATCGCCACCGACCCACCCAACGTTGCGCAGGAGCTGGCGGCAATGAAAGTGAGCATCGACCGGTTCCATGTCGAACTCAGTCAGTTGCGTGCTCTGCTCACTGAAATAACCGGTCACCAGCGCGACCAACCTGCGACCAGCACACTCGATCAGTCAGCGAAGGACGAGACCGAGAGGAGAGACGGTGCTGTTCATCGAATACGACGTGGGAGTTGACGGTGCAATCGAGGTCGTTGCTCTCATCAATGCGGTAGAGGAGAACGGTGAAGACCCATCCGGTCAGGCTTGGATGGCCTGGCGTGAATCGTTCGATGACAATGGAATGGGGTGCGTGGGTGTATCACCGGAAGACCTCGCCTTGATGGAGTCGACCGACCATCCCGAATCGCTGGCGACCATCGAGGAGCGAATCATATTGGCCGACCGAGCTACCAAAGAAGAGGTGTCCCGATGAGCACCACTCGTTCGCAGCTCTATCGGATGGCTCGCGACCTCGGAAACGTCGAGGCTGTCGAGCACGGCTACAAACGAGGTGGATTGTCGGGAGCCGCAGGAGGCGGTGCACAACGAGAGGCGCGACGCGTGATCTATCGAGAAGGCAACCGGCAGATCAATCACTTCGTCCGGGCCATCGGACTCGGACCGCGACGGCGCTGAGACCGGCCCCCCAGGTCGCAAGGTGGCACACAATCCCGGCGAACGGGGGCACCTCTATTTCGGCAGTCTCCAAGTCCGGATCGTTTTCAGGTCCAGTGGACTGCCAGAACGTCCTGCTGAATTGCCACCGCCGTCCCAATCAGCCCAGCTAATGGGAGCAAAAAACGAACGGGCAACCGCCACCGCTCGAGACCCAACGCCGCCAGCCCGCAGATGGCCACTAGGCCAAAGTAGGCGTAGCGTGCCTGATAGGTCCCGGTCTGAAATGACACGGCCCAGACGGCGAGCAGCGCAGCAATAGAGAGGGCTCCGAGGGTGAAAAGCGTGTGGCGTTCCACATGCCGCCCGACCAGACCGATGAGAGCGCATGCGAAGCCAATGGTGATGGCCACGTTGACTTCCCAGGGCCAATGGGAGCGGTTCCATCCCGATTGGTACCAGAACGATTCCACGATGCGGTTGGGCACGCTCACAAAGACATGTCTCAGCGGGTCCCCCACGACGTAGACCCCGGATAAGCCCGCACCGAGTCCGTTCAGCTTGGTCAGGTAGCGGATCGTGGCGGTGCTGGCCAGTGGGTCGCCGTAGCGGACGGTGTTTTGGACGAGGTACCAGCTGCTCACCAGTAAGGCAGAGCCGAGTCCGATCACAGCGAACTGGACACGCCTCGCCCATCCGGGAACCAAGCAGGCCAAGGCCAGAATCGCCAGGCCGAGGGACAGAGTCGAGATCTTCGTGGTGATGAGAAGCCCGAAGACTACGCCCACCCACGTCATGCGCCAGAGGCTCGGGGCCTTGGCGTAACGGAGAGACAGGAAGACAAGGACCGCTCCCAGGAGGTCCACCAGGTTGTCGTTGGTAACGAACGATGACAGGAAGACAAAGCGGGGAAGGAAGGCAACCAAGGAGGCGGCGACGACGGGTGTCCAGGGATCCTTAGTGATGAGCCGAATGCTGAAGTAGGCGAACAAAACCGTGAGCATGCCGAGAATGACATTGGGCAGCCTGAGCCAGAGGAGGAACCTGAGGTCGGCGGCGCTGTGATGCGCGAACCATTCTTTGCCGCCAAAGAAGATCCCAGGACTCAGCTGTCCCCGGAACGGAGCGTGGGCTGGTACGCCAGCGAGCTTCTGCCACCCTGCCATGACTAGGTAGTAGAGCGGGCCCTGCTGGGCCTCGTTGCCCGAGCAGGGAGGCTGGCAGTTCGACCTCATCCCGTACCAATGCCCGCTGACCAGCGTCTCGATGTTCTCTACGTGGCCAGGTTCGTCGGACGACTCGTAGGCGGGGGTGTTCACGGCGATCACGATTCCGAGGAATACAAAGACGATCATGACGGTGGCCAATGCCACCCTCGGCCAAGGGCTCCGTGTGCGCTCCGGGGTGACAGCCGCACTCCGAGCATCTTTCGCCGTCTGAGAGGTCAAGACCATTTCGTCAACTGTGCCACCCTTCGGAATTGGAGGTCGAGCGCAACGCTAGCGAAGAGCGCTTTGGGCTGAACGTGAGCTGCTCTGCCAGCGCAGCGTGGCAGGGTCCTAGTCCTAGTCCCGGCGACGCTCGGGGGCAGATGGAGAGTCAGCCTCGACGCAAGTGATCCGGGTCACGTGCATCGCTCAGGGCGGCCACGGCGGTCAACCCGCCAATGAACGCGTAAAACGTCCAAGGGAAGGCGACACCCACAAGCAGATATATAAGCAAGGCAAGACCCCAGAATCCCAGGGTTCCCACTGCAGCTCGGGCAAGTGTGGAGTAGTACCAACGTCTGGCTGCGCGTCGGTGCTCATTTGGCCAAGCAGGTTCTAAAACTTCGTCCACACTCCGGCGGATGTGTTCCTCAGAAACGGACATGCACGCTCCCAGGTCTCTTTGTACTCCCTCAGAACCAGGATGAACACCCCTCTCTTTGGCAAGCCAGCTCGCCGCTTTCCGGCAACTGGGGCAGGACGGGCGGTTGTCCAAAAACGCCCAATCGTGCCGGAGGGTGGCACTCTGTCCCGGTGTTCTGGGACAGGGGAACCTGGTCAGGCGCGTTACTTCCTTGATCGCTAGACAAAGCCAAGGAGTCGTGCGAAAAGATCGAACGAGGGTGCGATCTCAATCCAGTGGTTGTCCCAAGACTTCCGTCGGCCTTTGGGGCCTGACCACACGATGTTCAATGCGAGCCGACAAACGTTCGGGGCTTTCGGGCTCTTCTGGTAGTCCAGGATGATCGGCTGGTCGGCGCCATGACCGAAATCTCCGATCTCGATTATCAAATCCCGGTCGATCTCTTCGGGTGCGAAAAATCCTTGGGCGGGCCCTTTGAGATGCCAGGTCACAGTGAGTCTGTTGCCGAGACGAAAGGAATGGAGGTGGGAAGAGACACACCCTCGTTTCATTCGGGTGGATGAGTCGGATCCGCTCTATCGGCACCTTTGGCGGCCCGTACCGCATCCAGTAACTCCGTTCGGTGCTTCGGGCTTACGTCCGAAGCTGGGTACGCACTTTCGAAGTCCCGAGCTTGGTCCCAATCAGCAAGCCACACCCCTTGCTGAACGAGGTCCAAGAGCAGTCCGGGAACGGGGAGGGTCCTATCGACCACGGGCAGAGACTACGTCCGGGGGTCCCACCCAACCGGCGGTCTGGGGCACCCCCAAAGAGCCGTTTCATATCGACGCAATGCACCGGGGACGGGATTGCCGATACCGGACGGCCTGCCCTGTCAGCCACTCACGGCGAAGAGCCTCCAAGAGCCAGGAACGCCCTTGAGTTCGTGCTCACCTTGATCCTCGAACCGGAGGTCCGAACCGGCAACCAAGTCGACAACTGTCCGAGACACCCGAATTTCACCTGGCTCCGCGCGGCCCTGCACGCGCTGAGCTAAATGCACAGCTACGCCCGACACGTCGTCGCCGCGGCGTTCGACTTCACCCGTATGGAGGCCTGCCCGAATCTGTAGCCCCAGCTGCTCAAGAGCCTCCCGAATTGCGCCGGCGCACTGCACAGCTCGTGCAGGGCCGTCGAAGATGGCGAGGACGCCGTCACCGGTGTGCTTCACCAGTTGTCCTCCGTAACGGCGAAGCTGGCGCTCGACGGCGCGGTCGTGGCTTTCGAGGAGTTCCTTCCAAGATCGATCCCCTAGGGCGGTGGCGCGCTCAGTGGAGCCGACGATGTCGGTGAAAAGCACCGTTGCGAGCATCCGACTCGAAGGAGCGAGTTGGCGCGTGCCTGTCAGGAATTCCTCGATCTCGCCAGCAATGTCAGCATTGCTGGCCCATGGGACATGGTCGGCCGTATCGAGCTCGACGATCTCTGCGTTGGGGATGTGCTCGGCGAGGTAACGCCCCCATTGAACGGGAACAAAAGCGTTTCTCGTGCTGTGCAGTACCAACGTGGGCACGTTGATCAGGGGCAGGGCGGCTCGAAGGTCGGTTCCAATCGCTACCCGCCAGACGCCTCGGGACGCGGCGACACTCGCGCCCCGATGGCCGGCTCGGTGCCACCATGAGGCAAATGCAGCGTCGGAGGCCAAGCTCGGTGCCATATAGGGAATGTCGCCCGCAGAAGCATCCGGGACGCCTGGATCTCCGGAGGACACTGTAAGGGTGATCGCATCGGTTCCAGGCTCGGTCAAGTCTCCGACAAACTGCTCGACGACCTCGGCGGGATAGCCGATCGGGTAGTCGTGATCCTTCACGACGCGGGCGTAGGCATTCACGAGCACCAGCGCCCGGACGCGTTCTGGGTGACTGGCGGCCAGGAGTAGTGCGAGCAGTCCGTTCATGGCACATCCGAGAATCGCTGCCTGGTCGACACCAGCGCTGTCCATGACTCCTAACGCGTCATCTGCCCATTGTTCAACCGTTGGAGGCTCCGACGATCCCACTGGGTCCGACAGCCCGACTCCTCTGAGGTCGAAGCGGATAACTCGGGAAAATGAGGCCAAGCGGTCGACCCATTGTTGCCATCGGGGTTGTTCACTCGTCGCGTCGATCGAAAACAGGGTCCCGTCGCCAGTTTCGACCAAATCCAGCGAACCCGACCCTTCGACCTGGTAGGCGATGTGCAAGCCGTCGCTGGTCGTCGCATACCGGATCTCAGGAGGCTCAATCATCGGCTTCCAGTCTTACCAGTGATCTGGGCGGACGCCTGGAAACGTCGGGCGACCATCCCCGGCTACCGCTCGGCGCTCACAGTCCCGATCTGGGGCCGTGGTCTGTCTGCTCGAACGCTCTGAAGACCGTTTCATAGATGCGCTCCGGCAGCGCTCCTACTCGGTACTGATCTTCTCGAGCCTCTCCAGGGTGGCTGCCATGGACTCAAGCACCGAATTGGTCCCGTTGATCCACGCCCCGCCATCACGTAGGAGGTCCTCCGGCAAGGGGCCATAGTCAAAGACCTCGGTGACGACGGTGGCGTCGTCACCGTCTGGAGTGAGGATGTAGCCCCAGCGGTAGCCCGCAGGAATGCCGACCTTGGATGGATCATTACCCTCAGCCCGAGAAGGGTCTCCGGGAGCCGGTTCCCAAAATATGCGCCGATCTGGCTCGAACTCCACCACATAGTTGAGCATGAGGTAGTCGTCTCCGAGCCGATGCATCTTCATGGTGAAGGTGTCGCCCACGTCGGAGATGGGGCGGTCGAGGACGGCTCCTCGGAGCATGCCGGAGCCGTCGAAATCCATGTGACGTTGAGGATTCGCCAGGATCTTGAAAATGAGGGCTGCCGGTGCTTCAACTCTGCGTGACACTTGGAGCGGCTTGCCTTCTGCCATGGTCCAGTCCTTTCCGTCGCTCTGCGCTCGCATTCTGCATCTCCCCTAACGAGCGCATCCGAGGGGTTCACACAGTTGGACGTTGCAGGCGCCGCGGTCGCAGTCATTGGTCAGAGACTCACGTTCTAACCGATTTCGGGTGTCCCGCTTTGCAGCGTTGTCAGCAAGGTGGAGCATGCCCCCGAATTGCCGAACGGGGCTAGGCCGCTACGACCTCGAGCATGAACGGCAACTCCAAACGTCGGTCCCATCTGGGACTAGGCGCCTCTGCCACCCCGTCCGGAACCGAGCCGACGATGAGTTAGGTGAGAAGTAGGGGAGCGGGGACCAGGTGCGATCGCAGGTGCCCGCATACCGAACGGGGGCACCTCTTGAGGACCTTCTCCCCTACGGCGAACGCCAGAACCGCTTCAAGATGGCAGGGCCGCTGGGTTCGGGCAAATGGAGGACCGATGGTCTCGAGATTCGATCGCCGCACACTGCTCGCCGGCGGCGCGGCCGCGGCAGCGGGCTTTGCGGGGGCATCGGCTCTGGGCCTGGGCTGGGACGGGATGGCGGGGGCGACGACGAACGGACCCGGGCGCAACGGCGTCTCCAAGGCGACCCCCAAGAAGGGGGGCTCGCTCGTCTTCGGGGTGGACGCCGAGGAGTCGGGCTTCGACCCCACCACGGCCAGCTTCGACGAGGTCGGCGTCATGTACGCCCGGACCGTCTTCGACCCCTTGACCGTCATACTCGCCAACGGGGACTGGGCGCCCTACCTAGCCGAGTCGGTCGTGCCGAACTCGTCGTACACGTCGTGGACCGTCACGCTGAAGCCGAACCTCGTCTTCCACGACGGGACCCCGTGCAACGGCGCCGCCCTGCAGACCAACTTCGAGGCCCAAGCAAAGTCGGTGTTGACCGGCGTCATCATCAACCCCACTCTGGAGTCGATCACCCAGACCGGGCCACTGGCGGTCACCATCTCCTTCAAGTCGCCGTGGGCGCCGTTCCCCTACTACTTGGCCGGTGGCATCGGCGGCCAGATCGCCTACGTCGCGGCGCCGTCCATGCTCAGAAACCCCAACGGCACCTCGCACCCGGTGGGGACCGGGCCCTTCGTCTTCCAGGAGTGGATCCCCAACGACCACTTCACCGCCACCGCCAACCCCCATTACTGGCGACCGGGGCTCCCGTACCTCTCGCAGATCACGTACAAGCCGATCCCCGACGAGAGCGCGAGGTCCGAGGCGCTGCAGTCCGGCACCATCGACCTGATGGTGACCGACACGACGCAGATCATCACCCAGTACCGGGGCAACCGCAGCTACTCCTACATCGACGACAGGACCCACGTAGCCGGCGAGCCCGACATGAACTGCGTCCAGCTCAATTGCCTGGCACCGCCGTTCAACGACGCCAACGTGCGCCGGGCCGCCGCCATGGCCATCAACCGCCGTCAGTACGCCCAGGTCATCGACGAGGGCGTGCTCCCGGTGAGCACCGGCCTCTTCGTGCCGGGCTCCCCGTACTACTCGGCGACTTCCTACCCGGCCTACGACCCCTCGCGGGCGGCCATGCTGGTCAAGCAGATCGAGAAGTCGACCGGCAGCCCGATCTCCTTCACGTTGGGCAACACGAACGGGCCTGTCAGCGTGCGTCAGCAGGCGTACCTCCAGCAGGCGTGGCAGTCCGTGGGATTCCAGGTCAAGACCCCCATCATCGAGCAGAACGCCTTCATCAACAACGCGCTGGCCGGCGAGTATCAGGCGCTGAATTGGCGCCAGTTCGGGGCGGTCGACCCCGACCTCAACTACATCTTCTGGAGCACGACCACCGTCAGCTCGGGGTCACTGTCCATCAACATGGCCCGCAATGCGGACCCGACGATCGAGAAGGCGCTTGTGGCGGGGCGGTCCAGCACCGAGCCGAGCGTCCGCGGGGCCGCCTACAAGACGGTCAACAAGCGCCTTGCCCTCGACCTCCCCTACCTCTGGCTGGACCGTGCGGTGTGGGCCGTTATCGGCAGCCCCACTGTGCAGAACTTCAACAACCCGACCACGCCGGAGGGCCAGCCCGCGTTCGGGATGATCGGTGGCTCCATCTGGCCCACCCAGATCTGGATCAGCTGAGCCGGAGGCTCGTGAGCGGACGCATCCCCACTCCCTGTCGGTCGGGATACCCAAGCCGTCCGGTTTCGCCACCCTGCGAGCGATCAAATCAACCCTCGACGCGGAACAGCCGCCACTTCCCAGGACGCCCTTCAGTTCGCGTTCGCCACGATCCACAAACTCGATGCCCGACCCCACGATCAACGGCGTCACGGCCACGATTCCAGGAATCACGATCACGGTCGACAACCCGCCGCCCACGACCGCTGTCCTCCTCCCGGCGAACGGGGACACCCTTGCCGTTGCACGCGAGGTCCCAGTAATGCCTGGCTGCCTTCACACGGAGGCGGCTCCCGACAACGAGGCGGCGGCGCACGTTCATTGCGTTCTTGTTTGAAGCGCTCGCCATTGTGGCGTCGATGTGTTTGCATGACGATTCCAACGCGAGCACTGAGGAGGTGCACATGAAGATCCACTCGACGAACCGTCAGGAGCCGATGCTGTGCGCCACCGCCGCCGCGGGTAATCGCGCTCTGCTGGGCTGACCAGCATCGAGTTCGTGGGCGAGCGCCGATGGCGCCGCCTGACGCGCTGGGACCACCGGCGCTTCGTGCCGCACCCATTTGTCACACCCCCCTTCAATACTTCTTTCTCTGCCCCAAGGAGTACCGATGCATCCCGAATTGCTACGCGCCCTTGCCAGGGCCAGACATGCAGATCTCCTCAGTGAGCATCCAACCCGAGGCTGGCCGACAGTCCGACTCCGTCACCATTCGCCGCGATTTCGTCGTTCACGACAGCGGGTGGGCTCAGTGCTCATTTGGGCAGGCGCACGCCTAATCGGTGAGCAACGGGCCGCGCTCGAGCTGGCTCACAAATAGTCCGGACAACCGTCTCAGCCAGGAACTTGTCCATGTCGTCGCCGAGCTCGTTGCAGAAGCGACTCAGAGCCGGCGACTGGTATGGAATACCCAGAATTCGACCGGTATCGGCACGTATCGCCCGGCCCGAATGGATACACAGTGCGATCGGCATCCCCGAGTACGGGGCGACCGTTCTCACTTCGGTCAGGTAGTCAGGTTTTTCAGACAGCCCCTAAGCCCGATGCTCAGCCACCAGTGTCGACTGGGCGTTCGAGGATCGAGTCCAGCTCCTTGCGAAGCTCGGCATGCGAGACCGCAAGAGGGAAGCTCAAGCCTTGAGCACAGGTAACCTCTAGGCGCCCGAACATTTGCGCCGCTGCCCGGAGCGCTCTCGCAACGTCGTTCGGGTCGTAGCAGGCGCATGCGTCACGAAGCGCTTCCAGAGATTGGTGATCAGCCCATTCCTCAAGGAAGCGGCCTTCATGCCAGGTGTCGGCTTGTGGGTCGGTCAGCCGTGCTTGCCACGTGATCAAGTCGACCAGTTTCTTCAGTTGGGAGTCACACTCGGACTTCGCAACCCAGACTTCACCCCGTCGCAGCTTCTTGGCCGCCAAGATCACGTGATACCAGAAGTCCTTCACCGTCTGCTCGAACTCCACCTCTGAAGGCAGGTCGACAAGGGAACCGGTGAACGACAGGCCGACAAGTGCCTGCTTGATGAAGTCCGTCTTGTCGGCGAGAACCCGGATGCCACGACCCAGAACCTTCAGTACCTGAGGGTCATCAACCATCGTCACCAGGTGTGGGGCCACATCCGCCGGAACAAAGGAGAAGTCGACATCCATTCCCGATCGAAACAGGACTCGCCGCTCCAAACCGCTTCCCAGGGCCGATGGCTGTACGAGTGTCAACAGCGGTGACCCTAAGTCCTCCAGCCATGCCGTGGAGCCCAGGTAGCGGTCGGGATCGTCAACGAGGAGGACGATATCGATGTCAGACCACTCGTCAGCTTTGTGCTCAGTCCGTGCCTGTGAACCGAGCAGGATCGCAGCTTGCACGTCATCTCGATTATTCACCCACTCCACTATCTGAGTGAGCATTTCGTCGGCCAGCTGCACGAGCCCATTATGAACTTTCGAGGGCCACAGAGGCCATGTCGCTGTGATGCATCCCAGGCCCCATGAGGGTCTTTCTCACTCGCCGCTTACCGGAGTAGGCCGGGCAGTGCCTGGCGCATGACATCCTGAACAGGGCCCAGTCCCGACCGCCCGATGGTCACCGGTATCACCCTGTCGAAGGCCCCGGCGATGGCCTCGGACCGCTCGCACATGCCTGAGGCCACACCGGTTACCGAGCGGGACTTCCTTGGCTCCCAGGACTATCCCCATGGTGCCTGCCCCACCGTCCCGGCGTACTGGAGCACCCGAATGCTTTTCAAGCCGCTCAAACTCAGCGAGGTTTGCCTACAGGAGCGATTGCTATCCATGAACTGCAGTGTCCACCGGTTAGGCAGCCAGCCGTGCCTACGAAGCCGGGGCCTACCGGTGTCACCGTCAGGGATTGTCCCGAGGAGACTGCGACATGGACACTGACCGGCCCGGGTTTCGGTCCGCACCAGTCCCACCACTGGAGGAGGAAGCCGGCGGTTCCCGGCGAGCGTGGGGCAAGAACGACTGCGCTGGGGTGGAGAACGGGTTTGGGGAGCAAAGTAGGCCCCGCACGCCGAACGACCACGGGTAGCGGCTTGCCGTTCTGTTTGCGAAGCGTCACCGGCAGGTAGCCACGCATTGAACACGCCCTTGTACCAGTGTTCGTGAAGGACACATAGCCAGCCATCGAGGTCGTCGCACCCTGCCAGTAGCCGGTAGCACTCAGGTGATCTGTTGAGCACGCCGGCGGCGCCGTCGAAGTGGACCGCGTGCTTGCCGCATTAGCCGATCCGGATGCCAGGCCAACGGCGCTCAGCAACACGACGAAGACGACAAACCGAAGTCTCACCAGCGTTTCAGCGTATTCCCCGAACCGGTGCGTTCTGGGGCAGTCCGGTGGACCCATACGCAGCCTGCTTAGGGCCCGACCCGTGCCCCCCGGTGGACAGAGGTTACGGCAACTCCTCATCTGAAAGTGACGGGTTCTCGCCGAGCAGCGTTGATCCTTGCCGAACACCTGCCGCAGTTGACCAGGCGAATGTGCTCGCCCAATCAACCTCACCGTAGAAGCCACTGGGACCAATCGTGGAGTACAGCGGTCCGGCCACCCGTACAGCCGGGGCACCACTTGCACTGGTCAACCACAAATCATCGTCCGCACCACGACCATCGTGCTCCCGTGCGAGTTCGGAACTGCCAGCAACGATCCAGCGGGTGTTGAGGTCATGGGACTCGGTGGTTCGCCGGGGACCATCGCCCACAGAGCACTCGTGGCATTCCATTGGGCCATCCAACCCGGTGAGAAGTCGGCCGTACCGGTCGTGCCGAAGGGGCCGGCGGCGGAGGCCACCGAGAAAATGAGCGCACCAGATGAGGACCAACTGGGGGCCAGTCCCACCGTGCCGGCGGGGATGGGCACCGATCGGCAGGTGGCGGTAGGGAAACTGCACAGGTCGACGTGTCGCCCTGTCGTCCAAATGTATCGGCCTCCGCCTGAGACGACGGCGACAATGCTTCCACCGGGTTGCGGTGCCAACCAGATGGAGCCCACGAACGACGTCGTGAGTGCCACCGGTTGCTCGCTGCCAAATTCGAGGCTGTAGAGCGTAAGGCCATCCTCCTCAATCGAGGCGGAGAACACTGTGTCCTCCCAGAACAAGAGACCACCCCCCTCGGGCCACCAGCCAGCCAGGTCGATCCCCGTTCCGCTCAACTGATAGACGGTCACCGGCGAGCCACCGTTGACTGAGATGGTGTCGACCCGCCCCAACGGTTGGGTCGCCGGAGAGGTCCCTGAGGCGGGATGTCCGAAGACGGAATCGTCGAAGGCCAGTTCGCTACCGGCGGGCGACCACTCGATGGAGCCCATGCCGTCGCCCATACCGACAGGCACACTCGAAGGGGGTGAGCCCGGATCGTCGATCCACACGTCCTCAGGGCCGAAGACCGGGTTGTTACCGGCGGCCACGGTATAGGCCAGCACGGAGGCAACCGGGGACCACGCAAACATGCCGACCCCGGTGGTGGTCACTTCCTCGGCTTGAGAAGATCCGGCCTCGACCAGCCACAGGGTGGGAGCCGGCAGCTCGAATCCGTTGGCGGATCCGGTGCAAGAACGCAAGCCACTGTTCATCAGGCGACCAGGCTGGATTGCTGTCGAACCCGCCGCCGCTCGGTCCGGTGATGGTGGTCAGGCTCCCTGCGTTCGAGAGCACTTCAAGCTGGCCGGAGGAGACGAAGGCAAGATCCCCATGGCCCGCCCACGCAGGGCCGTTGACAGTGAGAGGTCCCGGTGGAGGAGGGTTAGGGGGACCAGGTGGAGTTACCGACGCCGGGGCGGCAGGCGGACGTGTAGTGGGCGTAGGCGGATGTGAAGGAAGCGATTGTCGAGAAGTGGCGCTCGGCGTGCCGGATGGCGCCTCCACATGCCGAATGCGGCTCCGCCTGCGGCCATTGCGGTTACGAGGGCCAGTGCCGCCCATGGGATCGCTCTCCTCGGAGCCCGTTTCAATCGTCACCTCCTCAGGAGGTTGCTGGGCACGGTCTCTCAGCACATCATCGGCCCAACAAAGAGCCGACGCCAGAGCGTCCCTCTATGAGGTCCGCCGCTCCGGCCAGAGAGGCAGCTCGAAGAGTCGATAGGGAGGTCTTCGATAGAGGGGTCGTTGATAGTGGTGGTTCGTTCCCGTCCCGCCACTCACTCTGTTGATTTCGAGGCGTACGGCGACTCAGGCTTGCCCAGAAAGCCCGGGGGTCGGTGTCGAAATCCCCTGCCCCCGTCGTGATGCCGGTAGGTGACAGGGGCGTACTCGTGAGTGCCTGCCGAAAACCTTCGTATTTGACCCGCCCCAGCCCGATGGCGTTTGGGGGCACTCTTTCTTGCGTCCTCTGGATCGGCACTCTGTGTTGGCTCTCGTAAGATCGGCCCCTGTGATGGCCTGGGATAGCCAGCGGCGCATGGGCCTTGTTTTCCCGATGAGCATCGTCCCTGATCGCTACGGCGGAACGTATTCAAGAAGAGGCGCCTGGCTCGCATTTCCCTGTGATCCCTGGGAAGTGCCCGCGGAGCCATTTGAGGACGACAGCACGGCCAGGGATTGGTGGGGCGATGTCCGAGTCCCGATCGGCGGTGGCGGCACTCCTGACGAGGCGTGCCTTGACCTCATAGAACGGCTCGTGGCAATCCGGCCCGAAGACGTCTCTGGACCAAACCCCGGGGATCACACGTACATGTGGACATGGCACATTCATTGGCCGGATGGCCGCCGCACCCTTGTAGACAGCATCCTTGAACGGTCCGAGTGGCCGCCTGCGGACCCTTGACGCCATGAGGATCAAGTAGCCGAAATGCTGGACAGCTGCTCCCCAGCCCGGCGTACGGGGGCATCCCAATGCCATGAGAACGTGCCGAAGGCCTCTACTTTGCCGTCTTGTGCTTGTGAAGGGAATGGGAGTAGCCACACATTGGCGAATCAGGGCCCAGGAGATGGGAGGACCCTATGACCAACACAAGGACTGGCTCCAGCAGCGCTGATCGGATCATCGAGTCGTTTCGCGATGCCGGGAACACCGCGCTGGAATCGGTGCGGAAGTTCCTTGACACCGTAAACGGTGCGTTTCCCGACGTGGGTGCAGACGACGGTCCGCGCCAGCGGATCATCGATTCGGCGTTCAAAATGACCGAGCAGCTTGTCGCCGCGTCGACCCAGCTTGCGAAGAAGGCTGCGAAGCGGGCTCCGGCGAAGAAGGCTGCGAAGCGGGCTCCGGCGAAGAAGGCTGCGAAGCGGGCTCCGGCGAAGAAGGCTGCGAAGCGGGCCGGGTAAAGGGTCCCAAAGCCCGAAGGCGACAGCCTCTAGCGCTCTGATCAAACCGGTGCTGGCGGCTCCCGAAAAGGGGTGTCCCAGTCGTGCGATTACACGGAGGGTGGCACCCCGACCCGGCAGCGAACGGGGGCACCTGCCGGTGGGCCGATTATCCGCTCTCCGGAGTCCGGTCTGACGCTGGGGTTGGAGACCAGTTCTCGCCAGTCGTGCCGTCCTCGAGTCCGCCACGATTGAGCCATCCCATAAGTGGAAGGGCGTCGAGGACGGCAGGGAGCGCTTCGGTCAGCTCAGTCTGCGTCAGTGACCATCCCAATGTGATGTGCGGTGTCCAAGCTCCAATCTCGAAGTAGGGCCACAGGTCAACGGCCAAGGGAGAAACAGCGATCCAAACTCGCCGCTGTTCATCGAGCAACTCTTGGTTAACGACGCACGGCAAATAAAGGACTCCACCAGGGAAGATTCCAGCCGCTTCGACTGAGAGGGGGATTGGTGCGCTTGGTATTCGTCCGACAGCTTTGAGCACCTCCTGGACGGGGAAATCCTCTGCGACTGCGAGCGACACGTGTGGTTGGTGAAGGCGGTGCGTGTGCACTGCCAACGACGGGATACCCATCTCGGCCAAGGTTTCCCAAAGCGCCCTGATGGCGGCGCTCGTCGCCTCGTCCGGCCACAACACGATGCCCCTGCTCATCGTTCAGAAGGTCATTTCGGTTCCTCCGACGCGCTAGTCCGTCGCCCCCTTCCACCCGGCAGCGAACTGGGCTAGCCCCGTCCCACTCTTAAACGGAGCGCAGGCTGTCGAGAACGCCCGCTGTCTGAGTCGCGCTTTGGCCTCCTGTCGGTCAGCGACTGGAACGCCCAGGTTCCTACGTCACTACCCAGCGGTGAGGTAGTTGTGCACCTCGAAGAAGGTGGTCTCGGGCGGGCTGGGCACGCCAACTTCCTGGGTGATCGGTCCGATCTTTTCCTGCCCGAACTTCTCGAAGGTCTCGCGGTCGCTCCACACGTCGGTGACGCGGATGCCCTCGCTGGTTTTGGTCACCCAGTGAAACATGCAGCCCGCGGCGCCCTTCCCGCCCTTGGTGAAACCCATCTTTTGGATGACCTGGTCGTACTGGTCGGGAGTGGCGCCCTTAAAGTCCAACTGCACCCCGATAGCCATGTTGTCCTCCTTTCGAACCGTGCGTGATGTCGTTCAGCGAAGCTACACGCTCAGGCACAAGCGAGCTTCGGAAACTACATATTTACGACGACTTCGGACCCGTCGGGACGTGGCCGAACCCCATCATGTGCGGAGATCGACGAATGAATGGCTGGCTGCCCACGGGAGCGTGACAGAACCCCTCAAGCAGTGATGGGAACTCGCAACACCTCGACATCGCGGGCGTCCTCGAACAGGATGCGCCGCTCGCCGCCGGCGTCAACGCCACAGCCTTCGGCGGGCATCGCCCGACGTTGACCCCGGCGCCTCGCCGGCGCGCGCCTTCGTGCAGGACGCCCTTCGTGTCGTTCACGAAGAAAATGCAGAGCGGAGCTCTTGACCGGCCCCTCCCCTTCATGTACGGCGATAGGGGACACGTGTTCCCTATCGTTGTTTCTCGAACACCTAGCCGAGACGGTACAGCTTGGTCCCGTTCTCACCGAGGATCTTGCGGCATGACGGCCGCTGGGCGGACTGACCTCGCCCACGACTCGGGGAATGGGACTTGAGCCGGTGACGTCCGTGGTCTCGTCACCCTGTTCTCGGTGGAAGCCGCGCCAAAGGCGGTCGAACAGCACAACTACCGCAACCAGGACGCCCCCTATCGCGAAGACAATGGCAACGATTCGAATCATCCTGACAACGCGTCGCCCCACGCTGTGGGCCTGGTCTGCGACCTCAAGTACCTGCTGGGCGGTGTCAAGAGCAGACTGGACATGAGCCAGATCAGTCTCGGCTCGGGTGATCGCGCTGTCGAACGTGGTCATGGCGGGGCTTCTCGGGGGAATCAGGCGGGGGCCGCGTGCTTCGCCGGCACCTTCTCGGCCGGCTGGCTCCGGTGGAACAGGTGGCGCAGCCACGGCAGGACGAAGTGGTCAAGACCCAGGTACCCGGCGTTGCGCCAGGCCAGGATCAAGAAGACCCCGACGAAGGCATAGACCGGGTTCACGCCCGCCGTGCCCGAGAGCATGTAGACGAGGTTGAGGATCACCGCGCCGACCGCGGTCAGCCCGGTGAACAGCCCCAAGATCAGCAGGATGCCGATGAGGAACTCGGCGATGGAGATGAACTTGGCGATCCAGCCGGCGTTGGGGATCACGAAGTTGTGGAGGAACGCCGCCCACCAGCCGTAGGAGGCGCCACCCTTCCCGGTCGCCGAGGCGGCGACTGACGCTGCGGCGTAGCCCTTGACGGCGATCCCGTCGTGGTTCCAAAAGACCGCGTTCTCCGAGCCCCAGAGCTTCTGGTAGCCGGCGTTCAGCCATTCGTAGCCGAGCCACAAGCGTGCCACGAGCCAGATGAGGCTGGCCGCTTTCGAGCGGAAGAGCCAGTCGGCGAAGCGCAGATTGCCCGACGGTGCCTCCAACACCCCGAAGGCAGAGCCGTCCCCCGTAGGGACGTGGCCTTGAAAGGACGATTTGAGGGACACGCAACGCACCTCCAAAAACGGATCACTCGTGCGAGCCTCACTCCATCCTTAGCGGATCGGGCGCTCCGAGCAAGGGTCCAACGTCCCGGAACCACGTCAGGGCGGCTGCCAGTTGCGCCCGCCGCCCCGAGCGGCCTGGCGTTCGGGGGCTACTTCGATTAGTCGGTCGAGTCGACGAGTCAGGTGATGGCGGTGGCGTGGACGGAACTGTCATGCATCGTTTGATCCGCCACCAAAGCGGTGCAGTTGGGACACACGGTGTGCGAACCCATCTGTTCAGGTGACGTTGCCGCTGTGCGCGGCGATCCTCGACGAAGAGGATCGGACCCGTGGTGCCCATATGTGTGCTGATGGTGGGTGGCATAGGCCAGCGGAAGAGTCGCAATCGCGATTCCGACGGCCATCAGCGGAAGGCAAATGGCAAGCCAGGCCATGGCTTCCTCCTTGCTTGGACGGGTACGGCTGCCCCTTGCCGCACGCCCTATGGAAACCCAACCGACGCCGTGTGCAGCTTCGCATCGGAACGGCCAAAAATCAACCGTCTCCTGTCGCGCGAAAGCAGGGTCTCTCTGCCAGGTCCGATATGGGTCCGACCCCAGCGGTGCCCCAGTCGTGCGGACTGGGGCATTTAGCCCCCCCAGCTACCGTCCACGGCTGCCGAACCCGGCGCCAGCGGATGGCCTTTAGCTCGTCTTCGCTCGAAGACGCCAAGCCTTGGTCCAGCGGTCCCAGAAGACGGTGTCTTTGGTAAGCTCGTGAAAAGCTTGCAGCACCGGCGCGGCTATCGCGAGACTGCCCGCCTCGCTCCTGTACGTGAACTCCTCACCGAAGTGCTCGGCAATGTGGTTCACCGCCTTCGACTGGTACAGGAATCCCAGCACCTCGACCTCCGCCACCATCCAGTCTGCGACATCTTGAGCGGTCGTCACCGCTCGCCATCATCGCACCCGGGACGTCCTTGAATGGCACCAGCGGGCGCGGAGGGTGCCCCCGTACGTACCGTCACGGTGTCGTCAGCACTGCCCCACTCGTGCCGAAGTGTCCCACCCTCCCGGCGAAGTGGGGCATCACCCTCACCCTCAATCGGCACTCTGGTGAAGAGGAAGAATCGGGCCGATGCGATACTTGGTGCGATGGCCCAGGACTCCGCTCGGGTGGTTCGCAGGAAGATGGTGGTCGCAGTTCTCTTCGCTGCCTGGCTCGGGTTCCTGATCTACATGTTCGTCACTTGGAACGGGCAGTTTCGGAGCTGGCTTATGGCCTCTGTGCTCTTGCTGGCTGGCTACGCAGGGATTCGATTCCTCGCCAAGGATCTCAAATAGGCCGCAGCGGGCGTGAAGGATTATCCCCATGGTGCCGAAGGGTGCGCTCCGACCCGGCGTCACTGTTCTGGGGCACCCTGCGAGTCCCGAGGGAAGGTCAGACCTACTGGTTCCTAGACGCTCGTCGAGTTCGCAATTGAAGGTGATTCTGACCGGCGGCGTTTGTCCGGCGGACCTTTGACACAGTGGCATCTGGAATCTGCCAGACGCAACGTGTGGACAATTGGCAAGGAACGATCAAAGTTTCCGAAAGACGCGGGACGTAGCACAGTTCCGCATGATGCCTCGTCATCGTAAGGGGCCGATCCGGGGCGCCTAAGACGCATCCGGGAGAGGAGGGCGAGTTATGGAGCACCGGCGTCGTCAGCACCGCCAATCTGCCAACTGGGCCGGATCGTGTCATGTCGAGGGGGACTCAGCCCTCGGGTGGAGAGACTGTCGAATCATCGACATCTCGATGGTCGGTCTCGGGATCACGTTTCAATACCCATGGCCGTCCAAGCTGCCCGGTTGTCCCATCTCGGTGGAACTGCCCGCGTTCGGGGATTCGGTGATCATCCGACTTGAGGGCGTGATCAGAAATGCGACGCCTCTCGATGGGGTTGTCAGAGTCGGCATCGAATTCGTTGGGCTCTCCGAGGCAGAACAGTCCATCACCGCCGGTCTGAGCGTGATGAGCGACACTGTCGTCGCGAACTGAGGCAGCGGTCAGCCCGGGACAACGAGCTTCCTTTCCCCGGAAACTCGCGCATTGCGCCGCAGCAGCGCGTACCGCCGGCGGTTGATCGACCGGGGGGGCGAGTTCACCCAACCGTCACGAGGGGCCGATGCCATGATGGCAGCCATGCGAAGGACTCAGATGACATCAACAGTTCACCAGCTGGTCGTCGGTTCCCCGACCGATATACGGGTCGACGAGTTGACAGTGGAAGACGGAATCGGCATCTCGTTCCGGACGAAGGACTTTGCCTCCGACAAGGAAGTCATCTGCTTTATCGGGTCGCCAGCGGACTTGAAGGCGACGTTCTCCAGGGCACTCGACCTTTTGGATCGGAAGTTGGCCGGCTAGCGACGCCGGCCGAACTCCCGCAGCGTCGTCAACCCGTCGAGGTGATCTGGGCAGGCCCGCACGCCCCCGGGCCGGCGTTCGGGGACACCCCTGGGCGATGTGCTGCTCGCTGTTCGGAGAGACCCTCTGTCCCGGTTGAATCTAATAGTGCAGTAACGCCTTCTTGATTCGAGAAACTCACTGCATTGCCCGTACTCTCCGAGCAAGTCATTTACAGCTCGATGTCCGCATAGAGGCGGTGGCGGTCGAGCAATCTGAAACACCGGTCTTCGCAGCCTTGGGCGATGTGGGGATCGATCTCGTACTTCGCTTTGGCTGTGGATGTCGCCGGTGTCGTGGCTCTCAGGGCAGTGACTATGACGTCGGCGACTTCGTCGATCTCGTGTGGCCTAAATCCCAGCGTGGTCAGCGCCGGTGTGCCAAGTCGAATTCCCGAGGTGTACCAGGCGCCGTTGGCGTCACCTGGCAATGAGTTGCGATTGGTGACGACCCCTGCGTCAAGCAGGGCAGCCTCAGCTTGACGGCCGGTGAGTCCGAAGCTGGAAGCCACGTCCAAGAGCACAAGGTGGTTGTCAGTTCCACCAGTGATGAGCCGTGCACCCCGCCGCATCAGACCTTCCGCCAGAGCGCGTGCATTCTCTACGATGTGGACGGCATAGGCAGCGAACGAGGGCTGGCGAGCTTCAGACAAGGCAACGGCCTTGGCGGCCATCATGTGGGGCAGCGGTCCACCGAGGACCATCGGGCATCCTTTGTCTACGTAGGGTGCGTATTCCTCGGCGCAGAGCACCAGTCCACCCCGAGGTCCGCGCAGTGATTTGTGGGTGGTGGAGGTCACGACATCGGCGTGGGGCACCGGATCGAGGTCACCGACCAGCACTTTCCCGGCCACCAGCCCAGCGAAGTGGGCCATGTCGACCATGAAAGTAGCCCCGACGTCGTGGGCGATCTCAGCCAAGATGGCGAAATTGGGGTTCCGGGGGTAGGCCGAGTACCCCGCCACGAGCACCAGCGGACGGAACTCTCTCACCTGGGCCGCTATGGCGCCGTAGTCGAGGAGTCCGGAAGCGGAATCGACCCCGTAGCTAGCCTGGTCAAAGAGCTTCCCGGAAATATTGGGTCGGAACCCATGGGTGAGGTGCCCACCGGCGTCGAGAGCCATGCCCATCATGCGCTGGGAGTGCAGTTCGTTGCGCAGTTGATCCCAGCTCACGGAGTCAAGGTCGTTCACGTGAGCCGCCCCAGCCTCGTTGAGGAATGGCTGCTCGACTCGGTGGGCAAGGATGGCCCAGTAAGCAACCAGGTTGGCGTCAATCCCCGAATGAGGTTGGACATAGGCGTGATCGGCGCCGAACAGTGCTTTGGCGTGGTCCGTAGCCAATGTCTCGATCCGGTCAACCATCTCGCATCCGGCATAGAAGCGATGGCCCGGAGTGCCCTCGGCATACTTGTCCGACAGCCAGTTGCCCATGGCCAGCAGCACGGCCGGTGAGGCGTAGTTCTCTGAAGCGATGAGCTTCAGTTGACGCCGTTGGGACTCCAGCTCACCGACGATGGCCGCTGCCACATCTGGTTCGGCGGCAGAGATCACCTCCAACGCCGATCGATAGGCACTCGCTACGACTGGTTCGGGCACCACGCGCTCCTTCGGACGACATCGAGTCTTCGCCCAGGCGCACGGCTATGTCCGGCAGGCTGCCGGCTGGTCGGTCCCCGGTGGTACTCCACCCAGACGCCAGTAACGACCCGCTCCAACGATAGCCGCAACGAGCTGCTCTGAGAGGTAAGGACCCTGTCGAAGGTTGACTCGGAAGCGCCCGCGGAAGGATCGGCCCGCAGGCCTCCATTCGGGGCTCTGGAAATGTCCCCTACCGCGCGGCCCATTTCCAAGCGAGGCATGCCTCCGATGTGCCGAACTGTCCCACCTTCCCGGAGTACTGGCGCAGTCAAGAGTTGATGAAGGACCCGCCTATTTCGTCGCAAGCTGGGACAGCGTTCTGACCAGTACTGCAGCGTCCACCGTACCGAGACCAGTTGCGAGGTTGTAGCCAGGCGACGCTTCATAGCCTGGGACCGTCGAGGACGTGCCGTCGGAAGACTGGACCGTTGTTGTGTTGCCGGATCTGACTGGCACGAGACCACCGTGATTCGGGAGTTGGTATGCACTGTAAAGGTAGGGATTTAGAGGACCCAACGGCCGTCCAGCAGCCTGGTCGGCAATCGCGGCGATACCAGCGAAGAGAGGTGCCGACACGCTCGTTCCGCCGCCTGATCCCCACCCTTGAACTGACGCAGCGATGCTTCCCTTCGGAAAGCTCATGTAAAGCTCGAAGCCACCATCGGGGTCACCACTCATGGAAACGTCGGGACCTCCCCGGTGGTCTCCGACGACCGACTCCGCTGCGTTCTGGTAGCTGGGTCGGGGGAAGACCTCAGACAGTCCGCCACCGCTAGCGAATCCACCGCTGGGCGTCGAGGCGACGGTATCCGGACCTGTCCGGTTGCCTTGGGCGTCGAGATGGAGCTGGGTTGCTCCAACGGCGGTGACCAGCGGGTCCGAAGCTGGGTAACCCCTCATTCGGCGAGTGAAGACGCCCACCAGATCACGGCTGGAAGCCCCGAAGTCCCCGGAGGCCTGGATCACGCTGACGTAATGGGCCGCAGCATATTGATAGTCCTCGTGTAGCCGGTTGATGGTCGAACTACCGACCGCTGACTCACCGACGCTGGCCTGGCTCGAGGTGATGACCTCGCCTAAGTGATGCGATGCCACGTAGCGCACCGCCGTGGCCTGCCAGATGACATCCGAGAGATTCGAAGAGACAGCACCGGAAGGAGCAGCAAACACAACGATGTTGGCTCCGGGAGCGATGGTATGAACGGCTTCGACATCGACCGTGCACTCAGATGAGAAATCAACAGCACTCTGAATCGAGTCGGGGTCAAACCTGGCTGGCACCGTGCCGGCAGCGGATACGACGCGGATGCTTGGCGTCTGGAGACGAAGCGCCTCGTCAAAGACCGCAAGATCGTGAACGAGGGTAGGTGAAACGCGGGCGGCCAATACGACGACCGTTGTTCCGGAGCCGTCAAGTCCCTTGGCGTAGAGAGGCTTTAGGTTGTAGGCCTTTTGAAGCTGGAGGGCGGTATAACAGGGTTCAACGGCGTCGGAGCCGACGCAGCGAGCTGAGAATGGCGATGGGTATGAAGCAGACACAAGCTGCTGTTGGGACCCGCTACTTGAAGTGCTGGGAACCAGACCCAGTACGAGCACAGCCAGTCCGATCGGAGCTATGGCTAGCCCTCTTATCCGCCGTCGCACAATCCCCAATGTAAACGAGCATTGCACGGGGATGCCTTCGCGTGATGGTTAGAGCGAGCGAGGATTCGGTGTCGCTGTGCCCACGTTCAGGCGGGAGGTGTCCCCGAGGATTCGCACGGTGGCACCTCGTCCCGGCGATGTGGGGCACCCTGCCCCAGGACCAAGGCTCATCTGTGACCTTGTGCCCTGTTTGCGACCGCCAGGCGTGGGTCACGATCGGTTCATGAAGAAAGTGTTGGTGGCCGTGGCGCTGCTCATCGGGCTCGGCGTCCTTGCCCAACGCTTCGGTCAGAAGATGTCGACCATCGACTGGGAGGAGCGGTTCGATCGGATGCCGGACAATGCTCCGCCGAAGTGGATGTTCCGCAACATCACCACCATCCGTGAGAACACCGACCGGATTCTCGAAATCCTCGATCCGGACTCTTCCCGCTCGGGCAACTCAACTACTTCGACGCCTAGGAAGCAGAACTGAGAGGCTGCAATGGCCAAGCAAGGTGTAGACGAAGTCCGAACTGCGGTGCGCGAGCGCTATGCCGAGGCAGCACGAGCCGCAGACGCCTCGTGTTGCGGTCCAACCGGCACCGCCACTGGCCTCATAGGCCCCACGCTGTACGAGAAGAAAGACGCCGAAGCGCTGCCACAAGCCGCGCTCGCAGCTTCGCTCGGCTGTGGGAACCCCACGTTGCTCGCGGAACTGCATCCCGGCGAGGTCGTCCTCGACCTCGGCTCCGGCGGCGGGATAGACGTGCTCTTATCGGCCCGACGGGTTGCTCCGAGCGGCAAGGCATACGGCTTGGACATGACGCCCGAGATGTTGGTTCTTGCTCGGAGGAACCAGGTCGAGGCCGGTGTGGTCAACGCCGAATTCCTTCTGGGCACGATCGAGTCCGTCCCATTGCCGGACGAATCTGTGGACGTCATCATCTCCAATTGCGTCGTGAACCTGTCCCCCGACAAGCCCGCCGTCTTCCGCGAGGCCTTCCGGGTGTTGAAGCCGGGGGGACGTCTGGCCGTCTCCGACATCGTCCTGCGCCGAAGCCTTCCTGAGCCTCTTCAGCAAGCAATGGGCCTCTGGACGGGCTGTGTGGCGGGGGCGCTGCTCGAGACCGACTACCGAGAGGGTCTGGAGGAAGCCGGTTTCGAGGGGATCGATATCGAACCGACTCGAGTGTTCGACGCTTCGGACATTGCCCAGATGGCTGGTGACCTGCTCGTCTCGGCGGAGATTCCCGCGACCATCGACGTAGAGGCGTCCATCGCTGAGTTGGATCGGGCCGTGATGAGTGCCTTCGTCCGCGCAAGCAAGCCCGAGACACTAGCGCCGCGTGCACCATGAGCCTCGCTTGGGATCAGCATTTGCTGGGTTCCAACCCCCCGCCCGGTATCCCCGATGTGCTGTGCCGTACGGGGGCACCCCAGCCCGGTGTTGTGGCGCGCAGCCGGGCAAGGGAGCACCCGCCGAGTCTTCGTGCCGAAGCCCATTCTGCGTGTTGTGCAGACGTTGGTGCAATCGGTCCGAAAGGACCTGTTGAGATCTCGGCATTTGGTACAGGCTGCGCTTCAGGGACAGCAAACGGGAACGCTCAAAGCCATGCGCGAAGCACCAAACGCACTGCAGTGGCGCATCAGGGCAATGACTGAGCTGAACCGCGCGAGGGAGGCCGAGAGCCGTCTCTCGTCTGTGCTGGGCCACAGCTCAATAAGTGTCCTGGCGGCGGCAGACGAGGTGCAGGTCGCCGCGAGAGACGCGACGGTATGGCTGACCGCGAACCCCTGTCCCGATTCGGCTATGGGAGCGCACGTCGCTCGGATACTGAACACTTACGCGGAGCTGGCTCTCTTTGCGCAGCGAAGCGCCACCGATCCTTCGGCCAACCTCAAGTTGGTCAGGAGTCATCTGAGAGACCTCTTGGCCGTTATCGTCTTCCACTCGCAGACTCTGGACGACTGGTAGCAGGAACTCACCTGAGGGGTGAAGCCCGCCGCGATTCCGCCCGATGGCGGGGCCGCCGCCATCGAAGAATGTCGGTTGGAGACCTCGCCCGGCCGAACTCACGCAGCCCCGTCGTATGGCCCGGGCGCGCCACACGATCCACCAGTGGTCGCCCTCTGGGTAACCCCCAACGGCCTGGAACGGCCCGTCGGGGTCGACCTCCCTCGTACCGCGGGGAGGAGGATTGGGGAACTCCTGCCCGCGCGCGGCGTTCGACCCCGACAAGCCCCCCGATGGTACCTCCGGCTTGGCTACGTTCTGCTCCGCCGTCCGAACTCCCGAAGCCCCGTCAGACCCTCCAGGTGCTCCGTACACGCCCATACGACCCACCATCGGTCGCCACTCTGCGAGCGCCACCGCCCGGTCCATGCGGGTCGCACGTCGCAGTGGGTCGCCTGGAGGTTCCGGTCATAGAGCATCCGCCAGCACCGCCCGGCCTCGGCGATGAAGCCGGGGGAGACGTCGCCGGGGCGGGGCATTTGGTCCACGGGCCGAGGGTAGCGGCGGGTAGCGTCGGTGCCAGTGACGAAGAGGGTGTGGCTCACCTCGGTCGGCACCGACTTCGAGGTGACGAAGACAGAACCGGTAGGCATTGGGCTGAACGTCGCCGTCACGGTTCGTGCTGGCGAGGGCGCCATCCCCTTCGACGGGGTGTGGCTGAACGGCCGGCGTTCCTACGACACGTACGTCATCGTCGACGGCGAGGTGCAGTATCACAGTCCCGTCGAGTCAGCCGCAGTCCAAATCTTCGAGCTACATGAGGCTGCCGGCGGTGGCCATCTCTTATAGACCCTGGAGAAAGCAACCAGTCACAGCGGCGCCCGTGGCGCTGAAGGCTCGGTCATGGTTCCACCGGCCGAGGGTACGCCGGAGCCGCTACGCGGAGCGGCCCCTCGAAAAGGGTGGAAGAGGGGCCGTCGCACCTGTGTCATCGTGACTGACGTAGGTGTTCCTACTTATACCCCTGGAGCCCGTCGAATCCGTCGCGTCCTCGTCAATGGAGCGGCGGGCGCTGCGAAGCGGCGGCCCCGTAGTCGACTATTCGGTGTCGTTTCCGCGTCGCGCTCGGAGGCCTGCTCAAGGCGACAATGCCTCCAGCGGCTACTGGCTCTCGGAATCAGGGCCCGCCGGATCTCTAGGTCGTCGATAGTCGGTTCGCATGTGTCCGATGTATTCGCCGTTGTGAGTTTGCCCGTTCTCGTCGACCCAGACCTTCTGGACGAAGTTGGTGCCCTCAACTATCGCGCCGCCAGTGGCTTTCATAAACGTGGCCGCTGTCAGCGGGGAGGATGGGTCGACTCCAGGGCCGATCTCCTGGCGGGCATCCGAGACGGACAATCGAGCGTCGTCGAGATCGAACATCGTCGGGCCAGCACCCCCGGGGGGAGGAGGTGTGTAGTTGTTCTGCTGGCCGATGACCTGGTCGGCTTTGATCGTGCCAGCCTCCACCGTGCCGATTGAACCCCTCCTGCGCTTCTTCTTTGGGTTGGGACGATGCGACGTCACCGCCCCATTTTTCCACCCCGGGACCCTCCAACCCCGTATGGCACCCATAAAAGCGACCACGACGAGCACGCTCGCCCCGTAGGCGACATAGGTGGCAGGGTAGAACCAGACATCAAAGTCCCCGCCCTTCTGCGCTCCGTCGTACACGAGGGCCGACCAGCTCACCGAAACCGCCAGGACAACGAACGCGCCGGCCGCCACGCTTAGCCACAAGGTTCGATGGGCCACTCGGGCCGAGCGTATCCCCATCGTGTTACCGCCCGTGCCGGCGCCGAGCTGCCTCACCCGAACGGGCTGTGGCGCCACGGATGCGGCTGCGCGGTACGTCGCCTCGAGCCCGACCGCCATCGTCACGCCGAGCGGCGGAAGATGCGGAGGCGGCCGGCGACGTAGATGGGTTCAGGTGTCGGCGGTGTCCCGAGGCCAGCGCCACACCGGCCGGCTGGAGCGTGGCCACTACAATGTGGGTTGATCTCGAATGAAACAAGCGAACGGGTGTTCGTAAATTTCTTTGGGAATTGGGCCTTGACCTGGCTGTTCGCGGGTGAAATCTCCGTGACCACCTGTTATACTTGCCGGTACTGCTCCCCGCCCTCCGGTGCTTCGGCATCGGACTGGCGGGGTTTTTCTTTCTCGGGTCTCGAGTGACCAAGCAGGCTCAAGTCGTCCTCTTCGTGGACTATCGCAACGTGTACAAGCGTGCTCGAGAATGTTTCCTTGGCGAGGCAGCCCCACCCAGGGAGGGCCATGTCCACCCGCTTGCTCTCGACAATCAGATCATGAGTCTTGAGAGGCGTGCAGCAGGGTGTGAGCTGAAGGAGGTTCGGGCCTATCGAGGGATGCCGGTGGCCCGCCAGGACCCGAAAGGCAATTCTGCCGCTCAGAAGCAGGTCGACAGGTGGAGGAAGTCTGGCGTCGAGGTGGTCCACAGACCGTTGCGCTATCCCCAGGGCTGGCCACAGTGCGCTGCGAAGCCCGAAGAGAAGGGCATCGACGTGGCGCTGGCGATTGACTTCGTCATGATGGCCCATCGCAATCAATTCGATGTCGGAATCATCATGTCGTGCGATACGGACCTCCGGCCGGCAATCGAGGCTGTAATGGCAGACACCGACAAGCGCGTTGAGGTGGCCGCCTGGAAGGCAACAGCGGGGGATGGGCAGCGACTTGCCGTTCCGAAGCGAGATATCTGGTGCAACTGGTTGACGCTCGACCACTACAACAAGTGCGCGGACGGGACTGACTACTCTGCACCCTGACTTCGATGGGCGTGACACGGATGTGACACAAGACGACGCAAAGCCGTGTCAAACGACGCAAAGTGTCGAAAGGTTGAATGTCCAGGTCAGGGGCTGAGTCGGGCCGAAGTCGCAGGTCGGCGCCGAGCCCCCGAAAGTACATGCTGTACTACGACATCTAGAGTCCGGGGACATCTAGAGATCCGGGCGCCCGGTCGGGGCTTGCCTCAGTACACCCAGACGGTCGTGCCGATCGGGTCGATGTTGTTCGCCCACACCCAGTCGATGGCCTCGTTGCTGATGCGCGCGCACCCGTGGGAGACCGGATAGGGCGGCACGGACGTGTCGCCGTGGATGGCATAGCCGCCGGTGAAGAAGCGCGGCCGCCACAACGCACCCAGGGAGTCCACGTCGAGGCCGTCGAGGGTGCGGTAGGTCTGGAAGACCCCGGTGGGGGTGACCGCCACCGAGGTGACGCCGTCCGAGGTGTAGGTGTAGCCGCCGCCGGTCGAGGTGTTGAGCGTGTACTCGAGGTGCCCGTTGTTGACGACCATGATCAGGTCGTCCTCGAGGTCGATCTCGATCACATAGCCCGACGTGCTGCGCGGGTGGGGCACCACCCCGGCGTCGAGCGCCGCCCAGGTGGAGACGCCGACGACGCCGTCGCGGGGGAGGCCGGCCGCCTTCTGGAGCGCCCACACGGCCTGTTCGGTGCTGTCGTCGAAGGAGCCGCTCGTGGTGTCGACCCAGTAGCCGAGTGCGCTCAGCTGCTGCTGGAGCAGCGCGACGGCGGCCCCGCTGGCTCCCGGACCGAGAGTGGGCGGTGGGGGTGGGGGAGTGGTCGGCAGCAGCCAGTACCCCCCGCCGCCGGGCGTTGCCGCGATGGCCCGGATCGGGTTGGAGTTCGACTGCCCGCCCATGGAGCCCAAGAAGGCCGTGCCGAAGTTGAACACGCCTCCGTCCCGGGCGGCCAGCCAGTAGCCGCCGGAGGTGCCGGCCATGCCGACGATGGGTGCGTTGAGCGGCGTCCCGCCCATGGAGCCGAGGAACGGCGCCGTGCCGTAGTTGAAGATGCCCCCGTCGGCGGCCACCAGCCAGTAGCCCGTTCCCCCCGGCGCCGCCGCCATGCCGACAACCGGCTGGTTCAGGTGGATGGAGCCGGTCGAGCCGTAGAAGACCGCGTCGCCGTAGGAGAAGATGCCGCCGTCGGCGGCCACGAGCCAATAGCCGCCTCCGTCGGGCGTCGCGGCCATGCCCACGATGGGCTGGTTCAGCTGCATGCTGCCCGCCGACCCGTGGAAGACCGCGTCGCCATAGGAGAAGATGCCGCCGTCGGAGGCCACGAGCCAGTACCCGCCCCCGTCGGGCGTGGCGGCCATGCCCACGATGGGCTTGTTGAGCGCGATGCTGCCGGCTGAGCCGAAGAAACCGGCGTCGCCGTAGGAGAAGATGCCGCCGTCGGAGGCCACGATCCAGTAGCCGTTGCCCGAGGGTGTCGACGCCATGCCGACGGCCGGCGCGTTGAGCTGCAGCCCACCGGCCGGGCCGAAGAAGCCGGCGTTGCCGAAGTTGACCGGCTGGGCGGGATTGTCGGGATAGGCCGCCGACGCGGTGCCGGGTGCCACCGCGATGAGGACCGGGACGAGCGTGAGGCAGCCGATCACCGCGGCGAGGAGCGGGTGCCGCAGACCGCGCCGCCGGGGATGCTCTCGTGGCGCGGCGGCGGATATGGGGGAGGCGTTGCGATGAGCCGGCATCTGGAGCTTCTCCTTAGATTCGCTTCGGAGCGTGCGCCAACACGTCTGGGTTCACGACGTTGATGGGGGCGCCGCTCGCGTAGGCGGTGATCTGGTCGAAGACGTCGCTGAACTGTACATCCCACTCCTCCCTGGTCACATATCCGATGTGGGGCGTGCTCAGGACATTCTCCATGGTCAGGAGCGGGTCGTCGTCCGGGTCGAGGAGGGGCTCGGTCTCGAAGACGTCGACGGCGGCCATGCCGGGCCGCCCCGCCCGCAACGCCCTCACGAGGGCACCCGGCTCGACCAACCCGGCGCGGCTGGTGTTCACCAGCAGGGAGTCCGGCCGCATGCGGGCCAGGTCGGCCGCCGAGACGATCCCCCTGGTGGCCGGCGTGAGGCGCAGGTGGAGCGAGACCACGTCGGAGGAGGAGAAGAGCTCGGCGCGGTCCGCCGCCACGGCCAGGCCGTCGTCCCTGGCGCGCCGGAGCGACTCGGGCCGGGACCACACGAGGACGTCCATGCCGAAGGCCCGGCCGTAGCCGGCGACCACGCTCCCGATGCGGCCGTAGCCGTAGATCCCCAGCGTCGCGCCCCGGAGCGTCCGCCCCACGCCCGCCTGCCAGTGACCTGCCCGCAGCGAGGCCACCTGTTGTGGCAGCTGGCGTGCCGACGCGAGGACGAGCGCCCAGGTCAGCTCGGCGGCCGCGTAGGAGGGGGTGCCGGCATGCTGGTCGGAGCTGACGACGATGCCCAGCGCCGTGCAGGCGTCGATGTCGATGTGCGGGTACACGCTGCGCTGGCTGATCAGGAGCAGCTGCGGCAGCCGCTCCAGGAGCGGGGCGCGGATCTCGGTCCGCTCACGGATGAGGACGAGCACCTCGGCCCCGGTGAGACGACGACCGAGCGTGTCGGTGTCCTGGACGTGGTCGTTGAACACGGTGACGTCGTGCCCGGCGAGCTTCTCGAAGCAGGGGAGCGTCCGGACGGTGTCGAACCAGTCGTCGAGGATCGCGATCTTCACCGCGTCAGAGGGGGCGCTCCCAGTGGACGACGTCCTCGAGCTCGCCGCTCTCCACGTCGTAGATGAAGCCTGCGATGAGGCGCAGCCGCGACAAGTAGGGCGTGCGCGCCAGGAGGTCAACGTCCTCGCGCAGCGCGGCGGCATGGTCGTCGATGGGGAAGAAGCCCAGGTCGGCGCCCGTGAGGACGCGCAACTCGGCGTCGCTCACGCCGGCCAGCCCGCACTTGGTGTGCTGCATGACGACAGCGGTGTCCACGCCGAGGACACCGCTCGACAGAGCGAGGCTGCGCAGTACGTCGTCGGTGACCCGGCCGCCCGCGTTGCGGATGACGTGTGCCTCTCCGAGGTGGAGCCCCAGCACGGCGAACACGTCGATGCGGGCGTCCATGCAGGTGACGACGGCGAGGTGCCGCCCGGGGCGCGGATCGGCCACGTTGGCGCGGGCGGCGGCGTAGCCCCTGTTGGCGGCGATGAGGTCGGAGATCTGCGTCATGGTGTCGGTGGGCCGCCCGCAAGGTAACAGCAGCGGCCCGGGCCCGAGTTCGTCAGCACCGGTCGAGGAAGCCCTCCCCGTGGTGCTGGTCGAGTGACGGAACCGTCCGCTCGGCGTCGGCCAGGGGCAGCCGGATGGGGAAGCCGGGGAAGGGGGCGCCCGCCAGCATCCCGGTGCGGTCGAGCACCGGGGCCACGGGTACACCCGCCGCCACGAGCCTGGTGACCAGGTCGTCCCGCTGGCGCGCCGCCACGCGCGCGCCGACGGTCTGTTGGAGCTCGCCGCCCCGCCGGCATCGCTCGTCGAATCCGAGGCCGGCCAGCTCGGCCAGGCCGAGCTCGCCGCACAGGGCGGACCAGAAGTGTTGCTCGTTGACCACGCCGAGCGCGATTTGACCGCCGTCGCTGGTGCAGAACAGGCCGTAGCCCGGCACCGTCTCGGTCCCCGGACGCCCGGACGCATCAGCCCCGGCGGTGCCCGTCCACGTGGCCATGACGTCGGTCATGGAGACGTCGAGGTAGGTCCCGTTCCCGTGTGCGCCGCGGCCGAGCAGCGCGGCGCAGATCCCGAACGCGCCCGTCAGGCCCGAGGCCAGGTCGGCGGTGGGCAGTGGCGGGACGCCGGCGGTACCGCCCTCGGGGACGAGAGCGCCCCCCCAGGCCTGGTAGTTCACGTCATGACCTGGGAGTGCGGCGCGCTCGCCTTCCTGGCCGTAGCCCGAGATGGAGCAGTAGACGATGGCCGGGTTGACCGCCCGCACCGCCGCGTGGTCGAGCCCCAGTCGGGTCATGACGCCCGGTCGGAAGCCCTCGACCACCACGTCGGCCTCTTCGACCAGCGCCAGCGCCCGCTGCCGGCCCTCGGCACCTTTGAGGTCGAGGACGATGCTGCGCTTGCCCGCGTTGATGGGATCGAAGAGTCCGCGGTAGTGGCGCATCGGGTCACCGCCCGGGGGCTCGACCTTGAGCACGTCGGCACCGAGGGCCACCAGCAGCGACGTCGCGTACGGACCCGGCCGCCAGATGCTGAAGTCGAGCACCCGTATCCCGGAGAGGAGCGCTGTCGCCGCTGCCACGGCTGCGAGTCTTGCATTCTGGCGCCGGGTACCCTCACCTCATGCTGGGATTCTTTTCTTTCACCGAGGTCACCGATCCCTCCGCCCACGAGGCCTACAACGCCTGGCACCAGCTCGACCATCTGCCCGAGCAGTTCACGATCGACGGCATCACGTTCGGACAGCGGTGGGTCCGCTCGCCGCGGTGCCAGGCGGCCGAGGTGGCGTCGGGCGCGCTGCTCGAGCCCTTTCACTACATGACGCTGTACCTGATGCGCGACGAGTCGTGCCTGCCGCCCTTCTTCGCCCTGGCCGAGCGCCTGCGAGCCGAGGACCGCTTCT
Organism: uncultured Acidimicrobiaceae bacterium; assembly: GCA_963736525.1. Classification (GTDB taxonomy): domain Bacteria; phylum Actinomycetota; class Acidimicrobiia; order Acidimicrobiales; family RAAP-2; genus Bog-473. The sequence continues at coordinate 56,123 of CAVTPF010000013.1, forward strand.
TCGCGGCGAGGCGGGCACTTCTGTCGGGGCCCTTCGAGGTCGCGGGACAGTGGGCCGCACCGCGGGTCGCGGTGTCGCCCGGCGCGGTGCCGTTCCGCCCCGCACATGGCGTCTTCGCCATCGTCGGGGCACCCGCTGACGGCGCCGCGCTCGTGGAGCACCCGGGCGTGGCCGGCGCCTGGCAGTTCGCCGATGAAGGCGGAGGGCGCACGATCACGGTGGCCTTCGTGGACGGGGACCTGTGGCAGGTCGCTGCCGCGCTCGGGGCGGGCTACGCGGACACCGGTGCGACACAGTCCCCCGAATGGTGCGGGCCGCTGGAGCGCGTCGATGCTTTTCGCTGGGACTGGTTCGCTACGCTGACGCCCCAATGACCAGTGGCAAGCAGTCGAAGGCCCAGCGCAGGGCCGAGAACCAGCGCAGGGCCGCCGAGAAGCGAGCCGCCGAGCGGCGCCAGCAGCGCATGCGCATCGGGGTGCGGGTGGGCGGTGCCCTGGTGCTGCTCGCTGTCGTCGTGATCGTCATCACCCAGCTGACCGGCAACGGCGGCTCGGGCAGTGTGCCGCCCCAGTTCCAGAACCCGCACGTCGCCGTGCAGCCCATCCCCGCCTCCATGTCCTCCACCTGGGTGCAACCGCCGGCTGGGACGCCCGGCCCCGAGACCGTGCCGGTCCCGAAGGGCCCCAAGCTGGCGACGTTGCTCAACGCCGCCACCGGGCAGACGATCGACGGCGTGCAGTGCCAGGCCGGCGAGCAGACGGTCGTGCACGTCCACACCCACCTCACGATCTTCGTGAACGGCCAGGCCCGGGTGATTCCCTACGGCATCGGGATCCCCGGGTTCCAAGCCGTCGAGACGAATGCGGGGCCTTTCGTGGAGACGGGGAGCTGCTTCTACTGGCTCCACGTGCACGCGTACGATGGGATCGTCCACATCGAGTCGCCCAGCACGACCCAGAGCTTCACGCTGGGCCAGTTCTTCGACGAGTGGGGCATACCGCTCAGCAGCACCCAGGTCGGGCCCGCGACCGGCAAGGTCACCGTCTTCTTCACCTCGCCGGGCAAGAAGCCGGGGCTCTACACGGGCAACCCCCGCAACCTCCCGCTGGGCGACCACTACCAGATCCAACTCGACGTGGGTACACCGATCGTGGCCCCGGTCCAGGTCACCAACTGGGGTGGGCTGTAACTCCGGAGGGGTCGGCGGGCGCTCGTCGGAGGGTGGCCGTCGCCTACCCCACGTTCCACCGGGCGGTCGACTCGGCGTCGTGGTCCCCGTCGAGTAGCGCGCCAAGGATGGCGGGTGCCTGATGGGGCAGCAGCGACAGGTGGCCCTCGCCGGGGACCACGGTCACGGTGGCGTGCTCGATGTGCCGCTTGAGGAATGCGCGGTAACCCGGCGGTCCGGTCCGGTCGTCTGACCCCTCCCAGATGTGCACGGGAACCCGGATCTCCTCGAGTGAGAAGCCCCAGGGGTCCCCGAAGATCCGGTAGTCCTGGACGCAGCCGGCGGTCCCCTGGCGCAGCGCCTCGCGGACGAACGCCAGGGCCGTGTCGGGTGGTCCCCATTCGGTGAGCACCGTGCGATCGGCAGGGGGAAAGGTGCGCATCGCCGCGCGCAGCAGTCGCGCGTTGCTGGCGTTGACGATGCTCACCTTCATGACGGCAGACGCCAGCCACGGTATGCGCTGGGAGAGCACGAGGAGGGCTCGGTCCTCCAGGGTCAGCCCCCGGGTGGTTCCGTAGAGGTCGAGCGGCACCGAGCTCGAGAGGAGCGCGGCCGCCGTCACGCGCCCACCCATCCTGGCGGCGCAGACGGCCGCGTAGGGCCCGCCGGCGGACCACCCCATGACGGCGAAGCGCTCCATGCCCAGGACCTGCGTCAGCCGCTGGACGTCGGCCGGCCAGTCGATCAGGCGGCGTCCGGGCTGATAGGTCGAGAGCCCGATGCCGGGACGGTCGGGAGAGACGAGGCGGACGCCTCTGGCCACCGCGGCACCGTGCGCGGGGGCGGCGTCGAGGCGGGAGCTCATCCCCCCGTGGAAGCTGAGGACCGGGAAGCCCGAAGGATCCCCGTACTCCTCGTAGGCCAGCTGCCTCCCGTCGGCCAGGGTGACGAATCCCGTCATGTCCGGGCCGCGCCCTTTCGGTCGGGCAGGCCGGTTCCGCGGTTCCGGCCGCCGGTCCTTCGAGGTTGAGCAGGTGCCCGCACGAGTGCACGCTATAGGGTGCGGGCATGAGTGCGAACGTCGATGACCTGGTTGACGGCCTGCTGGCCGACTGCCCACCGGCGACGACGCCGCCACAGCAGTTTCTGGGGGAGCAGTACGACAGGGGTCTGGCCTGGCTGCATTTCCCGAAGGACTGCGGGGGTCTCGGCCTGACGCCCAGGGACCACCAGCACGTCCAGTCGCGCCTGCACGAAGGGGGCGCCCCCGTTGCCGGGACGAAGAACCCCATCGGGTACGGAATGTGCGCCCCCACCATCGTCACCCACGGCACGCCGGAGCAGATGGCGCGCTATCTGCGCCCGCTCTTCGCCAACGAGGAGATCTGGTGCCAGCTGTTCAGCGAGCCGGGCGCAGGTTCGGACGTCGCGGGGCTGTCGACCCGCGCCGAGCGGGACGGCGACGAGTGGTTGCTCAACGGGCAGAAGGTGTGGACGACGCTGGCCCACATTTCGTCCTTCGGGCTGCTCGTGGCGCGCACCAACCCCGACGTCCCCAAGCACCGGGGGATGACGGCGTTCCTGGTCGACATGCACGCCCCCGGCGTCGAGGTGCGCCCCCTGTTCCAGATCACCGGCGAGGCCGAGTTCAACGAGGTCTTCTTCACCGATGTGCGGATGCCCGACAGCGCCCGCCTCGGCGGCGAGGGGGATGGGTGGAACGTGGCGGTGACGACGCTGATGAACGAGCGGGTCTCCATCGGGGGCGCGGTGACGCGGCGGGGAGGCGGTCCGATCGCCGAGGCCCTGCGGATCTGGAAGGATCGCTGGCAGGGGGACACCTCGCCCCGGGCGCTGGCGATGCGGGACCGCCTCGTCTCGAGCTACATCCGCAGCGAGGCGTTCTCCATGACCAACATGCGAGCGGCCCAGACGCGCAAGGCGGGCACCCCCGGGCCCGAGGGTTCGGTGGCCAAGCTGGCTTTTGCCGAGGAGAACAAGCGTGTCTACGACCTGTGCCTGGACCTGTTGGGCAGCGACGGCATGTTGTTCCCCGCGGGGTACCCGATGGTGCGTCCGGACCTGGTCGGCATGGGCTCGCCCGACGTGCACAAGATGTTCCTGCGGGTGCGAGCCAATTCCATCGAGGGCGGGACGTCGGAGGTCATGCGCAACATCCTGGGCGAGCGCGTTCTCGGCCTCCCCGGTGACGTCCGCACGGACAAGGAGCTGGCGTGGAAGGACGTGCCGCGCAGCTGAGCGCCCCCCGAGGTGAACGTGTCGGACATCGAGGCTGAGAAGCGCGCCGCCGCGCTGGCCGCCGCCGCGCTGGTCGACGACGGCATGTGCGTGGGACTGGGGACGGGCACGACGGTGGCGCAGCTGGTCCCGCTCCTCGCCGACCGCCGGCTGTCGATCACCTGCGTGGCCACCTCGCCGGCCACCGCGCGGCTCGCGGCGGCCCACGGCATGGAGGTGCGGCCGTTCACCGACATCGAACGCCTCGACATCGCCATCGACGGCGCCGACCAGGTCGACCGCGCCGGCTGGCTGATCAAGGGCGGGGGAGGGGCGCACACGCGCGAACGGATCGTGGCGGCCGCCGCTGACCGATTCATTGTGATCGTCTCGTCGGACAAGCCCGTCGAGCGGCTCCATCCGCCGGTCCCGCTCGAGCTCTTGGACTTCGGGCTGGCGGCGACGCTGCACGCGCTGCCCCATGCGGAGCTCCGGGCCGCACCGCCGACCCCCGACGGCGGGGTCCTGGCCGATTACTTCGGCGACATTCCCCGGCCGGCGCGGCTGGCCGAGATGCTCGACGCCGTCCCGGGCGTCGTCTCGCACGGCCTGTTCCCGCCCTCGATGGTCAGCACCGTCCTGGTCGCGCGCGGGCATGAGGTGGAGGAGCGCCGGATCGCGTGAGCAGCGGCGCCGGAGACGGCCCCACTCCGGTGCCCACGTCCGGCGGCAGGTTCAGGCGGCCACCTCGAAACGGACGGGGAGCGAGGTCGGGGAGCGGAACACGTCGCCGCGGATGTGGGGATCGGCCCCCCCGGGATCGAGCGCCAGTCCGGGCAGGCGGTCGAGCACGCGGGTGAGGAGTGCGCGCGTCTCGAGCCGGGCGAGATGCATGCCCAGGCACATGTGCGGGCCGTGCGCGAACGCGATGTGCGGGATGGCGGGGCGGAAGATGTCGAAGCGCTCCGGGTCTTCCCAGCGCGTCTCGTCGTGGTTGGCCGAGCCGATATGCGGCGTGACGCTCTCCCCGGCGCCGAGCGTCACGCCACCGAGCTCCACCTCGCAGGTGGTGGTCCGGTTGATGGTGAGCAGCGGCGGTTCACAGCGCAAGCCCTCCTCAATCGCCTGCGGCAGCAGCGAGCGGTCGCTGCGCACCGCGTCCAGCTGCTCCGGATGGGTGAGCAACAGGTAGAGCAGGTTGCCCGACGAGCGGTACGTGGTCTCGGCGCCCGCCGGCAGCAGGAGGCGCAGGAAGGAATAGATGGCCTCGTCGGTCAGCTTCTCGCCGTCGACCTCGGCCGTGACCAGGTCGCTGATCACGTCCTCGGCGGGCCAGGCCCGGCGCTCGGCCACGACGCCGGCGAAGTAGCCGCGCAGCGACTCGGAGGCGGCCAGCCCGCGGTCGATGTCCGCCACCAGCCCGATGAGCTCGACGGACCAGCGCTGGAACTGCGGGAAGTCCTGCTCGGGCAGTCCCAGCAGCCGGGCGATCACCCGCACCGGGAACTCGAAGGTGAGCTGGCGGACCAGCTCCGCCTGCCCGTCGGCGGCGAAGCGGTCGATGAGCTCGTCGACGATCGGGCCGATGAACTCGGGCTCCCAGCGGGCCAGCACCTTCTCGCGGAAGGCGTGCGCCACCAGGTTGCGCTGGGTCCGGTGCTCGGGGTCGTCCATGCCCAGGATCATGTGGCCCATCACCATGCCGATGGTGGCGTCGTAACCCGTCGAGGTGAACGTCTTGGCGTCGCGCAAGATCCGGGAGCAGTCGTCGTAGCGGTAGGCGATCCACCCGGGCTCGACGTCGATCCCTTCGGGGAGGGCGTCCGGCGACATCGTGAAGCCCTTGGCGACGGGCGAGTCGCGGCGCTTGGCCGCCAGCTCGGGGTACGGGTCCCGAGTCGTGCCTGCGACGACGTCGTCGAAGGCGGCGAAGGGGTCGTACTCCTGGGCGTCGGACATGGTCATGGTGCGGGTCCCTCCCCGACGGGTGCGTCGTGTGACGTCGACGTCAGGTTAGGGGCCGTGGCGGCCGGATGCACCTCGTGCAGCACGGGGGCGACCCGCGGCCCGGCGGCGTAGGCTCCGGCCCACATGAAGACCCTCCGCACTCCCGACGACCGCTTTGCCCACCTGCCCGGGTACGACTTCGAGCCGCACTACGCGGAGGTCGCCGACTCCGAGGGCGGCACGCTGCGGGTCCACTACGTCCGGGAGGGAGACCCGGCTGCGGCTGTCGTCCTCCTGCTGCACGGCGAGCCCTCCTGGTCGTACCTCTACCGCACGATGATCCCCGTCCTCACCGGGGCCGGGCTGCAGGCCGTGGCGCCCGACCTGGTCGGCTTCGGACGGTCCGACAAGCCCGCCGAGCGCGGCGACTACACGTTCGCCCGCCACGTCGAGTGGATGCGCGAGCTCCTCTTCGACCGCCTCGACCTGCGCGACATCACGCTCGTGTGCCAGGACTGGGGTGGCCTCATCGGGCTGCGGCTGGTCGGTGAGCACCCCGACCGCTTCGCCCGGGTGGTGGCAGCCAACACGTTCCTGCCCACCGGCGACACCGATCCGGGGGAAGCCTTCTTCGCCTGGCAACGCTTCTCCCAGGAGGTCGACGAGTTCCCCACCGGGGTCATCGTCAAGGGCGGCTGTGCCAAGGGCATGACCGATGACGTGCAGGCGGCCTACGACGCCCCGTTCCCCGACGAGGCCTACAAGGCGGGCGCGCGCCAGTTCCCGATGCTCGTGCCGTCCAGGCCCGACGACCCCGCGCACGACGCCAACGTGGCCGCCTGGGTGGGCCTCGCCGCCTTCGACCGCCCCTTCCTGTGCGCCTTCAGCGACAGTGACCCCATCACCAAGGGGGCGGACCGCACGCTGAAGGAGAAGATCGCCGGGGCGAAGGGGCAGCCCCACACCACCATCGCCGGGGGCGGGCACTTCCTGCAGGAGGACTGCGGGGAGGAGCTCGCCGCAGTGGTCGTGGACTTCGTCGCCGCGACCCCGTGACCCACCAGCACCGCGTGATCGTGGTCGGCGCCGGCTTCTCCGGCATCGGCATGGCCGCCCGCCTCCGGTCCATGGGCATCGAGGACTTCGTGGTCCTCGAGCGCGGCAACGACCTCGGCGGCACCTGGCGCGACAACTCCTATCCGGGCGCCACCTGCGACGTCCCGTCCAACCTGTACTCCTACTCCTTCGCCCTCAACCCGGACTGGTCCCGCTCGTTCCCCTCCCAGGGCGAGATCTGGGACTACATGCGCGCGTGCGTCGACCGGTTCGGGATCGGCGGGCACCTCCGCTACGGGCGGGCGGTGGCCGAGGCGCGTTGGGACGACACGGCGGAGCGCTGGGCGGTGCGGACGACCGGTGGCGAGGAGTACGGCGCACCCGTGCTGGTGTGGGCCACCGGCCCCCTCAGCGAGCCCTCCGTCCCGGACTTCCCCGGCCTGAGCGAGTTCCGGGGCAAGGTCTTCCATTCCGCCCGCTGGGAGCACGGCTACGACCTCAGCGGCAAACGGGTGTGCGTCGTCGGCACCGGAGCCTCGGCCGTCCAGTTCGTGCCCCAGATCGCACCGGTCGTCGAACATCTCTACGTGCACCAGCGGACGCCGCCCTACGTCGTGCCCCGTCGCGACCGTGCCGTCTCGGGTCCGCGCCGTCTCCTCTACCGCAAGGTGCCGGCGGCGCAGCGCCTGTCCCGATTGCGGATCTACGCCATCTTCGAGTCGTTGCTCTCCGTCTTCGTCGGCCGCGGCGAGCGCCGGAAGGCAGCGGTCCGGAAGGCGGCGCTCGACCATCTGCGCCGACAGGTGCCCGACGAGGCCCTGCGCGCCACGCTCACCCCGCACTACGAGCCGGGCTGCAAGCGCCTCCTGCTCTCCGACGACTACTACCCGTCCCTCACCCGGCCCAACGTGGAGGTGGTGGAGTCAGCGGTCGCCTCCTTCACGGCGCACGAGGTGGTCGGCGAGGACGGCATCGCCCGGCCGGTCGACGTCGTCATCATGGGCACCGGCTTCGAGGCCGCCGAACCCCCGTACGCCGAGCACATCGTCGGCCGGGACGGCGTGCGGCTCTCGGAGCTGTGGAAGGAACACGGCGCGCAGGCCTACGCCGGATCGACCGTGGCTGGCTTCCCGAACCTCTTCCTCATGATCGGGCCCAATTCGACCCTGGCCCACAATTCCATGATCTACATGATCGAGTCGCACATCAATTACGTCGCCAGCGCGCTGGACTTCATGGCGCGGCCAGGGGTGCACGTCGTCGAGGTCAGGCCCGGGGTGCAGCGGCGCTACAACGAGCGCCTGCAGGCCAAGCTGGAGCACTCGGTCTGGGTCGAGGGCGGGTGCGGCAGCTGGTACCTGGACCACCGGGGCCGCAACACCACCCTGTGGCCCGACCACACCTGGAAATTCCGCCGGCTGACCCGTCGCTTTCACCCGGGCGAATACACGGTCCGGGCCTAGGTTCGCCGGCGTGATCCCATTGGAGCCCGTGGGCGTCGTCGTGGGCGGGCGCAGCGACGCCGTCGACGACGACTGGGGCGCGGTGGAGGCCGTCGTGCGCCTCGACGGCGAGCGCTTCGGGCCCGACGCGGTGGCGGGGCTGCACGAGTTCTCGCACCTCGTGGTGGTGTTCCAGTTCCACCTGGTGGACCCCTCGCAGGTGCAGACCGGGGCCCGGCGGCCCCGGGGCAACCCCGACTGGCCCGAGGTGGGGATGTTCGCCCAGCGGGCCAAGATGCGGCCCAACCGCCTCGGCGTCTCGACCTGCGCGCTGGTGCGGGTGGACGGCCTCGACCTGCACGTGCGCGGTCTCGACGCCGTCGACGGGTCGCCGGTCCTCGACGTGAAGCCCTACATGCGCGAGTTCGAGCCGGCCGACGCCGACGTCCGCCAGCCGGACTGGGCCACCGCGCTGATGCGCGGCTACTACTGAGCAGGCAGACTCAGGGTCCATGCGGACGACCGAGCTCGATGTCGACACGTCCAGGGAGCGAATCGTCGACCTCACCGGCGAGCTGGATCGGTTCTGCGCCGGCCTCGGCGATGGTCTGGTCAGTGCGTTCGTTCCCCACGCGACGGCCGGTCTCGCCCTCATGGAGGTGGGCTCGGGTTCCGAGTCCGACCTGCTGGCGGCGCTCGAGCGCCTCCTGCCGCACCAGCGCGGCTACCGGCACGCGCATGGATCGCCCGGTCATGGTGCCGATCACCTGCTGCCCGTCCTGGTCAGCCCGTCGGTCACCATGCCGGTCCTCGACGGTCGTGTGGCACTGGGCACATGGCAGTCCCTCGTCCTGGTGGATCTCAACGTCGACAACCCGCGGCGCCACGTGCGCCTCAGCTTCGTGCCGGCCTGACCCGGCGGCCCCCTCCCGGCGTGTCAGTCGAAGCTGGGCCGCCGGTCCCGGGTGCGCTTGAGCTCGAAGAAGCCCTCCGTCCCGGTGCACAGCAGCACACCGTCCCACAGCCGGCCGGCCGCCTCGCCCCGGGGGGCGGGGGTGACGACGGGGCCGAAGATGGCCCTCCCGTTGTAGTGGATCACCGGTGTGCCCACGTCGTCCCCGACGGGTTCCATCCCGGCGTGGTGTGACGCCGCCAACGCCTCGTCGTACTCCGTCGACCGCGCGGCGCCGGCCAGCGACGCCGGGAGCCCCGCTTCGGCCAGCGCCTCTGCGATGAGGGCCTCGGCCTCACCCTCGCCCTCCTGGCGGCCCCGCTGCTGGAGGTGGATGCGGGTGCCGAGCGCGGTGTAGAGCGGCAGCAGGATGGCGCGGCCCCGTATCTGCTCGGCCGCGATGCAGACCCGGACCGGGCCCTTGGCCCGTTCCATGCGCGCCTTGTACTCCTCGGACAGCTCGTCGCGCCCCGCGTTGAGGATGGCGAGCGACATGACGTGCCACTCGGTGTGGATGTCGCGCACCTGCTCGACCTCGAGCATCCAGCGCGAGGTGATCCAGGCCCAGGGGCACAGCGGATCGAACCAGAAGTCGGCCGTGTCCGTCACGGGATGCCGCCGTCGACGCGCAGGATGGCACCGGTCGTGTACGACGAGGCGTCGGTCGCGAAGTACAGGGCGGCGCCCACGATCTCTTCCGGCTCCCCGGCTCGCCGCAGCGCATGGTGCGGCATGCCCTGCTCGCGGACCGAGGGACCCCAGGCCTTGGAGATGTCGGTGAGGAACGGCCCCGCCATGATGCAGTTGACCCGCACCGTGGGGCCGAACGCCTTGGCGAAGCCCTCGGTCAGCGTGTTCAGGCCCGCCTTGGCCGCGTCGTAGGGCAGCATCGTGGGGCCGGGACGAATGGCGCCGGTGCTCGAGACATTGATGATGGATCCACCATATGGGCCGTTCGCCATCCTCGTGCCCACCAGGGCCGTGAGGCGGAACGGCCCTTTCAGGTTGACGCCGAGGACCTTGTCCCACAGCTCCTCGCTCACCGACGTCAGATCCGGATAGAGCGGCGACATGCCGGCGTTGTTCACCAGCACGTCGACGCGGCCGAAGGCGGCGTAGGCCTCCTCGACCAGGCGGTCGATCTCGTCCCAGTGGCCCACGTGGCAGGCCACGGGCAGGGCCCGCCGGCCCCTGGCCTCGACCTCGGTCGCCACCTCCTTGCACGAGTCGATCTTGCGGCTGGCGACGACGACGTCCGCGCCAGCGTCGGCGAACGCGAGCACCATGGCCCGCCCCAGCCCGCGGCTCCCGCCGGTGACGAGGGCGACCTTGCCCTCGAGCGTCCCCGTGCTCTTGTCCTCCGTCATGGCTCTCCCCGTCGCATGCTCGGGAACGTAGCGCCTAGGTCAGCAGCGCGGCGACCGCGTGCGTGACGGCCTTCGCCATCGGGAGGTGGAGCGACTCGTTGGGACCGTGCGCGTTCGAGTGCGGCCCGAGGACCCCGGTGGCGACGAACTGCGTGCCGGGGAATCCCTTCTGCAGGTCGGCCAGGAAGGGGATCGATCCGCCCTCGCCGACGAAGCCGGGCTCGCGCCCGAAGCGCGCCCGCGAGACGGCCGAGAGGGTGGCGGCCACGTCGGGCTCCAGCGGCGGGGCGATCCACCCCTGGGCGGCCGCCTCCATGTCGATGGTGATGTGCGCCCCCTCGTCGGTGCGGATGGCCGAGATGAGGGCGTCGGTCGCCACCTCGGCGTCGACGTCGGGCGGCAGGCGCAGCGAGAACTTCAGCGTCGTCGACGGGCGCAGCACGTTGCCGCCGTCGCGGGGCAGGGGCAGACCGTCGGCGCCCGTGACCTCCAGCGCGGCCCCCCAGGTGCGGGCGATGAGGCGGTCGACCGGGTCGGGGGTCAGCAGGTGCAGCCCGTCGACGACCGGCGCGGCACTGTCGGGGAACTCCGCCGCCAACGTCTCGATGTTGGCCCGGTGCGCTGCGGGGATGCCCGCCCCCTGGAGCTCGGGCAGGAGGATGCGGCCGGTCGCCTCGTCCTCGATGCCCGAGAGGATGCGACGCAGGATCCGGAACGACGACGGAACGACGCCGCCGCCCTGGCCGCTGTGGATGCCCTCGGTGAGCACGTCGACCCTCACGGTCGCCACCAGGTTCCCTCGCAGCGAGCTCGTGAGCCACAGCCGGTCGTAGCTCAGCCCGCCGGAGTCGAGGCAGATCACCAGGCGCGGCGTGCCGATGCGCTCCTTGAGGTTCGCCAGGTGAGCGAGCAGGTCGGGGCTGCCGCTCTCCTCGCTGGCCTCGATCAGGATGAGCACGCGGCCGCGACCGCCGCCCGCCGCCAGCAGACCCGTCACGGCGGCGAACGTCGAGTAGCCGTCGTCGGCGGTGCCCCGGCCGTAGAAGAGATCGCCGTCGCGCACGGGCTCCCAGGGGCCGAGGCCGCTGCGCCACTCGCCGAGCGGCGGCTGCTTGTCCATGTGGCCGTAGAGGACGATGGGATCGCCCGATCCGCCGTTGTCGATCAGGAGGACCGGGGTGCGCCCGGGCAGCTCGACGATCTCGGCCTCGAGGGCGGCATCCTGGTCGTGCACCCAGTCGCGCAGGAGCTCGGCGGCCGCGGCGACGGCGCCCCGCTCGGCCCAGTCGGGGTCGAAGGCGGGGGAGAGGCATGGGATGCGGGTGTACTCGCTGAGGGCGGGGAGGATGCGCTGCTCCCACGCGGCGTCGATGTCGACCGCGGAGGTCACGACTCGGTGATCTCGGCCAGGCGATCGAGGGTCTTCGACATGGATGCGGCCGTCTGCTGGCACACCTTCCCGTGCCTCAGGAAGAAGGCCTGCTTGTCCTCGGAGATGTCCCACGACTCGGTGACCTTGGTGCCCCCCTCGACCTCCTCCAGCTGGTAGCGCCAGATGCGGCCGCCGATGAAGCGGCCGAGCGGGCCCGAGAGCACGGTCTGCCAGGCGATGCGGCGGTCCTGTTCGAACTCAATCACGGTGTTCGACATCGTGTAGGGCACGCCCATCTTCATGGACATCCCGAACGTCGATCCCAGTGTCAGGTGCTCCGGTGCGCCCGGCTTTGGCTTGACCAGGGCGCCGGAGCCGTCGATCTCGGGGTGGCGGGACGCGTCGGCGACGACGGCGAAGATGGACGCAGCGGGTGCCTCGATCGTCCGATCGACGCTGACGACGTTGCGCCCTGCCATGTGCTCCGCCATGGTGCGACCTCCGGTTCCTCTGGCTCCGGGCGCCGAGACTAGAGGGCGTGGGCCACGAGGTCGCCCAGCTGCACCCACTCGAGCGTCGCCGCATGCGTCGCGGCCAGGACGACCGGGGGCGCCACCCCGGCCTCCAGCGCCTCCTGCCAGCGCGGGGCACACAGGCACCACTGATCGCCGGGTTGCAGCCCGACGAACCCGAACTCGGGGTGCGGCGTCGACAAGTCGTTGCCGACCGATGCGGAGAAGGCCAAGAATTCCGCTGTGACCCGGGTGCAGACCGTGTGCACGCCCACGTCCTCGGCGCCGGTGTTGCAGCAGCCGTCGCGGTAGAAGCCCGTGAGCGGATCGTGATTGCAGGGCTCGAGATCTTCGCCGAGGACGTTCTGGGCCATGGCCCATTTCAGCACGGCGCCGGCACCGGCTCGGGGCAGGGTCAGGCCGAGGCGGCCTCGGTGCCGCCGAACGGGCTGCCCCCGTAGCGGTCGACCCAGGTGAAAGAGGCGACGTCCGCCCGCTTCAAGCGGTGTGGGGTCCGCACCGGGCGCCCGAGCACCACCAAGGAGGCCACTGCCACGGTGTCGGGGATGCCGAAGAGCGCGCGCACCTCCGGCTCGCGCCGCACGGTCATCGTGGTCATGACACCGGCGAGACCCTCGGCCCGGGCGGCGAGCAGCAGGCTCCACACGAAGGGGTAGACGGAGGCGCCTCCGGCCAGCGTGTAGCGCGGCAGGTCGCGGTCCACCGCGGCGAGTGCCGCCAGGTCGACGAGCACGAGGAGGAGCGCGGGGGCGGTGTCGAGGGTCTCGGCGAAGCCGGGAGCGGCGCCCCCCGCCTCGGCGAACGCGGGGGCGGTGGCGATGGCCGCGGCCTCCGCCGCCCGGTCGGTCAGCGGTGCCCAGGGTACGAGGCCGGCCGAGACCAGGGCGAGGTACTCGTACCACCCGGACAGGTACAGGTCACGCAGCGCGCGACGGGCGGACGGGTCCTTGACCACGATGACCCGCCATCCCTGGCGGTTGCCACCGCTCGGGGCGAAGCGGGCCGTGTCGAGGAGGCGTCCGAGAACGTCGTCGGCCACCGGCTCCGGGTGGAACTCCCGTACGGCCCCGGTGCTCCGCAGCGTGTCGACGAGGTCGAGGTCCACGAGTTGCCCACCGTAGCGGGCGCTGCTACGTGTGGGGTATGACGACGGCCGGGCGCACGCGCCCCTCCGGAAGTGGTCGGACGGCGGTGCGGGACCTGTCCCGGTTCCCTCTGGTCGTGGCGCCCATGGCGGGTGGCCCCACCACGGTCGAGCTCGTCGTGGCCGCTGCCGAGGCGGGCGCGTGCGGGTTTCTGGCCGGCGGGTACAAGACGGCGGCCGCAGTGGCGGACGACATGGCAGCGGTCCGGGCCGCCGGCATGGACTCGTTCGGCGTCAACGTCTTCGTGCCGGGGCGTCCCACGACCGAACCCGACCGCCTCGCCGGCTACGTCGCCTCGCTGGGGGCGGACGCAGCTGCGCTGGGAGTGACGTTGGGCTCTCCGACCTGGGACGACGACGACTACGAGGGAAAGCTCCAAGTGTTGCTGGACGCGCCACCCGCCGCGGTGAGCTTCGCCTTCGGGGTCCCGACTGCCGAGGTCGTCGAGGCGCTGCAGGCGGCCGGGTCGCTGGTCCTCCTCACGGTCACGACGCCCGAGGAGGCGACGCGGGCGCTGCGGGTGGGGCCCGATGCGCTCTGTCTCCAAGGCGCAGAGGCGGGCGCCCATCGCGGCAGCCTGGCCAACGACGACCGTGCCGACCAGGACCGGCCCGTCCGCGCCCTGTTGGCCGCGGTCCGACGGCGCACCCGGCTGCCCCTGGTCGCCGCGGGCGGGGTGGGCGGGCCCGACGACGTGGCCGATCTGTTGGCCTGCGGCGCCGTCCTGGTGCAGGCGGGCACGGCGTTCCTGCGCTGTCCCGAGAGCGGCGCGCCGCCGATTGTGAAAGACGCACTGGCCGACCCGGCCTTCCGGGAGACCGCGGTGACGCGGGCCTTCAGCGGACGCCGGGCCCGGGCGCTCGTCAACGCGATGGTGCGGACCCACACGGACGCGCCCGCTGCCTACCCCGAGATCAACAACGTCACCCGCCCGCTCCGGGCGGCGGCGGCGCGGGCGGGTGACGCCCAGCACGTGAGCCTCTTTGCCGGGATGGGGTTCCGCCGCGCCCAGGCCCGTCCGGCCGCCGAGGTGGTGGAGCGGCTGGTGTCAGGGTGGCGCCGGTGAGCAGTCGGCGCGAGACCAGGACACTCGAGTTCGCGCCGCCCGAGGTGGCCGCCGTGGCGGCCGCGCTGGCGGAGCTGCGCGCGGCGGGCAGTGGCTGGGTCAACCTGCTCCCCGGGATCGACGAGGATGCCGTCGACGTCGACCCGCCCACCGGCCTCTTCGCGTTCTTCGGCAACCGCACGCCGCCGGTCACGATGGCGACGGTCATGCCGGCCAAGAAGGAGCGTCGTGACGCCGAGGGCATGTCGGTCGGCCTCATGCACCCGACCGGGGCCAAGGCGGTGGCGCGCCTGGCCGAGGTCGGGATCACGGTGCCCGAAGGCTGGGTCGTCCGCCAGGACCACGTCCGCCGCGGCCTGGTCATGCGGACGCCGGTGGATGCGGACGAGGCCGAGGTGGTCGCGTGGTGCGTGCGCGCCGGCACCGCACTGTGCCGGGCCGAGATGACCGGCGAGTGGCGCGCCGTCGTCTACCTTCCGTAGCCAGCGGAGCCGAACCAATTGGGCGCCCTGCAGCGCGTCGCGTCTGCTTGCCGTCTCGAGAGTATTCAGTTGTTGATCGTGATCGTGGTGCTCGTGCTGAGGCTGCTTGCACCGAACGCGTCGTAGCCCTTGCTCTGCAACGAGTACGTGCCGCTCGCCACGCTGGTCGTCGTCCACCGTGCAATCCATCCGAACCGAGTCGGAACGCCGTCCGCAATCACTTTGCCGTGGAGGCCCTCGCCAGTGAGGAGGAATTCGACTCTGCTGACGGGATAGTAGGCGGACGCAACGGCATCGAGTCCCGTTGTGCCCGAGAGCGTGGCGTCGTTCGTAGGTATCACCACTTTCGTCGAGAGGAACGGCGAGAACTGCTCGTCGCTCGGCCGACCGTGCCAGTTGGCCCACATCGAGAACTGACCTGCGGACGACATGGGACGACCAAGGGCATCGTCGAAAAGCTGCACGACCGCACCGCTCCCGGGCGTGGAGCGGTCGACGATCACCACGCGAACGTCATAGCGAGACACGACGGACCGGGTCGCTGCGACCAGCTTGGGGCTGACCGGCGTCTCTGGCCCGAAGACGTTGACGCCCTCTTGGTTGGCGAGCAATTGCTGGGTAGAGGGGGGACTCATCGGGTCCGGCAGGTTCCACGAGGCGGAGAATCCGGGAAGAACGTGCCAGGCGTAGCCCCCGAGCTGCTGGAAGGCAAAGTTGTCTTCGGCCTGCCAGAGCATCGGCTGGTTCAGGCCCGAGATGCTCGTGCCACTGAGGTCGTACGGGTAGGTGATCGCGACGGGATCACCCGGCGGAATGCTTCTCGTGAGCGGGGTCGGGAGCGCCAAAGCCGATTGGGCCGTCGACGGCGTCGGCCACCGCGGCAACTGGGTGAAGACGAGCGCAACGAGGGTCACGGCCGCGAAGACCATGCTTCGCCGCTGTCGAATCGACGAGTGCTCGGGTACGCGGCGCATGTCGTCGAGCCCGAAAGCGACGACAGCCGCGAGGGCTGCATACATTTCGAGGGCGATCCGGCTCGGCAGAATGGAATACAGCACGGGAACGTGATCGACCACCAAGAACGGGAGTGGAACGGCCGTGAGGTGTCCGTCGATCGCAAGGTGGGGTCCGAGAGAAAGGAGCCAAGCGAGAACCATCAGGACCACGGCCAACTGCATGCGAGGGCTGCGACAGGACCACCAGGCGAGGATTCCGGCAAGGACGAGGACGGGGAGGCCGATGTAGCCAGCGACCTCGCCACCCAGGTTGAATCCGGCTGACCCCGTCCCCAAAGAGATTCGCTGCGAGTGAGTCGGGACGACAGTGCTCAGGAGGTCGGTGTGGTACGCGTTCGTCGTTGGGAATGCGGGCCCCGTGAAGTGCTGCGGTCCAAAGAGGCTCATCCATACCGGATAGGCCAGCAGTACAGCGGCAATCACCAAAGCAATGCCAGTCGCGCCTGACGCGTCGTGCGCCATCTTCCGTACGTTCGCGGGCTTGTGGATCGCAATACAGGCCACTGCTGCAACGATCATGATGGCGACAGTCGCAAGCACCTCCGGACTGATCAAGTACTGGGCTACCAACAAGAGCCCAAGCTGCACACCGAGGCGCCACGGCGACCCCCGATTCCGCAAGATGGACGCGACTGTCAAGGCGATGAACGGTGGCAGTGGGACGAACACAAGGAAGAGGTGTCCTTGGATGCTCTGGGCCACCATGAAGGGCGAGAATCCATAGACGAGCCCACCGAGCGCAGCAGCCGGACCCCACACCTGCCACTTGCGCAGCACCACGAATGCCGCCGTCGCCGATACCGGCATCGCGAGCAGCAGCAGCAAGTTCGCTCGGACAACCGGGCTGCATATCGGCGCCAAGGGAGCGGTGATCCAACCGAGCAACGGCGCTGAATCGTTCTGGGCCAGATTTACCCCGGTCGGCACGAACATGGCGTGACTGAAGAACGGATTGAGGCCATGAGCAAGCGCATGGGTCTCCCAACCGAGATACCAGATTGACTGCATGAAGTCAGGCCCGCTCGTACTAAAGAGGCGTTGCGAGATGCCTGGATAGACAGGCCAGAAAGAAACGATGCCGATCAACAGGTACGCTGCAATGACGACCGCCGTACCCAACCATTGACGCGGCGCAGAACGCTGGGCTGAATCTAGATCCGACGGTCGATCAGTGGGGGTGACGCTGCGGGCGGAAGTCGTCACCACGTTAGACAACGCGCTATCCGCCTCCATGTTTCCTCCCTACAGACGGATCACCGCTTCTTCCTCATCGCACCGATCAATTCCCCTGAAAGTCGACTCCCCTGAAAGTCGATTCCCCTGAAAGTCGATTGCCCTGAAAGCTAGCCGACGACAATTGAACGTCGCGGTGCCCAGTTCGTCGGTTCGGGGACGACGCTTGTTTGGCATTCTCCTGGCATGAGCGGAGCGCAAGTGACTGCACCCATCGTCATCCGCTGTCATCCGGATCTCGCACTTGACCTGGCGAAACGTCGCACATGGCGAGGTACGGGTCACCATCCAGGGCGTGAGCAAGCTACCTTCCATAGGTGGCCACGGGGGGACGTCGCGACGATGCTGCGCTTCGCGAGGGGCTGGCGCGCTGGGTCGCGGCCCACCCCGAGCTGGTGCCGGGCCTGCCCGGGCCGTCCGCGGCCGAGCGGCCACCGCCCCGGTTGGCCTCCATCGTGCACGCGCAGGGCGGCCTGGCGAACGAGACCGTCCTGGTTGACATGGAGGTGGACGGTGAAGTGACCCATCGGGGCATCGTCGTGCGGTTGCCGCCCCTCGAACCGACCTTTCCCGACTACGACCTCGGACCGCAGGCGGTGGTGCAGAACGCCGTGGCCGCCGCCGGGGTGCCCGCGCCCGCGCCGGCCGTCGCCGTCGCCGATCCCGAGTGGATCGGCTCGCCCTTTTTGGTCATGCCCCGAGTGTCGGGTGACATCCCCGGGCCGGCACCGGTGTTCGACCCCTACGTGCGCGACGCGGGACCGGCGCGCCAGCGCGTCATGCACGACGGGCTCATCGACACCGTGGCGGCCGTGCACGCCGTGTGCTGGGAGGACGCCGGTCTCGGCGCGCAGCTGAGCGGACCGAGCCTCCGCGACGCGGTCGATCGCTGGTCGGGCTACGTCGAGTGGTCGTCAGAGGGCGATCCGTTGCCCGCACTGGCCGAGGCGCTCGACTGGTGCGCCCGTCACCTGCCGCCCGAGCGGGAGGCGGTGCTGCTCTGGGGCGACGTCAGGCTGGGCAACCTCGTCCTCGATCCCGAGGCCCGGGTGACCGCCGTCCTCGACTGGGACCTGGTCGCCCTCGGCCCGCGGGAGATGGACCTCGGCTGGCACTTCGGTCTCGAGTTCATGATGGAGGCGCTGTTCGGCGAGCGCCCCCCCGGCTTCCCCGGGACGCTCGAGGCGCTGGAGCGCTACGAGCGCCGGAGCGGGTACGAGGTGAGGGACCTCGCCTGGCACGAGGTCTTCGCGCTGGTACGGGCGCTCGCCATCAACGACCGGCACCAGCGCATCACCGGCGACCCGCGGCGGAGGGACAACCCGATGGGCGACGTCCTGCTGGCCCGTCTGGAGGCGGCGTCCCGCTCGGTGGAGCGCGGCTGACGCACGGCGCTCAGGTCTCGGGATCGAGGAGCGAGAAGCCCATGACCCCGGCTTTGGCCACCTCGTAACACAGCGTGTCGTAGGGCTCCACGAGCCCGTAGGTGACCTCGCCGTCGCACGTGACGCGGCAGTGGTGCTGGTCCTGGCCGGCCAGGCGCGTGCGCACGGCGGAGTCGTTGGTGTTGAACGTCTCGGTGTGCACCACGACCTCGTCGCCCCGGGCCACCGGCATGCCGTGCCAGAGGTCGCCGTCGGGCGTGCCACCGTTGGGGCCGCCGTACATGCCGCAGCGCAGGAACGCGATCTGGTTGCCCAGGCGCTCGAAGGCCATCGTCTTGACCGCGCCATCGGCGAACACGAGGTCGACCTCGCCGCTTTGCAGCAGGTGGGTGTCGGGTTCGAAGCGCATGCGGTGGACGCGCTTGGCGAGGGTGGCGCTGCGTTTGCGTGCGTCGCCGAGGTTGTAGAGGACGTGGTCACCCCAGACGCCGAAGTCCTCGAACTCGACCCATTCGCCGCTGTGGGGATGCTGCATGCCCATGTAGCGGCCGGGGCCACCGACACCCTCCCGGGTCCCCCAGTGGTGGTCACGCGTCCCGAGGTGCGTGGCGGGGCCGAGCTCGAAGCGCTCGCCGTGCGCCTCCACCCAGCCCGCCTGGCGGCCGAAGCCGTCGTAGCCGGCGATCGGGCTCACGGCGCGGCCGCCGACGATCATGCCGGCGCCGAGCTGGCGGAAGACGGGTCGCTTCGTATCGAGCCAGGTGATGTCGTAGGCGATGGCGAGCCCATCGCCGCCGATGCCGCCGGCGATGGTTGGGTCGACGCCGAGGTCGGGGTCGAGCCGGAGCCGCCACTGGCGGAAGGGTTGGACCACCTCGAAGCTGAAGGGTCCGAGCGTCATGTCCATGCGGTCGTTGGGCAGCGTGCGATGGGCCCGAACCGTGGTGTGGCGACCCCGCACGTTGACGATGGCGAACGCCTCGGCGGTGCCGAGGTTCGGGTAGAAGGCGAGGCCGATGACGACGAGGAGCTCACCGACCTTGTCCTGGCAGGTGAACCACACCCGCTCGTACGCCTGGGCGTCGGGCGTCCACATCACGCGGACGGGGAACGGCGCGTTGTGGACCAGGAACTCGTCGAGCCCCGAAAGGGGGGCATGCTCGTCGGAGGCGGGGTGGGGTGAGGTGCCTGGTCGGGCGGCGTCCGGGGTCACTGCGCCCCGCACATCGGCGTGTTCCGCTGCCTGTCGTGCTCCGTGCGCATCGGGGATGCACAGTACGCTCGGACCGTGGCCGCGGACCAGCGCTTGCGCATCGACCCGCGGGATGCGACATTCTTCGCCCGGGAGGACTACCACCAGGTGCTGGCGCGCTTGCGCGCCGAGGACCCGGTGCACGAGTGCGCCCCGGGCTTCTGGGCCGTCACGCGTTACGAGAACATCCGGGACCTCAGCCGGGACCCCGCGCGCTTCTGCTCGGGACGGGGCGCGCTGGTCAACGACCCGATCCGCACCGCCGGGACGGTCATGTCGGCCCGCTCCATCCTGCACATGGACCCTCCCGAGCACGCGGCGTTCCGGGGTCTCGTCAACCGGCGGTTCACGCCCCGGGCGCTGGCCGCCCTCGCGGAGTCCATCCGCCACAGCGCGTCGAGCCTGCTCGACTCCGTGGAGGCCCGGCACGAGATCGACTTCGTCACCGAGCTCGCCGCGCCCTTCCCCCTCACGGTGATCGCGGAGCTGCTCGGGATCGACGAGGCGGACCGGGAGAACTTCCGCCGATGGTCCGACGCGGCGATCGAGTCACCAGACCTGCCGCCCGACGAGACAGCCGCCGCTCTCGGTGAGCTCTCGGGCTTCATCGTCCAGCACATCCGGGCCACGCGCGAGCGGCCGGGGGACGACCTGGTGTCGCTGTTGGTGGGGAGCGAGATCGGCGGTTGCCCGCTCACCAGAGAGGACCTGTTCATGTTCCTGCTCACGCTGCTGGTGGCGGGGAACGAGACGACGCGCACGCTGTTGTCGGGGAGCGCCATCGCGCTGCACGACCATCCGGACCAGCGCGCCGCGCTGGCGGCCGATGCCGCGCTCGTGCCCGGCGGCGTCGAGGAGTGCCTGCGCTGGGTCACGCCGGTCCATGCCTTCTGCCGCACGGCGACCGAGGACACGATGGTCGCCGGCACGCGGGTCAGCCGCGGCGACTACGTGTGCATGCTCTACGCGTCCGCCAACCGCGACGAGAAGATCTTCGGGCCTGACGCCGGGCGCTTCGACGTGCGGCGACCCATCAACCCGGTGCACCTCGCATTCGGGTTCGGGGAGCACGTGTGCCTCGGGGCGAGCCTGGCGCGCCTGGAGGGCAGGATCTTCGTGGAGGAGCTCCTGAGGCGGTTCCCCGGTTACGTGGTGACGGGTCCCCCCGAGCGGGTGCTCTCGACCACGGTGGCGGGCATCAGGTCGCTGCCTGCCGTGCTCTCGCCGTCGCCCTGACCGGCGGCACGGCTCGCACCGACGGCCCGCCGGAGCTCGGCGAGCAGCGACTCCACGGCGGCCGGGTCAGCCTGGAGCCGCAGCCGCCCGCCTTCCCGCTCTGAGCGCACCAGCCCGCTCTGACGGAGCACCTTGACGTGCATGCTCACGGTGGGCTGGGCCAGCCGGAATTGCGTCGCCAGCTCGCCCACGGTGCTCGGCATCGTGGCCAGCGAGTGCAGCAGGGCGAGCCGGGTGGGATCGGCCACGGCCTTCAGCCGCCGCGCCACGGACTCGGTCCGGGCGCGGGCCGCGACGTCGCCCTGCCCCACCCCGGTCCCGATCACGACGAGGCCCTCGAACTCGAGGTACATGCACGATCCGAAGAACAGGCACGGGACGACCAGCAGGGGCTTCCCGGTCTCGACGCTCGCCACGATCCGGGGCACGTGCTCCCGCACGATGTCACACCCCGGCGTTATGAGTGTCTCCAGTGACCGACCGCCCTCGTACTGCGCCACGACGTGGCGTCCCGCGTCCTCCATGATCGGCAGCGCCTGTTGCCACAGCGCGTCCACGGGGCGCCAGACCTCGTCGAGGAGCTCGAGGTACGAGCGAAGGAGGTCGGGGCAGTCCCTCAGTCGTCGCATGCGGTCGAGGTACATCGCCCGCTCCTCGGGGGATTCCGATGGCATCGCCAGGTCCATCGGCACGGTGGCCACGGCGCGCCCGATCGACTGCCACAGGGCGTCGGGGTCGGTCTCGGCGAGGGCCCCGGCCTGGTGGGCCAGGACCTGCATCTCGGTGAAGCAGGTCTCTTCCGGGTCTTCGCTCCAGAAGCTGCGGACGCGTTCTGCGAGGTCCTCGCGGCCGTTGAACATCTCGGCCAGCTGCGGATACCGCGCCTGCATCGAGAGTCGGGCCGCCACGGAGAGAAGCCACGACAGGTCGCACGCCAGCGACGGCGCCGCCGTCACCGATCGGGTGGATCGGTGGGCCGACTCCTCGGTTAGCATAGGCACTCGCCTATATTAGGATATTCTTGATTTCTTGTCAAACCTTGGTTACCGTGCAAGGAGAGGAACGCTTGGGGGCGCAGGCCGGGAGCGTGAGCAGGTCGATCGGAGTGAGCCCATGATCCAAGCGAAGGCAGTGCAGTCCCTGGCAGACGCCCACCGCCGGGAGCTGATGACGGCGGCGGGATCGAGGCGATCGTTGCGTGGGCCGGCGGACGACGTGGGCGGTCCTGGGGCGACGGAGCGCTCGGTCGCCGGCCTCCCGGTCGCCGGCAGCCGATCGGTGCGCCGGGCCCTGGCACCGCGCGTCGGTGCCTGGCTGATCGAGTTCGGGATCAGGCTCGGGGGGGCATCGGTCCGCACGTCTTGAGCCCCGTGGCGGCCGGTCGCTG
This sequence comes from uncultured Acidimicrobiaceae bacterium, assembly GCA_963736525.1. GTDB lineage: Bacteria > Actinomycetota > Acidimicrobiia > Acidimicrobiales > RAAP-2 > Bog-473. Next base: position 78,400 of record CAVTPF010000013.1, read on the forward strand.
CGCCGTCCGGCCGGCTGCCCGGGCTCGAGAACCCCTTCTTCAGAGAAGGAGACCCGCTCCATCGGCAAGAGTTGCGGCATGCCGCCCGCGCGCAACGTGCTCTTCATCACCCTCGACCAGTGGCGTGGCGACTGCCTCTCGGCCGTCGGCCATCCCGTGCTCGAGACCCCCACGCTGGACGCGCTGGCCGGCCGGGGCGTGCTCTTCACCAACCACTGGGCCAACGCCGCACCGTGCGGACCCTCGCGTGCGTGCCTCTACACGGGTACCTACCAACACCGGAACCGCTCCGTCCTCAACGGGACCCCGCTCGACGCGCGCTTTACCAACGTGGCGCTCCTGGCGCGCGGCGTGGGGTACGACCCCGTGCTCTTCGGCTACACCGACACCTCGGTGGACCCCCGGACGGTGCCCTCGGGCGATCCGAGGCTGTTCAGCTACGAGGGCGTCCTGCCGGGGTTCCGGGCGATCGTGGAGGACCCATGGGAACAGGGCAGCCCGGCGTGGGGCCGCTGGCTCGCGGCCCAGGGCGTCGACGTGCCCGCCGACCCGCACCAGCTCTACGAGCCCCTGGAGGGATTCCCCGGAGCCGACGCCCACGGCTCGACGTGGGCCCCGGCACGGTTCCCGGCCGAGCTCTCCCAGACGACGTTCCTGCGCCAGGCCGTGGTCGAGTGGCTCGAGCGCAACGGCGACCGGCCGTTCTTCGTCCACGCCTCCTTCATCCGTCCCCACCCGCCGCGGCGCAACCCTCTCGGCTATCACGACCTGTACCCGGCGGAGGCGGTCGGGCCGTTCGCCGGTTGCCCGACGCCCGAAGAGGAGGCGGCGCTCCACCCGCTCGACGCGCTGGCACTGTCGCTGCCCTGGGTGCGCGCGCCCCACGAGGAGTGGGAGCGCCGGCAGACCCGCGCCACCTACTACGGCGCGCAGCGCGAAGTGGACGACGGTTTGGCTCCGCTCTTCGAGTACCTCGACCGCAGTGGCCTCGCCGCCTCCACCCTCGTGGTCCTCACCAGCGACCACGGCGAGATGGGCGGCGACCATTGGCTCCTCGAGAAGCTGGGTTACTGGGACGAGAGCTATCACGTGCCTCTCGTCGTGGTGGACCCTCGTCCGGAGGCGGACGGGGGGCGAGGGAGCGTGGTCGACGCGGTGACCGAGTCCGTCGACGTGCTGCCCACGATCTGCGAGTTCATGGGGGTCGACGTGCCGCTACAGGCCGACGGATGGTCGCTGGCGCCCTTCGTGCGCGGCGAGCCGTCCCCCGGGCACTGGCGCGACACGGCGCACTTCGAGTGGAGCTTCGCGGACCCGGTGTACCAGGGGGCCGAAAGGACGTTCGGCCTCCCCATGAGCCATTGTGCGCTGGCGGTGTCACGTGGGCCGCGGCACAAGTACGTCCAGTTCGCCGCCTCGGCCAGCGTCTTCCCGCCGCTGCTCTTCGACCTGACGGCGGACCCGGGGCAGACCCGGAACCTCCTGGCGGAGGCGGGCGGCGCCGGGGCTGAGGCGGCCGCCCTCGGGGCCACCCAGGAACTGGCGCAATGGCTGATGCGCGGCGCCGAGCGGACGTTGAGCGGGAGCTTCCTGCACCCGAAGAGGGGACTGGTCGAGGCTCGCGACACGTGGCGCTGAGCCCGGCGCCGTGACCCGACGTCGTGCGTCGGCCGGCCACGCGGGCGTGTGTGAAATGCTGACGCCTGCCCGTCACGAGGAGGCTGCGCACGGTGCCCGACATGCAGGGAAGAACGGTCGTCGTCACCGGCGGCAATTCCGGAATCGGGTTGGAGACGGCGGCTGCGCTGGCGGGCATGGGCGCCCGTGTGCTCGTCACCGCCCGCAACGCCGACAAGGGGCGGGCGGCGGTCGCGGCGATCACGCAGCGGCTGGACGGAGCGGGCCAGGTCCAACTCGTCGTCTTCGATCTCGCCGATCTGTCCTCCGTGCGTCGGGGAGCGGCCGAGATCCTCGAGCAGGCCCCCAGGCTCGACGTGCTCGTCAACAATGCCGGCCTGGTGCTCACCGAACGGGCCGAGACGGTCGACGGCTTCGAGGCGACCTTCGCCACGAACCACCTGGGGCCGTTCCTCCTCACCAACCTGCTGTTGGACCGGATCCGCGCGTCGGGCCCGTCCCGCATCGTCAACGTGGCCTCGACGGCGCACGCCTCGGCCCGCAAGGGCATCCCCTTCGACGACCTCCAGTCCGAGAAGCACTACCGCGCCATGCGGGTGTACGGGCAGTCGAAGCTGGCCAACATCTTGTTCACCCTGGAACTCGCGCGCCGGCTGGACGGCAGCGGGGTGACGGCCAATTCGCTCCATCCCGGGACCGTGCGCACCGGCTACGGGGCTGACGGGGATACCAAGGGACTACTGGGCGTCGGGATCAAGATCGGCAGCCCGTTCTTCCTCTCCCCGGCCCAGGGAGCCCGCACGTCGGTGTACCTGGCCTCCTCCCCGGAGGTGGCGGGAGTCAGCGGGGAGTACTTCGTCAAGTGCAAGCCCCGCCAACCCAAGCCGTGGGCACGGGATCCCGAGGCGGCACGACGCCTGTGGGCCGTCAGTGAGGAGCTCGTCGGCCTCGCATCCCCCTCCATGTCGCCGGGTTCCTGAGTCATGCGGGTCCTCGTCACCGGGGCGGCGCGGGCCATCGGCCGCGCTACCGTCGAGGTGCTGGCCGAACGCGGGCACGAGGTCGTGGCGACGGCGCGGGACGTCGGCTTGTTGCGGGGGCTCCCGGCCGCCCAGGTCCTCCCGCTCGACGTCGGCGATGTCGCGTCGGTGCGTACCGCCGTGGCGCAGGCGGGCGACCTCGACGCCATTGTGAACAATGCAGGCCAGACGGGTCATGGCCCGCTGGAGTCCTATCCGCTCGACGCGTTCGCGCGGGTCCTCGACGTCAACGCGCTGGGCCCGCTGCGGATGGCTCAGGCCGTGATCCCGAATTGGCGCGCCCGCGGCAGTGGCGTCCTGGTGAACGTCAGCTCGGTGCAGGGCAAGATCGGGACGCCGCTGGAGGGCGCCTACGCCGCCTCGAAGCACGCTCTCGAGGCGCTGTCGGAGACCTTGCACTTCGAGCTCGGGCACTTCGGCATCCGCGTGGTCATTGTCGAACCGGGCTACATCGCTCCGGGGATGAAGCACGACGACGATCACCCCGGACCGGCGGTCTACGCCGACCTCCATGCCCAGTGGGGCGGGACGGTGGCCATGCTGACCGGTCCCGGGGGGCGGCCCGGGCCCGAGGTCGTGGGGACGGCCGTGGCCGACGCCCTGGAGGACCCGGACACGCCGCTGCGGGTGGAGGTCGGTCAGGACGCCGCCATGGTGCTCCAGCTCCGGCGGACCCTCGACGATGCGGAATTCGAGGCCACCATGCGCGAAGCGCTCGGGCTGACGTGGTGAGGAGGGGTCGGACATGGAGAAGCTGATGTACCTCGTCTGGCTGGGTGAGGCCAGCACCCGCACGGAGGTGGGGGACCTCGTCCTCGGGCCCGTGCGCGAGGAGCTCGTGGCCCTCCATCCGCTGCGCCTCGCCATCGACGTGTGGGATCCGGCGAGTGACATCCCGGCCCCGATCCCCACGCCCGAGGGTGAGACGCCGCTGCACGCGCTGGTCTCGCTCTGGCTCGACGCCGTCGACTACCGGGAGCCGTTCGAGACGGTGCTCGCGGCCGCAGCGGACCGGCTGGCCGGCTACTCGGTGGTGGAGTCCCTCTACCGGGACTACGGAGGGAACCAGTGGTCGGCTGCGCGCGACTGGCCCGACGGCGAGCGCTCGCCCGGGGTCCTCACCGTCGCGCTCCTGCAGCAGCATCCCGACCTGACCTTCGATGAGTGGATGAGGCGGTGGCATACCCGCATCTCGCCCATCACCGAGGCGATCCAGCCGCGCTGCCGCTACGTCCGCAACGCAGTGTTCCGGGCGATCACCGACGACGCCCCACCGTTCGGGGGCATCGTGGAGGAGGCGTGGCCCTCCCTGGACCACGTGACCGACCCGATGCTCTTCTACTGCGCCGACGGCGATCCCGACCGCATGAACGCCAACGTCACCACGATGCTCGAGGAGATCAACGCATTCGTCGACCTGAGCACCCTGCGCAGTGTCACCATGAGCGAATGGATACTGAAGTCATGACACCGCGATGGACGAGGGACGAGCTCGAGCGAGCGCACCAGCACTACACCGAGACGGCCGGCCGCTGCGCGGCCAGCGGACAGTGGCGGGACTGGGCCGATCTGTTCACCGACGACGCGGTGTATCTCGAGCACACGTTCGGTACCTTCCACGGGCCCGACGAGATCTACGAGTGGATCGCTCCGCTCATGGCGGAGTGGCCCAACAACGCGATGACGTCGTTCCCCCACGCGTGGTGCGTGTGTGACGAGGAGCGCGGCTGGTGGATCTGTCGCATTGAGAACCGCATGAGGGACCCTGGCGACCGTTCGGTTCACCAGGCCCATAACATCACCGTCCTGCACTACGCGGGTGACATGAAGTTCTCCTACGAGGAGGACGCCTACAACCCGGCCAGCTTCGGACCGATGATCGAGGGTTGGACGCGTGCGCTCGACGCCAACGGCGGCCCGCCGGGCTGATGCCGTACCACCCGATGTCCGGGGACGAGGTGCGGGCGTTCCTCACCGCCACGCCGGCACGGACGGGGAAGCTGGCGACGGTGCGGGCCGACGGACGGCCCCACGTCGCCCCCGTCTGGTACGAGGTCGACGCCGACGGCTCCCTGGTCTTCAACACCGGCGAATCGACGGTCAAAGGTCGGAACCTCCTGCGTGACCCCAGGGCCTCGATGTGCGTGGACGACGACCGGCCGCCCTTCAGTTTCGTGGTCGTCGAGGGCGTGGTCGAGCTCAGTGACGACCTCGACGAGGTGCGGCGTTGGGCGACGCGCATCGGCGGGCGCTACATGGGCGCAGAGCGAGCCGAGGAGTACGGTGCGCGCAACGGTGTGGCGGGTGAGCTGTTGGTGCGATTGCGCCCCGAGCGCGTGGCCTCAGCGAGCAATCTGGCGGAGTGAGCGCCTGGCCGCCGGGCGGTCACGCACCGCCGGCAGGATCAGGCACCACTGCCGCCGCCCGCCCCCGCACCGGCCAGGACGCCGCCGCCGAGTGTGGGACCTCGCTGTGTGCCGTCGTCGTCCCCTGGACCCCTCGAGAGACGGGGCAGGCGCGCCCGGTCGGGCGCGGTGGAGGCGAACTGGCCGAGTGGCGTGATGGCGACCGCCAGGAGCATGGCCACCAGCAACAGGTCGGGCAGCACGAACGTGTGGATCATCCGCATGTAGATGTTGTGGACCGACGTCAGCCCGGCGAAGGCCCAGAAGGTGCTGATCACGATCAAGGCCGTGCGGAGGCGCCCGACTGCGGCCGGCGCCAGCACCACCACCCCCCAGGTGACGTACCACGCCCAGACGATCGGACCGAGCAGCGCCAGCACCAGCAGCGTGATGCCCAGGCACCGCACGACGCCGTCCCGCGGCGAGCGCAGCAGTTGCCGGTAGCCGACATAGACGGCGATCAACAGCCCGAGGACGCTGAAGACCGGCCGCACGTCCATGACGGAGACGGGCACCTGCACCACGTGGCTGAGGATGGAGACCCCACGGGCGAGGACGTTCACCGGAGTCACGCCGGTGAACGACGCGTCGGCGGTGGTGGTGGTACGGATCCAGCCCCACCCGGTCCCCGATATCAGGGCCATCACCTCCATGGTGGCCAGCGCGATCAGGCCTGCGGCCGCGGTGTGGCCGATGCGGCGGCGCGTCGGCGCGGCAGGGCCCGCCCACACCCATCCGAGGAACAGGACGCCGAGCGCGGCCGGGGACTTCACGCCTGTCGCCAGCGCGCACACGATGACACCCGGAATCGTGCCGAAGCGCTTGGCCACGGCGAGCCCGGCGACCAGGAGCCCGACCATCAGGGCGTCGTTGTGGTCGCCCGCCAGTAACGAGAGCAGGACCAGAGGTGATCCGGCCCCGATGAGCACGGCGTGGGCGGGATCACGTTTGAGCGAGCGTGCCAGTGTCGGCGTGGCGGCCACCATCAGCGCGATGCCGGCGACTTCGAGCAGTCTGAGCAGGACGAGGTCGGCCAGGATCTGGTGCCCCGACGCCTGGTCGAGCACGCCGTCGGCGGTCAGGAAGGTCGGACCGTACGGTGATTCGGTTCCGGACCAGACCGAGTCGGCCAGCTGGTTGAAGGGCGTCGCCCCGAGAACGTTCGGACCGTAGGCGTAGGGGTCGATGTGGTGGCTGACCATCTCGCCCTGGGCGGCGTAGGTGTAGACGTCGCGACTGAAGAGCGGGGGGGCCAACAGCAGCGGCACCGCCCAGATGGTGATGACCAGCACGACGCGCTTGACCGGGAAGCCCTCGTGGCGGCGCAGGTGACGGAGGAAGCCCAACCAGATCCGGGTCAGGAGGATGAGCCCGCCGAACACGAGCGCCAGCGACGCGACCGGCGGGAGTGCCTGGTTGGTGCCGAAGGAACCGAAGAGGCCACCGGGCATGCCGAAGAACCAGGCGCCTGGGAGGTGCGTCTCGAACGACTGGCCACCGAGCACGGCCCCGACGACGATCGCCGCGGTACCGACGGCTCCGAGCACCGCGGTGCGCACCAGGCTCAACCGGACCTCTGGTTGCAGCGGCGCGCCGACAGCTGCCGTGTGCTGGAGGCTGGTGGGACTGGAGGACATGCTCGGGGTCGGGGTCACGAGCTCCATCGGGATTCCTTACCTGCGCTTCTGCGGCGGGCCACCGCGGGAGCCGAAATCTTCATCAAACTGCAGTGATTCTGTCACAGGTCGAGCCGAAATTGGGAACCCGAAAGCTTCCTTAACAAGATTCTCAGCCTTTTCCCAGCGCAGGAGGGGAAACTGCCTGTCACGTAGGTGCAATCCGGCTGTCACGGAATGGATGGTGTCAGGTGCGAGTTCTGGTCCTCGGGGGCGATGGCTATTTGGGTTGGCCCACCGCGTTGCACCTCTCCCGGGCCGGTTACGAGGTGGCCGTGGCGGACAACTTCGCCCGACGGGGCTACGACCTCGAGATGGGGGTCGACTCCCTCGTGCCGATCGCGTCGCTTCATCGGCGCGTCGAGTGCTGGCAAGAGGTCGCGGGCAGGCGTCTGGACCTCTATGTCGGCGACCTGACCGAGGAGGAGTTCGTCCACGACATGGTGGGCAGCTTCCGGCCCGATGCCATCGTCCACTTCGCAGAGCAGCGCAGCGCCCCCTACTCCATGGTGGACCGCAAGCACGCCGTCTACACGCAGGTCAACAACGTGGTGGGCACGTTGAACCTGCTCTACGCCATCGCTGAGGTGGACCCCTCGATCCATCTGGTCAAGCTGGGCACGATGGGGGAGTACGGCACCCCCAACATCGACATCGAGGAGGGCTACATCGAGATCACCCATCGTGGCCGCAAGGACGTCCTGCCCTTCCCCAAGCAACCCGGGAGCTTCTACCACCTCTCCAAGGTCCACGACAGCCACAACATCGCGTTCTGCTGTCGGGCCTGGGGCCTTCGCTCGACCGACCTCAACCAGGGGGTCGTCTACGGGCAGTCGACTCCAGAGACGACCCTGCACCCCGACCTGGCGACCCGCTTCGACTACGACGCCGTCTTCGGTACGGTGCTCAACCGGTTCGTCATTCAGGCGGCGGCGGGCGAGCCGCTCACCGTCTACGGCAAGGGCGGCCAGACGCGAGGATTCCTCGACATCCGGGACACGCTGGCCTGCATCGAGCTGGCGATCCGCAATCCGGCCCAGGCAGGCGAGTTCCGCGTGTTCAACCAGTTCACCGAGTCATTCTCCGTCGGCGAGCTGGCCCAGAAGGTGTCCGACGCCGCCGGCGGGGCCTCCATCGTGCACCTGGAGGATCCCAGGGTCGAACTGGAGGAGCACTACTACCGGGCGGCCCACACGAAACTGCTCGATCTCGGGCTGCTGCCGTTCCTGTTGGGCGACGAGCTGCTGGGTGACCTCCTGTCCATCGCGCGCACCCACATCGGCCGCCTCGAGCGGTCCGCGCTCGAGCCCAAGGTGCTGTGGCGCTCCACGTCGAGCGACATCACGCGGACGACGAGGACCCACGTGGAGGCGCCCCCGCGCGCCGTGGAGCCCTCCGGCACGGCGGACGCCTCTCCGAAGCGCTGCGTCTGAGCTTCTGAGGGTTTTGCTTCTGAGGGTTTTCCCAGGGTCAGGGACTAGCTTTCGCCGGACTGCGCCCGCCGTCTCCGCAGGCCGTGAGCGGGCGCCGGTCCAGGCATCCCCGGAAGGCAGCTCCTCGCCAGTGAACCGATTACGAGCGCACATAGGACCCCTCTGGCCCTACGTCGTGCTGGTCGCCATTCCGACCGTCGCCTTCGTGCTGCCCGATCTCTTCGGTGGGCACCTCCTCATCACCGGCGACAACCTGCAACAGAATTACCCCCTCCGCGTCCTGGTCGGCTCCATGTTGCGCCACGGGCAGCTGCCCTTCTGGAACCAGTACATCTTCAGTGGCACACCCCTGATGGCCGATTTCAACGCGGGCGCGTTCTACCCCTTGACGGGGTTGTTCGCCGTCATGCCGGACCGGGCGGCCTGGCTGGCCACCGAGGTGATCGCGTTCTCGGCCATTGCCATCGGGATGTACGTCTTCCTGCGGGCGCTGGCCCTGTCGACGGCGGCCTGCATCCTCGGCGCCGCCACGTTCGCCTTTGCCGGGCCTGTCCTCAGCCAGGTCAATCACGTGGACATGACGGAAGGATTCGTGGCCATCCCGTGGATGTTGCTGGCCGTCCTCCAGATCGTGCGCGACGGGCGGTGGCGCTGGTGCATCGTGCTCGGCATCGCCTACGCCACGGTCATCCTCGCGGGTGCACCCGAGGCGATGCTCGACGAGGCGTTGATGGTGATCGCCTTTGCCGCGTTGTCGGCGGGTGTGAGCCGCGCGCGTTGGTGGCGGGTGCTGTCGCGGTGCGCCGTCGGTGCGGCGCTGGCCCTCTCGTTGGCCGCCATTCAGTGGCTGCCGGGACTCGATGCCATCCGCAATTCCCAGCGGGGGAGCGGTGTCCTCGCGGCCGCCGGCAGCTACCCGACCCCGTTCAGCATCTTGGCCCTCGTGCCGTACCTCGACGGTGGCTACCAGCACCTCGGCGAAGTGCAGTTCTTCAGCCAGTACAACCTGCCCGAGGTCGGCATCTATCTCGGCGTGCTACCTCTCATCGCGCTGGTGACGCTGTTGCATCCTCGTTGGCCGAGCCGCATTCCCGCCCGTGACCGGCTCACCTGGTACGGCGTCGGGCTCTTCGGGTACCTCCTGGCCCTCGGCTCGAACACGCCGCTGGAGCACCTGTTCAACAGCCTGCCGCTCTACGGGCATCAGCGATTGCAGAGCCGCAACATGATCACCGTGGCCACGGCGGTCTGCGTGTTGTTCGCGGGCTGGATCGACCGGACCGAAGCACCCCGCCCGACCGATCGCCTGGTCCGTTACGACCGGATCGTGGCGCTGGTGCCCTTCGGTCTCGTCGCGGCACTGTCCGTGTGGGCGCTGGCGGCACCTGCGTCCATCGTCCACGTGTTCGCCGGTGTGCCGACGAACGTCTACATCACGGGAACCGTCCGCGAGGCCACGGTCACGGCCCTGGCCTTTTGCGCCGTCGCGGCCGCGATCGTGTGGATCCGGCCCCGGATGGGCACAATCCCCTGGGCGCGGTTGGCCGCGGCCTTCGTGGCGGTGGATCTCGGCCTGATAGCAGTCACGAGCCAACTCACGCAGACCCCGCCGAACGACCTGGTGTCGGGCACCACGCCGGTGGAGCAGCTGATGGCGGCGCACCTTGCACCGGGGGGGCGAATGGTCAACTACGACCCCCAGACCTATTCGAGCTACCCCGGCAGCCCGCAAGGCCCGCCTGACCTGAACATCATCCCGCAGCTGCCGTCGGTCTCCGGCTACGCATCCATCGTCAACGGGAACTACGAATCGGTCACCCACACCCACGAGCAGGACGACCTGGACATCGGCCAGCTCGCCTCGGGCACGCTGGACCGGTTGGACCTCCAGGAGGTCGTGTCCGTCCCCGAGTACTTCCTCGTCCCGCTGGAATCCGAGCCGCGGTCCATCGGCGACGTCCAACCGGTGTCCGAGCACTTCGGAGCAGATCCGGTCCTGCCTCGCGGCTACGGCACCACCTTCAACGAGACGGCCTATCCCTTCTACCCCGGGCCACGACCGTCGTTGGGCGCCGGCCGGACCGAGTCGTGGTTCTTCGGGGAGTCGCTGACGCCCGGGGCGGCCACCCTGCTCCTCGCCCGGGCTGCCGGCCCGGGCACCGTCGTCCGCGTCGGGACACTGTCCGCCGACGGCTCGACGCGCTGGGCCGGCCCCGTTTCGGTGCCCGCCGGGTCGAGCCGCACGACCGTCCAGCTGCCCCCGGGGCCCGCCGTCGGGTTGTCGGTCGCTGTGATCGGAGGAACCCTCCCGTCCCACCGGGTGGTCATCTCCGTCGCCGGCGAGGCGTACGAGCTCGGGGGGGCGCTCTCCTCCGCGCTCGTCCCCGGCCCGTGGCGCCTGGCCGGCCTGTCGCAGGGGTACGCGGTATTCACCTCGCGCGCGATACCCGTGCCCATATCCGCGGCAACTGTCGCCGGGCGGCCACTGCCGGTCCAGGTTGTCTCGAGCACGACGAAGTCCGAGGAGGTCCGGGTGGACGCGCCGGTGCCGACGACGGTCGTCCGGGCCGTGGCGTGGGACTCGGGATGGACGGGCTCGGTCTCGGTCGACGGGGGCACGGCGCACAGCATCTCCGTCATCCCGTTCGAATTGGTGCAGCAGGTTCGCATCCCGGCCGGGAGAGATGTTGTGACGTTCCGCTACCGGCCGCCGCACCTTCTGCTGGCGAGCGTGCTGAGCCTCGGCGCAACCGCGACCCTGCTCGTCCTGCTGGGAGGATGGCTCGTGCGACGGCGACGATCCGTCGGTGCCCCCGAGGCAGTGGAGCCGACCGAGACGATCGCCACCGCCGTGCCTGAGCACGTCGGCTGAGGCGCACGATCACCCACGGGCCGCCGCCACCGGCCGTCCGGGCTCAGCAGAACGGGTGCACGAGGGAGAGCAGGAACTCTCCATCGTCCGCGCCCCACATCTCCTCCACCACGAACCCGGCCTCGGAGAGCTCGCGCTCGATGCGTTCGGGGGTGAATTTGGCGCTGATCTCGGTCAGGAGATCTTCGCCCCGGTCGAAGCGCACGGTGATGCCGGCGCCGGAGAGTGACACCTCCGTCGCCTCTTCGGCCCGGAGCCGCATCTCGATCCACTGCTCGCTCTCATTCCAGAGCGCGACGTGCCGGAAGAGGTCGGGGTCGAAGTCGCCGCCCAGCCGCTCGTTCAGGACGTGGAGCACGTTGCGATTGAAGTCCGCCGTGACGCCGGCCGAGTCGTCGTAGGCGGCAACCAGTCGGCTCGGGTCCTTGACCAGATCGGTCCCGAGCAGCAGCGAGTCGTCGCTCGACATGATGCAGTTCAAGTCGAAGAGGAACCGGGCCCGTTGCGCGGGGTCGAGGTTGCCGATCGTCCCGCCCAAGAAGGCGACCATCCGCCGACCACCGGTCGGGATCTCGGCGAGATGGTGGTGGAAGTCGCCGATGACCAGGTGGACGTCGAGCGCCCCGTATTCCTGGGACAACGTCGTGGCGGCGCTGCGCAGGAACTCGTCGCTGACGTCGAAGGGGACGTAGCGCGACAGGTGGCCCGCATCCTGCAGCGCGGTCAACAGCACACGGGTCTTGTCACAGGCGCCGGCACCGAGCTCGACGAGCGTGTCGGCCTTGGACAGCTCGGCGATGGCGGCGGCGTGCTCCTCCAGGAGCGCACGCTCCGCTCTCGTGGGGTAGTACTCGGGCAGCTGCGTGATCTCCTCGAAGAGCCGGCTGCCGCGCTCGTCGTAGAACCAGACCGGGGGAAGGGACTTCTCGGCGCCCTGCAGTCCCCGCAACGCGTCGGTCCGCATCTGGCTCCGCACCTCTTCAGGGGAGAGGTGTACGTCAATCGTGTAGGCCATGGCTCAGGGATCCCTGGCCAGTCGCACACCGCCGAAAGCCCAGCGGGCACCGGGCGGGAAGAAGTTGCGATACGTCGGTCGGACGTGGCCCGCCGGCGTCGCGCAGCACCCGCCTCGGAGCACGTACTGGCTCACCATGAACTTGCCGTTGTACTCGCCGACCGCGCCGGGAGCAGCGCGGAAGCCCGGGTAGGGCGAGTACGCGCTCGACGTCCACTCCCAGGTATCGCCGAAGATGCCGTTGGTGGAGATGGCGGGCCTCGGGTGCGGCGCGGCTCGGGAGAAGAAGTCGTCGTCGAGCAGGTTGGCGCCATCGCCGTGTGACGCCGCGATCGTCTCCCACTCCGACTCGGTCGGCAGTCGCATGCCTGTCCAATGAGCGAAGGCGTCCGCCTCGTAGTAGCTGACGTGGCAGACCGGCTCGTCGGGGTCCACCGGTCGCAGCCCCGAGAGCGTGAACTGCATCCACCGATCGGGGTGATCGGGGTCGCGCGACCAGTACAGCGGTGCCTCCCAATTCTGCGCGTTCACGACGGCCCACCCGTCGGAGAGCCAGAACTCGGGCCGGCCGTAGCCGTCGTGCTCCATGAAGGAGAGCCACTCGCCGCAGGTGACCGGCCGGTCGGCCAGCGCGAAGGGAGTCAGATGCACGGTGTGCACCGGGAATTCGTTGTCGAAGCCGAAGCCCTGGCCGCGGTGGCCGATCTCGACCGGGCCGCCCGCGTGCTCGATCCACCCGGCCTTCGGTGGGTGGATCCCCGCGCTGTCCACACCGGACGTCAGGTATGCAGGGTGCAGCGGGTTCCGCGACAGCACGTGCTTGATGTCCATGAGCAAGAGCTCCTGGTGCTGTTGCTCATGATGGAGGCCCAAGGTGATCAGCTCCGCCAGTCCGGGCTGACCCGGTTCCCGGAGGAGTGCCTCCATGGCGGCGTCGACGTGGAGGCGATAGCGAGAGATCTCTTCGATGCCGGGCCGCGACAGGAACCCGCGCTCGGGCCGCGGATGGCGGGCGCCGACCGCTTCGTAGTACGAGTTGAAGACGTACCCGTAGGCGTCGTCGAAGGCGCGGTAGGCCGGCTGGTACTCCAAGAGGATGAAGGTCTCGAAGAACCAGGTGACGTGGGCCCGGTGCCACTTCGTCGGGCTCACGTCGGGCATGGTCTGCACCGTCTGATCCTCCGCGCTGAGGACCGAGGCCAGGCGCTCGGTGGTCGCCCGCACGCGCGTGTACTCCTCGAGGAGGTTGGACGGCGTTCCTCGACCGCTCATCTCCATCTGATCCGTCCCTTCGCGACCCCACCCGGAGCGGTCGCACGCTGGCTGCACGGCTGCGGTTCACCCTACCCAGGTGAGGCCCGAATCAGACGCGTTCTCCCATTTTTTCGGGCCAAAGCAGGAAGGACGGGCACAAGGGACTGGGCATCGGCTTGCCGGGAGCCTCGTTCCTTGGACGCTCAGGCTTCGTTCCCGTCGCCGAGACGCGGGCCAGGACCCGATCAGGCCAGGACCCGGCGCCGGAAGTTCCGCAAGCCGAGGGTCAGGAAGATGACGCTGAAGGCGACGATGGCGGGGTAGATCACGTAGAGGTGCATGTGGGCCGCGTTGGTGAAGGCAGCTCGCATGCCGTCGTTGATGTAGATGAGGGGGTTGACGAGCACGATGATCTGGAGCCAGTGGACGGCGCCGACCTTCACCGGTGCCAGCCTGGTCCACTGGTAGTAGGTGCCGCCGAGGAATGTGATCGGCAACACGATGAACCCGAACATCAGGCCGATGTTCCGCGGCTCGAACGAGGTGCCCAAGAGCAGGCCGAGCGAGGCCATGCAAAGGCACGACAGGGGGACGAGCGTCACGATGAGCAGCCAGTGCAGGTTGATGTGGGCCTCGACGCCGGCGGCATGGACGACCGACGCGATGGGCAGCACGATGGCCGCCGAAATCAGCCCCTGGGCGCCGCCGGAGATCACCTTGGACATGGCGACGAGCCAAATGGGGCAGGGTGCCTGGACCCGGTCCTCTATTTCGAAGGTGAAGCCGAATTCCTGTGCGAGTTGCATGGCGACGGCCTGGATCCCCTGGAACATGATCGACAGCCCCACGACGCCCGGCACCAGCACCGTGGCGAACGCCGACTCCGCGCCGGGGATGCCACTGGCGGCACCGATGCCCTGGCCGATCTTGGGGAAGACGTAGAGGAAGACGAAGCACAGCAGGAACGGCTGGACGAGGGTGCGGATGGTGAATTCGAACTTGTGCTTCCACAGGACGACCAGGTCGCGCAGGATCAGCGCGCGCAGGGACGTCCAGCTGGCGGCGGTGGCGGAGCGGGTGGGCCGCAGGTCGACGTGCCGAGAGCCGGCCGGGCCGAAGGTGGGTGCCGAGACCGGACCCGAGGTCGCGGTGGTCATCAGTCGCGCAGCTCCTTCCCCGTCAGCCCGATGAAGACCGTCTCCAGTGTCGGTTCGGCGACCGACACGTCGGCGAGCGAGATGTCAGCCGACTCGGATGCCTCGACGACGCGCGGCACGAGGCGGTCGGTGCCGCTGATCTGCAGCTCGACACCGCCGGGGATGGGTCGCGTGCGGGTGACCCCCCCCAGGCGGGAGCGGAAGGCCTCACCGAGCTGCTCGGCGTCACCCGAGGCCTTGACGGTCACGATGGTGTCCGCCCCCACACTGCGCTTGAGTTCGGCCGGAGTGTCGAGGGCGAGGATCTTGCCGTGGTCCATGATGGCCACGCGATCACACAGCCTGTCCGCCTCCTCCATGTAGTGCGTCGTGAGGAGGATCGTCTGCCCCTCGTCGTTCAGGCCGCCCAGCAGTTCCCACAGGGCCAGACGGCCCTGTGGGTCGAGGCCCGCGGTGGGCTCGTCGAGGAACAGGACGGCCGGCCGGTGGAAGATGGCGCGGGCCACCATGAGGCGTTGGGCCATCCCGCCCGAGAGCGCGTACACGGACGCCTTGGCGAATCTGTTGAGCTGGAACCTCTCGAGGAGCTCGTCCGCCGTCTGGCGGCATTCCCTCGCGCCCATGCCGAACAGGCGCCCGTGGAAGTAGAGGTTCTCCCACGGCGTCAGCTGTCGATCCAAGGTGTTCTGCTGGGACACGACGCCGATGATCTGCTTGACCAGTGTCGGGTGGCGGACGACGTCGATGGCGCCTACGAACGCCTGCCCTCCGGTGGGCATGACCCGCGTCGTGAGCACGCCGACCGTTGTGGTCTTGCCGGCACCGTTGGGGCCGAGGAGCCCGAACACCTCGCCCGTTCCCACGCGGAGGCTCAGTTCGTCGACGGCGCGGAAATCCGTGCCCCGGTAGGTCTTCGTGAGGCCCACGGTCTCGATGATCGGCGCGCCCGGGCCCGGAACTGCGCCGTCGAGCGACGGTGTGGCGGTGGTCGTGGTCATGCCTGCTCGTTCACAGTACCGGCCGGCGGGGCCGTCAGTCCTCGGCGAGGATCTGGTACAGCTCCTTGCGAGCCTTCTGGACGACCGCGATGCCACGCTCGATCTGGCTCTTCTCGCCCGCGCCCGCGAGCTGCTTGGCGGCACTCATGAGCTGGCCGACGCCGACGCGCAGGGTCCGGACCTCGTTGTCCGCCTCTCCGGCCGCCTCCCAGGGGAGCGCGGCCTTCTGGGCCTCTGCCCGGCCCGCATCGGTGAGGGCGTAGGTTCGGCTGCCCTCGATCTCGGAGGACTGCACCATGCCCTCGTCCTCGAGCATCTGGAGGTGCGGGTACACCGAGCCGGGGCTCGGGCGCCACAGGCCCCCGCTCATCTCCTCGAGCCGACGCATGACCTCGTACCCGTGGGCCGGTTCGTCGCGCAGGGCGATCAAAATGGCGGTCCGGATGGCGCCGCGTGGCATTCGCCGCCCCCCGCCCCATCCGCCGCGCTCGCCGCCCCAGCGGCGGCGGGGACCCCGCATGCCGCGCCCGGCGAAGAAGTGGTCGTGCAGATGGTCGCGGTCGTGCTCGTGGTCGTGCGGATGATCGTGTTGTTCGTGGTGGTGGTCACGGTCGTGTCCCATTGGTCACTCCTTTGTCTGTGCTTTGCCTGTGGTCCGCTGGACTCGGGTCCGCTGCTGTCTCGGTCTCGGCGGTCCGGCTCGCCCTGTGAACGGGGATCCGGTCTGCGTCTTTGTGGAAGACTAATGATATATCGGGATATGTCAAGTAGGTATCCTATGTGGGGGGGGCGGCCCGAGCACGGTCGGGGAGGTCGGCTGTGGGGGTGCGAACCCCCGGCACGACCGGTGGCGACGGCGTGCAGCGGAGGATGGCGGGGTGGGAGGTGGAGGGCCGGGGGCGGACGCAGGGGGAGTCAGTGGAGGCGGATCAGGTTCCCCGTGATCAGGCCGGCGGCGTCCGACGCCAGGTGGGCGATGACCTCCGCCACCTGCCGGGGGGTGGCCACGCGTCGGCCGGCGGACCGGGCCGCGGAGGCCGTCTTCGGGTTGATCCACCCGGTATCGGTGAGGGGAGGGTGCACGACGTTGGCGGTGACGCCGTACGGGGCGAGCTCGGTGGCCGCGCTCATTGTGAGGTCGACCTGAGCCGCCTTGGCGGCCCCGTAGGAGACCTCCTCGGGGAACCCGGCGCCCTCACCGGAGGTCAGGCCGATGATGCGACCTCAGTGGCCGTCCCGGGCCATGTGGCGGCCGGCGAATTCGGTGATCAGCAGGGCCGCGGCCCGAGCGTCGACGGCCATGACCTGGTCGAACGTGGAGGCCGTGAGCGGCGCCTGGGCGACGCCGATGCCGTGGTTCGCTCCCGTGACGATCGCTACCCGCGATTCGACGCACGGCTCGACCATGGCGGCGCTGGGCACCCGACCCTGACGTCGTCGGCCGCCGCCGCTCAGCGCAGGGTGGCCAGGCGGTCGAGGACGGCCTCGGCTTCGGCGACGAAGCGCCGGACCAGCTCTCCCGCCGGCACGAGCTCGCCGATTGCGCCCACGCCCTGCCCCGCCGGGTAGCACTCCTTGTCGACGTCGACGCCCTCCGTGAAGGAGTCGCCGCCGAGGTGCATGGTCCCGCTGCCGTACGCGACGCCGAGCTGTTCGGGGAACTTCTTCAGCTCGTCGGGATGTGCGTCGTAGTAGTCGGTGTACTGATTTCGCACGACGCGCATGGTCTTGCCGGAGTACGCGCGGCTGACGGTGGTCTGGTCCTCCCGGCTGGCCAGCAGCGTCTCCTTGTAGCCGAGTACGCCGCGCGCCTCGGGCGTCGCGATGAAGCGCGTGCCCACCCACACGCCGTCGGCGCCGAGGGCCAACGCAGCGGCCAGGCCGCGTCCGTCGAAGATGCCTCCCGCCGCCACGACCGGCACCCGATCGCCCACCGCGTCGACAACCTGCGGGACGAGGGGGAGGGTGGCGACTTGACCCGTGTGCCCCCCGGCCTCGGTGCCCTGGGCCACCACGAGGTCGCACCCCGCCTCGACCGCACGCACCGCGTGCTCCACCTTCCCGCACATGCTGACAACGATCACGCGGTGGCGATGGCACAGATCGACCACCTCCGTGGGCACGCCGAGTCCCGCGACGAAGGCCGAGGCACCGCCTTCGATGATGATCTTGACCTGCTCGGTCATTCCGCCCGGCATGGCGGTGAGGAGGTCGACGCCGAAGGGTTTGTCGGTGGCCCGGCGCACCGCGGCAATCTCCGCCGACATCTTCTCATCGCCCATGGTGGACGCGCCGAGGCAACCGAACCCGCCGGCGGCCGAGACGGCTGACGCGAGTTCGGAGTAGGAGACACCTCCCATGCCGGCGAGCATGACGGGATGCTCGATCCCGAGCAGCTCGGTGAGGCGAGTACGCATTGCTGTGGCCTTCCTTCATGTCGATCGTGTGCGTGTCGGCGACAGGCATCCGCCGCGGGGACCGTAGCGCGGGTGCGCAAGGGACGGGTGCCCGCCGCCACCGTCCCGGTGGAAGGGACGGTGGCCTGCACATGGTTGCATTTCGAACACGGCGTTCCTACTCTGATTCGATCGTGGCAGACCTGGGGAGGTGGGTGTGAGCGTCGTCACAGCGTCCCCGGTGGTCGAGAAGATCAGCAAGCGGCGACTCTGGTGGATCCTCGGGGCCTTGCTGCTGGGCATGCTGCTTGCGGCGCTCGACCAGACCATCGTCTCCACGGCGCTCCCCACCATCGTGGGAGACCTGCACGGGGGGTCGCACCTGGCCTGGGTGGTGACCGCATACCTGCTCGCCTCGACGGTTTCGACCCCGCTGTGGGGGAAGCTGGGCGACCAGTACGGGCGCAAGACCTTCTTCCAGGCGTCGATCGTGATCTTCGTGATCGGCTCCGCGCTGTCGGGGTTCAGCCACACCATGAACGAGCTGATCGCCTTCCGCGCCCTGCAGGGCCTGGGCGGGGGCGGCCTCATGGTCGGCGCGCAGACCATCATCGGGGACGTGGTCTCGCCGCGCGAGCGGGGACGCTACATGGGGCTCTTCGGCGCCATGTTCGGTGTGGCCACGGTGATCGGGCCGCTGATCGGCGGACTGTGCGTGACCTACCTGTCGTGGCGCTGGGTCTTCTACATCAACCTGCCGCTCGGGATCCTCGCCCTCTTCGTGACCGGCGCCGTGCTGCCGGGCCACCTGCGCCGAGTGCGCCACACCATCGACTATCTGGGCTCGCTGCTGCTCGCCGGCTCGGCGACGTCACTGATCATCTTCGCCAGCCTCGGCGGTGTCTCGTGGGCGTGGACGTCGGTGCCGAGCATCCTCACCGCCGTGCTCGGTGTGGTGCTGGCCATGGGCTTCCTCCTGGCCGAGCACTGGGCGGTCGAGCCGGTGATCCCGCTCAAGCTCTTCAGGATCACGGTGTTCAACGCCGCCAGCGCCATCGGCTTCGTGATGGGCTTCGCCATGTTCGGCGCGCTGACCTTCCTCCCGTTGTTCCTGCAGAACGTGAAGGGGGTGAGCCCGACGACCTCGGGCCTGCGCCTCTTGCCGCTCATGCTCGGGTTGCTCGGCGCCTCCATCGGCTCGGGCCGGCTCGTGACCCGGTGGGGTCGCTACAAGATCTTCCCGATCGTCGGCACGGCGATGATGACCCTGGGCGCCTACCTGCTGTCGACCATCGACGCCTCCATCAACAGCTGGCTCCTCGCCCTCTACATGTTCGTCTTCGGTCTCGGCCTGGGGCTGATCATGCAAGTCCTCGTCGTGGCGGTGCAGAACGCGGTGTCGTACCAGGATCTCGGCGTCGCGACGAGCGGCGCCACCTTCTTCCGCATGATCGGCGGTTCGTTCGGCACGGCGGTGTTCGGCGCCATCTACGCCAGCGTGTTCACCCGCACGTTCGCGCCGACCTTGGCCAAGGTGCCGGCGTCGGTGCTGAAGTCCTTCAACCCGCAGACCCTCGACCCGGCGCTCCTGACCAAGCTGAAGTCGACCGCAGCCGGGCTGGTCTTCTACGAGAAGTACATCGACGCGGTGACCCACGCGGTGCAGATCGTCTTCCTCGTCGCCGTGCCGATCTCGTTCCTCGCCTTCCTCCTGACCTTCCTGCTTCCCGAGTTGGAGCTGCGCAAGTCCGTGCAGACCGTCGATCTCGGCGAGGTGCACGGCATGCCGGAGCACCGGTCGTCGCTGCAGGAGATAGAGCTTGCACTCGCACGCCTGTCGGCGCGGGAGAACCGGGCCGAGCTGTACCACACGCTGGCGCAACGGGCAGGGATCGACCTGCCGCCTCGTTCGGTGTGGCTGCTGTACCGGCTCGCGGACCGGCCCGCCTGCACAACCGCCGAGGTGGCGGACCACCTGAACGTCGAACCCGACGTGATCCAGCCCGGGCTCGACGGCCTGCTGTCCGCCAGCATGATCGAGGAGCGACGGCGGGGTTCCGAGTGCGAGTTCCACCTGACGACGAGCGGAGCGGCGGCACTCGAGCGGTTGACCGAGGCGCGACGCAGCGGGCTCACCGAGCTGCTCGAGGGGTGGAACCCCCAGGAGCACCCCGAGGTGATCGACATGGTGAAGAACCTGGCCCATTCGCTGCTCGCCGACGACGAGCGCCTCGTGGCCGATGCCCTGCCCAAGTCGGCCCTCGTCACCACCACGGGGGCGTCGGTGGAATGAGCCCGCCGGCGCAGGGCGGGTCAGCGTCAGGTGTCGGTGGGCTCGGTGGGCTCGGTGGGCTCGGTGGGCTCGGTGGGCTCGGACGGCTCGGTGGGCGAGGTGAGCGCAGCGCGCAGGGCGGCCTGCGCCTCGGCCGGCGCCCCGATGGCGTCGAGCCCGATCAACGCCGCGCCCAGGACCGGCGGGGCGTCGAGTCGGATCAAGTCGGCACGTGGAGCCACCGCTCGGATCCCCGTGGCGACGCGTTCGTGGAACGCGCGGTCGCCGGTGTCGAAGATGCCGCCGCCCAGCACGACCTCGACGGGGTCGTCCTGGAGGCCGAGCCGCGTGACGGCCGCCCGGACGAAGGCCGCCACCTCGTCGGCCAGGGTGTCCGCCGCGGCGCGGGCCGGCGCGTCGCCCTCGTTCGCCGCCTCGAGGAGGACACGCGCCAGCTCGAAGAGGCGCCCGTAGGGAATGGTGCCGGTGTAGACGCCGCTGAGGACCGCTTCGGCGTCGGGCTGCCCGAGGTGCGCCGGGACCCGATCGCGCAACGACGTCGGCTCGCCGCGACCGTCGCCGGCGCGCAGCGCCAGGCCGAGGGCACGCACCCCCAGCCATGCGCCACCCGGGGCGAAGTCGCCCGACAGCTCCGCCAGAGCCGGGAAGCGGACCGTGCTCCCGTCGGGCCCGACCGCTGCGCAGTTGACCCCCGTGCCGCAGACGACGCCGACCCCCCACGGGGCGGTCGTACCCGCCCGCGACACGGCGAACGTGTCGTTGCGGAGGATGGCGTGAGCCGTCCACTGCTTCGTCTCGATGACCGGTGCGATCCTCTCCTCGTCGACCGGGAGGTCGATGCCGGCCAGGCAGTACACCCCGGTGGGGCAGAGGGGGAGCGGCTGTCCCGACAGCCCCGCGTCCTCCAGCACTCCGGTCAGGGCATGCCCCAGCGCGTCGAGCATGCCGTCGAGGCCGACCAGTTGGTGATTGCTCGGGCCGACCCTGGCTCGGCCCAGCAACGCACCGGCACGTGAGACGAGGACCGCATCCGTCTTGGTGCTCCCTCCGTCGAACGCCAGCACGGCCGGCACGGAAGCGGACGGGTCGGGCACGCCCGGATGTTACGTTGCGCTGCGTGGGGACAAAGGTGGCCGTGGTGGGCGGTGGGAGCACGTACACCCCCGAACTGGTCGACGGTCTGTGCGATCTGGAGGACCGCATCGTCGTCGACGACCTCGTCCTTCTCGACCCGAATGACGTCCGCCGCGACGTCGTCGGGGGTCTCTCCGAGCGCATCCTGCGGGCGCGGGGTTGGGGAGGCACCTTCTGGACCACGGCGGATCCGCACGATGCGCTGGAGGGTGCCGACTTCGTCGTCGTCCAGCTGCGGATCGGCGGCCAGGGGGCGCGCCACGTCGACGAGACGCTCCCGGTCGGCTACGGGTGCCTGGGCCAGGAGACGGTCGGCGCCGGCGGGCTGGCGAAGGCGCTGCGCACGGTGCCGGTCGTCCTGGGCCTGGCCGAGGAGATGGCAACCCGGGCCAACCCGGGCGCGTGGCTGGTCGACTTCACGAATCCGGTCGGGATCGTCACCCAGGCGCTGCTCGACGAGGGTCACCGCGCCGTCGGCCTGTGCAACGTCGCCATCTGGGCCCAGAGGCGCATCGGCCACTATCTCGGCGTCAACCCCGACGACATCGCGGTCGAGCACGTCGGGCTGAACCATCTGACATGGATACGGTCGGCCCGCACGGGGGGCACGGCGAGCGCCGAGGACTGGAACGACGCCAGCAGCGACGATCACCTCGATGAACTGTTCGAGCGGTTCGGTCCCGAGGTCGAGCTCGAGAGCGGCGTGCCGGTAGAGGTGCTCCGCATGCAGCACGCACTTCCCTCGTACTACGTCCACTACTACTACGGGCACGACGCCGAGGTCGCGCAGCAAGCGGCGCCCGGCTACCGATCGCGGGCCGACGTGGTGGCGGAGCTGGAGGCCGCCCTGCTCGAGGAATACCGCGATCTTGCGCTCGTCTCGAAGCCGGCCGCGTTGTCGTACCGGGGCGGTGCCTACTACTCGTTGGCCGCGGTGCGCCTCATGGCCTCGCTCCATGCGGGCACGGGTGACATGCAGGTCGTCGACATGCGCAACGACGGAGCGGTGCCCGAGCTGCCCGACGATGCCGTCGTGGAGACGACCGCGATCGTCGACTCGACCGGGGCCCACCCCCTGCCCCAGCGGGAGCTGTCGCCCGAGATGCTCGGGCTGGTCCAGCACGCCAAGGCGTACGAGCGGCTCGCCGTCAGGGCCGCCTGCTCGGGAAGCCGCGACGACGTCGTGCGCGCACTCCTGGCCAACCCTCTGGTCGGTCAGTACCCGCTGGCGGCCGAGTTGGCGGACGCGCTCTTGGGCGCCAACCGCGCGCATCTGCCTCGCTTCTTCCCGTCGTGACCGCCCTCGCCGGAACCCAAGGCCGCGCGGGTGCTCGGGGCGTGACCGGCAGCGGCCCGGTTAGTCTGTGGTCGCTCTTGAGCGGTGTGCCGGGAAGACTGGTCGGCGGCGAGTGAACCCCCCATGACCGACATCGACCAGCTGGTGTCGCCGGAACCGGCGCGTATCGGCAAAGACCGGCGACAACTCCCGAGCTGGCGCTGGGAAGAGCTGCGAACGACCTTGTGGGTCGTTCCGAGCGTCCTGGTCGTGGTGTCGGCGCTGCTGTTCGTCGTGACGTTCGAGATCGACCTGGCCGCGTACCACCATCAGATCATCCTTCCGGACTGGATCCGGACCGGGACCGCCGACGCCGAGCGCCAGGTCCTCATCGCCATCGCGGCCGCCGTCATCACGGTGATCGGCGTGGTGTTCTCCATCACGATCCTTGCCTTGACGCTGGCGTCGCAGCAGTTCGGCCCCCGCATGATGCGGAACTTCGTCCGGGACATCGGCAACCAGGTCACGCTGGGTGTGTTCGTCGGGACGTTCGTCTACTCGGTCCTCGCACTCGGCTCCATCAGCAGCATCAGCAGCAGCTTCGTGCCCCATCTGTCCACGTCGGTTGCCGAGGCCCTCCTGCTGGTCGACCTCGGCGTCCTCATCTACTTCATCCACCACATCGCGAAGTCCATTCAGCTACCCGAGGTGATCGCGGGGATCGCCGACGATCTCATGGAGTCGATCGATTCGGAGTTCCCCGAAGAGGTGGGTGACGGCGTGGCCGAGCCGGCGACGAGACTCCACGCCGGCAAGTCGGTGGCCGAGCTGCTCACGCTGATTGAGGAGCGCGGCGCCGTGGTGCCGTCGCAGGTCGGCGGTTACATCCAGTACGTGGGCTACTCCCAGTTGATCGCGATCGCGACGCGCACCGACTCCGTGATTCGCCTGGAGCACCGGCCGGGCCACTTCCTCGGCACCGGGCGCCCGCTGGCGATGGTCTGGCCCAGGGGCGCCGCGCCCGAGGTCGCGCGGGCCCTGTCCAAGGCGCACGTGACCGGCCCCCACCGCACGCTCGTGCAGGACCCCGTCTTCGCCATCGACCAGCTGGTCGAGATCGCGATCCGGGCCCTGTCGGCGGCCGTGAACGACACCTTCACCGCGCTCACGTGCATCGACTGGCTCGCCGCGGGGCTGGGCCGCGTGTCGGGCCGGGTGCTGGACGAGGGCGTGTACCGCGACGCCGGCGGCCACGTCCGCCTCATCGAATTCGACCCGTCGTACGCCCGGATGGTCAACCGAGCCTTCGACAAGATCCGGCAGGCGGCGCGTGGCATGCCCGCGGTGCTCATCCGGCTCATCGATTCGCTGGGCTCCGTCATGCTCGACACCGTGTCGGTGGAGCAGCGCCTGGTGCTCCGCCGCCAGGCCGACATGGTCCTGCGGCTGGCCGAGGACACGGTGAGCGAGCCCAACGACCTGGAGGAGATCCGCTTCCGCTACCGGCGGATGCCGGGTGAGGAGGCCTTCGAGGAGAAGCCCCACACCTGGTCGAAGATCGACCTGCCCTGATGTCGTTCGATGCCGCCGCCGACGCCGCGCTCAGGAGGGCCGGCGCTGCGCCGCCGACCATCGCTCGGCCCATCGTTGCAGGGGGGCGATGGCGTCGCCGAGCTGACGACCGAGCGCGGTCAGCTCGTACTCCGCACCGTCTTCCTGACTGACCAGCCCAGCCGTGCGCAGCTCGGCGAGCCTCTCGTAGAGCACGCTCGAGGACATCTCGTCGCACCGGGCACGCAGGGCACGGGCGCCCAGGGCCCCGTCCCGCAGCTCCCACAGGATGCGCAGCGCCCAGCGGCGGCCGAGCAGGTCGAGCGCGGCCATGAGCGGACGCCCCGTCACCGACCCACGGACGGGACGGCCGGGCCGGGGGGAGGCGGGTTCATCTCACCGCACCCGCCGGCCGGGCTGGTTCTGAATCCGAAACATCTGGCTAAGGTACCCGCTCGTCGAAATGTTTCTGATTCAGGAACGCAGAGGGATGGAGGTGAGCAGGCATGGGGGCACGAGCAGAGGCCCAGGTTCCACGCATCGCACCGCTCGAGGCACCGTACGAGCCCGCCGTCGAGGAGCAGCTCCGGTCCATGATGCCGGCGGGTGTGCCGCCGATCGCGTTGTTCCGGACCTTCGTGCGGAACCCGGCCATGGCCGCGGCCATGCAGCCATGGGGACGCCATGAGTTGAGCCGGTCGTTGTCGGTCGGGCTCCGTGAGCGGGAGATCGTGATCGACCGCACGTGTGCCCGGTGTGGGTGCGAGTACGAATGGGGCGTCCACGTGGCCTTCTTCGCGGAACGGGCCGGCTTCGACCGGGCCCAGGTGGCCTCCCTGACCGTTGGTGGCCCCGGCGACCCGTGCTGGACGGAGCCGCGCGACCGGCTCCTGATCCGCCTGGTGGACGAGCTCCATGAGTCGGCGGACGTGAGCGACTCGTTGTGGAGCCGGCTGCGGGGCGAGTTCGGCGACGCCCAACTGCTCGACCTTCTCATGCTGTGCGGCTGGTACCACGCCGTCAGCTTCACGGCCCGGGCCGCCCGAGTGGCGCCGGAGGACGGCGCACCCACGTTCGACTCCTTCCGCTGACGCTCCCGGGTGGGCGGTCGGTCCCTATCCGGCGTTGTCGGTCGGCGAGGTGGTCGTCGAGGCCGGGACGGTCGAGGTCGTCGCGGGGGCCGACGTCGTCGACGTGGACGAAGCCCGTGCCCGTGCCCGTGCCCGTCCCGCCGGTCGACGGCGTCGTGGTCGTGGTCGTTGTCGCCGTGCTGTCGCTGCCGGTTGACCCGGTGGCGGCGGTCGTCGTGGTGGTCGATGTCGTGGGCGGGGCCACGAAGGGCGCGGTCTCACCCTTCATCGTCGTCAAGCTGGCGGTGGGTGTCGCCGCCAGGTTCGTGCATCCGCGCGACGCGTTCCAGCTCTGGAGCGCCGTGGCGGCCGGTGCCCCGGTGAGCGGCTGCGGCAGGCCGGCCAAGATGGTGGCAGGGCGCCACACCACGTCCGTGATGTGCCGGCCCTCGGCACTGATGACGAGCGCGCCGCTGTCGGTCTCGGGTGCGGTGTCGTCGTAGAAGGCGAAGTTTCCGAGGCCATAGTCCACATACGCACTGCCCAGGTAGCCGCCGCCGAGCAGGACGTGCGCGTTCGAGCCGACGACGATGTCGGCTCCCGCTTTGACCAGCTGCTGGGCCAGTGGCTCCTGCTGGGGGTTCGGGCACGCCTGGGTCTCGGTTCCCCAGTGGACGTAGACGATCACGGTGTCGGCGGTCCGGCGCACCTGTTGGACCTCGCGCACCAGCTCGGTGGGGTCGATGGCGGAGGCTACACCCGGTTGGGTGGCTGTGGCCGTCCACGTGCTCACGAGGTTGTCGGCGATGACCTGCGTTGCGGCAATGATCGCGATGCGCTGCCCGTCGAGCGTGATCCGGTAGGGAGTGAAGGCCTGCGCGGCGTCGCTGCCGATCCCGATGATGGGGTAGCTGTCCTGTCCGGCAATGGTCAGGTTCTGGGACAGACCCTGCGGACCGCAGTCCACGCCATGGTCGTTGGCCTCAGTGGCCAGCGAGACGTCGGCGCTCTTCAGCGCGGTGATGGCCGATGCGGGAGCGTCGAAGATGTACTGCTTGGACTGAGGCTCGGGACACGTGCCGTCGGTGACTGCGGTCTCGAGATTCACCATGCTCAACTGGGCGCCCGAGAAGAGCTGTGGGATGGTCGTGCCGAGCGCCGTCGTGGGGTTCTTGGCGAGGCTCTCGCCGACGACACCGGCAAAGTGCACGTCACCGCCGAACGCGAGCGTCACCGTGTGGCCGTTCCCCTTCCAGTCCGGGTTGAGCGGCGAGTGCGTCGGAAAGTGCTGGGCGACCGCGGTGGCGTGATGCTCCGGCGGAGGTGCCGCCGGTGGCGTCTTGCCCGAACCACCCGAGAAGAAGGCGAAATAGACCAGGAGGACGAGCACGAGCGCCCCCCCGACCGCGAATTGGCGCCGGCGCCGCATGACCCTGCGTGAGACCACGCCGGCACTATGGCACACCCGGGCGGGACCGCCCGGAGCGGGAGGCGTGCTGACCAGCTAGTTCGCGCAGCCGGCGCGCGGAGCTAGGCGGCCCAGAGCGTGTCCCAGTGGGCGGCGAGCGAGGCCACCAGGCCCGAGCAGCCCGCGGCGATCATGTCGCGGCACTCGTCGAAGACGGCGTGGTCGCCGTAGTAGGGGTCGGGCACGTCGGCTGCCGCGCCCGAGCCGTCATCGAATGCTCGCAACAGGACGAGGCGCTCCGGGTCGGCCCCCAGGCCGCGCAAGGTCTGCTGATGGCGGCGATCGAGGGCCACCAAGAGGTCGATCCTCCCAAGTCGCGACGTCATGAACTGGTGGGCGACGTGCCGGTGCCGGGGGTACCCGTCCCGGGCCAGTGTCGCGGCGGCCAGCGGGTGCATGGGCTCGCCCTCGTGCCAGGGCCCTGTGCCCGCACTCCGCACGTCGAGGTGGTCCATGAGCGCGGTGCCGTCGCCGAGCCGGGTCGAGGCGGCGAGCGACCGCGTGATCACCTCGGCCATGGGGGAGCGGCAGATGTTCCCGGTGCACACGAACACGATGCGGTACGGCCGTTCTCCGATGGGTCCCGGTGGGGCGATGACGCCGCCTCCGCGGCCCGGTCGCGGCGTGGTCACGCCGGCGCGTACTCGTCGCGCAGGGACTTCTTGACGATCTTGCCGGTGCCCGCCCGAGGCCACTCCGTCCGGATCTCGAGCTGCTCGGGGATCTTCTGGGTCATCAGACCCGCCTCGCGGCAGAACGCGACGACCTCGGCGAGCTGGAGCCCACCGGCCTCCTCGGTGAGCTGCACCACGGCGCAGACGCGCTCGCCGCGCTCGGGGTCGGGCAGGCCGACGACCGCCACCTCCATTACCTTGGGGTGCGTGTAGAGCAGGTCCTCGATCTCCTTGGCGCTGATGTTCTCCCCCTTGCGGACGATGACGTCCTTCAGCCGTCCGGTCAGGGTCAGATGTCCGTCGGCGCGCAGCCGGCCCAGGTCACCGGTCCGGAAATAGCCGTCTTCGTCGAAGGCCTCTGCCGTGAGCGCGGGATCGGTGTAGCCGTGGAAGACCATCGGCCCCTTGACCCGCACCTCGCCCTCTTCGTCCGGTCCGGCCACGCGGCCGTCCAACGTCACGATGCGGACGTCCGCGCCCTCCACCGGCTTGCCGTCGGTGTTCGCCAGCTGTTCGTCCGTGTCGTGGGGCGAGCCGTTGGAGATCATCGGCACCTCGGTCATGCCGTAGCCGTGGACCACCCCGCGACCGCCGATTTCGTCGCGCACCTCGTAGTGGATCTCGGGCGGCTTGGCGGCGCCCCCGCCGGACATGAGCCGCAGCGCCGGCAGGATGGGGTCCCCGGGGTTCTTGCGCTGCTCCGCGAGGTACGCGACGTAGAACGCGGTGCTCCCACCGACCATGGTCACCCCGTGCCTCCGGAAGATCGGCAGGACGTCGGGCGCCGAGAAGGCCTCGACCAGAACGGCGGGGAACCCGAACTCGAGCATCGTCACGAGGTAGTCCGGACCCGCGATGTGCGCGAACGGGAAGGCCATGGAGCCGACGTCGTGGGGACCCATGTCGAGCGCGCGGGCCAGGCCCCAGCCCCCGGCCATCAGCGTCAGGTCGGTGTGCTGCACGCCCTTGGGGTCGGCCGTGGAACCCGACGTGTAGTAGATCCAGCGGATCGGCGCCTCGTCCGGGGCCGTCCCCGGGGGCGGTGGGGGCAGCACGGCGGGGTCGGCCTCCGGGAGGCCGCCGTCGACGGTGAGGATGGCCGGCCGCGACGGGGCCCCTTCGAGGGCACGCTCGGCGATGGCCGCGAAGTCGGTGTCGCGCCAGGTGCCGGGGATCACGAACAGAGAGGCGCCGGTCTGGCGGAGCGCGAACCCGACTTCGCGCTCGCGGTACAGGTGGATGATGGGGTTCTGGACGGCGCCCAGGCGGGACAGCGCGATGGAGAGCACGACGGTGTCGATGCGGGTGGGGAGCTGCCACGAGACGACCGTTCCGGTCGTGACCCCCATGCCCTGCAGCGAAGCGGCGACCCTCTCGGAGCGATCCCGGAACTGGCCGAAGGTGACCGTCTCGCCGTCGGCGGCGATGAGCATCGGATGGTCGGGCGACGCGGCGGCCCGGTGCTCGACCAGCTCCCACATGGTGCGGGCGCCCGTGAAGATCTCGCTCGTGCTCATGGCTGCTCCTTTCGGAACCACTCTCATAGCAGCTGGCGGCGGCTCGCCGGGTACTGCCGCGCCGCCGGGAGCGGCACGGGGCAGAATGGCCACGTGGCGAAGCCTCCGGTGCACTCGGATCCCCTCCACACCGGCGACGACGGCGGCAAGCCGGTCGATCGCCGGCACCAGGCCACCCTGGTCGGGGTGGCGGTCGCGGTCATCCTGCTGGCCTGGTTCGCCCTGGCCAACCTGCGGCGGGTCAGGATCGACTTCTGGGTCTTCAACCGCCAGGCGCCCCTGATCCTCGTCATCGTGATCTCGGGACTGCTCGGGGCGCTGATCGCCGTGCTGCTCATGCGCAGGAAGCCCAAGGAGCCCAAGGAGCCCAAGCGATAGCCGGGCCGGCCCGCGAGGGGTCCCGCCGGTCCGACTGAGCGGCCCGCTTCCGTGAGCTGGACCTGCGTCGGGCCGTTACAACTCCGTGACCGCGTTCCGATACCCCCGGTGGGGTTCTAAGCTGAGCAGTGGTGGAGACTGGCGCTCAGGTCGGAGTGAAGGGGCACATTCTCGTTGTCCGCGCCGTCCGGGCGTGCAAACATGGGACGCAGATGGATGTGGAGATCCCAGGGGGCAGGTGGTAGTGCCGCTTTCCGACCACGAACAACGAATTCTGGCAGAGCTCGAGGAGTCCCTGGTGCGCCAGGACCCCGAGTTCGCGGAGCGGGTCCGGTCGGAGACCGTCTACCGGCACGCCGGCCGTTACTGCAAATGGGCCGCCGTGACGTTCGTCCTCGGCGTCGTGATCCTCGTCGCGTTCTACAGCCAGTCGCTCATCGCCGGACTGATCGGCGTCGTCATCATGTTCGCGTCGGCCGTCTGGTTCGAGCGGAACCTGCGGCGCATGGGCCGGGCCGGCTGGCACGACCTGACGCGGGGCAAGGACGGCGAGCAATCGAAGTCGGCGGGCGCGTCGAACGGGATCGAGGGCGCGATGAGCGAGGCCCGCGACTGGTTCCGCACCCGCTTCCACCGGCGCGAGGACTGAACAGCTCCCGGCCCTCGGCGGGACCTCGGCCCCGCTGAGTCGGCGGCCGGACCTCATCAAATCTCGGGCTCTTGTGACCGACCTCGCAGTGGCCGTGGACATCGGTGGCACCAAGCTCGCCGCGGGGCTCGTGTCGCTGGAGGGATCCCTGGTCGAACGGGCGATGCTGCCGACCCGCCGGGCCTCCTCCGGGCCCGAGTCGCAGGGCGGTGCAGGGGACGGCAGCGGCGCCGGTCCCGGAGATCCCGCTGAGCTCTTGTGGGGTGACGTGGCCTCGCTCGTGCAGCAGGTCACCACGGCGGCGGGTGCCGGCGACCGGCTGGTCGTCTGCGGGGCCGGATGCGGCGGCCCGATGAGCCCGGGTGGCGACGAGGTCTCGCCCCTCAACATCGAGGCGTGGCGGTCGTTTCCGTTGCGAGCGCGTTTGGCCGAGCTCACCGGGCTGCCGACCTACGTCGACAACGACGCCAAGGCGTTGGCGCTCGGCGAGGGCTGGGTCGGTGCGGCCGAGGGCTGTGCCGACTACATCGCCATGGTCGTGTCGACCGGCGTCGGCGGCGGCATCGTGCTCGACGGGCGCCTGCTCGGCGGTCGGCTGGGCAACGCGGGCCACGTCGGCCACGTGATCGTGGTTCCCGGCGGGAGGAAGTGCCACTGTGGCGCGCACGGTTGCCTCGAAGCGGAGGCATCGGGCACCGCGTTGGCCGCCATCACGGGGCGGCCGGCGCGACTGGCCGACGCCGCGATGGTGGAGCGGGCGGGAAGGCTGGTCGGTCGGGCCATCGCGTCCGTCGTGAACCTCCTCGACCTCCCGCTGGCGGTGGTCAGCGGTTCGGTGGCGCTCGGGTTCGGCGCTCCCTTCTTCCGCGCCGCCCAGGGAGAGATGGACCGGCTCTGCCGGTTGGACTTCGCGCGAGGGGCGCGGATCGTGCCGGGCGGGTTGGGAGACCGCGGGCCGCTGATCGGGGCTGCCCGGGTCGGACTGTGTGGGGCGGGAGTGGGGACGTGACCGGGGACGTGACCGGGGACGTGACCGGGGAAGGCAGCGGTCTGGCGGCCCCCCCGGCTGACGGGGGAGGGAACCGGTGGGGTCACGTCGTCGCCGTGGTGGCCCGGGCCGTGGTGCCCCGCCCCGGCCTGTGGTGGGCTTCCATCGGGGCCATGCACCGGATGGCGCGTCGCGGCTGGTGGCGCCGTGGCCCGTTCGTCCCACTACCCGGGGAGGACTACTGGCGCTTCCGGCTCACCACCGCGTACGGCGGGGAGGGCGACTCCGGTGCGCTGACTCCTTCCGACGTCGTCGCCTACCTGCGGTGGTGTCAGAGGTCACGGCCCCGCCGCGGATAGCCTCTTTGGCGTATGGAGCGGGTGCTCCTCCTCAACGCGACCTACGAGCCGCTCGCCCTCGTCTCGGATCGCCGTGCCGTCGTTCTCATGCTTGCCGGTCGCGCGGAGGCGGTTGCCATCCGAGATGATTGCAAGGTCTTTCACTCGGCGAGGCTCGAGGTCGACGTGCCCTCGATCGTCAGGCTGTCCCACATGGTGCGGATCCCGCGCTGGGCCCGCACGCCTCCGGTGACGCGGCGGTCGGTCCTGCGTCGGGACGGCGGGCTGTGTGTCTACTGCTCCCAGCCGGCCGACACCATCGACCACGTCATCCCGCGCAGCAGAGGCGGCACGCACGACTGGTCCAACGTCGTGGCGGCCTGCAAGCGAGACAACTTGGTCAAGGCTGATCAGCTGCTCTCCGAACTGGGCTGGACGTTGCGGGTGAAGCCCGCTCCTCCCGATGGGCATCTGTGGCGGCTCCGGCACCTGTCGGAAGTGGACCCGTTGTGGGAGCCCTACCTGGCTGCCGCCTCCTGAGGTTGCCGCCCTCCCAGTCGCTCTTCGACGTCGAGCAATTCCGATCCGAGCCGCGCCGGCTGGCCGTCGTCCGCGAGGTCTCGCAGCCCACTCTGGTGTTGGGCAGCACGCAACCGGCGGAGCTGGTCGCATCAATCGAGCTGCGCCGGCGATCCGTGGAGCTGGCCCGGCGGCGCGGGGGGAGGGGCTGTCTACCTGGAGCCCGGCGGCCAGCTCTGGGTCGACGCCTGGATCCCGCGGGGCGACCCCCTGTGGGTGGACGACGTCGCCGCGGCCGCTGAGTGGGCCGGGGCATGGTGGGCGGGCTCCCTCATGCGCCGGGGGACCGGCGGGTTCGAGGTCCACACCGGCCGCTCCGTGCCGGCTGTGCACGGCGATCTCGTCTGCTTCGCCGGCCGGGGGCCGGGCGAGGTGTTCCACGCCGGACGCAAGGTGGTCGGTCTCTCGCAGTGGCGGGCCCGCGAGGGGGCTCTCTTCTCGTCGTGCGCATACCGGCGTTGGGATCCGGCGCCGCTGCTCGAGCTCTTGCGGCTGGACGCGGCGCCGCGCGCCGAGCTCGCAGTCGGTCTGAAGGCCGTCGCGACGGGGGTGGGCGAGCTGCAGCCGGCTGCTGTCGAGCTGGGTGACCTGCGCGAGGACCTGCTCGACTCGTTCGCGGAGTTCGGGGCGCCGGCGGCGTAGCCGGGGCCGGCGTCGCCCGTCCCCGGGGGTGGGGGTGCAGGTGGGTCGGGGGTGGGTCCGGGCGAAGTCCTGACGGAGCCCACGACGGCCGCGCCGGCCTGCGCACGTGCTCGGTGGCTCTGCCCCCGCCTCTCGACGCGTCCCTGCGCGCCTGCCGTGGCGCGAAAGAAGTTGCGTGTGGGTTGCCGGGGGCACTTGGTGGTTGTGTAGTGGAGGAAAAGGGCGTAAAGTGGAGCGGAGTGGTGTAAGGGGGCGTCAGAGGACGCAGGTCAGGGAGCGTCGTGGGAGATACAGCCAGTGGCAGGTTTCGTCGGGAGGTACGAGCACTCGCTCGATACGAAGGGCAGGGTGATCCTGCCGGCGAAATTCCGCGGCCAGTTCGAGCGCGGCGGCTATCTCACCCAGAACTCGGAGGGGTGTCTCGCGCTCTGGACACCCGGGGAGTTCGAGCGGCAGATGGAGTCGATGCAGGCCCGAGCGGACTCGGGGCGAGCGGATCGCAACAGGGCGAGGATCTGGGCGTCCAATTCGGCCGAGGTCGAAATCGATCGGCAGGGACGCATGCCGATCCCGGCGCACCTGCGCTCGTTCGCCGGGCTGGATGCCGAGGTGCTCGTGCACGGTGCCATCGACCGGGTCGAGCTGTGGAACCCCGCGGCCTGGGCGGAACGCGTGCTGCCCGAGGAGAGCTGGCTCCTCGAGGGCGACGAGGACTAGGGGGACGCACCGGGGCGGCGACACAGACGACGAACGGCACGTCTCCGACACCCACGACAGAGACAGCCACGACAGAAAGGACAATCCTCAGAAATACGACAGACGGAACGCACTGGACCATGTGCAGCTCCTCGACCGGCGTGCTGGAAGACCACTCCACCCGCTTCCCAGCAGGTCGTCCGGATCTCCACCTCCCTCTCGACCCACCGGCCGAGGGGCTGCAGATGGCCCACTCGTTCGAACACATCCCCGTGCTGCGCGACGAGGTGGTCTCGCTGTTTGCCACCGTGCCCTCGGGCGTGGTGGTCGACGCGACGGTGGGTGGCGGCGGTCACTCGGAGGCATTGCTGCGGGCGTATCCCGACCTGCGCGTGGTCGGGCTCGACCGCGATGCGCAGGCGCTGGCGGCAGCGCGTCGGCGGTTGGTTTCGTTCGGGGACCGGGTCACGCTGATCCGGTCCCCGTTCTCGGCGTTGGAAGAGGTGGTGTCGGCCTCCGGTGTGGCACCCCTCTCGGGGGCCCTCTTCGATTTGGGGGTGAGCTCTCCGCAGCTCGACCAGGCGGCGCGGGGCTTCTCCTTCCGCGAGGACGGCCCGCTCGACATGCGGATGGACCCGACCACGGGGGTCACGGCGGCCGAGCTCGTGAACGGCCTGCCCGAGGACGCGCTGGCAGCGCTCTTCCGCCAGAACGGAGAGGGTCGGCTGTCCGGGCGCATCGCCCGGGCGGTCGTGAAGGCCCGGCCTCTGACCTCCACGAGGGAACTGGCCGAGGTCGTCGCCTCGGCGGTGCCGGCCGCGGCCCGCCGCAAGGGCCACCCGGCCCGCCGGGTGTTCCAGGCCCTGCGGATCGAGGTCAACGATGAGCTGGGGCAACTTGCCATGGCCCTTCCCCCCGCCCTTTCGCAGTTGGCCGTCGGGGGCGTCTGCGCCGTCATCAGCTACCACTCGGGCGAAGACCGGTTGACGAAGCAGGTGTTCGCCGACGCGGCATCCGGTGGGTGCGTCTGCCCGCCGGGTCTGCCTTGTGTGTGTGGCGCCGTGGCCCGGCATCGGCTCGTCTTCCGAGGTGCCCGCAAGGCCACCGACGCCGAAATTGCCGCCAACCCTCGGGCGGAGAGCGCGCGGCTCCGTGCCATCGTCCGAACGGAGGAGGGCTGATGGCTCCCTCGACTGCGGCTGCGACAGCGGCGCCCGCCCGCCGGCATGCCAACGTGCCGGGCCCGGGGTGGCGCAGGGGCCGGGGCGCGGGGACACGCACCGCGGCGCCGGATGCCCGACGTGCTCCGCTCCGGCTCGTTCCCGGCCGCACCCGATCGGGCGTCCGAACGGCGCGGACGCCCGCCAGCCGCGGGCGGCGGTTGAACATCTTGTCGGCATCGATCGTGGTGGCCGCACTGTTGGCTGTGGTCGTCGGGCAGGCGCTTCTCGCCAACGGCCAAGTGAAGATGTCCGCCCTCCAACAGGAGCTGAGCTTGGAGCAGAGCGCGCACCGGCAGGCCGAGCTCGCCGTCGCTGAGCTCGAGACCCCGTCCCGGATCGTCGGCGCCGCAGTGGGGCAGCAACAGATGGTGCGGCCTGCCGTGGTGGACCTTCCCTATGTCTCGCTGTCCGTGCCCCTCCCGACCCCGAACGTCACGCCGGCGCCGGCGCCGGCGCCGGCGACGACCGCGACTTCGACGCCATGAGCATCACGACGCGGCAGCAGCCTCCCCCCGCGCGCGCCGGTTCCGGTCGCAGGGCGAAGGCGCCGGCGGAGAAGGCCGGTCCTCGACGGCCGCAGAAACGGCCCCAGGAGCCCACGGCCCGCCCGACGCGGTCGTCGGCCAGCACGTCACGGCAGGCCCGACCGGCACGGCCGGCCCGCCACCCGCGCGGCGGCACCGCACCCACTCGCACCGTGACCTCGACGCCGGCGACGACACCGACGCGCCCACGCCCACGCCCAGGCCCGCGCCCAGGCCCGCGCCCAGGCCCAGGCCCAGGCCCAGGCCCAGGCCCGCGGCGCCGCCCGCACACGCCGCCCGCCAAGGTGGCGCGTCTGCCGCTCCGGCCCAGGGCGGCCTGGGCCGGCGGGACCTTCCAGCGCCGGGTCCGGCTCGTGCGGCTCGTCCTGCTCGTCGCCATGATCCTCATCGTCGCGAGACTGATCGACGTCCAGGTCCTCGATGCCGGTGCGTACGAGCAAGCGGCGCGGGGGGAGTCCGCGATCACCGTCTCGCTGCCCTCGCTGCGAGGCGGGATCTACGCGCGTAACGGATCGCCGCTGGCAATGTCGGTGCCGACCGATGACGTCGTGGCCGACGACTTCCAGGTGGCGCATCCCGTCCAGACGGCGCTCGCCCTCTCGCCTCTGCTGCACGTGCCCGCCACCACGCTGGCCTCGCAGTTGCACGAGCACTCGGGCTACGTGGTGCTGGCCCGCCAGCTCTCCCAGACGACCGGCCAGAAGATCGCGGCGGACGCCATTCCGGGGGTCACGCTCATCGCCGACTCCAAGCGGGTCGTGCCGAACGGGGACGTCGCGTCACCGGTCATCGGGTTCACCAATGCGTCCGGCAAGGGGGCCGCCGGCCTGGAATACGGGGACAACCAGCAGCTCGCGGGCACGGCCGGCAAGGAGACGATCATGGAGTCGCCGGCGGGTGTGGCGCTGCCGCAGTCCCCGGCGACGAACCAGGTGGCGACGACTCCGGGCACCGGCGTGGAGCTCACGCTCGACACGCAGCTCCAGTACGAGTCGGAGCAATCGCTCGCCAAGGCGATCGAGACGTCGGACGCCGTCAGCGGCACTGCGGTCGTGATGGACGTCAAGACCGGCCAGATCCTCTCGATGGCCAACCTCGTCGCCACCCACCCGACTCCGCTCGGCGCCGCGCCGACCACCACGCCGCCGGCGTCGTCGCCCAACGGGGTCGTGGCGATCGGGCCGCACGACGCCGTCGACGAAGCGCCCAGCAACCTCGCCGTCACGCAGCTCTACGAGCCCGGTTCGGTCTTCAAGCTGGTCACCTTCTCCGCCGCACTGCAGGAAGGCCTCATCAACCCCAACACCACCTTCTCCGTCCCGGACCAGATAAGTCTCGACGGATCGACCTTCCACGACGCCGAGCCGCACCCGACCGAGACGCTGTCCGCCACCCAGATCCTGGCGCAGTCCTCCAACATCGGCACATCCGAGATCGCGCAGGGCGTCGGAGAGCAGCGGCTGCTCACCCAAGTGAAGGCGCTGGGCTTCGGGCAGCCCACGGGGATCGACTTCCCCGGGGAGTCGCCCGGATTGCTGGCCACCGCCGCGCAGTGGGAGCCCACTGACTACGTCTCGTTGCCGATCGGTCAGGTGGACGCCGTCAGCGCGCTGCAGGTGCTCGACGCGTACAACGCCGTGGCCAACGGCGGCATCTTCGTGGCTCCGAAGCTCGTGCAGGCGACGGTCAGCCCGACGGGCGCCCTGACCCAGACCAGTCCATCGGCCACCCATCAGGTGATTTCGCCGTCGGTCGACTCGGAGCTGACGACCATGCTCCAGCAAGTCGTGAACACCGGGACGGGTACGAGCGCCGCCGTGCCCGGTTACACCGTGGCCGGGAAGACCGGGACGGCCCAGATCCCCACGCAGGGGCACGACTCCTACGTGACGGGCGCCTACATGGCGTCCTTCGTCGGGTTCGCCCCGGCCGTCAACCCGACGCTCTCCATGATCGTGGTCCTCGATCGGCCCACGCCCATCTTCGGCGGTACCGTGGCCGCCCCGGTGTTCTCGCAGATCATGAGCTACGCACTGCACCGCTACGACATCCCCACCACGCCCGGCGCCCAGACCGGCCCCACCACGCCGGGTACGAACTCCCCGTCCGCGAGCAGTCAGGCCCAGGACATCACGTGAACCACCTCTACACCCCAGTTGCGGGCGTGACGCAGGGGTGTCCGAGGCATGCAACGCTGTCCGGTCGACCATGCGAACCGTGCCGATGAACCTTCTCTTCGACGACGTCGAGGTGCTCGAGTCGGTGGGAGATCCCTCGGCGGTGGCCGTGGGCGGCATCACCCACGACAGCCGGCGCGTCGTGCCCGGCGACCTGTTCTGCTGCGTCCCGGGGCTGGTCAGCGACGGGCACACCCACGCCGGCGAGGCGTTGGAGCGCGGCGCGGTCGGGCTCGTGTGCGAGCACTTCATCCCCGAGCTGCTCGATCGCCAGGTGGTGCAGACCCGGGTCGCGCCGGGGACGATGCGCCCGGCCATGGCCCGGCTGGCCTCCGCCTTCTACGGGCACCCGGCCCGCGAATTGCTGATGGTCGGGGTCACGGGCACCAACGGGAAGACGACCGTGACACAGCTGCTGGGCGATCTCCTCAGCGCCACCGGCCGACCCACCAACGTGATGGGGACCCTCTCGGGCGCCCGGACGACGCCGGAGGCGACGGAGGTCCAGCGGGTCCTGGCCGGTGTGCGCGACCGGCAGAAGTCCGACGGCGCCCATCACGCGGTCGCCATGGAGGTGTCGAGCCACGCACTCGTGCAGTCACGGGTGGAGGGCATCCACTTCGACGTGGCCGTCTTCACCAACCTGAGTCACGACCACCTCGACTACCACGGCACGATGGAGGAGTACTTCGAGGCGAAGGCGAGGTTGTTCACCTCGCGCCACACGTTGCGCGGCGTGGTGTACGCCGACGACCCCTGGGGCCGGCGCCTGCTGGAACGCTCCCGGATCCCGACGATCGCGGTCCACCACAGCGACGCCACCGACATCGTGCTCCGCCCGGGCCACACCGAGTTCACCTGGCGCGGCCAGCGCATCACCACGCCGCTGACCGGTGCGGTCAACGTCGACAACACCCTGCTCGCGGCCGAAGCGGCGCTCGCCCTCGCTGAGGCCGAACTCGGACCCGAGGAGATCGGGCGTGGCCTGGCGCACGTCACGGCGGTGCCAGGGAGGCTCCAGGTGATCGCCGCGCCGGCGGACCAGGGTCGGGCGTCGGCCGGCCCTGGTCGGGCGACCGCGGGCCGTCCTCCCTTCACGGTGCTGGTCGACTACGCGCACACCCCGGCAGGGTTGGAGGTCGTGCTCCGCGAGGCCCGCGCCCTGGTGCCCGGTGCGCGAGTGCTCAGCGTCTTCGGGTGCGGAGGAAACCGGGACCGGGCCAAACGCCCCGTGATGGGCGCCGTCGCCGAGCACATGAGCGACCTGGCGTTCGTGACGTCGGACAACCCGCGGGACGAGGAACCGGACGACATCATCGAGGAGATCCTCGGCGGGATCCCCGGTGGCCGCGGCAATCCTCACGTGGTCGTCGAGCCGGACCGTCGGGCGGCGATCAGGGGTGCCCTCCGGGCTGCCGGTCCCGGTGACGTGGTCGTCATCGCCGGAAAAGGACACGAGACGTACCAGGAGATCGCCGGGAAGCGACTGCCCTTCGACGACGCGGTCGAGGCTCGCCAGGCGCTGGTGGCCACCTTCGGGTCGGACCCGGGCACGTGGGTGCCCGGCGCGGCACCGGCCGCGGCGCCGGCCGCACCAGGTGGCTCCCGGACCCGACGCCGGGAGGGCTGACGGCACGTGCTCGGGTTGCTCGTCTCGGGAAGCATCGCGCTGTGGATCGCCATCCTCTCGACGCCCTTCCTCATCCGCTACTTCCGCAGCCGCCAGCTCGGCCAGCACATCAGGGAGGACGGTCCGGCCACCCACAGCGTCAAGGCGGGCACGCCGACCATGGGCGGCATCGCCATCGTGGGCTCGGTCGTGGCGGGCTACGCGATCGGCCACATCGGCACCGAGATCCGCTTCTCGCGCACGGGGTACCTGGCGATCGGCGCAGTGGTGGCCTTCGGGCTCATCGGCTACGTCGACGATTACATCAAGGTGCACAACCGGAGGAGCCTCGGGCTCAACAAGCGCGGGAAGTTCGCGGCGCAGCTGGTCTGCACGCTCGCGTTCGCCGTGCTCGCGGTGCGGTGGGCGCATACCTCGACGGCGCTCTCCTTCACTCGGTCCGACGTGATCGGCATCAACCTCGGCCAGGTCGGATGGGTGATCTTCGCCGTGTTCGTCATGGTGGGCTTCTCCAACGCGGTCAACATCACCGACGGCGTCGACGGATTGGCCGCCGGGTCGGGCACGTTCTGCTTCGCGGTGCTGTCGATCATGGGCTACTGGATCTTCCGCCACGTCGGCATCTACCACGTGCTCCCCGCGTCGGCGATCGACCTCGCCCTGGTCGCGGTCGCGTTGGCCGGGGCCTGCATCGGATTCCTGTGGTGGAACGCGGCGCCGGCCAAGATCATCATGGGCGATACGGGCTCGCTGGCCATCGGCGCCGGCCTGGCGGCGTTGTGCCTGTTGCTGAACCTCGACCTCCTCCTGCTCGTGATCGGCGGCCTCTTCGTCATGGAGACGCTGTCGGTCATCCTGCAGGTCATCAGCTTCCGCGTGTTCCACCGGCGGATCTTCCGGATGGCGCCGATCCACCACCACTTCGAACTCGGCGGCTGGCCCGAGACGACGGTGATCGTGCGCTTCTGGATCCTCGGCGGCCTCTTCTGCGCGTTGGGGCTCGGCATCTTCTACGGCGACTTCCTCACGGTGGCGAAGTTCACGTGACCCTCCGCCACTTCGGCCGCCCCGTGCGGGAGACTTGTCCGGTGCATCGGGTGTCGGACCGGGCAGAGAGGCGCGTCCGCGTCCAGGGGGAGGGGCGGTGACGCCCGCACGCAGCGACACGGTTGCCGGCCTCCGCATCGGCGGGCGGCACCTCCCGGTCTCCACCCTGCTTCTCGTCGACGTGGGGCTGTTGTGCGTCATCGGCCTGGTGATGGTCGGCACCGCCTCCTCGGTGATCTCCATCGCGACGTACGGCACCCCTTGGGCGATCCTGATCAGGGAGGCCATGTGGATGGCGATCGGTGTGGCGGCGTTGGGATTGGCCGTGCGGGTCGACTACCGCAAGCTGCGGCGGTTCAGCCCGCTGCTTCTCCTCGTGACCATCGGGCTCCTCTTCGTGGTGCTGGTACCCGGCCTCGGGGTGCATGCGATGGGATCGAGCCGTTGGGTCGGCTTCGGGCAGTTCCGGCTGCAGCCGTCGGAGCTGATGAAGCTGGCCCTGGCCGTGTTCGCCGCGGACTTCATCACCCGCCGCCTCGACGAGGACGCCACGGACCGGCGCATCATCGGGCCCCTCATTCTGGTCACCGGCTTCGCCTGCGTCTTGATACTGGCCCAACCCGACATGGGGACCGCGATGGTCCTCGGGTGCCTCGCCCTCGTCCTGCTGTTCGTGTCGGGTGTACGGCTCGGGCCGGTCATGAAGGTGGTGGCCGCCCTGGCGGGCCTCGCCCTGATCGTGGCCGTGGCCTCTCCGTACCGCCGGGCCCGGCTCCTGTCCTTCATGGACCCGTCCGCGCACGGCTCGAGCTCGGGGTACCAGGTGCTCCAGTCGCTCATCGGGCTCGGTTCGGGGCACCTCTTCGGCATGGGCCTCGGGGGCGGACAGGCGCAGTGGGGCTACCTGCCCAACGCGCACACCGACTTCATCTTCTCGGTCATCGGCGAAGAGCTGGGCATCGCCGGGGCCCTGCTCGTGCTGGCGCTCCTCTTCGGCTTCATGTGGCTCGGCATTCGGGCGGCGACCCAGTCGCCGGACCGCTTCGGTGCCCTGCTCGCCGTCGGGCTGGTGGCCTGGGTCGGCTCGGAAACCCTGATCAACGTGGGAGCGGTTGTCGGCGTGCTGCCCGTCACCGGGATCCCGCTCCCGTTCATCTCCTTCGGCGGCTCGTCCCTCGTGATCACCATGGCGGCCGCCGGCATGCTGGTCAACGTGGCCCGGCAGGGCGAGACTGCCGGCGCGTTGCGGATCGCCCGGCCGCCACGGGGCGGCCACCGGGGTGCGACCGCAACCCCTCGCCCGGCCCCCGTGACCCGCCCGGCGGCGGCCCGCCGACCGGCGACGGCCGCCCGAGGTCGGTGAGCGCCCGGCGCGGCACGGTGATCGCGGGCGGCGGGACGGGTGGCCACATCGTCCCTTCGTTGCAGATCGCACGGGCGCTCGTCCAGCGCGGCCATGCACCGGAGACGATCGAGCTCTTCGGCTCGCGCCGCGGGCAGGAGGCCGCCACGTGGCCGTCCCTCGAGTTCCCCTACACGCTGCTGTCGGGGCGGGGGCTCCGCCGCAGCGTGCGGCCCGCTGCGTGGTGGTCCAATGCCGGGGCGGTTCTCGGGCTGCTCTGGGCGTGCGTACGCGCCATCGGTTCCTTCGCCGCCCGCCGGCCCCGGGTCGTCGTGATCGTCGGGGGCTACGCGAGCTTCCCGGCCGGCCTGGCGGCGGTCCTCACGAGAGTGCCCCTCGTGTCCATGAACACGGACGCTGTTCCCGGAGCGGTCAACGGCTTGCTGGGCCGCTTCGCCGCGGCCAACGCCGTGGCGTTCGCCGGCACGGACCTGCCGCGTGCGCACGTGACCGGCACGCCCGTCCGCCCCGAGCTGTCCACCCTGGACAGGACGCCCGGGGGGCGGGCCCGCAGCAGGGACGTGCTCGGGCTCCCGGGCGACCACCAGACGGTGGCCGCCGTCGGCGGCTCCCTCGGTGCCCGCCGGATCAACCAGGCGGTGGCGGAGTTGGCGGGACTGTGGGCGGGGTGCGAGGGCCGCACCGTCTACCACGTCACCGGGCGACGCGACTACGAAGCCTTCGCCGCCGGCCCCGGCGACGCGCCTGAGAGGGCCGGAGGGCTGCGGTATCGCGTCGTGCCCTTCGAGGACCACATGGCCACGCTCTACAGCGCGGCCGACGTGTGCATCTCGAGGGCAGGAGCCATGACGGTGGCCGAGTTGCTCGTGTCGGGGGTGCCGGCGATTCTGGTCCCGCTGCCCGGTGCCCCCCGCGATCACCAGACGCGCAACGCCGAGGCCCTCGTCGCGCTGGGGGTCGCCGTGCACGTGCCGGATCCGGAGTGCGACGGTCGCCGGCTGGCCGAGGAGCTCACCGCGCTCCTCTCCGACCCGGCGCGACTGCGCGCCATGAGCGAGGCCGCCCGCGGCCATGCGCATCTCGACGCGGCGACCCGCGTCGCCGAGCTGGTCGACGCCCATGCCCGCTGACGCAGCGCGCGGGGGCGCCGTGCCGTTGGACCTCCGGGTACCCCGGCGCGTCCACGTCGTCGGCATCGGCGGCGCCGGCATGAGCGCCATCGCTCTGGTGCTGCGGGCCATGGGTCACACCGTCTCGGGCTCGGACCTGAAGGACTCGCCGGTGGCGCAGCGGCTCCGCTCCCATGGCATTTCGGTAGCGGTGGGGCACCGACGCGAGCACGTCGCCGGCGCCGATGCGATCACCTACTCGCCTGCGGTGCCGCCCGAGAATCCGGAGCTGGTCGAGGCGCGGGCCCAAGGGATCCGCGTCGTGCCGCGCTCCGAGATGCTGGCCGCCATCTGTGCCACGCGGAGCTGCCTCGCCGTGGCCGGGACCCACGGGAAGACGACGACCGCGTCCATGCTCTCGCTCATACTGGTCGAAGCGGGTCTCCGGCCGTCGTTCGTCATCGGCGCCGACGTCAACGAGATCGGCACCAATGCCGTGTGGGACTCCGGTGAGTGGCTGGTCGTCGAGGCGGACGAGAGCTACGGCACGTTCCAGGCCCTGCGTCCCGACCTGGCCGTGGTGACGAACGTCGAGCCCGACCATCTCGACTACTACGGCACGTTCGAGTCGTTGCGCGAGGCCTTCTCGTCGTTCCTCGCCGCCGCGAGCGGGGGCGCAGTGGTGTGCTCGGACGACCCCGAGGCGGCGGCCCTCGGCCGCGCCCACGGCGCGATCACGGTCGGGTCCGCCGCGGGGTCGTCGTACACCATCGGCGACCTCGAGCTCCAACGCAGCTCCGTCTCCTTCAGCCTGCGCGGACCCGAGGGGGCGCTCGGCCTCCTGCGCATCGGCGCCCCCGGATTGCACAACGCGCGCAACGCGGCGGTGGCCACCGCAGCCGCATTGGCGGTGGGCGCGCCGTTCGCGGCGGCACAGGCCGCCCTGGCGCGCTTCGCCGGTGTGACCCGGCGCTTCGAATTCCGCGGCGAATCGGGCGGGGTGACCTTCGTCGACGACTACGCCCACCTCCCGACCGAGGTGCGCGCCGCCCTGGCCACGGCGAGGTCCGGCGGATGGCCCCGCATCGTGGCGGTGTTCCAGCCGCACCGGTTCTCGCGCACGGCGGCACTGGCGACGGAATTCGGGACGGCCTTCGCCGACGCCGACGTGCTGGTCGTCACCGACGTCTACAGCGCCGGCGAGCAGCCTGTGCCTGGTGTCTCGGGGCGCCTGGTCGCCGACGCCGTCCGGACGCAGGACCCGAGGTTGCCCGTCACCTACGCGCCGGGTTGGGAGGAGCTGCGCCAGGCCGTCGGCGCGCTGCTCCGTCCGGGCGACCTCTGCCTCACCTTGGGCGCCGGGGACCTCACGGCCCTGCCCGATGACCTGCTCGGGTCAGCGCCGTGGTGACCCCGAGTGCCGAGCTGCGAGCCCTGGCGGACGAGCTGGGCGACCGGACGACGCTGATGAGGCCGTTGGGCCCGTTGACCACGTACGGCGTGGGCGGCCCGGCCGGGCTCTTCGTCGAGGTCGAGGAACCGGCCGACCTCGAGACCGTCCGTGACGCCCTGCGACGGTTCGCCGCCGGTGGTGCGGTCGCGATCTTCGTCATCGGCCGGGGCTCCAATCTGCTGGTGTCGGACGCGGGCTTCGACGGGATCGTGCTACATCTCGGCCACGGCTTCGCCGGCCTGCAGCTGCCGGACGCCCGTCGGGCGGACGGTGGGCCCGGCGCATTCGTGCGGGCCGGTGCGGCACTGGCCCTGCCGGTCCTGGCCCGACGCGTCGCCGACGAAGGTTGGTCGGGGTTGTCGTGGGCCGTCGGCGTGCCCGGATCGGTCGGTGGGGCCGTGCGCATGAATGCGGGAGGGCACGGCTCGGACATGGCGTCGTGCCTGCTGCGCTACACGTGGGTCGACCTGCTGAGCGACGCGGGGGGCACCGACGACGTGGCGCGCCTGGCCTATGCCTACCGGACCTCGTCGGTGACGGCCACGCAGGTGGTGGTGGCGGCGGACATCGGGGTCACGCCGGGATCGGTGGAGGCGGAACAGGAGGCGGTGGCCGCCATCGTGCGATGGCGGCGCGAGCATCAGCCCGGAGGTTCCAACGCGGGATCCGTCTTCACGAATC
Source organism: uncultured Acidimicrobiaceae bacterium (assembly GCA_963736525.1). Lineage (GTDB taxonomy): Bacteria > Actinomycetota > Acidimicrobiia > Acidimicrobiales > RAAP-2 > Bog-473. Next base: position 122,765 of record CAVTPF010000013.1, read on the forward strand.
CGGAGGCCGACTCGGCGGGGCGGCTGATCGAGTCGGCCGGCTTGAAGGGGATGCGCATCGGCACCGCGCACGTGTCCGAGAAACACGCCAATTTCATTCAGGCCGACAGGGGCGGTCGCGCCGACGACGTCCACGCGTTGATGGAGCACGTGCGTCGGGTCGTGGCCGATCGGTGCGGGGTGACACTGCGCACGGAGGTCCGCCTTCTCGGCTTCGGCGGCGGAGAGACTGGTGCGGTGCGGGGAGACAGCGATGACGCCGGGTGAGGCGAAGCCCCGGAAGGGGAGCAGCGACCGGCGTCGAGGCCGCCACCGCAGCGGGGCGGGCAGAAGCGGATCAAAGGGCGCCAGCCGTATGGACCCCCGGATCTCGGCGCGCCGCGTCGCCGTCACCAGGGACCTGGGCCAGCGGCGCCTCCGCGTGCTCGCCATCGGCCTCGGGGGCACGGCGCTCATCGTCGGCGGATGGTTCCTGCTCCATTCGCCGCTGTTCTCCGCCCGCTCGGTGACGGTGACCGGCAATGTGCACGAGACCGCGGCGCAGGTGGAGGCGCAGGCGGGACTGGCGAGCCAGCCGCCGCTGCTCGACGTGAACGCGGGCGCGGCGGCGGCCCGTCTGGAGCGGCTGCCCTGGGTGCGCTCGGCGGCGGTGCACGTCTCGTGGCCCGACGGCGTGCACATCGCGATCACCGAGGAGGTCCCGCGCTTCGTGGTCAGCGACGCCGGCGGACGGTGGGTGTCGCTGAGCGCCGACGGACGCGTCCTCGGCGTCTCGGCCACCCGCCCACCCAGCCTGTTGCTCCTCTCGGTGCCGGAGCCCCCGGGGGCCCCGGGCAGCGAGCTCTCGGCCAAGGACGAGCCCGCGCTGCGGGTCGCCTCCACGCTGCCGGCGGCCTTCGCCGCGCAGGTCACGGCCGTCAGCGTCGAACGGGCGGGCTGGGTGCAGCTGGCCATGACGACCCCGATTGCGGTGGACATCGGCTCGACGGCCCAGCTGACGGCCAAGTACGAGGACGTGTCGTCGATTCTGGCGGGGGCGACCTTGCACAACGGGGATGTCATCGACGTGAGCGTCCCGGACGCCCCGACCGTGACATCGGGGTGACGTAGGATGCTTGACCAGCCTGAACACCACCCGTATGGTGGGGCCACGTTGCCGTACTGTGAACATCAACCTTCCCCAAAGGTTCAGGGATCGGTCGCTGCTCGCACGTCCCCGGTGACGGCCGGCGGACCGTATCATCGAGTGACTGGTCGGCGATCGACCCGAAGACGAGGGAGTTCATGACGACCGTGCCTTCCCAGGGCAACTACCTGGCAGTGATCAAGGTGGTCGGGGTCGGCGGCGGTGGCGTCAACGCCGTCAACCGGATGATCGACTCGGGCCTGCGCAACGTGGAGTTCATCGCTGCCAACACCGACGCCCAGGCACTTCTCATGAGCGACGCCGACCTGAAGCTCGACATCGGGCGCCAGCTGACCCGCGGCCTGGGCGCCGGGAGCGATCCCGAGGTCGGCCGCCTGGCGGCCGAGGAGCACCGGCCCGAGATCGAGGAGGCGCTTCAGGGCGCCGACATGGTCTTCATCACGGCGGGCAAGGGCGGCGGCACGGGCACCGGGGCCGCGCCGGTCGTGGCCGAGATCGCCAAGGGGCTGGGCGCACTGACCATCGGTGTCGTGACCCGGCCCTTCACCTTCGAGGGGCGTCGCCGTGCCATGCAGGCGGAGAAGGGGATCCAGGTCCTCAAGGAGAAGGTGGACACCCTCATCGTGATCCCGAACGATCGCCTGCTCACCGTGTCCAACGACAAGACGAGCATGGTCAACGCCTTCAAGATGGCCGACGAGGTCCTGCTGCAGGGCGTGCGTGGCATCACCGACCTCATCACGGTGCCCGGCCTGATCAACACCGACTTCGCCGACGTGAAGATGGTCATGACGAACGCGGGGACGGCCATCATGGGCATCGGGTCCTCCATCGGCGAGGGCCGGGCGGCCAACGCGGCGAGGGCCGCCATCACGTCGCCACTGCTCGAGGCGTCGATCGAGGGGGCCCGCGGCATGGTGCTGAACATCGCCGGCGGCTCCGACCTCGGCCTCTTCGAGGTGAACGAGGCGGCGGAGATCATCCATGCCGTCGCCCATCCCGACGCCAACATCATCTTCGGCGCCGTGATCGACGACAACATGGGCGACGAGGTCCGGGTGACGGTCATCGCCGCCGGGTTCGAACGTTGGGAGGACGGCTCCCCGGCCTCGAAGTCCGCCGACCTGGCGTCGACGATCTTCGCCACCCCCGAGCCGGTCGACATCTTCGCCGACGCCACGGGCTCCGAGGAGGAGCTCGACCTGGGTGACGACGATTTCGACGTCCCCTCCTTCCTCCGCTAGCGACGAGGTCGCGCAGAGGCTCGTCGCCGTACGGCAGCGCCTGGAGCGCGCCGGCGGGGATCCCTCCCGCATCCGGGTGGTGGCCGTCACCAAGGGCTTCGGGCCGGAGGCCGTGCGGGCGGCCCTGGCGGCCGGGCTGCACGACCTGGGGGAGAACTACGCGGCCGAGCTCGTGGCGAAGGCGGCCGCGTGGGGGCCCGAGGCCGGGCCCGGTGTGGGGTCCGAGGCCGAACCTCACCCGGACGAGGAGCCGACCTGGCACTTCCTCGGCGCCGTGCAGCGCAACAAGGTGCCGGTGCTCGCACCCATCGTCGGGCTGTGGCAGAGCATCGCCCGGGTGGCCGAGGGGGAGCGGGTCGCCCGTTTCGCCCCGGGGGCCCGGGTGCTGGTCCAGGTGGACACCACCGGCCGGCCTGGCCGCAACGGGTGCCCGCCGGCCGAGGTGGCAGGGCTGGTGGGGCGCCTGCGCGAGCTCGGCCTCCATGTGGAGGGGCTCATGACGGTGGCGGCCCCGGGCACGGAGGCGGCGGAGGCGGCCTTCGGCTTGGTCCGCCAGTTGGCCGACGACCTGGGCCTGGAGGAGCGTTCCATGGGTATGAGCGACGACCTCGAGGCCGCGGTGGCGGCGGGCACCACGATGGTGCGAGTGGGCCGGGCGTTGTTCGGGGAAAGGCCGCCGCGCCTGACTCCGGCCTGAGATCAGGTGGGCCGCGGGCCCTCGGGCGGAGCCCCGACGTCGGCCCGGGGGAGCACGACCGCACCGGGGGTGCCCCGATCTCCCGCCGCCAGGGCCCGCCCGGGTTGCCGAGCAGGCACTACGCTGTCTTCCGACAGGAGAAGGCATGTCACCCTCGTTCATGAAGAAGACCATGGTGTATCTCGGCCTGCTCGACGACGAGTACGACGAGTACGACGACCTGGAGGACCGGGCACCACGCGGGTTCTCGGCGGCCACGCGGGTCGAGCCCCGCAGCCAGGACTATGAGCAGGCGGAGGAGTTCAGCGGCGGGATGAGCCGGGTCCGCACGATCCCCCGGGAGTCGGCGGTGCCCAGCCAGCAGCCGAGGCCAGCCCCGAGCAACCCTGCGCCCCGCCCGACGGCCGTGCGTGCCGTGCCGGTCGACCCGTCCATCAATCCGGCGGCGGCGACGCCGTCTTCGGCCCGGGTCCACGTGGTCGCCCCGTCGCGGTTCGGCGACGCCAAGGACATCGCGGACCGTCTCAAGGACAACCGGCCCGTCATCGTGAACCTCCAGATGGCCGAACGGGACCTGCAGCGCCGGATGATCGACTTCTGCAGCGGGGTGACCTACGCCCTGAGCGGCGAGATGGAAAAGGTGGCGGACCAGGTGTTCCTGTTGGCTCCCACCAACGTGAAGGTCTCCGACGAGGAGCGGCAGCGTCTGGTGGAGCGCGGCTTCGGCCGCGACTGAAGCAACTACTCTCGCCTGTCAGTGACGACGCTCTTCCACTGGTTGGCGCGGTTGGTGTGGCTCTACGTGCTGCTGATCATGCTGCCGTACGCCCTCATGAGCTGGTTCCGGATCGAGCCGGGCTCGAGTTGGGCCCGGATCCAGTACTTCTTGTACCGGGCGACCGAGCCCCTGCTGCGCCCGGTGCGCAAGATCATCCCGCCCATCGGGATGCTGGACGTGTCCTTCCTGGTGGTCACCCTCGTCCTGATCTTCGTGGTGATTCCGGTCCTCGACCGGGTCTGAATCCGTCGACCGGCGTGTCCGGCTCCATTCGTGGAACTCCAGGAAGGGAGGGTTAGACTCGGCCTCCATGGACAATTCGCAAGCTCCCGCCTCCATCCTCGACACGCTTCGCACCGTGGAGTTCCGCCTCGGTCTGAAGGGCTACAACGTCGACGAAGTCGATGAATACCTCGACAAGGCGGCCCAGGAAGCGGAGGGTCTCCAAGAGCACGTCCGGCAGCTGAACGACCGGCTGCGGCAGGCGAGCGAGCGGATCGCGCAGCTCGAGCGCGACAAGCGCGAAGCCCCGGCGGCGGCAGAGAGGGACGAGGGTGCCGCCGCGGCCGCCGCGGATGCCGCGGCCCTGTCCGACGAGACGCTGCAGCGCACGCTCCTGCTGGCGCAAAAGTTCGTGGACCAGACGAAGAGGGAGAGCGAGGCCGAGGCGGCGGCACTCATCGCCCAGGCGGAGGAGACGGCGCGGGCGGCCATCGCGACCGCCGAGGCGACCGCGGCGCAGCTCCAAGTGGAGTCGCAACAGAAGCTGCGCGAGGAGGTCACGCGACTGGAAGCCACGCGCACCGACTTGGCCGCCGACGTCGAGAGCATGGCCCGCCATCTCGAGTCGGAGCGCAACCGCCTCAGGAGCGCCCTGTCCGAGATCCTCAAGTGGGTGGACGAGAACGTGCAGCCCGCCAATTCGCTCATGGGTGTGAAGCCCAAGACCGCCGTGGGCGGCAAGCCCGGCGGGGGGGCGGGGGAGACTCCGGCCGAGTCCGCCGAGTCCGCCGAGGCCGACGACGGTCAGCCGACGTTGAACCTCGAGAGCACCCCGGGTGCTGCCGTGTCGGGAGCGCCGCGCTCGCTCTGACACTTCCACCGTGGGGGTAATGGCGATGTTGCCCCTGTCGTCGCGTTCCGGTATCGTCACCCGCTCCCCGGGCGAGGTCGTCGTCAGGGAACCCGGTCACGTCTCGTGGTCCGAAGGAGGGAACGATGACCCCAGCGAGCAAGGCCACCCAGGTCAAGAGGGTGCCTGCGTCGCGAGCGGCGGGCAACACCACCGCACGGTCCGGGAACAAATCCTCCTCCGCCAAGGTTGCTGCAAGCGCTACAAAGCGTCCCGCTCTCACCAAGAAGAAGGCAGTCCCAGTAGTGAAGAAGGCAGCCACCGCAACGAAGAAGTCCGCAAGCCCGGCGAAGAAGACGGCAACCGCCGCCCCGAAGAAGGTTGCCTCGGCGGCCGCCAAGAAGTCGGCGCCGGCCAAGAAGGCGGCACCCGCTCCCCGCAAGACCGGCCCGGCCGCCAAGAAGCCGGCGCCCGCGAAGAAGGCCCCGGCGGCCCCCACGAAGAAGTCGGCGGCCAAGACCGTTGCCAAGAAGGCGAGTCCTGCGTCCGCGGCCGCGCCGGCGCCGGCGCCGGCGCGTACCAGCTTCACGCCCAAGCCCAAGCCGGCCCCCCCGGTGCGTCCGAAGACCGGACCCTACGCCAAGGATGCAAAGTTCCTCGACGAGGTGCGCGAGCTGTTGCAGGCCGACCGGGCGATCTACCAGGAGCAGGCGACGTCGCTGCGCGCCGAGGCGGATTCACTCGCGCTGGAGCGTGAGCCGGGCGACGTGCAGTTCGACGAGGAGTCCGGCGAGGGTGGCACCGTGACCGTCGACCGGGAGCGCAACCTCGCCCTCTCGGGTCAGGCGACCCTGGCCGTCGAGGAGATCGACGACGCGTTGCGGCGCATCGGTGACAAGACCTACGGGTACTGCGAGCGGTGCTTCCAGCCGATCCCCAAGCCGCGCCTGCGGGCGCTGCCCTATGCCCGTCTCTGCGTCGCCTGCAAGAGCGGGGGGCTGTCGCGGCGCTGACCGGGCCGCGGGTGCTGGCCTTCGCCATAGCGGCCGCCGTCGTGGTGGTGGATCGGGTGACCACCACGCTTGTTCTGGACCATCTGCACGACGTCCGGCACCTCTGGGGGCCGTTGGGCCTCGCCCTCACCTTCAATTCGGGGTTCGCGTTCAGCCTCTTCAGCGGTCGGGCGGTCGCCACGACGGTGCTGCTGTGCATCGGTGTCGCCGTGCTCGCCGTCCTCGTGGCCCAGGTCCACACCGTGCCCCTGGCCGTCGGCGCCGGGCTGGTGCTCGGGGGTGCCGTGGGGAACCTCAGCGAGCGGATCGTTGGCGGCCACGGCGGACGGGTGCCCGACTTCATCACGCTCGACTACTGGCCCACCTTCAACGTGGCGGACGCGTGCGTCACGGTGGGGGTCGTCATCGTGATGGCGGCGCTGCTCTTCGGTGGAAGCGCGGCGCCGCGCCACCGGGCCGCCGGATGAGCGCCGGGCGGGGCGACCCGGTGACGGGGGAGACGATTACCGCGGTGGTCCCGGCGCTGCTCGACGGCGTCCGGGTGGACCGGGGCATCGCGATGGTGGCCGGCGTGTCGCGAGCAGCGGCCGCCGAGTTCATAGAATCCGGCCGGGTCCTCCTGGAAGGCTCGCCGGTGTCGTCGGGAAGCGGACGCCTGCGAGAGGGTGCGACGTTGACCGTGCGGCTACCGGAGGCCGGGGACGCCGGGGTGGTGGCCGAGCCAGACGTCCAGTTCGAGGTGGTGTTCGCCGACGAGCTGGTGGCGGTGGTCGACAAGCCGGCTGGTCTGGTCGTGCACCCGGGAGCGGGGCACGACGCAGGGACGCTGGTGGGCGGGCTGCTCTCGCGGTTCCCGGACCTGGCCGAGCTGGTGCACTCGGGAGTGTGCGCGGCCGACCGCCCCGGCATCGTCCACCGGCTCGACAAGGGGACCTCCGGCCTTCTCGCCGTGGCGCGCACCGAGGAGGCGTACCGGGCCCTGGTCGAGCAATTGACCACCCGGGTCATGGAGCGCCGCTACCTGGCGCTGGTGGACGGTGTCGTGGCGGAGGATCGGGGAGAAGTCGAGGCACCCATCGGCCGCTCGGCCCGCACGCCCACCAAAATGGCCGTCACCGCGGGCGGGAAGCCGGCCCGGACCACCTACACCGTCCGGGAGCGGCGGGCCGGCCAGGCTCCGACGACGCTGTTGGAGCTCGCCCTGCACAGCGGCAGGACCCACCAGATCCGCGTCCACATGGCCGCCATCGGGCACCCGGTGGTGGGAGATGCCCGCTACGGGGTGCCGGACAAGCGACTGGGTGCGGGGCGGTTCTTCCTGCACGCCTTTCGGCTGGCGTTCGTGCACCCCGGTACGGGGGCCCGCATGGAGTTCTCCTCACCGCTCCCGGCAGACCTCAGGGCCTACCTGGAGTCTCAGGCCGCCTCGTGAACGCCCATCACGTCGGGGTCGAACGAGAGGGCGGCCAGCGCCTCCTCCTCGGCCCGACGCACTCTGCGCACACCTACTCCGAGGCGTTCCGCCGTCGACTGGAGCGACGCCGGCGAGTCCCCGTCGAATCCGAAGCGGAGGCGGAGGACGTCGCGTTGGAGGCCCGGCAGGCGTTCGATGGCGTCGCGGACCCGGTCGTAGACCATGGTCTGCTCGACGTCGCCCACGAAGTCGGTCTCGTCGGGCGCCACCAACTCGCCGAGCGTGGTCGACGACTCGAGCGCCGCCGGCTGGTCGAGTGAGGCCGTGACCCGCGCCACGTCCTCGAGGGCCTCCCGCTCGTCGGCGGTCAGACCCGTGGCCTCGTCGAGCTCGGCTTCGGTCGGCGCGCGGCCGAGGGTGCTCGCGAGCTCGGACTTGGTCAGCTCGAGTCGCTGGATCTGCTCCCCGACCTCGAGGGGGATACGGATGGTCCGGCCGTGCTGCTGGACTGCGCGCTGGAGGGCCTGGCGGATCCACCAGGTCGCGTAGGTGGAGAACCTGAATCCCCGCTCCCAGTCGAATTTGTCGACGGCCCGCATCAGGCCGAAAGTGCCCTCCTGGACGAGGTCCGCCATGTCGACGCCTCGGTCCTGATAGCGCCGCGCCCAGTGCACGACCAGGCGCAGGTTGGCGGCCACCATCTGCTTGCGGGCGGCCTCGTCCCCAGCAACCACTCGCTTGGCCAGCTCGACCTGCTGCTCGTGGTCGGGCATGGGGAACTGATCGAGGTCACGCAACATCAACCCCAACGTGTCCGACGTGCTCACCGCGCTCTTCATCATCGCTCCAGACGCTTTTCGCTCACTCTCAGTCGTACGTACCCGGACGCTTCCGGGATGAACCTATGGGTTACAACCCTCGTCCACCTCCGATCATTCCATCGGGGTGTTCGCACCAAGTTGCGGCCCCGATCGGCCCCGTGGTGGTCTACGGTCCATGACCGCCCGGATGGTCCTCGTGAGGCATGGCGCCACCGAATGGTCTCTGAGTGGTCAACACACGGGACACACGGATATTCCCCTCCTCGATGAGGGGCGGAATCAGGCCAAGGTGGCCGGCGAGATCCTCCGGGCACACGGATTCACCAGCTTCGCCCAGGTGCTCACGAGCCCGCTCCGCCGCGCCGCCGAGACCTGTGCCCTGACCGGGTTCGAGGGGCAGTCCGAGCCGGACCTCATGGAGTGGGACTACGGCGCGTACGAGGGATTGACCTCGGCCGAGATACGTGAGCAACGCCCGGGCTGGAGCCTCTGGGAGGACGGGGTGCCCGGGGGGGAGCGGGTGTCGGACGTCGGGCGCCGCGCCGACCGGGTGATCCAGCGGGCGAGGAGTTGCGAGGGTGACACGCTGTGCGTGGCGCACGGCCATCTGCTGCGGGTGCTCGGGGCCCGCTGGCTCGGGTTGCCCCCCGTGGCCGGCCGGCTCTTCCTCCTCCGTCCGGCGGGGATCTGCGTCCTGGGCTGGGAGCTCGAACGGGCCGCGATCGAGGTCTGGAACCGAAGCGCGAGCTGAGCTTTCGTGTGACCCAGAGTGCGGCGAGGGTCAGACGGGCGCCGCGACGTTCCCGCGTGCCCGGTCCACCATGTCGGCCAGGGTGTACGACTGCAGGTGGGTGCGGATGGTCTCGCCCACATCGGCCCAGACGGCGAGCAGGACGCACTGGCCCTCGTGGTCGCAGGCACCGTTGGCGTGGGGCTCACCGAAGTCGCCGGCGGCGATGGGGCCGTCGACCGCCGAGACGATTTGGGCCAGGGATATCTCGTCAGGGGGGCGGGCCAGGACGTAACCGCCACCGACGCCCCGCTTGGAGCGGACGAGACCCGCCCCCTTCAGCGCCAGGAGGATCTGCTCGAGGTACGGCTGGGGCAGACCCGTGCGCTCTGCGATGTCACGGACCGAGGTCGGCGTCTCGGCGCCGTGGAGGGCGAGCGAGAGGAGTGCCCTGCTGGCGTAGTCGCCCCGTGTCGAAACCCTCACCCTGTGGATGCTACCGGCCCCCACGCAGGTTTAGGGGGTGCCGGGGTCGTAGGGTGTGCCTCCGTGAGCGACGGCGCGGCCGCCCAGATGACGGTGGCGGAGGCCCAGGAAGGGGTCGAGGGGGTCGGGCGCACGCCCGTGCCGCTCCTGCCGGACTGGGCCGGTCCGTGCCTGCACAAGGTGGTTCCCTCCCTCCTGGGCCACCTGGCGAACCCCGACGAGGCGGTGTTGCCGCCCTGGTTCCCGGAGGGGGTGGCCGAGGCCGCGCAGATCGTCCTCTTCGTCATCGACGGCCTGGGTGCGCAACAGCTGCAGGAGCGCCGGCAGCTGGCCCCCGTGCTGTCCGAAGCGGCGGGCGGATCGATCACGACCGTTGCCCCGAGCACGACCGCCTGCGCCCTCACCTCGCTCGTGACGGGGAAGGTGCCCGCCGAGCACGGCGTGGTCGGTTACCGGCTGGCACTCGGCGGTGAGGTCATGAACGTGCTGCAGTGGTCGCTCGAGGGCGCCGACGCCCGCATGCGCGTCCCCGCGCCGGTGTTCCAGCCGTTCCCTTCGTTCCCCGGGTCCAAGGGGCCCGTGCCGGTGGTCACCCGCCACGACTACGGGCCGACCGGGTTCACGGCGGCGCACCTGGGTCGGGTCGAGCTCAATCGCTGGCACACCCCGGCCGGCCTGGTCACTGCGGTTCGGGAGCTCACGGCGGCGGGTGCGCCGTTCGTCTACGCCTACTACGAAGGCATCGACAAGGTGGCGCACGCCCGGGGGCTGGGCCAGTACTACGACGACGAGCTGCGTGCGGTGGACCGTCTCGTCGGTGACGTGCTCGACGTGCTTCCACCGGCAGCCTGCCTCGTCGTGACGGCCGACCACGGGCAGGTGGACGTCGGGGGTTCGGTCGAGGTGCTGGGTCCCGACATCATGAAGGACGTGACGCTGATCAGCGGTGAGGGAAGGTTCCGCTGGCTGCACGTGCGTCCCGGTGCCGGGGCCGACGTCGCGCAGACGGCGTCGGAGCTCCATGGCGACGTGGCCTGGGTGAAGTCGAAAGAACAGGTCGTGACGGAGGGCTGGCTCGGGGGCGTGCCCTCCCCAGAGGTGGCGGCACGTCTGGGCGACGTGGTCCTCGTCCCGTTCGCCCCGACCGCGTTCCTCGATCCGGCCGACACGGGCGAGCTCCGCCTGCGAGCACGTCACGGGTCGCTGACCCCCGACGAGATGTTGATTCCCCTGCTCGGCTGGCGTCCCTCGTGATGGGGGGCGTCGTGGGTGACAACATGGGGACTGTGACTGACGGAACAGATGCGACGCCCCCCGAGAGCGACGCCGCCACGGGGTCCGGAGCCATTTCCCCGGACGAGGTCCTGGCGGGAGGGTCGCCGGACGGCGACGCGGAACAACGGACGACCGAGTCGGTCAACGAGCCGGCCAAGGTGCTCCGCATCGGCTCCATGGTGAAGACGCTGCTCGACGAGGTGCGGGCCGCGCCCCTCGACGAGAAGAGTCGGGTGCGCCTGCGGGAGATCTACGAGCAGTCGATCCGCGACCTCTCCCAGGGACTGTCACCCGACCTCGTTGCCGAGCTCGAACGGATGGCGCCGCCCTTCGACGCGGATGCGCCCAGTGACGCCGAGTTGCGGATCGCCCAGGCCCAGCTCGTCGGGTGGCTCGAGGGTCTCTTCCACGGGATCCAGGCCACGCTCATGTCGCAGCAGATGGCCGCCCGGGCGCAGCTCGAGGAGATGCGCCAGCGTGGCCTGCCGTCCGCCGGCGAGACGGGGCGGACCGGGGCCTACCTCTGATCATGTGCGCACCATGAAGCGACCGGTCGAGCCGACGGACCCGACGTGGGAGACGTGACGCCCGGGTCCGACGAGGTGGGCACGCCGGGTGGTGAGCCCGGGCCGACCGGGCCGCCCTCGTTTCCCGGCAACGCACCCCCGCCGCCACCGCCACCGCCGATGCCGCCGCCGGGACCGATGCCGGGCACCGGGGCCCCGGGGGGCGCCGGTGGGGGGCCACCGTCGTTCCCGACCCGCACCGAGACCCCGTACCCGGCAGCGACCGGGTACGGGGGGGTTTACTCCCATACCGAGGCGGGTGCGCCGTACGCGTCCTGGGGCATCAGGGTGGGCGGCTACCTGATCGACCTCGTCATCTTCCTCGTCGTGCTCGTGATCTTCGTCCTGTTGTTCCGCCACAGCCACGCGCTCAACGTGCACCTCATGGCCAGGCGGGGGGCCCGCAGGCGGAGCTTCTCGTCGGTTCCCTTCCTGATCACCGGTGTCCTCTACGTCGTCTACGGCACGCTGTTGTGCGGGTCGACCCGGGGTCAGACGGTGGGCATGATGGCGGTTGGGGTGCGGGCCGTCCGCGACGAGACGTTCGGGGTGCTCGGGTACGGGCGGGCTCTTGGACGCGCCCTGTTCGAGGGCGTGCTCCGCCTCATCAACCTCCTCTTCTTCCTCCTCGGCCTCGTCTGGGTCCTCGACATGCTCTTCCCGCTCTGGGACAAGAAGAGGCAGACCCTTCATGACAAGGTGGCAGGATCGGTCGTTCTCCGGGTCCGCCCCGCGGGCTAGATTGCAGAGTCCCGGGGGAATCACACCGGTGTAAGTTCACGTGGCGAAAGGAGGGCCGGTGTCGGAGCGGTCGTTTACGCATCTGCACACCCACACCGAGTTCTCCATGCTCGACGGTGCCGCGCGGGTCGGCGATCTCGTCGCCGCCGCCGTGGCCGACGGGCAGCCCGCGTTGGGCATCACCGACCACGGGAACATGTACGGGGTCCTCGACTTCTACAAGGCGTGCCGCGACCAGGGCGTGATCCCGATCATCGGCACCGAGTCGTACATGGCCGGCGACTCCCGCTACGAGCGCCCCGTGCGACGGGGGAGGGTCGACGACACCGGCGGCGACGCCGAGGGCGGCCAGAAGCTCTACTACCACCTGACCCTCCTGGCCGAGACCGTCGAGGGCTACCGCAACTTGATGCAGCTGTCGTCGGCGGCGTATCTCGAGGGTTACTACTACAAGCCTCGGGTCGACTGGGAGCTCCTCGAACGCCACCACACCGGCCTCATCGCGACCACGGGTTGCCTGGGTGGCGTCGTGCTCCAGGCCCTGCTGTCCGGCGACGTCACGGAGGCGGAACGGCGGGCGGCCCGGCTGCAGGACATCTTCGGGAGGGACAACCTCTTCGTCGAGCTGCAGGACCACGGGATCGCGGACCAGCACCGGACGAACCCTCAACTCATAGAGATCGCCCGCCGTCTCGACGCGCCCCTGCTGGCCACCAACGACAGCCACTACACGCACCGCGAGGACGCGGTGGCGCACGACGCGCTCCTGTGCGTGCAGACGGGAGCGCTCCTCTCCGACACGAACCGCTTCAAGTTCGAGGGCACCGAGCACTACCTCAAGTCGGCCGCCGAAATGCGCCTCCTCTTCAGAGATGTCCCCGAGGCGTGTGACAACACGCTGCTCATCGCCGAGCGAGCCGACGTCCAGATCGAGCTCGGCAAGCCGAGCCTGCCGGAGTTCCCCGTGCCGGAGCGGTTCAGCGGCGAGACCTACGAGGAGCGCGCGCTGGCCTACCTGCGCGACCTGACCATGGAGGGGGCACGACAGCGGTACGGCTCGTCGGTGCCGCCCGAGGTGGAGGACCGTCTGGACTACGAGCTGGGCGTCATCGGCAACATGGGCTTCGCGGCCTACTTCCTCGTCGTGTGGGACCTGATCCGTTTCGCCCGTGAGTCGGGCATCCGCGTCGGACCGGGGCGGGGGTCGGCGGCGGGCTGCTGCGTGGCCTACTGCCTCCGCATCGTCGACCTCGATCCCATCCGCTACGACCTCCTCTTCGAGCGCTTCTTGAACCCCGGCCGCAAGCAGATGCCCGACATCGACATGGACTTCGACGAGCGCTACCGCGCCGACGTGATGCGCTATGCGGCGGAGAAGTACGGGAGCGACCGGGTGGCCCAGGTCATCACCTTCTCGACGATCAAGGCGCGGGCGGCCGTGCGCGACGCCGCCCGGGTGCTCGGCAAGACCTACGCCGTGGGTGACCGCATCGCCAAGGCGATGCCGCCGCTCATCATGGGCCGCGACACCCCGCTCCGGGCCTGTCTCACCAAGACGGAAGGACACGAGGACGGGTACGCGTCCGCCGGCGAGCTGCGGGCCATGCACGAGAGCGACCCCGACGCCAAAGAGGTCATCGACGTCGCGCTCGGCCTCGAGGGGCTCCGCCGCCAGGACGGGATCCACGCCGCCGCCGTGGTGATCTCGCGTGATCCCCTGACGGACTACCTCCCGATTCAGCGCAAGCCTGATGCCGGAGGGAACCCCGAGGACGCGCCCATCGTCACCCAGTACGAAATGCACGGCGTCGAGGACCTCGGCCTGCTGAAGATGGACTTCCTGGGGCTGCGCAACCTCTCGGTGATGGAACGCACCCTCGACCTGGTCGAGGCCGCGACGGGCGAACGTCCCGCCATCGACAACGTGGACCTGGCGGACGAGCCGACGCTCGAGATGTTGCGCCGAGCCGAGTCGGTGGGCGTGTTCCAGTTGGAGGGCGGCGCGATGCGCCAGACCCTGCGCTCCCTGGCGCCCACGAGCTTCGACGACGTGGCAGCGCTCGTGGCCCTCTACCGGCCGGGGCCCATGGCCGCCAACATGCACCGCGACTATCCGGAGTTGAAGAACGGCCGGAAGGCGCTCACCTATCTGCACCCGGACATCGAGCCCATCCTGAAGGACACCTACGGACTGATGCTGTACCAGGAGTCCGTGATGCGGGTGGCCCAGAAGTTCGCCGGGTACTCGCTCGAGGAGGCGGACAACCTCCGCAAGGCGTGCGGCAAGAAGATCCGGGCCATGATCGCCGCCGAGCGCGAGAAGTTCGTCGCCGGCTGTGTCGCACAGGGCTACGGCGAGGAACTGGGCACGCAGCTCTTCGACATCATCGAGCCGTTCGCCGACTACGCCTTCAACAAATCGCACTCCTACGGCTACGGATTGGTGGCGTACCAAACGGCCTGGCTCAAGGCGCACCATCCGGTGGAGTACATGGCCGCCCTCTTGACCTCTGTCAAGGACAACAAGGACAAGACGGCCGTGTACCTGGCCGAGTGCCGCTCCATGGGCATCGACGTGCTCGTGCCCGACGTCAACCGCTCGGTTGCGGAGTTCGCGCCGGACCGCAGCGGGGACCGCAGCGGCCCGGCGATCGTCTTCGGCCTCGCCGCGGTACGCAACGTGGGGGAGAGCCTGGTGGAGCGGATCGTGGCCGAGCGCAGGACCGGCGGGCCCTACGCCGACATCTTCGACTTCTGCCAGCGCGTCGACCCGGTGGTCCTCAACAAGCGGACCATGGAGTCGCTGGTGAAGGCCGGGGCGTTCGACTCCCTCGGACACTCCCGGCAGGGCCTCTGCCTCGTCCTCGAGAGCATCGTGGACCGCACCCTCGAGCGCCGCAGGGAGCACGACCTCGGGATCACCTCGCTCTTTGCCGCGTTCGAAGAGGAGCAGAGCGATCCCGGCTGGGGCGCGGTGAAGGTGGCCATTCCGGACACCGAATTCGACAAGGGGCAGCGGCTGGCCTTCGAGAAGGAGATGCTGGGCCTCTACGTCAGCGACCACCCGTTGATGGGTTTCGAGGCCGCCTTGTCCCGGTACACGGACTGCACGCTGTCGGACATGCGGGAGGAGGATCCCACCGCGGAACGGGCTCCCGTGCGCACGGTGGGAGGAGTGGTGACCGACCTGCGCCGGTCCTACACGAAGAAGGGCGACCTCATGGCCCGCTTCGTGCTCGAGGACCTGCAGGCGGCCATGGAGGTCTTCGTGTTCCCGAAGACGATGGCCGAGTACGGCGCCCTGATCGAGAACGATGCGATCGTCGTCGTGAAGGGACGGCTCGACACCCGGGAGGAAGAGCCCAAGATCGTCTGCATGGAGGTCTCCCGCCCCATCCTCGAGCGAGGGCAGGAGGATCTCCACATCACCCTGCCGCTGGGCGTCCTGACGGAGGCCAAGGTCGACGGACTGAAGGAGGTCCTGAGCGGGCACCCGGGCCAGTCACCGGTGCTGCTCCATGTCGGGGCCAAGGTCCTCCGACTCCCCCCCGAGTTCAACGTCGACTGCCGCAACGGGCTCGTGGGCGAGCTCAAGCGGTTGCTCGGGCAGACTGCCGTCCTGTCCTGAAGGGCTGACGCGGACTCATAATTCGTCTCTGAGCTGGTATGACGGACTTGGTAACCGGCGGTATCGGCCCGTCCTCGCCTTCCGGCGGTTGGGAACGCAGCGGGCGCAGCCAGTAGACTCAACCCATGCCGATCGTAGTGAGCACCAAGGATTGCACTGCGCTCAGCGACGCTGAGCTCGTCGAAATGGCGGATCTGTGTGCGGATCGCCCGCCTGGTTACGACATCGGTTTTCTCTCCAAGGAGCGCGAGGCCTGGGTGCTCGTCACCCAGGCCCGTGAGGGCAACAAGCTCCGGGGCTACTCGTTCTGCACCCTCGAGCGCATCGGGGGGACGCCATCGCTGCTGGTCGGGCTCGCTCTCGTTGACCGCACCTCACGCGCCGAGGCTGCCCTGAAGGGGATCATGACGGACCAGTACCGACGTGCCCTCCTGGCCTTCCCCGACGAGGACGTCCTCCTCGGTACGCGACTGCTGTCGCCCGAAGGCTTCCGGGCCTTCAGCGGCCTGCAGGACGTGGTGCCCTTCCCGGACCACAAGTCGTCGGGCGAGGAGAGGGCCTGGGCTCGGCGCCTGTCGAAGCGTTTCGGCTGCGAGAGCCGGCTCGACGACCGCACGTTCGTGCTGAAGGGTGACGGCTCAGTGGCCGGCGGCCTGGACTTCTTCGCACCCAAGGTGAAGATCCCGGCGGGCGTCGAGACCCACTTCGACGGGTTCGACGCCGACAAGGGCGACCGCCTCGTGGCGTTCGGCTGGGCCATGGCCGAGGACCTGGCGGGGGGCAAGCTCGGCCGCTGACCGGGCCCCCACGGCCAGGCGCTCGCTCAAGGCCCGAGGAGGCCCAGCAGAGGCCACGGTGGCAGTCCACGTCGTCCCAGGAGCCCGGACGGCCCAGGGCGTCCGGTTCGATGCCGCCCCCGTCGGCCCTCGACCCGCTCAGCCCTTGGGCAAGACCGCCGCGCACACCTTGTAGCAGTGGCCGTCCCGGGGAGGGCTGACCGTCACCAGGAGGTACTGCGGCTCGAACCCGAGCGCAGTGGAGAGGCTCTTCCCGCTCAGGCGCTCGCGGCGGGCTGCGTCAAGGGCACGGGCGGCGTTGCGGTCCTCGACGGGGAGCCAGACGTCGTCCCGGTCCCACCCGAAGCGCACCCAGGTGGTGCCGTCGGCCTGCCGCCTGATCAGCTGGGGCCGCCGGGTGGGCTCGATGAGCGCCACCGACGGCCGGAATCCCCTGAACTCCCAATAGGGCGCAGAGGGCCCGGGGAAGCCGAGCAGCGGACCGTCGGGTGAGGCCACGAGGCGCCGCAGGAGCTTGCGCAGGTGACGGCCGCGCAGCGTGCCGACGTGGCGGGGCAGGTCGGCCACCGTCGTTGCCTCCGGCTGGGCCAGGTCGTCGCGCTCGGGATCGGCGGCGAGGGTCACCTCGACGACGTCGAAGGTGCTGATGTCGGGCTCGTGCCCTTCGGGCCAGGGCACGCGTACGCGCATGACGGTCCGCGTCGCAAGATCGACGACGGTCGTGTCCTCCTTGGTGGAGGAGAGGACGAGCAGGTGCAGGGTGGAACCGGCCGCAGTCGGCACCCGTTCCTTGCGTCGGGCCGAGCGCTTGAGCAGGCGTGTGGGATCGGTGGCTTCCTTCGATCTGCGGCTCGTGGCGGAGGATCTGGTGCCCGTCTTGGACCCGGTGCCGTTGGTCGTGCCGCCCGCGGCCGCGCTCCCGAGCTCCTCCTCGCTTCCGACGTCGCCACCGTCCACCCTCCCATTGCCATTCCCGGCCGAGGGATCGACGACCCGCTCACTCATGCGACCAGATCCTCCAATTGTCCGGCCAGCGTCTCGACGTCGGCCGCCGGAGCCCGGCACGAACGCGCCTGGCAGACGTAGGCCACCGCCGGCTCGGGCGGTCGCCCCGCGAACAGCGGCCCGCCGTCGGGCTCACCCCAGGCGAGCACGGCGGCCGGAAGCCAGTGCCGTCGGATCTCGGCGAGCAGGTCGGGCCGGTCACCGGTGACCACGATCTCGTGGCGGCCGCTCCACATCGGCAGTGCAGCCACGAGATCGGCCAGCGCGGCTGGATGGCGCTCGAGGAGCGGTCGGGCGAGGGCGATCGTGCGCTCCACCGCCCGGTCGATCCTCGAATCGTCGGCGAACGCGGAGGCATGCAGCAGCGCCGTCACGGTGATGGAGTTCGTCGCCGGGACCGCTCCGTCGAGGAACTCCTTCGGGCGGACCACCAGCGCCTCGGCGTCTCGACCGGTCGTGTAGAAACCGCCGGACACCTCGTCCCAGAAGAGGTCGAGCAGCTGGGCCGCGACGTCGAGTGCCCGTTGTCGCCAGACGGCCCTGCCGCTCCACTCGGCGACCCGCAGGCACGCTTCGACCAACCAGGCGTGGTCCGCCGCCACGGCGAGATGCCGGGCCCGACCGCCCTGCCAGCTGCGCAGGAGCCGTCCCTCCTCGTACATGGACGACCAGAGGAAATCGCAGATCTCCTCCGCGCGATCCCCGTAACGGGCCGCGCCCGTGGCCGACGCGACTTCGGCGAGGGTCGCCGCCGCCATTGCGTTCCACTCGGTCAGCACCTTCTCGTCCCGGGCGGGTTGGACCCGACGTGATCGGGCCTCGGCGAGGAGGGACCGACCCTGCTCCACCTCGGGCGGTCGTTCCCTCGGCGCGGCGACCGGACGCAACGGGATGGACCGGCCTTCCCAGTTGCCTCGCTCCGTGATCCCGTACCAATCGGCGGTGGGAGCGACGAGCGGCGCCGGCAGGATCTGCCGCAGCTCGTCCATCGTGAAGGTGACGTGCCCGCCTTCCACGCCGCCGGCGTCGGCGTCGAAGGACGAGTAGAGGGCGCCCTCGGGAGTGGCGAGGTCTCGCAGCACGAAGTCAAGGGTCTCCTCGACCACCCCCAGGTAGCCCGCCTCGCCGGTGGCCTGCCACGCGTGGAGGTAGGCCCGCGCCAGGAGTGCCTGGTCCGTGAGCATCTTCTCGAAGTGGGGCACGAGCCACTGCGCGTCCGTCGAGTATCGGCAAAATCCGCCGACCACGTGGTCGTAGATGCCTCCGGCTGCCATGGCGTCGAGAGTCCGCACCGCCATCCGGCGGGCGTGTTCCGCGCCGCCGCCGCCTGCGGGGCCGGCACCTGCGCCGTGGCCGCGACCCGCGTACCGCAGGCACAGCTCGACGAGCGTCGGCCGGGGGAACTTCGGCGCGGGACCGAATCCGCCCCATTCCGGGTCGAAGCCCGCACCGAGGCCCGCCACCACCCGGGACAGGAGTGCGTCCGCGTCGACGTCGCCGCCGGCAACCGGCGCCACCCAGGTGCCGCCGCCGCTCTCTGCGCTGTCCTCCTCCCGAATGGTCTCGGCCAACCGCATTTCCCTGCTGACCGCGCCGACCAACGCGTCGGCCTGTTCGATCACCCTGGACCGCTCGGTGCGCCACGCCTCACCGAGCGCTTGGATGACGCGGCGGAACGCCGGCATCCCGTGGCGCTCCTCGGGGGGGAAGTACGTCCCGGCGTAGAACGGGCGTCCGTCGGGCGTGCAGAAGACCGACATGGGCCAGCCTCCCGAACCCGTGAGAGCCTGGGTGGCCGCCATGTAGACCGCATCGAGGTCGGGCCGCTCCTCGCGGTCGACCTTGACGGAGACGAACCACTTCGCCAGGTCGGCCGCCGTGGCGGGATCCTCGAAGCTCTCGTGGGCCATCACGTGGCACCAATGACAGGAGGCGTAGCCGATGGAGACGAAGATCGGCTTGTCCTCGTCACGGGCGCGGCGGAGTGCGTCGTCGCCCCAGGGGAACCATTCCACCGGATTGTCGGCGTGCTGGCGTAGATACGGGCTTGTCTCGCCGGCGAGGTGGTTCACGAGAGGGGATGCTAGGGCGCCCTTCCCCAGCGGGGTCACCGCAGTGTTGTGACGCCCGTGCAAGGCTCCGCACATGGAGCTTGAACTCAAGGGCAAGACGGCGCTCATCACGGGAGCGAGCAGGGGCATCGGCCTCGCCGTGGCGTCCCGGTTCGTCGAGGCCGGTGCGAACGTGATGCTCACGTCGCGGACGGCTGAAGACCTGGCGGAGGCGGCAGCCGAACTCGTGTCCGGCGGCGCTCCGGAGGAGCGCGTGGGGTGGAGGGTGGCGCACGTGGGTCGGCCCGAGGAGGCCCCGACCTGCGTGGCGGACACGGTGGCCCGGTTCGGTGGACTCGACGTCCTGGTCAACAACGCGGGCACGAACCCCTATTTCGGGCCCATGATCGACATCGACCTCGCCCGGGCCCAGAAGACGTTCGAGGTGAACCAATTGTCGGTCCTGGTCTGGACCGCGGCCGCCGTCAAGGCGGGCCTCCGTGGCTCGGTCATCAACGTCGCGTCCGTCGGGGGTCTCGGCGTCGAGCCCAACATCGGGTGGTACAACGTGACCAAGGCGGCCGTCCTCCACATCACCAAGCAGCTCTCGTTCGAGCTGGCGCCGGACGTGAGGGTCAATGCTCTGGCGCCGGGCCTGGTGAAGACCAAGCTGGCGGCGGCGCTGTGGGAGGGTCCCGGGGAGGAGCGGATCGCCGCCCACATACCGCTGCGGCGGCTGGGTGTGCCCGACGACGTGGCGACGGCCGCACTGTTCCTGGCCTCGGACGCCGCGTCGTGGGTCACCGGGCAGACGTTCGTCGTCGACGGCGGGACGATCACACAGCCGTCCGGTGGCGTGGGTTGAGCCTTCTGGAGACGCCCTTCCCGGCCATGGACCGCCTGCCCGGCGGGCACGTGAGGGCTGATGTCACACATTGGCCCGGTGACCCGTCTGGTGTGGTGTGGTGTGGACAGTGATCGGACGGAAAGCGAGGTGCAGCCATGGCCCATGTCCCTTTGCACGATGAACGTCGAGGCATCATCCCGCGGCTGGCACGCCGGTACACCCAACGACGATTCGGCCGGATGGTCGAGCCGACGGCGGCCGCGTCGCACCACGCGGGTGTGCTCATGGCGATGGGGAGCCTCGAGACGGCGGCGCAGTTCGGCTGGAAGAAGCTCGATCCCGCGCTGCGTTGGCTCGTCATCCAGGCCACCGCGAGCCGCATCGGTTGCTCGTGGTGCGTCGACTACGGCTACTACACCGGTATGAACGACGGCATCGACCCGGCCAAGGTGCGGGCGGTCGCCACCTGGCGGGACAGCGACCTCTTCGACGACCGCGAGCGGGTGATCCTCGAATATGCCGAGACAGTCACCGGCTGCCCGGCGGAGGTCTCCGACGATCTCGCCGCCCGGATCCGGGCCCACCTCAGTGATGCGGAGTTCGTCGAATTGGCCGCTTGGGTTGCGCTGGAGAACTTCCGGTCACGCTTCAACGCGGGGCTCGGCCTGCGCAGCCAGGGATTCTCCGACCAGTGCGCCATCCCGATGCGCAGCACAGGGGACAGCGACGAGCCTCTCCCCACGAAGACCATTGTCTGACGCCGAAGCCGACGCTGCTGCATTCGAGGAATGGCGCTCGCTGCTCTTCGGCATCGCGTACCGGATGCTGGGCAGTGCCGCCGATGCCGAGGACATGGTCCAGGAGGCCTGCCTGCGCTGGTTGCGGCGGGGAGACCAGCCGGTGCAATCCGTGCGGGCCTATCTCGTGACCATCGTCACCCGGCTCTGCCTCGACGAGCTCGATTCGGCTCGGGCCAAACGGGTGACGTACGCGGGACCGTGGCTGCCCGAGCCCGTCGTGCTCGACGCCACCGCCGCGGCCGAGCAGGCGGACTCCCTGTCGCTGGCGTTCCTGGTGCTCCTCGAGGAGCTCACGCCGCTCGAGCGCGCCGCCTACCTGCTGCACGACATCTTCGGGTACTCATTTGAGGAGGTAGGTCGATCGCTTGGTCGAACGCCCGCAGCATGCCGCCAGCTCGGTTCCCGTGCCCGTCGGCGCATCGACGAACGGCGCCAGCGCTTCGACGCCGACCTCCGCGAGGGGCGTGACCTGGCCGACCAGTTCCTGGTGGCCTGTGCCACGGGCGACCTTTCGGGTCTCCTGTCGCTGCTGGCGGAGGACGTCGTCGTCTTGACCGACGGTGGCGGCAAGGTACGCGCCGCCATGCGGCCGATCGTCGGGGCGGATCGCAGCGCGCGCTTCCTGATCAAGATCTCCAAGAACGGCCGCTACGGCGCTACCCGGGCGGCGGTGCTCAACGGGCAGCCCGCAACCCTGTTCATGGAGGGGGAGACCATTGGCGCCGCCCTCGTGCTGGACATCATGGAGGGCAGGATCGTCGGCGTACGATTCGTCTCGAACCCGGACAAGCTCGAGTGGCTGCGCGCGCGGATGGTGGCGGGTGGAGCGGAAGGCGACATCGCCTAGCTCCCGGACGCGGCCGCGGTCCCAGACACGGCGGCGGACCGCTAGGGCTCGATCTACGTGGAGAACGAGTCGAGTTCTCGCCGGCGGACCTTGCCCGCCGCAGTGCGCGGGAGATCGTCGACGATGACCAGCTCCTTGGGCGCCGCCCACGGGGCAATGGCCTCCGCCACGATGTGCCGAAGTTGGTCGAGGGACGGCGCCTCGTCGGTCGGCACCACCCAGGCCACCACACGCTCACCCCATTCGGGGTCCGAGCGCTTCCACACCGCCACCTCGGCGACGTCCGGATGAGCGATCAGGACGCGCTCGACCAGGTCGGGCCAGACCTTCTCGGCGCCCGTCGTGATGACGTCGTCGAGGCGGCCCGACACGACGAGGTTCCCATCGGCACCGAGCCGGCCCGCGTCCCCCGTGGCGAACCACGTCGCCGTGCCGTCGGGGCCGACCACGCGGCCATCCCCTCCTTGGCGGTAGCAGCGGAACAGCATGGGCGCCCGGATGAGGATCTCACCCTCCGCCCCGCCCGTCCCTCCCTCGTGGGGTCGGCCATCCACAACGGTGCGGGCGTCGGCCCTCATCGCAATTTCTACGCCGTCGAGTGGCCGGCCGTCGTAGACGACACCGGAGCCCGTCTCGGTCATGCCATAGGTGGACACGACGTTGGGCGGCAGCGAGTCGGGAGCCTTGCTGCCGCCCAGAAGTATGCAGGTGAAGACGGACGGATCGATCCGCTGCAGCGCGGTGGCCACCAGCGCCACGTGGGTGGCGCGTCCCGATCGGCCCGCTTCCTCGACGGCATCTGCCTCGAATCCGGGCATGACGTGCAAGGGAGTCCCGGTGACGATCGACCGGGTCACGACCGAGAGCCCTCCGATATGGGCCAGCGGGAGGCAGGCCAGCCAGGAGTGCCGGCTCCGGTCGACACCGAGCCGGGTCGACGTCGCCTGGGCCGACGCAGCGACGGCGTCGTGCGTCAGCACGACCCCTTTCGGGAGCCCGGATGTGCCAGACGTCGTGAGCACGAGCGCGTCACCGTCGTCGACGGGGATGCCGTCGGGCAGTGCGTGCTGCTCCCCGTCGGAGGCGACAATCCGAGTCGGGCGCAGAGCGTCGAGCATTGCCTGGCGTGCCACGCGCGGGAGCCGTGGGTCCAACGGCGCCGCGGCGTCCCCGGTGTCCCAAATGGCTCTGAGCGCATCGACAAAGCCCATCCCACCAGGGAGGTCGAGTGCGACGAGCTCAGGCACCGACCAGTAGCGTAGGGCGCCGTGCAGACCGTGGTCACCGGAAGCCCTCATGATCCCCTCGACGATCTTCGCCCCCTTCCCGCGCCGGCATGGGTGCAGCGAGGCTCGTTCAAGGACATCCGCTACGACGTGGGGGAGGGCATTGCGAAGCTCACGATCTGCCGCCCGGAACGGCGGAATGCCTTTCGGCCACAGACCTTGTTCGAGCTGACCGAGGCCTTCACCATGGCCCGCGACGATCCTGACGTCGGCGTCATCATCCTGTGTGGGGAGGGGGGCGACGCGTTCTGCTCCGGGGGGGACCAGAAGATCCGAGGTGATGACGGTTACCTGGGGGACGATGAGGTCGCGGCACGCGGCATCGGGCGTCTCAACGTGCTGGACCTCCAGATCCTGATGCGTCGCATTCCCAAGCCGATCGTCGCGATGATCGCCGGTTATGCGATCGGCGGCGGCCACATTCTGCACCTTGTGTGTGACATCTCCATCGCAGCCGACAACGCCCGGTTCGGCCAGACCGGGCCAAAGGTAGGGAGCTTCGATGGAGGCTACGGCTCGTCGATCCTGGCCCGGACGATCGGCCTCAAGCGGGCGAAGGAGGTCTGGTTCCTCTGCCGCCAGTACGGGGCGGAGCAGGCCCTCGACTGGGGGCTCGTGAACGCGGTGGTGCCGCTCGACGATCTCGAACGCGAGACGGTGGCCTGGTGCCGACAGATGCTGACCCTCTCGCCGATCGCGCTGCGCATGATCAAGGCCGGCATGAACGCGGCCGACGACGGCCTCGCCGGCGTGCAGCAGCTCGCCGGTGACGCCACCATGCTCTTCTACATGACGGAAGAGGGGCAGGAGGGCAGGAACGCGTTCGTCGAGCAACGCCCCCCGGACTTCTCCCGGTTTCCGCGCCGTCCGTGAGCGTGCCACTCAAGCTGTGGGTCGCGGGCGCGCGCCCGCGCACCCTTCCTGCCGCGGTCGTCCCGGTGGCGGTGGGGACCGCCGCGGGCTACCAGTCCAGCGGTCGCTTCGTGATCACGACCCCGCAGATCTCCGGTGCGTGTCACGCTGCGGTGTGCACCACCTTCGACCGCAGTGTGTCGTGGCTGAATGCGTTCCTCGCTCTGGTGGTGGCCCTGGGCATTCAGGTCGGCACCAACTACGTCAATGACTACGCCGACGGAGTCAGGGGGACCGACGAGCACCGGGTGGGGCCCATTCGACTCGTCGCGGGCAAGCTCGCCACCGTGCGCGAAGTCAAGCTTGCGGCGCTGATCTCCTTTGCTGTCGCGGCACTGGCGGGCCTCGCGCTGGCGGCCAGGGTCACGTGGTGGCTGATACCTCTGGGTCTGCTCTGCGGGGTCGCGGGGTGGGCGTACACCGGTGGCCCGCGGCCGTACGGGTACCTGGGATTCGGCGAGCTGTTCGTCTTCGTCTTCTTCGGACTGGTCGCGACGGCCGGGTCGGCCTACGTGCAACATGCCCCGTTCGTGATCTCCCTGGCGGGCCACCTCTTCTCGTACGACTACGACTGGGGTTTCGTCCTCTGGGCCGGTGTGCCCGTCGGACTGTTGGCCGCTGCCCTCCTCGAGGCCAACAATTTGCGAGACATCGCAACTGACACGGAGTCGGGGAAGAAGACCCTCGCCGTACGCCTCGGGCGGCGGCGAGCCGGTCTGTTCTATTGCTTCACCTTGGTGGGTGTCGTTGCGTCGATCGCCGTCCTGCACGGCTACCGGGCCTGGTCGCTGCTCGCACTGCTCGCCCTCCCGCTCGCCGTTCAGCCGGTGCGCCTGGCGCTCGGCGACCAGGATGGACGCGCGTTGTTGCCCATGTTGGGCACCACGGCCCGGTTGCAGATCGTGGCGGGCGTGCTCTTGACCGTAGGTTTGCTCATATGACGCGGGGTTCCGCCGCTTCGAGCCAGTGACGCACGATGCGCGACGTCAGGTCAGGCTGGGCGAGGTGCACGGCGTGACCACCCCCGGGCACGAGGGAGGCCACGGCATTCGGTGCGAGGCGGGCCACTCGCAGCGCGTGCGCCGCGAACCGGGCATCGTCCGTTCCGGCCATGGCGAGAAGGGGGCACGAGAGATCGGAAAGGGCGTCCCACAGTGGCGCCTGGGTGCCGGTCCCGGCCAGCCGCAGGCTCCATGCGAGGCCCGACGCGCTGTTGCGGAGACGTTCGGAGCGGTCAGCCAGACCCGACGAGGAGATCCGCTCGAACATTGGAGCGCCCAGCCAGTCCTGAAGGAAACGGTCGACATCGCCAGAAGCCTCGAGGGCGTCCGCCGTTGCTTCGTCGGACACGCGCCGACGCTCGCGATCGGCCGGGTCCTCCAGGCCGGCGGTGGCGCCGATCAGGACGGCCCGGCCGGGCGCCAGTTCACTCTGCGTCAGCACGTGGAGCGCGACGCGCGCGCCCAGCGAATAGCCGAGCAGATCACAAGGTTCGTCGCCGATCACCACCCGCACCGACTCCGCGACGAGCGACGCCGTCGCAGGCAGGTCCGCCCGCACCGCACCGGAACCGGCGTGGCCCGGCAGATCCACGGCGACGAGCGTGCGGACGCCGGCGAGGTGGTTCCCGAAGCGACCCCAGAGGCGCCCCGTCTGGGTGAAGCCGTGCAGAACGACCAACGGGGGACCCGAGCCGCGCACTTCGACGTGGAGTGGCACGACGGGTGAGCGTACAAGCCACCTTCACTGCCACCCTCGTCGACGAGTGGGTGCGACTCGGGGTGACCGATGCGGTGATCTGCCCCGGCTCTCGCTCCACGCCGCTGGCGCTGGCGCTGGCCGACCGGCTGCGTGCCCACGTCCGACTTGACGAACGCAGTGCGGGGTTCTTCGCATTGGGGCTGGCCGCGGCGACCGGCAGACCGACGGTCGTCTGCGTGACCAGTGGGACGGCGGCAGCGGAACTGCACCCGGCGGTGGTGGAGGCCCATCAGGGTCTTGTTCCGCTCATCGTCTGCACGGCGGACCGTCCACCCGAACTGCACCAAACGGGGGCGTCCCAGACCATCGAACAGGTGGGACTCTACGCCAGAGCGACGAGGTGGGAGTCGGTGCCGGGAGTGCCTGCCACGGGTCAGGAAGCGACCTGGAGGCCCCTCGCGGTACGCGCGTTCTGCGAGTCGCTGCACGGCGCAGCCGGCCCCGGCCCCGTCCACCTCAACCTGGAGTTCCGGGAGCCTCTGACCGGCGCGGCAGGGCCGCTCCCTCCCGGCCCCGGTCCGCGGGTCGTCATCCCACGGGTCCAGGCTGGCGTGGGCGATCTGGCGGGGCTCCTCGAGGGCCGGGGGATCATCGTGGTGGGCGGCCAGACGCCGGCACCGGTGGAACGAACCCGCGTCCTGGCGTTGGCGGAAAGGCTGGGTTGGCCCGTGATGGCCGATCCGCGGTCGGGCGGCAGGGTGCCGGGGACCATCGCTGCCGCCGACGCCATCGTTCGCACCCGCCCCGCGCCCCCACAGACCGTCGTGGTGCTGGGGGCGCCGTGGCTCTCCAAGGCCCTGGGCGAATACGTCGCGGCGGCCGCCCGCAGCGGGGCCCGAGTCGTGGTGGTCGATCCCTGGAGGCAGTGGGCGGATCCCCTACGGGTGGCGACGGAGTTCCATGTCTGTGACGCCAACACGTGGCTGGCCGCCGCCCTCGAGGACGCGTCGCCGTGCGACCCGGAGTGGCTTCGCTCGTGGCACTCGTGGGAAGAGCGGGCGCAATCGGCCATCGACGGCGTGCTCGGGTCCGATCTGAGCGAGCCTCAGATTGCCCGCGCCGTCCACCGCCATGCGGCCGACACCGGTGCCACGCTCGTGGTGTCGGCCTCCATGCCCATCCGAGATCTCGAGTGGTTCGCGCCCCCGCATCCCACGCCCCCCCGGGTGCATGCGAACCGGGGTGCGAACGGAATCGACGGTGTCGTGTCCACGGCGCTCGGCATCGCCGCCTCGGGTCCGGACCGCCGTACCGTGGCGTTGCTCGGCGACCTCGCCTTCCTGCACGACGTCTCGGGCCTCGTCAACCTGTCGCAGGTTCCCTGCACGTTCGTGGTGGTCGACAACGGCGGAGGGGGGATCTTCTCGTTCCTTCCGCAGGCATCGTCGCTCGATGCCGACCGGTTCGAAGAGCTCTTCGGCACGCCGCCAACGAGCGACATCGGTGCGGTCGCGCGCGGGTTCGGTCTGCCGGCCCGCACGGTGACCGCTCTGTCGGAGCTCGAACCGGCACTCCGCGGGTCGGCGCCCGCGGTGGTCCGGGTGATGGTGCCCGGGCGTTCGCACAACGTCGCCCTCCATGACGAGATCAACGAGGCGGTCCGTCGCGCGCTGACCGAATGAAGCAGTCCAACGACCCCGCTGACCTGTGCCTCAGTCCCGACGTACGGGAACAGGCTCGGCAAGTCCTTGATATGAGGGAGACGGCCCCGGGGACCACTACTTGCAGGTGCCGTACCCGTACCTTCACCTTTCGCAGGCCGGCAGAGCGTCGTCAGGTCTACAACCGTCTTTGGTCCCATGCCGGCGGTGGTCGGCCCAACCACTGTTGGACGTCGGCTTTTCAGTTCGACACGGTGATCGTGATGCCTGGACTGGTGCCGCTGACCTCACCCCCGTACGAGGCGACGCTCTGCAGGGTGTAGGTACCGTTTTGCGCCGTCGTGGTGTTCCAGCTTGCGGTCCATCCGTAGATGGTGGCCTTGGCGCCGTTGGACGGCAGCATGACAGCGGTCGTCGGGGGTGGCAGCACCCACGCATAGAGGTGGGTTTCCAAACCGAGCGCGAAGGAGCTGTCGGTGACGTAGACCTTGCCATTGGCGATCGCGGGCGAGCCGGTGAGGACCCCACTTGCCACCCCCGTCCACAAGGGATTGCACACAGTGGGCGTGCCCGAGCAGTCGATTTTTCCGTTGGTGTCGAACGCCATGAAATCAAAACCACTGCTCGATGAGCCGCAGGACGAGCCAATGAACACCAGCCCGTTGGCCACAGAGGGCGAGGCGCCAGTGACGCAGACGTTGTAGGTCCAGAGCGGCGCGCGTTCGAGGCCAGCGCCTTGACGACCCTTGTACCTCAGCGATATCGATCGGCGGAGACCCACTCCCCGTGGCTGCGCAGAGGGAGTCGCTCGGGGAGGTGAATGACCGCCTCCGGCCCACGTCGTGCCATCGACGACGCGTCGAGCACATAGAGATCGCTCCCGGTGGCGTTGGCATCGTTGACCACGGCGAGCAGCCAACCCTCGTCGTCGCTGCGGCCGTCGACGGCGCGCACGAATATCGGTTCACCGACCTCGCGCCCCGGGCCGGGGTTCCAGGCGGTCGCCTCCTGGCGGATCAGGTCGAACTGCAGGAGTCCGGCCGGGCGGCCATGGGCCTCGGACCCGCCCGAGCCGCCCAGGCCGCCCGGGTCGCCCCAGCGCATCTCGATGCAGTAGCCGTACCGGAAGGCGACACCCTCGCACGCCGCGTCCCGCCGCGGGTACTCGACACAGCGGTCGTCGACCTGGGTGCGCTCGAGCCGCTCACCCGCAATGCGCCACCGCTCGAGCACCGCCAGGCTCCCCCCGATTGCGCTGAGACCGACGCCAGCCGGACCGACGACCGATGCCGACACGTCGATCGGTTGTCCCACCTCGGGCGCGGCATAGCGGCAGACGTACAGCACGATCGCGCCGTCGTCATCGGCGCCGCCCGCCCCACCCTCCTCCTCCCATGCACCCAGCACATGCGTCACGAGGCAGGGGTCGAGCCGGATCCACCGCACCCCGGTCCCGTCACCGCCCCGCTCGACGAGACCCAGCCAGCCCTCCGTACCCGGGAGCCACCCGAATGGCACGGCGTTCCCAGCCAGATTCGGCACACGCGTCGTCGGGGACTCGATGAAGGCCACGTGACGGGCCGTCACCCCGACGTCGTGCTGCCACGTCGCCCGCTCCAGTTCGACGGACTGCACGGTGCGCAACGCACCCGTGGCTTCCCATTCCCCGATGCGCAACCGAACGCCCTCCGAGGCGCCCTCCCCACCGGAGGCAGCCTCCTCGTCCACGGCGAACAGCACGCGGGCGCCATCGGCGGCGACACGGTGCACATGTGACGCGATCGGCACGGTCAGACCCCCGCCAAACTCCTCCGGCTCGAGAAACCGGGAGTATTGCGAGGGGAGACCGGTCTCGGGCAACGCCAACACCGAGCCGGCGTGCCAGAACACCCCGGCGTCGGCCGGACTCTCTCGACGTAGAAACGAGACGGCGGCGCCGTCGCGCAACTCCACCGCGTGGAGCACGCCTTCCGGCTGGGCCCCGTTGCCGTCATCGCCCTCCATCCGCCGCCGCGGTCCGACCCGGAAGAGCGTCCCTTGCAGGTCGGGGGGCAACGAGCCCTCCATCGGAAACGACGGCCCCTGCTCGAATCCGATCACCCGACCACCCCGACCACCTCGACCATGCGACCGATCAACCTACTGGCGTATGGCAAAGTCGCGGCATGCCCACGCTCTCGGAGGACCTCGCCTTTCGCGGCCTGATCCACCAGATGACCGACCCCGACCTCCCGAAGCGGATCGACCAGCCGGGACTCACGGTCTACGCCGGCTTCGACCCGTCGGCGGACAGCCTGCACGTGGGCAACCTGATGCAGCTCTGCACGCTCCGGCGGTTCCAAGACGCCGGCCACCGGCCCATCTCGCTCGCGGGTGGGGGCACGGGCATGATCGGCGATCCTGGTGGCAAGCAGGACGAGCGCCAGCTCCTCGACCTGCAGACGATCGAGGGCTACCTGGAGCGCATCCGTCCCCAGCTCGGCCAGTTCCTCGACCTCGACCACGCCCTGCTCCTCAACAACTCCGACTGGCTGGGTCGGCTCACCACGCTCGAGTACCTCCGAGATGTGGGCAAGCACTTCACCGTGAACCAGATGGTGGCCAAGGAGTCCGTCAAGACCCGTTTCGAGCGACCGGATCAGGGGATCTCCTACACCGAGTTCAGCTACATGCTCCTGCAGGCGTACGACTTCCTGCGCCTGCACCTCGACCACGGCTGCGACCTGCAGTTCGGCGGCAGCGACCAGTGGGGCAACATCACGATGGGCGTCGACTTCGTCCGCAAGGTGTGCGGCGACGAGGTCTGGGGATTTACGACGCCGCTCATCCTGAGGCCCGACGGGACGAAGTACGGGAAGACCGAGTCCGGGACCGTCTGGCTCGACCCGAGGCGGACGAGCCCGTTCGCCATGTACCAGTTCTTCGTCAACACGCCCGACGAGCAGGTGGGCGAGCTCCTCCGGTACCTGACGTTCCTCGACCGGGCCGAGATCGAGGCACTCGACGCCGAGACGGCGCAGCACGCCCAGCGGCGTGCTGCGCCGAAGGCGCTGGCGCGCGCGGTCGTCGGAATGGTGCACGGCGAAGCCGAGGTGGCCAAGTGCGAGGAAGCGTCCTCGGCCCTCTTCAGCGAGGAGATCGCCGGGCTCAGCGAGGAGATGCTGCTCGCCGTCACCGAGGATGCGCCGACCACGTCGGTATCCCGCGGTGAGATCCTCGGGGGCCTGACGCTCGTCGACGCACTGGAGCGCACCGGACTGGCCAAGTCGAAGGGCGACGCACGGCGGACCATCGACCAGGGTGGTGCCTACGTCAACAACGTCCGGCAGACCGACGCCGGCCGGACGCTCGGCCCGGCCGACCTGCTGCACGACCGCTACGTGGTCCTCCGCAAGGGGCCGCGGGGGGTCCACATCATCGACGCCGCATGAGGCGGAGGCGCCCGGCACTGGTCCCGATCCTCGTCCTCCTGACCGGTTCTGCTCTCCTCCTCAGCTCCTGTGCCGGCGCGGATCAGGAGGGCTCGCCCGCCCACCGCATGTCCGTCTGGGCCAGCGGGACGAGCCTGGGGGAGGACATCGGCACGCTCATCGCTGACAACGCACGGGTGCCCAAGGATGTACCGAACGGCACCGGCGCCGTGCACGCCGCGTGCAGCACGCTCCTCAACGATGCGGAGATGGCCAACACGGAGCTGCCCTCGCCCGACCCGGAGGTCACCGACCTGCTCACCGAGGCCTACGGGCTCGAGGGTGACGCCGCCAACGAGTGCTACGACGCCGGCGCAACCAACACGAAGTTGCTCCTCCAGTCGGAGCGCAACGGCATCAAGGCGGAGGCGCTCTACAACGAGGTACTCCAGCGCATCCGGCAGATCGACGGCAAGGTGGTGTCCACGACCACGACCACCGACAACTCGACCGGCGGCATCTTCGGGTGAGCGCGCCGGGGAGCCCCGACGAGTTCGACCGCCACCGCCGGCGCGTCCTGTGGGCCCTTCCGACGGGCCTCTACCTCGTCGGGAGTCGCCACGGCGAAGAGGTCAATCTGATGACCGCCAACCTCGTCGTGCAGGTCTGCACGGAGCCCACGCTCGTGGCGGTGGCGGTCGAGCGTGACTCGGTCACCGCGCGCCTGGTGGGCGAGGGACGCGCGTTCAGTATCTCGCTGCTCGCCCGGGCCGACCGGGACGTGATCCGTCGTTTCGTCAAGCCCGTGATCGACATGGACCGGGCCCCTGACGGGGCCGTCCTCGCCATGTCGGGCCACCCCGTCGCCGAGGTCGGGCCCGATCGGCTCCCCGTTCTCGCGTCGGCCGCCGGCTACCTGGCCTGCACGTTGTACCGGGCCGAGCAGCTCGGGAGCCACGTGCTGTGCATCGGCGAGGTCATCGACGTCGGGGGAGAGCCCACGGAGGTGCTCCGCATGGAGGACACCCGCATGCACTACGGCGGCTGAGCCCGGGAACAGGATGCCGTCAGCCGACGGCGCTCATCCCTCCGCAGCCGCGTCGCGCGGCCGCAGGTCGATGCGCAGCGTCAGGATCCCCTCGACGAGCTCCGCCTCGGCGTCGCCGATCATCGCGAAGTCGGCGTAGTCCCGCTGCGCCTGCTCGCGGAATCGTTGCCGCTCCGGCCCCTCGATCGGTGGCATACCCCGCGTGCGGACGGCCTCGGCCCGCTCTCGGAAGCGCACAACCATCTCCTGAGGGTCGAAGGCGGGCACGGCGGTCAGCGTAGATGTTTGAACGGGCGCACATGAGCGCCGGCGAGCCACCACTCCGCCCCGGGCCCGCGTTCACCGCGGCCGCCATCGCCGACCGGGTCCGCGACGCCCTCGATGCCGGCGATCCCGAGCAGATCGGTGCCCTCCTCAGCCCCGACGTGCACTGGGGGCCGCCGGGGAGTCGGTGGGCCTCCGGCTCCCCGGCGGCCAGCAGCGCTGGCAGGTCCTGAGGGTCGGCCCCGACGGCGTGAACGACATCCGGGGTTTCGAGAACCGGGTGAGCGCCATCGGGTACCTGAGCCCCTGACCTGGGTCAGGGCGGGCTCATGACCCGCAGCCACTACACTGGACCGGCGGCCGACCTGCCCCGTGTGGGCGGGCGGTGGCGCGGGACGCGCAGGTGCGGACCGGGTTTGACAAGGAGTTCTCGTGAAAAAGGGACGCCATCGGCGCTTCGAGGAAGCGCGCAGCCTCAAGCGGTCTTCGACAGAGTCCACCGGACGGTGCCCCGAGTGCGGGGCTGAGCCGGACGACGTCCACGCGTCGTGGTGCCTTGCGGAAGAGGACAAGTACGACCGCATCCTCGGGTCGATGCCGGCGCCCTCCTACTCGGACGACGATCCGCTCAACGACTGACGCCCCGCTCTGAGGGTCGGCGCCCCGACCCAGCTCACGCGCCGGCGATGACCCCGCTACCCGCGCCGCTCTTTCCGCGCGCACGCACGGCGGGGTGGGGGAGCGCCACCCCTTTTTGGCGCTGGAGCTCTCGCTCCCGCACGAGGGCCACGAACTGGTCGTACACCTTCTGCCCAACCATCTTGGTCAACTCGGCCTGCATCTCCTCGTAGACCGGCTTCTTCCCGACGAACGCCTCGGGCGACTCGGTGCACCACCAGTGGAACTCGCGCCCGCCCTTGCCCCAGTGGCGCCGGTCCCACTGGCGGATGACGGACGTGACGTGGCCCTCGTCGTCGTCGACCTGGTCTTCCCGGCGTAGTGGGAGCTGCCAGCACACCTCGGGCTTGAGGGTCATCGGGTTGACGCCCCGCCGCACCGCGGCGATGTGAAAGGCGCATCCGGCCCCGGCGGCGAAGCCCGGGCGGTTGAGGAAGATGCACGCGTCGTCGACAAGCCGCGTCACCGTCTCGCCGTGCTTGTTGGTGTGGATGACGCTCTTCTTGACGCCGTGGTTCTGCCACTCCTCGGGTGAGAGTGTGGCGGCCACCTTCTCGACCCGCCGGGCGTCCTTCTTGTCGACGAGGTGGGCGCCGTAGCTGCAGCAACCCTGCACCAGCTCGGGCGCGGGTCCGGTGAGCACCCCCTGGCAC
Source organism: uncultured Acidimicrobiaceae bacterium (assembly GCA_963736525.1). Lineage (GTDB taxonomy): Bacteria > Actinomycetota > Acidimicrobiia > Acidimicrobiales > RAAP-2 > Bog-473. The sequence goes on from CAVTPF010000013.1 coordinate 156,336, forward strand.
CCGTTGCCGAAGATGCAGGTCCAATTGCTCGTGAGGAACGTGACGTCGAACACCCACGTTCGCTCCTCGTCCTCGTCTTCGAAGCTGATCCACTCGTGCGTGTCGATCGGTGTGCGCGCCACGGTCAGGCACGTTACAGCGTCGCACCGGGGACCCGATGCGACGTCACGCACGCGTTCACTCGCACGTCACGCGGCGCGCCGGCGGATGTGGGTCACCCATCCCGCCGGCCTCGTCGCGCGCCGCGGCGGGGGCCGGACCCGGGCCGCCGGACGACAGCACGGCGACGCCCGGACCAGGGGCGAAGTCCGGCCCGTCCGCCCTCGACGCCGAATGCCCCGGGGCCGTTGGCCGAATGGGGATGGGCGAGCCCGTAGACTCGTCGTATGGCAACGACCACCGAAGATCTCAAGGCGACATCCCCAGTCGTGACGCTGACGCCCGAGGCGTACAAAGTCGTCCGGGAGGCGATGGACCAGGAGCCCGATCCGGGCAGCCTGGCCCTGTGGCTGGAGGTACGCGGGGTACAGGCCGGGTCGTTCGTCTACGACCTGTACTTCCAGGCGACCTCCGATGCCGACGAGGGCGATGCGCGCCACGCGCAGGAGGAAATCGACGTCATCGTGCCGGTCGGCAGCATCGAGCGGTTGCGCGGAGCGCGCCTCGAGTGGTCCGAGGAGGGCGGTGGGGGCCTGGTGCTGGTCAACCCGAACACGCCGGCACCGGAGGAGGCCGCACCGGGCGTCCCGGCCGAGGTGCTGGCCATGGGCATCGCAGGGCCGTTGGCCCAGCGGGTCGTCGCCGTCTTGGAACAGGCGGTGAATCCCTCCATCGCGAGCCACGGCGGTCGGGCCGACCTCGTCGCGCTGAACGAGGAGGACGGCACCGCGTACCTGCGCCTCTCGGGCGGTTGCCAGGGTTGCGCCATGTCACAGATGACGCTGCGCCAGGGGATCGAGACGGCGCTGTTGGAGGAGGTTCCCGAGCTCACTCGGGTGCTCGACGTGACCGACCACGGCAGCGGAGAGAACCCCTTCTACGCCTGATCAGAGCTTCGGGCGCCCCTCGGGCGTCCGGTAGCGTGGCTGTTGTGCTGCGCTTTTTGACTGCCGGCGAGTCCCACGGACGCGCCCTCGTCGTCATCGTCGAGGGGCTCCCGGCGGGCCTGCCTGTCGAGGTGGCGGACATCGCCGACGAGCTGGCGCGCCGGCGCCTGGGCTATGGGCGTGGTCCCCGCATGCGTTTCGAGGCGGACGAGATCACCCTGCTCGGCGGCATCCGCCACGGTCGCACGCTCGGTTCACCCGTCGCCATAGAGATCGCCAACACCGAGTGGCCCAAGTGGACGGAGGAGATGTCGCCGGAGCCAGGCGCGCCGTCGAAGGTGCTGACCCAGCCCCGGCCGGGCCACGCCGACCTGCCCGGGATGCTCAAGTACGGATTCGAGGACGCCCGCGACGTGTTGGAGCGGGCCTCGGCCCGGGAGACGGCTGCCCGTGTGGCCGCCGGGACGCTGGCCAAGCTGTTGCTGACGCATCTCGGGGTGTCCATCGTGAGCCACGTCGTGGCCCTGGGCGATGCCACCACGGGGCCCGAGAGCACCCGGCCCGGCCCGAGTGACCTGCACAAGGTCGACGAGAGCGCCGTGCGCTGCTTCGACACGGTGGCGGAGGAGGCGATGATCGCCGCCGTGAAGGCGGCGGCCAAAGAGGGGGACTCCCTCGGCGGCGTCGCCGAGGTCCTCGCCTACGGCGTGCCGGTCGGCCTGGGCAGCCACGTGCACTGGGATCGCAAGCTCGACGCCAACCTCGCCCAGGCGCTGATGTCGATCCAGGCCGTCAAGGCGGTGGAGATCGGCGACGGGTGGGACAACGCCACGCGCCGGGGATCGGAGGCACACGACGCGATCCTCTACGACGAAGCAGAGGGCTACGTCCGCCCGACCGACCGCGCCGGAGGGATCGAGGGGGGCATCTCCAACGGCGCCCTGCTCGTGGCGCGGGTGGCGATGAAGCCCCTCGCCACGCTGAACCGGCCCGTGCTCCAGACCGTCGACGTCGTCACCAAGGAGTCGACGGTGAGCTTCCGCGAGCGGACGGACGTGACGGCGGTGCCCGCCATGGGTGTCGTCGCCGAGTCCATGACGGCGCTCGTGTTGGCCAACGAGGCCCTGCGCAAGTTCGGCGGTGACTCGCTCGCCGAGGTCGTGCGCAACCGCGACGGGTTCGTCGCTGCGCTCGGCGCGACACCGTCGGCCGCGGCCGGCGGCACCGGTCCGGCTGCGGGCCGTGCGGCGCGATGACGCCTCGCATCCTGCTCGTCGGGATGATGGGTGCCGGCAAGACGACCACGGGCAAGCTCGTGGCGCGGAGCCTCGGCTGGGGGTATCGCGACTCGGACGCCGACGTCGAGGCGGCCACCGGCCTCACGGTGCCGGAGCTCTTCGCTCGCGACGGCGAAGGGGTCTTCCGCCAGGCGGAGGCCGACGTGCTGGCCGACGCGTGCGCCGACCATGCCCCCTCGGTCGTCTCGGTGGCGGGTGGCGCCGTTCTGAGCCCCGGCAACCGTCGGCGCATTGCGGCCAGCGGCACCGTCGTGTGGCTCCGGGCGCGGCCCGAGACCCTGGCGCGCCGCGTGGGCGACGGGGTGGGACGGCCACTGTTGGGCGACGACCCGGCGGGTGCCATGCTCCGCCTGAGCCAGGCGCGCGCCCCCTTCTACGAGGAGCTGGCGGATCTCGTCATCGACGTCGACGAGCTCGCACCCGAAGAGGTCGCCCGCCGCATCCTCTCGGCGGTGGACCCGGCCGGGAGCGGGGATCCGCCCGCGGCCGAGGCCGCGACCCGGGTGGAGTGACGACGGATGCGTGCCCTCTCGGTCGACCTTGCCGAGCGCTCCTACCCCGTGCTGGTCGGGTCCGGCGCCCGCCACGAGGTGGCGCGCTTCGTGCCGCCGAGTGCGCGGTCCGCGGTGATCGTGACCCAACAGGCGATCAAGGACGCGGGCCTGGTGGAGGGGTTGGACCCCGGGGTCCCGAGCCGTCTCTGCATCATCCCCGACGGAGAGGACGCCAAGTCCCTCGCCACGGTGGAGACGCTCGCCCGCCAGTTCGCACGGGCGGGCCTCTCCCGGGCTGACGTCGTGGTTGCCGTCGGCGGTGGCGTCGTGACCGACGTGGCCGGCTTCGCGGCCGCCACCTACCACCGCGGCACGGCATACGTGAACGTGGCCACCTCCCTCCTGGCCCAGGTCGACGCCGCCATCGGCGGGAAGACCGGCGTCAACCTGCCGGAGGGCAAGAACCTCGTCGGCGCCTTCTGGCAGCCCAACGCGGTGTTCTGCGACACCGAGGCCCTGGGTACGCTGCCGCCCCGCGAGTGGGCCTGCGGCCGGGGTGAGATCGCGAAATACGCCTTCTTGGGTGAGCCGCCGCGGGCCGACCAGCCAATCGAGGAGCAGGTGGCGCGCTGTGTGGGCATAAAGGCGGCCGTCGTCGCCGAGGACGAGCGCGAAGGGGGCCGGCGCATGATCCTCAACTACGGCCACACCCTGGCCCACGCGCTCGAGGGTGCGGCGCTGGCCGACCACCACGACTGGGACCTGCGCCACGGCGAGGCCGTGGCCATCGGGCTGCTCTTCGCCGCCCTATTGGCCCAACGCCTCGGCCGCATCGACCCGGAACGGGTCGAGGAGCACCGTCGCATCATCGGGAGCTTCGACCTCTCGAGCGACCTGCCACCCGGTGCCGACGCCGTGGAGCTGGTCACCTTCATGGGCCGCGACAAGAAGGCGCAGCAGGATCTCACGTTCGTGCTCGACGGGCCGGACGGGGTCGAGGCGGTGCGCGGTGTGGCCCGTGCCGACGTGGTCGCTACCCTGGCTGACATGGGTGCCCGCTCGTGAGCCTCGTCCTGCTCCTCTCGGGGCCGAACCTGAACCTGCTCGGCGAGCGCGAGCCCGAGGTCTACGGGACCGACACGCTGGCGGACCATGTCACGCGGGCCGAGTCCGCCGCGGACCGGCTCGGGTTGGAGTTCGAGCACCTGCAGACCAACCACGAGGGCGAGCTCATAGAGGCCGTGCACCGCGCGCGGGGGAGCGCGGACGCGCTGGTGATCAACGCCGGCGCGCTGAGCCACACGTCGTGGTCGCTGCACGACGCGGTGGCGGCGTTCGACGGGCCGGTCGTCGAACTGCATATCTCGAACCCCGCGGCCCGTGAGCCCTTCCGTCATACCTCGGTGCTCGCTCCGGTGTCGTCGGGTGTCATCGCCGGCTTTGGCGGCCTCGGCTACGAGCTCGCCATGGACGCCGTGGCCGCACTACTGAAGGGAGCCTGAGCCGCGCATGAGCACCACAACCCGTTCCGCCACGTCCGCGGACGCCGCCGGTCGCATCCCGCCGCGCCCCAACCCCTACGCGCCCGGCAGTACGCCGCTCCCGCCGATCACGGTGACCGGGCGGCTCGAGCGCCTGCGGGACTCGTTCGAGGAGCACGGGATCGACGCCCTGGTCGTGACGACGCTGGCCAACATCCGCTACCTGACCGGGTTCTCCGGTTCGGCCGGCGTGCTCACCGTCACCCGCACTGGAGCGCTGCTCACCACCGACGGCCGCTACCGGACCCAGTCCGCGGAACAGATCGACAAAGCCGGTGCGGGCGGCCAGGTCGACCTTGCGATCGGGCCCGTGTCCGAGCAGCGCACAGCGGCCCAGGCCGCGCTCTCGGGCGCCGACGCGGCGCGGATCGGGCTCGAGGCGGACAACGTGCGCTGGAGCGCCCAGCGCGCCTGGGCCGACCTCCTCGGGGCGGACAAGCTCGTGGCCACGTCCAACGCGGTGGAAGCCCTGCGGGAGAGGAAGGACGCGGCCGAGATCGCCCGCATGGAGCGGGCCGCGGCGATCGCCGACGCCGCCCTCTTCGAGGTACTCCCGCTCTTGAGCCAGGGCGTCACCGAGGAGCACTTCGCGCTGCAGCTCGACACCGCCATGCGGAGGGGAGGGGCCGAGAGCACCGCCTTCGAGACCATCGTGGCTGCCGGCGAGAACTCGGCCAAGCCCCACCACCACCCCGGCTCTCGCCGCATTGAGGAGGGCGACCCCGTCGTGGTCGACTTCGGCGCCACCTTCGAGGGCTACCGCTCCGACATGACACGCACGTTCTGCGTGGGCCAGGAGCCGGCGGGCGAGCTCGCCCGGATCTTCGAGGTCGTCCGCACCTCCCAGGCGGCCGGCGCCGAGGCCGTCCGCCCGGGCATCAGCGCCAAGGAGGTCGACGACGTCTGCCGGCAGATCATCGCCGAAGCCGGCTGGGCCGAGCGCTTCGAGCACGGAACGGGGCACGGCGTCGGGCTCGACATCCACGAGGCACCGACGGTGAGCCAATTGGGCACTGCTATCCTCGCCCCCGGCTTCGTCGTCACGGTCGAGCCCGGTGTCTACGTTCCCGGGCACGGCGGTGTCCGTGTCGAGGACACACTGGTCGTGACCGAGGACGGCGCCCGCCCTCTCACCCGATTCACAAAGGACATCCATGGCAGTCTCGACCAATGACCTGAAGAACGGCATGAGCCTGAACCTTCCCGAGGGTCTGTTCAGCGTCGTCGAGTTCCAGCACGTCAAGCCGGGCAAGGGCGGCGCCTTCGTCCGCACCAAGCTCAAGAACCTCCGGAGCGGGGCGGTGATCGAGCGCACCTACCGGGCGGACGAGAAGCTGGACCAGGCGATCATCGAGAAGCGCGACATGCAGTTCCTCTACAGGGACGGTGCCGACTACGTGTTCATGGACACGACGACCTACGAGCAGATGACCGCGGCGCCCGAGTTGCTCGGCGACGCGCCCAACTACCTCAAGGAAGGCGACGAGGCCAACCTGCAGATGTACAACGGCGAGATCGTCGGGGTGGACCTGCCCGCTGCGGTGGAGCTGACGGTGACCGAGACCGAGCCGGGCATCCAGGGAGATCGCGTGTCGGGTGCCCGCAAGCCGGCGACGCTGCAGACCGGTCTCGTGGTGCAGGTGCCCCTGTTCGTGAACACCGGCGACGTCCTCAAGATCGACACCCGCTCCGGCGAGTACCTGACCCGGGCCTGAGGCCCGGTCGGGCCGAGTCACCACGGGCCGGGCCGGGACAGAACAGGACAGGAACCCGACGTGACCGACGACGCCCCCCGCCACCAGCAACGGGAGCGGGCGCTCTCGCTGCTCTACGAGGCCGAGCTCAAGGGCGCCCCCCCGCTCGACGTGATCGACGCCCTCCCGGTACCGCCCGACCCCTACGTGCGCACCCTCGTCACCCAGGCCGTGGCCACCCGCGACGAGGCCGACCGCCGTATCGCCGCCGCCTCGGTGGGGTGGCCGCTCGACCGCATGGCGGTCATCGACCGCATCGTGCTGCGCCTGGCGGTGGCCGAGCTTTTGGACCCCGACGGCCCGCCCGTGGCGGTCGTCATCGACGAGGCGGTCGAGCTCGTCAAGGAGTACTCGACCGACGAATCCGGCGGTTTCGTCAACGGAGTCCTCTCCGCGATCGTGGCCGGACTGGCGCCATCGCCGTCCTGACCACCGCCCCGACCGCCCGGCCCGCACCGGGCCCGGCCGCGCTAGAGTTGTCATCTGACCGTGAAGTGAGTCCCGTGAGGCTCACACGGCAGGAGGAGCAGTGGCCGAACGCGAACGCAGTCACACGCGGCCCCTCGGGGGCGTGTTCGTCGCCCACTCCCAGGTCCTCACGTCCGCCGACGTCCACCGCGCCCTGACCCGGATGTCGCACGAGATCGTCGAGCGCAACGGCGGCGTGACCAACGTCGTCCTGATCGGGCTCCAGACGGGCGGCGTCCCCCTCGCCGCCAAGATGGCCGAGATACTGCGCCAGATCGAGGGCACCGACACGCTCGACGTCGGGAGCCTCGACGTGGCCTTCTACCGCGACGACATCGGCCTGCGCCCCGTCCTCCCCGAGGCGGTCACGGACATCCCGGTCGACCTGGCGGGGCGGGTCGTCGTGCTGGTCGACGACGTCCTCTTCACCGGGCGCACCATCCGGGCGGCGCTCAACGCCCTGAACGACTTCGGCCGCGCCCGGGCCGTCCAGCTGGCCGTCATGATCGACCGCGGCCACCGGGAGCTGCCCATCCGCCCCGACTACGTCGGCAAGAACCTCCCGACCCGCCGGGAGGAGATGGTCGACGTCGGCGAGGACGGCGTCTGGATCGGCACGTTGGAGGACAAGTGAGCGGTCCCCGGCACTTGCTCTCGGTCGCCGACCTCGGTCCGGAGGGCATCGCGGAGGTCCTGCGCGTCGCCGAGGCGTTCGCCGAGGTGGAGCGGCGCTCCGTCCCCAAGGTTCCGACCCTGCGCGGCAAGGTCGTGGCGACGCTCTTCTTCGAGGAGTCCACCCGCACCCGGCTCTCCTTCGAGACGGCGGCCAAGCGGCTGTCGGCGGACGTGCTGTCGCTGGCCGTCGCCTCGTCGTCGGTGAAGAAGGGGGAGAGCCTGCGCGACACCGTGGAGACCGTCGAGGCGATGGGGATCGACGCCGTCATCATCCGACACTCCTCGGCCGGCGCCCCGCACCAGGTAGCCCGCTGGGTGGAGCGCGCCCGGGTCGTCAACGCGGGCGACGGCTGGCACGAGCACCCCACCCAGGCCCTCCTCGACTGCTTCACCGTGCGTCAAGTCCTCGCCGAGCGCAAGGGCGTCGCCCCCGATGAGCTCGGCATCGGCTGCTTCGAGGGGCTGCGCGTCCTCATCGTCGGTGACATCCGCCACAGCCGGGTGGCCCGCTCCGAGGTGCTCGCCTACACCGCCCTCGGAGCCCACGTCACCCTGGCCGGCCCGGGCAGCCTGCTGCCGCCCTCGCTCGAGGGATGGCCGGTCCAGGTGGCCGGCGACCTCGACGACGCCCTGGGTGACGCCGACGTCGTCTCGCTCCTCCGCCTGCAGGCCGAGCGGGGCAGCGGGTCGTTCGTGCCCAGCCTGCGCGAGTACACGGCGCGCTGGGGCCTCACCACGCGCCGGGCCGAACGCCTGGCCGAGGACGCCATCGTGACCCATCCCGGTCCGATGGTGCGCGGCGTCGAGATCGCCTCGGAGGTCGCCGACCTGCCCCGGACCGTCGTGACCCAGCAGGTCGCCAACGGGGTGGCGGTCCGCATGGCGATCCTCTTCCTGCTGCTCGGCGGCGAGGTGCCGGGTGCCGCGGAGGTGCCGGCCGTTGCCTGAGGCCACGCTCGTCATCCGGGGCGGCACGGTCGTCGGGCCCGGCGGCCTGGCGCGCCTCGATGTCGCCGTCGCAGGTCGCGTGGTGGTGGGCCTGGCCGAGTCCATCGACCCGCCGCGCGGCGCCACGGTCCTCCATGCCGACGGGTGCCTCGTCGGACCCGGCCTGGTCGACCTGCACGTCCACTTGCGCCAACCCGGGCGCGAGGAGGCCGAGACGATCGAATCGGGTGCCCGGGCGGCGGCGCTCGGTGGCTACACGGCCATCGTTGCCATGCCCAACACCGAGCCGCCGATCGATTCGGCTGGCGTGGCGGCCGAGGTCCTGGGCCTCGGCGCCGGCTGCGCGGCCGAGGTCGCGGTGGCCGGTGCCATCACGGTGGGCCGGGCCGGCGCCGCCCTGGCGCCCCTCGGCGAGCTGGCCGCGCTTGGTGTAACGCTCTTCACCGACGACGGTGCCGGCGTGCAGGACGGCGCGCTGATGCGCCGCGCGCTCGACTACGCCAAGGGCCTCGGCGTCACCCTGGCCCAACACTGTGAGGACGCGTCGCTGGCGGACGGCGGTGCGATGCACGAGGGGTGCTGGTCGAGCCGGCTCGGCATTCCGGGCATGCCGGCCGCCGCCGAGGAGGCGATGGTCGCCCGCGACATCGCATTGGCGCGGTTGACGGGCGCACCCGTCCATTTCCTCCACCTCTCCACCGCCGGATCGGTCGAGCTCGTCCGCCGGGCCAAGGCGGATGGGGTCGGCGTCACGGCCGAAGCCGCGCCCCACCACATGCTCCTGACCCACGCCGCGGTGGCCAGCTACGACCCCGTGTTCAAGGTGAACCCGCCTCTGCGCACCGACGAGGACGTGGCGGCTGTCGTCGCGGGACTGTGTGACGGGACCATCGACGCGGTGGCGACCGACCACGCCCCCCACGCCCCCGAGTCCAAGGACGTGCCGTTCGACCAGGCGCCCCCCGGCATGCTGGGCCTGCAGACCGCGCTGCCCGTGGCGTGGGAGGTGCTGTCGCCGCACCTGGGCCCCGAGCGCCTGTTCGCACTGATGAGCGCACGGCCGGCGGCCATCGCCAAGCTGACGGCGACGGACGCCCGCACGGCGGGCCACAGCGCGCACGGCGGCCCGGTGGAGGTGGGGGCGGCGGCCAACCTGTGCGTGTTCGACCCCGCCGCGGAGACGGTGGTGGAGCCGGCGCGGCTGGCCAGCCGCAGCCGGAACACACCGTACGCGGGGCGCACGTTCCGCGGTGCCGTGCGGCACACCGTGCTGCGGGGTGAACCGGTGGTGACCGATGCAGTGGCGCAACGGTGAGGTCGGGCGCGGACAACGACGGGGACCGGGCCGCGGCACTGCTGGTGACGGCGGACGGCGCCGTCTTCTCGGGCGAGGCGGCGGGCGCGACGGTGCCGGTGGCCACGGGGGAGCTCGTCTTCAACACGGCGATGAGCGGGTACCAGGAGGTCATCACCGACCCGTCGTACGCGGGCCAGGTGATCTCGTTCACCAGCACGCACATAGGCAACTACGGCACCAACGCGGCTGACGACGAGGCGGCACGGCCGCACTGCCGCGGGGTCGTCGTCCGCGACCTGGCCGCGGTCCCGTCCAACTGGCGGTCGACCGAGGGGCTCGAGCCGTTCCTGCGTCGCCACGGGGTGCCCGCCCTGACCGGAGTCGACACACGGCGCCTGGCCCGGCACGTGCGTGCCGCGGGCGCGGTGCCCTGCGCGTTCGGCACGGCGCCCGAGGCACAGCTGCGCGCCGCCGCCGCGTCCGCGCTCGGCACCGACGGGATGGATCTCGTGTCGGGCGTGACGGCCGCAGCACCCAGCGTGCACCGCGGCCGGGGCGACGGCGCCGCCAGCGGCCTGCGCATCGTGGCCTACGACTTCGGCGTGAAGGCGACCATGGTCGACCTGCTGACCACGCTGGGCGCGGTGACTGTGGTGCCCGCGGGGACGACAGCCGGAGAGGTCCTGGCGCTCGAGCCCCACGGGGTCTTCCTCTCCAACGGCCCGGGCGATCCCGCCGCCCTGCCCGGCCCGACCGCGGCCGTGGCCGACCTGGTGGGCCGGGTGCCGGTGTTCGGCATCTGCCTCGGTCACCAGATTCTCGCCACCGCGCTGGGGGGTTCGACCTACAAGCTTCCCTTCGGGCATCACGGCGCCAACCATCCCGTGCAGCGCCTCGAGACGGGCGCGGTCGAGATCACGAGCCAGAACCACAACTACGCGGTCGCGTCCGGATCCGTCCCCGACGCGGTGGCGACGCACGTCAACTTGAACGACGGCGTGCTCGAGGGCTTCCGCTTCCTCAAGGCTCCCGCCTTCTCGGTGCAGTACCACCCCGAGGCCGCGCCGGGGCCCCACGACGCCCGCTACCTCTTCGGTGCCTTCCGTGACCTGATGCTCGCCCACTCCGCCGGCGCCGGGACGCGCTGAGCGACGACGCCGTGCCGCGCCGCGACGACCTCAGATCGATCCTCGTCATCGGGTCGGGCCCGATCGTCATCGGGCAGGCCTGCGAATTCGACTACTCGGGCACCCAGGCCTGCCGGGTGCTGGCCGAGGAGGGGTACCGGGTGATCCTGGCCAACTCGAACCCGGCCACCATCATGACGGATCCCGATACCGCAGACCGCACCTACATCGAGCCGCTCGACCCCGACGTGCTGGCGGCCATCATCGAGAAGGAGCGGCCCGACGCGCTGCTGCCCACCCTCGGCGGTCAGACGGCTCTCAACCTCACCATGCGCCTGGTCGAGCTCGGCGTCCTGGACCGGTACGACGTCGAGGTGATCGGCGCCCGCCCCGAGGCCATCGCCACGGCGGAGGACCGCGACCGATTCAAGGGGGCCATGGAGGACATCGGCCTGGAGGTCCCGCGCTCGGGCTTCGCCCACTCGTTGCAGGAGGCCGAGGAGATCGCGGCGGAGATCGGGTTCCCGATCATGGTGCGCCCGAGCTTCATCCTCGGTGGCAAGGGCACGGGCATCGCCGAGGACGCGGACCGCTTCGCGCAGCTGGCAGCCGAGGGGCTGGCCGCCAGCCCCGTGGGCCAGGTCCTGGTGGAGCAGTCGATCGCCGGGTGGAAGGAGTTCGAGCTCGAGGTCATGCGCGACGGCGCCGACAACTGCGTCGTCGTGTGCTCCATCGAGAACTTCGACCCCATGGGCGTGCACACCGGCGACTCCATCACGGTCGCCCCGGCGCAGACGCTCAGCGACGTGGAGTACCAGGCCATGCGCGATGACGCCTTCGCGTGCTTGCGCCGCGTCGGCGTGGAGACCGGTGGCTCCAACGTGCAGTTCGCCGTCGACCCGGCGACCGGGCGGCGCGTCATCATCGAGATGAACCCCCGCGTCTCGCGCTCCTCGGCGCTGGCGTCGAAGGCGACCGGCTTCCCCATCGCCAAGATCGCCGCTCGCCTGGCCGTCGGCTACCTGCTCGACGAGATCCCCAACGACATCACCCGGGCGACGCCGGCCTCCTTCGAGCCCACCATCGACTACGTGGTCACCAAGGTCCCGCGCTGGGCCTTCGAGAAGCTGCCGGGGGCCGACGGTCGCCTTGGCACCCGCATGCAGTCGGTGGGCGAGGTCATGGCCATCGGGCGGACGTTCTGTGAGTCGCTCCAGAAGGCCTTGCGCTCCCTGGAGCAAGGGAGGGCGGGGCTCAATGCCGACCCGGCCGAGGGGGCGCTCGACGCCGTGTCCGACCAGGACCTGCTTGCACGCATAGCCGTGGCCACCCCGGAGCGCGTCTACGAGATGGAGGCGGCGCTCCGCCGCGGCGTGACCGTCGATGAGGTGGTGGCCCGTACGGGCATCGACCCGTGGTTCGTCCACCAGCTCGGGCGCATCGCCGCCGAGCGGCAGCGCTTCGCCGAGTCCCCGGCGCCGGGCCGGGACGACTTCCGGCGCGCCAAGCGGCTGGGCTTCTCCGACGCACAGCTGGCCTACCTCCGGGGTACGACCGAGGCCGACATGCGGGCGGCACGGCTGGGGCACGGCGTGCGGGCGACGTTCAAGACGGTCGACACCTGTGCGGCCGAGTTCGAGGCGTTCACGCCGTACCACTACGCCACCTACGAGGACGAGGACGAGATCCGGCCCTCGGATCGTGCCCGGGTGATCATCCTCGGGTCGGGTCCGAACCGGATCGGACAGGGGATCGAGTTCGACTACTGCTGCGTGCACGCCTCCATGTCGCTGCGCGACGCCGGCTACGAGACCGTCATGGTCAACTGCAACCCCGAGACGGTGTCCACCGACTACGACACCTCGGACCGCCTGTACTTCGAGCCGCTGACCGACGAGGACGTGGCGAACGTCCTCGACGCCGAGATGGCGGCGGGGGGCAGCGTGGCGGGCGTCATCGTGTCGCTGGGCGGTCAGACGCCCCTCAAGCTCGCCGGCTCCCTCCCACCCGAGCTCGTGCTCGGGACGAGCCCGGCGTCCATCGACCTCGCCGAGGACCGCGAGCGCTGGAACGCGCTGTGCCACCGGCTGGCCATCCCCCAGCCACCGGGCGGCACCGCCACCGGCACCCCCGAGGCACTGGCGGTCGCCGCCCGGGTCGGGTACCCGGTGCTCCTCCGCCCGAGCTATGTGCTGGGCGGGCGGGCCATGGAGATCGTCTACGACGACGAGGGGGTGCGACGCGTCATGCAGGCGATGACCACGGGCGCACTGGCCCGGGAGGGTGGCATCACGGCGAAGCGGCCCGTCCTGGTCGACCGCTTCCTTGAGGACGCGGTCGAGGTGGACGTCGACGCAGTCCGCGACAGCGCGGGCGAGATCCTGATCGCCGGTGTGATGGAACACGTCGAGGAGGCGGGCGTCCACTCGGGTGACTCCGCCTGCGCCCTGCCGCCGCAGACGTTGAGCGACCACGCGCTCCAGGCGCTCGAGCGTCATACGCGCGCGCTTGCGGTGGCGCTCGAGGTCTGTGGTCTGATCAACGTGCAGTACGCGGTCAAGGACGGGCAGGTCTACGTGCTCGAGGCCAACCCACGGGCCAGCCGGACCGTCCCCTTCGTGGCGAAGGCGACGGGGGTGCCCCTCGCCAAGGTCGCTTCCCGGGTCATGGTGGGCCAGACGCTGGCCCAACTGCGGGAGGAGGGGCTGCTGGCCCCCGGCGCGATCGGGCGGGTGCCCGTGCTCGACCACGTGAGCGTGAAGGAGGCGGTGCTCCCGTTCGACCGGTTCCCGGGCGTCGACACGTTGCTCGGGCCCGAGATGCGCTCCACGGGTGAGGTCATGGGGCTCGACATCACCTTCGGCCTCGCGTTCGCCAAGAGCCAGATGGCCGCCGGCACCCGGCTTCCGGATACCGGGACCGTCTTCCTCTCGCTGGCGGATCGTGACAAGCCGGCGGGGCTCGAGGTGGCACGCGCCTTCAGCGACCTGGGCTTCTCCATCGCCGCCACGCTGGGGACGGCCGGGTACCTGCGCGCGGCGGGCGTGGCCGTGGACACGCTGGTGGCCAAGGTGGGGGAGGAGGGCGTCGCCTCCGACGCCGTCGAGCTCATCGCCCAGGGCAAGGTCCAGCTGGTGGTCAACACGCCGCGCGGCCTGGGGCCACGGGCGGACGGTCAGCACATCCGCACCGCTGCGGTCGCCTACAAGGTGCCCTGTCTGACCACGTTGGCCGCGGCGCGGGCCGCCGCCGCCGGCATCGCCGACACGCGGTCGCACGCGCTTGAGGTGCGGCCGCTCCAGGACCTGCACCCGGACCGGGGCCCGGCCGCCTGGTGAGCACGCGCCCGAGTCAGCGGCGGGCGTCGGCACTCGCGACGCGCGTCGGCGGCATCGCGCTCGACAACCCGATCATGACGGCGTCGGGGACGTCGGGACACGGAGCCGAGCTGGCGGCGTACGGGACGCTGGGGGAGCTGGGTGCAGTCGTCGTCAAGTCGTTGTCGGTCGATCCGTGGCCCGGCAATCCCGCGCCGCGGGTGCACGAGGTGGGGGCCGGCATGCTCAACAGCGTCGGTCTGCAAGGGCCGGGCCTCGCACACTGGGCGCGCCACGACCTCCCGTCGCTGCGGGCGGCGGGGGCCCGCGTCGTGGTGAGCATCTGGGGCCGCACGGTGTCGGACTACGCGCGGGCGGCCGAGGTGGTGGCCTCGGCGGCCGGCGCGGGCGGGGCCGGGGCCGGCGCGGGCGTGGGCGCGGGCGTGGGCGCGGGCGCGTGCATCGTGGCGCTCGAGGTCAACGTCAGCTGCCCCAACGTGGAGGACCGCTCGCGTATGTTCGCCCACTCGGCCGAGGCCACCGCACGGGTCATGGCGGCTACCGCGTGCGGACTGCCCCGCTGGGCCAAGTTGAGCCCCAACGTGCCCGACCTGGTGGAGATCGCCGGCGGTGCCCTGGAAGGAGGTGCCGACGGCCTGACCCTGGTCAACACGCTCCTCGGCCTGGCCCTCGACCTCGAGTCGGGCCGTCCCGTGCTGGGTGCGGGCGGCGGGGGGCTGTCGGGCAGCGCCGTGCACCCGGTCGCCGTGCGGGCCGTCTGGGAGTGCCGTGCCGCCTTTCCCGAGGTGCCGATCATCGGGGTGGGGGGCGTGGCGACGGGTGGCGACGCCGTCGAGTTCTTGCTGGCCGGGGCCGACGCAGTCCAAGTGGGCACCGCCATCTTCCGCGATCCGCGGGCGCCCTGGAAGGTGGCGCGCCAGCTGGCGCACTGGTGCGACACCCACGGCACAACCGTCGCCGCGCTACGCCAACGGGTGCGTGGGCGATGCGGGGCCGATGTCGGCGCTGCCGAAGGTGCTGCCGAAGGTGCTGCCGATGGTCCTGGCGACGGTGCTGCCGATCCGGGGGGCCCGCCGGTCGAGCCGGCCGGACGCGTACCATTGCCCAAGAAGGGAGGCCGACGTGTCTGACAGTTTCGGCGACCGCGTGGCGGTGGTGGTGGGCGCGACGGGGCCCCTGTGCGCGGGCATCGACCCGTCGGCCGCGCTCCTCGAGGCGTGGGGGTTGACCGACGATGCGGATGGTCTGCGCGCGTTCTGTGGCATCTGTGTCGAGGCGTTCGCGGGGACGCTCGGTGTGATCAAGCCGCAGGTCGCCTTCTTCGAGCGGCATGGGTCGGCGGGGATGGCGGAGCTCGAGCGCCTCATCTCGGAGGCGACTGCCGCGGGGCTGATCGTGATCGCCGACGCCAAACGGGGCGACATCGACTCCACCGCGGCGGCGTACGCCGATGCCTGGCTCGGTGAGGCAAGCCCGCTTGCAGTGGACGCGGTGACCGCTCATGCGTATCTCGGGCTCGGGGCGTTGGCGCCGCTCGTCCGGCTGGCCGCCCGCAACGGCCGGGGCGTCTTGGTCGTCGCCCGCAGCTCCAATCCCGAAGGCCGCGACCTGCAGCAGGCGGTGACCTCGCAAGGGGTGGGCGTGGAGGACATGTTGCTCGCCGAGATCGCCGCGCTGAACGCATCGCCCGAGGTGCCGTCCGGGACGGTGGGTGCCGTGATCGGTGCAACCCTCGATCCGTCGGTCTTTCCATTATCCCAGCTCGGAGGGGTAATTTTGGCACCTGGCCTCGGCGCTCAGGGGGCTGGGCCGGCTGACGTGGCCCGGCGGTTCTCGGGCTGCGCCGTCGGGACGGTGTTGCCCAGCAGCTCCCGCGGACTGCTCACCAGCGGACCGGGCGTGGACGACTTGCGGCGCAACGCCAAGTCATTGGCCCAAGAGCTGGCGGCGCTGATGGGCTGAAGAGGGAGAATGGGTGTGAACGCCCCTGGCCGAGGCGCTATGGTCTCGCCATGCCGCAACCTCCCGCACTCACTCCCGAGCAGCGCGCCGCTGCACTCGAAAAGGCTGCCAAGGTTCGCCGTGAGCGGGCCGAGGTCAAGGACAAGCTCAAGATGGGCTCCTTGTCGTTGGCGGACCTCCTCACGCAAGCGGACTCAAACGAGACCATCGGCAAGATGAAGGTGGTCTCGGTGCTCGAGTCGCTGCCCGGTCTGGGCAAGGTCAAGGCACGGCGCCTCATGGAGACGGTCGGCATCAGTGACAGCCGGCGGTTGCAGGGGCTGGGTGCCAAGCAGCGCGAGGCGCTGCTCAAAGAGACTGCGCGCTGAACCTCCCACCGGCGAGCCGCGCATCTTCGTGCTCATCGGCCCCGGCGGGGCCGGCAAGGGCACACTCGCAGCTGAGCTCGTCGCTCGAGACCCCACCCTCTGGCTGAGCCGGAGCTGGACCACCAGAGCCGCGCGTCCGGGCGAGCGCGAGCGAGGTGCCTACGTGTTCGTGGACCGCTCCACCTTCGAGGAGGCGGCGGCCCAGGGCGGCTTCTTCGAATGGGCCGAATTCCTCGACTACCTCATGGGCACGCCCATTCCCGACCCGCCGCCCGGGACCGACGTCCTCCTCGAGATCGACGTGCAAGGGGCCGAGCAGGTCCTGGCCAAGCGGCCCGACGCGACCGTGATCATGCTCCTTCCCCCATCCCCGGAGGTGCAGGCCGAGCGTCTGGCGGCGCGTGGCGACGACGAGGAGCACATCCGCCGCCGGGTGGATCTGGGTCGGGCCGAGGTGGAGCGGGGGGCCAAAATCGCAGCTCATACGGTGGTGAACGACGACCTGCGTCGGGCCCTGTCCGAGCTGGCAGCTATAGTTGATCAGACCCGAACGGCTGCTCCCTGCGCCGCGGACCCGGAGGAATCCTGATGGCCCAAGGCCGCCACACGCTCATGGACCCACCTATTGAGGAGCTCTTGGACAAGGTGGACTCGAAGTTCACCTTGGTCGCGCTGGGCGCCGCCCGCGCCCGCCAGGTGAACTCGTACTACAACAGCCTCGGGGAAGGGCTGGGCAAGGTGGTCCCGCCCCAGGTGGCGTCGGTGTCCGGCAAGCCCGTCTCCATCGCCTTCGAGGAGATCGCGGCCGGGAAGGCCACGTTCACGCGCCCGGACCCCGAAGAAGAGGCTGCTCTGGCCGCGGCCATGGCCGACGCCGCCGAGGTGGGTCTGCTCGGCGAGGGCGACGAGGGCGAGCCGGCCGAGGTAATCGAAGTGCTCGACGTCGGGGACGAGGACCCGACCGCGAGCTAGGCGCAGGCGAGAGGCGCGGCGGCTCTCGCCGATGGCCGGACTGCCGGGCACCGAGGCTCCACCCGTGAACGCCGACGACACCCTGCGCCGGCCGCGCGTCGTGCTCGGGGTCTGCGGGGGGATCGCCGCCTACAAGGCGGTGGAGGTGTGCCGCCGGTTGGTCGATGCCGGCCTCCACGTGACACCCGTCCTCACCGAGGACGCCACCCGGTTCGTCGGCGCGGTGACGTTCTCGGCGCTCGCGTCCGAGCCCGCTCAGCAGTCCCTGTGGGACGAGTCCTCACCGATTCCCCACACGAAACTCGGCCAGGGCGCGGACCTCGTCGTCGTCGTGCCGGCGACCGCCCACACCATCGCCCGCTACGCCGCGGGGCTCTCCGACGACCTGCTGACCGCGACGCTGCTCGCGACCCGGGCGCCGGTGATCGTGTGCCCGGCGATGCACACCGAAATGTGGGAGCACCCTTCGGTGCGAGACAATCTCGCCACGCTGGAGCGCCGCGGCGTCGAGATCGTGCCACCCGAGATCGGGAGGCTGGCCGGGGGCGACTCCGGCCAGGGCAGGCTGGCAGAGCCCGGGGTCATCGTCCAACGCGTGCTGGAACGGCTGGGCCGGGCGAGACGGCGCGACCTTCTCGGAGCCACGGTCGTCGTCAGCGCCGGCGGCACGCGGGAGCCGCTCGACCCGGTGCGCTTCATCACGAATCGTTCTTCGGGGAAGCAGGGTCACGCCATCGCCGTCGCGGCGGCGCGGCGCGGGGCCAATGTCACCTTGGTGACGTCGTCGCCGCTGGAGCTCCCACCCGACGTGTCGGCCGCAGTGACGCGGATCGACGTGGAGACAGCCGCCGACATGGAGCAGGCCGTTGGTGCCTCGGCCGAGGGGGCCGACGTCGTGGTGATGGCGGCGGCGGTCGCGGACTTCAGGCCGAAGCTGACGGCGGGGGCGAAGCTGTCGAAGGAGGACGGGGTCCCCGAGCTCGTGCTCGAGCCGACGCCCGACATCCTGGCCGGCCTGGCCGCGCGGCGGCGACCCGACCAGGTCTTGGTGGGGTTCGCCGCGGAGACCCACGACGCGCTCGAGCGGGGACGCCGCAAGCTCGAGCGCAAGGGGGTCGATCTCGTCGTGGTGAACGACGTGAGCGCGCCCGGAGCGGGCTTCGATCACGACACGAACGCCGTCGCCATCCTGGACGCCGACGGGAGCACCACCGAAATCCCATTGACCTCCAAGGATGCAGTGGCAAATGCCGTATTGGATAGGGTGATCGCCCACCACAACGAGAAGCGGAGCACCACGTGAAAACCACCTTCACTTCGGAATCGGTCACCGAGGGGCACCCGGACAAGATGGCGGACCAGATTTCGGACGCCGTACTCGACGCCATCCTCGACGGTGATCCCTCGAGCCGTGTGGCCTGCGAGACGCTCCTCACGACGGGTCTCGTCCTGGTGGCCGGTGAGGTGACGACATCGACCTACGTCGACATTCCGACGCTCGTGCGCGACACCGTGTGCGACATCGGGTACGACAACGACACGTACGGCTTCAACGGGAAGACGTGCGGCGTGCTCGTGTCGCTCGATGCACAGTCGCCTGACATCGCGCAGGGCGTGGACGCCGCCTTGGAGCTGCGCAGCGGCAAGGGCGGTGAGGACGTGCTCAACGCGCAGGGCGCCGGCGACCAGGGGATGATGTTCGGCTACGCGTGCGACGAGACGCCGGACCTCATGCCGCTCCCCATCTGGTTGGCCCACCGGCTCTCGGAGCGGCTGGCCCAGGTGCGTCGGGCTGCGGCCGTGCCCTACCTGCGACCCGACGGCAAGACACAGGTCTCCGTCGTCTACGAAGACGGGCGGCCCGTGCGCATCGACACGGTGTTGATCTCGACGCAGCACGCCGGCGGGATCGACCTCGAGGAGCAGCTGCGGCCCGATCTCATCGAGCACGTCATCAACCCGCTTCTCCCCACGGACCTCGACAGCGAGGGCCTGCGGATCTTCGTGAACCCGACGGGGATCTTCGAGCTCGGCGGCCCGCATGCCGACACCGGGCTCACCGGCCGCAAGATCATCGTCGACACCTACGGCGGCATGGCTCGCCACGGGGGAGGGGCCTTCTCGGGGAAGGACCCCTCGAAGGTCGACCGCTCTGCGGCGTACGCGGCGCGCTGGGTGGCCAAGCACGTGGTGGCTGCGGGTGCGGCCAAGAGGTGCGAGTTGCAGGTGGCCTACGCCATCGGCGTGGCCCACCCTGTTTCGCTGCTCGTCGAGACCTTTGGCACCGAGGCGGTCGACCCGCAGCAGATCGCCGACGCCGTGCGCGAGCTGTTCGACCTCCGCCCCGCGGCCATTGCGCGCGACCTCGACCTGCGCCGTCCCATCTACAAGAAGACGGCCGCCTACGGGCACTTCGGCCGTTCGGACAAGGAGTTCACGTGGGAGGCCACCTCCCGGGTCGAGGACCTGCGGAACGCGCTCGGCCTCTGACCACCCCGGCGCTCCCCTGAGGGAGCGGCGCGCGAGAGGGCCGTGCATGCGGATGCAGATGCAGGTGCGGATGCAGCCGTGGCACCCGCGGGTGCGGTGACGCGTCCGGTCCGCGCGGTGCGCGTGCGCACCGAGGTGGCGGCGCTGGCCAAGACGTTCGACTACGCCGTCCCGGCGAGCTGGGAGCACGACATACGGGTCGGGACGCGCGTGCGCGTCCCGCTGCACGGACGCACCGTCCGGGCCTGGGTGGTCGACGCGGACGCTGGTGCGCCGGACGGCGTCGAGCTCCTGCCGCTCAAGTCCTGGCTGGGCTGGGGACCACCACCGGCCGTCGTGCAGTTGGCGGAGTGGGCGGCGTGGCGCTGGGCCGGGCCTGCCACCTTCTTCCTCCACGCGGCATCGGCGCCCGTGGTCGTGCGCGGCCTGCCGGCGCCACCCGCACCTCCGGTCGGTGGACCGCCCGCGTCCGCAGCCCACACCGGCGCGGCCACCCCCACGCCGGTGTGGGACGGCGCGTGCACCAGGCCGGGCGCCACGGTGGTCCGGCTCCCCCCGACGACCGATCTGATCGACCTGGTTCTCTCCGTCGTCGACGACCCGGGCGTCCGTGCCCGAGGGGGCAGCGTGATCGTCCTGGTGCCGTCGACGGGCTGGGCCGAGCGCCTGACGGCCCGCCTGACCCGACGCGGTTGCCCCGCCACGAGTGGCTGGGACGAGGCACGGGCGGGCTGGCCGGTCGTGGTGGGGAGCCGCGCCGGCGCCTGGGCACCGGTGCCCAGGCTGGCCGCTGCGGTCGTGCTCGATGCGCACGACGCGTCGTACCGGGAGGAGAGCGCCCCCACCTACAGCGCCGTCGACGTGCTGCTCGAACGGGCCCGCCGGGAGTCGGCTCCGTGCGTCCTCGCCTCGCCGGTGCCGCCGGTCGCGCTGGCGGCGCACACCGGGCTCACCACCGTCGCGCCCACGCCGGTCGTGGAGCGAGCGGGCTGGCCGGCGCTGGAACGGGTGGACCGCCGTGGTGCGGACCCGCGCACGGGCATGTTCTCCGAGGAGTTCGTGCGCCTCGCCCGCACCGTGCTGGACGAGGCTGCGGGCTCCTCGCCCCCCGGGCCGCTGGTGTGCGTGTACAACCGCACGGGCGGCACCCGGTTGCTCGCGTGCAGCCATTGCGGCGAGCTGGCGCGCTGCGCGCGGTGCGGAGCGTCCGCCACGCGACCGCGCGAGCAGGAACTGCTCTTGTGCCCGCGTTGCGGCGAGACGCGTCCGGTCGTGTGCGCCGCCTGCGGGAGGCTGCGCATGAAGACGCTGCGGGCCGGCGTGAGCCGGCTGCGCGAGGAGTTGGCGGCGTTGCTCGGGGTGGAGGTGGGGGAGGTGGCCGGTCCACGCCCGGCGGGTCCGGAGGCACAGCTGCCGGCCGCCCCCGTCCTTGTGGGCACCGAGGCCGTGCTGCACCGGGTACGACGTGCCGCTGCGGTGGCCTTCCTCGACATCGACCTGCACCTGCTCGCCCCGCGGCTCTCGGCGACCGAGGACACGCTGGGGCTCCTCGTCTGGGCGGGACGACTGGTGGGTGCGCGGGGCGGCGGACACCCGTGGGCGCGGGTGCAGGTCCAGACCCGGGTGCCCGATCACCCCGTCCTCGCGGCGGTGTCCCGGGGCGAACCGGAGGACGTGCTCGCCGCAGAGGTCGCCATCCGCCGGGCGTCGGGCCTGCCGCCCTTCGCGGCCCTGGCGTTGCTGTCCGGTGCGCTCGCATCGACCTACGCGGAGGCACTGGCGCGTGCCGCGGCCGACACGGTCTCGGTGTCGCCACTGGGCGAGGGCCGCTTCCTGGCCCGGGCCGACACGCACGGCCCCCTCTGCGACCTCCTGGCCGCAGTCCCCCGGCCTCCCGGGCGCGGGCTGCGCGTCGAGGTGGACCCCGCGTCCCTGTGAGGTTCGGTCGTCGAAAGCACCCAGGTAGAATGGGGCGATGCCCGGTCTCACCATCCGTCAGTACGGCGACCCCGTGCTGAAGGAGCGCGCCCGCGACGTGGAGGACATCGACAGCGCGGTCGCCAGTCTGGTCGATTCGATGATCGAGACGATGTACGCCGCCCCCGGAACGGGGCTGGCGGCGAACCAGGTCGGCGTGCAGCGGCGCATCTTCGTGTACGACGTCGGAGACGGCGCGCGCACCATCATCAACCCGCGCATCGTCGAGAGCGACGGGGAGTGGGTCTACGAGGAGGGCTGTCTCTCGGTGCCCGGTCTCAGCTGGGAGATCGTGCGCCCCAACGCCGTCCACCTGGTCGGCCTGGATCTCGACGGCAACGAGGTCTCCATCGAGGCCACCGAGCTGGAGGGACGTGTCTTCCAGCACGAGCTCGACCACCTCGACGGCATCCTGTTGGTGGAGCGACTGGACGAGGACCAGCGCAAGGAGGCGCTCCGGATCCTGCGCAGCCGCACGCTCGACCTCTCGCCGACCGATCCCGACGGGCTCTCGAACCTCTATTCGCGCTGAGGTCGCTGCCGCCGGTCCCGTTGGGGCCGGACCACGGCCAGGGGCAGGCCCGCGCCCCTGCGCCGCCGCTGCCCTACGGTGAGTACGTGGCCCGGCTGGCGTATCTCGGCACCCCCGACGTGGCCGTGCCGCCGTTGCGCGCGCTCGTGGCCGCCGGCCACGACGTCGGCCTGTGTGTGACGCGACCGGATCGCCGGCGAGGGCGTGGCGGCCGCACCACGGCCAGCCCGGTCAAGCTGGCGGCCACCGAGCTCGGCATCGCGGTCTCCCACGACATGGACGACCTCGTCACGGCCGGGGTCGAGCTGGCCGTGGTGGTCGCGTACGGGAGGATCATCCCAGTGCGTCTGCTCGACCAGGTCCCCATGGTGAACCTCCACTTCTCGCTTCTGCCGCGCTGGCGCGGTGCCGCGCCGGTCGAGCGGGCCATCTTGGCCGGTGACCGGGAGACCGGTGTCTGCCTGATGAAAGTGGAGGAAGGTCTCGACACCGGTCCCGTCTACGCGGCCCGCGGCGTCCCCCTCGACGACGAAGTGACCCTGGTGGGCCTGCGGGAGCGCTTGGCGGAGGTGGCAAGCCGGCTCGTCGTGGACGCGCTGGCCAACGGGGTGTCCGGGTTGCCCGTTCCCCAACCCCAGCACGGTGAGGTGACCATTGCCGAAAAGGTCACCAAGGAGGAGTTGCATCTCGACTGGAGGCAGCCCGCGGTGCAGCTCGCGCGTGTCGTGCGGCTCGGCCACGCCTGGACCACGTTTCGGGGCAGGCGTCTGACGGTGCTGGAGGCCGCGCCCGCCGCCGTCGTGCCGGGCGCCGCGCCCGGCGGCGGCACCGAGCCGCCCGGTTCGCTGCACGGGCTGACCGTCGCCACCGGCGACGGCATTTTGGAGCTGCGACGCGTGCAACCCGAGAGCCGTTCGCCCATGTCAGCGGACGAGTGGCGACGTGGGGTGCGCCCAGGGGATGGCGAGCGCCTCGGGACGGACTAGACATGAAGCGGTGACTGTGACTCCGATCGACGGGTGGAGCCCCCATCAGTACGAGCGGTTCCGTGCGGAACGCCAGCAACCCTTCGACGATCTGTTGACACTGTGTCACGCCGTCCCCGGGGGGCGGGTCGTCGACCTGGGGTGCGGCACGGGCGACCTGACCAGGCTCCTCCACGAGGAGATGGAGGCCAAGGAGACCGTCGGCATCGACTCCTCACCGGCGATGCTGGCCCGGGCGCAAGCCGATTTTCCGGACGTGCCCGGGCTGTCCTTCGTGCAAGGTGACATCGCGACGTGGCTCGGCGAAAAGGTCGATCTCGTCTTCGCCAATGCGTCGCTGCAGTGGATCGACGACCACCTCAACCTGCTGGCGCGCATGCGCACCGCCCTGGGAGCAGACGGGCAGATCGCGTTCCAGATCCCTGCCAACTACCGCCACCCGTCGCACCTGCTGGCGCAGGCGGTGGCCAACGAGCCCCCATTCATCGATGCGCTGTACGGGGACGTCCCCGAGGATCGCGGGCGTTTCGTGCTGTCGCCCGAGCTGTACGCCGACCTGCTCTACGAGCTCGGGGCGAAGCACCAGGTGGTGCGCATGGAGGTCTACGGCCATGAGCTCGAGTCGACCGGCGAGGTGGTCGAATGGGTCATGGGCACGCTGCTCACGCCGTACCGCAAGCGGTTGAGTCCTCAGCTCTTCGACGCGTTCGTGGAGCGCTACAGGGAACGCCTGATTGAGGAGCTCGGGGAGCGCGAGCCGTACTTCTACGGGTTCCGGCGCATCCTCTGCTGGGCGCGCTTCAGCTGAGCGGCGACGCCGGGACCATGCAGGGACGATCGTCCATTCAGGGCCGCGACCCCGGCCGCGCCGGCGACCTGCGCATCGCGCCATCGTTGCTCTCCGCGGACTTCGGGGTGCTGGCCGAACAGGTGGGGGAGGTCGCCCCGGCGGCCGACTGGCTCCACGTGGACGTCATGGACGGGCACTTCGTGCCCAACGTGACGATCGGGCCGCCGGTGGTGGCTTCGTTACGCCGCCACACGCCTCTGTTCTTCGACTGCCACCTGATGATGACGGAGCCGGACCGCTATCTCCAGGACTTCGCCGACGCCGGCGCCGACGGTTGCACGGTGCACGTCGAGATAGGCCGCACCGACGAGCTCATCGCGCAGATGCGCCGGCTCGGTCTGCGGGCGGGGCTCGCACTCAATCCCGACACGCCATTCGAGGCGGTGCGCCCGTATCTCGGCGACGTCGACCTCGTGCTGTGCATGACCGTGTTCCCCGGGTTCGGCGGGCAGAGCTTCATCGCCGAGGTCATGCCCAAGGTCGCCCAGGTGCGGGCCGAGGTGGAGGCGGCCGCCCTCGCGCTGGACATCGAGGTGGACGGGGGCATCGAGGTGACCACGGCACCGGTGGCCGCCGCGGCGGGCGCCAACGTCTTCGTGGCCGGCACCGCGATCTTCGGGCACGAGCGACCCTGGGAGGCGGCCGACGCCATCCGGGAGTCCGTGCGCGCCGCGAGCGAGTGAACCCCACCGTCGGCGCGTGAGCCACCCGCAGTGATCACCGACGGCGGAGGCCGGGCCGTGGTGGTGGGCGGCGGCGTGGTCGGGACCTGGCACGCGCTCGAACTCGTCGGCGCCGGCTTCTCGGTGGACCACCTCGAGGCCGAGGCCGCGCCCACGGGCGCGTCGGTGCGCAACTTCGGGCTGGTGTGGGTCAGCGGCCGCCGATCCGGCCAGGAGCTGGACGTGGCCCAGCGCGCCCGGCGCCGCTGGGAGGAGCTGGGCGCTGCGGTGCCCGGCATCGGGTTCCGCCCGACGGGTTCGCTGACCGTGGCGTGCGACGGGACCGAGCGCGCCGTCATGGCGGCGTTTGCCCGCCATCCCGACGCCCTGGCGCGCTCGGTCAGCTTCCTCGAGCCCGACGAGGTGCGTGCGAGCAACCCGGCCGTGCGGGGCGACATTGCGGGAGCGCTGCACTGCATGCGGGACGCGGTGGTCGAGCCCCGCCTGGCGCTGGGCGCCCTGCGCGGACATGCGGCCACGCAGGGGGCGCCGGGGAGCTACCGGTACCACCCCAGGTGCCGGGTCGTGGACGTGGAGCCCCGCGCCGTGCTCGACGCCGCGGGCACCCGCTGGGAGGGGGATCTCGTGGTCCTGGCCACCGGGGTGGCCTACGACCACCTGCCCGGCACCGGGCACCTGGGCGGCGGTCTGCGACGTGTCCGGCTGCAGATGCTGGAAACGACGCCGTTCGCAGCCCGCCTCACGACGTCGTTGGCCGACGCCGACACGCTGCGGTACTACCCGGCCTACGAGGTGGCACCGCTGGGCCTGCTCGAGGAGCAGGGCGCCGTGGCCGCCGAGCACCATCTCCAGCTCCTGCTCGTCCAGCGTCCCGACGGCGGCCTCACCATCGGCGACACGCACGCGTACGGGGAGCCCTTCGACTTCGCGCTGTGCGAGGACCCCACCGAGGAGCTGTTGGCCCGGGCCCGGAGGATCCTGGGCGCGGCGCTGCCCCCCGTGCGGCGCCGCTGGGAGGGGGTCTACGCCCAGTGCACCGACGGCGCGGTGTGCCGGCGGGAGGAGATCCACCCCGGCGTCTGGATGGTCACCGGTCCGGGGGGCCGCGGTATGACGTGTGCACCGGCGATCGCGGCGGACACCCTCCGGGCGGCCGGGGTCGCCGCGTGATCGGCCCGTTCGCTCTGGTCTGCCTCGACATGGCCGGCACGACCGTGCGCGACGACGGCGCCGTGGAGACTGCCTTCACGGCGGCGTTGGCGTCGGTCGGGATCGTTCCGGGAAGCGCTCGCTGCGCCGAGGCGGAGGTCGTCGTCCGGGACACGATGGGCTGGTCCAAGGCCGACGTGTTCGCCACGCTCCTGGAGCCGGACGATGCGGCGAGGGCGACCTCGGAGTTCGCGGCCGCCTACGAGAAGATCGTCGCCGCCGGGGACGTCGCCGAGGTGCCCGGTGCCCTCGGCGTGCTGCGCGACCTGCGGGCCGCCGGGGTCCGCGTGTGCCTGACGACGGGCTTCGCTCCGTCGACCCGGGACGCGTTGCTCACCGCACTGGGCTGGCGGGGCGAGGTCGACCTGGCCCTCTCGCCGGCGGACGTGGGCCGGGGGCGTCCGGCACCCGACATGATCCTGGGCGCCATGGATCGGCTGGGGGTCGAGGACCCGCGGTCGGTGGCGGTGGTGGGTGACACGGTGAGCGACCTCGAAGCCGGGGACCGCGCCGGGGCCGGCGCGGTCATCGGCGTCCTGAGCGGCGCCCACGACGAGGCGACCCTCTCGGGCGCGCCGCACACCGCCATCATCGCGGACGTGACCGAGCTGCTCCCGGTGCTTGCCCGAGGCTGACGTCGCTGGCCTGGGCTTCTCGACAAAAACTGAAACGTGTTCTATTATTTGCCGGGAGACGAGGGGAGACCCGCCCGCACGAGGATGTGACCGATGGACGATGTGGAGCAGATGCGTCGGGCCATGGCGCTGGCCGCAGCGGTCCGCTCCAGCACCGCCCCGAACCCGTGGGTGGGTTGCGTCGTCGTGCCCCGCGGCGCGGAGGGCGCCGACGGTCCGACGGTCTTCGAGGGCGCGACGGCGCCGCCCGGCGGCCCCCATGCCGAGGTCACCGCGCTCGGAGCGGCCGGGGACGCGGCCCGGGGTGCCACGCTCTACGTGACGCTGGAGCCGTGCGCCCACCACGGGAGGACGCCGCCCTGCACCGATGCCGTCGTCGCGGCGGGCGTGGCCCGCGTCGTGGTCGGCATCGAGGACCCGGACCCCCAGGTGGCGGGGCGGGGCGTCGCCGCGCTCCGCGAGGCCGGGGTGGAGGTCGTGGTCGGGGTGGCGGCCGACGAGGTCACCGAGCAGCTGGCGCCGTACCTCAAGCACCGCACCACCGGCCGGCCCTGGGTGGTCCTCAAGATGGCGGCCAGCCTCGACGCCCGCACCGCCGCCCCCGACGGCACCAGCCGCTGGATCACCGGGGAGGCGGCACGCCGCGACGTGCACCTGCTGCGCTCCCGATCCGACGCCGTGCTGGTGGGGGCGGGCACCGTCCGGGCGGACGACCCGGAGCTGACGGTCCGCCTGGGCGACGGGATCGACCGTGCCCAGCCCCTGCGGGTCGTGCTCGGACACGCGCCAGCCGGCGCCCGCGTGCTGCCGGCGCTGGAGCTCACGGGCGACCTCGGCGACATCCTGACCCAGCTCGGGCGCCGAGGCGTCGTCCAACTCCTCGTGGAGGG
The DNA here is from genome assembly GCA_963736525.1 of uncultured Acidimicrobiaceae bacterium. GTDB lineage: Bacteria > Actinomycetota > Acidimicrobiia > Acidimicrobiales > RAAP-2 > Bog-473. Next base: position 183,876 of record CAVTPF010000013.1, read on the forward strand.
TGGGCCGTCGGTCGCCCACGACTTTCACGCGGCCGGCCTGGTGGACCGCTATGTCCTCTACCTGGCACCGGTGTTCTTCGGGGGCGACGATGGCCGGCCGCTCTTCGCCGGTCAAGGGGCTGGCACAATTGCCGATGTGTGGAAGGGCAGGCTCGTGTCAGTCGAACGACTAGGTGACGATCTTCGGGTGGAGGTGGCGGCCTGATGGGCTTCTCGACGGTGCAGGAGGCCATCGACGCCATCGCGCGACTGGGCATGGCCGTGGTCGTCGACGACGAGGACCGGGAGAACGAGGGCGACCTCGTGATGGCGGCCGAGGCGGCAACGCCCGAGCACATCGCCTTCTTTCTGGCCCACACCTCTGGCGTGATCTGTGTCCCGCTGCTCCCGGAGCGGGCCGACCTCCTCGACCTCCCCCTCATGGTCACCGCCAACACCGAGGCGCAGCGGACCGCGTTCACGGTGAGCGTCGACTACCGGCACGGGACGACGACCGGTATTTCGGCGGCGGACCGGGCGGCCACCATCGCGGCGCTCATCGACCGGCAGACGCGCCCGAACGACCTCAACCGACCGGGCCACATCTTCCCGCTGCGCTACCGGACGGGCGGAGTGCTCAAGCGGGCGGGTCACACCGAGGCGACGGTCGACCTCAGCCGAGCGGCCGGGTTGTCACCGGCCGGGGTCCTGTGCGAGATCGTGACCGAGGACAAGTCCGGGATGGCGCGCCTGCCCGACTTGGAGCGCTTCGCCAAGAAGCACGACCTGCCGCTCATCTCCATCGCGGACCTCATCCGCTACCGCCGCCAGCACGAGAAGCTCGTCCGGCTCGTCTCCGAGGCGCGCATCCCGGCGCAGGGCCGGGAGTACCGCGCCTTCGTGTACGAGTCGGTCCTGGACAACGAGCAGCACCTGGCGCTGGTGATGGGGGACGTGGCCGGCACCGAGGACGTGCTGGTGCGCGTGCACTCCGAATGCCTGACGGGCGACGTATTCGGCTCGCTGCGCTGCGACTGCGGCCCCCAGCTGCAGGCGTCGCTCGACCTCATCGAGAGGGAGGGGAGGGGCGTCCTCATCTACCTGCGTGGCCACGAGGGGCGCGGCATCGGCCTCGGCCACAAGATCCGGGCCTACCAGCTGCAAGAGGAGGGGCACGACACCGTCGACGCCAACCTGCAACAGGGACTACCGGTCGACAGCCGCGAGTACGGCATCGGCGCGCAGATGCTGGTCGACCTCGGCGTCACCACCATGCGGCTCATGACGAACAACCCGGTCAAGTACGGCGGCCTCGAGGGCTTCGGCCTCGACATCACCGAGCGGGTCCCGCTGCAGACCTCGGCCAACCCCGAGAACATCGCCTACCTGCGGACCAAGCGGGAACGTATGGGCCACCTGCTGCACGGGCTCGACGACGTCCTATGACGCGCCGCCTTCCCTGATGGCCGATTCGGAGCTGGTCGCGCTGCCCGAGGGCACGCTCGACGACGTGGCGGCCCGGGTCGGGACCAGCCTGCGCGGCACGCACGACGGCACGGGTCTCCGCATCGGCATTGCCTGCGCCCTCTTCAACGGCGGCGTGACCCTGCGCCTGCTCGACGGCGCCCTCGCTGCGCTGGCGGAGGCGGGGACGGACCGCCGTGACGTCACAGTGGCCTGGGCGCCCGGTGCTTTCGAGCTGCCGCTGGTGGCGCGCGCCTTCGTGCACGCCGGCAAGGTGCACGCCGTGGTGTGCCTCGGCGCGGTGATCCGTGGCGACACCGGGCACTACGACTTCGTGGCGGGGGAGTGCGCCGCCGGCATCCAGCAGGTGCAGCTGGCGACCGGCGTGCCGGTTGTGTTCGGCGTGCTCACGACCGACACACTGGACCAGGCGCTCCAGCGGTCGGAGCCGGACCACGCCAACAAGGGCCGCGAGGCGGCGCTGACGGGGGTCGAGATGGTGCGGCTGCTGCGCAGCGGACACCTCTCGTAGCCGAGCCCTCTCCCGACCTCCGTCGTCTCGCCGCACCGGTGCGGGGCGCACGAACGCCATGCCACGGACGCCATTCCACGGACGCCATTCATGGAGCGTTCACACGGCGGAAAACGCGCCGACACCTCGGGCTCCTACCGTGACCCGGGCCAGCTGACCAGCAGACCGGAAGGGGTGGTCCGCATGGGCGAGACGGTCCGACCGGCCGACAAGGCGGAGGAGCCCGACGGCACGGCGGATGAGCCTGAGGGCACGGCGCGACCCGCGCCGGCCTCGGTCGACCCCGCCTTGATCCGCTTCCGTCCCGGCGTCCGGCGCGAGGGCGCCTTCGGGGTGCGCTACGTCACCGTCCACGGCTACCGCCGCGCCTACGTCAAGGCCGGCGAGGGGCCGGCCCTGCTCCTCATCCACGGCATCGGGGACAGCTCCGACACGTGGCGCCCGGTGGTCGATCAGCTGGCCCAGCACCAGACCGTCATCGCACCGGATCTCCTCGGCCACGGGCGCTCCGAGAAGCCGCGGGCCGACTACACGATCGCCGGCTTCGCCAACGGCATGCGTGACCTGTTGAGCGTCCTGGAGGTGGAGCGGGTCACGGTGGTGGGCCACTCGCTGGGCGGCGGCGTGGCCGCGCAGTTCGCCTATCAATTCCCCGAACGCTGCGAACGCATCGTGCTGGTGGGCAGCGGCGGCGTCGGGCGCACCGTCAGTCCGTTGCTGCGCCTGGCCGCCGTGCCCGGGATCGAGGCGCTGATGCCCCTGCTCGGCCTTCCGCCCGTTCGCCTGGCCGGCCGGCTCGGAGCCGACCTCCTGCGCGTGTTCGACACGGCGCTCGGACGTGACACCGAGGAGATCCTGGCGGTCTTCGACGCGCTGCCCAACTTCGAGGCGCGCCGCGCCATCCTGCGCACCCTTCGCTCCGGGGTGGACTGGCGGGGCCAGGTCATCACCATGCTGGACCGGGCCTACCTGGCCGAGGGCGTGCCCACGCTCATCGTGTGGGGCCGCCACGACGCCATCATCCCGCTCGGGCACGGACGGCTCGCCCAGGCCGCCATGCCAGGGAGCCGCCTCGAGATCTTCGACGAGGCGGGCCACTTCCCCCACCACACCGATCCGGCGCGCTTCGCGAGCCTGGTGCACGAGTTCGTGGAGCACATGCCGCCGGCCCGCTACGACCGGGACGACTGGAGGCGGCGGCTGCTGCGCAGCACGCGGCCCGACGAGACGGCGGTGGTGGCCCAACCCGTCGGGAGCTCGGGCGAGCTGACCCTGCTGGAGCGGACCCCCGGTCCGGCCTGAGGAGTGGGGCTCAGTACAGGATGAGCTGGGTGCAGCGGTACGACGCCATCAGGCGCTCCGTCGTCTGGTTCGTCACCATGGCGTCCCAGACCTGCGTCGTGCGCCCCGTGTGCAGCGGCGACGCCGTGGCCATCACGAGGTCCCCCTCTCTGGCGCTCGACACGAAGTTGGCCGAGCAGTCGACGGTGGTGAAGCTCTTGGCACCGTCGGGCCAGTGGTGGTTGACGCCGAAGGCGCACAGGGCGTCGGCCAGGGTGATGACCACGGGCGCCCACAGATAGCCGGTGCCCGCAATCAGGTCGTGGCGCACGGTGAGCCGCGCGATGGGGTCCTCCTCCACGTCGACCGGCGGGATCTCGATCCCGAGCAGGTTCAAGAAGTTGAAGACGTCATAGGGAGGCGGCACGGGCACAGCTTGCCGTACCGGCACGCCGCGCCGCACGACCCCCGCCGGCCCGTCTGCGAAGATCTACGCCCATGCTCCGCCTCGTCCTGCCGAAGGGATCGCTCGAACGCGCCACCATGCAGCTCTTCGAGGACGCCGACCTCGCCGTCAACCGCGCCTCGGACGTGGCCTACCGCGCCAGCATCGCGGACCCCCGCATCGACGAGGTGCGGATCCTGCGCCCGCAGGAGATCCCCGTCTACGTCGCCGACGGACTGTTCGACCTCGGCATCACCGGACGCGACTGCATCGAGGAGCGGGGGAGCGAGGTCGTCTCCCTCGGTGAGCTCGCGTACTCGAAGGTGACGGCGAACCCGGCCCGCATCGTGCTCGCCGTGGGCGCCGACTCCCCGGTGCACACCCTGGCCGAGCTGTCCGCCGCGGTGGCCGACCGGCCCGGCCGCCTGCGCGTCAGCACCGAATATCCCGAGCTCACCCGCAAGGCGCTCGCTGCCCACGGCATCGAGGCCGACATCGCGCTCTCCTACGGGGCGACGGAGGCCAAGGTGCCCGACATCGCCGACGCCGTGGTCGACATGACCGAGACGGGGAGCGCGCTCCGGGCCGCGGGCCTCCGGGTGATCGAGACGCTGCTGGTGTCGCACACCGAGCTGATCGCCAACCCGACGGCGGCGGCCGACCGGGACAAGCGCCACGCCATGGAGCAGATCCTCACGTTGCTGCAGGGCACGCTCGAGGCGCGGGGCAAGGTGCTCGTGAAGCTCAACGTCGCCTCCGAGAACCTCGATGCGGTCCTCGCCGTCCTGCCCTCCATGCGCGCCCCGACGATCTCGGAGCTCTCCGGCGGCGGCGGGTTCGCCCTCGAGGCGGTCGTGGCCAAGTCGGACATCAACATCCTCATCCCGGCCCTGCGCGACCAGGGCGCCAGCGACATCTTGGAGCTCCCGCTGTCCAAGATCGTCCACTGACGTGGCCGTCCCCGTCCCCTCCGCCGGGCCTCGGCACGGGCGCGTCGCCTCCTTCGACCCCGCCCGCGGCCTCGGGACCGTGACCGAGGACGGCGGCGCGAGCTACGGGTTCCACGCCACCGCCATCGCGGACGGCAGCCGTCGCATCGAGGTGGGCACGGGGGTGGCGTTCACCGTCGCCCCGGGCCACCGCGGACGTTACGAAGCGCGGTCGCTGGTGGCGGTGGCCGGTGCCGGGACCGCCGACCCGTCGGACTGAGCCTCCCACCACCGGCCGGCGTAGCGGCGGGCGAACACCTCGAGGGCGGCGTCCACGCCGGCGCGGTCGCCCGTCGCCAGCAGGTCGAGCAGCAGGCCGCGTGTGACCGCCACGCCGAGGCGGGCATGGACCCGGGCGACATCGGCGGGAATGCCCGCGGCGGCCGACTGGGCGACATTGGCCTCGATCCAGCGCCCGAGATCGTCCTCGAGCAAGGGCAGCGCGGCCTGGTCACCCTGGAGCGCCCGGCCGTAGAGCGCGAAGAACAGGCGCTCGAACCCTGCCAGGACCGGGTCGGCCACGGAGGCCCACATCCGCCGCACCAGGTCGTCGGTCTGGCCGCCGGCGTCGGTGCCGACCGCGCCGAAGTGGGCCCGGGTCCTGGCCTCGATCTCTCGGGCCAGCTCGAGCAGCAGGCCGTCCTTCGAGCCGAAGTGGTACAGCAGCATGCGGTGGCTGGTCCCGACCGCCACCGCGATGCGCCGGAGAGGAGGTACCCCAAATGGCCCAGCAGGTGATCGACCGCACGGCGACGACGAGGGCCGCTCCGGCTGCGGTGTACGCGCTCCTGGCGGATGGCGCCACGTGGCCGCAGTGGTCCCCGATCGGCTCGTTCGACCTCATCGAGCCGGGGGATGGGTCGCCCGAGGGCGTCGGGGCGGTCCGCCTGTTCACCACGGGGCGCGTCAAGAGCAGGGAGGGGGTGGTGGAGCGCCGTCCGGGCGAGGTCTTCTCCTACGTGCTCGAGTCCGGCGTGGCCGTCCGTGACTACCTGGCGGTGGTCACCCTCACGCCGGTCGACGGCGGCGGCACGTCCATCCGCTGGCGCTCCACGTTCCGGCCCAAGGTCCCGGGGAGCGGCTGGATCTACCGGCGCCAGCTGGGCGGGTTCATCGGCCAGACCGTGGCGCGACTGGCTGCGGCAGCGGCCGAGCACGCGCACCTCGCCTGAGGAGCGGGGTTCCCCCTGCGATTTCGCCGGGCCGTTCTGGTCAGTTCAGGTCGCTGGCGGGGTTCTCGCTGCCGGGGTGCTCGGCGCCCTCCAGGCGCACGAAGACGAGGCGGAGCTGCGAGAGGGACTCGTGGAGGGGCGGTTCCGCCTCCCCGAGCCGGCCGCGGAGCCCCTCGAGCAGGAACCCCAGGGCGTCGATGGCGAGGCGGGCCTCGAAGAGCATCGGCGGGGTCTGCGAGAGATAGATGGCCGCCAACTCGAACAGCCCGTAACAGTGATTGGCCACCACGACCTCGGCGGGGGTGTGGGCGAGTTCGGCCCGCATGGCGTCGACGGCCGCCTGGGCCTCGGCCTGCGAGGCTTCCGTCGCCGATCCGGTGACGCCGGTGTCGCCGGCGGGGGTGGAGGTCGGTGGGGCGGAGGGTGGTCGGGCGGCGTCGTCGCCGTCCCTCTTGGGGAAATGCTCGCCCGACGGTGTCCAAAGGCTGCTCATACTGGTACTGTATGCACCTTGACTATTTGGAAGCGGGGCCCCCACTGAGAGGCCTCCACCTGGCCACCACCCCGCCGCAGCGGGCAGCATCGTGCGCCAGGTCGATCGCCCTTCGGGCGCGGGCCTGGCCCGCTGGTCGGCCCCGCTCCACCGATTGGCTTGCGGAAGGACCGCGGGCCCGAGTGAGAGGTGTGATGACGCATCGTCGCTGAAACCACAACTGAGCACCGGATCAATGACCGAATCCGTGCCCGTGAAGTCCGGCTCGTGGACCCCGACGGTGTGCAACTGGGCATCAAGCCGCTCCCGGAGGCCCTGGCAATCGCCAAGGAGCTCGACCTCGATCTGGTGGAAGTGGCCCCCATGGCCAACCCGCCTGTCTGCCGGATCATGGACTTCGGTAAGTTCAAGTTCGACGAGGCCCAGCGCGCCAAGGAGAGCAGGCGCAAGGCTGTCCACGTCGGGATCAAGGAGATGAAGTACCGGCCGAAGATCGGCCCGGGGGACTTCGACACCAAGACCCGGCAGGTGGCCAAGTTCCTCGCCGAGGGGCACAAGGTCAAGATCACGATCATGTTCCGAGGTCGCGAGGTGTACCACCCCGAGCACGGCAAGCGGATTCTGGACCGTATCGCCGAGCAGATGGAGGGCATCGCCAAGGTGGAGGCCGAGCCCAAGCTCGACAACCGCAACATGATCATGGTGCTCGCCCCCGACAAGCGGGCCCGCCAGGCCGCCCAGTCGAGGGCCTCCAACCAGCAGCGCACCGACAAGGCCGCGCCCGACGCCACCGCCCGGGCGGCGGGCACGCCGGCGGCCACAGCGGATGCTTCCCGGGCCGAGGGGAACGGGCGTGCGCCGAAGGTCGGAGAGGCCGGTGGGCAGACCACCGAGGTGAGCGAAGTCGCCGCATCAGCCGAAGAGGGATGACGCAATGCCGAAGATGAAGACGGACCGGGGTGCCGCCAAGCGGATCAAGGTGACCGGCAGCGGCCGGCTGCTCCGCCGCAAGGCCTTCCGCTCCCACCTGCTCGAGAAGAAGTCGAGCGAGCGCAAGCGCCGGCTGGGACGCGAGTCCGACATCGCCAAGGCCGACGAGCGGGCGACGCGCCGGATGCTCGGCATCTGAGCGACGCCACCGCGCCGGCGCGCCGGCGCATCCGCCCCACCAACCACCAGCTTTCGAAGAGAGGAGCACCCCCATGGCCAGAGTGAAGCGAGCCGTCCACGGCCGCAAGCACCACCGCGCTGTCCTGGAGCAGGCGAAGGGGTACTACGGCAACAAGAGCCGTTCCTACCGGGCCGCCAACGAGCAACTGATGCACTCCATGCAGTACGCGTTCCGGGACCGCCGGGCGCGCAAGGGCGACTTCCGCAAGCTGTGGATCCAGCGCATCAACGCCGGGGCGCGGCAGCACGGCATGAGCTACAGCAGGCTGATCAACGGGCTGCACCTCGCCGGCGTCGAGGTCGACCGCAAGGTGCTGGCCGATCTCGCCGTGAGCGAACCCGAGGCGTTCGGCGCGCTCGTGGCGACGGCGCGGGACGCACTGGCGAGCGCGCCGGCGGCGGAGCCCGCGGAGCCCGCAGAGGTCGCCTCCTGACCCAACGGCTGGCCTTCACGCACCGGCGCGTCCGCCGGCTGCGGGGGCTGCTGCAGAAGCGCTCGGTGCGCTGGGCCGAGCATGCCTTCGTGGCCGAGGGCGCCGAGCTGATCCGCTGCGCGCTCGATGCGGGCGCGCCCATCGAGTCGGTCTACGTCGCGCCGGCCGGAGCGGAGGACCGCGCCACCCAGGAGGTCTGCCGGCGGGCGACCGCGGCCGGGGCCCGGGTGTTCCCGCTGGCGGCCGGTGTCCTCGAGCGCGTGGCCGACACGGTCACCCCCCAGCCCGTGCTCGCCGTGCTCCCGATGCTCGACGAGCCGCCGGCGGGCGCCGACGTGTGGTCGGCACGGGCGGGATCGCTCATCGTTGTCCTGGTCGACGTGCGCGACCCCGGAAACGCCGGCACGGTCCTGCGGGCCGCCGACGCCTCGGGTTCGACGGCGGTGATCTACGCGGGCGACTCCGTCGACCCTTACAACCCGAAGACGGTGCGGTCGTCGGCGGGCTCGCTCTTCCACGTGCCGCTCGCCGTGCGCGCCGACCCGACGGAGCTCTCGGCCGAGTTGTCAGCGGCCGGCTTCCGTACCCTCGCCGCGGTGGTCGGCCACGGCGAGGACTACGCAGCGCTCGACTGGTCCGTGCCCACGGCACTCTTCCTCGGCAACGAGTCCGCCGGACTCGACCCCACCCTGCGCGCCAGGCTGGGCGGCGCCCTCGTCATCCCCATGGCCGGGCGGGCCGAGTCGCTCAACGTCGGCGTGGCCGGCGCCGTGATCTGCTTCGAGGCGTTTCGCCAGCGCCGGGGTGGTGGGCCCGGGCCACGTAGCATTCGGGACGGCGACAAGAGCTGACATGGTGACTGACAACGTGGATCTCGACATTGACGGCATTACCGGGGACGGCGAGCGGGCCATCGCGGACGCGGCGTCGAGTGACGCCCTGGCCCAGGTCGAGACGGAGTACCTCGGCAAGCGCTCGGCGATCACCCGGGCGCACCGCACCCTGGGCCGCCTCGATCCCGAGGCGCGTCGTGACGCCGGCCGCCGGCTGAACGAGGTCCGGGCCCGCCTGGAGGCCCGGGTGGGCGAACGCCGTGTCGAGCTGGCCGAGTCCGAACGTGCCGAGGTGCTGCGGGCCGACCGTCTCGACCTCACCGAGGTGATCACGGACCGGGTGCTGGCACCGCCCGCCCGCGGCCACCTGCATCTGGTCACGCAGGCCCGGGCCGAGCTGGAGGACGTGTTCGTCGGCATGGGCTTCACCGTGGCCGAGGGTCCCGAGGCGGAGACCGACTGGTACAACTTCGAGGCGCTCAACATCCCGCCGGCCCACCCCGCGCGCGACATGTACGACACCTTGTACCTCGAGCTCGGGGAGCCCGAGACCGTGTTGCTGCGCACCCACACGTCGCCCGTACAGATCCACCTCATGGAGGAGGCCGTGCGCCAGGGCACACTGCCCATCCACGCCGTCATGCCCGGCAAGTGCTTCCGCCTCGACACGCCCGACGCCCGCCACCTCCCGGTGTTCAATCAGATCGAGGGGCTGGTGGTCGACCGTGGCATCACCTTCGGACACCTCGCCGGCACCATTCAGGCCTTCACCGAGGCCTATTTCGGCGCCGGCATGCAGTCGCGTCTGCGTCCGGCCTACTTCCCGTTCACGGAGCCGTCGGCCGAGTACGAGATCACGTGCACGCTCTGCCTGGGGGAGGGCTGCCGCACCTGCTCGCACACCGGGTGGATCGAGCTCGGCGGCTGCGGCATGGTGGACCCGGCCGTCTTCGCCGCCGTCGGGATCGACGCCGACGAGTGGTCGGGCTTCGCTTTCGGCTTTGGCATCGACCGCTTGGCGCAGATGCGCCACGAGGTCCCCGACATGCGCTCCTTCCTGGAGAACGACATCCGCTTCCTCTCGCAGTTCTGACCTCGCCCACCAACGAGAAAGACCTCCGTGCGCGCTCCGCTCAGCTGGCTCCGTGACTTTGCTGCGTTCCCCGACGACGTCGGGGAACTACGCGCCGCGCTCGACGACCTCGGCCTGGTCGTCGAAGCCATCGAGCACGTGGGGGAGGGACTGGGCAATGTCGTCGTCAGCCGCGTCATCGAGATCCGCCCCATAAAGGGGGCCGACAAGATACGTCTGGTCGTCGTCGACGCCGGGGCGGAGCACCTCGAGATCGTGTGCGGGGCGGACAACTTCGCCGTGGGGGACCGGGTCCCGCTGGCACCCGTGGGGACGATCCTGCCCAACGGCGACGAGATCACCCGGCGCCGGTTGCGGGGCGTCGAGTCCAACGGGATGCTGTGCTCCGGCAAGGAGCTAGGCCTCTCCGACGACGGCGCCGGATTGTTGATCCTGGGTGACGAGGCGCCCGGGGAGCCCGGCACGCGGCTCGTCGATGCGCTCGGACTGGAGCCCGACGTCGTCTTCGACATCACCGTGGAGGGGAACCGCCCGGACGCGTGGTCGATCACGGGGATCGCCCGCGACCTGGCCGCCCGTCTCGGCCTCCCGTTCTCGGAGCCGGATCCCCCGGAGCCGGCCGCCGGCGGGTGGCCCGTCGAGTCGAGGGCGACGGCGTCGGTCGAGGCGACGGACCTCTGCCCCCGCCTCACCGTCTCGGTGCTCCGGAACGTGACCGTCGGTCCGTCGCCGCGCCGGATCGCCCGGCGGCTGCTGCTGGCCGGCATGCGGCCGATCAACAACGTGGTGGACGCGTCCAACTACGTCATGTTGGAGCTGGGACAGCCGACCCATCCCTACGACCTCTCGCGGCTGCCGGGTGCCGGGCTCGTCGTCCGGCGGGCCCGTCCCGGCGAGACGCTGCAGACGCTCGACGGCGTGGAGCGCACGCTGGGCGTGCGGGGCCGGAGCCTCGGCGATACCGGCGAGGACTGCCTCATCTGTGACGCCGAGGGCACGCCGGTCGGGATCGCCGGCGTCATGGGCGGTGCATCCTCGGAGATCGAGGACGCGACGACCGAGGTGTTGCTCGAGGCCGCGTACTTCGCCCCGATGGCCATCGCCCGCACGTCCCGGCGGCTGGGCCTGCGCTCCGAGGCCTCCGCCCGCTTCGAGCGCGGCTGCGACCCGTGGGGGATCGAGCCGGCGGTCCGGCGGTTCTGTCAGCTCCTGGCCGAGAGCTCCCCCGGGCTCACGGTGGCCGACGGCTTCCTCGACGTCCGGGGCGACGTGCCCGAGCCCTTCGTGGTCTCGGTGCCCCTCGCGCGCGTGCGCAACCAGATCGGCGTGGCGCTCGAGCGCGAGGAGATCGGCCGCCTCATCGGGCCGCTCGGGTTCACGCTCATGAAGCGCGGGGGAGGGGCGGCTGCGGCCGCGGAGGAGGCCATCACCGTCGTGGTGCCGACGAACCGGCCCGACGTCCGGCCCGAGCCGTACGGGGTCGACGACGTGATTGAGGAGATCGCGCGCACGTTCGGGTACTCCAACGTCCCGCGGCGGGTCCCGACGTGGCCCCAACCCGGTGGGTTGACCCCGGTGCAGATCTCGCGGCGGGCCATCAAGGACATCGTGGCGGGGCTCGGCGTGTCGGAGGGGTGGACGGACACGTTCGTCTCGGCCGCGGCGCACGACGACGTGGGCCTGACCGGCCCGGCGGTGCGGGTGGCCAACCCGCTCGACGCGGAGAAGCCGTTCCTCCGGCGCTCGCTCATGCCGGGACTGCTCGACGCGTTGGCCTACAACGCCAGCCGGCGCCAGCCCGCGGTCCGCCTGTTCGAGGTGGGTGTGGTCTTCTCGCATCCCGACGAGGGCGCACCCAGGGTGGTGGAGCGCAGCGGCGCCGGCGGGGCCGGCAAGGCCGAGCTGCCGGGCGAGCGAGAGATGCTGGCGGCCGTCTTCGCACGCGAGGACGACGACGCCCGGAACGCGGTGGCCTCGTGGCACGTGGTGGCCGACGCGCTGCACCTCGACGGCGTGCGGTTGGTCCGGCCCGGCGAGGGGCTGCCGCCGATCCCCGGCCTGCACCCCACGCGCTCGGCCCACCTCGTGTCCCACGGCGCAGGCGGTGGCGCCGTGCCGTTCGGCTCCGTCGGCGAGATCGACCCCGACGTCGCGGCGACGTTCGGGCTCACCCGCACGACGGGAGCCGCGACCGTGGCGCGGCGCATCGGCTGGCTCGAGTTCGACCTGGGCCTGCTCTTCGACGAGGCGCTGGTGCCCCGCCGTATCACGGTGGGTGGTGCCGTGAGCCGCTTTCCCTCGTCGGACATCGACCTTGCCTTCGTGGTGGAGGACCCTCATCCGGCGGACGCTGTGGCGGAGACGTTGCGCACGGCCGGCGGCGACCTGCTCGAGACCGTGGTCCTGTTCGACGTGTACCGGGGAACCGGGATTCCCGAGGGGGCGCGCAGCCTGGCCTATCGGCTGCGCTTCTGCGCACCCGATCGCACGCTGACCGACGAGGAGGTGGGCGCGCTGCGCGCCGGTTGCATCGAGGCCGTCGAGCAGCAGTTCGGGGCCGCGCTGCGCTGAGCGACCGACGGCGGTGCGTGGCATCGTGGCGGCATGGAGGTGCGACAGGTCGGCCCCGGGGAGGACACTGTGCTGTCGCAGTGCTTCGAGGTGTGGCATCGGGTCGAACGCGAGATGTGGCCCGACCGGGCCGGGTTCAGCGAACGCGACTTCCGGGCCTTCCACGGCCATGCAGGGACGTCCCGCCGGTTCGTCCTCCTGGCTGTGCGCGCCGAGGGTGGGAACGTCGTGGGCGCGGGGACGATGGAGATCCCCCTGCGGGACAATCTGCACAGTGCCGAAGTCATGGTCATGGTGCACCCCGAACACCGGCGTCGGGGCGTCGGAACCGCGCTGGTCAAGGGCATGGCGACGATCGGGAGGGCGCACGGGCGACGCGTGCTCAACGCCATCGTCGATGTGCCCGTGGCGTGTGCGCCCACGCATCCCTCGGCCCCCTTCGCGCGCCATGCCGGTTTTGTGGCGACCCTGTCCGGGAACCTCCGCTCCCTCACGCTGCCGCTGGACGCCGACCGGCGGGCGGCGCTGCGTGCCACCGTGGCCGGTGCCCGGGGCGCGGGCGACTACCGGACCTCCGCCTTCCGGGCCCCGTGGCCCGAGGAGTACCTCGAGGACCAGTGCGAGCTGAACCGGCGCATGTCGACCGACGAGCCGGCCGGGGACGAGGCCAAGGAGGAGGAGGTGTGGGACCGGACACGCCTCGAGGAGAGCAACGCGCTGCTCGAGGCGCGAGGAGCCTGGAAGTTGGCCGCGGTCGCGGAGCACGTCCCGTCGGGCCGGCTGGTTGCCGTGAGCGAGTTGCTCCTCTCACCCCACGCCCCGGGGGAGGCGTGGCAGCTCGAGACTCTGGTGCTCCCCGAGCACCGCGGGCACCGTCTCGGCCTCGCGGTCAAGCTGGCCAACGTGGACGCGTTGGCGGCCGTGGCGCCGTCGGTCCGCCGCATCACGACCGGCAACGCAGCAGTGAACGAGCCGATGATCGCGGTCAACGAGATGATGGGGTTCGAGATCGCCGGGGCCGGGCACTTCTGGCAGAAGGCGCTCGACCCGACCTGACGTCACCCGTCGCTCCGTTGCAGGAGCTGCTCGCATGAATATGCAATGTTATGTATACTCATGCGATGAAAGTCGGGATCGTCGGGGCGTCGGGCTACACCGGGGCCGAGCTGCTGCGGCTGCTCGTGGCCCATCCCACGTTCGAGATGGCGATCGCGACGGCCCACTCGAACGCCGGTCAGCCGGTGGGGGGACACACGCCCTCCCTGGCCGCCGCTTACCCCGATCTCGTCTACGAGGAGAGCGACCCCGCCCTCCTCGACGGGCTGGACCTGGTGTTCTGCGCCCTGCCGCACGGGGAGTCGCAGCGGGTCGTGCCCGCGCTGCGGAGCCGTGTGGGCGTGATCATCGACCTGGCGGCCGACTTCAGGCTGCGCGATCGCGCGCTCTACCCGCAGTGGTACGGGGAGGAGCACGGGGCGCCGCAGCTGCTGGAGGAGGCGGTCTACGGGCTGCCCGAGCTCGGCCGCGACGGCCTGGTCGGGGCCACGCTGGTCGCGGCAGCCGGGTGCTACCCGACGGCAGCCGGACTGGCGCTCGCTCCCCTGGTGCGCCGGGGCCTGGTCGAGCCGACGGGGATCGTCGTCGACGCGGTGTCGGGAGTCTCGGGAGCGGGACGCGGCCTCAAGGAGTCGCTGCACTTCGGGGCGGTCGACGAGGACTTCACCGCCTACGGGCTGCTCACACACCGCCATACCCCCGAGATGGAGCAGATCCTCGGGTCCCAGGTCCTCTTCACCCCGCACCTGGCCCCGATGGTGCGGGGGATCCTGGCCACCTGCTACGCCCGCCCGGCGACGGGAGCACCGGCGCCGTCGACGGACACGGTCATGGACGCGCTGCATGAGGCCTACGACGACGAGCCCTTCGTCGTCGTGACCGACGACCCGCCCTCGACCAAGGCCACCGCCGGCTCGAACGTGGCACACGTCACCGCGCGCGTCGACCCGCGTACCGGGTGGGTCGTCACCCTGTGCGCTCTCGACAACCTCGTGAAGGGAGCGTCGGGCCAAGCCATCCAGTGCGCTAACACCGCCCTCGGGTTGCCCGAGACGACCGGGTTGCCGCTCGCCGGGATGTACCCGTGAGCGTCACCGCGCCGAAGGGTTTCGAGGCCGTCGGGGGCGCAGCGGGGATCAAGGCTGCCTACGCGCACGACGTCGCCGTCGTGGCGACCGCCGACGGCAGCGCCGTTCCGGCGGCGGGGGTCTTCACCGCCAACCTGGCCGCGGCGGCGCCGGTGCAGGTGAGCCGGGCCCATCTGGCGGCCACGGGAGGGCGGGCCGCCGGCGTGATCTTGACCTCGGGCAACGCCAACGCGGCCACCGGTGCGGCGGGCCGCGCCGCGGCAGAGCGGCTCTGCGCCGCCGTGGCGGGTGACCTGGGCTCGACGGCCGAAGAGGTCCTTGTGTGCCAGACGGGTCTCATCGGCATCCCGTTCCCGATCGACAAGGTGATCCCGGAGATCGCGCCGATCGTGATGGCGCGCAGCGGGGGCCCGGAAGCCGGGACCAAGGCGGCCCGGGCCATCATGACGACCGACACCGTCCCGAAGGAAGTGGTGGTGGCCGGGCCCGGCTTCACCGTGGGAGGGATGGCCAAGGGCGCCGCCATGCTCGCCCCCAACATGGCCACGATGCTCGCCGTGTGCACCACGGACGCCGCCGTCGACCCGCCGACCTTGCGCACGGCACTGCAGGAGGC
The DNA here is from genome assembly GCA_963736525.1 of uncultured Acidimicrobiaceae bacterium. Lineage (GTDB taxonomy): Bacteria > Actinomycetota > Acidimicrobiia > Acidimicrobiales > RAAP-2 > Bog-473. The sequence goes on from CAVTPF010000013.1 coordinate 199,092, forward strand.
GGTGGCAGCGTCGTTCAACGTGATCACGGTCGATGGGTGCACCTCCACCAACGACACCGTGCTGGTCATGGCCAGCGGCCGCGGGTCCAGCCCCTCAACGGCCGCGCTCACCTCGGCGCTCACCGACGCCTGTCGCTCCCTGGCGGAGCAGATGATGGAGGACGCGGAGGGCGCCACCAAGGTGGCGCACGTGGTGGTGCGTGGCGCGGTGAGCGACGCAGCCGCGCACACGGCGGCGCGCAAGGTGGCCGACTCCATGCTCGTGCAGTGCTCGCTCTTCGGCGCCGACCCGTACTGGGGGCGCATCGTCTCCGAGCTGGGCTCGGCCGGGACGCCGTTCGACATCGACCGGGTGTCTGTGGCGTACGGGGGCGTTGAGGTGTGCGCCGCCGGCGTGGCCGTGGCGCATGACGAGGCGGCAGTGGCCGCCCACATGGCGGGCCGCCACATCCAGATCGACTGCAGCCTCGGGCTCGGCTCGGGGCAGGCGGTGGTCCTCGGGACGGACCTGAGCTACGGCTACATCGACGAGAACAGGACGACATCGTGACGGCCGCCGGGGCACTGCCGGTGCCCCCGCGGATCACCCGCGCCCAGAAGGCGGCGGCGGCAAAAACGGCCTCGGTGTTGGTCGAGGCGCTGCCCTACATCCGTCGCTTCTTCGGCAAGGTCGTCGTGGTCAAGTACGGCGGCAACGCGCTGCAGGCTGCTGCATCTGACGAGGGCGCCGACGGCGGCGTGGCGGGCGGCGACGCCACCGACGCCGGCGTGGACGCACTGGCGTCCTTCGCCCAGGACGTCGTCCTCATGCGCGCGGTCGGGATCCTGCCCGTCGTGGTGCACGGCGGCGGTCCCCAGATCGGCGAGCTGATGACGCGGCTCGGCAAGGAGACCGAGTTCCGCAACGGACTGCGCGTGACCGACGCCGAGACGCTCGACATCGCGCGCATGGTGCTGGTCGGCAAGGTCAACCGCGACATCGTCTCCGCCATCAACGTGCACGGGCCGCTCGCCGTTGGATTGTCGGGGGAGGACGCCAACCTGATCACCGCCGCACCGACCCAGGCCGACCTCGGGTTCGTGGGCCACGTGTCCGTCGTGGACCCGACCATGTTGCAGCGCTTGGTGGCCGAGGGGCTGATCCCGGTGGTGGCCACCATCGCCGCCGACGAGAAGGGGCAGGCGTACAACATCAACGCCGACACGGTGGCCGGCGCGCTGGCCGAGGCGCTCCAGGCCGAGAAGCTGATCTTCCTGACCGACATCGAGGGGCTGCGGGTCGTGCCGGACGACCCGACGACGGTGATTCACCAGGCCTCCGTCGACGTGATCGACGAGATCGTGCGCAGCGGTGGCGCCGAGGGCGGGATGTTGCCCAAGGTCGAGGCGTGTGCCAGTGCGGTGCGAGCCGGCGTGGGGCGGGCGCACATCCTCGACGGGCGAGTGCCCCACGCGCTCTTGCTCGAGCTCTTCACCGACTCGGGCGTCGGGACCATGGTGCTGCCGTGACTGGCGGTGCTGACGTGACGGGCGGTGCTGACGTGACGGGCGGTGCGCCGCCGCCGGGGTCCGCGATCCCCCCGGGGCGCGACGCGCTCATGCGCACCTATGCCGAGCCTCCGGCCACTTTCGTGCGGGGCGAGGGGACCCTGTTGTTCGACGCCGACGGCACGCAGTATCTCGACTTCATCACCGGGCTGGCGGTCGTGTCCCTCGGCCACTCCCACCCCGCCGTGGCTGCGGCCGTGGCAGAGCAGGCCAGGACGCTGAGCCACGTCTCGAACCTGTACGGCAACACGCTGGCGCCCGAGGTCGCCCGCACGATCGACCGGCTGGTCAACGGCGGTACCGGCCAGGCCGGCGGGCAGGTCTTCTTCGCCAACTCGGGAGCGGAGGCCAACGAGTGCGCGCTCAAGCTGGCGCGGCGCTGGGCGGGCGGCGGCCGCCACGTCGTGATCAGTGCCGACAATGCGTTCCACGGCCGGACGCTGGCCACCCTGACGGCCACGGGCCAACCCGAGAAGCAGGCTCCGTTCCTCCCGCTGCCGGAGGGATTCGTGCACGTGCCCTACGATGACGTCACCGCGCTCGACAAGGCGCTCGACGCCGACACCGTGGCGGGCGTCCTGCTCGAGCCGCTGCAAGGAGAGGGCGGGGTCATCGTGCCCAGCTCGGACTACCTGGGGGCGGTGCGGTCGCTGTGCACCGAGCGCAACGCACTCCTCATGCTCGACGAGATCCAGACCGGGCTCGGCCGCACCGGTCACTGGTTCGCGTTCCAGGCCCAGGGGTTGGAGCCTGACGTCGTGACCATGGCCAAGGCGCTCGGCAACGGCATGCCAGTCGGCGCGTGCTGGGCTCGCGCCGAGGTGGCGGCCGCATTCGGTCCCGGCGACCACGGCTCGACCTTCGGAGGCCAGCCGCTCGCGCTGGCCGCGGTGAAGGCGACGCTCGCGGTCATGGAGTCTGAGGACGTCTGCAGCCGCGCCCGTGCGGCGGGGGCGCGGCTGACCGCCGGCTTGGAGGCGCTCCCAGGCGTGGTCGCCGTCCGGGGTGCGGGCCTCCTGCTGGCCGCCCAGCTCGAGGAGCCGGTTGCCAAGGATGCGGCGGCCCGGGCACTCCGACGGGGGCTGCTCGTCAACGCCGTCCGGCCCGACGCCATCCGGCTGGCGCCGCCGCTCCTCGTGCGGGACGACGAGATCGACGCGGCTCTCGGCATCCTCGGCGGTGCGCTCGCCGACGCGCTCGACGCCGGGGCGGACTGAGGCATCGGAGGATTGCACACATGCCCCACTTCTTCGATATCGACGACCTCGACCCGTCCGAGTGGGAGCGACTGCTCGCGCTGGCCCTCGAGACGCCGCCGCGGCCGCTGCTGGCGGGCCAGGGTGTGGCGCTCCTCTTCGAGAAGCCGTCGGCGCGCACGCGCAACTCCTCCGAGATGGCAGCCGTCGACCTGGGAGGTCACCCGGTGTACATCCAGGGTTCGGAGGTGGGGATGGACGATCGCGAGACCGCCGAGGACGTCGCACGCACGCTGGGCTGCTATCACCGCGTGCTGTGCGCCCGCGTGTTCGACCACGGCGTGCTCGTCCGGATGGCGGCCGCGCTCGACTGGAGCGGGTTCGACGTGCCGGTGGTGAACCTCCTCTCCGACACCGCCCACCCCTGTCAGGCGGTGGCCGACGTGCTGACGATGCGCGAGGTGCTCGGACCCCTGCGCGGCCGGCCGCTCGCCTACATCGGAGACGCCAACAACATGGCCCGCTCCCTGGCCAAGGCCGCCCTCCTCGAAGGCATGGAGGTGCGCATCGCCTCTCCGGCGGGCTACCAGTTCTCGGCCGAGGAGCTGGCCGCGCTGCAGACGTTCGCTGACGGCATGGCGCGTGGCGGCGCCGTGCTGTTGACGGACGACCCGGGCCAGGCGGCCAAGGGCGCGGCCGCGCTCTACACCGACGTGTGGACGAGCATGGGCCAGGAAGGCGAGCGGGCTGATCGCCTCGCCGCGTTCGCGGGGTTCACGGTCGACGACGAGCTCGTCGACGCCGCCTCGGCGGACGCGGTCGTGCTGCACTGCCTGCCCGCGCACCGGGGCGAGGAGATCACCGACGACGTGCTCGAGGGGCGGCGCTCGGTGGTGTGGCGCCAGGCGGCCCACCGACGTACGGCCATGCGGGGGATCATGTCCTGGGCCGTGGGGGACGCGCCATGAGCGGGTACGCACCGGGGCGACTGACCAAGAACCAGCGCCAGCACCGCATCACAAAACTGCTGGAGTCCCAGCTGGTGACGAGCCAGGCCCAGCTGGTGACGCTGCTGTCCGATCAGGGCGTCGAGGCGACGCAGACCACGGTGTCGCGCGACCTCGACGACCTGGGAGCGGTCAAGGTCCGCCTGCCCGGAGGGGAGACGGCGTACGCGTTGCCCGAGCTGCCCACGCAGCAGATCGCACCCGAGGACCACTTGCGGCGTGTGCTCGGCGAGTGGGTGGTCGAGGTGGCGCACTCGGCGAACCTGGTCGTGCTGCGCACCCCGCCCGGTTCGGCGCACGTCGTCGGATCGGCCCTCGACCGCAGCGGGGTGGAGGGGGTGGTGGGCACCGTGGCCGGTGATGACACGGTACTGGTCGTGGTCGACGAGCACACGGGCGGCGCCACCATGGCAACGCGCCTGCGCGACATCGCCGGCATTGCCGTCGCGAACAAGATCGCCTTGAATGGGAAGGAAGAGGTCTGAAGATGCCTGATCGGGTGGTACTGGCCTACAGCGGTGGACTCGACACCTCGGTTGCGGTCCGTTGGCTGATTGAGAACGAGGGCGTCGAGGTCGTCGCGGTGGCGGTCAACGTCGGGCAGGCGGCCGAGCGCGGCGGGGAGGATTGGGACGCCATTCGCGCCCGTGCGCTGGCGGCCGGGGCCGTCGAGGCGGTGGTGGTCGACGCCCGCCGGGAGATGGCGGAGGAGTTCTGCGTGCCGGCGCTGCAGGCCAACGCGCGCTACGAGGGGAAGTACCCACTCGTGTCCGCGCTGTCGCGCCCGGTGATCGTGCGCCATCTCGTGGCCGAGGCACGCCGCCACGGGGCGACGGCGGTGGCGCACGGGTGCACCGGCAAGGGCAACGACCAGGTGCGGTTCGAGGTAGGTGTACGGGCGCTCGCGCCCGACCTGGTCATCTTCGCGCCGGCGCGGGTGTGGGGCCTGAGCCGGGAGGACTGCGTGGAGCTGGCGGCGAAGTGGGAGATCCCCATCACCGTCACCAAGGAGAAGCCGTACTCCATCGACGACAACCTGTGGGGCAAGGCGATCGAGTGCGGCGCGATCGAGGATCCCTGGGCACCGGCGCCCGACGACGTGTACACGCTCACCCGGGTCACCGAGCCCGACCCGGTCGAGGTCGTGGTCGGCTTCGAGGCGGGTGTCCCCGTCAGCCTCGACGGCACGTCCCTCAATCCGTACGAGCTCATCGCCCGCCTGGGAGCCACGGCGGGCGGCCGGGGTTTCGGGCGCCTGGACATGGTGGAGAACCGCCGCGTCGGCATCAAGAGCCGGGAGGTCTACGAGTGCCCGGCCGCTCTGTCGCTCATTCTCGCCCACGCCGATCTCGAGGACCTCACGCTCGAGCGCGACCTCCATCACGAGAAGGCGCGCCTGGAGCCGCGCTGGTCCGAGCTCGTCTACGACGGGCTGTGGTACTCGCCGCTCCGGACGGCCCTGCAGGCCTTCGTCACCGAGAGCCAGCGCCACGTGACCGGCGAGGTGCGCCTGCGCTTCGCCGCGCCGGGCACCTGCGCGGTGGTCGGCCGGCGCAGCCCGGTGGCGCTCTACGACCACGGGCTGGCGACCTACGATGCGTCGGACACCTTCCGGCACGCCGATGCCGAGGGTTTCGTGCGATTGTGGGGACTCGGGGTCGCCACCTGGTCGGCGCGTCAGGGCCCTGGCGCGGCGACGGAACCGGGGTCCTGGTCATGACGCTGTGGGAGGGTCGCATTTCGGCGGGCATGGCCGACGCGGTGGCGGAGTTCACGGTGAGCCTGCCCTTCGACAAGGCCCTGGCCGCCGACGACCTCGCCGCCTCCCGCGCCCACGTGAAGGGTCTGGGCAAGGTGGGCATCCTGACCGACAGCGAGGTGTCCACCCTCATCGACGCCCTCGACATCGTGGGGGAGGAGTTCGCCACGGGCCGCATCCAGTTCGCGCCGGGCGACGAGGACGTGCACACGGCCATTGAGCGGCGCGTCACCGAGCTGGCGGGCGAGGTCGGCGCCAAACTCCACACGGGACGGAGCCGCAACGACCAGGTCGCCACCGCCCTGCGCCTGTGGTGCCGCCGCTCGCTCGTGGGCGTGGCCGAGGAGATCATGGCGCTGCAGGACGTGCTGGCGCAGCGCGCCCGCGAGGCGGCGGACGTGTACCTCCCCGGGTACACGCACATGCAGCGGGCGCAGCCCGTCCTCCTGGCCCACCACCTGTTGGCGCACGGGTGGGCCCTGGCGCGCGACGTGGACCGGCTGTTCACCACGGTCGACCGGCTCAACATCTCGCCGCTCGGCGCGGGGGCCCTCGCCGGGTCGTCCCTGCCGTTGGACCCCGACTACGTCGCCGCCGAGCTCGGGTTCCACGGCCGGTTCGAGAACTCGCTCGACGCGGTGGCCGACCGCGACTTCGTCGCCGAGGCGTTGTTCGACCTGGCCCTGCTCGGCGTGCACCTCTCGCGGATGGGCGAGGAGATCGTGCTGTGGTCCACCGAGGAGTTCGGCTTCTGTACCCTCGACGATGCCTACGCCACCGGCAGCTCCATGCTGCCCCAGAAGAAGAACCCCGACGTCGCCGAGCTGGCCCGCGGCAAGTCGGGTCGCCTCATCGGCCACCTGAACGCGGTGCTGGTGACGCTCAAGGGGTTGCCGCTCGCCTACAACCGCGACCTGCAGGAGGACAAGGAACCGCTCTTCGATGCGGTGGCGCAGGTCACGCGGGCGCTCATCGCACTGCGCGGCGTGTACGAGACGGCGACGTGGCACGAGGACCGCATGCAAAGGGCGGCGGACGGTCCGGCGGCTTCGGCCATCGACCTGGCCGAGATGCTCGTCGAGCAGGGCATGCCCTTCCGCCAGGCCCATGCGCTCGTCGGCGGCCTGGTCCGCGAGTCGCTCGAGCGTCACGTGCCCCTGGTGGAGCTGGTGGCGGCGCACCCCGACCTGGGTGAGGCCGCCGTGGAGCTCCTGGAGCCCGGCGTGGCGGTGACACGTCGGCGGACCCCGGGCGGGGCCGGTCCGGTCCCCGTTGCCGAACAGGCAGAGCGCTTCGTGCGCCGGCGCGAGGTGGACCGCACGCGGCTGGCACAATGGGGGCCGCCGGGGTCTCCGTCGTAGTCGCTTCGTCCCATGGAGGTGGTGGCACCGTCCGCGACACCGGGGTGCCGCGTCGTCACCCCCCGTGTCGAGTAACCCGCAGGTGAACACCGTATAAAGATCTGCCCAAAGGCTTGTTTCGCCCACCTTGGGAGCGCACCCTGGGGGTGAGGCCCGCCGGGTGGCCCTCATCCCCGTAGAGGAGCGCACGTGGAGCGCATGACCGGCATCGACCCGATGTTCATCTACTCCGACACCCCGGAGGCCCCCATGGAGATCGCGTACGCCTGCATCTTCGACCCGGCCACGGCGCGGGGAGGCTACGCCTTCGAACAGGTCTCCGACGTGCTGGAGGCGAGGATCCCCTCGCTCACCCCCTTCCGCCGCCGGCTGATGCCCGTCCCCTTGGGGCTCGACCATCCGCGCTGGGTGGACGACCCGGACTTCGACCTCGGCAACCACCTGCACCGGGCGGCCGCCCCCGATCCGGGCGGGCCCGAGGAGTTCACGACGATGGTGGCCAACGTGATGAGCCGGCCGCTCCAACCCGCACAACCACCCTGGGAGATGCACGTCATTGAGGGGTTGGCCGGGGGCATGGTGGGGCTGATCGCCAAGGTGCACCACGCCGTCATCGACGGCGTCGCGGGCGCGCAGCTCCTGGCGCAGCTGCTCGACCTGACCCCGGAGGGTCGCCCGGTGACGGAGCCCGGCCCACCCTGGCTGCCGCCGCGCCTGCCCTCGGCCGCCCGGCTCGTCTCCGACGCGGTGCCGAGTGTCGTCAACAGCCCGCTGCGCGTGGTGCGGGCGGTGCGCGAGATCGGTCGCACCGCCGTCCGGCTGGCGCGCTGCGCGTTCGACGACGACACCGGCCCGGTGACGATCCCGCTCGGTGCGCCGTCGGCGTTCGACACGCCCGTCGGGGCGCGTCGGGTGATCTCGTTCGCCGAGCTGGACATGGCGGAGGTGCGCGCGCTGAAGGACCGCTTCGGGTCCACGATCAACGACGTCGTGCTCGCGGTCTGCTCCGGTGCCCTGCGCACCCATCTCGCGACGCACCACCAGGACATCGACAGCCCCCTCGTCGCCGTGGTCCCGGTGTCGGTGCGCGGCAACGCGGGGGAGGGGCGAGGGGGAACCAGCTCTCGGCCATGTTCGTGCCGCTGGCGAACGACCGCCAGACGCCTCTGGAGCGGTTGCGGACCGTGACTGCGGCGAGCGCATCGTGCAAGGGACAGGAGCGCGCGGTCGGCTACGGACCCATGGCCACGCTCCTGGCCGAGGCCGTGCCGCCTGCCCTGGCCAAGCCGATGATTCAGCTCGGCGTGCGCTCCGGCATCCTGCGCCGGCTGCGCGCCGGCAACCTGATGGTCTCGAACGTCCCCGGCCCGGACTTCCCGCTGTACTTCGCCGGCATGGAGCTCCGGGCGGTGCACCCGCTCGGGCCGGTGGTCGACGGGGTGGCGCTGAACATCACCGTGCAGAGCTACCTGGATTCGCTCTTCGTCGGGATCAACGCCTGCGCCACGGCGGTGCCCGACCTGCCCGGCCTCGCCCGCGCCATGGGCGACGAGCTGTCCCTGCTGAACCGCATGGCGACGGCCACCCGGGGGCCGAGCCGGCGGCGACCGGGCGTCGCCACGGTGGAGGGTCGCGGGCTGAAGACGGCCTGAGCCCGGTGGCGCGGCCCGGCGCCGTTGGGCCAGGGTGGCTCCGTGCAGCGGACGGACCTGGCGCGCGGCCCGCTCTCGGTGGCGCCCTGGCTGCTCAACAAGGTCCTGGTCCGCGGCGAGCGGGCGGGGCGCATCATCGAGGTCGAGGCGTACCACGGCGCCAACGACGCGGCGTCGCACGCCTACCGCGGGTTGACCAAGCGGACAGCGGTGATGTTCGGGCCGCCCGGGTTCCTCTACGTGTACTTCACCTACGGCATGCACTGGTGCGCCAACGTGGTGTGCGGTCCCGACGGAGAGGCTGCCGCCGTGCTGATCCGGGCCCTCGAGCCCATGGGCGGGCTCGAGGGCATGCGGGCCGCCCGGCCGGCGGCGCGGACCGATCGGGACCTGTGCAACGGCCCCGCCAAGCTCTGCCAGGCCCTGGGTATCACCGGCGCGGACAACGGGGCGGACCTCATGGCCGGCCCGGGTACCCGGACCCGACCCGAGCGGGCCCCGGGCCCGGGGGAGGGCCAGGTCCGGCTTCTGGACGACGGGACACCGCCTCCCCGACGTCCCGGCCGCGGGCCGCGGATCGGCATCAAGGAGGCCACGGAGAAGCGGTGGCGCTTCTGGGTACCGGGCCAGCGCGGGGTGTCGAGGGGCTGACCGGCGCGGGCCGGCCGGCGTAGGCCCGCGACCAGGAAGAACCCGTGACGCGCCCCGTGTCACCGTCCTGTCACAACCGTGCAACAACCGGGGGGCATGATGCTGTCATCGCACGTTGTGACATGCGGTAAGTCGAGGAGATCAGCAGGCGGCGCACGCTCCGGCGGTCCGGTTTGGCACCGGAGGGGCGGAAAGCCAGTTGGGCTTCGAGCACCGGGTGGCATGCGGAGGGCCGGGTGGCTCACCGCATGCCACCAGTCGGTGTGGCGAGGCGCCTGCGGTCGAGGGAACCGGACCGTTCGGGCGGGCATCCGCGGTGGCGGGCGGGTGTCCCGCTACGATCGGTCCGACGGCCGTGCCGGGTTCTCGTCCCGGCGTATCTCGGCCGGGACTGACGCGTTGACGCTCGTGCGCGCGTCTGCTAGGGTAACTCACCCGTCGGAACGGCCTCCCCAAGGCCCTCCGACAGCCGAAGGAGACTCTCCGGCGGAGGAATCCGTCCGGAACAGTCCTGCGGCACACCCGGCACCAACACCGGCAGGACAGGTGTGTGCCCGGTCGCTCCTTGAAAACGGAATAGTGAGAGCCAAAAGCCAGTGCGGGCAATTCATCCGTGACTCTGTAACGGATGGATTGAACGTCAATTAAGCATTACGCAGGCCGACCAGCCCTTCGGGGCGAGAAGGCCTGTGGTTACCATGGATTGAGTCAAGCCATGGTGACTCTCTGATTCTTGGTCGTTTCGAGCCCGCTCTGCGGACCCGGGTCGGCCGTGAGTCTCGATGGAGAGTTTGATCCTGGCTCAGGACGAACGCTGGCGGCGTGCCTAACACATGCAAGTCGAACGCGCTCCATTCGGTAGCAATACCGATGAAGAGTGAGTGGCGAACGGGTGAGTAGCACGTGAGCAACCTGCCCCGAAGACTGGGACAACACCGGGAAACCGGTGCTAATACCGGATATCCCTATCGGACCGCATGATCTGATAAGGAAATGGATTCCGCTTCGGGAGGGGCTCGCGGCCTATCAGCTAGTTGGTGAGGTAATGGCTCACCAAGGCATCGACGGGTAGCTGGTCTGAGAGGACGATCAGCCACACTGGGACTGAGACACGGCCCAGACTCCTACGGGAGGCAGCAGTGGGGAATCTTGCGCAATGGGCGAAAGCCTGACGCAGCAACGCCGCGTGGAGGACGAAGGCTTTCTGAGTTGTAAACTCCTTTCAGCAGGGACGATAGTGACGGTACCTGCAGAAGAAGCACCGGCCAACTACGTGCCAGCAGCCGCGGTGATACGTAGGGTGCAAGCGTTGTCCGGATTTATTGGGCGTAAAGAGCTCGTAGGCGGTTTGATAAGTCGGGTGTGAAACCTCCAGGCTCAACCTGGAGCCGCCACTCGATACTGTCATGACTAGAATTCGGTAGGGGACCACGGAATTCCTGGTGTAGCGGTGAAATGCGCAGATATCAGGAGGAACACCAGCAGCGAAGGCGGTGGTCTGGGCCGACATTGACGCTGAGGAGCGAAAGCGTGGGGAGCGAACAGGATTAGATACCCTGGTAGTCCACGCCGTAAACGTTGGGCACTAGGTGTGGGGACTATTCAACGGTTTCCGTGCCGCAGCTAACGCATTAAGTGCCCCGCCTGGGGAGTACGGCCGCAAGGCTAAAACTCAAAGGAATTGACGGGGGCCCGCACAAGCGGCGGAGCATGTGGCTTAATTCGAGGCAACGCGAAGAACCTTACCTGGGTTTGACATGTAGGGAAAAGCCGTAGAGATACGGTGTCCTTCGGGGCCTTACACAGGTGGTGCATGGCTGTCGTCAGCTCGTGTCGTGAGATGTTGGGTTAAGTCCCGCAACGAGCGCAACCCTTGTCCTATGTTGCCAGCGGGTAATGCCGGGGACTCGTAGGAGACTGCCGGGGTCAACTCGGAGGAAGGTGGGGACGACGTCAAGTCATCATGCCCCTTACGTCCAGGGCTGCACACATGCTACAATGGCTGGTACAACGGGCTGCTAATCCGCGAGGAGGAGCCAATCCCTAAAGCCAGTCTCAGTTCGGATCGGAGTCTGCAACTCGACTCCGTGAAGTCGGAGTCGCTAGTAATCCCGGATCAGCAACGCCGGGGTGAATACGTTCCCGGGCCTTGTACACACCGCCCGTCACACCACGAAAGTCGGTAACACCCGAAGCCGGTGGCCCAACCTTTTAGGAGGGAGCCGTCGAAGGTGGGATTGGTGATTGGGGTGAAGTCGTAACAAGGTAGCCGTACCGGAAGGTGCGGCTGGATCACCTCCTTTCTAAGGAGTGCCGTCGGCTATTCATGCCGACCACTACCCAGTTGAACACTGGTTATTCGGTCGCTCTCGTACTACCGGCAGATGATTGGCCGCCTCCTCTCGCTTTGCGTGCATCGCGAGAGGAGCCCGCCCCTCACGGACCGGTCCCTACGGGTGCGACCGGGCTCTCACTATTTCGTTTTGAGGGAGCGGCCCATCGTGGCCGGTCCCGGTGACGTCGCCCCGGTGTGCGTGAGCACGGGTCGTGGTCCGAGTCGAGCCTTCGTTGTGCTCCTCGCGGCCCCGGTTCCGTGACGCTGCGCCGGCCGACCGCTCACCCCGTGCGTGCCCCGGCTGGGCGTTTGTTCTCGCTGTGCGTTCGTCGCACCGCGAGATGCCCAACCTCGGCGTGCGCTGTGCAGCCCCTTGAGAATTCCAAAGCGAGCACGAGCATCTTTGTTCTCCAAGCTACAAAGAGCCAACGGCGGATGCCTTGGCGCCTAAAGCCGAAGAAGGACGTGGGCGACTGCGAAAAGCCACGGGAAGCTGTCTACCAAGCGTCGATCCGTGGATGTCCGAATGGGGCAACCCAGCACCTGTCATGAGGTGTTACACCCGCCTGAATGTATAGGGCGGGGCGAGGGAACCGGGTGAATTGAAACATCTAAGTAACCCGAGGAGAGGAAAACAACAGTGACTCCCTGAGTAGCGGCGAGCGAAACGGGAAGAGCCTAAACCGTGCCGGTGTCAAAGCCTGGTGGCGTTGCCGGTATGGGGTTGTGGGACTCGAGAGACGGGACACCAGACCCGTCACGGAGTTACAAATCCAATGTCTAGTGGAATCAGTCAGGAAAGCTGAACCAAAGAGGGTAATGGTCCCGTACACGAAACGCATTGGACTCCGCTTGAGCACCCGAGTAGCGCCGGATCCGGGAAAGCCGGCGTGAATCTGCGAGGACCATCTCGTAAGGCTAAGTACTCTTAGGCGACCGATAGTGAACTAGTACCGTGAGGGAAAGGTGAAAAGTACCCCGGGAGGGGAGTGAAATAGTACCTGAAACCGTTGGCTTACAAACAGTCAAAGCGTCGTTGCTCCACCGTTGCCATGATCCCTTCGGGTGAGATTGGTGACACAAGGTGGATGTCAGCCGTGATGGCGTGCCTTTTGAAGAATGAGCCAGCGAGTTACGGTGTGTGGCGAGGTTAACCAGCGATGGGTAGCCGAAGCGAAAGCGAGTCTGAATAGGGCGTCGAGTCGCATGCTGTAGACCCGAAGCCGAGTGAGCTTGCCATGGGCAGGCTGAAGCGAAGGTAAGACTTCGTGGAGGGCCGAACCCACCTAGGTTGAAAACTGGGGGGATGACCTGTGGCAAGGGGTGAAAGGCCAATCAAACTCGGTGATAGCTGGTTCTCCCCGAAATGCATTTAGGTGCAGCGTCGGGTGTTCAGCATCGGAGGTAGAGCACTGGATGGGCTAGGGGGCCTACAAGCTTACTGACCCCAACTAAACTCCGAATGCCGATGCTCTAGAACCCGGCAGTGAGACCACGAGGGATGAGCTTCGTTGGTCGAAAGGGAAACAGCCCAGACCGCCGGCTAAGGCCCCAAATTCTTGACTAAGTGGAAAACGATGTGGGAACGCAAAGACAGCCAGGAGGTTGGCTCAGAAGCAGCCATCCTTAAAAGAGTGCGTAATAGCTCACTGGTCGAGTGGTCCTGCGCGGATAATGTAACGGGGCTCAAGTCAAGAGCCGAAGCCGCGGATTTCCGTCTTTGGACGGGAGTGGTAGGGGAGCGTCGATCTCGCAGAGAAGCGGTGGTGTGAACCGTCGTGGAGCGTGGTCGAGTGCGAATGCTGGTATGAGTAGCGAGAGAGGAGTGAGAAACTCCTCCGCCGTAAGCCCAAGGGTTCCTGGGGAAGGCTAATCCTCCCAGGGTAAGTCGGGAGCTAAGACGAGGCCGAGAGGCGTAGTCGATGCACAACTGGTTGATATTCCAGTACTACCGTGTCCGCGCCCATTCCAATCCAGGGGTACTAAGGGGATGACCTTCGGGTCGAGCCGACAAACCCTGGGGCGGACAGCAAAGGAGCGACGCAGGAAGATAGGTGAGCCCAGGCGTTGGTCGTCCTGGGGTAAGCGTGTAGGGAGGGATCTAGGTAAATCCGGGTCCTACTAATCCTGAGACGCGATGCCGAGCCGTTCCAGGCGAAGTCACTGATTCTATGCTGCCTAGAAAAACTTCTAGCGAGCTGACACGGTACCCGTACCCCAAACCAACACAGGTGGGCGGGTAGAGAATACCAAGGCGATCGGGAGAACTGTGGTTAAGGAACTCGGCAAAATTCCTCCGTAACTTCGGGAGAAGGAGGGCCCCGCCAGGGTGATGGACCTCGCGTCCTGATGCCCGAGGGGGCCGCAGAGAATTGGGGAAAGCGACTGTTTACTAAAAACACAGGAGCGTGCGAAGTCGTAAGACGATGTATACGCTCTGACGCCTGCCCGGTGCCGGAAGGTTACGGGGAAGGGTTAGTCTTCGGACGAAGCTCTGAACCTAAGCCCCGGTAAACGGCGGCCGTAAGCACAAGTTGCGGCTTCAGGGGAGTAATCCCTTGAAACAAACTCTGCTAAATGCTGGAAACTCCGAGTATCCGGCGGTACTCATCCTCGTCACACCCGTATGTTTGGGTGGTGGCGTGGAAAGTGAAAATCCGTCCGGTGCGGACAATCAGCAGGAAAGACCCCGTTCCTCTAACTGGCTGGATCGGATCCCAAGCGACCTGGGCAACTGGGTGGCCGGATTCGTCGATGGTGAGGGAAGCTTCAATGTCCCCATCCGTCGAGAGCGTGACCGTGGACTTCCATGGCGCGTCTCGCTGTCGTTCAACGTGTCGCAGATCGGCGAAGAAGCACCTGTGCTGCTTCGTTCGGTCTTCGGTATCGGGACGGTGCGAGGCCGCGGCGACGGTGTCTTCTATTACGAAGTCACCAAGCCCACCGATCTCGAACAGCGGGTGTTCCCGTTTTTCGATCGGTTCAAGCTGCGAAGTCCCAAACGGCAAGACCTCACGGTCTTCCGGGCGATCACTGAACTTGTCCTGTCAGGCCGGCATCTTTCAGCTGCGGGCATCGAGCAAGCCCTCGTCATGAGGGGTCCGATGAACCGTGGAGGGAAGCGTCGGCGTAGCGATGACGAGATCATCGCGACGTTGAGGAGCTGGGAATCCTCAGAGACCATATGCAGAGCTCCCTCTTAGAAGCAGAGGGATGAAGATATGGCCCACACCTCATGGCGACATGAGGATCAAGTGAACTATAACGGTTAGTTGATACCTGGCTGTTGTAAAACCCCGCTATATGCTGGAACATCCGAGTATCCGGCGGTACTCATTCATGTTTGACTCCGTTTTCGGGAGCGATCATGGAAAGTGAAAATCCGTCCGGTGCGGACAATCAGCAGGAAACTGCAGAGGCTTGCAGGATCCTCAGAGACTGCACGCGGGGCTCCCTGATCGGCGATTGCTGACCAGGGACGAAGATACAGTCCGACCCTCATGGCGACATGAGGAGCTAGGCAGAAATGACCCAGCCGCTCAAAGCATGTTTTGGTGAGTTGTCGGCATCAGTTTTGAGTAGTAACAAAGTGCCTAAGGTAGCGAAATTCCTTGTCGGGTAAGTTCCGACCTGCACGAATGGCGTAACGACTTTCCTACTGTCTCAACCACAGACCCGGCGAAATTGAAGTACGAGTAAAGATGCTCGTTAGCTGCATCAGGACGGAAAGACCCCGTGGACCTTTACTACAGCTTGATGTTGAGTTTTGGTACTATTTGTGTAGGATAGGTGGGAGACTTTGAAGCATTGGCGCCAGCCAGTGTGGAGTCAACCTTGAAATACCACCCTTTTAGTGCCGGGACTCTAACCTCGGTCCGTGATCCGGATCAGGAACAGCGTCAGGTGGGTAGTTTGACTGGGGCGGTCGCCTCCTAAAATGTAACGGAGGCGCCCAAAGGTTCCCTCAGGCTGGTTGGCAATCAGCTGTCGAGTGCAATGGCAAAAGGGAGCTTGACTGCGAGACCTACAAGTCGAGCAGGTGCGAAAGCAGGGCATAGTGATCCAGCGGTTGCTTATGGAAGCGCCGTTGCTCAACGGATAAAAGGTACCCCGGGGATAACAGGCTCATCTTCCCCAAGAGTCCATATCGACGGGAAGGTTTGGCACCTCGATGTCGGCTCGTCGCATCCTGGGGCTGAAGCCGGTCCCAAGGGTTGGGCTGTTCGCCCATTAAAGCGGTACGCGAGCTGGGTTTAGAACGTCGTGAGACAGTGAACTAACCGCGCTGTCTATAAACTTGGCTATTTGCTGGAAACACCGATTGAATCCTGCGCTACTCGCTCTTCAAGGGTCGTGATACACCCACTGACGTACGATGCGGGCATGGACGTGGAGAGCAGTGACAATGCGTCAGGTGCGGTCAATCAGCAGGAAAGGCTGGAGTCGTACATAGCTGGTTTTGTTGATGGAGAAGGTTGTTTTCATGTAGCGATCCAAAGGAACCCGTGCACGAGAAGCCGGATGGCAACTCGTCCCGGAGTTCCGGATCAGTCAGGATGTATCTCGAGCGAAGGTCTTGGACATCGCAGCGAGCGCTCCTGGGTTGTGGATCGGTCCGTGAGAACCACCGGCAGTCGTTTGACCACACATACGTGTTCGTCGTGCGACGGCGCCAAGATCTGCTCGAGAGAGTGATCCCCTTCTTCGAACGAAACCCGCTACTGAGCTGCAAACAAGAGGAGTTCGCCACCTTCGCATTCATCGTGAGAGCGATGGCAAGGGGTGAGCATCTGGCGCCGGAGGGCTTCGAGCGGCTTGCCGCCCGGGCTCTCCAGATGAACGGTGGTGGTCGGTATCGACGACTGCACCGAAGCTCAGATTCCAGAATCCTCAGAGACCATATGCCAGGCACCCTCGCAATCCTGCGGGCGTGAAGATATGGTCCGATCTGCATGGCGACATGCAGAGCCAGGCAGAAATGCCCTGGCCCCCGATCTATTGGATCGGTGGTAACAAGAATGTCGGTCCCTATCCGATGCAGCCGTAGGAGATTTGAGAAAGGCTGTCCCTAGTACGAGAGGACCGGGACGGACGTAGCTCTCGTGTGCCAGTTGTCCTGCCAAGGGCACGGCTGGTTTGCGACCTACGGGTGGGATAAGCGCTGAAAGCATCTAAGTGCGAAGCCCGTTTCGAGATGAAATCTCCCACAGGGTTAACCTGGTAAGGCCCGTGGCTAGACGACCACGTTGATAGGCCGGAGGTGTAAGTGCAGCAATGCATTCAGCCGACCGGTACTAATCGGCCGAGGGCTTGGAGACCTACTCATGCTCGTGCTCGCTTTGGAACGCTCAGGGGCTGCGGTGACGCAGCCACAGGCGCGGCTCCGGTCTTCGAACCTCGAAGGCGGGTGAGCCGGCCGAGCGCACGGTTTCCGGTGGCCATGGCGGCGGGGAAACACCCGTTCCCATTCCGAACACGGCAGTTAAGCCCGCCCGCGCCGATGGTACTTGGGGGGAGGCCCCCTGGGAGAGTAGGTCGCCGCCGGGATTTCTCATGACGAAGACCCCCTCCGAGCTCCGGCTCGAGGGGGTCTCGTCGTTTCCGGGGAGAGCCAGACTCCTCGGCCCGGGGCGGTCGGGGGCCCGGTGCGTAGAATCGGCGCATGCCTCCCGATTCCCCGCGGCCGAGCCGTCGCGCCCCTGGGCCGCGGCCGACCGCGGCCCCCACGGGGGGCGAAATCGGGGAGCCAGGCACGCGGGCGGCCGGGCGGGAGCTCGGGCGGGGCCGGCGGAGCGGCCAGAGCCCACGGGTCGCGGGAAGCCCGGCTCGCCAGCGGCCGAGCGGTGCGGGAGGAGCGTCGGCGCGCCCAGCAAGCGGGTCGGCGCGCTCATCGAGCAGAGGGACGTCGTCCCGAGGGGCCGGCGCCCCCCGGAAGGCCTCGGGGCAGGCGGGCCAGCAGGACCGGGCGCGTCCCCAACGAACAGGAGCGCCGAGGACCGGTGGGCCACGGGCCCGGCGCAGCGGCGAACCAGAGCGCACCCCGCGCCCGAGGACGGGTGGCGCCACCAGGGCGACGACCGCCGCCCGGCCATCGGGCGACGAGGAGCGCCCGCTGCCGGACCAGGCCCGGAAGTGGGGCAACGTGGCCCGACGCGGCGCACGGGAGGTCGCTCGGAGGGACGCCCCCCATGACGCCACGGAGCGCAGCGGCGCCAGCATCGCCGATGACCGCGAGCGCCGGAGGACCATGGCCCCCCCCACCAGACCAGCGGCCTGGCGACGCGACGACGGGGCCCGGGACGAATGGCAGGACGCCGCACCAGCGGCGGGCCGCAGCAGGAGCCGCAGGGCCATGCCCACGGGGACGTCCACGAGCGCACGCGACGCCATCGCCGGCCTCTCGGCGCGCCACCCCCTCCCGGCCGATATCGCGGCCGAGATCCGCAACGCGGCCGACACGGCGACGGCCCGCCACCGGGAGCATCTCGTCGAGCGGACCGAGTCCGCCTACGGCGCCTACGAGCGGGGCCGCTACCAAGATGCGCTCCGGGCCATCAAGCCGGTCGCCGACGAGGCACCCGGCGTGGCCGCCGTGCGGGAGCTCACCGGCCTGGCCGCCTACCGGAGCGGTCGGTGGCGCGACGCCACCCGCCACCTGCAGGCCTTCGGGGCCCTGAGCGACTCGACGGAGCACCTGCCCGTGCTGATGGACTGCCAGCGGGCGCTGCACAAGCCGAAGAAGGTCGCGGAGCTGTGGAGCGAGCTCCGGCACAGCTCGCCCGACCCCGACGTGCTCGCCGAGGGGCGGATCGTCGCCGCGGCCTCGCTGGCCGACAGCGGCGACCTCAACGGCGCCATTGCCCTGCTGGCCACGGCGGGTGCGACGAAGGCACTCCGGAACCCCTCCGATCGCCACGTCCGGCAGTGGTACCTGCTGGCGGACCTCTACGAGCGGGCCGGCGACGTCCCACGGGCGCGCGAGTACTTCGAACGGATCCTCCGGGCCGACCCCGAGGCCTACGACGTGGCGGAGCGCCTCCGAGGGCTGGGAGCGGAGCGCCGGCCGCGGGCCAAGGGCCCCAAACGGTCGAAACAGCCGAAGCCGGCGCCGCGGCGCCGGAGGCCACAGGGTCGGCCCGCCCCGCTCAGGGCCGCACCCGATCCACCCCCGCCGGCTGACGGGGGCCCCGCCGGCCGGCGGGCCCTCCACGCCGTCACCCGGCCGACGCCGTCACCCCGCCGGCGCCGCCGTAGGCGTCGTCGGCGGGGTCGCCGGGGTTGGGGCCGGCGCCGGGGCCGGGGACGCCGTGGTCGTCGTCGCCGGCGGTGCGGTCGTCGTGGTCGTCGTCGTCGGCGGTGGCGCCGTCGTGGTCGTCGCCGGGGGAGCGGTGCCGAAGTTCGGACCCTCGACCGTGACCAGCGTGCCGATCGGCGTCAGGGGCCAGACCAGCGCGGCGTCGGCGTAGCTCATCTCGACGCAGCCGTTGCTCTGGGGGGACCCGTAGCTGGCACGGATGAACCCGTGCAACGCGTCGCCACCGTTGAAGTAGCTGGCGTAGGGGACGTTGGGGTCGTTGTAGGTGGTCCCGTCCGGGTTGGTCCCCTTCATGTCCGAGTAGCGCACGTGCTCGAAGACGGCGTAGTTCCCGTCGGTGGTGTCGGCTCCCGGCGCACCGGTGTTGACCGGGATCCCGACATACTGCGCCACCCCGTTGTCCCACAGGGTCAGGTTCTGCGGGATCACCTTGTTCACGAGCACGTACACGTACGGCGTGGCGTCCACCTTGTCGTTGATCGTGTCGTTGATCAGCGCGGTCCAGACCGCCGGTCCGGCGATGCCGTCGACACCGAGGTTGTTCTGGGTCTCGAAAGCCTCCACCGCCGCCTTGGTGATCTCGTTCTCGGTCCCCTGGGTCCACTGCGAGGTGAGCTCGGGGGGGAGCCCGGGCCAGCGCCACGAGAAGGTGCCGGGCTGGTCCTGGGCCAGGTCGGCCCGAGATGGTGGGGGGCCGGCCGGGACGAAGGCCACCGGCAGGAAGTTCAGCTGTGCCAGGAGCTGTTGCAGGCGCAGCGTGTCCCCGGGGGCGACGGCGAACGCCACCGAGCTCGACGTGGGCAGGACGGCGCCGTCGCTCGCCCGCAGGCCGTGCGGTCCACCCGGAATGGTGAGCACCTCCTGGGAGGACGGGATGAGGGGGGAGTCCAGCTCGTAGGTGAGGGTGGCGGCGTCCGTCTGGACCCACTGGCCCGCCACGGCCGGCGCGAGCACGGGCGTCACCGTGTGCGCCGAGAGCGGGGCGGAGAAGGTCACCGAGATCGTGGTGTCCGGTGCGACGTCCTGAGCCCCCGCCGCCGGTGTCGTGGAGCGCAGTGTGAACGCCGTCGAGGCCGGGGTCGCGTCCGAGGCCGCGTGCGCTGCGCCCACTGCGTCCGACGACCCCGTGTGTCCGGGAGCGCCCGAATCCAACGTGAAGAAGAGCACGGCCGCGATGACGACCACCGCGCCGGCCAGGAACACCCAGGGACGCCGGCGCACTGCCCTGCCTGCCTTGGATTCGAGAACGTTCATGGCCTCCGCTCGCTCAAGACGTCGCCGACTCGCAATCCGGCGTCTTCAGCGTAGGGGCCGGAACTGGGCCCGACGCGTCACCGACCGCAGAAACATCGCGCTCGTCACCTGCGCAACCACCCTTGTCCCCCCGGTGCGTGACGAAGGTAATCGGAGCGTGAACGCACGCGAACAGCTGCCCCCGCTGCCCTCCCGGCCGCTCCTGAGGGCAGCCCGATCTCCCCGAGGAACCCGGCCGACCCTCCGGTAGGCTCGCCACCATGAGCACGAGCACCGATCTGCACCAGCTTCTCGGCGACGACGCGGACGCCCTCCTCGGCTACACCGCCAAGGCGTTTCCCGGCCGAGCACCTCACCCTGCCGGGACCCGACTATCTCAGCCGGGTCTTCACGGAGAGCGACCGGAATCCCACCGTGTTGCGCAATCTCGGCACCTTGTTCAACCACGGCCGCCTGGGCGGCACTGGATACCTCTCCATCCTCCCGGTCGACCAGGGCATCGAGCACTCGGCTGCGGCGAGCTTCTCGAAGAACCCCGCCTACTTCGATCCGCTCAATCTGCTGGAGCTCGCACTGGCGGGCGAGTGCAATGCCGTCGCCACGACGCTGGGCACGCTCGGCCTGGCCGCGCGCAAGTACGTGCACCGCATCCCCTTCATCTGCAAGCTGAACCACAACGCGTTCATGCACGTGCCCGACACCTACGACCAGATCATGTTCGGTTCGGTGCGCCAGGCGGCCGACCTCGGTGCGGTCGGGGTGGGCGCCACGATCTACTTCGGCTCCGACGACATGGACCGCGAGCTGCAACAGGTGGCGGAGGCCTTCGCCGAGGCGCACCGGCTCGGCATGTTCACCGTGCTGTGGTGCTACCTGCGCAACCCGGCCTTCAACAAGGACGGGGTCAACTACGAGGTCTCGGCCGACCTGACCGGCCAGGCCAACCACATGGGCGTGACGATCGAGGCCGACATCATCAAGCAGAAGCAGCCGGAGAACAACGGCGGCTACACGGCCATCGGCTTCGGGCGCACCGACCCCCTCGTCTACGACGAGCTCACCACCGACCACCCGATCGACCTCACCCGCTGGCAGGTCGTCAACTGCTATGCCGGTCGCATCGGTCTCATCAATTCCGGCGGCGAGTCCAAGGGTGAGGACGACCTGGCCCAGGCCGTGCGCACCGCCGTCATCAACAAGCGCGCCGGCGGCATGGGCCTCATCGTGGGTCGCAAGTCCTTCCAGCGCCCGCTGGCCGAGGGGGCCGCCCTCATCCACGCCGTCCAGGACGTCTACCTGAACCCCGAGGTCACCGTCGCCTGAGCCCTGAGGGGGCCGCCTCGCCGGCTCTGCGCCACCTCCACCCGGAGGCCGGCCCGGAGCCCGCCCACGGGCCGACCTCGCCGCACCGGAGGAACGGCCGTATGAAGGCGGGTCCCCGGGCGCCCGGGGGTAGGATTGGCCCGAACGAGCAATTCGGACGGAGAGTGCCGCCGCGGTGCCGGCGCGGGTGGCACGACGGCCCACCGCGAAAGCCGGGGCTCTCCACCGTCCATGACATGAGACGAGGCAGCCCGTGGCATCGGGAACGCAACACGCGACAGAGCAGTTGGACCAGGTCATCGTGCGCTTCGCCGGCGACTCGGGTGACGGCATGCAGCTCACCGGCGACCGTTTCACCACGAGCAGCGCCCTGTTGGGCAACGACCTGTCCACCTTCCCCGACTTCCCCGCCGAGATCCGCGCCCCCGGCGGGCACCCTGAGCGGCGTCTCGGCCTTCCAGGTCCACATCTCGGACCACGACATCCTGACCCCCGGCGACTCGCCGAACGACGCTGGTGGCGATGAACCCGGCGGCCCTCAAGGCCAACATCGACCTGATGGCCCAGGGAACGGTGCTCATCGTCAACAGCGACTCCTTCGAGGAGCGCGGCCTGGCCAAGGCGGGCTACGAGACCAACCCGCTGACCGACGGCTCGCTCAGCGCCTACATCGTCTACGAGGTCCCCATGACCTCCATCACCCAGGAGGTCTGCAAGGAGGCCGGCGTCAAGCCGCGCGACGCCGAGCGCTCCAAGAACTTCTTCGCGCTCGGACTGGTCAGCTGGCTCTACACCCGGCCCGTCGACCCGATCATCAAGTGGATCACCGAGCGCTTCGGCGCCAAGCCGCAGGTGGTCGAGGCCAACACCCGCGCCTTCCGGGCCGGCTACGACTTCGGCGAGACGGCCGAGCTCTTCGAGTCCAACTACGAGATCCGGCCGGCGACCTTCGACCCGGGAGAGTACGTGCAGGTCACCGGCAACCAGGCGCTCGCCTGGGGCCTGATCACGGCGTCGAGGCTCGCCGGCCTGCCGCTCTTCCTCGGCAGCTACCCCATCACGCCCGCCTCGGACATCTTGCACGAGCTGAGCCGTCGCAAGGAGTTCGGGATCCGCACCTTCCAGGCCGAGGACGAGATCGCCGGCATCGGCGCCGCACTCGGCGCGTCGTTCGGGGGCGCCATCGGGGTGACCACGACCAGCGGTCCGGGTCTCGACCTCAAGTCCGAGACGATCGGCCTCGCCATCAACCTCGAGCTGCCGCTGGTCATCGTCGACGTCCAGCGCGGCGGCCCCTCCACCGGGCTCCCCACCAAGACCGAGCAGGCCGACCTGCTCCACGCCATGTACGGCCGTCACGGCGAGGCGCCGCTGCCGATCCTGGCGCCGCAGACGCCGAGCGACTGCTTCGCGGCGGCGATCGAGGCCACCCGGCTGGCCGTGACCTACCGCACCCCGGTCATCCTGCTCTCCGACGGCTACCTGGCCAACGGGGCGGAGCCCTGGCGCCTGCCCGACCTCGACACGTTCGAACCGATCGAGGCCGGCTTCGCCGCCGAGCCCAACCACGTCGACGACGCCGGCAACCCGGCGTTCTGGCCCTATGTGCGCGATCCGCAGACGCTGGCCCGACCGTGGGCCCCGCCCGGCCTGCCGGGGCTGGAGCACCGCATCGGCGGCCTCGAGAAGGAGGACGGCAGCGGCAACGTGTCCTACGAGGGTGTCAACCACGAGCGCATGGTGCACCTGCGGCAGGACAAGATCGCCGGGATCGCCGCTCAGATCCCGCCCGTCGAGGTCAACGACGAGACCGGGGACGCCCAGCTGCTCCTGGTCAGCTGGGGCTCGACCTACGCCGCCGTTGCGGCGGGCGTCAAGCGGGTGCGGGCCAGGGGCATGAAGGCGGCGCACGTGCACCTGCGACACCTCAACCCGCTGCCCTCCAACCTCGGTGAGGTGCTGGGCCGCTACACGCAGGTCCTCGTGCCCGAGATGAACCTCGGCCAGCTGAGCCGGATCCTGCGCGCCGAGTACCTCGTCGACGCCCAGACCATGTCCAAGATGCAGGGCGTCCCGTTCCGTGTCGGAGAGATCGAGGCAGCCATCACCGCGCTGCTCGGAGGCAAATCATGAGCGAGTCCAACGGCGCCAACGGGTCCAACGGATCCGTCGCCACCGCCGTCCCCGTCACCACCCGCAAGGACTGGACCAGCGACCAGGAGGTCCGCTGGTGCCCGGGCTGCGGCGACTACTCCATCCTGGCGGCCGTGCAGATGCTCATGCCCGAGCTGGGCGTGCGACGCGAGAACACGGTGTTCCTCTCGGGCATCGGCTGCGCGGCGCGCTTCCCGTACTACATGAACACGTACGGCATGCACTCCATTCACGGACGCGCTCCCGCCATCGCGACCGGCCTGGCCACGACGCGCCCCGACCTCGACGTCTGGGTCATCTCGGGCGACGGCGACGCGCTGTCCATCGGGGGCAACCACCTCATCCACGCGCTGCGGCGCAACGTCCGGCTGAACATCTTGATGTTCAACAACCAGATCTACGGACTGACCAAGGGCCAGTACTCGCCCACGTCCGAGGTGGCCAAGGTCACCAAGTCGACACCGTTCGGCTCCGTTGACACGCCGTTCAACCCGGTGTCGCTCGCCCTCGGCGCCGAAGCGACCTTCGTGGCCCGCACCCACGACATGGACCGGGCCCACATGCAGGAGACCTTCCGCCGGGCCCACCGGCACAACGGCGCCGCGTTCGTCGAGGTCCTGCAGAACTGCAACGTGTTCAACGACGGCGCCTTCGAGAAGATCACCGGTCGCGACGTGCGGGCGAGCATGTTGATCCCGCTCGAGCACGGCAAGCCGATCGTCTTCGGCGGCGAGGATGCCGAGCGCGGCGTGGTGCAGCGTCCCGACGGCGGCCTGGAGATCGTCTCGGTGGCCGACACCGGCCTCGGCGCCCTCCTGGTCCACGACGAGGCCCGCGAGGACCCGGGCCTGGCCTTCGCGCTCTCCCGCCTGGCCCGCGGCCCCTACGAGCCGACGCCGATCGGCGTGTTCCGCGCCGTCGAGCGCCCCGAGTACGGGGCGCAGATGTCCGACCAGATCACCGACGCCCAGGCCAAGCGCGGCTTGGGCGACGTCGCTGCCCTGCTGCGCTCCGGCTCGAGCTGGACGGTGAATTAGGCCGCCGGCCCCGCCGCCGCCGGCCCCGCCTCGGCCTCGTCCCGGATCCGCTCGAGCGTGGTGCGCATGTTGTCGCGGTTCGTCTTGCCGCGGGACCAGCCCAAGAGGGCCCAGTAGAGGCGCAACCACCAGAGCGGGGACAGCGTGAAGGACTCGGTCACGTCGCAGCCGCCGTCCGCCGGCACGATCTCGTAGCCCCAGACGCTGGTGGGTGGTTTGCCCGCCGCCCCCACTCCGAAGGCGAAGGACCTGCCCGGCTCGCACACGGTCACGGTGCACGTCGTCGAGTACTTGATGCCCCTCCGGTTGCGGTTCACGTGGCCCCGGAACCTGGCCCCCGGCGCGGGGCCGGTCGCGCCGTCGATCCACTCGGCCCCGAAGGTCTCGGGGCTGTAGCGGCCGATGCGGGTGACGTCGCTCACGAGGTCCCACACGCGTTCGGGTGGCGCCGCCATGTGGACCGTCACGGACTCGTGCATCTCGTCACTCACGGGAGGTCGAGAGACCGGAACACCATGCCGGTCCGGGGCTTGGGGCTGAAGTACGTGGTCTTGGGCGGCATGCGTCGGCGTTCGTTGGCCCACTCGTCGATCTGCTTGACCGTCACCGGCCGCAAGAGGAAGGCCGCCTGGGCCCCCCCGTCTCGCAAGCGCCCCCATGGTCTCGCCGACGCCGTGGCGGTGCATGACCTCGTGCGGGGGCAGCCCCGGGAGCACCGAGGCAATCAGGCTCGAGTCGATGTCGTTGCCCACCTGCGCCTGGACCTCGGGGTGGGGGAGGAGCAGGTACGCCTTTCCCCCGGTCACCAGGGCCAGCGAGTTGGAGTCCGAGAGCGCGCCGAGGGTGCGGTCGTCGGCGGGTCCCGCACGCACGACGTCGAACCACTGGCCCAGCGCCCCGACCAGGTCGAAATCCTCCGGGAGCCCGCTGATGGTGCGGTGGATGGCGCCGACGGTGAGCTGGTTCTCGGACAGTTCGACGACGAGGGCCATCACGAGGTCGTGCGGTCCGGCCCGGCCGCCGTTGGCGGCGCGGCACTCGGCCTGATAGGCGCGGGCCGTCTCGTAGCGATGGTGGCCGTCGGCCAGGACGACGGGCGCCGACGCGACGGCGGCGCCGACGGCCGCCACCGCGTCGGGGTCGCTCAGGACCCAGAGCTGGTGGCGGACCCCGTCGTCGTCGTAGGTGTCGGCCACCGGTTCGTCGTCCGTGGGGTCGAAGGTGGCCGTCATCCCGGGCGCCATGGAGAGGCCCCAGATCGGCGACAGGTTGGCTCGGGTGGCCCGCAGCAGGTCCAGGCGGTCACTCTTCGGCTTGGGCAGCGTCTCCTCGTGGGGGAGGATGTCGCTCTCCTGGCCCGGCTCGGCGAGCCCGAGCGCCCCGATGACGCCGGTGGTGGTGTGCCCCGTCGTGTCGGTCATCCGGTACGGGTACAGGCTCGGCTCCGGCTCCACCACGACGGTGCGCTCCGCCTGCCAGCGGGTGAACAGGTCGGTCGCCACGGCGTAGCGGTCGCGACCGGCCCGGAGGTCGGCCTCGGGCAGCTCGACCAGGACGGCATTGGCCGGGTGGCGCGAGGCCAGGTGCACGCGCTCGGCCGGTCTGATGACGTCGTAGGGCGGGGCGATGACCTGGGCGATAGGCGCCACCTCGGGCCGGTAGCGCAGGCCCTTGAACGGTTCGAAACGAGGCACCGGGGCCACTCTGGCACACCCCAGACGTGGCCGTCGGAGGTCACTCCCTAGACTCGGTGTGTGGACGACGACGGGCTGGACCGGATCCTCACCGCTCCCAACGTCATCACGATGGTGCGGCTGTTGTGCATCCCGATCTTCCTGTGGTTGCTCTTCGTGGCGCACCGGCAGACGGTGGCGGCGGTGCTACTGGCCGTGCTCGGCGCGACGGACTGGGTGGACGGCTCCGTGGCGCGCCGCTACGGACAGGTCTCGACGTTCGGCAAGGTGCTCGACCCGACGGCCGACCGGCTGCTGGTGGGTACGGCGGTGATCTCCATCATGATCTACGGCGCGGTGCCACTGTGGTTCGGCATCGCCACCATTGCCCGTGAGGTCTTGGTGTCGGCGATGGTCGTGCTGTTGGCCGCGATCGGCGCGGCGCGCATCGACGTGTTGTGGGTGGGCAAGGCGGGCACGTTCGGTTTGATGTTCGCCTATCCGACCTTTCTCCTGGGCGACGGGACGGCGTCGTGGCAAGAGCCCATTCGAGCCATCGCGTGGGTGACGGGCCTGGTCGGCCTCGCGCTCGCCTGGTGGGCGGCGGGGAGCTACGTCGGACCGGCACGGCGAGCGCTGCGCGAGGGCCGGGCCGCCCGCAGGAGCGCCGTATGAAGGCCGTCATCATGGCCGGCGGCGAGGGCACCCGGTTGCGCCCCCAGACGTCGAACCTGCCCAAGCCGATGCTTCCGCTCGTCGGGCGGCCGATGATGGAACACATCGTGTCGCTGCTGCGGCGCCACGGGATCACCGACATCGTCGTCACGGTCGCCTTCCTGCCCAACGCCATCCGCAGCTACTTCGGCGACGGCAGCGAGCTCGGGGTGCGCATGTCCTACGCCACCGAGGAGTCGCCGCTCGGGCACGGCCGGCTCCGTGCGCAACGCGCGCGAGCAGCTGACCGAGCGCTTCCTGGTCATCTCGGGTGACGTGCTCACCGACATCGACCTCACGTCGGTGATCGCGTTCCACGAGAAGAACGAGGCGCTGGCCACGATCGCGCTGTGCGCGGTGGAGAACCCGCTCGAGTTCGGCATCGTGATCACCCGCGAGGACGGGACCATCGAGCGTTTCTTCGAGAAGCCGGGGTGGGGCCAGGTGTTCAGCGACACCATCAACACCGGCATCTACGTGCTCGAGCCCGAGATCTTCGACCGCATTCCCGAGGGCCGGTCGGTCGACTTCTCCGGCGAGGTGTTCCCGGCGGTGCTCGAGGCCGGCGAGCCGCTCTACGGCTACGTGGCCGACGGCTACTGGGAGGACGTCGGCACGACGGCGGCCTACCTCAAGGCGCACGAGGACATCCTCGACGGCAAGGTCCAGGTCGACGTGTCGGGCTTCGAGCTGCGCCCGGGCATCTGGGTCGGCAAGGGCTCGTCCATCGACCCGTCGGTGCGCATCGACTCGCCCGTCGTTCATCGGCGAGAACTGCACGATCGACCGGGACGTCGTGCTCGGGGCGTACTCGACCGTCGGCGCCAACACCCAGGTGGCGGAGCGGGCCGAGCTGCAGCGCTCGGTGATCGGGGAGAACTCCTACCTCGGGCCCGCCGTCAGGGTCGAGGGCGCCGTGCTGGGCCGCTCGTGCGACCTGCGGCGTGGGCGCCCGCGTCGAGCCGGGGGCGGTGGTCGGCGAGGGCTGCCTGATCGGCGCCCACGCCGAGGTCCGCAGCGACGTCAAGGTCTACCCCTACAAGGTCGTCGAGGCCGGCGCCCAGGTGAACGCCTCCATCGTGTGGGAGTCGGGCGGGGCCCGCACCCTCTTCGGCCCCGAGGGCGTGCAGGGCATCGCCAACGTCGACATCAGCCCGGAGCTGGCGGTGCGGCTGGCCAAGGCGTGGGCCTCGGGCTTCGAGAAGGGCTCCTACATCACCGCCTCGCGTGACACCAGCCGGATCGCCCGGGTGCTCAAGCGCGCCCTCATGGTCGGATGCAACTCGGTCGGCGTCAACGTCAACGACCTCGAGCTGGCCACGGTGCCGGTGACCCGCCACCACGTGCGCATCCGCGGCAACCGCGCCGGCCTGACCGTGCGGCTCAGCCCCGACGACCCGCAGTCGGTGGTGATCCGCTTCTTCGACGAACGCGGCATCGATCTCTCCGAGAGCGACCAGCGCCGGGTCGAGCGCATGTACCACCGCGAGGAGTTCCGCCGGGTGACGGCGGGCGAGATCGGCGACATCGACTTCTCGCCGCGCACCATCGAGCTCTACACCGCCGACGTCGTCGAGGCGTTCGGGCTGCGACGTGAGCGCCGGCCGCGAGGTGAAGCTGGTGCTCGATCTGTCCTACGGCGCCGCCAGCTTCGTCATGCCCAACCTGCTGTCGAAGGTCGGCGCCGACGTGCTCAGCATCAACCCCTACGCGCAGACACCGGGCATGATCTCGGTCGACCGCATCGTGAGCGAGGCGAGGGTGGCCGACGCGGTGCGCGGCTCGGGCGCAGACCTCGGCGCGGTGATCGATGCCGGAGGCGAGCGACTCACGCTGATCGACGGCACCGGGCACGTGCTGACCGACGACGAGGCGATCATGGCCTTCATCGAACTGTCCGCGGCCGCGGGCATCATGGACCGGGTCGCGCTTCCGGTGACGGCGAGCGATCGCACGGCGCGCCTCTGCGAGGCGCGCGGCGTCGAGCTGATGCTGACGCCGCTCTCGCCGTCGGGCCTGCTCGAGGCGGCGGCCTCCGGCGGCGTCTCCTTCGCGTCGGACCGGCGGGGGGGCTACGTGTTCCCGGCCTTCCTGCCGGCCTTCGACGGGGCGGCCGCCCTGGCCCGCCTGCTGTCGCTGTTGGGGCAGAGTCGAGTCCTCGTTGGCCGAGATCGTCGACGCCACGCCACCCATGCCGATCGTGCACGAGGAGGTGGCGACGCCCCTGGAGCACAAGGGCCTCATCATGCGGACCCTCATGGAGCAGCTGACCGACGAGGGGGCCGAGCTGGTGCTGGTGGACGGCATCAAGGTGGTCTCGGACCACGGGTGGGCCCTCGTCGTCCCGGACCCCGAGGACCCGGTCACCCACGTCTGGGCGGAGGGGTCCGACCGGGCCGCGTCCGAGGCGCTCGCGTCGAGCTACGTCGAGCGGATCACCCGGATGTTGCCATAGGACCACGGGCTGCGGATCGAGTCCGCCTGTCCGGTATGGTCGCCCCCCATGAACATCCCCGACGATCTGCGCTATTCGCCGGAGCACGAGTGGGTTCGCGTCGAGGGAACGCGGTGCGCGTCGGCGTCACCGACTACGCCCAGGACGCACTGGGCGACATCGTGTTCGTCGACCTGCCGGCGGTCGGAAGCGAGGTCGAGGCAGGAGGGCAGCTCGGCGAGGTCGAGTCGACGAAGTCGGTGTCGGAGATCTACGCACCGGTGGCGGGCACGGTCACGGCCGTGAACGACGCGCTGACCGGAGGCCCCGAAGCGGATCAACCAGGATCCCTACGGCGAGGGGTGGATCTGCGAGCTGGAGCTCGCGCCGGGCGCGGACCCTGACACCCTGCTCGATGCGGCCGCCTACCGTGACCTGACCGCCGACTGAGCAGGCGTTCGGGCGTCGTATGGCGGCAGGAGAACCGCGCCGTGGGGTGGGGTACCGTGGACCCCGTGTACTGTCACAACTGCGGGCATCGGAACCCCGAGGGAGTCAACTTCTGCTCCTCGTGCGGGCACGCACTGCTGGCAGACGGCGATGACGCCACCATCACCCTCCATCCGACCGACGAGGCGGAGACGTCGGAGGACCACCCCGATGTCACCCTCGTCGAGGTGCCGCACGGCGCCGGCGTTCTCGTGGTCACCCGCGGCCCGAACATCGGGGCGCGCTACCTGCTCGGTGAGAAGGTGGTCCGGGCCGGCCGGCACCCCGAGAGCGACATCTTCCTCGACGACATCACCGTGTCCCGCCGCCACGTGGAGATCACGCCCGACGGACGGGGGCACCTACTCACTCCGGGACGTGGGCTCGTTGAACGGCACCTACGTGAACCGGGAGCGGATCGACGAGGTGCGGCTCTCTCCCGGCGACGAGGTCCAGATCGGCAAGTTCAAGCTCGTCTACCTGGTGGCGGGGAACGAGTGACCAGCCGCACGTACCTCTCCATCGGGGACGTCCTGACGCTGCTCCGGGAGGAGTTCCCCGACGTCACCATCTCGAAGATCCGGTTCCTCGAGAGCCAGGGTCTGGTGAACCCCGAGCGCTCGCCGTCGGGGTACCGGAAGTTCTTCGACCACGACGTCGAGCGCCTGCGCTGGGTGCTGCGCCAGCAGCGTGAGCACTTCCTGCCCCTGAAGGTGATCCGCGACCGGCTGGCCGACGGCGAGCTCGACGACGCTGGGCGCCGACGTGCCCAACGGCAAGCCGTCCGAGCCCGCCTATGCCGGCGTCGGCCGGCGGCCCCGGCAACGGCCCAGGCCCAGGAGCAGCCGACGAAGGCGGACGAGGAGGCGATGGCCCGCATCCTCGCCGATGCGTCCCGCCGGGCCGCCGCCCGGTTGCCCGAGGAGGTCCAGGCCAGCGGCGGGCTGCAGGTGGTCGCCGAGGGCGACACGTCGACGACCGCGGTGGCCGAGCCCGGTCGGGAACGTGGCGCGCGGCGTCGGTTCCCGCGGCCCGGCGTGCGGACACCGGACAACCGGCGGCGGGCGGCCGCGGCGGGCACGCCGCGCGCCGCGTGGCGACGGCGTCGAAGAGAACGGGCAGCGCCAACGGGACGCCGCGTCCCGCCCCGGGCGGAGCCGGCCGCGGCGCCACCCCCGGCGTTCCAACCCCCGATGAGGCCAAGGCGCGGCAAGAGCCCGGCTCACGCCGGTCCCGGCACCGGAGCAGTCGCCGACGCGCCGGCCGGCGCCACCTCGGGCCTGGCGACCGGGCGCCAGCCTGACCCTCCAGGAGCTGTGCGCCGCCAGCGGCCTGTCGGCCGAGGAGGTGGCCGGCCTCGAGGGGTTCGGCCTCATCGAGTGCGTCACGGTGGCGGGCATCGACACCTACGACGAGGAGGCCCTCACCGTCGCCAACCTGGCCGCGGCGTTCCGGGCCTTCGGGATCGAGCCGCGCCACCTGCGGCTCTACCGGAACGCGCGTGGAGCGCGAGATGGGCCTGATCGAGCAGGTCGTCATCCCGCTCCTGCGCCAGCGGAACCCCGAGTCCCGACAGCGGGCGGTCGAAGGGGCGGAGCAGCTGGCGGCGCTGGGCCAATCCATGCGAGCCACGTTGCTGCGCCTGGCCCTCCGGCGACATCTGGGGGGGTGACGCGGGGCCGGCATCGGGCGCTACATTTCTGTCATGGTCCGTGTGCTACTCCGAGCCGTCAGGGTGGACCTGCAGTCGAACACGCCGGTGCTCCTCCTGCAGGAGACCGAGGGAGAGGGGCGCACGCTGCCCATCTTCATCGGCAGCCCCGAGGCAACCGCGATCGCCTACGCCCTGCAGGGCGTGACCATGCCCCGGCCGCTCACGCACGATCTCATGAAGGACATGCTCGGCGCCCTGGATATCAGCGTCGAACGCGTCATCATCACCGAGCTCCGTGCCTCGACCTACTACGCCGAGATGCACCTCGTCCGCGGTGACGAGCGGACGATCGTCTCGAGCCGACCGTCGGACGCGGTGGCCGTCGCCGTGCGGACCGAGACGCCGCTCTTCGTCTCCGACGAGCTCATGGAGTCCGAGGGGATCATCCTGGCGCTCGATGCCGAGGACGAGGAGGAGGACACGCCCGACGAGCTGGTGGGGCAGTTCCGCCAGTTCCTCGACTCCGTGCGCCCGGAGGACTTCGAGGGGTGACCCCACGTCGCTGGGCGCTCGCCCTCGTGGCGTGCGCCGGTGTTGTCCTCGCGGCCTGCAGCAGCCCGAGCACGCCCAAGGCCACGACAGCGACGACGACCCACACGGCGGCGTCGACGACGTCCGCACCCTCGTCCACCACGACATCGACCATCGCACCGTCCTCCACGACGACGTCCGTCGGCCTCGACGTCGTGCAATCACGTCACGGCCACGGCGGGTCAGTCCCAGGGTGCGGCCGGGACCATCACCGGCGTCGTGACGGTCACCAACACCGGGTCCGCCTCGTGCTCGGCCGACGGCTACCCGACGATGGCCCTTTTCTCGGGGAGCGGAGCGCCGTTGACGGTCACCGTGGTGAACGGGCTGTCGGTCACGCTTGTCCCCGGCGGCGAATGCCCCGCCGTCGCCCGTCACGATCGCACCCTCGTCCACGGCGCAGTTCGCCTACCAGTTCTCCGACGTGCCGGTGGGCGCCGAGACGAGCTGCCCCACCTCGGAGTCTGCCACCGTCACGATGCCCGGGGCGACGGTCGGCCTCGCCCACGTTCGCCCTGGCCATCGACCCCTGCAACAACGGGACCATCCGGGTGTCGCCGGTCTACGCGGGCTGAGGAGCCTACCTCGGGGCCGGGGTTGACGAGGATCCGCCCGCGCACTGCCGCGTCGAGCACGCGGTCGAGCGCCGCGGTCAGACCCGTCGAGCCCGATCTCCTCGTTCACCATGTCCTCGCAGTGTTCGAGAGGGAAGGAGCTTGCCATGTCACTCCACAGGGCACGACGCTCCTCGATGGGAGTTGCCACGGTGTCGATCCCGAGCAGGGCGACCCCGCGGACGATGAACGGGTAGACCGTCGTCGCCAGGTCGTTGCCGCCCGTCAGCCCGCTGGCGGCCACCGCGCCCCCGTAGCGGACCGTGCGCAGCGCCTGGGCCAGTGCCGTGCCGCCGACGCAGTCCACCACGCCGGCCCAGAGTTGGGGACCGAGCGTCCGCCCGTCGTCCTCGACGAACTGGCGTCCCACCACCCGCGCCGCACCGAGGCCCTCGAGGTAGTCGTGCTCGGTCGTCTTGCCCGAGGAGGCCACCACCTCGAAACCCGGCGCTGGCCAACAGCGCCACCGCCGCGCTGCCGACGCCCCCGGAGGCCCCGGTGACGAGGATCGGGTCCGTCCTCGGGCGACGTCCCGTGTTGGATGAGCCGGCGCAGCGACAAGAGGGCGGTGCATCCGGCCAGACCGATGATGGCGGCATTGCGGCAGCTCAGCGCGTCGGGCAGCGGAACCACCCAGTCGGCCGGGACGCTCGCGTAGGCGGCGAAACCGCCGTGGCGGGCCACCCCGAGGTCGTATCCCTGCACGAGCACCCGCTGCCCGGGCGTGAAGTCGGGGCTCGTGCTCTCCTCGACGCTGCCAGCCAACTCGACCCCGGGCACGAGCGGGAACCGGCGTGCGACGCGGTTCCCGGGCCGCGTGACCATGGCGTCCTTGAAGTTGACGGCTGACCACTCCACCCGGACCAGCACGTCGCCCTGCGGGCAGATCGTCCTCGGTGAGCTCGACCACCGCCGGCCGGATCACCTCGCCCGTCTTGGTCAGGAGGTAGGCCGGGAAGCGCACCGGCTCACTGTAGAGGGCGGTGTCTGCGTCCCACGCCGTGGCGCCGTGCACCGGGTACGTTCGGACCGTGGCCACGACTGCAGGCTATGGGCGCTGGGCCTCGCCGCTCGCGGCCCGGGACGTGGCGCGCGCCAAGGTCTCCCTCTCGGAGCTCTGTTCCGACGGCGAAGCGCTCTACTGGCTCGAGTCGCGCCCCGCCGAGGCCGGTCGCGTCGTCCTCGTGCGGTCCTCGGCCGAGGGCCTCTCCGACCACTCGCCGGAAGGGGTGAGCGTGCGCAGCCGTGTCCACGAGTACGGCGGGGGCGCCATGTGCCTGGTTCCGGCGCGTTCGGCCGGCGCGTTCGCCTATGTCGACCAGGCCGACCAGCGCGTCTGGTTCTGCGACGGCCCGGCCACACGGGCCACGCCGATGCCGCTGAGCGCGACACCGCCCGAGGGCGCCGTGCATCACCACGGCGGCCTCGGCGCGACCGCCGACGGTGACTGGGTCCTGGCGGTGCGCGAGGTCCACGTGCGCGGGCACCCGACGGCCGGTCCGCAGCATCGTCGCCCTCTCGACGCGGGGCGCGCAGCCGGGCGAGACCACGCTGCTCGAGGGGCACGACTTCTTCGGATCCCCGCGTGTCGATCCGAACGGCGACCGCCTCGCCGTCGTCGTCTGGGACCATCCCGACATGCCCTGGGACGCCTCGGCCGTCGTCGTGGTGCCCCTCGCACGGGTCGCCCGGGCGACTCCGGGCCCAGCCACCCTCGAGGCGGTCGGCGCAGCCTGGCTGGTGGCAGGGGGCCCCGGGGAGTCGGTCGGACAGCCGGCCTGGGCCCGTGACGGTTCGTTGCGATTCGTCTCCGACCGGCGGGGCTGGTGGCAGCCCTATGCGCACCCGGGGCGGCCCGATCCGGCGGAGGCGACCGCGCTCACGGACGTGGCGGCCGAGTTCCACGGGCCTGATTGGGTGCTCGGACAGACGACCATGGCCGAGGTGGTCGACGGCACGGTCGTGGCCCGCATGACCGCCTCCGGCCGCGACGTCGTTGGTCCGATTGGTGCCCGGCCGAGCGACGGCGGCGCCGGCTCAGCTCCCGCAGCCCTGTGTCTCGATCAGCACGCGCTCTGCGCGCACGCGGACGGTCTGGCGTTCATCGGCAGCACGCCCGACGCGCCCGCGAACGTGTGGGTCTGGACCCCCGACGGCGTGATCCATCCGTTGCGTCCACCCCCCGATGTCGTGCTCGGGAGCGCGGACGTCGCCCCGGGAGAACCCTTCACCCTGAGAGGCCGCTCCGGGCGGCCCGTGCACGGCACGCTGTACCGACCGACGCGACACGGGACGACAGGTCCGGTCGGCCTCGCCCCCCCGCTCGTGACCTGGTGCCATGGAGGACCGACGTCCTCGTGCCCGTCGGGGTTCGATCTCACCCTGCAGTTCTTCACGACCCGAGGATTCGCCGTGGCCTGCGTCGACTATGCGGGGAGCACCGGGTACGGGCGCCGCTACCGCTGCGCGCTCGTGGGGCCAGTGGGGCGTCGCCGACGCAGAGGACTGCCTCGACGCGGCGCGGTACCTCGCGGCGCGCTGGCGACGTCGACCCAGACCGCATGACGATCCGTGGCGCCAGCGCCGGCGGCATGACGGCCCTCAACGCACTGGCGGCGGGGGAGGGGTTCGCTGCCTGCGCTTCCTGGTACGGCGTGACAGACCTGACGGCGCTGGCCGCGACGACCCACGACTTCGAGGCCCACTACACCGACCGTTTGGTCGGCCCCCTGCCCGAGGCGCGTCCGCTCTACGACGAGCGGTCGCCGGTGAACCGTGCCGCTTCCATGAAGGGCTCCGTCCTCTTGTTGCAGGGGACGGAGGACCCCGTCGTGCCGCCCGCACAGGCCGAGAGCATGCGGAACGCCCTCGATGCGGTCGGCACCCGGTGCGACCTGCGGTTCTTCGACGGAGAGGCACATGGTTTCCGGCGGGCGGACACCCTCGTCGCTTCGCTCGAGGCCGAACTGTCCTTCTACCTCGAGGTGCTCGGCCTCTAGACTCACGACAGGGGCCGCCCCAGGGTTCATCTCTCTGCGAGGCTTCGAGACGCCATGCCGACGAACTCCGCGATCACGAACCCGACCTGGGCCGCCTCGGTGTGGCGTGGGGTGCTGGTCCGGGCCAACCGCATCTCACCGGAGGCCGGGGACGCGCTGCTGTACCTGGGGAGCGCCCTGTTCGCCCTGCTCACGATCTACACCTCGACCAACGCGTTGTACCAGGTGTGGGGGCGCATGGCCCTCTCGCCGTTCGCCTTCGGCGCCTTGGCGTCGGCGGTGTTGGCGTGGGTGGTGGCGCGCGTCCCGGGGCGGCAGCCGGACCACGTCCTGACGAGGCGGCAACACCGAGGCGCCTGGCTGACCCGGATCGTCGTCGCCGTGTGCGTGTTCGCGGGGGCCCTGGCGATCCCGCTCGGGCTCGAGATCCTGTGGCGCTTCGACGGCGTGCCCGGGTCGCACCAGCAGCCCGAGGTCGTCACGGTCGAGGTCGGAGGGCAGGACCTCGTGCGTGGGCAGGATCCCTACCACCCCCTGGTTCGGCTGCCGCACGCGGTCAACTACCACGCCCCCGGCGAACCCGACTTCGCCGGATTCCTGCCCTACCTGCCGCTCATGGCGGTGGCCGGGATTCCCAGCGAGGTCTGGCCCAACAACGGGCTGAGTGACGCCCGGATCTTCTTCTGCCTCACGACGCTGGTCGTCGCCGCGGTGGCGCTCTACCTCTGCCGGGCGGACGGCCGCCGCAAGATCCGTGCCCTGCAGGCGCTGGTGATCCTCCCCTTGGCCTCGCTGCCGCTGGCGACCGGTGGCGACGACATCCCGGTCGTGGCGTTCCTCCTCCTCGCCATGGTCCTGGCGCAGCGCCGTCGGCCCTTCGCTGTCCGGCGTCGTGTTCGGCATCGCCTCGGCCATGAAGTTCACCGCCTGGCCGCTCGCCGCGCTCGCCCTGTTCGCGGCGCGTGGCCGCTACGGCCGAACGTCGCCCGCTCGCCATGCTGGCGGGGATCGTGGTGGTGGCCGTGCCGACGATCTTCCCGTTCGCGCTGCGCGGCCCGTTCGTGCTCATCGACGACGTCGTCCTCTTCCCCCTGGGCCTGAGCGCCATCCCGTCGACGGCGGCCAGCGCCCTGCCCGGCCACGTGCTCGTGACCGTGTTCCCGTCGCTGAGCCGGGCCTTGCCGCTCTCGGTCGGCATCGTGCTCGCCGTCCTCCTGGCCCGCCATCTGTACCGCCACACCCCGAGCACCGCGGCCGAGGTCTGCACGATCGCGGGCGTGGTGATGTCGGCGCTGATCCTCTTGGCCCCGAACCCCCGGGTGGGTTACCTGCTCTACCCGATCAACTTCTTCGTGTGGGCCTACCTGCTGGCCCCCGCGGAGGGGCAGGCCGACCTGATGTCCCACGACGCGGGCACGGCTGCGGGGACGGTCGCGCCCGCGACGCGCTCGAACCGCCCCGCCGCGGGATCAGTCCGGGTCTTCCTCCTGCAGGAGTCGGATGGTGAAGTCCGTCTGGCCGTGGGCCGGACCGGCGGGGCCGAACGTCGTGGGCGAGACGGTCGCCCCCATCTCCCAGTAGTAGCCGTCCGATCCCGCCAGCTTGCCCAGGACCTCGAGCGCGCCCGGATCGTTGGCGGCCGGTCCCCGGTCGAAGACCTGCCAGCCCTGCAGCTTCATGTCCGCCGCGAAGAACACCAACAGTGCGCCTTGCGAATCAGCGGAGCGGAAGACCACCTGTGAGTCGAACTGGCCGGCCCCGTCCCCGCTGTTGTCCTGGTGCGAGAGGCGTTGCGAGCCGACCGGGACGGGACACCGCGTTGCGGATGTTCGTCGGCGGCTCGCCGCTCTCGACGATGGGCGAGAGCAGGCCGGCGGCCGACTCCGCCCGCAACGTGGTCCCCGGCACTGCGCTCGGAGCCCCACCGACTTTGACCGGCACCGGGGACTGAGACGAGAGCACCCCGATGGTGACGAACACGACGAGGATGAGCAGGGCCAGGCCGAGCACGATCATGGCCGGCCGCATGGAGATGCCGCCCGGTGTCGGGGGCCGGAGCGGCTCGGTGCGGTGACCTCCTCGGCCCGGAACCCCGTGTCGGCGTCGTGCAG
Source organism: uncultured Acidimicrobiaceae bacterium (assembly GCA_963736525.1). Classification (GTDB taxonomy): domain Bacteria; phylum Actinomycetota; class Acidimicrobiia; order Acidimicrobiales; family RAAP-2; genus Bog-473. Next base: position 236,963 of record CAVTPF010000013.1, read on the forward strand.
CGTCATGACGGGACCAGCCTACGGCGGTCCGGACCACCCGAAATGGTCGAGCGGTCCGTGGCCCGCCCCCAGGCGCCACCGGGCGGCCCCGGCCAAGGCCGCGGCGACGTAGTCCTTGGCCTCCCTGATCGCGTCGGGCACCGCGGCCCCCCGGGCCAGGTGGGCCGCGACCGCGGCCGAGAGCGAGCACCCCGTCCCATGGTCGTTGCTCGTCGCCACCCGTGCCCCGGGGAGGACGATCACGCCGTCGGGGCCCACGACGACGTCATCGGCCGATGCGGTGAGGTGGCCGCCCTTGACCACGACGTAGCGGGCCCCCGTGGCCTTGATGCGCTCGGCCACCGCGACGCGGGCGTCGACGGTCCCGAGGGACTCGACGTCGGTGTCGCCGAGCACCGCGGCCTCGCGCAGGTTCGGTGTGACGACGAGCGCGTGGGGGAGCAGGAGCTCGAGGTAGGCGGCGACCCCGGCCGGCTCCATGAGACGCTGACCGCTGGAGGAGACGAGGACCGGATCGACCACCAGCTGGGGGAGGAGTCCCTGGGCGGCCATGGCGGCGACTTCGCCGACGATCGGTGCGTTCGCCAGCATGCCGGTCTTGACGCTGCGCACGTCGAAATCGTCGAGCACCGCCTGGACCTGCTGGCGAACGAACGCAGGCTCGAGGGCCACGACCCCGCGGACCTCGACCGTGTTCTGCGCGGTCACCGCGGTGAGGGCGCAGGTGCCATGGACCCGGTGGGCGGCGAAGGTCTTCAGGTCGGCTTGCACGCCCGCCCCGCCGCCCGAGTCGGAGCCGGCGATGGTCAGCGCCGTCGGTGGGGTCTCGCCCGGCACCGAGTCACCATAGGCGGGCATCGGGGTATCTTCGTCCGGTGACACGCGACGACGCGATCGGGGTGACACCGGCGCCGCCCCCTCGGGACGGTCTGTCGATCGGGGGCGAGGTGCTGGCGTCGCGCCTCCTGCTCGGCACCGGGGGTATGACCAGCCTCGCAGTCCTGCGCACGGCATTGGAGGCGTCGGGAACGGCCATGGCCACCGTCGCGGTCCGGCGGGTGGACCCGTCGGGCAAGGGCTCGCTGCTTTCCCTGCTCGACGAGCTCGGTGTCCGTGTCCTGCCGAACACGGCAGGCTGCGCCACCGCCTCCGAGGCGGTGCTCACCGCCAAGCTGGCCCGCGAGGCGTTCGGCACCGACTGGGTCAAGCTCGAGGTGGTCGGGGACGACCGCTCGCAGCTGCCCGACGGCGTCGAGCTCCTGGCCGCGGCCGAACAGCTGGCCGAGGACGGCTTCGTCGTGCTCCCCTACACGACGGACGACCCGGTCCTGGCCTTCCGGCTCCAGCAGGTCGGCTGCGCGGCGGTCATGCCGCTCGGGTCGCCCATCGGCAGCGGGCTCGGCATCCGCAACCCCCACAACATCGCCCTCCTCCGGGAGGCCGTCGAGGTGCCCGTCATCCTCGACGCCGGCATCGGCACGGCATCGGACGCGGCGCTCGCCATGGAGCTCGGCTGCGACGGGGTCCTCGTGGCGACGGCCGTGAACCGGGCGCACGACCCCGGGACGATGGCGCGGGCCATGCGCCTGGCCGTCGAGGCGGGGATGCTGGCCCGCCGGGCGGGTCGCATCCCGGTGCGTTTCCATGCCGAGCCGTCGAGCCCGCTCGAAGGCCGGGCCGACCTGGTCGCCGGGGGGCCGCAGCCGGGCTGAGCACGGGCAACCCGTTGACGCCTTTCGTGAGGCTACCCTAAAGTTAGGTAACCCTAACTTACGGGGCGGATGCGGGTCAAAGAGGTGCTCCATGGGAGGCAGACGCTGGTGGGCGGGGCATCGCCCGGCCCGACGCGTCCTGTCGGCGGCGGTGGCGGCCGGACTCGGAGCGCTGGTGCTGGCGGGCTGTGCCCAGAGCCCGGGGCCCGGGGGCACGGCAGGCAGCCTGACCGTGTACAGCGGCCAGCACGTCCAGACGACGGAGTCCCTGGTGGCCGCCTTCGAGAAGCAGACGGGCATTTCGGTCAACCTCCGCAGTGACGACGAGGACGTGCTGGCCGACCAGATCGTGACGGAGGGCTCGCACTCGCCGGCCGACGTCTTCTACACGGAGAACTCGCCCCCCCTCCAGTACCTGGGCTCCAGGGGATTGCTCGCCGACGTGAACCCCTCGACCCTCGCCAACACCCCGTCCCGCTTCAATTCGCCCGAGGGGGAGTGGGTGGGCGTCTCCGCCCGGGTCAGCGTCATGATCTACAACACCTCGCTGCTCCAGCCCGACGAACTGCCGACGTCGGCCATGGACCTGGCCGAACCGCAATGGAAGGGCAAGATCTCCATCGCGGCCGCCGAGACGGACTTCCAGCCCATCGTGACGTCCATCGCACGGACGCACGGCCAGGCCGCGGCCCTACGGTGGCTGGACGCGGTCAAGGCGAACGCGGGGAGCCACGACTACCCGGACAACGAGACGATCACGTCAGAGGTCAACAGCGGCCAGGTGGCCCTCGGCATCATCAACCAGTACTACTGGTACCGGGAGCGGGCCCAGGTTGGAGCGTCGGGCATGCACTCCGCCATCGCCTACTTCGCCCCGCACGATGTGGGCTACGTCGTCGACGTCTCGGGCGCGGCGATCCTCAAGTCCTCGACGCACCAGGCCGCCGCCCAGCGCTTCCTCGCCTTCCTCACCTCCAAGGAGGGCCAGGAGATCATCGCCCACAGCGAGAGCTTCGAGTACCCGATCGCCTCGGGTGTCACCACCGCACAGCCCGAGACGCCCTTCGACCAGCTGCAACCGAACGGGATCACGATCGCCGAGCTGGGCACGGGGGCGGAGGCGATCAAGCTGCTGCAGGAGGCCCAGCTCCTGTGAGCACGAGAACGGCGGCCCGACGGCACCACGGGGGGCGACGCCCGCTGCCGCCGCTGCTCACGGCCGCTGCCGTCCTGGTCTCCGTCGTTGTCCTGCTCCCGCTGGCCTTCCTGGTCGTCCAGGCGGTCCAGGTGGGCTGGGCCCAGCTGGACGAGCTGCTGTTCCGGAACCTCACCGCGCAGCTCATCTGGAACACGGTGTCGCTCTTGCTGGTGGTCACGGCGCTCTGTGTCGTGGTGGGCACCCTGGCGGCGTGGTTCGTCGAGCGCACCGACCTGCCCGGCCGGAGGCTCTTCACGGTCCTGCTCGTGATCCCCCTCGGTGTCCCCGACTTCGTCGTGAGCTTCGGGTGGCGGGCCGTCTTCCCCGCCATCGGCGGGTTCTGGGCCGCCGTCCTCGTGATGACCCTGGCGGTCTACCCGCTGGTGTTCCTGCCTGTCGCGGCCAGTTTGCGCGCCGCGGACCCGGCGCAGGAGGAGGTGGCGCGCAGCCTCGGCCTGGGAAGGCTGCGCACCTTCTGGACGGTGACCGTCGGCCAGGCACGCCTCGCCATCTTCGGTGGGGCGATCCTCGTGGGGCTGGTGGTCCTGGCCGAGTTCGGTGCATTCGAGATCCTGGGGTACCAGACCCTGACCACCGAGATCTACAACGAGTTCCAGGTCGGCTTCAACGAGCCCGCCGCCTGCGCACTGTCCCTGATCCTGGTCCTTCTCGGCGCCCTGCTCCTCGGGAGCGAAGCCACGGTCCGCGGACGCGGCCGCACCTCACGCACGGGCGCGGGTGTGTCGCGGCGCATCAGCCCGTTGCCGCTGGGCCGCGGGCTCCCGTTCGTGCTGGCCGGCGTCGTGGCGCTCGTCGCCCTCGCCCTCGGCGTGCCGGTGGGGGCGATCGTCTACCTCATCGTCCAGGGAGGGAAGAGCACACTGCCGGCGGCGTCACTCCTCACCGCCACGCTCAACACGTTCGGCTACTCCGTCGCCGGCGCTCTCGCAGCCACCGTGGCCGCGCTCCCCATCGCCCTCCTCTCGGTCCGCTTCACGCGACGCCGCGTGGTCGCCCTGGAGAGGAGCAACATGCTGGTCCTCGCCGTGCCGGGTCTCGTCATTGCGTTGAGCTTCACGTACGTGACCGAGCACTTCCTCCAGGGTCGCTTCTACCAGAGCAGCCCCTTGCTGGTGCTGACCTACGCCATCATGTTCTTCCCCCTCGCCGTGGTGGCGGCCCGCGCCGCCGTGGCCCGCGCACCGGTTGGCCTCGAAGAGGTGGCCAACTCGCTGGGCGTGCGACGGCGCGACGTCCTGTGGCGGGTGACCTTGCCCCTGATCGGGCCTGGCCTGGCGGCCGCCTTCGCGTTGGTGTTCCTGGAGACGGCGACGGAGCTCACGGCCACGCTGGTGCTCCACCCGACGAACGTGCAGACGCTGGCCACGCAGTTCTGGGCCTTCGAGTCGAACGGCTCCTACAGCCAGGCCGCGCCCTATGCCGCGATGATGGTGCTGGTCGCCGCGGTGCCGGGCTACGTGCTGGGCCGCTGGTTCGACCGCCAACCGGAGCGGGTGGCGGTCACCGGTGCCGCGACGGTTGCGCCACCTGCGATGGTGGCAACGTGAAGGACCTCCGCATCAGCGGTCTGACGAAATCGTTCGGCAGCCAGCAGGTCCTGCGCGGCGTCGACCTGATGGTGCCGCACGGATCGTTCACGGCGATCCTCGGCGCGTCGGGCAGCGGCAAGACGACGCTGCTGCGCGTCGTGGCGGGGTTCGAGCGTCCCGACGAGGGTCGGATCACGCTCGGGGAGGCGGTGGTCGACGACGCGCGGCACCGGTTCGTACCCTGCGAGCACCGACGCATCGGCTACGTGCCCCAAGAGGGCGCCCTCTTTCCCCACTTGAACGTGGGTCGCAACATCGGCTTCGGCCTCGCCCGCGGCCCGGAGCGCAAGGCCCGGGTCCGCGAGCTGATCGAGCTCGTCGGGCTGTCCGGCTTGGGCCGGCGCTACCCGCACCAGCTCTCCGGTGGGCAGCAGCAGCGGGTCGCCCTGGCGCGGGCCCTGGCCATCGAGCCCGAGGTCGTGCTCCTCGACGAACCGTTCTCCTCGCTCGATGCCGCCTTGCGGGCCTCGGTTCGCGCCGACGTGCTGCGCGTGCTGCGCGAGGCGGGCACCACGTCCATCCTCGTGACGCACGACCAGGACGAAGCGCTCTCCATGGCCGACCAGGTGGCGGTCCTCCGGCAGGGGGCGATTGCCCAGCTCGACACGCCGGCGCGGCTCTACGGGCGGCCGGGGGACGCGGAGCTGGCCATGTTCCTCGGCGAGTCCAACGTGCTCGAGTGCGAGGTCCGTGACGGCGTGGCCACCACGGGGCTCGGTCGGCTGGCCCTCGACGGGTGGAGCGGCCCAACCAGCGGCGGGACGGCCCAGGTGATGGTCCGACCCGAACAGATCGTCCTGGGCGAGGTGGCCACGGGTGTGGTCGAGGGGACCGTGGCCAGCTACGAGTACTTCGGCCATGACGCGGTGGTCCGGGTCCAGCCGGGCCCCGAGGGCCTGCCCGAGTTGGTGGTGCGGGTCACGGGCGGTACGCCCCTCGAGCCGGGGCACCCGGTCGGGCTCTCCGTGCTGGGGCCCGTGGTCGCCTGGCCGGTGGAGCCCAAAACCGCCGAATAACGCTCCCGTAACTACTGCCGTGTCGTCCGGGGTGCACTAGAGTGACGGCCGGAGTGGCAGCGCTGCCGGGGTGGCGGCGCAAAGGGAGGTGTGATGGTTGGCGATCCCGCGACCCATGTCGGGGGGTTTCACGGGCCGCAGGTGTGCGGTCTGGTGGGAATCTCGTACCGGCAGCTCGATTACTGGGCCCGTACCGGCCTGTTGCAACCGTCGGTGGCCGCCGCCAAGGGGAGTGGCTCCCGGCGCATCTACTCCTACTCCGACGTGCTCGAGCTCAAGGTGATCAAGCAGCTGCTCGATGCCGGCGTCTCCCTCCAGTCCGCCCGCGCGCCGTCGAATGCCTGCGTGAGGCCTTGGGTTCGGAGCTGGCGTCGGCCAACCTGGTCCTGACGGGGACCAGTTCGGTCCTGGCCCGGTCGAACGGCGAGGTCGTCGATCTGCTGGCCGGCGGGCAAGGGGTGTTCAACATCGTGCCGCTCGCCGGCGTGGTGGAGGAGCTCGATGCCGACATCGTGCGCCTGGACACCGCGGTCCCGACCGCGCCGGCCGCAGGGCGACCGACGAGGGTGCCATCCGCACGGGCCGCCGGGGAGTGACCGCCACGGACCCAGCGCGTGGCGGCCGCACTCGCCATCCGGCCTGTGCGGCCGCCGGGCAGGTCCGGTTCGCCCATCCCTCCGAGCGACTCTTCGCCACCCTTTTGGACTTGTCCGGTGAGCCGTGGGAGTACGAGCCGGTGGAGTTCGCGTTGGAATGGGATCCGCACGGCTCGCCGGTGTCCGGCTTCCGTCCCGACTTCTATCTGCCGGGACCCGGCGTCTTCATCGAGCTGACCACGGCGGACCAGCGGCTGGTGACGCGCAAGAACCGCAAAGTACGGCGCATGCGCGAGCTCTATCCCGAAGTCCCGATCCACATCGTGTACCAACGGGATTTCACCGCACTCCTGGCCTCTCACGGCCTCCTGTTCGCCACCGCCGGCGCTGCGTAGTCTGGCCGGGTGAACGCCGGCCACAGCGGGGGTGGCGTGCCGCCCCGGGTCTCACCCCTGCACGCGGCGCATCTCGCGCTCGGCGCGAAGATGGTCCTGTTCGGGGGTTGGGAGATGCCCCTGGCCTATCCGTCGGGCACGGTGGCCGAGCACCGGGCGTGCCGCACGTCCGCGGTGGCCTTCGACGTCAGCCACCTGGGCAGCGTCCGCGTCACGGGTCCCGACGGCTTCGAGCATCTGCAGCGCTCCTTCAGCAACGACCTGCGGCGCATCCACCCGGGACGCGCGCAATACACCCACCTGCTCGACGAGGACGGGTTCGTCGTCGACGACATGATCGTGTGGTGGGTCGACGACGAGCGATTCGACGTCATGCCCAACGCCTCGAACACGAGCGACGTTCTCGAGGCCATCGGCGGGACGGACGTGACCGCACAGCGGGCCGTCATCGCGGTGCAGGGGCCCGACGCCCGCGCCCGGCTGTCCAAGGTGTCGCCGGAAGCCGCGGCGGTCCACCGGTTCAACGTCGAGCGCTTCGAATGGGGTGGAGCGACGTGCCTGGTTGCGGGCACCGGCTACACGGGTGAGGACGGCGTCGAGTGTGAGGTGCCGGCTGAGATCGCAATGGGCTTTTGGGGGGCCGTCCTCGGCCAGGGTGTTCTCCCGGCGGGTCTTGGCGCGCGCGACACGCTGCGCCTCGAGGCGGGCCTGCCGCTGCACGGCCACGAGCTGGGCCCGGGCGTCACCCCCCTCCAGGCCGGGCTGGGCTGGGTCGTCGGCTGGGACAAGGGAGACTTCACCGGCCGGGCCGCGCTCGAAGAGGAACGTGTCAACGGCCCCACCCGACGCCTGCGGGGTTTCGTGGCCGACGGCCGGCAACCCCTGCGCGACGGCGCCGAGGTGCGCCGCGGCCCGGACCGGGTCGGCATCCTCACCAGCGGCAACTTCTCGCCCATGCGCGAGCGAGGCATCGGTCTTGGCTTCGTCGACGCCGACGCGCTGGCTGCTCGACGGGGACGAGGTCACGGTGGTCCAACGCGGCCGCGAGCGGGCGGCGCACCTCGTCCGCCCGCCTCTGTGGCCGATCCGGGAAGAGAGCGAGTAGGTCCGGCGGCTCGGCCTGGGGTCGTGGGCCCGTGCCGTATAGTGGGTCGCACAACTGAATACGCCGTTTGAACCGGAGCGCCAGAGTCCCCGAAGTACGCAGGCGAGGGGACGCCGGAGGAGCAACTCTCCCCGAGAAACTCTCAGGCCGACATACCGCTCCGGCGAGGCAACTCTGGAAAGCGGGCGCTCCGGCGTCTGCACCGAAGGTGGAAGCCGCGGACGCGGCGAGACTCTCAGGTCCGATGACAGAGCGGGGAGGACGTCCAGCTCGCTCCGTGTCACCACGGGGCACGAGGGAGGCCTCCGTGACCGACCAGCACCCAGCCATCCGATCAGGCGTACTCGAGCCCTTCGAGGACTTCGTGCACCGCCATATCGGTCCCTCGGACGAGGAGCAGGTGGCCATGCTCAAGGTCCTGGGTTACGAGTCGCTTGATGCGCTGATCGACGCGGCGCTGCCAGACGGCGTCCGGAGCTTCGGCGCACTCGGCCTGCCGCCGGCGGTATCGGAGCACACGGTGCTAAATGAGCTGCGCGAGCTCGCCTCGCGCAACCGGGTCGCCGAACCCTTGATCGGCCTCGGCTACCACGGCACGATCACGCCCGGTGTGATCCGACGCAACGTCCTCGAGAGCCCGGCCTGGTACACCGCCTACACCCCGTACCAACCCGAGATCAGCCAGGGGCGCCTAGAGGCCTTGTTGAACTTCCAGACAATGGTGTCGGATCTCAGCGGGCTCGAGACGGCCAACGCATCGCTGCTCGACGAGAGCACCGCAGTGGCCGAGGCGGTGACGCTCATGCGCCGGCGCGCCGGGGTCGAGGCACATCGGGTGCTCGTCGACGCCGACTGCCTCCCGCAGACCCTTGCTGTGTTGGAAACTCGGCTCGAGCCGCTCGGGATCGAGGTCGCCCTGGTCGATCTCGACGACGGCCTCCCCGTCGGCGATTTCTTCGGCGTCGTGCAGCAGTACCCGGGTTGTTCGGGCGCCATCCGGGACCTCGCCGCGCTGACCGAGGAGGCCCACGCCCGTGGCGCGCTGGTGGCGGTGGCCGCCGACCTCCTGGCACTGACCCTCCTCAAGCCCCCGGGGGAGTGGGGGGCCGACGTCGTGGTCGGGTCGTCGCAGCGTTTCGGCGTTCCACTCTGGTACGGAGGGCCGCACGCAGCGTTCATGGCGGTGAAGGCGGGTCTCGAGCGGGATCTCCCGGGACGACTGGTCGGGCTGTCGATCGACGCGGAGGAGCGGCCCGCCTACCGGCTGGCGCTCCAGACGCGCGAGCAGCACATCCGACGGGAGAAGGCGACATCGAACATCTGCACCGCGCAGGTCCTCTTGGCGGTCGTCGCCTCCATGTATGCGGTGTACCACGGCGCGGAGGGACTGCGGGGCATCGCCCGGCGGGTCCACGGCCGGGCCGTCGAGCTGGCCGACGGCCTGCAGCGGGCGGGCTTCGACCTCCTCCATCGGGAGTTCTTCGACACGGTCGTCGTGCGGACACCGGGGCGGGCCGCCGCCATCGTGGCCGAGGCGGGCGCACGGGGCGTGTTGCTCCGTCTGGTCGACGAGGACCACGTCGGCCTCTCGTGTGGTGAGACGACCACGGCCGGGCACGTGACCGCCGTGCTCGGTGCCTTCGGGGTGACCGAGAGCGGGGCAGAGGAGGACGACCCGGGCACGGCCCTGCCGGCGTCGCTGTTGCGCCGCGGCCCCATCCTGAGCCACCCGGTCTTCTCCGAGCACCACTCCGAGACGGCCATGTTGCGCTACCTGCGCCGGCTCTCGGACCGGGATTTCGCCCTCGACCGCGGCATGATCCCCCTCGGCTCGTGCACCATGAAGCTGAACGCCACCACCGAGATGGAACCGGTAGGCCTGCTCGGGTTCGCCGACATCCATCCCTTCGCGCCGCTCGAGAGCACCCCGGGGTACCTGTCACTCATCGACGACCTCGAAGCGTGGTTGGCCCGCGTCACCGGGTACGCCAAGGTCTCGGTTCAACCCAACGCGGGCAGCCAGGGAGAGCTGGCCGGACTCCTCGCCATCCGGGCCTACCACCGGTCACGGGGCGACTTCCATCGCGACGTCTGCCTCATCCCTTCGAGCGCGCACGGCACCAACGCCGCTTCGGCCGTCATGGCGGGCATGAGGGTGGTGGTGGTCGCGGCCCTCGGCGACGGCGCCGTCGATCTCGACGACCTCCGTCGCAAGTGCGAGGAGCACGGCGAGCGGCTGGCGGCGATCATGGTCACCTACCCCTCGACCCACGGGGTCTACGAGGAGGGCATCGGCGAGATGTGCTCCCTGGTCCACCGGCACGGCGGCCAGGTCTACATCGACGGCGCCAACCTCAACGCCCTGCTCGGTCTCGCACAACCCGGCCACTTCGGCGGCGACGTCTCGCATCTCAACCTGCACAAGACGTTCTGCATCCCCCACGGCGGCGGCGGACCCGGCGTCGGACCGGTCGCGGTGGCCGAGCACCTGGTGCCGTTCCTGCCGTCGCATCCGATGCACCCCCGGCCCGAGCAACGTGACGGCATCGGACCGGTCAGCGCGGCACCGTTCGGCAGCGCGGGGATCCTGGCCATCAGCTGGGCCTACATCCGGTTGCTCTCGGGTCCGGGCCTGGCCCATGCCACCAAGTCGGCCGTCCTGGCCGCGAACTACGTGGCGGCGCGGTTGGCCCCGTCCTTCCCGATCCTCTACACCGGGAAGGACGGCCTGGTGGCCCACGAGTGCATCCTCGATCTGCGTCCCCTCACGAAGAGCACCGGCGTCACCGTCGACGACGTGGCGAAGCGGCTGATCGATTACGGCTTTCACGCCCCAACCGTGAGCTTCCCGGTCGCCGGCACGCTGATGGTCGAGCCGACCGAGAGCGAGGATCTGGCGGAGCTCGACCGCTTCTGCGAGGCGATGATCGCCATCCGGTCCGAGATCGATCAGGTGGCAGCGGGCCGATGGTCCATCGAGGACAGTCCGCTGCGCGGCGCGCCGCACACGGCGGCGGCACTGGTGTCGGCCTGGGAGCGACCCTACGACCGTGAGACCGCGGTGTTCCCCGCCGGGCTGACCGCGGCGAAGTACTGGCCCCCGGTGGCGCGGATCAACCAGGCCTACGGAGATCGCCACCTGATGTGCACGTGCCCTCCGCTGGACGCGTTCGCTTCCTAGGCCAGCGCCATGAGCGCGATGCCGACGGCCGCCGCGGTCACGCAGACGGCGAGCGAGCCCAGCGTGTAGACCACCGCTTGGGTGCGGTGACCGATATGGAGCAGGTGGATCGTCTCCCAGCTCGCGGTCGACCACGTGGTGTACCCCCCGCACAACCCGACCCCGATCACGGCGAGCACGTGGGTGCCGAGGCCGTGATAGAGCGAGAGCCCGGTGAGCACGCCGAGGACGAGGGAACCCGACGCATTGACCACCATGGTGCCGAGCGGGCAGCGGATCGGAACGGCGCAGGCCGAGATGGTGGATGAGCAGCGCCCGCAGGACCGCCCCGGCGCCGCCGGCCACGGCGACCAGCAGGGCAACGGCGAGAGTGGGGGAGGAGCTCACGAGACGACGAGCCTCCTGCCGAGCGCATGGCCGGCCACGACCAGGGCCAGGCCGCCGGCGACGGTGGCGGCCAGATAGGCCAGGCAGCTGGCGACATCACCGTGCCGGGCCAGGAGGGTGGCATCGACGGCCAGGGTGGAGTACGTGGTCCATCCGCCCAGGAAGCCGACCACGAGGAGCGGGCGCAGGGCGCGGAGCCGGTGCGAGACGTTCTCGGTCAGGGGCATCACCAGCCCGATGGCGAACGAGCCGGTCAGGTTGACCAGCAGGGTGACCCAGGGAAAGGCGCCCGGGGCGAGCGGGTGGAGCGCCTCCAGCAGGTAGCGGGCGACCGTACCGAGCGCCCCGCCGACGAAGATGGCCACCAGCGTCGATGCGGACAGCCCCAACAGCGGAAGCATGGGTTCGTCGAGGAGGTCGTGCTCGTGCCGCTCGAAGAGCGCACGTTCGTGAGCAAGGACTTCACGCTGGTGCGACGCAGGTTCGTGCACGTTCGGGGTGTGGTGCGGTAGCGGTTCCTCCATGGCTCGGCCCTCCCGTGCCGCCTCAGGAGCCATCAGCCATGTCGTGCCGGCGGTTCGGGGCGCTGCCCCCCGGCGGGACCCATCGCCGGACGTCGTGCTACTCGGCCCGCAGCGTACTCGCGCCTGGCGAGGCGACGACGGACCCCGCAGCGCGGATCAGTCGAGGCGGGGTCCCGGGGCCCGCCGGAACTGGAAGGGCTCGCTCTCCCGCCCGGCGACGACGTACCAGCACTGACCGGTGCTGTCGGAGTCCAGGATGCGCTGGAACGCTGCGACGACGTCGGCCACGTCGATGATCGGGAAACCCATGTCGAGCAGCGTCTGCTCGGAGCCCTTGATGATGTCGGTATAGGCGAAGGACGGGCAGAGCGCGTGCACGCGGATGCCGTCCGGCTCGTAGACCTGGCCCAGCGAACGCGTCAGTCCGACGACGGCGTGCTTGTTGGCCGCATAGATCGGGTCGAACGGCGTGGCGACCAGTCCGGCCATGGAGGCGGTGGCCACGATCGTTCCACCCCCACTGGCCTTGATGGCACGGCGGGCGGCCGCGATGCCGTACACGACACCGTCGAGGTTGATCGCCATGGAGCGTCGGTAGGCCTCGGGGTCGAAATCGTCGCCCATGCCGCACCACGAGGTGACGCCAGCGTTCAGGTGCGCGATGTGCAGCCCACCGAACGCCTCGACTGCGCCGGCGACGGCGGCCGTGCTGGCGGTGGGGTCAGCGACGTCGGTCTGGACGAAACGACCGTCGAGCTCGTCGGCGATCTCCTTGCCCCGCGCCCCGTCGATGTCGGCGATGACGACGCGGGCGCCCTGGGCCGCCAGATGTCGGGCAACGCCTTCACCGATGCCGTTGCTGCCGCCGGTGATCAGGGCGACCTTGCCGTCCACGTCCATTGCCATTTCGCTCATCGTAGAGGAAGGCGCCGCGTTCAGCCGAGGAGCGGCGCCGGGACGGGGCGGGCGTGCACGACGCTCAAGTGCTGTATGGGACGCGTCATGGCCACGTAGAGCAGTCGCAGCCCACGCCGGTCCTCTCCGGCGATCGCGGAGGGCTCGACGACCACCACGGCGTCGAATTCGAGCCCCTTGGCCGCCGGCGCGGGGACGATCGTGATGGGCCGGCTCATGGCGTCACGTTCGAGGATGCCGACATCGCCGTCACGTCGGGCCAGCCGGGTGAACTCCGGCACGAGCTCCTCTGGGACCACGACGGCGACGAGTCGCATGCTCGTGGGAGAGCGAGTGCGGCCTCGGTCATCGCGGCGGTGGCCAAAGCGCCGGGTTCCACGTTGCGCACGGCCGGGTCGGTGCGGCCGGGGCGGATCGATGAGGTGGGGCTGACGCCGGGTGCGGCCTCGGGGAGGAGGCGAGAGGCGAAATCGAGCACCTGGCCCGGGGCCCGGTAGCCGAGCGTGAGCTCGTCGTGACGTGGGGAGGCGCTCTCGGGCAGGTGCATTCGGATCTCGGCCCAGTCGGCATAGGTCCAAGGCCCCGTCGCCTGGGCGAGGTCACCCAACACGGTGATGGAGCCGGAGGGGGCCCGGCGGGCGATCATGCGGAACTGCATGGGCGTGAGGTCCTGCGCCTCGTCGACGACGATGTGCCCGTAGGTGCGGCTGCGGCCGCCGGTCAGGAAGGTGGCCTCGTCGAGCAGGGCCAGGTCGTCGACGCTCCAAGCCGTCGCCGACACGGTGGCGCCCCGGGGGCGCAGGAGCAACTGCCACTCCGCGTCGGAGAAGAGCCCCGCGGCGTGTCGCTGCAACTGGCTCCGCGAGGACAGCAGGTCACGAACCAGCGCGGCGGGGGAGACGGCCGGCCAGAGGGTCTCGAGGAGGGTGGTGAACTCCTCCGAGGACGTGAGCTCGCCCTCGAACCAGGCTTCGTCGGCACCCAGACGGGCCGACGAGCGGAACACGCGCCGGGCCTCGCTCACGAGCCGGGCCCGCAGCGCGAGACGTCCGGCCTTGTACGGACCGGGACGGCCGGCGATGGAGGCCACGAGGTCGTTGACCCGCTCGGCGCTCAGCGTGGCCCGCGCGAAGCGCACGCGCAGGCTGACGTCCTCCTCGAGCACTCGGCGCCTTCCCTCGAGCGTGCGCCGCAGCAGCTCGGCCATGCGGGCATCGCCCTTGATCCGACGCACCTCCATCGGGTCCTGGACCCGGACCTTGGCCTTGGGGGCGATGTCCGCGATCGTGGTCTGCACGACGGCCTCCTCCCCGAGCGAGGGCAGGACCTGTGCGATGTAGCGCAGGAAGGCGCGGCTCGGGCCGAGCACCAGGACCCCGTCGCTGCTCAGGTTGGGGTGGTTGTAGAGCAGGAAGGCGGCACGGTGGAGACCGACCGCCGTCTTGCCGGTGCCGGGGCCGCCCTGCACGGTGAGCAGCTGGTCGAGCGGGGGCACGGATGATCTCGTCCTGCTCGGCCTGGATGGTCGCGACGATGTCGAGCATCTCGCCCGTACGGGCCCGCTCGAGCTCGGCCAGCAGCGCGTCTCCGCCCCGCAGGCGGGTGGCGCCGGCTCCGTCCCCGCCGGCGAACAGGTCGTCGGCCACGGCACGACGGTGCGGCGGTCCACCATGATCTGGCGGCGTCGGGCGAGGCCGAGGGCGTCCCTGGCACTGGCCCGGTAGAAGGGCACGGCCACGGGCGCCCGCCAGTCCACCACGACCGGATCGGACCGCTGCGTCCTCCACGTGGCGCCGGCCGATGTGCCACGGCCGGGCCCTCCTCCTCGTCGACCCGTCCGAACAGGAGTGGCCGTGGGCTGTCCGCCAGGAGCGACACCCGGCGCGAGAGGGCGGCCGACGTAGTCGAGATCGGGGGTCCCGGCGGCGATCAGGTCCCCGAGGAGGCGCTCCGCCCGCTGCCGCATGGCGGCGAGCGACTGCAGGGCGTGGTCCAGGTGGGCCTGTTCGGCGGCAATCTCGGGGTCCGGCGGGGGAGAGGCTGCGCTCACCGGAGGAACGACCCCTTCATGCCCGAAATGACGGGCGCGCAAAAGTCCCCGGACACACCGGGGACCATAACCCATTTTTACCCGCCAAACCAGTCCCCCAGCTGGGATTTCGCCTTCTCGTCCGTCCGGACTTTGAACCTTTAACCAAGGGGCCTTAGCGCCTGCCACATTAGCGGAAATCCCGCTGCACAGATCAAGACCCTTTTCGCGGTGCGTTGCCTCCGTGGCCGCGCCGGCGGCGGAACGTGCCGAGCGTCGGGCGGGCGTCGCCGGCACAGGCTCCCTCGTGGTCACCGACGGCCGCCCTGGCGTCTGTCCCGGCGGAGCCAGACCACATGCCCGGAGGAGTGGCGCCCGTCAGTTCGCCCTGAGGACCCCCGGGCCGTCTCTTGCCCGACTTAACATAATGAACATTATCGGCGGTCACTCGTAGAAAATGCACTGGTCAGGAGCGGGGCAGTCAGAGCGCCCCGCAGGCGGAAGGTGTCGCCTTGAGGGCCTGGCGAGAACAGAGCCCGGCGGCGAGAGACGGAGTGGAAATGCGTGAGCAGTGAGGACGAGCGCCCAATCGACCAAAAGTCGCCAGGCCCATACGTTCGATTTTGCTCGACTGTGGGCGTCGGCAGCTCGTGGTCTCGGCCAGAGTCACCGGGCCCCGGCCGGTCGGGCTCGACGTGATCTGGTCGTTCCTCGTGGACGGCAACACGCGATGCCATGGCGGGCCGGATACCGCTCGTCCCGCCGGTCGCCCGGACCGACGTGCCGCCGAAGTCGAAGTCCAGGCTGTTCGTCATTCCACATGGCGTCCTGTGCTCATAGCCCGCCCCCCATGGTCCGTCGCATGGTTTGGCGATCAGGCGCAGTTCGTCGCACTCGAGCGCGTGCCCTGCTCCCCCGCCGCCGCGCGCACCCGGGCCACGAGATCCGCCTGCTGGGCCAGCGTGTCGACCGGCAGACGCACGAAGTTGTCGCCGAGGCGGACGTCCGCAAACATGCCCTTCGGGTCGTGGTGGAAGTGCAAGAAGGCCCGGGGCCGCCGGTAAAAACCCCGGGCCGGCGCTCCACCAGGCCCTCGATCGCTCGGAGTCGGGCCAGCAGGCCAGTCAGAACGGCGAGGTCGTCCGGGGTGGCGTGGCGCACGGTGTCACGGTTGCGTCGAAGCCGCACCGGTGCCGGGAGTGGGAGGGGGGCGAAAGGGAGACGAACACTCCCGGCGGCACCGGTGGGCTGTCGATCACTCTGCGCTTCGGAAATGAGAGGACGCCCAGAGCCGGCTGTGCGCCTCCGGCGGATGCGGGCCTCAGCTCGCTGACCTGGGCTCTTAGCGAGGTCTTACATCTAATACCAAGCCGGCTCACAGCGGAATGTGGGCTGAGTATGAATTTGGCTGGGTTGAACTAGGCACATGGTCAGAGTCTCCTCAACCGTGACCCAGGACGAACCGGTTCAATTGACGCAGGAGCTCCCGCTCGACGACGAGAACGTTCTCGCCCCCGAGCCGGTCTCGCGCTGGCGCCGCTACCGCTGGCCCATCGTGGGTGCGGTCGTCGTCGTCGTTGCAGCCGCGGTTGCCCTGCCCCTGTGGCTCACGTCGGGCTCGTCCACCCCTGCCGGCCTCTCCATCACGACGGTGACCGTCCCCGTGACCACGGGGACCATCCAGCAGACGGTCGCCAGCTCGGGGACGATCGAGCCGGCCAGCGAGGCCAATCTGAACTTCCCCGTCTCGGGCACCGTGACTGCGGTCGACGTCAAGGCAGGCCAGACCGTCACGGCCGGTCAGGTGCTGGCCACCGTCGACACGACGGCGCTTTCCGAAGAGGTCAGCGCGGCGCAAGCGCAGCTCACCTCGGCCCAGGACCGGCTCTCGAGCGACCAGGCAGCCGGCGCGTCGCAGAGCACACTCGACACCGACCAGGCCTCGGTCACGTCCGCCGAGTCGTCGCTCTCGACGGCCCAGACGAACCTGAACGACGCCTCGCTCACCTCGACCATCTCGGGCACCGTGGCCTCGGTGGATCTCACGGTCGGCCAGCTCGTGACCGGCACGGGTTCGGGGAACGGAGGCGCTGGCAGCAGTGGCACCGGCAGCAGTGGCACCGGCAGCAGTGGCACCGGTAGCAGTGGCCTTGGCTCCTCGAGCGCGGCGTCGGCCGCGTCGAGCAGCAGCTCGAGCAGCAGCTCCGGCCAGATCGTCGTGATCGGCACCGACTCCTACATCGTCAACACGACCGTCGACGACACCCAGATCGGCCAGATCACGGACGGAGACCAAGCCGACATCACGCTCAGCAGTGGTTCGAGCTCGTCGACGGCAGCACCAGCGGCGACCTCCTCCACCTCGAGCTCGTCAGCGATCTACGGCACGGTGGGCTCCATCAGCCTGGTCGGCAGTCAGAGCTCGGACGTCACGACCTTCCCGGTCGTCATCGACGTGACGGGGGACCCGTCGGGCCTCTACGCCGGGGCGAGCGCGGATGTCAGCATCATCGTCAAGCAGCTGAATGACGTGACTGAGGTGGCGACCAACGCCATCTCGTACACCTCAAGCGGCCAGGCGACCGTCACCGAGGTGGTGAACGGGGCCCACGTGGTCAAGGACGTGACCGTCGGCGCCGCCGAGAACGGCGAGACCCAGATCATCAGCGGCGTGAGTGCCGGCGCCAAGGTCCTCGAGCGCGAGATCACGTTCAAGGCTCCCGGGGGCACCGGCGGCGGCATCTTCGGGGGCACGGGCACCCGGGGGGGCGGTCTGGGCGGAGCCGGTGGCTTCCCCGGCGGCGGAGGCGGCGGGTTCTCGGGCGGCGGAGGCGGCTTCCCCGCTGGCGGCTTCACCGGCGGGGGCTGACCATGACCGTCACGCCTCCCCAAGGCACGCCCGCCCTCACGGCGCTCGCACCCGTCATCGACCTCGAACGGGTCACCAAGGTGTACCGGACCGGCTCTCTCTCGGTCGCCGCCCTGCGCGGCGTGAGTCTCACGATCGAAGAGGGTGAGTACGTCGCCATCATCGGGCCCTCGGGCTCGGGCAAGTCCACGCTCATGCACATCTTGGGCTGCCTCGATGTTCCCTCGGCAGGCCGTTATCACCTGGCGGGTGACGACGTCGGCCATATGAGCGAGACCGCCCTGGCCGAGGTGCGCAACCGGCGTATCGGCTTCGTCTTCCAACAGTTCAACCTGTTGCCGTCCATGACGGCCTGGCAGAACGTGGAGCTCCCCCTCGCCTACGCCGGCGTCTCCCGGAGCGAGCGCAAGGCACGCGCCGTCGAGGCCCTCGGCCGCGTCGGGTTGGCCGGCCGGATCCATCACCGGCCCGGCGAGCTCTCGGGCGGCCAGCAGCAGCGTGTCGCCGTCGCCCGCGCGCTGGTGACCGAGCCCGACCTGATCCTGGCCGACGAGCCGACGGGCAACCTCGATTCGGGTTCGGCCGCCGATGTCATGCGCCTCATGGGTGAGCTGCACGATGCCGGGCGCACGCTGGTGCTCATCACGCACGACGCCGAGGTTGCCTCGGCCGCGGGTCGGGTCATCGGCATCCGTGACGGGCTGCTCTCGGAGAGAGACGAGAGCCACCTCGAGAGCCAGAGCATCCGATGAGCTGGCTCGAAACCCTCCGGACCGGGGTGAACGGCGTGCGCAGCCACCGGCTTCGCTCCTCCCTCACTGTGCTCGGCATCCTCATTGGCATTGCCGGTGTGATCATCGCCGTCGGGCTCGGCGAAGGGGCCTCGGGCCAGGTGACCTCCGAGATCAACGCGCTGGGCTCCAACGTCTTGACCATCACCCCGGGCAGCTCGACCTCGAGCAGCGGCATCAGACAGGCGCTCGGGAGCGCGTCGACGCTCACCATGGCCGACGTGTCCGCCCTCTCGTCGCCCGTCGACGCGCCCGACGTCAAGGCGGTCGCCCCGATCACGTCTCAGACCGAGGTGCTGACCGCGGGCAGCGAGACGGCGACGACCAGTGTGCAGGGGACGACTCCGAACTGGCTCAGCGTGCGGGGCCGCACGCTGGCCGAGGGCCGGTTCATCGACAACCAGGATGTCCAGGACCACGCCGCCGTCGCCGTCCTCGGGGCGACGACGGCATCGGAGCTCTTCACCCGAGGCGACCCCGTCGGCCAGAGCGTCGACGTCAACGGCACCCCCGTCACGGTGGTCGGCGTCCTCACCTCCTCGGGCGCCTCGAGCTCGTCGTCGAGCACCTCGGACCCTGATGACACCCTGATCATCCCCATCACCACGGGGGCCGAGCGCATCTTTGGGGGCACCTCGCGGAACTCGGTCAGCTCCATCGCTGTCCAGGCCCGGTCTTCGGCCGACCTGACCGGCGCTTACCAAGAAGCGGACCACCTTCTCCTCGAGCTGCACGGGATCACGAACCCGACCGAGGCCGACTTCACGATCACCTCCGAACAGTCGCTGATCGCCGCCAACACCTCGGTCGACCACACGCTGACGATCCTGCTCGGCGGCATCGCGGCGATCTCGCTCATCGTGGGCGGCATCGGGGTCATGAACATCATGTTGGTGTCGGTGACCGAACGCATCCGCGAGATCGGGCTGCGCAAGGCGCTCGGGGCGACACCCCGCGTCATCCGGCGTCAGTTCTTGGTCGAGGCCTCGGTCCTCGGGGTGATCGGCGGCATCCTTGGCGTCGCGGCCGGGATGCTCGGCGTGATCTACCTGCCGGGCCTCATCGGCGACCCCATTTCGACGAGCCCCACCGCGGCCGTCGGTGCCCTCGCCATTGCCCTCGCTATCGGGGTGCTCTTCGGCGTCTACCCGGCGAGCCGGGCTGCCACGTTGGCCCCTATCGACGCCCTGCGCAGCGAGTAGGGCCAACGAATGTCCTTCCATCACCACAAGCACAGCAACAAGAGAGGAACCATCCACATGCAGACACTGACCAGTCGACCCAGCAACCGTGGGCGCTGGGCACGATGCCTGGGTATCCGGGGCCATGGCCGCCGCGGTCGCCGCGGCCGTCGTGGCCATCGCCGCCCCGGCGTCCGCCGCCGCGCCGGCGAACGCCCCGACCGGGGCCAGCGGGAGCGTGGCCGCGCTCAATGCCTCGAGCATGGAAGTGCAGAACCAATCCAGTGGCCAGACCACGGTGACGTGGACCGGGACGACGCAGTTCTCGAAGACCGTGACCGAGGCGGTGGCCTCCGTCGCCGTTGGCGACTGTGTCACCGCGACGGGCACCGCGTCGAAGAGCTCAAAGAAGACGGTCGCCGCTCGCAGCCTGACCGTGACGACGCCGAGCTCAACCGGCACCTGCACCGGCGGCCGGGCCGCTGGTTCCGGAGCCGCCACCGGCACGACTCCGGGCGGCTTCCCCGGGCGCACCGGCGGAGGAGGGTTCGCCTTCCGAGGCGGCGAAGCACCGAACGGCACCCGTCCGTCCTTCCCTTCGGGGTCTGGCGCGAACAACTTCCGCAAGGCCTTGGCGAACCTCGACGTCGCCTCGGGCAAAGTGACGGCAGTCAACGGTTCGACCCTCACTGTCTCGGGGATCTCGCTGTCGGGCGGCTCGTTCGGGCGTCCCAGCAAGTCGAGTTCGAACTCGAAGACCAAGAAGCCGACCCCGCCCAAGACCGAGACGCTGACGGTCACGACGTCGGGTTCGACCACGGTCAGCGCCACGCAGGCGGCGGCCGCCACTGACCTCGCCGTCGGTGACTGCGTCAATGCCTTCGGGCCGGCTGCGACCAACGGCTCGGTGTCGGCCACGACGGTGCGCATCACCCCGAGCAGCGGGGGAAGCTGCACCGGTGGCTTCGGCGGCGGTGGCGGCTTCTTCGGCGGACCGGGCGGTGGCGGTGCCTAAGCTGGGTCGTTCGGGCTGGGGTCGTGCCGGTCACCGGCGGGCCGTCCTGGTGGGCGGGCTCGTGGTAGTGCTCGTGGTCGGCGGGGCCGCGGCCGCCTGGGCCGAAGTGAGCGGCGGCAGCACCGGGTACCGAACAGTCGCGGTGACCCGGGCCGACATCGCCACGACGCTCACTGTCGTCGGCAACATCGAGCCGGTCAGCAACGCCTCGGCCGCCTTCGGGGTCGGCGGCCAGGTCACGTCCGTCAGCGTCAGCCCCGGCCAGCAGGTCACCCCCGGGCAGACGCTCGCGACCTTGGACACGACGGCGATGAGCGAGTCGGTCTCCTCGGACCAGTCCACGGTGAACGCCGACGAGGCGAAGCTGGCCGAGGACGAGGCCAACCAGTCCTCCTCTTCATCCTCCTCCTCTTCATCCTCCTCCTCTTCATCCTCCTCGTCGTCCAAGGGCTCCACGAGTGCGGGTTCCGGGAGCACGGGCACGACCCAGCCCACCCACAGTGGCAGCGGCGCGGCAGCGGCGGCCCGAGCGGCACTGGTGGCACCGGCGGCCCGAGCGGCACTGGTGGCACCGGTGGCCCGAGCGGCACTGCTGGCACCGGTGGCACGGCGGACAGGTGGCAGTGGCGGAACAGGTGGCAGTGGCGGAACAGGTGGCAGTGGCGGAACAGGTGGCAGTGGCGGAACAGGTGGCAGTGGCGGAACAGGTGGCAGTGGCGGAACAGGTGGCACAGGTGGCAGCAGCGGTACGAACTCAGCCGTGACCCAGGATCAAAAGACGCTGACCCAAGACGAGTCCACCTTGTCGACCGACCAGCAAGCGGAGGCGGCAGACCTCGCCCAGGCGCAGTCGGACTGCGCCAGCGCCAACACGAGCTCCCCCGCCGGCCAGACGGCGTGCGAGGCCGCCCTTCAGACAGTGTCGGTCGACGAGCAGCAGGTGTCCAAGGACGAGACCGCCGTGTCCAAGGACGAGACGGCGTTGGGACAGGCGCTCGGAGAAGGGTCGTCTGGCGGCGGCACCGGCGGAACCGGCAGCGGCGGAACCGGCAGCGGGGGCACTGGCACCGGAGGAAGCAGCTCCGGCGCTCCCAGCGGCGCTGGCGCCACTGGGAACTCGGGATCCTCCCCCACCCAGTCCGGCCACGTGGCGGCCCTGACGAGCGACATCACGGGCAACACCGGCAACACCGGCACAGGCAGCACCGGGACTGGCGTATCGGCGAGTACGGGCACAGGATCGACGGGCACCGGCTCGACGGGGAGCCCCGCCGGCGGCACCGGCGGTGGCGGGGCGTCGGCGAACACCGATACCCCTCAGCAGATCGCGTCGGACCAGGCGGCGATCGATACGGCGACCGCAAATCTCACCGAGGCCCAGCAGTCACTGAACGCGGCGACTCTGACCAGCCCGATCAACGGGACGGTCGTCTCGGTCGGCATCACCACGGGCGACACCGTCAGCGCCAATTCGAGCACCGAGATCATCAGCATCGTCGCGACGAACTCATACGAGGCCCAGGCAACGCTCGACAGCTCGCAGGTGCCGTCGGTCAAGGCTGGCCAGTCGGCCAAGGTCGAAGTGGACGGGGTCAACGGCACGCTCGAGGGCACGGTGGCGCAGGTTGGCCCAGTGCAGTCGAGCAGCAACGGCAGCTTCACCTACCCCGTCGTCGTTGCGCTGCCTGCGACGGCCGACACCCTGTACGCGGGATCGGAGGCCAACGTCACCATCTCCACCGGAGGCGTCTCCAACGTCGTCGCCGTCCCGACCTCAGCCGTGCAGTCCCTCGGCACCGCCTCCTACGTCCTCGTGCTCGCCAACGGGCAGCTCACCCGCAAGGTGATCAAGGTGGGGATGGTGGGCGACGTCTACACCCAGGTCCGCTCGGGGCTCTCGCCGGGTCAGAGCGTCGTGCTGGCTGACTACGCCGAGGCAGTGCCGTCGTCGAACACCAACACCGTCGGCGGTGTGGGCAGCCTGCTGGGCGGCGGGAGCGGTGGTGGTGGCTTCCCGGGTGGCGCCGGCGGCTTCTTCTCGCGGATCGGCGGCGGAGGCGGCGGCGGAAACTTCACCGTTCGGGGTTAGTCCGGCGTGCGTCGGGCGGGCCGCCACCACGAGGTGTGAAGTCGCCTCAATGAGGACGCTTGGTCTGTGCTGCGCTGTCATCGTCTTCGGTCTGGGGTTCTGCGGTGCGGAGAGTGCCGGCGCCGCAACCGCGACATCGGATGGGCTGTCCATCGGAACGCCGCAGGTTGTCTACGACGGAGACTTCCCGGATCCGAGCACCCTCTTCGTCGGAGGCACCTACTACGCCTACAGCACGAATGTCGACGGAGAGAATTTGCCCGTCATGACCTCGAGCGATTTGGTCCATTGGCAGCGCCTCGGTGATGCCATGGCCTTCCTTCCCTCTTGGGCAGCCGACCTCAGCGGCTTCACCTGGGCACCGTCGGTCGCCGCGGCTCCCAGCGGCGGTTACGAGGCCTTCTTCAGCACTCTCGATACGAACGGCGAGGAATGCATCGGTCGCGCCGTCGCCCCGTCCCCGACGGGGCCCTTCCTCGACACGTCGCCGAGCCCGTTGATCTGCTCTGATCATCAAGGAGCCATCGACCCGTCGGTCTTTCGCACCGCGGCGGGCGATTTTCTCGTTTGGAAGGCCGACACGGGAAAAGACCAACCAGGTGAGATCTTCGCCCAGCGGCTCTCACAGCTGGACTCCTCCCTGATGGGGAGCCCGGCTGTGCTCCTGACGGCCAGCCAGGGGTGGGAGGACGGCATCGTCGAGGGTCCTGCGCTCGCGGACATCGGAGGGCACCTCGATCTCTTCTTCAGTGCCAACCGTTGGGACACCAGCCACTACGTGATCGGGCTCACGACGTGCACCTCGCCCCTGGGACCGTGCGACCAAGCGGACGCGCACGTCGTCCTGTCCTCGCAGCCCGGCATGGCCGGACCGGGCGGACCCGACGTCTTCGTGGGCCAAGATCGGGACTTTCTCGTGTTCTCGGCCTGGACGGATGGCAGTCCCGGCGGAACGGGAAGTCGGCGTGCCCTCTTCGTGAGCGTTCTCAGCACGGGTGGAGCGGTGGCCGCCGCGACGAGCGCCGGTTCCACCCGGACCGTGACGCGCGAGAGAGGCACGCAATGAACGGGTGCACGCCCTTCGGAATCGAACCGCTCTCTGTGTGGGGTTCCCGATGAGTCGTCACGTCTTGCCAGCGGACTGACAGCCCGCAATCCGCCGTCCCACATCTCGGCGCCGCTAACTAAGCACCTATATGCGACGCACGGCGTCGGCTCAGGATCGACTGATGCCCCCGCTGGTCGGCGTTCTCGCCGGTCTCGCAGCTGGCGTGTTCACCTTGGGGCGGCTGGAATTCTTCGCGCATGGCAACCTCAGCCGCTTCATCGGGGTCGGAACCACCTTTACGCAGCCGGGCAAGACTCCGATTGGAATCACAATCGCTTCAGGTGCCGGATACGACGGTCAGTTCTATTACCGTTTGGCGCTCGATCCGTTCGACCTCCGTCACACCGCATACGGCATCACGTTCGACAACGCATATCGCGTGCAACGGATCACGTATTCGTTGCTGGTGTGGCTGGCAGCGGGTGGAAGGCATGGACTCGTCCCGCTGTCACTGGTCCTGGTCAACCTCCTCGCCCTCGCGGTCCTTGCCGGTGTCAGTGCGCAGCTCGCATACCAGTGCAACCGACACCCCGCGTACGGCCTCCTCGTCGCGGGATATTTCGGATTCCTCTTCACGTTGGGGAGGGATCTGACCGAGATCTGCGAGGTTCTCTTCGTCCTCGTGGGCCTGCTTCTGCTCCGACGCCAGCGTCCCGTGTGGGCGGCCGTTGCGCTGTCAGCGGCCGTGTTGAGCCGGGAGACCGCATTTGTGGTCGTCGGCGGGCTCGCCTTCGCGAGAGTGATCGCTTTTGTGCGAGGGAGAGACCGCCCCGGCCAAACCGATGTGGCATGGCTGTTGCCCGCGCTGGCCTACGTCGGTTGGGAGTTCGTCGGATGGTCCCTCTACGGCGCGATCCCGTTGCGCACGGATACCACCAACAACATCACCGCGCCATTTGAGTCCGCAGCTGTGGCCATGTGGCAGTACGTGGGTCTCCTTCCATCCGAACATGCCGTCATTTGGTGGGCCGAGCTCGCCGGACTCGCCCTGGGCGCTGTGTCTGCCGGCACAGTGTTGCGGCGTTCACGCGCGCCCGCACACGAGAAGTGGGCATGGGTCTTCGCGGCAGCCCTGTGCATCTCCTTGTCCCGTGCGCTCTGGCTCAGCCATGCAGACTTCAGAGGATTCGAGGATCTCTACGTGCTGTCCGTGGTCCTTCTCTTGGATTCCGAAAGGGATTTGAGGTTCGTCGCTGCCGTGATCGCTGTCCTCTGGGTCGTGACGTTCGCACATCGGATGATTGCCTTTTGACCCCTTCGTCCACGGGGTGCTCGCACCCACGTTCGCACCGGTCCTCGGGAGGGCGGCGCGGCCATTTCGATGGCGTTCGGCGGATCGTGGCTGACGCGGACGGGCAGCTGGTACGGTCGGTTGCCGGTGCCCATCCCCGGTAGTGACCCCGCCCGGCTCGTTGACCTGGAGCGTTATCCGGTCACCACGCGGCACTCCGACGCCAATGCCGCCGTCGTGGCCGAGGGGCGCCGGCAGCTCATGGCGCGTGGTGCCGCCGAGCTGCCCGGCTTCGTCTCCCCCACCGGCGTCGCCGAGCTCGTGCGTGACGCCGATGCGCTGGCGCCGCGCGCCCACGCCTCGGGCGGGCAGGGCACGGCCTACCTCGAGTTCCCCGACTTCTCACTGCCGGCGGCGCACCCGCGCCTCCACTTCGCCGACTACCGCGTGCGCGCCGTCGCCTACGACATCATGCCGATCAGCTCGCCGTTGCGCCGCCTCTACGAGTGGGACCCGCTCAAGGACCTGATCGAGTCCGTCCTCTGTCGCGGGCCGATCTTCCGCTACGCCGATCCGTTCGGAGCGCTGAACCTGGCCGTCATGGGCGAGGGTGACCGGCTGCAATGGCACTTCGACCAGACCGACTTCGTCGTGTCGCTCGCCATCCAGTCGGCCGAGAGCGGGGGTGACTTCGAGGTCGTGCCGCGCATCCGCAGCGCGGACGACGAGCACTACGACGAGGTGGCGGCGGTGCTGGCCGGCGAGCGGGCACGAGTCGAGACGCTCCCGATGACTCCCGGCACCCTCCTCGATCTTCGAAGGGCGCCACTCGCTGCACCGGGTCAGCCCCATTGCCGGCCGCCGGTGGCGCCATGTCGGCCTCCTGGCCTACGACACGAAGTCGGGCACCATGGGCAGCGACCTGTTGCGAGCGGACCGCTACGGGCGCACGGAGGCCTTTGCGGTGCCGCCCGAGACCTGGCCCGTCCCGGCGTGAGCACCGAGTTCGGCGAGTCCTTCGTCGGCGAGGGCGCCGAGGCGGCCCACGTGAACACGGTGCTGGGCGCGGCCGGGGGCCCGGTCGAGACGGCCTGGGTGACCGCGCTGGCGACGCCCCGGGCGGGTCATGCCGCCTTCGTGGCCACCGTGACGCCCGGCACGGCGGTGCGGCCCTTCACGCTCTTCGTCAACAAGGCGTTCATCGAGGGCGAGCGGCACGCCACCCTCACCTGGGGCGCGGCCCACGCCGGCGTGGCGGCCGGGGTGATGGAGGCGGTGGCCGAGGGCACCGTGCCCGAGGGCGAGGCCGCGGCGTTGCTCCTCATCGCCGCGGTGTGGGTGAACCCCCGCGCCGGCCGACGAGCGTCTCGTCTTCGAGAACAACAAGGCGGCGACGCTCGGCGCTCTGCGGTCCGGGCGGGAGGGGCGCCCGAGTGTCGCCGAGGCGCTGGCGGCCCGCGACGTGCCCCACAACGCGTACTACCGGCCCTGAGCACTACGGTGGCCCCGTGCCGCCCATCCGCCTCGACCAGGTGAACCTCGTCGTCCGCGACGTCGACGCAAGCCGCGCCTTCTACAGCCGCCTGGGGCTCGACTTCGGAGCCGACCACGATCCCGTCTGGTCTGCGCACCACGTCTCGGCGGTGCACGGTGACACCGCGCCCATCGACGTGGATCTGGACAGCACCGCCTTCGCGACCAAGTGGGACGAGGGCTGGCCCGGCGGGACCGGGGCCGTCCTCGGTTTCAAGGTGGACACCCGCGACGAGGTCGACGCGCTCGTCGCCGCACTGGTCGCCGAGGGCGTTCCCGTCCAACAGGAGCCGTACGACGCGTTCTGGGGCGCCCGCTACGCCGTGGTGAGCGACCCTGACGGCAACGCGGTCGGCATCATGAGCCCGGTCGACGCGGCCTACCGCAGCGAGCCACCGGCGCCGCAGTGAGCGGCTCGCCGGACGAGGCGATCGACGTGGTGATCGAGATCCCCACGGGCAGCCGCAACAAGTACGAGTACGACCACGAGCAGCATGTCATCCGGTTGGACCGCCGCCTCTTCACCGCCACCACCTATCCGGCGGACTACGGATTCGTCCCCGACACCCTGGCCGGCGACGGGGACCCGCTCGACGCGCTGGTCCTCGTCACGGACCCCACCTTCCCGGGTTGTGTGGTGCGGGTGCGAATCCTGGGCATGTTCTCCATGCGCGACGAGAAGGGGGTGGACGCCAAGCTGATCTGCGTCCTCGAGCACGACCCCCAGTGGGACGGCGCCCACGACATCGATGACGTGCCCGAGCACCTGCGCAACGAGATCGCGCACTTCTTCAGCATCTACAAGGACCTCGAGCCGGAGAAGTCGACCGAGGTGCAGGGTTTCGCCGACCGCGCCAGCGCGCTGGCCGAGCTCGAGTCGTGCCGGAACGCCTACCGCGCCTCTCGAGGCGTAGGACGGAGGGAGACCACCATGCCGTTTCCACGTGAGGAGGTCCAAGCCACCGTGGACCGCTACCACGAGTTGCGCCGCCGCATCGACGAGGGGCTCGAGTCCGACGCCTTCGGGGCCCTGGCCGACTTCTACACCGAGGACGCGGTCTACGTCGACGGGGCCTGGGGGCGCCTCGAAGGGCGCGACACCATTGCCCGGTGGCTGGTGGACTCCATGCTGGGCATGGAGGACTGGAAGTTCCCCATTGAGTTCACCGCCATCGAAGGGGACGACGTGGTCGTGAAGTGGACCCAGATCATGCCGCGTACGAAGCCCGACGGGACGCCCTACCGCCAGTCCGGCTACTCGCGCCTGGTCTATGCCGGCAACGGCAAGTTCTCCTACGAGGAGGACACGTACAACATGGCCCACGTGCTCGAGGACATCGAGGCGAGCGGGTGGCAACCGCGAGACGGGCGGATGAACCTCCCGCCCGCCCATCCGGACCGCGACTTCGACATACCGGGAGCGCCGCCTCTCTGGTAGCTACGGCGTCCCGCCCGTACTCCCGGAGTTTCCGAATCCGGGGAACCCTCCTCCACCGAAGGGGTTGGTCGTGCTCCCCGAGCCGGACTGCTGCTGGGCCTCCTCCTGGCTGCCGAGCGTGGCCGTTGGTGGTTCGCTTGCTGTCCCCCACGTAGTAGGTGATGGTCACCGTCTGCCCCGGCTTGGAATCCTGGATCACCTTTTGCAGGTCCTCGGCCGAGGTGATCGCGGTGCCCGTCGATGTCCACGATGACGTCGCCCTGCACGAGGCCGGCCTTGGCCGCCGGTGATCCCGACACCACGCTGAGGATCACCGCCCCGAGGTCGGGCGTGAACCCGTACTGCTGGCGCAACGCGGGCGTGAGCGTCGTGATGTCGACGCCCAGGTAGCCGCCGCCGTTCCCGGACTGCCCGCCCTTCTCCAGCTCGGGAATCAGGGCCTCGACGCTGGCGGTCGGGATGGCGAAACCGATGTTCTGGGACGACGTCCCATCGCTCGTGGTGCCCGCGACCGCGGTGTTCATGCCGATGACCTGGCCCGACGTGTCGATCAGCGGGCCGCCCGAGTTGCCCGGGTTGATGGCGGCGTCGGTCTGGATCATGTTCTGCAGGGTCTCGGTCTGCGTCCCCTCTCCCCCGGCCGTCACCGAGCGGCCCAGGGCCGAGACGATGCCCTGGGTGACCGTCGGCGTGCCGGCGGCGAGACCCAGCGCGTTGCCGATGGCCACCACGGCGTCGCCGACGACGGCCTTGGACGAGTTGCCGAAGGTGACGGTGGGCAGGTTCGACGCGTTGTCGATCTTGAGCAGCGCCACGTCCTTCGACTGGTCGTAGCCGACGAGGGTGGTGGGCAGGGCCTTGGTCTGCCCGTATTCGGTGACGGTGATGGAGCCGGTGTTGCCGCCCTCGGTGTAGAGCTCGATCACGTGGTTGTTGGTGACGACCTCGCCGTCGGAGGTGATGATCATGCCGGTGCCCTCGTCCTCGTTCCCGTTCGACTTGACGTCGATCGAGACGACGGCGTGGATCACCTCGTTGACGAGTTGCGGGATGGTGACGTTGCCGCTGAGCACCGCAGCGCCGGGCGTCGCGTTGCTCTCGTGGATGATGGTGTTGGTGCCCCCGCTGCCGTTGTCGTGGTCGGCGATGGCGGTCACGCCGGCGCCGATGGCCCCGCCGATCACGGCGGCCACGATGCGCCACCGGGAGCCAGGCCCGGACCCGGCCCGGCGTTCTTCGGGCCCGCGTCTGACGCTCGCCGGGGGGCCACCGGGCGAAGGTGGGATCCGAAGGGGGCGGATAGGAGAACGGGACCGCCGTGGGCGTCACCGGGGTGGGCGGTCCCGTCTCGTGCGCCAACCGGGGAGGACCACGAGGGCGGCGGTGGAGGTGGGTACGACGAGAGCGGGCTCGCCGGAGGAGCAGCCTCCCCGTTCGCCCACCGGGCCGCCGGGGCCGCCGGGAGCCCCTGGGGCTGGACGCCGGCGGTCTCGACGAGGCGTGACGGGCGCTTCGGGCGGGCCGGCAGCGGACCCAGGCCCTGGCTGCTCGGTGTCCTCGCTCATGTGGATCCTCCTGAAGGGAGATGGGTCCGTCCGACCGCTCAACGGTGGGTGGTCTCTCCATCCCGTCCTGCGGCTCCCGCACTCCTGCGGACGTCGGCGCCCATGTTACGGGATGACCGTCGGGGCCCGGCACCGGGCCCGCGGCCTCGGCGAGGTAGCGTGTCCGCCGCATGTCACGCCGGATCGACATCGAGTTGACGAGCCAGACGGGCGACGGGTCATGGACATGGCGCGCCGCAGGCGCGCGCCAGCCCAAGGGCACCGTCGACGGGGCCCTGGTGCCTCCCGGCCGAAGCCGTCGGCGCGGTGTTGCGGGCGGACGTCGACGTCGGGCTCGAAGGCATCGAGATCTTGTCGCTGACGCCACGAAGCCCGCCCGTTCACCGGAGAAGACCGAAGGACGGATCGAGGTCCGGGGCACGCCCAAGCGGGCGCCCGACGTCTCGGTCATCCTGGCCCCCGGATCGGGCAAGCGGCGGCGTGACGACGGCGGCGAGCGCAGGGAGCGTCCGGGCGGCGGCCGCCGCAACGCGGCCTCCGAGCGCGAGGGCGGGTCGCCCGACGAGCGTGCCGAGCGGCCCCGCGGCGGCGGGACGGGCCCACGCCGGCCCGGCGGCCGCCGGCCCGGCAGACGGCGACGGGCGCCCGTCCCGGGGCGAGCGTCCGGTCATGCCCACGTCGACCGTGCACCGCAACGCCATGCTGGCCGCGCTGCGGCCCGAGCAGATCCCCGTGGCCGAACAGCTGCTCCGCGGTGGCCTGCAGGCCGTGCGCCAGGCCATCGAGGCGCAGAACAACGCGGCCAAGGCGGCCCGCAAGCCCCCCGTGGCGGCGAGACGCCCTCATGGCCATGGCCGAGGAGCTCCTGCCCACGGTCCGGCTGGCGGAGTGGAAGGACCGCGCGTCGGTGGCCCAGACGGCCGGCAAGGACTACCGGCTGCGCGAGCTGCGGGCCGTGGTCACCGCGTCGCGGACCGTCAACCTCGACGACGAGGCGCGCGGCATGGCCAAGGCGCTCCACGAGTCGCTCGACCAGCGCACCACCGCCCTGCGCGAGGAGTGGCTGGCCCGCATCACGAACGCCCTGAACGACGGGAGGGTGCTCCAGGCCGTCGAGGCCTCCATCCGGCCTCCCGAGCCCGGCACCAGGGTCCCGGCCGAGCTGGCCGTCCGCCTGGCCGACGGCCGCCGGCGAGGCCATGACCGCCGAGCTGGCGCCCGAGGAGTGGATGCGCCTGCTCGACGCCGTCGTGGCGTCCCCGGTCCGCCGGACGGTCAAGCCGGCCGGCATCCCCGACGACGAGGTCGCCCGCCAGGCGGCGCGCCACGCCGCGGGATCGGTCCCCGCCTTGGCCAAGCTGCTCGGGCTCCGCATCCCGCCCCCGCCGCCGCGGGTCAACACGGAGCGCCGCTTCAGTCCAACCGGCGGTTGAGGGTCAGCAGGCGGGCGGTGAACCCGGCCGCCTCGAGACGCTGCTTGGTGGTGCGGTCTCCCGGCAGCGCCAGCGCGTCCATGTCCGTACAGCCCCAGGCCGTGGCACCACTCGACCGCCGCCTCGATCAGGGCCGTGCCGACGCCGACGCCACGGGCTCCCGTCTCCACGTAGCAGCACTCGACCACGCCGCTCTGACCGCCACCGGCACGGGCCGTCGGCCGCCACGGCCAGGAGGCCCACGACGACGCCCTCGTACTCCCCGACCACCAGGTGGACCGCCTCGCCGGGGCCGGGTCCAGCGTTCGAGCAGGGTCACCGGCGTCGCGTCACCGACCAGGGCGGCCCCGCCGCGCATGGAGGCGGCCGCCGACCAGGGCCTGGGAGAGCAGGCGCGTGCAGGCCTGCCGATCCGCCGCCACGGCCGGCCGGGCCAGCTCCATCGTGCGCTAGTCGGACGGTCGGGCCCGTCGGCCGCTCCTCGAGGAGCTGGCCGGCCCGGTTCAAGATCGTGCGCCGGTTGCGGGTGGACGCCTCGTAGCGCTGGACGGCGCGCAGCTCGTCCGGGCCCAGGCTCTCGAGACGCCGGACGACCTGGGAGGCGCTGAGCGTGTCGTAATCGGCCAGCGCACCGCCCGACGATCGCCTCGGCGGCCGGGTCGGGCACACGTCGCTCCCAGGCCGCCTGGGCGACGGTCTCGGACCCGTCCTCGTCGCCGGGAGACGTCGCCTCGGTCCCGCTGCCCAAGAGGCCGTCGAGCCGCTCCGACACCCCTCGCTGGCTCTTGTTGACGACGAAGCGACCCGACCACGTGGGCGTTCGCCGAGTTGCGAGCTCCACCTTGCGGCGACCCTTGACGATCAGCTCGGGGAGATCCTCGACCACGGTGACGGCAAGGCCCACCGGCGCGAAGAGGCACAGGTCGAACGCGCGGCGCAACGGGCTCTTCCCGGCCGTTCCCTCGTCCGGACCCGTCTCCTCAGACACAGTCTCGGCAGAGCATGTTCTTCTTGTCTGCCAGCTGGCTGGGGTGCTTGACCAGGAAACAGGAGCGGCACACGAACTCGTCGGGCTGCTTGGGCAGCACCCGCTCGTTGCCCTCGGTCTTGTCCTCCTGGTCCGTCGCCTCCTCGTCCTCGGGCTCGTCCTCGACGACCAGGCGCTCCTTGAGGATGACGTCCAGGCTGGCCTCGACGTCCTCGTCGTCGGGCTCCTCCTCCTCCTCCTCCTCGTCGCCCTCACCCGACCGCTCGACGACGGCGGCCGGCGACGCGGTCAGGATCTCGTCGACGTCCGCGTCGACCTCGTCCTCCTCGTCGTCGAGGACGACGAGGTCGTCGTCCTCGTCCTCGAGCGCGTCGACCTCGATGTCCTCGAGCGCGTCCGCGTCGTCGATGTCGACGTCGAGCTCGGCCTCCACGAGCGCCTCATCCTCCTCGAGATCGGCGCCCTCAGGTTCGACGTCTTCGACTTTGGCTTTCTTCTTGGTCGCCATTGTGCCGCGGGAGCATAGACGGTTGGAGAGACCATTCAATCGCTGTGAACGAGGCGCCCCGGGAGGATTCGGTCGGTGAAGCCCGGTGGCTCGGGCGGGCGGGCCCTGGGGTCTTTGGCGCCATCTCGCAGGCCCGGGTCAGCCAGGCAAGCAACACGTTCTCTACTCGACCCCCAGGGCCAATCACCGCCTCTCACAGCACATCCCCCCCTCGCTGCTTCATCGCTTCCTCATCTGCAGCAGCCTCAGGGGCGTCGGGACTGCGCCGTACATTAGGCAAGCCGGGGGTGGGGTCGTCAAGAAGCGCAAAGGGGCCGCCACCAGGGAGAACAACGGTAGTTCCTGGTCAATGCGTTACAGATTTTTCGGAGCGCCGGCGCTCGGCCCGCCGCTCGGATTCGAGCCGCTCCAGGTCGGTCGACCCGTGGTCGACGAAGGACATCGCCTCGGCCAGCGCCCGGTGCCCGGCGACCTCGGCGATGGCCCGGTGCATCTGTTGGGCCACCCTGCGGTAGGCGGGATGCCCCTGGGTCCCGGAGCGGAGCTCGACGAGGTGCATGGCCTCGCGCGCGTTGAACTGCATGACGTAGCGGATGCGGTGCGCCAGCGCGACGGCGTAGGAGGCCTGCTCGGGAAAGTCGGCCAGCAGTGAGCGATAGAGATCCTCGGCTCGGCCGATCGCCTCGTCGTAGCGCTCGCCGAGCCCGGCGTCGGCGACGAGGTCCGGCATGTCGTAGCCGAGCGAGATCCCGAGGCGCTGCCATTCGATCGTGAGCATCCGATGGCGCTGCAGGTCGCGGAATGCGCCGTAGTCCGTGACGAGTTCGAAGCGGTAGTCGGTGCGCTCGAAGGCGCGGCCGGGCCGGTGGCGGCGGTTCCGGCGCTCGCCCACGTACGCCTGCAACAGCGCAACCCGGTCTTCGTGGCCGAGGCGCCTGACCCGGTAGGCGGCCTCGCGCTCGGAGCAGCCGAGGTGAGAGAAACAGGCTGCCACCAGGACCTTCTCCTCGCCGTCGGGATCGAAGTCGAGCAGCGTGACCTCCGCCCTCCCGCTCACCGTCGACGGCCGGGCCGTCGGGTCCGAGCTCGGGCCACAGGCGGGACACCACGGCCGCGGTGTGCTCGCGGGTCGAGGCGAGGTAGGCCGACCATTCGCCGCCACGCTCGGGAGCGTCGACGCGTTGCAGGAACGACGGGATCACCTTGCGCAGCTCGGCGAGCATCATGTCGGCGTAATGGCGCGCCTCGGGCAGGGGGTGCGCGCGCATGCGCAGCAACAACTGCTCGTAGGACTGGCCGGTGCCGTAGATGCCGATGTTGGACAGGGATGCCGCCGGCAAGAGGCCGCGCAACGCGTCGAGGGACTTGGCGCGGGTCGCCTGGCGGTACACGAAGTCGCTGTCCCCCGCCTGCTGGGGGAAGCGCTCGGCCACCCAGGCCTGCATGCGCGGGAGCAGCGCACCGTAGGTGTCGAACACCCGGTCCATTTCCCCGACGAAGCGGGCCCCGTGCGGGGAGTCGAGGATCTCGGGCGGCCGGTAGTAGCGGTACTGCCCGTTGTCGAGCCGCTGGTTGTACTCGATGTAGCGGGTCGACTGCTCGAGGTAGGCCATGAGGCGGCCCCACTCGAGCACCTTCGACAGCACGTTGGACGACTGCTCGCAGGCGAGGTGCACGCCGCCCAGCTGCGCGACCGAATCGTCGCCGTACTCGACGAAGACCTTCTCGTAGAGCTGCTCCGCACGCGCCAGCCCGACCGTCGCGTCGACCGTGGCGTCACCCGAGACGTCGAGGTCCCCGACGAACTCGTCGAGGAAGAGCCGGCGCAGGCTCTTGGGCGAGCGTGAGTAGCGGGCGAAGAGGGCTCCCTTGACCACTTCGGGCAGGTTGACCAGGGCAAAAACCGGCTGGTCCAGGTTGGTCACGTAGCGGCGGAGGATGGTCTCCTCGTCCGCGGTGAAGTGCTCTTCGGAGTAGGGGAACATGCCCGGCCAACCATAGAACGAGGGTGACGCGACGGTGGCGGATAGGGTCAGGTGCCCGGCACGCCCCCGGCGACGACGCCCCGGAGCAGCAGGGAGACCGCCTCGCGGGCCGCCACCGCCACCTCGGTGTCCGCTGCGGTGTGCGAGACCTGCTGCGCCAGGTCGGCCACCGACTTCATGGTGCGCACGAAGTCCCCCGGCGCCAGCTGGCCGACGTCGCGGGCAGCCACGCCCAGGGCGGTCGAGAACGACGCCCCCCTGGCCCACGACGCCACCGCGGTCGCCAGGCCGGGCGCCGGCTGCCGTGTGCGGGGAACGAGATGTGCCTCCTCGACGCCGTGGATGCGCTCCGCCATGGCGCTGACGGCCTCGCAGCGCCTGGCGAGCTCGGCGGTCCGCTTGTCGCCCAGGCGGTCCTGCAACTGGACCCGCCGCTTTCCCCGGCGCGGGCCGTGCTGGGCCGGGGGTGCGCCGGGCCCGGCGGGGCTCGAAGACGACGGCCGAGAGCACGCCGGCGAGCACGGCGGGCTCGGCTCCGGAGAACGCGTCGCTGCCCAAGGCCTCGGCGATCAGCAGGTCGGCTTCGTGGTAGATGCGGGACAGCCGGTGGCCGGCGGGTGTCAGGGTCCAACCGTCGACGTACCCCATCTGCTCCAGCACCGTGACCCGGTGCCTCAGCTGCCGCAACAGGAGATCCGGCTTGCGTGCCTGCCATTGGGCGAAGGACCGCTGCAGCACGGCGCCCGCCGTGTCCCGGTCGAAGCGCGCGCACGAGGTTGACGGCGAGGTTGTACGTCGGCCGAAAGGCCGAGCGCAGGTCCGGCGGCGGTGCAGAAGCGACCCGGGCGGCCTCGGCGAAGGTGATCTCGCTCGACCACTCGACGACGGCGTGCCCCTCCTCGTCGAGGCCGCGCCGCCCGGCCCGCCCGGTCAGCTGGAGGTACTCACCAGAGGTGAGCGTTGCCCGCCCGCGCCGCCGTACTTCGTGAACCGCTCGATCACCACCGACCGGGCCGGCATGTTGATGCCGAGCGAGAGCGTCTCGGTGGCGAAGACGACCTTCAGGAGCCCGGCTGCGAAGCATTCCTCCACCGTCTCGCGGAAGACCGGCACCAGGCCGGCGTGGTGGGCCGCCACGCCCCGCTCGAGACCCTCGAGCCACTCGTGGTAGCCGAGCACGTCGAGGTCCTCGTCCGCCGAGGAACTCGACCCGGCGCTCGACGACCTGGCGTATCGCCGAACGCTCCGACGCGTCGGTCAGGCGGACGCCGTCGCGCACGACCTGGCGCACGGCGTCGTCGCAGGCCGCCCGGCTGAAGATGAAGACGATGGCGGGCAGCATCTCGCAGCGGTCCAGCTCCTCGACCACCTCGGTGCGTCGCGGGGCGCGAAAGGGCAGGCGGGGGGCCCGGCCCCGTACCTGCCAGTGGGCCGAGCGGCCCCGCAGCGCCCGGCGCACCGCCTGGTCGATGCGCAGCCCCTCTTCACCGGGCCGGCCGTTCTCCTGCAGCAGCGGGAGCAGGAGCACCTCGCCGTCCTCCCGGCGGACGACGGCGAAGTGGTGGCGCAGGACGATCGGCCGGTGCCGCTCGACGATCACCGCGGTGTCGCCCCGGACCGACCGCAGCCATCCACCCAGCTCGTCGACGTTGTTCACCGTGGCCGAGAGGCACACGAAGCGGACCTCGGCGGGCGAGAGGACGAGCACCTCCTCCCACACCCCGCCCCGGTAGGGGTCCTGAATGAAGTGCACCTCGTCGAGGACCACCGTGTGGAGCCCCTCGAGGAGATCCGACCCGGCCAGGAGCATGTTGCGCAGCACCTCGGTGGTCATCACGACGACGGGCGCTCGGGGCCGGACGGTGGTGTCGCCGGTCAGCAGCCCGATGTGGTCCTCGCCGTACGCCGCCACCAGCTCGCCGTACTTCTGGTTGGACAGGGCCTTGAGCGGCGTCGTGTAGAAGGCCTTCCCGCGCGCGCACAGGGCCCGGTGCACGGCGTAGGCGGCGACCAGCGTCTTGCCCGACCCCGTCGGGGCGGACACGAGGACGCCGTGATCGGCGTCGAGGGCGCGGAGCGCCTCGCGTTGGAAGTCGTCGAGGTCGAACGGCAGGTCGGCTTCGAACTCCGCGGCGTCGGCCGTCTCTTCGACGGGCCACGGGGATCCGCTCAACGCCCGAGCAGCTTCCCGATCCCGATGGAGATGAAGTAGAAGGCCACGAGGGGGACGGCGAGGGCGAACATGGAGAAGGGATCGGAGCTCGGCGTGAAGACCGCCGCGACGACCACGATGATGATGACCGCCCAACGCCAGGAGCGGAGCAGCCGGGCGGGCGTGACGACGCGGGCGAGCTCGAGCGACACCAGCACGACGGGGAACTCGAAGGTCAGCCCGAAGATCGTCATCATCAACAGGATCAGTCCCAGATACGGGATCGGGTCGTAGATCGCCTGGAGGTTCGGGCCCCCGACGGACTTCAGCCAGCCCAGCGCGTGGGGCAGGGTGATGTAGGCGGTCGCCGCCCCGAGCGAGGAAGAGCACGAAGGCGCTCAGCACGAAGGGGATGGCGTAGCGCCGCTCGGACGCCTTGAGGCCGGGGGTGACGAAGCGCCAGACCTGGAACAGGATCACGGGCGAGGCCAGGACGAGGCCACCGAAGAGAGCGATCTTCACCCGGAGCGAGAGGCCGTCGAGCGGCGACGTCACGAAGAGGTTGCAGGTGCCGTTGGACGTGATGAGCAACGAGCCGGTCGACGGCTCGTGTGGTGCACGGTCGACGCGTCGACCGTGCACAGCGGTCGCAGGAGGAAGTGCAGGATCGGCTCGTAGGCGAAGACGGCGACCGTGGCGGCGACGACGAAGGCGATGACGCAGACGATCACCCGCCGCCGCAGCTCGCCGAGGTGCTCGCCGAGCGTCATGTTGTCCGGCGACGGCCGGCTCTTCCGCTTGGCCGTGAAGGGAAGGGTCACCACGGCGAGCCGCTTCAGTTGAGGCTGGGATCGCCGGGGACGACGACCCCGGACGCCGGGGGCGACGTCCGGGGTCGGGGCGGGGTCGGCGGACCATCCGGCCGCGGATCGGGGTCGGCAGCCAGGCGGCGGCGCCGCCGGGGCGTCGGGCGGCGTCACGGGGACTCCTGCGGCGCGGCCGCTCGGCGTCGGCCGGTGGCTGGAACGACCCGTCGGGCTCCTCGTCCGAGGACATGTTCGAGAGGTGGTCGAGCAAGGCCGACGGCGAACGGGCCAGGCGGGCGATCTCGGAGGTCGGGGGCAGGTCGGGCATGGAACTTCGCACCTCGGACTCCATGCGGTGGCGGAACTCGTTGAACGAGCGCCACGCTCCGCCGACCTGCCGTGCCACCTGGGGCAGCCGATCAGGCCCCAGAAGGATGATGGCGACCACGGCGATCACGAGCAGCTTGCCTGGGTCGAGGTTGAACATGTGTCTTCACTCTACGGTGCCGCTACAGCGACTGGATGAGCCGTTCCACCCGCTCGTCGTGCGACTTGAAGGGGTCCTTGAGCAGCACGGTGCGTTGGGCCTGGTCGTTGAGCTTGAGGTGGACCCAGTCCACCGTGAAGTCGCGCCGGCGTTCCTTGGCCCGCTTGACGAAGGCGCCGCGCAGCCGGGCCCGTGTCGTCTCCGGCGGCTTCGTCATGGCCTCGGTGATGGCCTCGTCCGTGCAGGTGCGTTCCATCTCGTCACGCTGTTGCAACTTGTAGAACAAGCCCACGGCTGCGGTCGACGTCGTGGTACATGAGGTCGATCATCGCCACCTTGGGGTGCGAGAGCGAGACGTCGTGGCGGGCTCGCATCTGTTCGACCAGCCGGTACTTGGCCACCCAGTCGCACTCGCGCCACAGTGACGTCGGGTCCGCCTCGAGGCCCTTGAGGCAGTGCTCCCACATGTCGAGGGCCCGGTCCTCCTCGGGGGACAGCCCGCGCCGCTCCCGGAACTTGAGCGCCCGCTCGAGGTACTCGGTCTGGATGTCGAGGGCCCGCATCTCGCGGCCGTTGGCCAGCCGCACCCGGCGTTGGCAGGTGATGTCGTGGCTGATCTCCCGGATGGCCCGGATGGGGTTCTCGAGCGTGAGGTCGCGCAGCACCGTCGAGGAGTCCTCGAGCATGGCGAGGAGGATCGACGTCGTGCCGATCTTCAAGAAGGTGGCGTACTCGCTCATGTTGGAGTCGCCGACGATGACGTGGAGGCGGCGGAAGCGCTCGGCGTCGGCGTGCGGCTCGTCCCGGGTGTTGATGATGGGCCGGCTCCGGGTGGTCGCCGACGAGACGCCCTCCCAGATGTGCTCGGCCCGCTGGCTCAGGCAGAAGACGGCGCCGCGCGCCGTCTGGAGCACCTTGCCGGCGCCGGCGTAGATCTGGCGGCGAGACCAGGAACGGGATGAGGACCTCGGTGTAGCGGTTGAACTCGTCGTTGCGCTCGGTCAGGTAGTTCTCGTGGCAGCCGTAGGAGTTGCCGACCGAGTCGGTGTTGTTCTTGAAGAGGTAGACGTCGCCGCGGATGCCCTCCTCGCGCAGGCGCGCCTGGGCACCGGTCGACCAGCTGCGCGCAGGATCCACTCCCCTGCCTTGTCGTGGGTGACCACGTCGCTGATCCGGTCGCACTCGGGGGTGGCGTACTCGGGGTGGCTGCCGACGTCGAGGTAGAGCCGGGCGCCGTTCTCCAGGAACACGTTGGACGAGCGGCCCCAGCTGACGACCACGCGCGGAAGAGGTAGCGCGCCACCTCGTCGGGGCTGAGCCGGCGCTGGCCGCGGAGGGTGAAGGTCACCCCGTACTCGTTCTCGACGCCGAAGATGCGCCGCTCCACCGGGCCACCGTACAGCCGACTAGGCCAGCAGTTGTGCCAGCTCCTCGTCGCTCGATCGCTGCGGAAGGTGCGCCGGCCGTTGCCCCGGCTCAGGATGGCCACCTCGAGGTCGCCCGCCGCCAGGGTGCGGTCGGGCCGGCCAGCGCCGCCACGGCGGCCTTGAGCGCCGTCGCCAGGTCCCAGTCGGGCCGCCAGGCCGCCGCCACCCGCTCCGCGATGGTCTCGGCGTCGCCGCCGAGCACGGCGAAGCGGTCCTCGTCGGTGATCGTGCCCTCGTAGGCGATGTGGTACAGCTGGTCGGGCTCGGTCGTCGCCGAGCTCGGCCACCAGGATCTCGACCTCGAGCGGCTTCATCTCGTGGGTGAAGACGTTGCCGAGGTACTGGGCGTAGAGGTTGGCCAGCGACCGGGCGTCGACGTCCTCGCGGCTGAAGGCGTAACCCTTGGTGTCGGCGTGCCGGACGCCCGGCCACCCGGAGCTGGTCGTACTCGTTGTACTTGCCCACCCCGCCGAAGGCGATGCGGTCGTAGATCTCGCTGATCTTGTGCAGCGAGCGCGACGGGTTCTCGGCGACGATCGACGATGCCGTACGTCGTAGGTGGTGGCCACGAGCGAGCGGCCCCGGGCGATGCCCTTCTGGGCGTACTCGGCCCGGTCCTTCATGACCTGCTCGGGCGCGACGTAGAAGGGCATGCTCATGGGGCCGCCACGCTCCGCCTGCTTGGCCGGCGCCGATCAGGGCGGCGAAGCGCTCGGCCACCTCGTCCTCGGGCACCTCGCGGTAGCCCGTCGGCGTCGACCACGGCGACGATCGGGTAGATGCCGCGGACCAGGTCGGGGCCGCCGGTCGCCGGAGTCCTCGTCGGCCGCCTCGTAGAGGGACTGGATGGCCAGGTCGACCGCCTCGTCCGTGGCCAGGCCCTCGCGCCAGCCCGAGCTTGATGGTGCTGCGGGCGTCGCGGCCGCCCGAGCCGGTGGCCTGGAAGTCGGTGTCCTCGTAGTGGCCGCCGGTGACGTCGTAGTTGAAGATGCGCCCGGTGCCGCGGGCGCGTGTCGTAGCCGGCGAAGAGCGGGACGACGGCCAGGCCCTGCATGGCCAGGGGCAGGTGCTGGCGGACCATCTGGGCCAGCTGGTTGGCCTTGCCCTCGAGGCGAGAGGGTCGACGCCCTCGACCTTCTCGTAGTGCTCGAGCTGGACCTGGAAGAGGCGGACCATCTCGACCGCCATGCCGGCCGTCCCGGCGATGGCCACCGCCGAGTAGCGGTCGGCCGGGAAGACCTTCTCCATGGCGTGGTGGGCGATGATGTTGCCCGCGGTGGCCCGGCGGTCGCCGGCCATCACGACGCCGTCGGCGTAGCGCAGGGCCACCACGGTGGTGCCGTGGGGCACGGCGGACGGCGTGCCGCCTCGGGCGCGCGCGGCGTGCGTCGGCCGGCCCGACGGTCAGGCGCAGCAGGCCGACGAAGTCCGGACCCGGATCACGCTCCGGGGGGAAGAGGGGGAGCGCCACCGGCGGCTACTGCCCGCCCTTTTGCACGTAGTTGCGGACGAACTCCTCGGCGTTGTCCTCGAGGACCTCGTCGATCTCGTCGAGGAGGTCGTCGAGCTCGGCCTTGATCTTCTCGCCCCGCTCCGAGGTCGCCGGGGCGGCCTCGGCCACCTCGGTCTCGGTCTCGGTCGTCCGGGTCGTGCCGAGCCCTTCTTCTTCTGTTCTTGTTCTGCCATCGTTCCCTGTCCCCGTCCTGTGCTCGACGTCTTCGCCTAGGAGTTGAGCCGATTGAGCAGGTCCGCCGGTCCTGTGCTCTGGGCCAGGAGCGCTCCGGTGTGCTCGGCTGTTCCCTTCAGGGGGTCCATCATAGGGACGCGCCGCAACGGGTCGGCGCCGATGTCGAAGACGAGGGAATCCCAGTTGGCGGTGACCACGGCGTCGGGCCAGCGGGCCAGGCACTTGCCCCGGAACCAGGCCCTCGTGCCCGGCGGCGGCTCGCTCACCGCGGCCGCCACCTGCGCCGGCTCGACCAGCGAGCGCATGTCCAGGCGCCGGAACACCGAGCTGTCCGGGCGCAGGTCGTGGTACTGCAAGGCCAGTGCCGCGATCCGGGGGTCCTTCCACCCGCAGCGAGTGCCGCTCCTGGTAGGCCAGGAGCAGCTCCCGCTTGGCCACCCAGTCCAGCGTGTCGGCCAGCGTGGCCGGGTCGGACTTCGAGCCCGCCCAGCACGGCCTCCCAGTGCTCCATCACCAGCGCGCCGATCGCGCCGTCGTCGCCCAGGGCGGCCAGGCCGAACTCCTCGGCGTACTTGCGGGCGGCGCCGAAGAGCTCCCACTGGAGCTCGAGCGCGGTCGCCGTCGACCCGTCGGTCAGCGTCAGCGGCCGCGCCAGCGACAGGTCGGCCGACACCTGGTGCAGCGCGCGGACGGGGTCGCGACAGGGAGAGGTCGCGGGTCGGGCCGGCGTCGTCCTCGACCATGGCCAGCACGATGGCGGTGGTCCCGACCTTCAAGAAGGTGGCGATCTCCGACAGGTTGGCGTCGCCGACGATCACGTGCAGGCGCCGGAAGCGCTTGGGGTCGGCGTGGGGCTCGTCGCGTGTGTTGACGATCGGGCCGCTTCAGCGTCGTCTCGAGCCCGACGATCTCCTCGAAGAACTCGGCCCGCTGCGAGAGCTGGTACTCGACGGTCTCGGAGTCGAG
The DNA here is from genome assembly GCA_963736525.1 of uncultured Acidimicrobiaceae bacterium. Taxonomy (GTDB): domain Bacteria; phylum Actinomycetota; class Acidimicrobiia; order Acidimicrobiales; family RAAP-2; genus Bog-473. Next base: position 278,890 of record CAVTPF010000013.1, read on the forward strand.
CGCCGGCGTCTCGGTGCCGACCTTGCCCGACCCGGTGAAGAGCGTGCGCGACACGAAGTGCGGGACGACGCCGTCGATCACCTTGGCGAAGGGGACGGCCCGGTCCATCATGTAGTTCTCGTGGCAGCCGTAGGAGTTGCCCTTGCCGTCGGAGTTGTTCTTGTAGACGATGGGGGCCGGCTGCTCGGGCATGCGCAGCGAGGCGGCCACCATGGCCCGGCGCAGCACCTCCTCGCCGGCCTTGTCGTAGACGAGGCACTCGAGCGGCGTCAGGCACTCGGGGCTCGAGTACTCCGGGTGGGCGTGGTCCACGTAGAAGCGGGCGCCGTTGGTGAGCACGGTGTTGGCCAGGTGCGTCTCCACCATGGGGGCCAGGGACCCCTCGCGGGCGAAACCACGGGCGTCGTTCCCGGGCGTCTCGTCCTCGAAGTCCCAGCCGATCTGCTGCTCCACGTCGGCGGCGTAGGCGTTGACCAGCACCGAGGACGCGGCGATGGGGTTCTGCTCGGGCCCGGGCGAATGGATGCCGTACTCGGTCTCGATGCCGCAGACCTTGGTGGTGGCCACGGCGCGACCCTAACTTCTAGAGGTACTGGCCGGTACCGACCCGCTCGATCGAACGGCCCCCGTGCACCTCGCGGTCCTCGCGTGAGCAGGGTGCGGACGTAGACGATGCGCTCGCCCTTCTTGCCCGAGATCCGGGCCCAGTCGTCGGGGTTGGTGGTGTTGGGCAGGTCCTCGTTCTCCTTGTACTCCTGGCGGATCGACTCGAGCAGGTCCGCCGTGCGGATGCCACCGCGCCTCGCCGGCGATGACCCGCTTGATGGCCAGCTTCTTGGCCCGGCGCACGATGTTCTCGATCATCGCCCCGGACGCGAAGTCGCGGTAGTACAGGATCTCCTTGTCGCCGTTCTGGTAGGTGACCTCGAGGAAGCGGTTCTCGTCGTCCTCCCGGTACATCTCGGCCACCGTCTGCTCGATCATCGCCTGCACCGCCTTGTCGGCGTCGCCCCCGCCGAGGCGGCGGACCTCCTCGGCGTCGAGGGGGAGGTCGGGCGTGAGGTAGCGGCTGAAGATCTGGCCGGCGGCCTCCTCGTTGGGGCGCTCGATCTTGATCTTCACGTCGAGCCGCCCGGGACGCAGGATGGCCGGGTCGATGAGGTCCTCGCGGTTCGAGGCGCCGATGACGATGACGTCGCGCAGCGACTCGACGCCGTCGATCTCGGCCAGGAGCTGGGGCACGATGGTCGACTCCATGTCGGAGCTGATGCCGGTGCCGCGGGTGCGGAAGAGGGACTCCATCTCGTCGAAGAAGACGATGACGGGCATGCCCTCGTCCGCCTTCTCGCGGGCCCGCTGGAAGACCTGGCGGATCTGGCGCTCGGTCTCGCCGACGTACTTGTTGAGGAGCTCGGGCCCCTTGATGTTGAGGAAGAAGCTGCGGACGTTGTCGTTGCCCGGTCTTCTCGGCCACCTTCTTGGCCAGCGAGTTGGCCACCGCCTTGGCGATGAGCGTCTTGCCGCAGCCCGGCGGGCCGTAGAGCAGGATGCCCTTGGGGGCGGGCAGCGAGTACTCGACGAAGAGCTCGCGGTGCATGTAGGGCAGCTCGACGGCGTCGGTGATGGCCTCGATCTGGGTGTCGAGCCCGCCGACGTCGGCGTAGGTGATGTCGGGCACCTCTTCGAGGACGAGCTCCTCGCTCTCGAGCTTGGGCAGCTTCTCGATCAGGAGCTGCGTGCGCACGTCCATCAGCAAGGAGTCGCCGGCCCGCAGCTTGGTGCCCATCATGTCCTCGGAGAGCTCGGCCACCCGCTCCTCGTCGGCCCGGGCGTAGATCGACGCAGCGGCGCTTGTCCTCGAGCTGCTCCTTCAGGGTGACGACCTCGCCGGAGAACTCCCCGTCGCGGACGAGCACCACGTTCAGGCTCTCGTTGAGGACGACCTCGTTCCCCTTGCGGATGGCGCCGGGGTCGATGTCGGGGTGCAGGCTCACCCGCATCTTGCGCCCGCTCGAGAAGACGTCGACCGTGCCGTCCTCGTTGACGCCGAGGAACGTGCCGTAGGCCGCCGGGGGTTGGGTGAGCTTCTCGACCTCCTCGCGCAGGGCGGCCAGCTGCTCCTTGGCCTGCTGGAGGGTGAAGGTCAGCTTCTCGTTCTGCGAGGTGGCCTGGGCCAGCTGTCCCTTGGACTCGAGCAGGCGCTCCTCGAGGGCCTGCACCCGGCCCGGGCTCTCCTGCAACCGGCGCCGGAGCGCGTGGATCTCATCCTCGGCATCGGCCAGCTCGGCACGCAGCGCCTCGAGCTGGGCGGCTTCGTCGGGAGTCGCGGTCACCGCTTGTCACCCTAGCCCTCGCTTCGGCGGGTTTTGCCAGCAACTTGAGTGCACCCGGGATGCGCCAGGACGGCAGGCCCGGACGGGTACGATGGAGGGGTCGCGAGGCCGGATTGACGGCTCGCGTGACGCCTCACTACGGTCCTCGTGGCCCGTCGGGCGGGTTTCGACAAGGGAGAATCAGGTACATGAAGGTCTGGATCGACCAGGATCTCTGCACGGGCGACGGGCTCTGCGAGGAGATCGCGCCGGCCGTGTTCACCCTCCTCGACGACGGCCTGGCCTACGTGAAGGAAGACAGCGACATCAAGAGCGACCCGGGTGGCTCGGCCGGTATGGCGGCGGTGCCGGGCGACCTCGAGGACGCGGTGGTCGAGGCCTCCGAGGAGTGCCCCGGCGAGTGCATCTTCATCGAGCGGGACTGAGCGCGCCTCGCCTCTAGGGCTCGAGCGCGCCGCCGAGGAGCGCCCGCAGTTCGTCGTCGGAGATCCCGCTCGGCGTCCTGCGGTCGCTGATCCGTATCGTCCCCTTGCCGCTCGACAGTTTCGGGTGGCGGGCGACGAACCCCCCGTCCCGGTCGGCGCGCCAGCCGTAGACGGACACCCCGTGCTTCCAGACGCCGAGGTTGAGGCGACGACGGCCCACCCGGTAGGCCGGCATGCCGTACGACAGCGCGACCTCGGCGTCGGGGTGCTCGCGAGACGATGATGCGGTGCAGCCGGTCGAAGAGCGGGCGCTGCTCCGGGCTGATCGCCTCGATGTACTGCTGCAGGCCCCGTCGCCCCCGTCGCCCTCGTCGGCGCTCATCGCTCCAGCCGCCGCGCCGTGGTGAGGAAGCCGGTGTGGCCCACCATGCGGTGATCCGGACGGACCGAGCGCGCCTCGACGTGCCAGGTGCGCCGCATGATCTCCTGCGTCTCGGCGAGGCCGAACGGCGCGCCGTCCTCGTCGAGCGCCTGACGCAGCAGCGCGGTCTGGTTGATGGTGGGCAGGTAGGCCAGCAGGATGCCGCCCGGGCGCAGAGCGGCCGCGGCCGCGTCCACCACCTTGTGGGGCTCGGGCATGTCGAGCAGGATGCGGTCGAGGCCCGCTTCGTCGATGCCCTCGGTCACGTCGCGGATCTCCACCCGGTAGGGCGCAGCGGGGCCCGAGCGCCGCCAGCACGTTGGCCCGGGCCCGCTCGCGCGAAGTCCTCCCGCAACTCGTAGCCCACGATCGACGCGCCGGCGCGCAGGACGGTCATGGACAGAGCGCCCGAGCCCACGCCGGCCTCGAGCACCCGCTGGCCCGGCCCGATGTCGGCGGCGATGAGGATGGCGCCGAGGTCCTTGGGGTAGATCACCTGGGCGCCGCGGGGCATCTTGAGGACGACGTCGCTCAGGGTCGGGCGCAGCGCCAGGAAGCTGCGCCCGGTCGAGCCGGTGATGGTGCAGCCCTCGGTGGCCCCGATGATGTCGTCGTGGGCCAGGACGCCGGCATGGGTGTGGAAGGTCGCCCCCGCCACGAGCGTCAGGAGGTAGCGGCGGTCCTTGGGGTCGACGAGGAGCACCCGCTCCCCCGCCGCGAAGGGGCCCGCCACGGGCGTCAGGCTTCGACGGCGGGTGCGGCGTTGCGGTCGCGCACCGTGATGAGCACCTGCTCGCCCGGTGCGACCGTGACGGTCGAGACGACGCTGGCCCGGTCGTTCAGGACCCGGCGCAGGAAGAAGGTGGCGCCGGCCAGGAGGAACCAGTACCAGTTCCCGGCCAGCCCCCTCCGGACCCCGGCGCGGAGGAAGCGCCGCAGGAGCACGTCCACGTCAGAGCCGCCGGATCTCGACGACGGCCGACTTGGCGCGGCCCCGACGCCGGCCGGCCAGGAAGGCCAGCGCGATGACCAGGATGCCGATGGCGCCCGCCACGGCGAGCACCCGCGGCGCGGCGGCACGCGCCGTCCGCCTCGCCCTCGCCCATCACCTGTGCGTAGGCGGCTTGCAGGTCCTCCCGCGTGATCAGCCGCCCGTTGCTCCCCGCCTTCGTCGTCGTGCCTGGCATCAGCTCGCTCCCTCCAGTGACTCGGTCTCTCTCGCCTCGCGTCGGGCCACCACCTCGGGCAGCTTCTCTTGTCCGGGCCCGGCGGTGATGCGCCAGGCGGCCACGCCGATGATGACGATCCCGAGCAGGACCACCGCCGCGTAGGGCACCCATGACCAGTCCCCCGTCAGGGCCGTGCCCGTCTCGGTCTGCAGCAGGCGCAGCACCCCGATCAGGATGAGCAGGATGCCAAAGGCCAAGAAGAAGGAGCCGGCGATCCCCATGTACAGGAAGCGGCCCAGACCCTTGAGGGGTTCGACGGTCTCCTGCTTGAGGTAGTCGACCGTGAGCTGAAAGGCGTCGTCCCCGGCATGGCGCAGCCCGTGGCTGCCGTTGTCTGACGGTGGTGGCATGTGGCGCACAATCCTGCTACCTGGGCCGTCGGCATGCAAACACCGCCGGCGGCCGTCGTCAGTCGCGGTCCTTGAACATGTACGTGGACGATGCCCGGGCCACCAGCCGTCGGACGTCCTCGCCGGGAGCGCGAGCCGTGATGCCGGCCTCGACGAAGGCGACGCGGCGCCCACCGGAGACGACCTCGGCCGTGCAGACGAGCTCGGCCCCCGGCGGCGACAGGCCCGAGGTAGCTGATCTTCATCTCTGCGTTGGAGGCGAACACGCGCCGGCCCTCGACGAAGGTGACGGCGGCCGCCCCCATGGCCGAGTCGGCGAAGGCACCGAGGAAGCCTCCCTGCATGATCCCGGCCGGGTTGGCGAAGCGCTCGTCGGCCTTCATGCGCCAGGTGCACCGGCCCGGGACGGCCTTGTCCAGGCAGGTCATGCCCAGGGTGAGGTCGCTGTTTGGCGGCACCTGCATACGGGAAGCCATGACGGTGAAGAGTACGTGACGGCCCTCACGACGGGCGGGAACGGCCGGTTAGGGTTGACCATGACGTTGCACACATCCACTCCCGTCGTGCCGGACCCGGACCCGGTCGAGCTGGGCATCAACGTCATCCGCGGCCTCGCCATGGACGCGCCCGCAAGAGGCGCACTCCGGGCACTCGGGGACCGCCATGGCGCTGGCCCCGCTGGCCCACGTCCTGTGGACGCGGGTCATGCGCTATGACCCACGCGACCCCGAGTGGCCCGACCGGGACCGCTTCGTCCTCTCCTGCGGGCACGCCTGCATCCTGCAGTACGCCATGTTGCACCTCACCGGCTACGACCTCTCGCTCGACGACCTCCGCCGGTTCCGCCAGTGGGGCAGCAAGACGCCGGGCCACCCCGAGGTCCACCACACGCCGGGCATCGAGGTCACGACGGGCCCACTCGGCCAGGGCTTCGCCAACGCCGTCGGCATGGCGCTCGCCGAGCGCCTGGTGCGCACCCGCTTCGGCCGCGAGGTCTGCGACCACCGCACCTTCGTCATCGCGAGCGACGGCTGCATGATGGAAGGCATCTCGCACGAGGCGGCCTCGCTGGCGGGGCACCTCGGCCTGGGACGGCTTGCTCGCCGTCTACGACGACAACCACATCACCATCGACGGGCCGACCGAGCTCACCTACGACGACGACGTGGTGGGCCGCTTCGAGGCCTACGGCTGGCGCGTCCGCTACCTCGGCGAGATGGCCAACGACGTCGACGGACTGGAGGCGGCCATCGACGAGGCGCTGGAGCACCCGGCCGACGAGCCCGACGCCAAGCCCACCCTCCTCGTCCTGCGCAGCCACATCGGGTGGCCCTCGCCGCACCTCACCGACACCGCCAAGGCCCACGGCACCCCCTTCGGCGAAGAGGAGATCCGCGCCACCAAGGAGATCCTCGGGCTGCCGCCCGACCAGACGTTCTGGGTCCCCGACGACGTCCGCGCCTTCTACTCCCGGCAGATCGCGCGAGGCGAGCGCGCGCACGCCGAGTGGACCGCCCGCTTCGAGTCCTGGGACGGGGACCGCGGCGCCTGGGACGCCGCGCAGGCCGGGCACGGGCTGCCCGGGTTGGGCCGCGGACCTGCCCCGCTTCGAGGCGGGGACCATGCTGGCCACGCGGCACGCCATCAACCAGTGCATCGACGCCACGGCCGGGCGCATCCCGGGTCTGGTGGCCGGCTCGGCCGACCTCACCGGGAACAACGGCGTCCTGGTCAAGGGGGCCGAGCTCCAGTCGAGGACCACCCCGGGCGGCACCCAGGTGCACTACGGCATCCGCGAGCACGGGATGGGCGGCATCATGAACGGCATGGCGGCGCACCGCGGCGTGCTGCCGGTGGGCGGGACCTTCTTCGTCTTCTCCGACTACATGCGCGGCGCCGTGCGGCTGGCCGCGCTCGGCGAGGCCCACGTCGTCTACTCGTGGACCCACGACTCCATCGGCCTGGGCGAGGACGGGCCGACGCACCAACCCATCGAGCATCTCGCCTCGCTGCGCGCCATGCCGGGGCTGAGCCTCGTGCGGCCGGCCGACGCCAACGAGACCGCGGTGGCCTGGCGCCTGGCGGTGGAGGCGGACGGGCCGGTCGGCCTGGTCCTGACCCGCCAGGACGTCCCGGTGCTGGCCGAGACCGCGGACGGGGCCGCCGCCGGCGTCGAGCGGGGCGCCTACGTCCTGGCCGACGCCGACACGAGCGCGTCCGCGAGATCGTGCTCGTGGGCTCGGGCAGCGAGGTCCAGCACTGCCTGGCCGCACGGACGACGCTGGCCCGCTCGGGCGTGCAGGCGCGGGTGGTGTCCTTCCCGAGCTGGGACCTCTTCGAGCAGCAGGGCGCGGAGTACCGGGCGGCCGTCTTCCCGCCCGGGGTGCCCGTGCTCAGCATCGAGGCCGGCTCGACCTTCGGCTGGGACCGCTACGCCGACGACGCGATCGGCATCGACCACTTCGGCGCGTCCGCCCCGGTCGCCGTCGTGATGGAGCAGTTCGGGTTCACGCCCGAGCACGTGGTGGAGCGGGCCCGCGCCCTGCTGGACCGCCACGGTGGCTGACCCGGGAGCCGCCGCGGCGCGCGGCGGCCGGCCGGGCGATCGACGAAGGGAGCTGTCCCGATGACCCGACTCCAAGACCTCTATGACATCGGGGGCCAGAGCCCCTGGCTCGACAACCTGCGCCGGGACTGGCTCGAGGACGGGCAGCTGGCCGAGCTGCTCGACCTCGGCGTGCGGGGCGTCACGTCGAACCCGACCATCTTCGCCAAGGCGATGAGCGACCAGGACACCTACGACGACCAGTTCCGGAGCCTGATGAAGGACCACACGGTGGAGGCCGCCTACTGGGAGATGGCGACCACCGACATCAAGAGCGCGCTCGAGATGCTGCGCCCCCTCTACGACGCCAGCGACCACGAGGACGGCTTCGTGTCCCTCGAGGTGTCGCCGTCCCTGGCGCACGACACCGAGGGCACGGTGCGCGACGCCCGGAAGTTCCACGACACCATCGCGCAGCCCAACCTGTTGGTGAAGGTGCCGGCCACCCGCGAGGGGGTCCCCGCCATCGAGACGCTGATCGGCGAGGGGCGCAGCATCAACGTGACGCTCATCTTCGGGCTCGACCGCTACGACGAGGTGATGGAGGCCTACCTGCGGGGCCTCGAGGCGCTCGTCGCCGCGGGCCGGCGGGAGGTGCTCCCCCACGTGGCCAGCGTGGCCTCCTTCTTCGTCAGCCGGGTCGACACGGAGGTGGACCGTCGCCTGGAGTCCCTCGCCGGTGGGGAGAACGGCGACCCCGCCGTGCTCGGCCTGCGGGGAAAGGCCGCGGTGGCCCAGGCCCAGACGGCCTACCAGCACTTCCACCAGACCTTCGCCGGCGAGCGCTGGGAGGCGCTGCGGGCGGCGGGCGCCCGCGTGCAGCGACCGCTGTGGGCGTCGACCTCGACCAAGAACCCGGCCTATCCCGACCTGCTCTACGTGGACAACCTCATCGGGCCGGCCACCGTCAACACCATGCCGGAGGGGACCCTGCGCGCCTTCGAGGACCACGGGACGCTGCGCCGGACCGTCGACGCCGACCCCGAGGACGCGGCGGCGGTCCTCGACCAGCTGCGCCAGGCGGGGATCGACATGGAGGACGTGGAACAGACGCTCGAGGACGAGGGCGTGCACTCCTTCGCCAAGTCCTTCGACGAGCTCCTGCAGTCGCTGGCCGACAAAGCCGCTACCTTCTGATCCCGCAGGGCAACCGAGCAGGGCAACCGAACAGGGCAACCGAACAGGGCAACCGAGCAGGGCAACGAGAGGAGCGCGCGTGAGGATCGGCATGATCGGCCTCGGCAAGATGGGCGCCAACATGACCGAGCGCCTGCTCAAGGGCGGCCACGAGGTGGTGGCGTACGACCTGAGCGCCGACGCTTTGCAGCAGGCGGCCTCGAAGGGTGCGGAGACGGCGTCGAGCCTGGCCGAACTGGCCGACAAGCTCACGGCGCCCAAGGCGGCCTGGGTGATGCTCCCGGCCGGGAAGGTCACGGACTCCACCGTCGAGGAGCTGGCGGGCTTGTTCTCCCCCGGCGACGTCATCGTCGACGGCGGCAATTCGGACTACAAGGAGTTCCAGGAGCTGGCGGCCCGGATCGAGCCGAGCGGGATCGGCCTGGTCGACGCCGGGACGTCCGGCGGTGTGTGGGGCCTCACCGAGGGCTACTGCCTGATGGTGGGTGGCGACAAGGAGTCCGTGGCGGTGGTGGAGCCGGCGCTGCGCACCCTGGCGCCCGAGGGCGGCTACGCCCACGTCGGGCCCGTCGGCGCGGGCCACTTCGTCAAGATGGTCCACAACGGGATCGAGTACGGGCTGATGCAGGCGTACGCCGAGGGCTTCGAGATCATGAGCACGGCCGACGAGTTCGACCTCGATCTGCACGAGATCGCGTCCATCTGGCGCTACGGGTCGGTGGTGCGCTCCTGGCTGCTCGAACTGGCGGAGCGGGCGCTCCGGCCCGGGGCCGGCTTCGACCAGATCAAGGGGGTCGTGGACGACTCGGGCGAGGGACGCTGGACGGCGCTGGAGGCCATCGACCGCGGGGTGCCGGCGCCCGTCATCGCCACCTCGCTCTTCACCCGCTTCGCCTCCCGAGAACCCGACTCGCTCCAGCTCAAGATGCTCGCCGCCCTGCGCAACCAGTTCGGCGGCCATGCCGTCACCCTGGTCTCGGGCGAGCGGGGCATGGAGACCGAGACCCCCGTCCCCTGAGTTGATCACCGTCGTCGACGACGTCCCGCGCGCCTTCGCCGATGCGGTGGTCGAGGCCTTCGCGGCGCGCCCCGGCCCGCGCTTCGCGCTGGTCTTGTCCGGCGGCCCCACGGCCCGGCAGTGCTACGAGGTGCTGGCGACGGCCCGGGGCATCGACTGGACCGTCGTCGACGTCTACATCGGTGACGAGCGCGTGGTGCCGCCCGACGACGAGGACGCCAACCAGCGGCTCATCAAGGAGGCGCTGCTCGACCGCGTCGGTCCCGTCGGGTCCTTCCATCCCATGCCGACGGAAGGGCCGCTCGAGCAATGCGTGGCCGCCTACCAGCGGGTCATGAGCGACCTGGTGACCGGTCCGGGCATCGATCTCATCCATCTCGGCATGGGTCCCGACGGGCACACGGCGTCGCTCTTCCCGGGCGACGAGAGCCTCGAGGCGGACCCGGGTGAGCTGGTGCGGGCGACCGAGGACCCCAACGGGCGCAACCCGCACCCGCGCCTCACGCTGACGCTGCCGGCCATCAATTCGGCCCGGCTGGCCGTGTTCACGGTGGCCGGCGCCTCCAAGTCCGACGCGGTGGCCGCGCTCTTGCGCGGCGAGGACATCCCTGCGGCGCGGGTCCACGCCGGTCGCACGACGTGGCTGGTGGACCGCGCCGCGGCGGCGGACGCCCCCTAGATTGGCCAGCATGCTCTCCGACGCCGATCTCCTCCGCACGCCGCTGGCCGAGCTCACGGCGCTGGCCCGGGTCGTGCGAGACGGGGCGCACGGACGCCGGGTGACCTTCTCCCCCAAGGTGTTCATCCCGCTCACCATGCTGTGCCGCGACCGCTGCGGCTACTGCACCTTCGCCAAGGCGCCGGCCCGCCTCGCCGCGCCGTACCTCACCGGAGAGGAGGTCCTCACCATCGCCCGGGCCGGACGGGAGGCCGGGTGCCACGAGGCCTTGTTCACCCTGGGCGAGCGCCCCGAGCTGCGCTACCCGGTGGCGCGCGACTGGCTGGGCGCGCAGGGCTATGCGTCGACGGTGGACTATCTCGCGGCCGTGTGCCGTCTCGTCGTGGAGGAGACGGGCCTGCTCCCCCACGCCAACGCCGGCGCATTGTTCGCCGACGAGCTGGCGCGGCTGCGCGAGGTCTCGGCCAGCCAGGGGATGATGCTCGAGTCACTGGCCGAGGGGCTGGCGGCGCACCGCGGCGCACCCGACAAGGAGCCGGGGCGCCGGCTGGCCACCCTGGAGGCGGCGGGCGAGCTCGCCATCCCGTTCACCACCGGCATCCTGGTCGGCATCGGCGACGACCGGCTCGGGCAGCTGGCGGCCCTGCGCGCCATCGCGGCGTCGCACGCCCGCCACGGCCACGTGCAAGAGGTCATCGTCCAGAACTTCCTCCCCAAGCCGGGGACGGCGATGGCGCGGGCCGAGCCTTGCCCGCCCGGGGACCTCGTCTGGGCCGTCGCGGCGGCCCGCCTCGTGCTGCCCCCCGAGATCCACGTCCAGGCGCCCCCGAACCTCTCCGACGACCTGGCGTCCCTGCTCGATGCCGGCATCGACGACTGGGGTGGCGTGTCGCCCGTCACGGCCGACCACGTCAACCCCGAGCGGGCCTGGCCGGCACTCGACGTGCTGCGGGACGCGACCGAGGCGGCCGGCCACGTGCTGGCACCCCGCCTGACGGTGTACCCCTCCTTCGCCCTGGACCCGGCGCGCTGGCTCGACCCGGCGCTGCGCTTCCCGGTCCTCGACGGCTCCGACGCCGAGGGGCTGGCCCGTGACGCGTCGTGGTGCTCGGGGGGAGACGCGCCCCCGCCCGACCTGCTCGACGGGCCGCCGGCGCACCGCGCCGCCGGGCGCGGTGGCGCGGTGGCCGAGGTGTTGGCGGGGGTGGCCCTGGGCCAGGAGGTGGGCGCGGCCGAGATCGTCAGCCTCTTCGGCGCCCGGGGCGCGGAGGTGCGCATGGTGGCCGAGGTGGCCGACGACCTGCGCCGCCGGACGGTGGGCGACGCCGTCACCTACGTCCGCAACCGCAACATCAACTACACCAACGTGTGCACGTTCAAGTGCCGCTTCTGTGCGTTCTCCAAGGGCCCGCTGTCGCTGAACCTGCGCGGCGCCCCCTACCTGCTCGAGCTCGACGAGGTCACCCGGCGGGTGGCCGAGGCGGAGGCCGAGGGCGCCACGGAGGTGTGCCTGCAGGGCGGCATCCACCCCGACTTCGACGGCGACTACTACCTCCACGTGCTCGAGGCGGTGCGGGCCGGCTCGGCGACCATCCACATCCACGGCTTCACCGCGCTCGAGGTCACCGAGGGGGCGCGGCGCTCGGGTGTCCCGCTCGCCGAGTACCTCACGCGGCTGCGCGAGGCGGGGCTCAAGACCCTCCCGGGCACGGCGGCGGAGATCCTCGACGACGAGGTGCGCGCCCTCATCTGCCCCGACAAGATCTCCACGGACGAGTGGCTGGAGGCGCACCGCACCGCCCACTCGGTGGGCCTGCGCTCCAACATCACGATCATGTTCGGCTCGGTGGAGCAGCCGATCAGCTGGGCCCGCCACATCGTGCGGACCCGGGCCCTGCAGCGCGAGACCGGGGGGTTCACCGAGTTCGTGCCGCTGCCCTTCGTCCACATGGCCACCCCGATCTACCTCCAGCGCAAGGCCCGGCGGGGGCCGACCTTCCGCGAGTCCCTGCTCATGCACGCGGTGGCGCGCATCGCCTACGCCGGTGACATCGACAACATCCAGGTCAGCTGGGTCAAGATGGGCGCGGCGGGGGTCCGCCAGGTGCTGCGCGCCGGGGCCAACGACCTGGGGGGCACGCTGATGGACGAGAACATCTCCCGGGCGGCGGGCGCACAGCACGGCCAGAGGATGGGCGTCGAAGAGCTCGAGGCCATCGTGGCGCCGCTCAAACGACCGCTCGTGCAGCGCTCCACGCTGTACGCACTGGCGGGGGCGTCGGCGGGGGCGTCGGCGGGGGCGTCGGCGGGGGCGTCGGCGGGGGCGTCGGCGGGCGCGTGAGCGACGTCGCCGATGCCGATGCCGAGGCGGCGGCGCGGCTGAGCGCGTTCGAGGTCCTCTTCGAGAACCATTCGCTCTCCCCGGGTCAGGCCCGGGAGCTCGACGGCATGATCGGCACGCTGTGGGACATGGCGCGCGAGGGCACGTCGGTGGGCGACCTGAAGATCGCCAAGGCTGCGCTGGCCGAGATGGCCGAAGCGTTCCGTGTCTTCCGGCCCTACCGGCACATCCGCAAGATCACCATGTTCGGCTCGGCGCGGACCAAGCCGGAGGACCCCGTCTACGTCCTCGCCCGCGACCTGGCGGCGCGGCTCGCTGCGGCCGACTGGATGGTGGTGACGGGGGCGGGGCCCGGCATCATGGCGGCAGGCCTCGAGGGTGCGGGGCGGGACCACGCCTTCGGGGTGAACATCCGGCTCCCCCACGAAGGGGACGCCAACGCCTTCATCGCGCAGGATCCCAAGCTGGTCGAGATGCGCTACTTCTTCACCCGCAAGCTCATGTTGATCAAGGAGTCGCACGCCTATGCCGTGCTCCCGGGTGGCTTCGGGACCCAGGACGAGGCCTTCGAGCTGCTGACGTTGCTCCAGACCGGCAAGGCGGAGCCGGCGCCGGTGGTCCTGATCGAGACGCCGGGCGGCACCTACTGGCACGCCTGGCTCCGCTTCGTCGAGGACGAGGCCATCGCGGCGGGCTGGGTCTCGCCCGAGGACCGGGCCCTCTTCAAGGTCACCAATACGATGGAGGAGGCGGCCCAGGAGGCCCTCGGCTTCTACCGCAACTACCACTCGTGCCGCTGGGTGGGCGACCTGCTGGTCCTACGCCTCCAGAAGCAAGCGAGCAAGGCCGAACTGGCCGAGCTCAACCGACGCTTCGCCGACATCGTTGTGCGCGGGAGCATCCGCACCGCCGGCCCGTTCCCGCCCGAGCGCGACGACCACCCCGAGCTCCCCCGGCTTGCCTTCCGCTTCGACCGTTTCCACTACGCCCGGTTACGCCAGCTCATCGACGCCATCAACGGGTGCACGGGGTGACCGCGGCACCGGACCGGCTCGGGCGTCGCTGGCGGCGGTGCTCGCCCTCTCGGCGGTGGCGGCCTCCGGGCTCGCGGCGGTGCCGGTTTCGGCGTCGCCAACCCCTCCCCCACCCAACTCGGTGGTGCCGTTCGGCACGACTGCCGTGGGCGCCAACGCGGTGGCGAACCCCAACGCGCCGATCGTGGGCATGGCGACGACGCCCGACGGCGGTGGGTACTGGCTGGTGGCGTCCGACGGGGGCATCTTCAGCTACGGCAACGCCGGCTTCTTCGGGTCGGCCGGCTCCCTGGTGCTCAACGCGCCGATCGTGGGCATGGCGGCCACGCCGGGTGGCAACGGGTACTGGCTCGTGGCCCGCGACGGGGGCATCTTCGCCTATGGCGACGCCCGCTTCTTCGGTTCGGCCGGCTCCCTCGCGCTCAACGCACCGGTGGTGGGCATGGCGGCGACTCACGACGGCGGGGGGTACTGGCTCGTGGCCGCCGACGGGGGCATCTTCGCCTATGGCGACGCCCGCTTCTTCGGTTCGGCCGGCTCCCTCGCGCTCAACGCGCCGGTCGTGGGCATGGCGGCCACGCCGGGTGGCAAAGGGTACTGGCTCGTGGCCCGCGACGGGGGCATCTTCACCTATGGCGATGCGATGTTCTCCGGCTCGACCGGCTCTCTGGCGCTCAACGCCCCCATCGTCGGCATGGCAGCGGGTCCCGGCGGGGGCTACTGGCTGGTGGCCCGCGACGGCGGGATCTTCAGCTACGGCGGCGCCCCCTATTTCGGCTCCCTCGGAGGGAGGCCTCCGCCCGGACCCGTCGTCGCCATGGCGGCCACCCCGGGCGGCTCCGGGTACTGGCTCGCCGTGGGATCCGAGCCGCTGGCCGGCAAGGTGGTGGGCATCGACCCAGGCCACGACGGGTTGAACGGGAGCGCGCCGGCGGTGATCGACCAACCCGTGTTCAACGGCACGGGGTACGAGCCGTGCGACACGACGGGCACGGCGACCGACAGCGGCTATACCGAGGCCCAGTACAACTTCAACGTCGCGACCTACCTCGAGTCCGACCTCGCAGCAGAGGGCGCCACCGTCGTGCTGACCCGCCCCAGCAACGACGGCGTGGGACCGTGTGTCACGACGCGGGCGGCCATCATCAACAACGCCCACGCGGACGTCGCCGTCGACATCCACGCCGATGGTGGGCCGCCGGCCGGGCGCGGCTTCACCATCCTCGAACCAGTGGCGGACGGTCCCAACGACGCCGTGATCGCGTCCTCAGCCGCCTTCGCCTCGGTGCTGCGCGCCGCCTTCCTAGCCGGCACGCCGATGCCGGTCAGCGACTACGACGGCGTCGACGGCCTGCTCCCGCGCAACGACCTGGCCGGGCTGAACCTCACCACGGTGCCGAAGGTGCTCATCGAGTGCGGCAACATGCGCAACGCGACCGACGCTGCCCTGCTCGTCACCCCGTCCTTCCAGCAGGCGGCCGCCGCTGCCATGGCGCAGGCGATCACGGAGTTCCTGACCGGCCAGTCCGCTTGAGCCGGCGCCGGGCGAGCGGGGCCCAGGCTCAGCTCGGCAGAGCAGCACAGCTCGGCGGCCCTGCTCAGCGACCCTGCTCGGCGTCATCTCCTCACCCCGGGGGGTCGCTCCGAAAGTGTATATGTATCCTTCCGGAATTGCCAAAGTTACAGAGGGCTATTAGAAGTATCCTTCTTTTACTTCCTCCGTTTTGGAAGGATCCATATACGGATCGAAATCATTCCCCGGGGGAGACGGTCGAGCCGATGGCCGCGCTCAAGCCGATCCGAGCCGGGCCCGGATGAGCGTGGAGTAGACGTGCCCGCTCGGTGAGGGCTTCGAGGCCACCAGGTCGACGTGCTGGACGGGGAAAGCGGCCACGAAGGGGATCCCGGCCAGCTCGGCCTGGGCGGCGGCACCCAACCGCCCCTTGGCCCGGGCCAAGGTGAGGTGGCCGTTGAAGGGCGGTTCGCCCTGTGCCGGCTCGGGCACCACCGGGACAGTGCCGGACCGCACGGCGTCGGCCAGCCCGTCGAGGCCCGTGGCGGGGAGCTGGAGCACCCGCACCCCCGTGAACCAGCCCGTCACCGGGCCGAGCCGGCACTCGACAGGCCCCGGCTGGGACGCGGCGGAGGCCACCAGCGCGTCGGCAAGCGGGCCCAGCTGCTCCTCCGCCACGTCGCCCAGGAAGCGCAGCGTGACATGCCAACGCGTGGGCCCGACCAGGCGCAGGTTCTTGGCCCGGCCGAGGTCCAGCGCGGCCAGGCGATCGCGGGTGGGGTCGTCGGGCCACGCGGCCACGAACAGACGCACGACGCCGTGCGCGCTCAGGCGGCGCCGTCGTCGAGGGGGGCACGACCGACACCGGAGCCCTCGTGCAACGCGGCGCCCTTTCCGCTGACGAGCGCGACCGCGAGATCGATGGCGCCGTCGGCGCTGCCGCGCTCGGCCGCCTTCTCATAGAGCGCGTAGGCCGCCTTGAGATCCTTCGGCGCGTGGTCGCCGGTTTCGAGCATCAGGCCGAGGCTGACCATGGCGCGGGCGTCATTCGCATCGGCGGCCTTTCTGTAGAGGGCCAGGGCTTCGTCGTAGCGTCCCGCCGCAAAGGTCGCGCGCGCGAGCAATGCGGTGTAGTGGGCAGCCTCCCGATGCGCGTTCGCCGCCTGACGGCACATTTCGATCGCTTCTTCGGCGTTCTTCATCAGATCGTCCATCTCGACGCCGTGCACGCTTGCGGTCGCATCGTGCGGATGCGCAGCCAGACGCTCGCAGACGAGTTCGGGCGACGAGGACGTTTCCTCGGCGGCGCGCAGGCTTGCGATCAGCGCCTTCGCGTCCTCGGCGTGCGAACCGTTCGGATAGCGGGCGAGATAGAGCTCGGCCAGGCGCGCCTGCCGGCCGCTGCGGGCGAGCGACCAGAGGAGATCCTCGACGCCGCCCTGAGCCGGCGGGGGCGTTGCGGCGGCCTTCCCCGCTTGCGACAGAAGAGAGCGGACGTCGGCGGCGTGAGGTCCTTCAGGGTAGCGGTCGAGATAAGCCGTGAGCAGATTGGGATCGCGGTCCTTGCCCGCGAGGCGCCACAACTGGGTCTCCGGCGATTCCTCGGTCGTCGGCGCTCCCGGCGAAATAGAACTGGCGGGTCAGCAGCGACTCGTCGGCCGGGATTTGCTGTCCGCCGGTCGCGGCGAAGACGTCGTTGCGGACGGCGATCATCATGCTGGAGATGTCGGCTCCCGGAGTCGCCAGATGCCCGAGCAGCGCGGTCGCGAAGGGGCTGTTGCGGCCACCGCCGTCGAAGGCGACGTTGTCGGGCTGGGTCGCGAAGGCGATGAAGAACCCCGGCAGCTTGCCGACGCGCGCAAGCCCCCCCGACGGCAGCACGACGCCCGCGCCGGCGAACGGATTGTTCCGGCACGCGTCGAGAAACACGAGGTGGCTTCCTTTGCCTGTGCCCAGTTCGGCGAGCACCGGGTCGAGCGGGATCGTCCGGGTCGCGATGTCGTCGACCGTGCGCAGTTGCGCGCCGACGGGGATCAGATAGTTGCGCCCGGCGAGCTGAAGGCCGTGTCCGGCGTAGTAGAGGAGCGACGCGTCCGCATCGGCCGCCTCGGCGGCGAATTCGGCGATGGCGCGGCGCATGGCGGCCTCATCGAGGTCGATCCCGAGCGTGACCTTGAAGCCCAGCGACTTCAATGCCGCAGCGACATCCCGGGCGTCGTTGGGCGGATTGGCGAGCGCCGGGACGCCGGTATAGGCGCCGTTGCCGATGATGAGCGCGAAGCGGCCGTCCGCCAGCGCCGGCAGAGTCGCGAACGCCAGCGCGACGGCGACGAGGAGCGGGGCCGCGAAGCAGCGGGCCAGGCGCCGGATCTCGCGCTGCGCGGCGAGCCGAGGGTCGCTCGAGGCGGCAAAGGGCGCCCTCGCCGCCGCTCGCTTGCGGCGCGCCTTGGACGGCGCCCGGGCGTCCGGGAAAAGCGCGATCCTCAACGAGCCGGACCTCCGCTAGAGCCCGCCCGAGTTGACGAGCTCGACGCTCGCGACGTTCAGCGTGCCGGCCACGAGATCGCGGCTTCGCCTCTCGCTTTCCTGCGTTGCGACGTCCTCCGAGAGAACCAGCGTAATATTCTTGTGAACGGCGGCGATCGCCCGATCCAGGGCCGCGACCGCCTCCGCCTTGGTCTTGGCGACGCGAACGTGGCGAGCGGCCTCGGCGACGATTCTCGGCAGATTGCGCAAGGGCTTCGGCAGGCGCGGCGCGACGACGGCGAGGGCCTTGGCGTATTCGTCGAGCGCGTCGGCGATGCACTGCTGCGTGTCGCACGAGCATTCCTTAATGTAGGTTTGCGTGGCCTCGGACAGTCTCCCGACTGCCTCGGTCGCGTTCTCGTCGGCCGCCGGCGCCTCGAGCGTCAGGCCGGCGCCGCATGTCGAGGCAGGGGCAGGCGACGACGGCAGCAGTGCGTCGGGCCCGTGTCCCGCGGGCGCAGGCGCTGGGGCGGGGGCAGGAGCGGGAGCAGGCGCCGTACCTCTGCCCGTTGAGTGCCCGGTCGTCCCGGTTCCCGTTGTGCCCGTCCCGGTTCCCGTTGTGCCCGTCCCAGTTCCGGTTGTGCCGGTTCCAGTTCCCGTCGTGCCGGTTCCTGTCCCCGTCGTGCCCGGCCCAGTTCCCGTCGTGCCCGGCCCTTTCCCTGGCGCTGTCTGCGCGGCGTGTGCGGAGCCATGCGCCAGGAAGGCGACCATCAGCGCTGTCGCCGCCAACCGGAAGATTGGGAGAATGGAGGTCGAACGCATTCACTTTCCCCTTGAGTGTTCGTTCGCGGGAGCGAGAATCGGCCATAGGCAGAGGTTATAGCGTTGAGCGATGAAGTAAAGCGTTGTGCGAATTTTAACGCATCAGCGAATTCAAAGTCGGCAATTCAAAGCGTCGGCGGAGTTTCACGTAATGACAACAAGAGGTAGCGCAAATCGGACGCGGGATTGCCCGGCGATCGCCATGATCGCCATATGGCGCCTAACGGCCGATCAGCTGATCGCTGGCGCCTGGGCGCGCGGCTTCCGGGTAGTGCCTCAGTTTGAATGCAAACTGAGACACTACCCGCTTCCGACCGCCCTTGACTCTCGCCCCGCTTGGGTTCAAAACAAGAACAAATATGGAACAAAGAAGAGCGCGGACCGAATGTCGCCGGGCGGCAGGGCGGATGTGGCGCGTTTGCGGCGCGCCGTCGCTCACATCGAGGCTCAAGCGGGCCAAAGCGAGCGCGCCCCGCGGCGCCTCTCCCTCACGCGCGCGCTCGATCCGGCCCTCGGCGGCGGCCTCGCGGACGACGCCCTGCATGAGATCGCCCCGGCGAGCCCCATGGACGGGGCGGCGGCGATGGGGTTTGCGCTCGCGCTCGCCGCGGGGTTTTTGGCCGAGCGGCCGTCGGCGGGGCTCCTGATCGGCGAAGGCTTCGGATCCTGCGAGGCGGGCGCGCTCTATGGGCCTGGCCTTGTCGCGCACGGGCTCCCCTTGAGCCGTCTCGTGTTCGTGACCGCGCCCGACGCCGGCGCAGCCTTCTGGGCGATGGAGGAAGCGCTGAAATCCGGCGGGCCGGCCGCGGTCGTCGGCGAGATCTGGAACCTGAAAGGCTACAGCCTCGCGGCCTCCCGCCGCCTGCTGCTCGCCGCCCGCAAAGGGCGGACGCCGGCGCTGCTCGTGCTGGCGAGCGCCTACGGCCAGGCGGAGCGGCTCTCGAGCGCCGCCGACACGCGGTTCGAGATCGCCGCTCTGCCGAGCGCAAGACTTCCGGCGGCGGCTGGCCGGGACCTGCCCGGCCCCTTCGCCTGCGCGGCGCGGCTCGTCAAGGCGCGCCTGAGCGCCTCTGGTGACGCGGTCGATGACCGCGTCGGCGCCCTGGTGACGCGGTCGATGACCGCGTCGGCCGCGCTCCAAAGGGCGTCCGGAAGGACGCCTGTCTATCGACGGGCTATGGAGCGCGGCTACAGGGCGCGGTGAGGCTCGAATGGCGAAGCGAGGAGAGAACCTTTGACGACCCGGCGATTTCTCTCTCTCTGGCTGCCGCGCCTGGCGACGGACCGCGCCCGGCGGCTCAACGGAATTGACCGGGCGGCGCCGCTCGCGGCGGTCGCCAAGGTCAATAACGCCGAGCGCCTCGTCTGCGTGGACGCGAACGCGGCGCGGCTGGGGCTGACGGTCGGCCTCTCGCTCGCCGACGCGCGCGCGCGCCATCCCGCCCTCGTCGCGGTGGAGGCCGAGCCCGCCGAGGAGGCGCGGCTCCTGGAGCGGCTCTGCGACTGGTGCTCGCGCTTCACCCCGCTCGCCGCCTTGGACGGACGCGACGGCTTGATGCTCGACAT
Source organism: uncultured Acidimicrobiaceae bacterium (assembly GCA_963736525.1). Lineage (GTDB taxonomy): Bacteria > Actinomycetota > Acidimicrobiia > Acidimicrobiales > RAAP-2 > Bog-473. The sequence continues at coordinate 298,829 of CAVTPF010000013.1, forward strand.
TTCCGGCGTCGCGCATCTTTTCGAAGGCGAGGCGGCGCTCGTCGAGGAGGGCCTGAAGCGCCTCGCCGCATTCGGGATTTCGGCCGCAGCCGGCGTCGCCGGCAATCCGCGCGCGGCCTGGGCGCTGGCGCGGTTCTCGGCCCAGACGATCGCGCCCGAGGATTTGAGCGACAAGGCCTTCGCCAAACTCTTTCACGACCTGCCGCTCGCCGCCCTCGGCCTCGACGAAAAAACCGTCGCCGACATGGCGCGCGCGGGCTTGAGGCGCATCGGCGACATCGCTTTGCGCCCCCGCGCGCCGATCGCCGCGCGGTTCGGGGCGACGCCGATGGCGCGGCTCGATGAACTGAAAGGTTTGCAGCGCGCCTCGATCGCGCCGCGCTTTCCTCCGCCCGATTTCTGCGCCGAGCGGCGGTTCGCCTCGCCCGTTGAGACGGTCGAGGCGATCGAGGTCTCTTTACGCAAGCTCGCCGACGACCTCGTGGTGCTGCTCGAACGTCAGGCGAAGGGGGCGAGGGCGGTCGAGCTCAGCCTCTTCCGGGTCGACGGCGACGTGCGCCGCATCCGGGTCGGCGCCGGACGGCCGCTCAACGAAGCGCGCGCCATCGCGCGCCTCTTCGCCGAGCGGCTCGCAAGCCCTGACGAGGACGCGATCGACGCGGGCTTCGGCGTCGACCTCATGCGCCTTGCGTGTCTTGCGGCCGAGCCGCTCGCGCCGTCTCAAGCCGAGCTCGAGCGCGCTCACGAGGCCGAGCGCGCCCGGGCGCTCGCCGACCTCATCGATCGGCTCAGCGCAAGATTGGGGGCGCGCGCGGTGACGCGGCGCGAGCTCGTCGAAGCCCATCTGCCCGAACAGGCCGAGGCGGCCGCGCCGGCGACGCTCGGAGATGCGCGCAGGCGCGGGGAGGGAAGTCGTCATTGCGAGGAGCGGAGCGACGAAGCAATCCAGAAGTCGGGAGCGCCGGCTCCTGGATTGCTTCGCTTCGCTCGCAATGACGGATCAAACATAGCGCCGGCGCGGCCGTTGCGGCTCTTCGTCCGCCCCGAGCCGATCGACGCGCTCGCCGAAGTGCCCGACGGGCCGCCGCTCCGCTTCCGCTGGCGACGCGTGCTGCACGACGTCGCCGCCATCGAGGGCCCCGAGCGCATCGCCGCCCCCTGGTGGCGCCGCCCCGACGCGCCGACGCGCGACTATTTCCGCGCCGAGGATTCTGAAGGCCGCCGCTTCTGGCTCTACCGCGAAGGCCTCTGGGGCCGCGAGACGCAAAGGGCGAAATGGTTCGTGCACGGGGTGTTCGGGTGATCCGCCTCGAGCCTCGCTTCGCCGAGCTGGCGGGGATGACGAATTTTTCGTTTTTGCGCGGGGCCTCGCATCCGGAGGAGATGGTCGCGCGCGCGGCCGAGCTGGAGCTGGCCGGGATCGGGATCGCCGACCGCAACACGCTCGCCGGCGTCGTGCGCGCGCATGTTTTCGCGCGCGAGAACAGGGCGGCGCTCGCGGGCATGCGCGTCGTGCCCGGCGCGCGGCTCGCCTTCGACGACGGGACGCCGGACCTCATCGCCTATCCGAAGGATCGCGCCGCCTACGGCCGGCTCTGCCGGATTCTCACGGCGGGAAATTTGCGCGCCCCCAAGGGCGAATGCCGGCTGACAGTCGAGGATGTGCTGGAGCATGGCGAGGGGCTGCAGGTTGTGGTGATGGAGCAGGCGTCGGGCGCCCCCTTCTCCCCTTGCGGGAGAAGGGGGCGCGAAGCGCCGGATGAGGGGTTCGGGGCGCAAGCGCCTCGCGGCGCGAACCCCTCACCCCTGACCCCTCTCCCGCCAAAGGGCGTCTGTAAGGACACCCGTCTGACAACGGGCTATGGGGAGAGGGGGACGCTCCCCCTCCTCCGCGAAGCCTTCGGCCCGCGCCTTTGGATCGGCGCGAGTCTCACCTACGGCGAGGACATGCGCACGGGGCTGGCCAAGCGGGCGGCGCTGGCGAAAACAATCGGCGCGCCGCTTCTTGCGACCAACGACGCGCTGATGCATGCGCCCGGGCGGCGCGCGCTCGCCGACGTCGTCGCCTGCATCCGCGAAGGCGTGACGCTGGAGGCCGCCGGGCGCCTCACCCAGGCCAACGCCGAGCGCCATCTGAAATCTCCGAGCGAAATGGCGCGGCTCTTCGCGGAGACGCCGGCGGCGGTCGAGGAGACGATCCGCTTCCTCGACGGCCTCGCCTTCAGCCTCGACGAACTGGCGCACTGCTATCCCGAAGAGCTGCGCGAGGGTTTTCCGACGCCCCAGGCCGCGCTCGAAGCCTTCGCTCTCGAGGGCGCCCGCGCGCGCTATCCCGAGGGCGTTCCGGAGCGGACGCGCGAGGCGCTCGCCCACGAGCTCGCGCTGATCGCCTCGCTCGACTACGCGCCCTACTTTCTCACCGTGCACGACATCGTGCGCTTCGCCCGCACGCGCGGGATCCTGTGCCAGGGCCGCGGCTCGGCGGCGAATTCCGCGGTCTGCTTCTGCCTCGGGATCACCGAGGTCGATCCGGCGCGCTTCGATCTCCTGTTCGAGCGCTTCGTCTCGCCCGAGCGCAACGAGCCGCCCGACATCGACGTCGACTTCGAGCACGAGCGGCGCGAGGAGGTGATCCAGTATATCTATCAGCGCTACGGGCGCGAGCGCGCCGGGCTGGCCGCCGCGGTCACGACCTATCGCACGCGCTCGGCGATCCGCGAGACGGCAAAAGTCTTCGGCCTCTCGGACGATGTCATCGCGGCGCTCAACGGGACCGCCTGGGGCCACGGCTCGACGCCGCTCGACGGGACCCGTGTGCGCGCCGCCGGGCTCGATCCTGCCGATCCGTCGCTCGCGCTCGCGCTCGCGCTCAAAATGGCCGGGGAGCTGACCGGCTTTCCGCGCCACCTCACCCAGCACAGCGGCGGCTTCGTCATCACCCGCGACCGGCTCGACGAAGTCGCGCCGATCATGAACGCGGCGATGGAGGAGCGCACCACCATCGAATGGGACAAGGACGATCTCGACGCGCTGGGCCTGCTCAAGATCGACGTGCTCGCGCTCGGCATGCTGACGGCGCTGTCGAAGGGCCTCGATCTCCTGAAGCAGCATTACGGCGAGCGGCTGACGCTGGCGACCATCCCGTCGGAGGAGCCTCAAGTCTACGCCATGATCCAGCGCGCCGACACGATCGGCGTCTTCCAGATCGAGAGCCGCGCGCAGATGTCGATGCTCCCGCGGCTGAAACCCGAAAAATTCTACGATCTCGTCATCGAGGTGGCGATCGTGCGCCCCGGTCCGATCCAGGGCGACATGGTGCATCCCTACCTGCGCCGCCGGCAGGGGCTCGAGGACGTCGTCTATCCTTCGCGCGAGCTCGAGGCGGTGTTGAAGAAGACCCTCGGCGTGCCGCTCTTCCAGGAGCAGGCGATGAAAATCGCCATCGTCGCCGGCTTCACGCCCTCGGAGGCCGACCGGCTGCGCCGCGCCATGGCGACCTTCCGCCGGGTCGGGACGATCCAGACTTTCCGGGACAAGATGATCGAAGGCATGGCGGCCAAGGGCTACGACCGCGATTTCGCCGAGCGCTGCTTCCGCCAGATCGAGGGTTTTGGCGAATACGGGTTTCCCGAGAGCCACGCCGCGAGTTTTGCGCTCCTGGTCTACGCCTCGTGCTGGATGAAATGCCGCTACCCCGACGTCTTCGCCGCCGCGATGCTCAATTCCCAGCCGCTCGGCTTCTACGCGCCTGCCCAGCTCGTGCGCGACGCGCGCGAGCACGGGGTCGAGGTCAGCGAGGTCGACGTGAACCTGTCGGACTGGGACTGCACGCTGGAGCCCCCCTCTCCCGCACGCGGGAGAGGGGATGGGGGTGAGGGTATGGGCGCCGAGCCCTCATCCGGCGCTTCGCGCCACCTTCTCCCGCAAGCGGGAGAAGGGATCCCCCCTCTCCCGCTTGCGGGAGAGGGGTTCGGGGTGAGGGGATCCACCCCCGCCACGCCTCGATGATCGACGCCATCCGCGCGACCCACGCCGTGCGGCTGGGTCTCAGACAGATCGTCGGCGTCCGGGAGGACGACATGCGCCGGCTCGTCGAGCGGCGGGGGCAGGGCTACGACTCCGTGCGCGACCTCTGGCTCAGGAGCGGCCTCACGCCCGCGGTCCTGGAAAAACTCGCCGACGCCGACGCCTTCCGCTCGCTCGGTCTCGACCGGCGCCAGGCCTTATGGGCGGTGCGCGGCCTCGACCGGGTCGGCGACCAGGACGATCTGCCGCTGTTCGCCGCCTCGGGACCTACGCGCGCAACCGAGCCCGACGCGAAACTGCCGCCGATGCCGCTCGGCGCGCATGTGGTCGAGGACTACCGGCGCCTGTCGCTCTCGCTGAAGGCCCACCCGACCTCGTTCATGCGCGCCCGCCTTGTCGCGCGCGGAATTTTGCGCTCCGACGCGCTTCCCTCGGTCAGGAACGGCGAGCGCGTCACGGTCGCGGGCCTCGTCTTGGTGCGGCAGCGGCCCGGCACCGCCAAGGGCGTCATCTTCATGACGCTCGAGGACGAGACGGGCGTCGCCAACGTCATCGTCTGGCCGAAGGCGTTCGAGCGGCTGCGCGCGATCGTGCTCGGCGCGCGCTTCGTCGCCGTCACCGGCAAGCTGCAGAGCGAGCAGGGCGTCATCCACATCGTCGCCGACCGCATGGAGGATCTGACGCCGATGCTTGGCCTTCTCTCGGAAGCCGGCGCAACCATCGAGACAAGGGCGCGCGCCGACGAAGTCCGCAGCCCGCAGCTGACGATGGCGCAGAAGCGGCAGGGCAATCGCTTCGCCCAGACGCCGCGGCTCGATGACCCGCGCCCGCCAAGCCTTCCTCTCGAAACCGTCGAGGCGAAGCGCGCGATGCCGGCGGGACGAAATTTCCGTTGAGCGGCCCCTATAGGTCCGCGCGGACCTTGACCTACGGGGCGCAAAAGCCCCTTTCGCCTTGCCGTTTCCTCCAACGCGTTGAACGGCGCCGGTCTCGATGCGGTGAAAACAACCGGACGACAAACCGCGTTCGTCTTCAACCCGCCCCATCCGAACCCGACAAGCAGCCCGCGTCACGAATAGATCGGGCGAGGGGGTAAAGCTACTGTACTTCAATATGGTCAGCGTAAATACCGAACCCGTTCCTAATTTTGCCAACCGTACCCTTTACAGTTACGACGCAACCACCGCTACAAGATCTGTTAATGGTCAGACGCTCCTCCCTTGGTAACTCACTCGTATTTACATAAATCATGTCAACTGATCCACGTTCCTCGGACATAATGAAATCGTCACTTAACATATACCCACGTCCAGCTACAGAAACCTTAATTCCATTCAATAACTGAATATCAGTTTTTAAATCAGCAATTTTGAATTCTTTGTAAGTCGATGAGTCTGTCTTCTGTACCGGGGCAATAACTTTCGCGACGGCATCAAAACAGGAAAGCCTATCGTCTTGTTGCGAAATGCCTTCACATTGCTCAAGTCTGTCAATTAACGTCGAGTATGATGAAATATTATCAGCTCGGCGGTGCTGAATTGTATCAGAAAGACTATGATAAGACACGGCAATGCCAGAAAAGCCAATGGCATAGGTCGGGACGCTCCCCCGAGGGGCGCAGGTGCCAGCCCCAATTTTCTCATGTCCGCACTCGCTATGTCGCTCAATGCGCCACCACTCATGGGCGGAATATCGACTACTGCACGCGACTCGGCAAATGTCCACGGCCACCGGCAACAACAGTAGCTGGTCACGTCCGAATCCGGCGATGTGAGTCATGCGTGATTCTAGCGTGGCCAACGCCACGAAGGAATCCGCTCAGGCCGACTTTTCGCAAGCTTCCCGCCTCCCTCGAGGAGGGCGAGCAGCACATGGGTGTCGATGAGAAGCCTCATAAGGTTTCCGGTTGATTGGCTCGCTTGGCGCCCCCCTTCTCCCCTTGCGGGAGAAGGGGGCCGGCGAAGCGGCCGGGTGAGGGGTCGGCGCCGTCAGGCGCGCCTCATCAAGGCGCCTGACGGCGCCGACCCCTCACCCCCGACCCCTCTCCCGCCATAGGGCGTTCGCAAGAACGCCCGTCTAAAGACGGGCTATGGGGAGAGGGGGGTCATGAGGCGCCGGACGCAGGAGAAAATCCTCCGGCAGCGGATCGTCGAAATCATCGGCGATGAAAGCCACGATCGTTTCGATCCCGCGCTTCCGCTTGAATTCCTCAATCGCTTCGAAACGAAGACCCTTGCGCGGACGGTGCGGCGCCAGCTCGAACACGGGAGAGCCGTTGCGCGTGACGACAATCGTCTCCCCCCGCTCGACCTCGCGGGCGAGCTCCGTCAGGCGATTTTTCGCCTCGCGGATCGTCACCGTTTTCATACGGCCATTGTAGCCACATGTGGCTACAATGGCCAGCTTGTAGCTGCGATCGTTGATCGCGGCCGACGCGGTCAGCGACCGCGTCTACAGATTCCGCGTCAGACCCGCCGCGCCGCTCTGGCGTACGCGAGCCGCGGCGCCCAGTTCGTCGGCATGACGTTGCCGCGCAGGCCGCCGCGCGGCGGATCGTCGTCCTTCGGCGGGAACATCACCGCCGCGGCGCAGACGAGACCGCCGAAGGTCGCCATGAACCCGACATAGAGCAGAAAGACCGCCTCGGCCCCCATGCCGCTGTCGTTCATCAGCGGCCGAAGGCCGAATGGGTCGAAGACGAGCAGCGCCGTCGCCAACAGCGCGCCGAGGAGCGCGCCCAGCACCCAGTTGAAGATCATGTAGCGAACGAGCTTGTCCGAACGCTTCTCCGAGGGCGCGGCCTCGCCGGCCGCCAAAGGCTCGCTCATCATGTCCCAGTCCGCCATGGGGGACCTCTGTTCGCCCACGCGCCCGATTCACCAAAAATATTTAAGCGCCGCAACCAGACCGGTCAAACCGCGGCGCCGCGGCAAATGCGCGCGGGCGTCAGCGGCGTGTTTTCAGCGCTTCGTCGAGCCGATGGGTCGCCGAGCCCGGCTGCAGAGGCTTCGGCTGGCTTTCATGCAGCGCCCAGCCGCTGAGCCAAACAAAGTCGAAGGTCGCGCGCAGCCGCCCGTCCGGATCCGCGAACCGGTCGGCGTAGGTTTCGCCCGCACGCGCGAGCACATCGCGCCGCAACGGCTTGCGGCTGCGCGCATGAAGCGCATTGGCGCCGCCGAAGGCGCGCAGGTCGGCAAGCAGCGCGAAGAGGTCGGCGTAGCGCACCGTCGCCCGGTCGAGGTCGACGACCGGCAGCGCGAGGCCCGCCCGTTGCGCGAGCGAGCCCAGGGCGCGCACGTCGACGAAGGGCGCGACGCGCGGCGACGCGCCGCCGAGAATCTCGCTCTCGGCGATGGTGAAACTCTGGCGCAGCTCGGTCAGCGTGTCGCCGCCGAGCATCGCCGCCATGAGGAGACCGTCGGGGGCCAGCGCGCGGCGGATACTGGATGAGCGCTCCCGGCAGATCGTTGACGGTCTGCATCGCCAGCAGCGACACGGCGAGGTCGAAGCGGCCGTCGCCGGCCGGCAGGCGCTCGATATCCCCGACCGCGCCGAGGAATTTTCCGGCGCCGAGGCTCGCGAGGGTCGGCGCCAGCCGGACGACGCGATCGGCCTGGCCGCTGGCCGCGAGCGCCCCGGCGGCGTGCGGCCCGGGGGAGCCGAAATCCGCCGCCAGCGCAAAGCGCCGCTTGACCAGCGCCAGGCGCTCGGTCAGTTCCTCGGCCGCGCGGAGAAGCAGAAAATCCGCGCGGCCGCCGGGCTGCGCCCGCGCCCAGGCGCGGTCGAGCCGCCGATAGACGAGCGCGCGGTCGAAAATCTGCGGAGGAGAGCCGGATGGAGGCATGAG